>NZ_MRBS01000009.1 GCF_001922585.1 Pantoea sp. 1.19 | reverse complement strand
CTTCGTAATGAATTACGTGTTCACTCTTGAGACTTGATATTTTTGAGCCCGGAGGCTTTTGATATCTGTCCTGTGAGTGCCCACACAGATTGTCTGATAAATTGTTAAAGAGCAGTGAGTTAGGCGCTTTCGCTTGCTAACTCGAGGTGGCGTATATTACGCTTTCCTCCTTCAGAGTCAACCTCTTTTTCAGAAGTTTTTCTCCGGCGGCGCCGGTGAATCCCGGGCCTCTGCACCGCACCCGCCGCGAGGCCGTTGTGCCGTGTCAGTGGAGGCGCATTATAGGGAGTTTCTGACGGGTGACAAGTATTTCCTGGAAAAAACCTTCCAATCGAACAAAAATCACACAACAGTGCGATTTAGCGACGTTTCCTGACGTAATACTCAGCAACTTCTCACCATTTTCCTGATTCACCACGCTCAGGCAGGTGTTATGCTTATCGCTTAGTCATCCAAACGGGCGCTAACGCTCATCCGTTTTTAAGGACATTTCATGACGCATTCCGCCCGGAGCATGGCCGGACTCCCCTGGATCGCCGCGATGGCGTTTTTTATGCAGGCACTGGATGCCACTATTCTGAATACGGCTCTTCCTGATATTGCGCGCAGCCTGAATCGTTCACCTCTTGCAATGCAGTCGGCCATCATCAGCTACACCCTGACCGTCGCGATGCTGATTCCGGTAAGCGGCTGGCTGGCCGACCGCTTCGGTACCCGCCGGGTGTTCATTCTGGCCGTCACTCTGTTTACCTCTGGCTCGCTGGCCTGTGCACTGTCGCCGACGCTTAGCGTATTAGTGACCTCCCGCGTCATCCAGGGCGTCGGCGGCGCGATGATGATGCCGGTCGCGCGACTGGCGCTGTTGCGGGCCTATCCGCGTAGCGAGCTGCTACCGGTACTGAACTTTGTCACTATGCCAGGCCTGGTCGGCCCGATACTCGGTCCCCTGCTCGGCGGTGCGCTGGTGACCTGGGCCAGCTGGCACTGGATCTTCCTGATAAATATTCCTATTGGCCTGGCGGGAATTTTCTACGCCCGCCGCTATATGCCGGATTTCACCACGCCCCCCCGCGGCTTTGATCTGTCTGGCTTTCTGTTATTTGGCCTTGGTCTGGTTTTACTGTCGAGCGGACTGGAGCTGTTGGGCGAGCAGATTGTGAACAGCCTGCTGGCGGTGGGCGTCATGCTCAGCGGCATCGTGCTGGTGTTCTTCTATATTCTCCACGCGCGGCGCCATCCGTCACCGCTGATTGCCCTGCCGATGTTTAAGACCCGCACCTTCTCCATTGGCATTGCCGGTAACGTTGCCTCCCGACTCGGTACCGGCTGCGTGCCTTTTTTAATGCCGCTGATGCTGCAGGTCGGTTACGGGTATTCGGCGATCATCGCCGGCTGCATGATGGCCCCCACCGCGATTGGCTCCCTGCTCGCCAAGTCGACCGTCACCCAGGTGCTGCGCTGGCTGGGTTACCGCTCGACGCTGGTGGGGATTACCCTGATTATTGGCGTGCTGATTGCGAGTTTTTCTCTGCAGTCGCCTACGGCCAACATAGCGGCCATGCTTATCCCGCTATTTTTACTGGGAATGGCCATGTCGACCCAGTTTACAGCCATGAATACCATCACGCTTGCCGATCTGACCGATGAGCACGCCAGCGGCGGTAACAGCATGCTGGCGGTAACGCAGCAACTGGCGATCAGCTTTGGCGTAGCCATCAGTGCCGCAGTGCTGCGCTATTACCAGAACACACCGGGCGATACCCTTGACCACTTTCATTATACCTTCCTGACCATGGGGGTGGTGACCGTGATATCCGGACTGGTATTTACGCTACTGCGCCGTCACGATGGCCGCAATCTGATTGCGAATCGTGAAAAGCGTCCGGCCAAAGATCAGGCCTGAACATCGCCTACCGAGGCGCGCTCCATTAGCTCCGGCGTCAGGATCAGCGTTTGCTGGCTGAGGCCGGGGTCGGCCATGCGGTGAATGAGGGTATCAATGGCTAACTCCCCCAGTTCGAGCTTTGGCTGATGAATGGTCGTCAGCGGCGGGGTCAGGTAACGAGACAATTCAAGATCGTCATAGCCCACCACGGCCACATCATCGGGGATCCGCAGGCCAGCCTGCCACAGCGCGTGATAGACTCCCACCGCCATCGCATCATTGCTGGTGAATACCGCCTGCGGAATCTGCGGCAGCGCCAGCAGGCTGTTCATGGCATTAAACCCGCCGGCGAATTCAAAATCGCCGTAGACAATGTGCCCGGGCAGCGGCGCTATTCCGGCGCGCTGCATGGCCAGCTTAAAACCGTCCAGCCGCAGGCGAGCGGGCGATTTATCCTGTGGGCCGGCGATACAGGCAATGCGGCGGTAGCCGCGTGCGATCAGATGCTGTGTCGCCAGCTCACCGCCCAGCAGCGAATTATCCTGAATCACATCGCTGTTGCCCTCAAAGGGCGCCCAGTCCATCATGACCGAGGGAACGCTGGGATAGCGACCCAGGATTGCCGCCGAGGGAATATGACTCTCAGTACACAGAATCAGTAATCCGTCGACCCGCTTCTGCATCAGGGTTTCCAGGCTGCGATTGAGGCGATCTTCATCGCCTTCCGTGTTGCACAGCACCAAACTGTAGCCGCGCTCATAGCAGCTGCGCTCTACGCCGCGCACCACTTCGGAATAGAAGGGGTTGCTGCTGGCGGTCAGCAGCATACCAATGGTGCGGGTTTGATTCAGCTTCAGGCTGCGCGCCAGCGCCGACGGCGCATAGTTGAGCTCGCCGATTGCCTGCCGCACCTTTTGCGTGATTGCGTCGCTCACGAAGCGATCCTGGTTAATCACGTGCGAGACGGTAGAGGTCGACACCCCAGCCAGGCGGGCAACGTCTTTCATTGTTGCCACGGTTTACTCCTGCGCAGCCAGAAAACGGTCAATCTCCTCCCGCCACGGCACTGACGGCTGGGCACCGCGCCGGGTAACCGCGATCGCCGCCGCCGCGTGGGCAAAGCGGATGGCCGCGGGCAGCGGCTGCTGTTCCAGCAGTGCGACAAGCAGCGCGCCGTTAAACGTGTCGCCCGCCGCGATGGTATCTACTGCCTTCACGCGAAAGCCGGCTATCCGCTCTCCCCGTCCCTGCTCGCTGAACCATACGCCGCGGCTACCCAGGGTGATCAGCACCCGCCCGATACCCTTATGATGCAGTATCTGCGCCGCCTCGGCCGCTTTTTCATCGCTGTCGACGCGCACCCCGGTCAGGGCTTCCGCCTCAGTTTCGTTCGGTGTGATCACATCAATCATCGCCAGCAGCGAGTCCGGCAGTGCGCAGGCCGGGGCCGGATTGACGATCACCTGCGTACCGTGCGCGCGCGCTATTTTCGCCGCCGCCATCACGCTCTCCAGCGGCGTCTCTAACTGCATCAGCAGCGCATCGGCATCCGCGATTGTCGCTTGCTGCGCGCGCACCCGCTCGGGCGTCAGGGCCGCGTTGGCGCCGGGATAGATGCCAATGACGTTCTCCCCTTCGGCGTTCACGAAGATCAGCGCCACGCCGGTCGCTTCGCCGGCGATCACGCTCACTGGCGCAGTATCAATCTTATCCTGCACCAACTGCTGGCGAATACGCTCGCCAATGGCATCGTCGCCGACGCAGGCAATAAAAGAAAGCTGCGCCCCCGCGCGACCAGCCGCCACGGCCTGGTTAGCGCCTTTGCCGCCAAAAGCGACCTGATAATGGTCTCCCTGCAGCGTTTCTCCCGGCCGCGGGAACGCGGGCAGATTGAGGATATGGTCGGCATTGATGCTGCCCAGCACCGCCAGTTTTCCGTGTGTCGCCATGCTACATCCTCGCGGGCGCCCCTGCGGGGCGCCGGGTTAATGTCGTTATTGGGTTATCAGCTTCAGATCGACCGGATTGATCGCCTGCACTTTCTCACCCTTCAGCACTTTATCAGCAGTTTGCACACCGATAACGCCGATCTGCCCGGGCAGCTGCGCCACGGTTGCCGCCAGCTTACCGCCCTGTACTGCTTTAATACCATCGTCAGTGCCGTCAAAGCCCACCACGATCACATCACTTTTACCGGCAGTTTGCAGCGCCCGCAGCGCGCCCAGCGCCATTTCATCATTCTGGGCGAAAACCGCCTGCACGTCCGGATGTGCGGTCAGCAGGTTCTGCATAACATTCAGCCCTTTCGTCCGGTCAAAGTCGGCTGGCTGACTGGCAAGCACGGTGAGTTTATGCGCCGCTACCGCCTGCTGAAAACCCTCTCCGCGCTCACGCGCAGCGGAAGTACCGGCAATCCCCTCGAGCTCAATCACTTTCGCCCCTTCGCCAGCTTTTTTCGCAATAAAATCACCGGCTATTTTGCCGCCAAAGCGGTTATCTGACGCCACATGGCTAACCACCTTACCGGCCGACGCGACGCGATCGAGGGTGATGACCGGGATGTTCGCCTGGTTTGCCAGTTTTACCGCGTTGCCCACCGCATCGGAATCCGTCGGATTAATCAGTACCAGCTTCGCGCCGCGCACGGTCAAATCCTGTACGTTGGCCAGCTCTTTCGCCGGGTTATTTTGCGAGTCCAGCACCAGCAGATTGTAACCCAGCTTATCAGCCTCTTTCTGAGCGCCCTCTTTTAATGCCACAAAGAACGGATTGTTAAGAGTAGAAACCACCAGCGCGATGTTCTCTTTCGCCAGGGCGTTGGCGCTCAGCGCAGAGGAGAGCAACAGAGCCAGTGCAGTCAGTTTTTTCATGGTGTAGTCCTGTAGGGTTAGGCATGATTGCTTTTGTTATCCACCAGCACCGCCAGCAGAATCACCACTGCTTTCACGATCATCTGGTAGTAGGAAGAGACGCCCATCAAATTCAGGCCGTTGTTCAGGAAGCCGAGGATCAGCGCGCCAATCAGCGTACCCACAATACGCCCTTTACCGCCCGCCAGGCTGGTGCCGCCAAGCACCACTGCCGCAATCGCGTCCAGCTCATAGCCGGTACCCGCTGTGGGCTGAGCCGATGAGAGACGGGCGACTTCAATAGTCCCCGCCAGCGCCGCCAGCAATCCACACAGGCTGTATACGATAATTTTGACGCGGTTGACGTTGATCCCCGAGAGGCGGGTGGCCGCTTCGTTGCCGCCCAGCGCATAGATATAGCGCCCGAGACGGGTGTGATGCAGCATATACCAGGCCAGCAGGAATACGCCGGCCATTAGCCAGATAGGCGTAGGAATGCCGAGCGGGCGACCTATTCCAAACCAGCCAAACAGATCGGCATTGTCGCTAAAGCCGGTATTGACCGGGCTGCCATTGGTGTAAACCATGGTCACGCCGCGCAGCAGCAGCATCATCACCAGCGTGGCGATAAATGCCTGCACCTTACCGCGCGCCACGATGATCCCGGTTATCCCCCCAATCATCGCGCCCAACGCCAGCGCAGCTGCCACCGCCACCAGGGCGTTAATATCCAGTCCGACCAGCGAGGCCGCTACCGCACCGGTTAGCGCCAACAGCGAACCCACCGACAAATCGATGCCGGAAGTCAGGATCACCAGCGTCATCCCCACGGCCATAATGGCGTTAACCGAGGTCTGCTGCAGGATATTGAACAGGTTATTAAGGGTAAAAAAATTCGGGCTGAGGCTTGAGACGATAGCAATCAGCACCAGCAGCGCGATCAGGGATTTTTGTTCCATCAACCAGGCTTTACTGAACCAGCGGCGTTGGGCGGTAAGGGGATGAGTGCTCATGATAATGCCTGCTCCAGCTGAGGTTGCTTACCGACCGCCGCCGCCATAATGGCTTCCTGGCTGGCCTGTTCAATGGAAAATTCGCCGCTGAGGCGCCCCTCATGCATGACCAGCACGCGGTCACTCATGCCAAGCACTTCGGGCAGTTCGGAAGAGACCAGAATGATGCTCAGCCCTTCCTCTTTAAACTGATTAATTAACTGATAAATCTCTTTCTTGGCCCCCACGTCTACGCCGCGGGTAGGCTCATCCAGGATCAGCACCTTTGGCCGGGTCATCAGCCCGCGCGCAATCGCCACTTTTTGCTGATTACCGCCGGAAAGCAGGCCAATCGGCTGCGCCATGGAGGGGGTCTTCACGTTAAACAGGCGAATAAAATCGCCTACCGCCAGCTGCTCTTCAGCCTGTTTCAGCTGTCCGCCGGGATAGCTGAAGTAGCGCAGCGCGGTCAGCGACATGTTCTCTTTCACCGACATGCCCAATACCAGACCATCCCGCTTGCGATCTTCCGAGATATAAACGATGCCATTCGCCAGTCCCGCCTGTGGCGTGCGGATATTCACCTCGCGCCCCTCCAGCGTTACCCGTCCGGCGCTGCGCGGCAGCGCGCCGTAGAGTACTTTCATCAGCTCGGTACGTCCGGCGCCCATCAGACCGGCCACGCCGAGGATTTCCCCCTGGCGCAGATCGAAGCTGACTTCCTGTACTCCGGGGCCGCTGAGGTGTCGCACCTGCAGACGGACGCCGCCCGGTGTTTTATCCAGCCGTGGATACTGATCCTCCAGCTTGCGCCCCACCATCATCTCAATCAGTGACGCTTCGGTCAGGGAGGCAACCGGACGCTCGGCGATAAACTGGCCGTCGCGAAACACGGTGACGTCATCGCAAATCTCAAAAATCTCTTTCATCCGGTGGGAGATGTATACGATGCCGCAGCCCTCGGCCTTCAGCTCGTTGATCACGCGAAACAGCGCGGCGGTTTCGGTGTCGGTGAGTGCATCGGTTGGCTCATCCATAATGATTACCCGGGACTGAAAGCTCAGCACCTTCGCAATCTCCACCATCTGCTGATCGCCAATCGACAAATCGCCTACCCGCTTGTGACTGTTAAAGCGCAGATTCAGCCGCGCCAGCAGCGCATCAGCGGCGGCAAACATCGTTTTCCATTCGATGCGGCCAAAGCGGGTGACGTACTCGCGGCCAAGAAAGATATTTTCGGCGATGGTCAGCTGCGGGATCAGATTCAGCTCCTGATGAATAATGCCGATTCCGGCTTCCTGCGACGCCTTCGGCCCGGAAAATGTCGTTTCCTGCCCCCGCCACATCAGCGAACCGGCATCGCGGGTATATATACCGGTCAACACCTTCATCATGGTGGATTTACCGGCGCCATTCTCACCCACCAGCGCCATGACCCGCCCGGGATACACGGACAGCGCCGCGCCGGAGAGCGCTTTTACGCCGGGGAAGGCTTTATCAATGCCGCTCAGCTGCAGTAACGGTTGCATGGCCACCTCAAAAGGTTACGCCGGCGTGAAGTATCACGTTGGCATAGGGCGAACACTCGCCGCTGCGCACCACCGCCTGGCTCTGCGCGCTGCGCTGCTTCAGCTCGTCGTGGCTGACGTAGGTCACACCGATACGGTTTCCCTGCTGCTGCTCCAGCGTCGTCAGCAGGGCTAACAGCGCCTGATGACACGGCGAATTGTGCTGCTGAATCTCTGCGGCCAGCGTCGCGTGCTCCACCTGCATCTCGGCGGCGATCGCCTGCACCACCTGGATAAAAGCGGGAACGCCCTGAGTTAGCGCCAGATCAATCCGCTGCGCGGAGGCTGGAATGGGCAGGCCGGCATCGGCAATCGTCAGGGTATCGGTATGGCCCAGACGCGCGATCGCGGCGGAGACAGTGGCATTAAGTAGGGTACCTTTTTTCATCATTCACTCCGGAGCGAAACGTTTCGCTATCGGGAGTGTAAAAAGAGAGCAGCCGGTCAGACAACGGGAAAAGCGTGGATCTGTGATCGCCATCGAAACGTTTCGCCGTGGCGTGATAACCCCGAAGGCGACGGCCTCCGGGGATGGCGGGAGAGTTACTGCAGCTTTTGTACTTCTTTCACGTCCAGCTCGACGGCGTTGAAGTCTTTGTCCAGCTCGCCGGTCAGGCGAACTTTATCGGTGGGCGAAACGTTCTGCCCGTTCCAGCGCTTGTGGTCGATCTCCACGCGCATCTCTCCGGTGGCATCGCGGAAGGTGTAATCTTCATCGCCGACGCGCTGAACGATATTCCCTTCCAGCGTCACCCAGCTGTCATCCTTCATCTCTTTGGCCTGGGCGACGGTGGCGCGCGATGCGGCCGGGCCGCTAAAACCGCCCTGAGTCGCCTGAGGTTTGCCGTTAGCGTCGACAAATCCGCCCGTCTGTGCGGCAAAAACAGGGGTAGAAACCAGCGCGATCATCGCCAGTACTGCAGCAGACTTTTTCATCATTCACCTCTGATCCTTGTTGTGGGTTCGCATACAGTTAAGCACAGCGTGCTTAACACGATCTTAAGCATGGCGGACGGCGCGAAAAAAAATAAATTTTTGGTGAAAAGAGGCCAAAAGTGGCGAGGGTCGCTGTACAAGCGCGCGTCGGGTTGCGTATAACCTCGCAGACGAGGTAAGGAGCCGCAAATGCGTATTTTAGTCATTGAAGATGATCCGCAAATTGGTGACGGCCTGAAAATGGGACTGACTCAGCTGGGTTTTGTCGTCGACTGGTTCACCGACGGCGAGCTGGGACATCAGGCTCTGACGGCTGCCGGGTATGATGCCGTACTGCTGGACCTGACGCTGCCTGGTCTTGACGGGCTGGCGATTTTACACCAGTGGCGCACGGCCGGCCGCGATGAGCCGGTACTGATCCTCACCGCCCGCGACGCGCTGGCGCAGCGGGTCGCAGGTTTGCAACAGGGGGCGGACGACTACCTGTGCAAGCCCTTCGCACTGGCGGAAGTGGCCGCCCGCCTGCAGGCACTCATCCGGCGTCGCCACGGGCAGCTGCAGCCGCTCATCACCCACGGGGGACTGAGCATAGATCCGGCGGCGCATCAGGCCACGCTGCACGGCAAACCGCTGGCGCTGACCGGACGGGAAATGATGCTGCTGGAGCTGCTGCTGCGCCATCGCGGCCGGGTGATGACCCGCGCTCAGCTGGAAGAGAAACTCTACAGCTGGGACAATGACGTCTCCAGTAACGCCATCGAAGTACATATCCATCACCTGCGTAAAAAGCTGGGCAGCGAAGCTATTCGCACAGTGCACGGCGTCGGCTACACGCTGGGCGCCGCACCGTGAGAATGCTCAGTCTACGCAGTCGCCTGCTGCTGGGATTCACTCTACTCACCCTGATGTGCTGGACACTCGCCGCCGTGGGCGCCTGGTACCAAACCCGGGAAAAAATCAACGCGCTCTTTGATACGCAGCAGATGCTGTTTGCCAAGCGGCTGACCACACTGCCAGACAGCGCCCTGTCCGGGACGCCCCTGACGCTGCCGAAAAGTAAACATCTGCTGCACCACCATCGCGGTGAGCAGGATGATGATGTACTGGCCTTTGCCATTTTTACTCGCGACGGCAGGATGGTCCTGAACGACGGTGATAACGGCCGCCGTTTTCGCTTCGACGACCAGCGCGAGGGCTTTCGCGATGGCCAGTTAGCAGACGATGACGATCCCTGGCGCTTCGTCTGGCTAACCAGCGCGAACCGCCGCTATGTAGTGGCCGTCGGCCAGGAGTGGGAAGCGCGTGACGATATGACCCGCGACATCGTGATCAGCAATCTGCAGCCGTGGCTGTATGCGACGCCGCTCATGCTCGCGCTGCTGTTCTGGCTGGTAACCCACCAGCTGGCCCCGCTTAAGCGCCTGACCCGCACCCTGCGGCAGCGCGCCCCCGACGACGGTGCGCCCCTCGCCACCGCCGCGCTGCCCACCGAAATCCGCCCCACGGTTGACGCGCTCAATCAGCTGTTCGCCCGCACCGACGATCTGCTGCAGCGCGAACGGCGCTTCACCTCCGATGCGGCCCACGAACTGCGCAGCCCGCTGGCGGCGCTGAAAGTGCAGAGTGAGGTCCTGCAGCTGGCCGATGAGAATCCCGCCCTGCGACAGCACGCGCTGACCCAGCTTCATACCGGTATCGATCGCGCCACCCGGCTGGTCGATCAGCTGCTCACTCTGGCGCGACTTGACGATACCCAGCCCAATAGCGAACGGCAGCACATTGATCTGCTGGCGCTGACCCGGCAGCAGTTGGCAGATCACTATTCGGTGGCGCAGGCGGCCGACGTCAGCCTGACGCTGCAGGCACCCGATCGGCCAGTGATGCGCCAGGGCTATCCGCTGCTGCTGGGCCTGCTGCTGCGTAATCTGCTGGATAACGCCATTCGCTATGGCCGGCCCGGCGGCACCATTACGGTCAGCCTGCAGCCGCAGGGCTGGCAAATTTGCGACGACGGACCCGGGGTCGATCCCGCCGCGCTGACGCGTCTTGGCGAACGCTTCTGGCGGCCACCGGGCCAGCAAAAAACCGGCAGCGGGCTGGGTCTCTCCATCGTGATGCAGATTGCCGCTCTGCACGGCATGCGGGTAAGCTTCAGTAACCGCGCCGGCGGCGGCTTCTGCGTCACCGTTCGGGGATAAAAAAGGCTCTCCGAAAAGAGAGCCTGACGGGATTAAATTTCAATCTGGGTGCCCAGCTCGATCACCCGATTGGGCGGGATCTCAAACTGGTCTGGCGCGCGCAGGGCGTTACGCTGGAGCGCCAAAAACAGCTTGCCGCGCAGGCGCAGATACCACGGGCGCTTTTCTCCCAGCGAGAGTGATTCATGCGACATAAAGAATGACGTCTCCATCATCCGACAGTTCAGCCCTTCCAGGCCGCAGCGGTGGAAAATCTCTTCTACGTTAGGCGTTTCCCGCCAGCCATAGCTGGCCACGACCCGCCAGAAGGTCGGCGACAGCTGTTCAATACTGACCCGGCGCACGTTATGCACATATGGCGCGTCTTCGTTGCGCAGCGTCAGCAGCACCACCCGCTCATGCAGCACCTTGTTGTGCTTCAGGTTATGCATCATCGCAAAGGGGATCACGTTCAGCGCCCGCGACAGGTAGACCGCCGTGCCCGACACCCGCACCGGCGGCGATTTTTCCAGCGAGGCGATCATCGCCTCCAGCGAATTGCCGTGTTCATGCATGCGCCGCAGCAGGCGGAAGCGCTCACTCTTCCAGGTGGTCATCACCACAAACATCACCAGCCCCAGCGTCAGCGGCAGCCAGCCGCCGGAGAATAGTTTCACCAGGTTAGCGGAGAATAGCGGAATATCAATACAGAGCAGGCCGATGAGGATCAGCCCGACCAGCAGCGGGTTCCAGTGCCAGTTTTTGACCGCCACGGTGCAACAAAGCATGGAGGTCAGCACCATCGTACCGGTCACCGCAATGCCGTACGCCGCCGCCAGGTTGCTGGAGTGCTCAAAGCTGACTATCACGATCACTACCGCAAAGTAGAGCAGCCAGTTTATTACCGGAATATAAATTTGTCCGGCTTCCATTTCTGATGTGTGAATGATGCGCATCGGCGGCAAATAGCCGAGCCGCACCGCCTGGCGGGTCAGCGAGAAAACGCCGGAAATGACCGCCTGCGATGCAATCACCGTCGCCAGCGTAGCAAGGATAAGCAGCGGGATCAGCGCCCAGTCCGGCGCCAGCAGGAAGAACGGATTTTTGATCGCCTCCGGCTGCGCCAGCAGCAGCGCGCCCTGGCCAAAATAGTTCAGCGCCAGCGACGGCAGGACCACGCAAAACCAGGCCAGACGGATAGGAAACTTACCAAAGTGGCCCATATCGGCATACAGCGCCTCGACGCCGGTCATCGCCAGCACCACCGCGCCGAGGGCAAAAAAGGATACGGTTTTATACTCGATAAAAAAGTGGATAGCCCACGTGGGATTCAGCGCCTGCAGCACCTCAGGATTGTCCGCTATACCGCGCGCGCCGAGCACCGCCAGCACCAGAAACCACACCAGCATCACCGGCGCAAACAGCTTGCCAACGATTCCGGTACCGTGTTTTTGTATGATAAACAGCAGCGTCAGCACCGCAATGGAGAGCGGCACAATGTAGGGATCCAGCGACGGTGCAGCGATCTCCAGCCCCTCAATGGCCGACATCACCGAAATGGCCGGCGTGATCACCACCTCACCATAAAAGAAGCTGCCGCCCACCAGCCCCATGATCACCAGCACCGCGGTCCAGCGCGAGGAGGTATTGCGCCCCGCCAGCGACATCAGCGTCAGGATCCCTCCTTCACCGGCATTGTCTGCGCGCATCACGTAGCTGATGTACTTCAGCGATACGATGATCACCAGTAACCAAAAAATGAGTGATAAAAACCCGAAGACAGCGTCCTTTTCCACCCCAAAACCGAACTGTCCGGAAAGACATTCGCGCAGGGTATACAGCGGGCTGGTGCCAATATCGCCATAGACGACGCCAATAGCCGCCAGCGTTACCGCCGGCAGAGATTGCTTATGATTTGCGCTCATAACCTGTTCTTTTTCGTGACTGAACGCCCCATTGCGCTCAGTAAACCACCTTGCCAACGGCGGACAGTATGCACAATCGTTCACCGATGCATAGCCTGATGAAATAGGTGGAAATAATTAAATCCTGCTATCACTCTTCCGTGAGAAAAATGCTGACGACGGTTTACTCTTTCGCGCATCATAGGCTGACAGATGCCACTACGATACAGGATGACATTCAGATTATGGCTTACTCCCCAGCACTGGCAGAAAGAATTTCACGCCTCAGCAACGCGCTGGAAAAAGGGCTATACGAACGCCATCATGCGATTCGCCTCTGTCTGTTAGCGGCCCTCAGCGGCGAAAGCGTCTTCCTGCTGGGTCCGCCCGGCATTGCCAAAAGCCTGATTGCCCGCCGGCTTAAATATGCCTTTCGACACGCGCGCGCCTTCGAATACCTGATGACCCGCTTCTCCACCCCGGAAGAGGTGTTCGGTCCGCTCTCGATTCAGGCGCTAAAAGATGAAGGACGCTATCAGCGCCTGACCAAAGGCTATCTTCCCGACGCCGAAATTGTCTTTCTCGACGAAATCTGGAAGGCCGGTCCGGCGATTCTCAATACGCTGCTCACCGCGATAAACGAGCGTCGCTTTCGCAACGGCGAAGAGGAGCAGCCCATTCCGATGCGCCTGCTGGTCACTGCTTCCAACGAGCTGCCCGAAGCCGACAGCGGCCTCGAGGCGCTCTACGACCGGATGCTGATTCGCCTGTGGCTGGATAACGTCCATGAAAAGCAGAACTTTCGCAGTCTGCTGACCCACCAGCAGGATGAGCATGCCAATCCGGTTGCCGACACCCTCTGTATCAGCGATGAAGAGTATCAGCAATGGCAGCAGGATATCGTTAAAGTCACCCTGCCGGATAACGTATTCGAGCTAATCTATCAGCTGCGCCAGCAGCTGGAGGCCCACGCGGATGCCCCCTACATCTCGGATCGCCGCTGGAAAAAAGCGCTGCATCTGCTGCAGGCCTGTGCGTTTTTCAGCGGGCGCGACGCCATCGCCCCGCTCGACCTGATCCTGCTAAAAGATTGCCTCTGGCACGATCTCAGTTCGCTGCAGCTGCTGTCGGAGATGATCGATGCCCTGCTCACTCAGCAAGCGTGGCAGCAGCAGCCGCTGCGGCTCAAACTCCAGCAGATCGCCGCGCGCCGCCTGGCCCTTACTCAGCAGCAGCATCGCCAGCAGGCCATCCGACTGGATAAGCAAAGCGGCATGTTCAGCCGCAAACCGCACTTTACTCTGCCGGCGTCGCTGGCGGCTCCGCAGCTGACGCTGATGCTGCAAAAAGCGCTGCCACTGCACGATATTACCGCCACTCACGTGGTTATCGCCCGCGATGCGCTGGAGAGCTGGCTGCAAAAAGGGGGGGAGCTGCGCGGCAAGCTGAACGGAATCGGTTTTGCCCAAACGCTGGATATGCAGGTCGACAACGATGGCTGCCTCACCCTGCGCGACGTCAGTCTGCAGAGCAGCCGCCTGAGCCTGCCCGGGCAGCAAACCGAAGCGATGCCGCAGGAGATCGCTCTGGCGCTGGACGACGTCGAGCAGCAGCTGCACGCGCAGCGCACCCTGTTCAGTCAGAATCAGCGCTGTCTGTTTATCAGCGACGACTGGCTGGGGCGCATCGAGGCCAGCCTGCAGGACGTCGCCGCCCAGCTCAGGCAGGCGCGCCAGTGATCACCCTCGATACCCTCAGTCTGGTGCTGGCCATCAGCGAGAACGAACTGATCGAAGAGCTGATCGTAGCGCTGCTGGCCTCCCCGCAATTGGCAGTATTTTTTGAAAAATTTCCGGCGCTAAAAAAGCGCTTAACGCGCGATGTTCCGCGCTGGAAAGCAGAGATGCTGGCCAGCCTGACGGATACGCCGGTTCCGCCGGCGCTGGCCGAAGAGTTTCAGGCCTTTCAGCAGGCGCAGCGCGCCCCGCTGGCTGCATTCAGCGCCGGGCTGCCCGCATGGGTACTCCGGCTGACCACCCTCGATTCACCGTTTAGCGAAGAGGCAGCGCGTCTGATGAGTGACGCCGACCGATCCGCCGGCTACACGCCGGCCTTTCAGACGCTGTTTCTGCAGCGCTGGCGCCTCAGTCTGACGCTGCAAACCCTGACCCTCAATCAGCAGCTACTGGAAGAGGAACGCGAAAAGCTGCTGGCCGAACTGCAGCAGCGGCTGGCGATGAGCGGCCAGCTGGCCAGCACGCTGGCCGGTGACAGCGAGGCCGCGGCAGGGCGTCTGTGGGACATGACCGCCGGCCACATCGCACAGGGTGACCATCAGCTGATCGTCCAGTACGGCGACTTTCTCGCCGACCAGCCGCAGCTGCTGGCGCTGGCGGAGGCGCTGGGGCGCAGCCGGGAGGCGAAGGCGATCCTGAGCGAAACGGCACCGGAAGAGCCGTTTCACCAGCGGGTGCGGGCGCCTGACAGCGTGCCGGAGCAGGTCAGCGGGCTGCATCAGAGCGATGATATTCTGCGGCTGTTGCCCCCGGAGCTGGCGACGCTCGGTATCACCGAGCTCGAGCTGGAGTTCTACCGCCGGCTGGTGGAAAAGCGCCTGATGACCTATCGCCTGCAGGGGGATGCGTGGCGGGAAAAAACCGTGATGCGCCCGGTGACCCACCAGCATCATGACGATGCGCCGCGCGGTCCTTTTATTGCCTGCGTTGATACCTCCGGCTCAATGGGTGGTTTTAACGAGCGCTGTGCCAAAGCTTTTTGCCTGGCGCTGCTGCGCGTTGCGCTGGCGGAAAAACGCCGCTGCTACGTGATGCTGTTTGCGCATGAGGTGATCGGCTATGAGCTCACGGCGGCCAGCGGTCTGCAGGATGCTATCCGCTTTCTCGGCCAGCAGTTTCGCGGCGGTACCGATCTGGCGGCCTGCCTCAGTCAGGTCTGCGATCGGATGACCGGGCCGACCTGGCAGGAGGCCGACGCGGTGATCCTCTCTGACTTTATTGCTCAGCGTCTGCCGGATTCGCTGATCGGTCGCATTCAGCAGCTGCAGCGCGATCGGCAGCAGCGCTTTCACGCCGTCGCGATGTCCCGACACGGTAAGCCGGCCATTATGCGCATTTTTGACCATATCTGGCAGTTTGATACCAGCCTGAAAAGTCGACTGAAGCGGCGCTGGGCACGCTAAGTCTCTCTGCTCCGGAGGCGTTTGCTATAGTTGATCCATTCGACGATAGCGTCTTTACAACACCCGGAGCTTGACGTGACAGTAATGCAATCCTCCTCTACCCGGTTACCGGCCCCGACCCGCACGCTGCTGCTGAGCCGCGGCACGCCTGAAGAGAAAAGGCAGGAGCTGTTAACCTACTTCCACCGCACCTTTGATCTGTATGAACGCCTGTTTGACTGCCTGAGCGACGATCGCGCCTGGTACAGCAAAGCCATTCCGCTGCGTCACCCGCTGATCTTCTATTACGGCCATACCGCCACCTTTTTTATCAACAAGCTAATGGCCGCCGGGATGATTGATACGCGGCTGAATGAAAAGCTTGAAGCGATGCTGGCGATTGGCGTTGACGAGATGAGCTGGGACGATCTGAACGATGCTCACTATGACTGGCCCGCGATCGACGCCGTGCGCGACTATCGCGGCCAGGTGCGGCAGATCGTCAGCGAGATAATTGAGCAGATGCCGATCGCATTGCCCATCGACTGGCACAGCCCGGCGTGGGTTATCCTGATGGGCATTGAGCACGAGCGCATTCATCTGGAGACCTCCAGCGTACTGATCCGCCAGCTGCCGCTGGCATGGGTTAGCCCGCAGCCGCACTGGCCGGCCTGCCCGCAGGCGCGTCGCGATCGTCACCGCGTGCCGGCCAATACGCTGGTCGACGTCGCCGGTGGCAGCGTGCTGCAGGGAAAAACCGACGATACTTACGGCTGGGATAATGAGTACGGTACGCTGCGCACCGAGCTGCAGCCCTTTAAAGCCAGCCAGATGCTGGTCAGCAACGCCGAATATCTGACCTTTGTTGCCGACGGTGGCTATCAGCAATCCGCCTGGTGGGACGATGAAGGCTGGCGCTGGCGCAGCTACACCGAGGCGACCCAGCCCACTTTTTGGGTCGGTTCACCGACGCAGCCGGATGCACTGCGCCTGCGTCTGATGACCGAGGAAGTGCCGATGCCGTGGGACTGGCCGGCGGAGGTCAATCAGCTGGAAGCCGCAGCGTTCTGCCGCTGGAAAGCGGCCCAAACCGGCGAGCGTATTCAGCTACCGTGCGAGGCTGAGTGGGTGCGGCTGCGCGAACAAGTGCCCGGCGATCAGCCGGAGTGGACCGACGCGCCGGGCAACATCAATCTGGCATACTGGGCCTCCTCCTGCCCGGTCGACGCTTTCCGCCAGGGAGATTTTTACGATATCGTCGGCAACGTCTGGCAGTGGACAACCACGCCGATTAATGGTTTTGAAGGCTTCAAAGTGCACCCGCTGTATGACGATTTCTCTACGCCAACCTTCGATGGCAAGCATGCTTTGATCAAAGGCGGCAGCTGGATATCCACCGGTAATGAAGCGCTAAAATCGTCGCGCTACGCCTTCCGCCGTCATTTCTTCCAGCACGCGGGCTTTCGCTATGTGGTCTCCCGGCATCAGGAAACCATGTCGCAAAACCCGTATGAGACCGACAGCATGGTGTCGCAGTACCTCGACTTCCAGTACGGGCCGCGCTACTTCAACGTCGACAACTACGCCTGCAAGCTGGTGGAGATCGCGCTGACGGTCAGCGAACGGCGCGGACGCGCGCTGGATATCGGCTGCGCGACCGGCCGCGCCAGCTTTGAGCTCGCCCGTCACTTTGAACAGGTGGTGGGCATGGATTATTCGGCGCGCTTTATTGATGTGGCGCTACAGCTGACGCGCGGTGAGGATTTTCGCTACGTCACCGCCGAAGAGGGCGATCTGGTTGAGTATCATCAGGTGCGACTGAAAGACTTCGGCCTGGATAGCGCGCTGGCGCAGCGTATTCAGTTTGTGCAGGGTGACGCCTGTAACCTGAAGCCGCAGGCCGGGCGCTACGATCTGGTGATCGCGGCCAACCTGATCGATCGCCTGCGTCAGCCGCAGCGCTTTCTTGAAGACGTTGGCCGGATGATTAATCCCGGCGGCGTACTGCTGCTCTCCTCGCCTTATACCTGGCTGGAAGACTACACGCCGAAGGAGAACTGGCTGGGGGGCAAACGGGAAAACGGTGAGGCGCTGACCACACTACAAGCGCTGCACCGTCTGCTGGCGGAGGCGTTTACTCCGCTGGCTGAACCGCAGGATGTGCCGTTCGTTATCCGCGAAACCGCACGTAAATATCAGCATACCCTCGCGCAGGTCACCCTGTGGCGTAAACGCTAGCACCGTCTCCGGGCGCGGCGGATGCCGCGCCCGTTCACTTTTGGTTGCCTTTTATTAACGATCCCGTCAGATTAACCGCTATTCACTGCCTATTCGTTAATCAGGACGCAGAATGTCTGATACGCTTCACATCGACGATCTTGACCGCGGCATTCTGAATGCCCTGTTAAGTAATGCCCGCACCCCCTACGCCGAGCTGGCGAAACAGTTCGCCGTCAGCCCCGGCACGATCCACGTCCGGGTGGAAAAGATGAAGCAGGGCGGCATCATTAAGGGAACCCAGGTCGCCATCGATCCGCGCCGCCTCGGCTATGACGTTTGCTGCTTTATCGGCATTATTCTCAAAAGCGCTCGCGACTATCCGGCCGCCCTGAGCAAGCTCGACGCGCTGGAGGAGGTGGTCGAGGCGTGGTACACCACCGGCCACTACAGCATCTTTATCAAGGTCATGTGCAAATCGATTGATGCCCTGCAGCAGGTGCTGATCAATAAGATTCAGACCATCGATGAGATTCAGTCCACGGAAACCCTGATCTCATTGCAAAACCCCATCATGCGCACCATTAAACCCTGATTTTCTCCGCGGACGGTGGACAAGGCTGTCCACACCCCGATCCCCGGATGACTCAGCGGATCCCGTATAAATACCCTTACTTATTCACAGGTAGATCCTGGCTTGATCACAGCTTACAATAGGCAGCGTTTTCACTCAGGACAGATTTATGGCAGCGATCACCCTCATTAGCGGCAGTACCCTCGGCAGCGCAGAATATGTTGCTGAACACCTTGAAACGTTGCTGCAGCAGGATGGGCTAACCACCGCCTTACTGCACGATCCTGAACTCGATGCGCTGCCGCTCTCGGGCATCTGGCTGGTGGTCACCTCCACGCACGGCGCGGGAGAACTGCCCGACAATCTGCAGCCGCTGTACGAGGCCATTGCCTCACAGCTGCCCGATTTGTCCGCTGTGCGCTACGGTGCTGTCGGTCTTGGCAACCATGAATATGACCTGTTTTGCGGTGCGATCCGCCAGTTTGATGCGCTACTGCAGCGCTGTGGCGCGCAGCGAATCGGCGATCGGCTGGAGATCGATGTCCTGCAGCATGAGATTCCGGAAGATCCGGCCGGTGAGTGGATCGCTGGCTGGAAAGTGCTGATCTGATCGTCCGATCCGCCCCGGAGATCACTTTTTTCTTCAAAATCGCACAAAATGCGCGCGGTTAACTGTGGATAAAATCGGGTATCAGCTGGTGAAAAGCGGTAGTTATCCAAAGAACAACCGCTGTACACGGCGTGAGCTGTGTATAACCATGATGGTTGTGCTCAGCTTATCCGGATCCGGATCACCGATCGTTCACAGGCTTTGATCCTCTGCAGATGATTGATCCTTATCAGGTATTAACACTTATCCACCGGATCGGACGATCCTAATAGAAGATCTAATAAAGAGATCTTTAAATAAAAAAGATCTTCTTTTTATAACCCGACGATCCCGGTGCTTTCGTCCTGGTCTAAAGTTGAGTAGAATTCCCGCCCCGAACAGAACGTTCTTTTTTCGCTCCAACCGCGAGGTGCAGTCCCATGTTTTATCCGGATCCTTTTGACGTCATCGTGATCGGTGGCGGTCATGCGGGAACAGAAGCCGCCATGGCTGCTGCCCGAATGGGTCAACACACCCTGTTGCTGACGCATAACATCGACACGCTGGGGCAGATGTCTTGCAACCCGGCGATCGGTGGCATTGGCAAAGGCCATCTGGTGAAGGAAGTGGATGCCCTCGGCGGATTGATGGCCAGCGCGATCGATCGCGCCGGCATTCAGTTTAGGATACTAAACGCCAGCAAAGGGCCGGCCGTACGGGCCACCCGCGCTCAGGCTGACCGCGTGCTGTATCGTCAGGCGGTACGTACCGCGCTGGAGAATCAGCCGAACCTGAAGATCTTCCAACAGGCGGTGGACGATCTGATTGTTGAAAACGATCGCGTGGTGGGTGCGGTAACCCAGATGGGACTGAAGTTCCGCGCCAAATCGGTGGTGCTCACCGTGGGTACCTTCCTGGACGGTAAGATCCATATCGGGCTGGATAACTACAGCGGTGGACGGGCGGGCGATCCGCCGTCGATCCCGCTGGCGCGTCGCCTGCGGGCATTGCCGCTGCGCGTGAGTCGTCTGAAGACCGGGACGCCACCGCGACTGGATGCGCGCACCATCGACTTTAGCGTGCTGGCACCACAGCACGGTGACACGCCGCTGCCGGTCTTTTCGTTTATGGGCGATGTGTCTCAGCATCCGCAGCAGGTACCCTGCTATATCACCTACACCAACGAGCAGACCCATGAGGTGATCCGCCAGAATCTCGATCGCAGCCCGATGTATGCCGGCGTGATTGAAGGAATCGGCCCGCGTTATTGCCCGTCGATTGAAGACAAAGTCATGCGCTTTGCCGATCGTAACGCACACCAGATCTTCCTTGAGCCGGAAGGCCTGACCAGTAATGAAATTTATCCTAACGGCATCTCGACCAGCCTGCCGTTCGACGTACAGATGGGCATCGTCCGCTCCATGAAGGGCCTCGAAAACGCGCAGATCGTTCGCCCAGGCTATGCGATTGAATATGATTTCTTCGACCCGCGCGATCTGAAACCGACGCTGGAGAGTAAATTTATTCAGGGCCTGTTCTTTGCCGGACAGATTAACGGCACCACCGGCTATGAAGAGGCCGCCGCGCAGGGACTGCTGGCCGGACTCAACGCCGGGCGCTACGCCGCCGATAAAGAGGGCTGGGCGCCGCGTCGCGATCAGGCCTATCTGGGCGTGCTGGTCGACGATCTCTGTACGCTGGGAACCAAAGAGCCGTACCGCATGTTTACCTCGCGGGCGGAGTACCGTCTGATGCTGCGCGAAGACAACGCTGATCTGCGCCTGACCGAAAACGGTCGCGAGCTGGGGCTGGTGGATGATGCCCGCTGGGCGCGCTACAACCAGAAGCTGGAGCAGATTGAACAGGAGCGCCAGCGCCTGCGCGATATCTGGGTACACCCTAAGACTGAACAGGTCGCTGAGATCAATACGGTGCTGAGCGCCGCGCTGACTAAAGAGGCCAACGGCGAGGATCTGCTGCGCCGTCCGGAGATGACCTATGCCCGGTTGACGACGCTGAGCCGTTTCGCTCCGGCGTTGAGCGATGCGCAGACCGCTGAGCAGGTGGAGATTCAGGTGAAGTATGAGGGCTATATCGCCCGTCAGCAGGAAGAGATTAACCGTCAGCTGCGCAATGAGCATACGCTGCTGCCTGCCGAACTGGACTATCGGCAAGTTAACGGTCTGTCCAATGAGGTGATCGCCAAGCTGAACGACCATAAGCCCACCTCCATTGGTCAGGCTTCCCGCATTTCGGGGATTACCCCGGCGGCTATTTCCATTCTTCTGATTTACTTGAAAAAACAAGGGCTGCTGCGTAAAAGCGCCTGATCACAGAGGCCGGCAAATGCCGGCCTGTTGGGAAACTTTAATGATTAACACACTCTCACGGCTGCTCAGCGGCACGCCACTTTCCCTGTCCGATCAGCAGAAACAGCAGCTGGTGGACTACGTGGCCCTGCTGCATAAATGGAACAAAGCCTATAACCTGACATCGGTGCGCGATCCGGAACAGATGCTGGTTCGTCACATCCTCGACAGTATTGTTGTAAGTCCTTACTTACAAGGTGAGCGCTTTATTGATGTGGGAACCGGCCCCGGCCTGCCGGGGATCCCGCTGGCGATTGTCATGCCGCAGGCGCACTTTACGCTGTTGGACAGCCTGGGTAAGCGGGTACGTTTTTTGCGCCAGGTACAACACGAGCTGGGCCTGGCGAACATCACCCCGGTACAAAGTCGCGTAGAGGCGTTTCCTGCAGTACCGCCCTTTGACGGCGTGATCAGCCGGGCTTTTGCCTCGCTGAGCGACATGCTCAGCTGGTGCCACCATTTACCCGGTGGGCAAGGGCGCTTCTATGCGCTGAAAGGCGTACTGCCAACCGAAGAGTTGACCGCGCTGCCGGCTGGTTTTGCGCTGGAACAGTCTCACCCGCTGCAGGTGCCGGGACTGGACGGCGAACGTCATCTGGTGATTTTACGCCGCGACGCGGCGCACTGATCGTCCCGGAGTCGGGGGGGCAGAGACCACATCATGATGCGGTCTGCCGCCTCCGTCTGCGAGTGCACGAACGATCCGACCGGTTCTGTTACATTTAACCTTAATTTCACATTTTGTTTTCACGCTTATCACGTTAACCGTACGCCTTTTTCCTGTCAGGCGGCCGTCAGAAAAAACAGGGTGATTATCCTCAGCGTCGCGTGACAGCATTTATCCGGATAAAAATGTCCGGATGATGTCAATATGAGGTTTTTATCGAAGATAATCGGTAAAAAAGAGACTGTTTTTCTTTATTCTTTTGATTTATAAGATTTTTTATTTATTTTTTCGGCTTTGATTCAGATTAATCCGTCGTGAGTTGAATACAATTCATCCATAAACTGTGATCGCCAGCACGCTTTATAAGCGGAACAGTCAAAATTTATCGTCGATTTGTGCGGCGCAATCCAATTTCTTAACTTGAGAAAATAGCCCCTCAGAAAGAAATTTTAATAATTGTTCACCTTTAGGTGACTTATCGATTGAAATCGTAGGTGCGCCCCGTATAATTTGCACGTTTTTCGCTGCCTGACCGGGTCAGGCAGCAAATCCAGTTATCCGACACGCGACATCCCCACTGGGGCAGGAGAACAGAGCGCCATGTCAGTGTCCCTATACAGCGTAAGCATGGCCCGTCGGGTCCTGCTGCTTCAACTGGCCACGCTGGTGGTCGTCAGTGCGCTCTTTGCCCTCAGGGACACATCGTGGGGCACTTCAGCTTTATTAGGTGGGTTGGCAGCCTGGCTGCCCAACGTGTTGTTTATGATTTTTGCCTGGCGCCATCAGGCACAAACACCAGCAAAAGGCCGCGTTGCCTGGAGTTTTGCTCTCGGCGAAGCGCTGAAGGTGTTGGTGACCATTGCACTGCTGATCGTGGCGCTGGGGCCGTTCAATGCGGTGTTTATGCCGGTTGGGCTGGGCTGGTTATCGGTGTTAGTGGTTCAGATACTGGCACCGGCTGTAATTAACAATAAAGGGTAAGAGGCATCATGGCTGCAGGAGAATACGCATCGCCGCAGGAATACATAGGCCACCACCTGAAGCATCTTCAGCTGGACCTGCGTAGTTTCGAGCTGGTTAACGCACACGACGCCCCGGCGACGTTCTGGACGATTAACCTTGATTCCATGTTTTTTTCTGTGGTTCTGGGCCTGATTTTTCTCTGGCTGTTCCGCAAAGTGGCCAAATCGGTCACCAGCGGCGTTCCCGGTAAACTGCAGGCGGCTATCGAGCTGGTGGTTGGCTTCGTTGATAACAACGTGCGCGACATGTACCACGGTAGAAGCAAAGTTATCGCCCCTCTGGCCCTGACGATTTTCGTTTGGGTATTCCTGATGAACTTCATGGATCTGCTGCCAATTGACCTGCTGCCGTTTATCGGCGAGCACGTGTTTGGTCTGCCGGCACTGCGCGTGGTTCCGTCTGCCGACGTGAACGTAACGCTGTCCATGGCGCTTGGCGTATTTATTTTGATTCTGTTCTACAGCATCAAAATGAAAGGCATCGGCGGCTTTACTAAAGAGCTGACCCTGCAACCTTTCAATCATCCGATCTTTATTCCAATCAACCTGATCCTCGAAGGGGTGAGCCTGCTCTCCAAGCCGGTTTCTCTGGGTCTGCGTCTGTTCGGAAACATGTATGCGGGTGAATTGATCTTTATCCTGATTGCCGGCCTGTTGCCGTGGTGGTCACAGTGGGTTCTGAATGTGCCTTGGGCCATTTTCCACATCCTGATCATTTCGCTGCAGGCTTTCATTTTCATGGTCTTGACGATTGTCTATCTGTCGATGGCATCCGAAGAGCATTGATTTTTTCTCAACACTACTGCGTTTTAACTGAAACAAACTGGAGACTGTCATGGAAAACCTGAATATGGATCTGCTGTACATGGCTGCCGCTGTGATGATGGGCCTGGCGGCAATCGGTGCTGCGATCGGTATCGGCATCCTCGGAGGTAAATTCCTGGAAGGCGCTGCGCGCCAGCCGGATCTGATCCCTCTGCTGCGTACGCAGTTCTTTGTTGTAATGGGTCTGGTGGATGCAATCCCGATGATCGCTGTGGGTCTGGGCCTGTACGTGATGTTTGCGGTTGCCTAACACCTGTTCATGGCGGGGCGCATCACGCGCTCCAACATGAACCCCTGTCTGCCGCGGCCCCGGGTTTCGGCAGATAATGTTAACTTAACAAGAGGCATTGTGCTGTGAACATTAATGCAACAATCCTCGGCCAGGCTATCGCGTTCATCCTGTTTGTCGCGTTCTGCATGAAGTATGTATGGCCGCCGATTATGGCTGCCATTGAGAAGCGTCAGAAAGAGATTGCTGATGGCCTCGCTTCTGCCGAGCGTGCGAAAAAAGATCTGGATCTCGCGCAGGCTTCTGCGACCGACCAGCTGAAAAAAGCCAAAGATGACGCACAGGTCATCATTGAGCAGGCGAACAAACGTCGTGCCCAGATTCTGGACGAAGCGAAAGCCGAAGCGGAAGCTGAGCGCAACAAAATTGTTGCTCAGGCTCAGGCTGAGATTGACGCCGAGCGTAAGCGCGCGCGTGAAGAGCTGCGTAAGCAGGTCGCGATGCTGGCCCTGGCCGGCGCCGAGAAGATTATCGAACGTTCCGTGGATGAAGCTGCTAATAGCGACATCGTTGATAAACTGGTCGCTGAACTGTAAGGAGGGAGGGGCTGATGTCTGAATATATCACTGTAGCTCGCCCCTACGCCAAAGCAGCTTTTGACTTTGCTGTTGAGCATCAGAGTCTCGATCGCTGGCAGCAGATGCTGGCATTTGCCGCAGAAGTCGCACGTAACGAACAGATGACAGCGCTGCTGTCCGGTGCTATGGCACCGGAAGCGCTGTCGACATCGTTTCTTGCCATTTGTGGTGATCAACTCGATGACGCCGGCCAAAACCTGATTCGGGTGATGGCTGAGAACGGACGTTTGATCGCGCTTCCCGATGTATTGTCGCAGTTCATCCAGTTACGCGACGCGTATGACGCGACCGCTGACGTGGATGTGATTTCCGCCAGTGCACTGAGTGACGAACAGCTGAATAAAATCAGCGCCGCGATGGAAAAACGTCTGTCACGCAAAGTTAAGCTGAATTGCAAAATTGATAAGTCTGTAATGGCAGGCGTCATCATCCGTGCGGGTGATATGGTCATTGACGGCAGCGTACGCGGCCGCCTTGAGCGTCTGGCAGACGTCTTGCAGTCTTAAGGGGACTGGAGCATATGCAACTGAATTCCACCGAAATCAGCGAACTGATCAAGCAGCGCATTGCTCAGTTCAATGTCGTGAGCGAGGCTCACAACGAAGGTACAATCGTATCTGTCAGCGACGGTATCATCCGCGTACACGGCCTGGCCGATGTGATGCAGGGTGAGATGATCGCGCTGCCGGGCAACCGTTTTGCAATCGCACTGAACCTGGAGCGCGACTCCGTAGGTGCCGTTGTGATGGGCCCGTATGCCGACCTCGCGGAAGGCATGAAAGTGAAATGTACTGGCCGTATCCTGGAAGTTCCGGTCGGTCGTGGCCTGCTGGGCCGCGTGGTTAACACCCTGGGTGAACCGATTGACGGTAAAGGCGCCATCGACAACGACGGTTTCTCACCGATCGAAGTGATTGCACCGGGCGTTATCGATCGTCAGTCCGTTGATCAGCCGGTACAGACGGGTTACAAATCCGTCGACGCCATGATTCCAATCGGCCGTGGCCAGCGTGAGCTGATCATCGGTGACCGTCAGACCGGTAAAACCGCGATGGCGATCGATGCGATCATCAACCAGCGCGACTCCGGTATCAAATGTGTGTACGTGGCCATCGGTCAGAAAGCGTCCACCATTTCCAACGTTGTTCGCAAGCTGGAAGAGCACGGCGCACTGGCCAACACCATCGTGGTGGTGGCGTCTGCGTCCGAATCGGCCGCATTGCAGTACCTGGCACCGTATGCCGGCTGTGCGATGGGCGAATACTTCCGCGACCGCGGCGAAGATGCGCTGATTGTGTACGATGACCTGTCCAAGCAGGCCGTTGCTTACCGTCAGATCTCCCTGCTGCTGCGCCGTCCGCCGGGCCGTGAAGCCTTCCCGGGCGATGTGTTCTATCTCCACTCTCGCCTGCTGGAGCGCGCTTCCCGCGTGAACGCCGAGTACGTTGAGAACTTCACCAAGGGTGCGGTGAAAGGCCAGACCGGTTCATTGACCGCGCTGCCGATCATCGAAACCCAGGCCGGTGACGTGTCTGCATTCGTACCGACCAACGTGATTTCTATCACTGATGGTCAGATCTTCCTGGAGTCGAACCTGTTTAACTCCGGTATCCGTCCGGCGGTTAACCCGGGGATCTCCGTATCTCGCGTGGGTGGGGCTGCACAGACCAAGATCATCAAGAAACTGTCCGGTGGTATTCGTACCGCGCTGGCACAGTATCGTGAGCTGGCAGCGTTCTCTCAGTTCGCTTCCGATCTGGACGACGCGACCCGTAAACAGCTGAGCCACGGTCAGAAAGTGACCGAGCTGCTGAAGCAGAAACAGTATGCGCCGATGTCCGTTGCGCAGCAGGGTCTGGTGCTGTTTGCGGCCGAGCGTGGCTACCTGAACGACGTCGAACTGGCGAAAATCGGTAGCTTCGAAACGGCACTGCTGGCGTTCGCAGACCGCGATCACGCCGAGCTGATGGCTGAAATCAACCAGGCTGGTAACTACAACAGCGACATCGAAGAGAAGCTGAAAGCGCTCCTCGAGACGTTTAAAGCAACCCAGTCCTGGTAATGTCTGGCGGCTTGCCTGAATAAGGCAGGCCGCAAGGCTTTTGAGGAGAAGCTAATGGCCGGCGCAAAAGAGATACGTAACAAGATCGGCAGCGTGAAAAACACGCAGAAGATCACCAAAGCGATGGAAATGGTCGCCGCCTCCAAAATGCGTAAAACGCAGGAACGCATGGCGGCCAGCCGTCCGTATGCAGACACCATGCGCAAAGTGATTGGTCACATTGCGCTGGGTAATCTGGAATACAAGCACCCTTACCTGGAAGAGCGCGACGTGAAGCGCGTCGGCTATTTGGTCGTTTCTACCGACCGCGGGCTTTGTGGTGGTTTGAACATTAACCTGTTCAAAAAATTGCTGGCGGAGATGAAGGCCTGGGCTGATAAGGGCGTGCAGAGCGATCTGGCGATTATCGGTTCTAAAGGGGTCTCCTTCTTTGGTGCTGTGGGTGGCAACGTCGTGGCCCAAGTCACCGGCATGGGCGATAAGCCGTCCCTGTCCGATCTGATTGGTCCGGTGAAAGTGATGTTGCAGGCCTATGATGAGGGCCGCATCGACAAGCTGTATGTGGTCAACAACAAGTTCAATAACACCATGTCTCAGACTCCGAGCATCAACCAGCTGCTGCCGTTACCGCCAGCAGAGGGTGAAGAAGAGATGCAGAAGAAAACCTGGGATTACCTGTACGAACCCGATCCGAAAGCGCTGCTGGATACCCTGCTGCGTCGTTACGTCGAATCGCAGGTCTATCAGGGCGTGGTGGAGAACCTGGCCAGCGAACAGGCCGCACGTATGGTGGCGATGAAAGCGGCGACCGATAACGGCGGCAACCTGATCAAAGAGCTGCAGTTGGTTTACAACAAAGCTCGTCAGGCCAGCATCACCCAGGAACTTACCGAGATCGTCTCGGGGGCCTCCGCGGTTTAACCAGGTGTATACCCGGCCCTGGCGTCAGCGCCAGGCTAGCGGGGTACTATCGAATTAGGTAGAGGATTCAAGATGGCAACTGGAAAGATTGTCCAGATCATCGGCGCCGTAGTTGACGTCGAATTCCCTCAGGACGCAGTACCGCAAGTGTACAACGCCCTTGAGGTTAAAAATGGTGAGGCTCGTCTGGTGCTGGAAGTTCAGCAGCAGCTGGGCGGCGGCGTGGTGCGTACCATTGCCATGGGTTCGTCTGACGGTCTGAAGCGTGGCCTGGTCGTGACCGACCTGGCTGAGCCGATTAAAGTACCGGTTGGTAAAGCTACGCTGGGCCGTATCATGAACGTGCTGGGCGAGCCTATCGACATGAAAGGCGAGCTGACGCAGGAAGACGGTAGCGCGGTGGAGGTTGCCTCTATTCACCGTGCGGCACCTTCTTATGAAGAGCTGTCCAACTCGCAGGAACTGCTGGAAACCGGCATCAAAGTTATCGACCTGATCTGTCCGTTCGCGAAGGGCGGTAAAGTGGGTCTGTTCGGTGGTGCGGGCGTGGGTAAAACCGTCAACATGATGGAGCTGATCCGTAACATCGCGATCGAGCACTCCGGTTACTCCGTGTTTGCCGGCGTGGGTGAGCGTACTCGTGAGGGTAACGACTTCTACCACGAAATGACCGAATCCAACGTACTGGACAAAGTGGCCCTGGTGTATGGTCAGATGAACGAGCCGCCGGGTAACCGTCTGCGCGTGGCGCTGACCGGTTTGACCATGGCGGAGAAATTCCGTGACGAAGGTCGTGACGTGCTGCTGTTCGTTGACAACATCTACCGTTACACCCTGGCCGGTACCGAAGTCTCCGCGCTGCTGGGTCGTATGCCGTCTGCGGTAGGCTACCAGCCGACCCTGGCAGAAGAAATGGGTGTCCTGCAGGAGCGTATCACCTCCACCAAGACCGGTTCAATCACCTCCGTCCAGGCCGTATACGTGCCGGCGGATGACCTGACTGACCCGTCTCCGGCGACCACCTTCGCCCACCTGGACTCCACTGTTACTCTGAGCCGTCAGATCGCGTCCCTGGGTATCTACCCGGCCGTTGACCCGCTGGATTCCACCAGCCGTCAGCTGGACCCGCTGGTGGTTGGCCAGGAGCACTACGATACCGCGCGCGGCGTGCAGTCTCTGCTGCAGCGTTATCAGGAGCTGAAAGACATCATCGCCATCCTCGGTATGGACGAGCTGTCTGAAGACGACAAACTGCTGGTGGCACGTGCGCGTAAGATTCAGCGCTTCCTGTCTCAGCCGTTCTTCGTAGCAGAAGTCTTCACCGGTTCTCCGGGCAAATACGTGTCGCTGAAAGACACCATCCGTGGCTTTAAAGGCATCATGGACGGTGAATTCGACCACCTGCCGGAGCAGGCGTTCTACATGGTCGGTACCATCGACGAAGCCGTAGAAAAAGCGAAGAAACTGTAATTATCTTCTGCCGGCAGAGTCGGAAAAGCCGGGCTTTTCCGCTTAGCCCGGCAGGGATAGTTCTCCTGGAGGTGTGTTATGGCTATGACCTTTCATCTGGACGTTGTCAGCGCAGAACATCAACTGTTCTCCGGTCTGGTACAGACGATTCAGGTGTCCGGTAGCGAAGGTGAACTGGGCATTCGCCCGGGCCACGCCCCGCTGCTGACTGCCATTAAGCCGGGTATGATTCGCATCGTTAAGCAGCACGGTGAAGAAGAGGTTATCTACCTCTCCGGCGGCGTGCTGGAAGTGCAGCCGGGTACGGTTACCGTGCTGGCTGACACGGCGATCCGCGGTGCTGACCTTGATGAAGCGCGCGCGCTGGAAGCGAAACGCAAAGCTGAAGAGCACATGAGCGGCTCCCACGGCGATGTCGATTACGCCCAGGCGTCTGCCGAACTGGCCAAAGCGATTGCCAAACTGCGCGTAATCGAGTTGACCAAAAAAGCGATGTAAGGCTTGATGTCCTGAATAAACCGGTCCGGTATTTACCCGACCGGTTTTTTTATGCCTGCGCCGGGCCGACCCGCGGCCACCGCAGAGGGCGGCTAATTTTGAGCCGAGAAATATGTGGTAATGTAACCCGGTAAACGCTTTACTTTCTTTTGATAAATTTAGGGCCTGGAGTGTTATGTCAAACAGCGCGATGAGCGTGGTGATCCTTGCCGCCGGCAAGGGCACCCGTATGTATTCCGATCTCCCCAAAGTTCTGCACACCCTTGCCGGTAAACCCATGGTTCAGCACGTCATTGATACGGCCAAACACCTTGGCGCGCGCCGGGTGAATCTGGTTTACGGTCACGGCGGTGAACGGCTGCAAAAGACGTTGAACGACGACAGCCTCAACTGGGTATTACAGGCCGAGCAGCTCGGTACCGGCCATGCAATGCAGCAGGCGGCGCCGCACTTTGCCGATGATGAAGACATTCTGATGCTGTACGGCGACGTGCCGCTGATTGCGGCGGACACGCTGCAGCGCCTGCGCGAAGCGAAACCTCAGGGCGGTATTGGTCTGCTGACGGTCACGCTGGACAACCCTACCGGCTATGGCCGTATCCTGCGCGACGGCGGGGTGATCACCGGGATCGTTGAGCAGAAGGACGCAACGCCGACGCAGCTGGCGGTGCAGGAGATCAACACCGGCATCCTGATTGCCAACGGTGGCGACCTGAAGCGCTGGCTGGCGCAGTTAACCAATAACAATGCGCAGGGCGAATACTACATCACCGACATTATCGCGCTGGCACATCGGGAAGGTCACCGTATTGAGGCGGTGCAACCGCAGCGCGCCAGCGAAACCGAAGGGGTGAACAACCGCCTGCAGCTGGCGACCCTTGAGCGGGTATATCAGCAGGAGCAGGCGGAAAAGCTGCTGCTGGCCGGGGTGATGCTGCGCGATCCGGCACGCTTCGATCTGCGCGGTAGCCTGACGCACGGGCGCGACGTGGAGATCGATGTCAACGTGGTAATAGAGGGTCAGGTGACGCTCGGTAACCGGGTGAAAATCGGCGCCGGCTGCGTGATCCGCAATGCCACCATCGCCGATGACAGCGTGATCAGCCCCTACAGCGTGATTGAAGACGCCACGCTGGACGCGGAGGTCACCGTCGGGCCGTTTGCCCGCCTGCGCCCCGGCAGCGTGCTGGCACAGGGCGCTCACGTCGGCAACTTCGTGGAAATGAAAAAAGCTTCGCTGGGCAAAGGCTCGAAGGCCGGTCACCTCAGCTACCTCGGCGACGCCGAGATCGGTGCCGGCGTGAATATTGGTGCGGGTACCATTACCTGTAACTACGACGGCGCGAATAAATTTACCACCGTGATAGAAGATGACGTGTTTGTCGGATCGGACACCCAGTTGGTGGCCCCGGTGCGCATCGCCCGGGGCAGTACTATTGCCGCCGGCACCACGGTGATGACGGACGTGTCCGCCGCCGGCCTGGTCTACAACCGCAAAGATCAGCAGCTTAAAACCAACTGGCAACGGCCGGTAAAAAAGACATAACAAGGCCTCCGCGAATGAGAGGCTCGCTATAACCCCGGCCCTGATCGGCCGGGGCGCCCCTTCTCTCTACAAGGCTCGGGGCACGATCGGGTACTAAGACAACGAAAGGGGATTCTCCCCGTGAAGTCAGGAATCTAACCTATGTGTGGAATTGTTGGCGCCGTGGCGCAGCGTGATATTGCTGAAATCCTGTTGGAAGGCTTAAAGCGTCTCGAGTATCGCGGTTATGACTCTGCCGGTCTGGCGGTGGTCAATCAGGAAGGTGAGGTCACGCGTCTGCGTCGCCTTGGCAAAGTACAGATGCTGGCGGATGCCGCCGCGCAGACGCCGGTGCACGGTGGCACCGGCATCGCGCACACCCGCTGGGCGACCCACGGTGAACCCTCCGAGGCCAATGCGCACCCGCACGTCTCCGGGCACATCATCATCGTGCACAACGGCATCATTGAAAACCACGAGCCGCTGCGGGCGCAGTTAACTGAACAAGGTTACCGTTTTAATTCAGAAACCGACACTGAAGTGGTGGCGCACCTGGTGCATCGCGAGCAGCAGCAGCACGGCGGTAGCCTGCGTGAAATCGCCCAGCGCGTTATTCCGCAGCTGCGCGGTGCCTACGGTATGGTTATCATGGACAGCCGCGATCCCTCCACGCTGGTGGCCGCCCGCTCCGGCAGCCCGCTGGTGATTGGCCGCGGCGTTGGGGAAAACTTTATTGCCTCCGACCAGCTGGCGCTGCTGCCGGTTACCCGGCGCTTTGTCTATCTGGAAGAGGGCGATATCGCCGAAGTGACCCGTCGCGATCTGAGCATTTTCGATCGCCGCGGTGCCGCGGTGCAGCGTCAGGAGATTGAGTCCAGCGTGCAATATGACGCCGGTGATAAAGGCCTCTACCGCCACTACATGCAGAAAGAGATTTTTGAACAGCCAAATGCGCTGAAAAACACCCTCAGCGGGCGTTTCAGCCACGGTGAAGTCGATCTCTCCGAGCTGGGCCCGGACGCCGATGCCCTGCTGGCGAAAGTGGAACATATCCAAATCGTGGCCTGCGGCACCTCCTACAACTCCGGGATGGTCTCACGCTACTGGTTTGAGGCGCTGGCCAACGTGCCGTGCGACGTTGAAATCGCGTCGGAATTCCGCTATCGCAAATCTGCCGTGCGCCGTAACAGCCTGCTGATCACGCTGTCACAGTCGGGTGAAACCGCCGATACGCTGGCCGCGCTGCGCCTGTCGAAAGAGCTGGGCTACCTTGGCTCACTGGCTATCTGTAACGTGGCTGGCTCATCGCTGGTACGTGAATCCGATCTGGCGCTGATGACCAAAGCCGGCACCGAAATCGGCGTGGCGTCCACCAAAGCCTTCACCACGCAGCTGACCGTTCTGCTGATGCTGGTGGCGAAAATCGGCCGCCTCAACGGCATGCCGGCGCAGCAGGAGCGCGATATTGTGCACGCTCTGCAGGCGCTGCCCAGCCGCATCGAAGCCATGCTGTCGCAGGACAAGCTGATTGAAACGCTGGCGGAGGACTTCTCTGACAAGCACCATGCGCTGTTCCTCGGTCGCGGCGATCAGTACCCGATTGCGATGGAAGGGGCGTTGAAGCTGAAAGAGATCTCCTACATTCACGCCGAAGCCTATGCCGCCGGTGAGCTGAAGCACGGTCCGCTGGCGCTGATTGACGCCGATATGCCGGTGATCGTGGTGGCGCCAAACAACGAACTGCTGGAGAAGCTGAAGTCGAACATTGAAGAGGTGCGCGCGCGCGGCGGTTTGCTGTATGTGTTTGCCGATCGCGATGCCGGCTTCAGCGACAGCGACGGGATGCGCATCATTCCGCTGCCGCACGTGGAAGAGGTGATTGCGCCGATCTTCTACACCGTGCCGCTGCAGATGCTCTCCTATCACGTCGCGCTGATCAAGGGCACCGACGTTGACCAGCCGCGTAACCTGGCGAAGTCGGTGACGGTCGAGTAACCTCGCTCTCCTTCGGTTTGACCCGCCCGGCCCGCCTTTGCGCGGCCGGGTTTTTTATTCCCGCCCTCCGCCATACGATCCGCTGTCATAAAACTGTCATATGGTGGACATTTAACTGTCACCAAACTGTCCTATTTTCCCTCCAGCAGCAATACTCAAATAATCACCTGAACCACACTGACGCTTAACTCCCCCGGAGGGAACATGACACTGAAGCAAAGCACCGTAGCGCGACTTATTGCCGCAGCCGTTTCATTTAGCGCTGTGTCTGTCTTCGCGGCAAACCTGACCGGCGCGGGTGCGACCTTCCCGGCACCGATCTACAACAAGTGGGCCGATACCTACCAAAAAGCCACCGGTAATCAGGTGAACTATCAGGGCATCGGTTCTTCGGGCGGCGTCAAGCAGATCAACGCCAAAACGGTCGACTTCGGGGCGTCAGATGCGCCGCTGAAGGAAGAGGATTTGGCGAAAGGCGGCCTGTTCCAGTTTCCGACGGTGATTGGCGGCGTAGTACTGGCCGTCAATATTCCGGGCATCAAATCAAACCAGCTGGTGCTGGACGGTAAAACGCTGGGGGATATCTATCTCGGCAACGTGAAAAAGTGGAACGATCCGGCGATTACTAAACTCAACCCGGGCGTGACCCTGCCGGAGACCAATATCAACGTGGTGCGCCGCGCTGACGGTTCCGGTACCTCCTTTGTCTTCACCAGCTATCTGACAAAGGTGAACGCCGACTGGGCCAGCAAAGTGGGTAAAGGCAACACCGTCAACTGGCCGACGGGCCTCGGTGGAAAGGGCAATGACGGCGTAGCGGCTTTTGTGCAGCGCCTGCCGGGGTCGATTGGCTACGTAGAGTACGCCTACGCCAAGCAAAATAATCTCGCCTATACCAGACTGGTGGATGCCGACGGTAAAGCGGTTTCGCCAACCGAAACCTCGTTCAGCAACGCGGCAAAAGGCGCCGACTGGAGCAAAACCTTTGCTCAGGACCTGACCAACCAGAAGGGCGACAATGTGTGGCCGATCACCTCAACTACCTTCATCCTGATGCACAAGCAGCAGGCAAAGCCGGAGCAGGCGAAGGCCGTGCTGACATTCTTCGACTGGGCGTATAAAGACGGTGCCAAAGAGGCTAACGCGCTGGACTACGCGACCCTGCCGGCGGAAGTGACCGAGCAGATCCGCGCCGCGTGGAAAACCAACATTAAAGACAGTGCCGGTAACGCCCTGTACTAAGCGTTCCCTGCTGCCCGTTTTGACTGACGGACGGGCAGCAACGGGTTGACCCCCCCTGACTATCGAGACTGTTATGGCTGCAAGTAAGCCGACGTTTAAAGCCCCGGGTAAGTATGGTGATATCCTGTTCAGCGCGCTGGTCAAACTGGCGGCGCTGACGGTGCTGTTGCTGATGGCCGGCATTATCGTTTCCCTGATCATTTCCGCCTGGCCGAGTATCGACAAATTCGGCCTGCGTTTCCTGTGGACCAAAACCTGGGATGCACCGAACGAAGAGTTCGGGGCACTGGTGCCGATCTACGGCACGCTGGTGACCTCGCTTATCGCACTGATCATTGCGGTACCGGTCAGCTTTGGTATTGCGCTATTTCTTACCGAACTGGCTCCCGGCTGGCTACGTCGCCCGCTGGGCACTGCCATTGAGCTGCTGGCGGCGATCCCCAGCATCGTGTACGGCATGTGGGGGCTGTTTATTTTTGCCCCGCTGTTTGCCGAATATTTTCAGACCCCGGTGGGCGATGTACTTTCCGGTATTCCCATTGTGGGTGCGTTGTTCGCCGGACCGGCCTTCGGTATCGGGATTCTGGCCGCCGGGGTAATCCTGGCAATCATGATAATCCCCTACATTGCCTCGGTGATGCGCGATGTGTTTGAGCAGACACCGGTGATGATGAAGGAGTCCGCCTACGGCATTGGCTGCACCACCTGGGAGGTGATCTGGCGTATCGTACTGCCCTACACCAAAAACGGAGTAATCGGCGGCATCATGCTCGGCCTGGGGCGCGCGCTGGGGGAGACCATGGCGGTGACCTTTATCATCGGTAACACCTACCAGCTCGACAGCGTATCGCTGTATATGCCGGGTAACAGTATTACTTCGGCGCTGGCCAACGAATTTGCCGAAGCAGAGTCCGGCCTGCATACCGCCGCGCTGATGGAGCTGGGGCTGATTCTGTTTGTTATCACCTTTATCGTCCTGGCGATTTCGAAGCTGCTGATCCTCCGCCTGGCGAAGAATGAAGGAGCGCGCTCATGACCACGCTGGAACAGCAGGCCCGTCAGGCGCTGAACGCCTCGCGACGTAAACGGCAGGCGCGCCGCCGCACCCGCAACCGCATTGCGTTGACGCTGTCGATGCTGACCATGGCCTTCGGCCTGTTCTGGCTGGTATGGATCTTGCTGACCACCTTCACCAAGGGCATTGACGGCATGTCGCTGTCGCTGTTTACCGAAATGACCCCGCCGCCGAATACCGCGGGGGGCGGTCTGGCTAACGCGATGGTCGGCAGCGGTCTGCTGATCCTGTGGGCGACGGTTATCGGCACGCCGTTGGGGATCATGGCCGGAATTTACCTGGCGGAGTACGGCCGGAAGTCCTGGCTTGCCGAGGTGATCCGCTTTATCAACGATATTCTGCTGTCGGCCCCGTCGATTGTGGTTGGGCTGTTTGTTTACACGCTGGTGGTGGCGAAAATGCAGCACTTCTCCGGCTGGGCCGGGGTGATAGCGCTGGCGCTACTGCAGATTCCGATCGTTATCCGCACCACCGAGAATATGTTGAAGCTGGTACCCGACAGCCTGCGCGAAGCCAGCTACGCGCTGGGCACGCCGAAGTGGAAGATGATCTCCGCCATCACGCTGAAAGCCTCGGTCTCCGGGATCATCACCGGCGTGCTGCTGGCGGTGGCGCGCATCGCCGGCGAAACCGCACCGCTGCTGTTCACCGCGCTGTCGAACCAGTTCTGGAGCACCGACATGATGCAGCCGATCGCCAACCTGCCGGTAACCATCTTTAAATTCGCCATGAGCCCGTTCAGCGAGTGGCAAAGCCTGGCCTGGGCCGGCGTACTGATCATTACCCTGTGCGTGCTGATGCTGAATATCCTGGCGCGGGTGATTTTCACCAAGAGCAAACACTAATTTATCGGCGCGGCGGTGACGCGGCGCCGGCTAGCAGAGAAGAGACAACGTATGGCTACTCAGACCCCCGGAATACTGCAGGTTCGCGATCTGAACTTCTACTACGGGAAATTCCACGCGCTGAAAAACATCAATCTGGAGATTGCGAAAAACCAGGTCACCGCCTTTATCGGCCCGTCCGGCTGCGGTAAATCGACCCTGCTGCGTACCTTCAACAAAATGTACTCGCTCTATCCGGAGCAGCGCGCCGAAGGTGAGATCCTGCTGGATGGGGACAATATTCTTACCGCCAGTCAGGATATCGCCCTGCTGCGCGCCCGCGTGGGCATGGTCTTTCAGAAGCCGACGCCGTTTCCGATGTCCATTTACGACAATATTGCTTTTGGCGTGCGGCTGTTTGAAAAGCTGTCGCGGGCCGATATGGATGAGCGCGTGCAGTGGGCGCTGAGTAAGGCGGCGCTGTGGAATGAAACCAAAGATAAGCTGCACCAAAGCGGATACAGCCTCTCCGGTGGCCAGCAGCAGCGCCTGTGTATTGCCCGCGGTATCGCTATCCGCCCGGAGGTCCTGCTGCTGGATGAGCCCTGCTCGGCGCTGGATCCGATCTCCACCATGCGCATTGAAGAGCTGATCTCCGAGCTGAAGCAGGATTACACGGTGGTGATTGTCACGCACAATATGCAGCAGGCGGCGCGCTGTTCTGACCACACCGCCTTTATGTATCTGGGGGAGCTGATTGAATTTACCGATACCGATACGCTGTTTACCAAACCTGCACAGAAGCAGACCGAAGACTATATCACCGGCCGCTACGGCTGATTGACGGGAGAACCTCATGGACAATCTGAATCTGAATAAGCACATCTCCGGTCAGTTTAATGCCGAGCTGGAGCACATCCGCACCCAGGTGATGACCATGGGCGGCATGGTAGAAAAGCAGCTCAGCGACGCCATCACCGCCATGCACAATCAGGATGCGGTGTTGGCCCAGCGGGTCATTGATGACGACCAGCAGATCAACATGAAAGAGGTGGAGATCGACGAGGCGTGCGTGCGCATTATCGCCAAGCGCCAGCCCACCGCCAGCGATCTGCGGCTGGTGATGGCGATCATCAAAACCATCTCCGAACTGGAGCGTATCGGCGACGTGGCCGAGAAAATCAGCCGCACCGCGCTGGAAAAGTTTACTCAGCAGCAGCAGCCGCTGCTGGTCAGCCTTGAGTCGCTTGGCCGCCACACGGTACAGATGCTGCACGACGTGCTGGACGCCTTCGCGCGCATGGATCTCGACGAGGCGATTGAGATCTATCGCGAAGATAAAAAAGTCGATCAGGAGTACGAAGGTATCGTTCGCCAGCTGATGACCTACATGATGGAAGATCCGCGCACCATTCCCAGCGTGCTCACCGCGCTGTTCTGCGCGCGGGCGATTGAGCGCATCGGCGATCGCTGCCAAAACATCTGCGAAATTATCTTCTATTTTGTTAAAGGTCAGGATTTCCGCCACGTCGGCGGCGATAAGCTCGATCAGCTGCTGGCCGGCGACGACGGGACTAACAATCCGGCGTAGCGCGGTTATTTGCCTCCGGCGGGCGCCGCCCCGCCTGTTTCTCTCTCCCCCTTTCCCTGGTATCCCGCGGCAGGCGAACTTATAATCGCCGCACTTACTATTTTCAGGGAAAAGAATCATGACTCACCCCACGTCAGCCCCGGGCGCCACGCCCGGTAAAGCGATGCTGGCCGCCGTCAGCGGCTATGCGATGGACGGCTTCGACCTGCTGATCCTCGGTTTTATGCTGCCGGCGATCGCCGTTTCACTGTCGCTCAGCGCCTCTGAAGCCGGTTCGCTGGTCACCTGGACGCTGATAGGTGCGGTCATTGGCGGCATCCTGTTTGGCCACCTCAGCGATCGGCTCGGACGTATCCGCGTACTGACCTTTACCATTCTGATGTTCTCGCTGTTCACCGGTCTGTGTGCGGTGGCGCAGGGCTACTGGGATCTGCTGGCTTACCGGACGCTGGCCGGAATGGGGCTGGGCGGTGAGTTTGGTATCGGCATGGCGCTGATTGCCGAAGCCTGGCCGCCGCACAAGCGTAATCGCGCCTCGGCGTGGGTCGGTATGGGCTGGCAGCTTGGCGTGCTGCTGGCGGCGTTTATCACCCCGCCGCTGCTGGAGGTCATTGGCTGGCGCGGCATGTTCCTGGTGGGGCTGCTGCCGGCGCTGGTCTCGTTTGTGATTCGCCGCAGCATGGGCGAGCCGGAGGCCTTTACCCGCCAGGCCAGCGAGGCGTCACCGCTCTCCTTCCGCGCCCGGCTGGGGCTGCTGGTGAAAGACCGCGCAACCGCCCGGGCCAGCCTGGGTATTTTTATTCTCTGTTCGGTACAAAACTTTGGTTACTACGGCCTGATGATTTGGATGCCGAGCTACCTCTCCAGCCAGTTTGGTTTCTCGCTGACCAAATCGGGGCTGTGGACGGCGGTCACCGTGGTCGGTATGACCATCGGCATCTGGCTGTTTGGCGCGCTGGCGGATCGCTTCGCACGCTGGAAAATTTTTCTGCTGTATCAGTTTGGCGCCGTGGTCATGGTGGTGCTGTACGCTCAGCTGCGCGATCCGACGTGGATGCTGTTTACCGGCGCCATCATGGGCATGTTTGTCAACGGCATGATTGGCGGCTACGGCGCGCTCATTTCCGACACCTTTCCGGTCGCGGCGCGCGCCACCGCGCAGAATGTGCTGTTTAACCTGGGGCGCGGCGTCGGCGGCTTCGGCCCGCTGGTGATTGGCCTGCTGGTGGCCCAGTGGTCATTCGTGGCCGCCATCACCCTGCTGGCGCTTATTTACCTGTTGGATATTCTCGCCACCCTGTTTCTGCTTCCGAAACAGCAGGGAGGAGAGGATACGCTGGGGGCGATCGGCTAAGCCGCCGGCGCCTGCTGACCCGCGTCGTTTTGGCGCGGGTACCCTGGCGAAGCCGTGCCGTCAAACTGCCCTGACTCGCGGCTATCGCACGGCAATCGGCAAAGCCAACGCGGTGAAAATTTCTCGCTGCGCCGCGTCAAAATAACGTTTTTTGCGGTAGGATAACCGCTGACTTTTTCTTCTCTCAGGGCCCTTTCATGACTCATCCGGGTTTATTGCAGCGCGTGTTCAAATTGCAGGAGCACGGTACGACGGTGCGTACCGAAGTGATCGCCGGAATTACGACCTTCCTGACCATGGTGTATATCGTCTTTGTTAACCCGCAGATCCTCGGCGTCGCCGGCATGGATACCCGGGCGGTGTTTGTCACCACCTGTCTGATTGCTGCCTTCGGCAGTATTTTAATGGGGCTGGTGGCCAACCTGCCGGTGGCGCTGGCGCCAGCGATGGGGCTGAATGCCTTTTTCGCCTTTGTGGTCGTGGGCGCGATGGGCGTCTCCTGGCAGGTCGGCATGGGCGCGATCTTTTGGGGGGCGGTGGGGCTGCTGCTGTTGACCCTGTTCCGCGTTCGCTACTGGATGATTGCCAATATTCCGCTCAGCCTGCGGGTCGGGATCTCCGCCGGAATTGGCCTGCTGATTGCGCTGATCGGCCTTAAAAATGCCGGTATCATCGTTGCGAATAAAGACACCCTGGTGATGGTTGGCGATCTGACCTCACACAGCGTGCTGTTGGGTGCGCTGGGCTTTTTTATTATCGCCATCCTCGCTTCGCGTAATATCCACATTGCGGTGCTGGTGTCGATTGTGGTGACCACGCTGATTGGCATGGCGCTGGGCGACGTGACGTTTAACGGCGTATTCTCGATGCCGACCGGGATCGGTAGCGTAGTGGGCCAGGTGGACTTAGCCGGCGCGCTGAATATCGGCATGGCCGGGATTATTTTCTCTTTTATGCTGGTTAACTTGTTTGACTCCTCCGGCACGCTGATTGGCGTGACTGACAAGGCCGGACTGGCCGATGAGAACGGTAAATTTCCGCGGATGAAACAGGCACTGTATGTGGACAGCGTGAGCTCGGTGGCCGGTTCCTTTATCGGCACCTCTTCCGTCACCGCCTACATTGAAAGCTCCTCCGGAGTCTCCGTCGGTGGCCGCACCGGCCTGATGGCGGTAGTTACCGGCCTGCTGTTCCTGTTGGTGATGTTTCTGTCACCGCTGGCGGGCATCGTGCCGACCTACGCGGCGGCCGGCGCCCTGATCTACGTGGGCGTGCTGATGACGTCCAGCCTGTCGCGCGTCAAGTGGGATGATCTTACCGAAGCGGTGCCGGCATTCGTTACCGCTGCCATGATGCCGTTCAGCTTCTCCATCACCGAGGGGATCGCCCTGGGCTTTATCTCCTACTGCGTGATGAAGCTGGGCACCGGCCGCTGGCGGGAAATCAGCCCGTGCTTAGTCGTCGTGGCCCTGCTGTTTGTGCTCAAGATTGTGTTTGTTGACGGCCACTGATCGCCCGGGGCGGCCAGCGAGGATCACGAAAATGTTAAGCTTGCGTGAGGCTTTCGTCACCGGTCGCTCCTTATACTTACTCCATCAACGGCGAGCCCGCCGCGCAGGCGGGTTCAGACTCTCTTCCTGATGGAGTACGATCATGAAAAAGGTAATGATGTTTGGTGTGCTGCTGGCGTCGCTGGCAGTGGGCATGGCCGGCGCCGCGACGCAGCAAGATACCCTGATGCGCGGTGAGCGCATCGGCACCGTGTCTGCGTCGGGTTCTACGCCAGATGAGGTGGCGATGAAGCTCGCCGAGCGGGCGATGGCGAAAGGGGCATCCAGCTGGAAAATCACTGCTTCGACGCTGGACAACCGGGCGTGGGGCTCGGCGACGCTGTATAAATAGGCGGGCCGTTGCGTCGGGACCCTGGCGTCCCGGCGCCTTCCCTCTAGTAGTGCAGGCTTTTCTCCAGCGGCTGACTGGTCAGGCGCAGCGCGCGGGGACTTATCTCCTGAGGATGCCGCGCAATCATGCGGATTTCCGCCCAGCGTCGCCCGCCCTGATACTCCCACAGGCGCAGCCGGTCATTTTCCGGTGAAAATGCACAGGACCAGACCAGCAGCGTCTCGGCATCAGAGACGACCTGAATCGGCGGTTGTCCCGCAGCGCGCAGGCGCCCGGAGGCCGGATGCAGCTGCAGATGGCGCTCGTACTCCTGTTCACCGGTCAGTTTAAGAATGCTTTGGCGCAGGGTCCAGATTTGCGTCGCGGCCTCGGCCGGATCGCTTTGGGCGTTGATCCACGCCAGTTCGGCGGAGGTGAAGTGTTGATAATGCTGTTCCAGCGTCTGCCGGCTGTGTGCCCGGACGATCTCCATATCCAGCCCGGCGCGACCGCCCTCGTCGGCCAGCAAGACGCCTACCACGTTACCTGCATAGGCAATACTAAAATCCGGCAGAGCCGGATCGCTGAACGCCGGGCGACCGGTGGCGCTGACGGTGAGCGGCGGCAGTTCCGGCATGCCATATACGTGCAGCATCAGCTCGGCCAGCAGCGCCCGGGCGGCCAGAAAGCGACCGCGACGACGTTCAGGTAAACCTTCGCTGCCAACGATCAGCTGAGGCGGCAACCGTCCGGTAAACGCGTGCGGAGAAGGGGGGATCCACCGTGCAAAATGACTTGCCATTTGTCGCTCCGTGATAATGGTCTGTGGAACATCACGGTAAGTGTAAGAATTTTCCTGCCTGATTGCATCTGCTCTAAGGTATAGCCTGGTCATTTTCAGACCAGGCTCAGGTTTTCGCCCTCGGTCGGCCATTATTTCCGGGACGCTAGCGCAGCTGGCAGGCCTGGTCCCACGTCAGGCGCGGCAGACGCGGGTGCAGCTTCTCGTGCAGACCGTAGCCCAGATTTATCAGTACATTGACTCGCCAGCCGCTGTCGGCGAAGAACGTTTCATTGATCTTCTGTGAATCAAAACCCGACATTGGCCCGGCATCCAGCCCCAGGGAGCGGGCGGCCATGATCAGGTATCCGGCCTGCAGACTACTGTTACGGAATGCGGTTTCCTGCGCCAGTTCCGGGCTGCTGGTAAACCAGCTTTTCGCGTCAGCGTGCGGAAACAGCGCCGGCAGCTGGGTATAAAATGCCGGATCCCAGGCTACCACGGCCGTCACCGGTGCGCTCATGGTCTTATCGACATTTCCGGCGGAGAGCGCCGGTTTCAGCGCTGTTTTCGCTTCAGGACTGGTGATAAACAGCAGCCGGCCAGGCGAGCAGTTAGCTGAAGTCGGCCCCAGTGCGATCAGCGCATACAGCTGACGCAGCAGCGCCTCGTCGACAGGTTTATCCTGCCAGTAGCTGTGCGTGCGGGCGTCATGGAACAGGGTGTGCAGTGCAGCAGAATCAACGGCGGACATGATCTTCTCCAGGCAAAGAGCCGGCGATGCGCCGGCGTACCCTCTGTGTTTAACACGAAATCTCGCGCGTCAGAACCCCTTATCCCAGCGCGCTGGCCGGTAAACGGCCGCCGCGCCCGGCGCGGCGGGTCACTGTCCGATCATAGGAATTTCTTTTGACGCTGACTGCAGGCACCGTGACCGGGGTGGCGGCTGGACGGAATATTCATCGGCAGGGTCTGTGGGAAGGGGATACTCTCTCTGACAGACACTGTCACGCAGGAGCCCGCGATGAGAACGTTAATAGAATCGATCGCAGATCTTCTGATTCGGCGGCCGGCGAGCGAAAACACCGGGCGGCGAAAAGGCATCCGTTCAGCCGCCTTGCTTATCAACCGCGATGCAAAAATCAACGTGGCCGATACGCCCGAAGCCGGCCCCGACAGGACGGCAAAACACCGCGCTGCCGCTTCGTGATAGCCGTGGCGGAGGCGCTCGCGCAATTCTTGCCGTCGCGGATGCCCCGTCAGGCGGCTCTGCGGAGAGCTGGCCGCCTGCTGCCGGCGGCCCTGCGCAATATGACGCACCGCGTCGATAGTACGTTCGCTGGCAGGGCGGTACTCTCGCCGCTTCGCTCAGGCTTCCTGCATGAGCGCCAGCAGGTGCATGACCGTTTTGGCCGGATGATTGCGCCGCCAGGCGAAGGCGATATCGGTAAACAACGTGTTGTTCTCTATCTCGCAAAACCGCAGCTGGGGATTGTTGACGCAGCACAGGGAGGCCGGCACCAGCGCAATTCCGCCGCCCGCGCTAACCATACCCAGCGACGAGGCGATCTGCGGTGCCTGCTGAAAGCGCGCGGCGGAGAAGCCCGCGCGCAGGCAGGTGCTGACGATCAGCTCATACAGACTGGGGGCCACCTCGCTGGGAAAGATAATCAGCGACGCATCGGCCAGCTGCGACAGCGCCAGGCTGGGCTGCTGGCTGAGGGGGTGTTTGGCGGGCAGCGCAATCATCATCCGCTCGGTGGCCACCACTTTCAGGTTAAATGCTTTACTGCTTTCACACGGCAGGCGGATAAACGCTGCATCCAGCAGCCCCTCCCGCAGATCCTGCATCAGCAGTGCCATATTTTCCTCGCGGGTGATTAGCTCCATGTCCGGATAGCGCGCTTTAAAGCGGTGGAGCAAATCGAACACCGGCGCACCAAACGCCACCGAGCTGGCAAACCCCAGTGACATCTGTCCGCTCATCCCGCGCGCCACGCCGCGCGCCTTCTCCAGGGCATGATCGGCTAACTGTACGATGGCTAAGGCCTCCGGCAGAAAGGCGCTGCCGGCCTCGGTCAGCGCGACCCCCCGGGTGAGCCGCTTCAGCAGCGGCGTGCCGATCTCGTGCTCCAGACGCTGGATTTGCTGGCTGAGCGGCGGCTGGGAAATGCCCAGCATTTCCGCGGCGCGGGTAAAATGTAGCGTCTCGGCCACGGCAACAAAATAACGCAGATGGCGAAGTTCCATATCAAAAACGTCTCAAAGTTTGCAGCTTTCGCTATTGGATACCGCAGGCAATCTGGCCCACCATGATATTAAAACAGCTTAACTATCTATCGATGAGGCAGCAAATGGGGCATTGCGTATCTGAATGTTCATGTGCAGATGAACTGCGGCAGACCGTCACCCGACTGGCCGAAAAATCAGCAGATAAGGTGATTTATCAATCCTCACTGATGAGCGCGCTACTGCACGGCGTCTATGACGGCAAGACCACCGTGGCGGATCTGCTCAGACAGGGGGACTTTGGTCTCGGCACCTTTAACCAACTGGATGGCGAGCTGGTGGCCTTTGATAGTCAGGTCTACCAGCTGCGTGCGGACGGTAGCGCCCGTCCTGCGCGTCCGGAACAACAATCGCCGTTTGCGGTGATGACCTTTTTCACCCCGGACTATCAGCACCGCTTTAGCCAGACCGCATCGCGGGAGGACGTGCATCGGGTCATCGATCGCGTGGTCACGTCAGACAACCACTTCTGTGCGCTACGCATCAGCGGGCGCTTTGCTTCGGTGCAAACCCGCACCGTGCCCTGCCAGTGTCGGCCCTACCGACCGATGCCGGAGATCCTCGGCGATCAGCCGACCTTTACCTTTCGCGGTGACGAAGGCGAACTGATCGGCTTTCGCACGCCACAGTATATGCAGGGGATCAACGTGGCAGGTTATCACGAGCACTTTATCACCGCCGATCGTCAGGGCGGTGGGCATATTCTGGACTACGTGCTGGAGCAGGGTACCCTGACCTTCGGCGCGATCAGCAAGCTGGTGATTGATTTGCCGCAGGACCGCGATTTTCTGCAGGCCGATCTGAATCCTGACAACCTCGATGAAGCGATTCGCTCCGTTGAAAGCTAACCACAGAGGTAATGATGAAAGAGCTTGATACCCGGACCCGCTGGAACAGCGGCGCCGATCTGGTGGTCGCGCAGTTGGAAGCGCAGGGGGTCAATCACGTTTTTGGCATCCCGGGCGCCAAAATCGATAAGGTGTTTGATTCACTGGTCGATTCAACGATGACGCTTATCCCGGTACGTCACGAGGCTAACGCAGCGTTTATGGCGGCAGCGGTGGGCCGTCTGACCGGCAAGGCCGGCGTGGCGCTGGTGACCTCCGGCCCCGGCTGTTCAAATTTGGTTACCGGAATGGCCACCGCCACCAGCGAAGGCGATCCGGTGGTGGCGATCGGCGGCGCGGTCAAGCGTTCGGACAGCGCCAAACAGGTACATCAGAGCATGGATACCGTGGCGATGTTTCGCCCGGTGACGAAATTTGCCGTGGAGGTTACCGACGGATCGGCGCTGGCCGAGTGTGTTGTCAACGCTTTCCGCCATGCGGAGAGCGGCCGCGGCGGTGGAGCGTTTATCAGCCTGCCGCAGGATATCGTTGATCGGCCGGTCTCCGGCACTCTGCTGCAGCAGAAAGGGCGCGTCACGCTGGGTGCAGCGCCCGATGCGCTGATCGAGGCGGTAAGCCGAGAAATTGCCCGTGCGAAAAATCCGGTGATCCTGCTGGGACTGATGGCCAGCCAGCCGGAAAACAGCGCCGCCATTCATGCTCTGCTCAACACAAGCCGTATTCCGGTCACCAGCACCTATCAGGCCGCCGGTGCGGTGAGTCAGGAACATTTCTCCCGCTTTGCCGGACGGATTGGTCTGTTCAACAACCAGGCGGGCGATCGGCTCTTACAGCAGGCCGATTTGATCATCACTATCGGCTATAGCCCGGTAGAGTATGAGCCGGCGATGTGGAACCGCGGCAGCGCTATCCTGGTACATATCGACGTGCTGCCCGCCGAGACGGACAACCACTATCTGCCCGATGCGGAGCTGGTCGGCGATATCGCGCAAACGGTTCGTAAAATCGCCGAGCGGGTCGACGCGCCGCTGCAGCTCAGCAGCAGCGCTGCCGAAATCCTGCGGGATCGTCAGCAGCAGCGTCAGCTGCTGGCCCTGCAGGGAGCGAGCCTCAATCAGTTTGCGCTGCATCCGCTGCGTATCGTGCGGGCGATGCAGGACATCATTAACAGCGATGTCAGCCTGACGGTGGACATGGGCAGTTTCCATATCTGGATCGCCCGCTATCTCTACAGCTTTCGCGCCCGGCAAATCATGATTTCTAACGGCCAGCAGACCATGGGTGTGGCCCTGCCGTGGGCCATTGGCGCCTGGTTGGTCGACCCCACGCGCAAAGTGGTGTCGGTGTCCGGCGACGGCGGCTTTCTGCAGTCGAGTATGGAGCTGGAGACCGCGGTCAGGCTGAAGGCCAATATTCTGCACATCATCTGGGTGGATAACGCTTACAACATGGTGGCGATGCAGGAAGAGAAAAAATATCAGCGCGTGTCAGGCGTCAACTTCGGACCGGTGGATTTTAAGGCCTACGCCAGGGCGTTTGGCGCGGCGGGCTTCTCCGTCGACAGCGCTGCCGCGCTGGAACCGACGCTGCGGCAGGCGATGGAGGTCGATGGACCGGCGGTCGTGGCGATCCCGGTTGACTACAGCGATAACCCGCTGCTGATGGGGCAGCTACATCTCAGTCAGCTGCTGTAATTTCACTTACGTAAGGATAACGTTATGAAAACGAAAGTTGCTTTAGTGACGGGAGCCGGTCAGGGGATCGGTGCCGCCATTGCTCTGCGGCTGGCCCGGGATGGCTTTGCCGTCGCGGTCACCGACTATAATGCGGAAACCGCGCAGCAGGTAGCGGAGCAGATTATCCGCGCCGGTGGTAAAGCGGTGGCGTTGCAGGTCGATGTCTCACAGCGCGATCGGGTCTTTCGCGCGGTGGAAGAAGCGCGGCATGCGCTGGGCGGTTTTGATGTCATCGTCAATAACGCCGGCGTCGCGCCCTCTACGCCGATCGAGACGATCACCGAAGAGGTGGTGGATAAGGTTTATAACATCAATGTGAAAGGGGTTATCTGGGGAATGCAGGCGGCCATTCAGGCGTTTAAGGCTGAAGGTCATGGCGGTAAGATCATCAATGCCTGCTCACAGGCCGGCCACACCGGTAACCCCGATCTGGCGGTCTACAGCTCCAGCAAGTTTGCCGTGCGCGGCCTGACGCAAACCGCCGCCCGCGATCTGGCTGCCGACGGCATCACCGTCAATGCCTACTGTCCCGGCATCGTGAAAACCCCGATGTGGGATGCTATTGATCGGCAGATTTCCGCCGCCGCCGGACAGCCGGCTGGGTATGGTACCCAGGCATTCGCTAAACGCATCACCCTTGGTCGCCTGTCTGAGCCGGAAGATGTCGCCGCCTGTGTGGCCTTTCTTGCCGGTCCGGACTCCGACTATATGACCGGGCAATCGCTGCTGATTGATGGCGGCATGGTCTTTAACTAAGCCTGTTCGCGGCGCGCGATCTCGCGCCGCTTCTTATCTGTGATCAACGCACAGCTGCCTCTACTTCTGGCGATTTTCCATTGGTTAAATGGGGTCTTTAACTATCAGTGACACACTGAACAAGCCCCGGAAATCTGGAGGGGCCTTCCTGTCTGACCGAAATCCTCTGCCACGCGGCATACGATGTGTCGCGGATATCTTTTCCCTTCAGCCAGGTTTTCGTTGCCTCATTAGCCGGAGGAACCCGCATGCTGCGGTTAGGTCCGGCGAGGTAATAATAAAGCTCATGCAGGATCGATGACATCGTCTATGCATTTGTGAAGGGCTATCATCTGGTGGGGGCAGGGATGATGCGGGTCGGGGGAGAGCCGTTGCCTCATGAGGCTGCATCATCATTGTACGAAGCGGCAGACGTTTGCTTAACTACCTCACAACCAGGGCTGGATCCTGCCTTTTATTAACCGGACTGGGCGAAGGATTATCTGGCGCGTTTTTATACCTGTCATCCAGGCAGGACGTTAACCTTGCCTGCGGATCTCGTTTGTTCAAAACACGCCCGTTTACCGTGCGGCCGCTTCTCACATTGATCCTGTTACGGGGTTTCAATCATTTTCCACTGGCTAAATGGCGTGCCGCGCGTCGAATGAATCCGATAGCTCACCGAGATGATCATTTGTAGGATATAACGCTGCGTACGTTTTGCTAAACGCCGCTGTGGTTAATCAGACGTTGGCAATCATCTTTTTAGTCCGCTTCCAGCCTGACTAAATTTTTAATACTATTACTGCTATTCTGCTTGTTGGTTTGTCGCAGATCAGCCCACGCTCATACAGTAGCAACTGGGACTGACCCTTTCGGTGGTGTAGAGAATGAAATCGTTATCCATGTCAGGCTTCTCCACGTTGATCATTCCCTGCGCTGGAATAAACGCCGTCATGTAGTTGTACGCTCTGGCATAAAGGCCCAGGCGGTCCGTTTTTTATCGCCTCCGGAATCAGGGATGGGCCGAGCCTTGGACCAGTAAATCGCTGTGGATCGGCCGGCCACTGAGCGAGTCCAGGGTACGGCCTTGGTAGTCGTGCAGCGTCATCCCTTGTTCAGTTTTCCAGTCCACCCAACCATTTGACGTGCCCAGCAGTAAAAACATTGAGGCGCCGCTCGGGGTTTGAAACAGGTGGTCACGCTGGAACACAAAACGATCGCCCTGCTGCACAATTACGCCTTTGGCCAATAACTGATCACGCTTATCAAAGTAGCGCTGTTCGGTTTTGCGTGTGGTGGTCATGGGGGCCGACGATCCTTTCAGGACCACCATACCTTCATTGGTATAGATGCCCCTGGCAGTAACTTTTGCACGATTGCAAATGAAGACCTGCACACTGCTGGTGGTGGCTGCGGTTAACGACTCAAACAGAGGATAACCCAGGGTGGCCAACAGCAAACTGCCAATGTCATGGATTTCGTCACAATCGGCTTTTAAGGGAACAGGCGTATGGGTCCGCTGCCCGCTGTTGCCATTAAGCAGGCTATAGCGCTGGCAGCTTCTGGCTTTTTCGATGGCCAGAGACTCCAGATACAGCACGTGAGTTTGGGTCAGGTTATTGGTGAGCGACACCAGCACCAGAGCACGCTCCCAGTCTTTTGTTCCTTCTTTATGGTGCTGCATCAGCCTGCCACCCACCTCGCCAGACTGGCCGATGTACACTTCATCTTTGTTGTCACCGGCGACCAGAAAATACAGCCCCACCTGCCTGGCCTCAGGCATGGCGAGAAATTCTGCAATATCACTGCGGGGCACTTCTATCACCCGAATGATTGACGTGGTCTGCTCAGCAATGCGAATCCCGGCCGGATCGCCCGTTGGCAGAAAGAGTTGAATGGTGCGTGGCCGTTTTGGCGTACTCATGTGCTTTCCTTTTTATCCACTGTTACCCAATGGTTATTTGTTAATAGCTGCTAACCCCTTTTTTTATCCATTTTTTATTAGCGAGCAGCTGTTCAGTGATAGCGATGACATTATCCTGGATTGACAGGATTTGGGCGAAACACACACTTTACCGAATGAAGGTTCTCATGGTTCAAAAAAGGCACGGAATATACCTCATCAGATACCATCCCATCACTTGCCGATGCAGAAGCTGGAGAAGATCCGTCCCAGCAGATCGTCGGAGGTGAATTCGCCGGTGATTTCGCTGAGCGCCTGCTGCGCCAGCCGCAGCTCTTCGGCCAGTAGCTCGCCGGCGCGGGCGCCCAGCAGCTGATCTTTTCCCTGCTGTAGATGGGTTGCCGCCTCGGCCAGCGCCTGCAGATGGCGGCTGCGTGCGAGGAAGCCCCCTTCCACATTGCCGGCAAAGCCCATGCTCTGCTTGAGGTGCTCGCGCAGCGCGTCAACGCCCTCGCCGGTGTGGGCCGACAGGCGTACCAGCGTGCGATCGGCATACCCGGTCATACCGGGCGCTTCGCCGGTGACGTCGGCCTTGTTACGGACGATTGTAACCGGCAGCTCCGCCGGCAGGCGGGCAACAAAATCCGGCCATATCTGCTGCGCTTCGGTAGCGTCGGTGGTGGTGCCATCGACCATAAACAGCACGCGATCCGCCTGTTCAATCTCCTGCCAGGCGCGTGCGATACCGATGCGCTCCACTTCATCGCTGGCGTCGCGCAGTCCGGCGGTGTCGATGATGTGCAGCGGCATGCCATCGAGGTGGATATGTTCACGCAGCACGTCGCGGGTAGTGCCGGCAATGTCGGTCACAATCGCCGCTTCGCGGCCGGCCAGCGCATTCAGCAGGCTGGATTTACCGGCGTTCGGCCGCCCGGCGATCACGACCTTCATGCCCTCGCGCAGCAGGCTGCCCTGGCGCGCTTCGGCGCGCACGCCGTCGAGATCGGCAATCACGCTCATCAGCTGGGCTTCAATTTTGCCGTCGGAAAGGAAGTCGATCTCCTCGTCCGGAAAGTCAATCGCTGCCTCGACGTAAATCCGCAGGTGGGTGAGGGCCTCGACCAGCTGATTGACGCGGGTGGAAAACGCCCCCTGCAGCGAATTCAGGGCGGAGCGCGCGGCCTGCTCGGAGCTGGCGTCGATCAGATCGGCAATCGCTTCGGCCTGCGCCAGATCCAACTTATCGTTAAGAAATGCGCGCTCGGAGAACTCGCCGGGACGGGCAATACGCACGCCGGGCAGCGCCGCAATCCGCTTCAGCAGCAGGTCGAGGATCACGGGGCCGCCGTGGCCCTGCAGCTCGAGCACGTCTTCGCCGGTAAAGGAGTGCGGGCCCGGAAACCACAGCGCAATACCCTGATCCAGCGTGCTACCGTCACCGTCGCGAAACGGCAGATAATCGGCGTAGCGTGGCTTAGGCAGTTTGCCCAGCAGCGTGCGGGCGACCTCGGCGGCCTGCTGGCCGGAAACGCGTAGAATGCCCACGCCGCCGCGTCCCGGGGGCGTGGCCTGCGCGACAATGGTGTCGTGATGGCTCATGGTTCACCTTCTCAGATGCAAAAAAAGAGGGCGGCATCGCTGCCGCCCCGCAGGGTATGTCCTGAACAACCCGGGGCGGGCGCGGCCGGCCCCGGCGTTATCAGGCTTTTTTCTTATCGCGGCTGTGCAGGCCCCGTTTCTCCAGCCCGCGATAAATCAGCTGCTGCTGGAGGATGGTCACCAGGTTACTGACAATGTAGTACAGCACCAGGCCGGACGGGAACCACAGGAAGAACACGGTAAAGATAACCGGCATGTAGGTCATGATCTTCTGCTGCATCGGATCGGTGACGGTGGTCGGTGACATCTTCTGGATGAAGAACATGGTCACGCCCATCAGCACCGGCAGAATGTAGTACGGGTCCTGCGCGGACAGATCATGGATCCACAGGATAAACGGCGCGTGACGCAGTTCGACCGAGCCCATCAGCATATAGTACAGCGCCAGGAAGATCGGCATCTGAATCAGCAGCGGCAGACAACCGCCCAGCGGATTCACTTTCTCCGATTTGTACAGCGCCATCATCTCCTGGCTCATCTTCTGCTTGTCGTCACCCAGACGCTCGCGCATTGCGGTGATTTTCGGCTGCAGCATGCGCATTTTCGCCATCGAGGTGTACTGCGCTTTGGTCAGCGGGTACATGATGCCGCGCACGATGAAGGTGATGACGATAATGGAGAAGCCCCAGTTACCGATAAAGCCGTGGATGAATTTCAGCAGCTTAAACAGCGGCTGAGAGATAAACCACAGCCAGCCGTAGTCTACGGTCAGGTCCAGGTGCGGGGCGATGGCCGCCATCTGATCCTGAATCTCCGGTCCGACCCACAGGGTGGCGGCCAGCGACTGCTGCGCACCCGGAGCGATGGTCTGCGCAGCCGATTTGTAGCCGATGGCGACCATGCCGTTACCGAGGTTGCTGGTATACAGGCTGTTATCACCGGCGGTACGCGGCACCCATGCGGTCGCAAAATACTGCTGCAGCATCGCCACCCAGCCGTTCGGCGTCTTGACGTTCAGGTTTTCGTTGTCGGTGATGGTATCGAACTTGTATTTTTCGTACTTGGTCTCATTGGTCGAGTACGCCGCGCCGCGGAAGGTGTGCAGCGCAAAGTTGCTGCTCCCGGTATCGCGGTGCTTCGGCAGATCGACCGACTGTTTCAGCTGACCAAACATCGCCACTTCCAGCGGCTGCTGGCTGGCGTTATTGATGGCGTAGTCCACATCAATGGCGAAGGAACCGCGCTTCAGGACGAAGGTTTTGGTGTAGGTCGCGCCATTGTCTGCGGTATAGGTCAGCGGGATACGCAACTCATCCTGGCCGTCCGCCAGCGTGTAGCTCTCCTGGCTGGTGGTGTACAGCGGGCGTTGACCGTTGTTCGGGTTATCCGGGCCGTTACGACCGGTCAGGCCGCTCTGCGCCTGATAGGTAAACGCCGGGGTGGTTTCCAGCAGCTCAAACGGCGTGGTGGAACCCAGTTTATCCGGGTAGGTCAGCAGCAGTGCCTGGTCAATGTCGCCACCGCGGGTGTTGATCTGCAAAGACAGGACATCGGTCTTAACGGTGATCGTTTTGCCCTGGCCGCTGGCGGGCACGCCCTGGTTAGCGGCATCATCGGCGGCGCTGGTCGCACTCTGCGTGGTCTGGGTTTGCTGCGGCTGCGGAGCGTGGTCCGTCTGCCAGGCTTGCCAGATCATGAAAGAGACGAACAGAAAAGCGATGAGAAAAAGATTGCGTTGCGAATCCATCGTTAATGTTCTCTGGTATCAAAGGGTTTTGGCGGCACCGGATCATCGCCACCCGGATGTAAAGGGTGGCATTTTAATACGCGTTTTATCGTCAACCAACTGCCTTTTATCACGCCAAACCTGCGCAATGCCTCAATACCGTAATGTGAACACGTCGGTGTGAAGCGACAGTGGGGGCCCAAAAGCGGACTGATGACGCGTTGATAAACGCGGATCAGCGCAATCAGGAGCCGCGAGCCAGGCGACAGTGACGACGCCATAGTTTCTCCAACGCTTCCGTCAGCGCGCGATTATCAAGATCGGCCACCCCTTTTTTCGCCACCACCACAAAATCCATGGCGGGCAAATCATGCTGCCGCAAACGAAAGCTCTCCCGCGTCAATCGCTTGATGCGGTTACGTTCGTGAGCGCGCTTAACATTTTTTTTCGCGACGGTCAGACCGATGCGGGGATGCCCCAGCGAGTTTGGGCGGCCGAGGATAGTGATTTGCGGCGTGCCTGCACGATGCGGCTGCTGGAAGACAAAGGTGAAATGAGCGGGAGTTAACAAACGTAACTCCCTGGGAAATGCGAGCTTAACCACAGAGGGTTAGCTTTATTACTTAGAAACGGTCAGACGAGCGCGGCCTTTAGCACGACGACGTGCCAGAACCTGACGACCATTTTTAGTAGCCATACGAGCACGGAAGCCGTGTGAACGGTTGCGCTTCAGTACGGACGGTTGAAAAGTGCGTTTCATGGCGATTTCTACCTAAACTTGAAAATTTCACTGGGTGACGCGTGTTTACAGTCCGTAAAAGACCGACGCCTCAGTGCGGCTTAATAAAGAGGCGGGATTGTAATAATTGTACAGTCCAGAGTCAATTTACTTCGTGTAATAACCGCGCCTTTGCAAGCCTGAGCGCTGTCCAAAGACAGTATCAGAGCAAGACGCGCAACACGTGGGCTCGGGATTATACGGGCTTCCTGCCAAAGCGCAAGGATCGCACGGGATCTTCTGACGATCGTGCCTGTTCGTATCCGGTCGTAACGCGTCGTGCGCCTGACCCTGCGCGGGATCCGCGCGAGACCGGCGGCAGAAAATGGGCGCCAACGGTGCGGCGGCGCGCCTGTGGATAAAAGGGATCAAAACGGTGTAGAAAGTGAAGATCTCTGCGGCGCTTTGCGCTATGATCCGCCCTTCCTCTGGCGATCCTCTTCGTGGATCGTGACGGGAGTAACCGCGGACAGCGGTTCGCCTACCGGGTCGGTATGCGTCAACAACGATGAAACGTCTTCAGCACACTTTCTTATATTGATCTTGTTCGAGTGGAGTCCGCCGTGTCACTTTCGCTTTGGCAACAGTGTCTTGCCCGTTTGCAGGATGAACTACCTGCCACAGAGTTCAGCATGTGGATCCGTCCGTTGCAGGCCGAACAGAACGACAGCACCCTGGCGCTGTATGCGCCCAACCGTTTTGTCCTCGACTGGGTACGGGATAAATACCTGAACAACCTGACCGCGTTGCTGAATGAGTTCTGCGGCGCGGATGCCCCACAGCTGCGTTTTGAAGTCGGCAGCAAGCCGGCGACCCAGCCGGTGGCTCCGCCGGTAGCGGCGATGACTACGGCCGCCGCGGCTCCGCCGCCTGCGGCCGCCGGTGGGCGTCCGGCGCCAGTGCGGCCCAGTTGGGATACGCTGCCGGCGCCGGCGGAACTCTCTTACCGCTCCAACGTCAATACCCGGCACAATTTTGATAACTTCGTCGAGGGTAAATCGAACCAGCTGGCGCGCGCGGCGGCGCGCCAGGTGGCTGATAACCCTGGCGGTGCGTATAACCCGCTGTTTTTGTACGGCGGTACCGGCCTGGGTAAAACCCACCTGCTGCACGCGGTCGGCAACGGCATCATGGCGCGCAAGCCCAACGCCAAAGTGGTCTACATGCATTCGGAGCGCTTTGTGCAGGACATGGTTAAGGCGCTGCAGAACAACGCCATCGAAGAGTTCAAGCGCTACTACCGATCGGTGGATGCGCTGCTGATCGATGATATTCAGTTCTTTGCGAATAAAGAGCGCTCGCAGGAGGAGTTTTTCCACACCTTTAACGCGCTGCTGGAAGGCAACCAGCAAATTATCCTGACCTCTGATCGCTATCCGAAAGAGATTAACGGCGTGGAAGATCGCCTGAAGTCCCGCTTCGGCTGGGGGCTGACGGTGGCCATTGAGCCGCCGGAGTTGGAAACCCGGGTCGCGATCCTGATGAAAAAGGCCGATGAAAACGATATCCGCCTGCCGGGCGAAGTGGCGTTTTTTATCGCCAAGCGCCTGCGCTCCAACGTGCGCGAGCTGGAAGGAGCGCTGAATCGCGTGATTGCTAATGCCAACTTTACCGGTCGGGCAATCACCATCGATTTCGTGCGTGAAGCGCTGCGCGATCTGCTGGCGCTGCAGGAAAAACTGGTTACCATCGACAATATTCAGAAGACGGTAGCCGAGTACTACAAAATCAAAGTGGCCGATCTGCTCTCCAAGCGGCGTTCGCGCTCGGTGGCGCGTCCGCGCCAGATGGCGATGGCGATGGCGAAAGAGCTGACTAACCACAGCCTGCCGGAAATCGGCGATGCGTTTGGTGGACGCGATCACACTACGGTGCTGCATGCCTGCCGTAAGATTGAGCAGCTGCGTGAAGAGAGTCACGACATCAAAGAAGATTTCTCAAACTTAATCAGAACATTATCTTCCTGACGCTATGAAATTTATTGTCGAACGTGAGCATTTACTGAAGCCCCTTCAGCAGGTCAGCGGCCCGCTTGGAGGACGTCCCACGCTGCCGATCCTCGGTAACCTGCTGCTGCAGGTCAACGAAGGCACGCTGCTGCTGACCGGTACCGATCTGGAAATGGAGATGGTGGCCCGGGTGGCGCTGTCCCAGGAGCACGAGCCGGGCGCGACCACCGTGCCGGCGCGTAAGTTTCTCGATATCTGCCGCGGCCTGCCGGAAGGGGCGGAGATCAGCGTGGTGCTGGAGGGCGAGCGGATGCTGGTGCGCTCCGGGCGCAGCCGCTTTTCGCTTTCGACCCTGCCGGCCAGCGACTTCCCGAATCTGGACGACTGGCAAAGCGAAGTGGAGTTCACCCTGCCGCAGGCGACGTTAAAGCGCCTGATCGAGGCCACCCAGTTTTCGATGGCCCACCAGGACGTGCGCTACTACCTCAACGGTATGCTGTTTGAAACCGAGGGCGAAGAGCTGCGCACCGTTTCGACCGACGGCCACCGGCTGGCGGTGTGTGCGCTGCCGATTGGTCAGACGCTGCCAAACCATTCGGTGATCGTACCGCGTAAAGGGGTGATTGAGCTGCTGCGCCTGCTGGATGGCGGCGACACGCCGCTGCAGGTGCAGATCGGCAGCAACAACATTCGCGCCCACGTCGGTGACTTTATCTTTACCTCCAAGCTGGTGGACGGACGTTTTCCGGATTACCGCCGCGTGCTGCCCAAAAATCCCGATAAGACGCTGGAGGCCGGTTGCGATCTGCTGAAGCAGGCCTTTGCCCGCGCGGCGATCCTCTCTAACGAGAAATTCCGCGGCGTGCGTCTCTACATCAGTGAAAATCAGCTGCGCATCACCGCCAATAACCCCGAGCAGGAAGAGGCAGAAGAGATCCTCGACGTCACCTACGCCGGTAGCGACCTGGAAATTGGCTTTAACGTCAGCTACGTGCTGGACGTGCTCAACGCGCTGAAGTGTGAAAAGGTGCGGCTGCTGCTGACCGACTCCGTTTCCAGCGTGCAGATCGAGGACGCGGCCAGCCAGTCGGCTAACTACGTCGTCATGCCAATGCGGTTATAAGGCGTCAGGCCTCTCTGCCCGACGCGCCGTGCGGGGCGCGGGCGTCAGCGCCTCACCGCCGTGAGGGCCGCGACGCTCGCGCGGCGCGGCTGCCGGATAATACCGTGCGCTTTCACCACCGCTGTTTGGGGATCCCATCCGCTATGGCTTTAACCCGCCTGCTTATCAAAGACTTCCGTAATATTGCACAGGCCGATCTGGCGCTGGCGCCGGGATTTAATTTCCTGATCGGTGCCAACGGCAGCGGAAAAACCAGCGTGCTGGAGGCTATCTATACCCTCGGGCACGGGCGGGCGTTTCGCTCGCTGCAGACCGGGCGGGTGATCCGCCACGAGCAGGATGCGTTTGTGCTGCACGGCCGCCTGCAGGGCTCGGAGCGGGAGACGTCGCTCGGACTGAGTAAAAACCGCGCCGGTGACAGCAAGGTGCGTATTGACGGCAGTGATGGCCATAAAGTCGCCGAGCTGGCTCAGCTGCTGCCGATGCAGCTGATCACGCCGGAGGGATTCACCCTGCTCAACGGTGGCCCCAAATACCGCCGGGCGTGGGTCGACTGGGGCTGTTTTCACAACGAGCCCGGTTTTTTTCTGGCGTGGAGCAATCTGCGCCGGCTGCTGAAGCAGCGCAATGCCGCGCTGCGTCAGGTATCGCGCTATCAGCAGGTGCAGGCGTGGGATCGCGAACTGGCGCCGCTGGCCGAGCAGATCAGCCAGTGGCGCGCCGACTATTGTCGGGCGATTGCCGAGGATATTCAGGCCACCTGTCAGCAGTTTTTACCGGAATTTTCTCTCACCTTTGCCTTCCAGCGCGGCTGGGACAAGGAGAGCGATTACGCCAGCCTGCTGGCACGCCAGTTCGAGCGCGATCGCGCGCTGACGTATACCGCCAGCGGCCCGCATAAGGCCGATTTTCGCATTCGCGCCGACGGTACGCCAGTGGAGGATATTTTGTCACGCGGTCAGCTGAAACTGCTGATGTGCGCCCTGCGGCTGGCGCAGGGGGAGTTCCTGACCCGCCACAGCGGACGCCGCTGTCTCTACCTGATTGATGATTTCGCCTCTGAGCTGGACGACGGGCGTCGACAGCTGCTGGCCGACCGGCTGAAAGCGACCCAGGCGCAGGTGTTTGTCAGCGCGATCGGGGCTGAGCATGTGTTCGACATGAGTGACGAAAAGGGCAAGATGTTCCGCGTAGAAAAGGGTAAAATAACCCCTCAACCTGAAGATGAAATGAGCGAGAAACGTTGATGTCGAATTCCTATGACTCCTCGAGTATCAAAGTCCTGAAGGGACTGGATGCGGTAAGAAAACGCCCGGGTATGTACATTGGCGACACGGATGACGGTACCGGTCTGCATCACATGGTATTCGAAGTTGTGGATAACGCCATTGACGAAGCGCTGGCCGGTCACTGTTCCGACATTGTGGTTACCATCCACGCCGATAATTCCGTTTCGGTCCAGGATGATGGCCGCGGGATCCCCACCGGTATTCATCCGGAAGAGGGCGTCTCGGCGGCGGAAGTGATCATGACCGTCCTGCACGCCGGCGGTAAGTTTGACGACAACTCGTACAAAGTCTCCGGCGGTCTGCACGGCGTGGGCGTCTCGGTCGTTAACGCGCTGTCAGAAAAACTGGAGCTGACCATTCGCCGCGATGGCAAGGTCCATCAGCAAATTTATCACCACGGCGTCCCGCAGGCGCCGCTGTCGGTCACCGGCGAGACGGATTCCACCGGTACGCGCGTGCGCTTCTGGGCCAGCCATGAGACCTTCACTAACGTTACTGATTTTGAATATGACATCCTCGCCAAGCGCCTGCGCGAGCTCTCGTTCCTGAACTCCGGCGTTTCCATTCGTCTGGAAGACAAACGCGAAGAGGGCAAAAGCGACCATTTCCATTACGAAGGCGGCATCAAGGCGTTTGTTGAATACCTGAATAAGAACAAAACCCCGATCCACCCGAACGTGTTTTACTTCTCTACCGAGAAGGATGGCATCGGCGTGGAAGTGGCGCTGCAGTGGAACGACGGTTTCCAGGAAAACATCTACTGCTTCACCAACAATATTCCGCAGCGTGACGGCGGTACGCACCTGGCAGGCTTCCGCGCGGCGATGACCCGTACCCTCAATGCCTACATGGATAAAGAGGGCTACAGCAAAAAGGCCAAGGTCAGCGCCACCGGCGACGACGCGCGCGAAGGGCTGATTGCCGTGGTCTCGGTGAAGGTGCCGGATCCAAAGTTCTCCTCGCAGACCAAAGATAAGCTGGTCTCTTCCGAAGTGAAATCGGCGGTAGAGCAGCAGATGAACGAGCTGCTTGGCGAATACCTGCTGGAAAATCCGGGCGATGCCAAAATCGTGGTGGGCAAAATCATCGATGCCGCCCGCGCCCGTGAAGCGGCGCGGCGCGCCCGCGAAATGACCCGGCGTAAAGGCGCGCTGGATCTGGCCGGTCTGCCGGGCAAGCTGGCGGACTGCCAGGAGCGCGATCCGGCGTTGTCTGAACTCTACCTGGTGGAGGGTGACTCGGCGGGCGGCTCGGCCAAGCAGGGACGTAACCGTAAAAACCAGGCCATCCTGCCGCTGAAGGGTAAAATCCTCAACGTGGAGAAGGCGCGCTTCGATAAGATGCTCTCTTCGCAGGAAGTGGCCACGCTGATCACCGCGCTGGGCTGCGGTATTGGTCGCGACGAGTATAACCCGGATAAGCTGCGCTATCACAGCATCATCATCATGACCGATGCCGACGTAGATGGCTCACATATCCGTACGCTGCTGTTAACCTTCTTCTACCGGCAGATGCCGGAGATCATTGAGCGCGGTCACGTCTATATCGCCCAGCCGCCGCTGTATAAGGTGAAAAAAGGCAAGCAGGAGCAGTACATCAAAGACGACGAGGCGATGGATCAGTATCAGATAGCTATCGCGCTTGACGGTGCCACTCTGCACACTAACGCCAGCGCACCGGCGCTCGGCGGCGAGCAGCTGGAGAATCTGGTCTCGGCCTATAACAGCACCCGCAAGATGATCAAACGCATGGAGCGTCGTTACCCGACGGCGCTGCTGAATACGCTGATCTATCACCCGACGCTGGCCCAGTTGGGCGATCGCGATGTGGTGCAGAGCTGGACGGAGGCGCTGGTCGGTGAACTGAACGCGCGCGAAACTCACGGCAGCAGCTACAGCGCCGTGGTGCGTGAAAACCGCGAGCTGAACCTGTTTGAGCCGGTCGTGCGCATCCGCACCCACGGCGTCGATACGGACTACGTGCTGGATAATGAGTTCGTCCTCGGCGGAGAATACCGCAAAATCAGCGATCTGGGCGGCAAGTTGCGCGGTCTGATTGAGGAAGACGCTTATATTGAGCGCGGCGAACGTCGCCAGCCGGTGGCCAGCTTTGAGCAGGCGCTGGAGTGGCTGGTGAAAGAGTCGCGTCGCGGTCTGTCGGTTCAGCGCTATAAAGGGCTGGGCGAGATGAATCCGGATCAGCTGTGGGAAACCACCATGGATCCGGAAAGCCGCCGCATGCTGCGGGTGACGGTCAAAGACGCCATCGCCGCCGATCAGCTGTTTACCACGCTGATGGGCGATGCGGTGGAGCCGCGCCGCGCCTTTATCGAAGAGAATGCCCTGAAAGCGGCAAACATCGATATCTAAACATCTGTGCGCCACCCAATGACAGGGGCCCCGTTGGGGCCCTTTTTTGTGCGCGCCCGGCGCCAGCGTTACTCCAGCGGCAGTACAAAGCGGAAGCAGGCGCCGGTGGGTGTCTCCACCAGCTGGATCTCACTATGATGCAGCTGCAGCATGCGGTGTACGATCATCAATCCCAGCCCGCCGTGCTGGCGCTGATTGTGATTCAGCACCGATGGGCGATGAAACAGCGTTGCTTTCAGTTCATCGGCCACGCCGGGCCCCTCATCCGCCAGCTCCACCCGCAGCCCCTGGCTTTGCTGCTGAATGCTCAGCCGTACGCTCCCGCCCGGCGGTGAGTGGCGGATGGCGTTATCCAGCAGGTTGGTCAGCACCCGTTCAATCATCGACAGATCGGCATAGACCAGCGGCAGCCGCGGTTCGATCTCCGGCTGCAGCTGAATCTGCCGGCGTTCGGCGCTGAGTTCGCACTTTTGCCAGACGTCCTGCGCCAGCTCGCTGAGAGAGAAACGCTCTTTGCGCAGGCGGACACCGCCGTGCTCCAGCCGCGCCAGCTCAAACAGCTGCTGCGCCATTACGCCCACTTTCTGACTCTGCGCCAGCGCGATGGCCAGATAGCGCTGACGTTCGACGGCGGTCAGGCTGTCAGCCTTAAATGACAGGGTCTCCAGATAGCCGTGCAGCGAAGTCAGCGGCGTACGCAGATCGTGGGAGATGTTGGCGATAAATTCGCGGCGCTGCTGATCCTGGCCGGCCAGCTGTTCCCACTGCCGGGTGATACGGCGGCTGAGGCCGATAAACGCGTGCTGCAGCTGGCTTACTTCATTTGGCGTGGCTACCGGTACGTCCTGCTCCGCCAGCGCCTTGATCGCCACCATCCCACCTTTATCCAGCTGGCTGACCTGATGGATAAGCTGGCGCATCGGGCGCGTTACCCAGCGAAAAATCACGATGCCGATGGTCAGGGTCAGCAGTAATAACACTCCCATTGAAGACAGGGAGTAAAACAGCAGCGCGCTGCGCTGGGCGTTGTCGGCTAAAAATTGATAGTCCTCGCCCAGCAGGATCACGTATAACCAGCCCTGCTGCCGGTTGTTTCGCACCAGTGGCGCCGCGCTAAACACTTTTTTTCCCTCCATACTGCGCGGGTCGTCGCCGAGGATTGGCAGCTCAGCACCCTGCTGCATCGCCAGCAGCGGGGCCAGAGAGACCTGATGACGCTTGATACGGCCCGGGGGGGCGGCATCGGCCACGATCCTACCCTGGTTATCCAGCAGGTAGACTTCAACGCTGGGGTTGACCGTCATCGTCTGATCAAACAGCGCCTTTAACGCCTGCTGATCAAGGCCCTGTGAGCGCATCAGTGGAATCGCCCCGGCGATGTGGCTGGCCAGCCCGACGGACAGCTGCTGAATGGTGGCGCGACTGTAATTTTTGCTGGTGTGCATTTGTAGCCAGACTGAAACCGCACAGCCGATCACCATGAGCAGCGTAAAACTCAGCGCCAGCTTGTGCGACAGCGACAGCGATCTCATGCGGAATGTTCTCCAGGTAATACGAATTTATAGCCTTTGCCCCACACGGTCAGGATGCGCTCCGGCGCGGCCGGGTCGCGTTCAATTTTTACCCGCAGGCGATTAATGTGGGTATTCACCGTGTGTTCATAGCCATCGTGCTGATAGCCCCAGACCAGATCCAACAGCTGCAGGCGGGAAAACACTTTGCCCGGATGACGGGCGAAGTGAAACAGCAAATCAAATTCGCGCGGCGTCAGATCCACGCTCTGTTGACTCAGGCGTACTTCACGCGCGATGGGATCAATCTGCAGCTCTCCGAGGGTGAGCAATCCGGCGTCGAGACGTAAATTTTTACCCATCGCCTCCTGGCGACGGAACAGCGCCTTGACCCGCGCCACCAGCTCCAGCATCGAAAACGGCTTGGCCAGATAATCATCGGCCCCCAGCTCGAGGCCGAGTACGCGGTGCACCTCGCTACTGCGTGCGCTAATCATGATGATCGGCGTATAGCGGGTCATGTTGCGCGCGCGGCGACAGATTTCCAGGCCATCAATACCGGGCAGCATCAAGTCGAGGATCAGCGCATCCCAGCCTCCCTGCTCCAGCAGCGCCATCCCCCGCTCCCCGTCGGCGGCGTGGGTGACCCTGAACCCCTCGTCCTGTAAATGCAGCTGCAGCAGTTCTGCTATGTGGCAATCGTCTTCCACGACCAGAAGATTACGGGCGTTTTCCATCGGCATATCCCCTACCAAGATTAGTTTGATAGTAGCGAAAGTCGCCGCCGGAAGTGATCACATTTAAGTTAACTTTGCGTGAGGATTTGATGAGCCCCAGCGGTGCAGACTGCTCGTATCGACAGGATGGATGACCGGGGCGGCAACATGACAGCAAAGACAGTTTCCTCGACGAAAATCGCTATACACCCCCTGTGGCTGCGCCTTTGCCACTGGATCAACGCGCTGGCGGTGCTGGTAATGGTCACCAGCGGCTGGCGAATTTACAACGCCTCACCGCTGTTTGATTTCCACTTTACCCACGGTTTGACGCTGGGCGGCTGGCTGGGGGGAGCCTTACAGTGGCACTTTGCGGCAATGTGGATCGTCGGCATCAATGGTCTGTGTTACCTGCTGCTAAACCTGGTTACTGGCCGCTTGCGCCATCGGTTTTTCCCCCTCAGTCCGCTGGCAATCTGGCGGGACCTGGCTGCCGCGATCCGCGGACGCCTGTCACACGGCGATCTTCGCCAGTATAACGCGGTGCAAAAGGCGGCCTACCTGTTTGTCATGGTGGATAGCGTGTTACTGGTCGTGTCCGGGCTGGTGTTATGGAAATCAGTACAGTTTCCACTGCTGCGCACCCTGATGGGCGGCTATGAGGCCGCACGTTACGTCCACTTTTTCAGCATGGCCGCGCTGGTCACCTTTGTGCTCATCCATCTGGTGATGGTGTTGCTGGTACCGAAAACCCTGCTGGCCATGCTGCGCGGGCGCTAAGGAGAGAAAAATGACGAAGCCAATCCATGTTGACGGTAAGGCACTGGTGAAGGAGGCCACGCAGCTGCTGGCCAGGAAACTGCAGGGGGAGTCGCGCCGCCGTTTTTTACGTCAGGGGCTGACGCTCGGTGGCGTGGTGCTATTAACCGGTTGTGATATCAGCAGTCATCCCGATGTGGAAGCAACCCTGGGGCGCCTCTCGCGTCTTAACGATCGCGTGCAGCAGTGGCTGTTTGACCCACAGGATTTAGCCCCGGTTTATAGCCAGGCGCAGGTGGATCCGAATTTCCCGTTTAACGCCTTTTATGGCGAAGAGGATATTCCGCACGTTGACGGCCACGACTATCGGCTACAGGTCGGCGGACAGGTGCGCGATAAAAAACCCTGGCGGCTGACAGAGCTGCAGCGTTTACCGCAGGTCGAGCAGATCACCCGGCACATTTGCGTTGAAGGGTGGAGCGCGATTGGCAAATGGGGCGGTGTGCCGTTTTCCCTGTTTCTGCAGCACGTCGGCGCTGATTTATCCGCGAAATACATTAAGTTTACCTGCGCGGACGATTACTTCACCAGCATCGATATGGCGACGGCGCTGCATCCGCAGACGCAGTTGACCCTGAGCTGGAACGGGGGGCCACTGCCACCGAAATACGGCTATCCGATGAAACTGCGGATACCCACCAAGCTCGGCTATAAGAACCCGAAACACATTCAGATTATCGAAGTAACTAACCGCTTTCCCGGTGGCTACTGGGAAGACCAGGGCTATAACTGGTTTGGCGGGAGTTAATGTCGTTAATCCCCCGCGCACCGCGCGTGCGCTCAATGCAATAAGGAAATGACAATGAAAAAATTAATCTCTGCTGTGATGACTGCCTCTGTATTGATGATGTCCAGTGCCTGGGCGGCTGACGCCATGAGCAAAGACGCCATGAAAAAGGACGAAATGGGCCAGATGTCCCATGACGGCATGAACAAAGATGCTATGAAGAAAGACGCCATGAGCAAAGACGCCATGAAAAAGGACGAAATGGGCCAGATGTCCCATGACGGCATGAACAAAGATGCTATGAAGAAAGACGCGATGAGCAAAGATGCCATGAAAAAAGATGCAATGAGCCAAGATGCCCAGTCTCATGACGGCATGAAAAAAGACGCCATGGGCAAGGATGAGATGAAAAAAGACGCGATGGGCAAAGACGCCATGAGCCACTGAGTTATCGACCGCGGGAGGAAGCCCTCGCCTCCTGCGGTATACTGCGAAAGCGCACGCATGCTGTACAATCAGGCTGGAAAATGTGCGCGAAATCACGCTAGCATGATGAAAACAGGACTCAATGAGGGCGTTATGGCAATTCAACTGATCGCAATCGATATGGACGGCACGCTGCTGAACCCGCAGCATGAGATCACTCCGCGGGTAAAACAGGCGATACAGGCGGCGCGCGCGCGCGGCGTGACCGTGGTGCTGGCCACCGGTCGGCCCTTCGTCGGGGTAAAAAATTACCTTGCGGAACTGGGCCTTAACGAGCCGGGACAGTACTGCGTGACCAATAATGGTGCGCTGGTTCAGCGTGCCGACACCGGCGAGTGCGTGGCGGAAGTGACCCTCAGCCTGGACGAGTATGTGCGTTTCTACCGGCTGGCAGAGTCGTTGGGCGTGCACTTTCACGCCATGGATAAAGATCATCTTTACACCCCAAATAAAGACATCAGCGAATACACCGTTCACGAGTCCTCGCTCACCGGCATCCCGCTCCGCTACCGTACGCTGGCGGAGATGGACCCGGCGATGCGCTTTCCTAAAGTCATGATGATCGATGAGCCGGCAAAACTGGATGCGGCGATAGCGCGTATTCCGGCAGAGCTCAAGCGAGAATACACCATCATGAAAAGTGCACCGTACTATCTGGAAATTCTCGATAAGCGGGTCAATAAAGGTACGGCGGTCAGTCTGCTGGCCGAGCGGCTGGGACTGGCGCGCGATCGGGTGATGACGCTGGGCGATCAGGAAAACGATCTGGCGATGATCGCGTTTGCCGGTATTGGCGTGGCGATGGGCAATGCGGTTGACAGCGTGAAGGCAATAACGCCGTACCATACCGCCAGCAACCGCGAAGACGGCGCGGCGCTGGCGATTGAGAAGTATGTGCTCGACGTCTGATCAGGCGTGAGAGTAACGTTCGGTTTCCGGCAGCCAGCGCTCGACCAGCGCCTGCGCCTGCTCGGGATAGTGCTGATGCAGATAGCGCGCCACGCGCTGAACCTCCGGGATCAGCGCCTGGTCGCGCAGTAAATCGGCCACGCGAAACTCGGCGTTACCGGTCTGGCGAGTGCCAAGCAGCTCGCCAGGGCCCCGTATCTCAAGGTCACGCTGGGCGATGACAAAGCCATCGTTGCTGTCGCGTAGCACCTGCAGCCGTTTTTGTGCGGTCTGGCTCAGCGGCGATTTGTACAGCAGTACGCAGTGCGAGGCCACCGCGCCGCGTCCCACCCGGCCGCGCAGCTGGTGCAACTGCGCCAGCCCCAGGCGCTCCGGATTTTCAATGATCATCAGGCTGGCGTTCGGCACGTCGACGCCAACCTCAATCACCGTGGTGGCGACCAGCAGGTGAATCTCTCCCTGCTTAAAGGCTTGCATGACCGCCTGCTTCTCGGCGGGCTTCATACGCCCGTGCACCAGGCCAACCGTTAGCGCCGGCAGCGCCAGCTTCAACGCTTCCCAGCTGGCCTCCGCGGCCTGGGCCTCCAGCAGATCGGACTCCTCAATCAGCGTACACACCCAGTAGGCCTGACGCCCCTCCTCGCCGCAGGCGCGCTTCACGCGGGCGATGATCTCTTCGCGGCGGCTGTCGGGAATCGCCACGGTGGTAACCGGCGTGCGTCCCGGTGGCAGTTCATCGATGGTTGAGGTATCGAGATCGGCATAAGCGGTCATTGCCAGCGTGCGCGGGATGGGGGTTGCGGTCATGATCAGCTGATGCGGATGAAACCCCTGCTGCTCGCCTTTCTCCCACAGCGCCAGTCGCTGGTGGACGCCAAAGCGGTGCTGCTCGTCGATGATCACCAGCGCCAGCCCGTTAAACTGCACCTGCTCCTGAAACAGGGCGTGGGTGCCCACCACCATCGCCACCTCGCCGCGCGCGATCGCCTCCTGCTGCGCCTGGCGCGCTTTGCCTTTTTGCTTACCGGCCAGCCAGCCCACTTCCAGGCCCAGCGGCGCGAGCCACTGGCGAAAATTGGCCGCGTGCTGTTCCGCCAGCAGTTCAGTGGGCGCCATCAGTGCTACCTGCTTACCGTGCGCAATCACGTTCAGCGCCGCGAGAGCGGCCACCAGCGTTTTACCCGATCCCACGTCGCCCTGAACCAGGCGCAGCATCGGATAGTCGTGCGCCAGATCCTGCTCTATGTCGGCGACCACCCGCCGCTGGGCGGCGGTCGGGCGGAACGGCAGCGTCGCCAGTAGCCGATCGCTGAGGCTGTGCAGCGGCGCCAGGGGCAGGGCGTGGTGCCGCTGGGCGCCGGCGCGGACGGCCAGCATGCTGAGATTGTGTGCCAGCAGCTCCTCCATGATCAGTCGGCGCTGGGCCGGGTGCTGGCCGCTGTCCAGTTCGCTGAGCTGCATATCCGGCGGCGGACGGTGCAGCGTGCGCAGCGCGTCCGGCAGGCTCATGAGGCCCTTGCTGAGCGTTGCCGGCAGCAGCTCGGCAATAGCGCAGGTGTCCAGCAGCGCCAGCGCCTGGTCGGTCAGCTTGCGTAGCGTCGCCTGGCGGATGCCTTCAGTAGTGTGATAGACCGGGGTCAGCGTCTCCTCAAGCCCGTGGCTGCTGCCGTCGCCCTGCAGGCGGTATTCCGGATGAATGATCTCGCCGCCGCGCTGACCGCGGCGTATTTCGCCATAAGCCGTCACCCGCCGACCCGGGGCGAGGCTGTTTTTCATGCCGGCATTAAAATTGAAAAAGCGCAGCGTGATCACTCCGGTGCCGTCGCTTATCTGACATACCAGCATGCGGCGGCGGCCAAAGGTTATCTCGCTGTTCAGCACGTCACCTTCGACCGTGGCCCAGATACCGGGCAGCAGATCGTTAATCGCCCAAAGCGTAGTGCGGTCTTCGTAGCGCATTGGCAGGTGCAGCAGCAGATCCTGCAGCGTATGCAGGCCCAGCTTCGCCAGCTTGCCCGCCTGGCTGGCGCCGACGCCGGAAAGCGTACTTAACGGAATGGCGTCCAGCAGGCGAGCGGTCATCGGACTTTCGCCGCCTGCATGGTCGCCCACCACTGCGGATCGGCTTCAATTTCGCCCTGTGCATTGATGCGCGGATAGGGGAGACGCTTCTGCTTCGCTACGCGCGCCAGTACCGGATAGCCGCCCTCAAACAGCAGGCGCTGCTGCTCGGCTTCCTCCAGCAGGCTGACGTCGCGCTGATACATGCCGGCGTTCTGCCGCTGGCGCTGCGCTTCATACAGGATCAGCGCTGAGGCAACGGAGACGTTCAGTGACTGCACCATGCCGACCATCGGAATGATGATATCCTGGTCGGCCAGCGCCAGCGCTTCGTCGGTGATGCCGGTCTTCTCCTGGCCCATCAGAATACAGGTCGGGCGGGTGTAATCTATCTGGCGGAAATCGACGGCGCTGGCCGAGAGATGGGTGGCCAGAACCTGCATCCCGGCACCCTTCAGTTCGGCGACCGCGTCGGCAATCGTCGGGTGGGTTTTGACCGTTACCCAGCTGTTGCTGCCGGCGGCGGTGGAGACCTGGGTGCGCATCCGGCTGCCCGGCCAGACGGCGTGAACCTGGTGTACCCCCACGGCATCGGCGGTGCGGATCACGGCAGAAACGTTGTGCGGCTTGTGCACCTGCTCCATGCACACCGTCAGATCGTGCTGGCGGGCGGCCAGCATCTGACGGATTCGGGCAAAGCGTTGAGGATTCATGGCTCAGTTACGGTTACGATGAACTTTGATCACGTCCGGCATCACGCGGATTTTTCGCATGATGTTGGCCAGATGGACGCGGTCGCGCGCGGTCAGGCGAATATAAGCGCAGTACACGCGGCCATCTTTCTCTTCGGTGTTCAGGCTTTGAATGTTGGATCCGGCGGTGTTAATCGCCGCGGTCAGGTTGGCCAGCGCGCCCTGATGGTTAAACATGTCCACCTTAATTTCGGCGACAAACTCCTGATCGCTCAGGGTATCATCCCACGCCACCGCCATAAACTTCTCCGGCTCTTTCTGATAGCCGCGGATATTCCGGCAGGACTCGTGATGCACCACCAGCCCTTTGCCCGGACTGACGTGCGCCACGATGGGATCGCCGGGGATCGGGCGGCAGCACTTGGCGAAGGTGATTAGCACGCCGTCGGCGCCTTTGATCGGCAGCTTGCCGCGGGTTTTCACGCTGACCTGCTCCGCCTGAGCTTCGCTCTGCTGCAGATTTTTAGCGACCACCACGCTCATCGCATTGCCGAGGCCAATTTCTGCCAGCAGGTCGTCGAGGCTGGCGAGCTTCATCCGCTCCAGCTCGTGCTGGATATTTTGCTCCGGGATCTCCGCCAGCTTGCGGCTGCCGCCCAGCGCGTGGCTGAGCAGGCGCCGGCCAAGGCTGACGGACTCATCGCGCTTCAGGTTCTTCAGCAGCTGACGAATTTTGGCCCGCGCTTTCGAGCTGACGACAAAGTTCAGCCAGGCAGCGTTAGGCCGCGCGCCCGGGGCGGTGATAATCTCCACGGTTTGTCCGCTGGTCAGCGGCTGCGACAGCGGATAGGGCTGCCGGTCAACGCGGGCACCCACGCAGGCATGGCCGATGTCCGTATGCACCGCATAGGCAAAGTCGACCGGAGTGGACCCGGTGGGCAGCTCTACGATGCGCCCTTCCGGAGTAAAAACGTAAATCTCATCCGGGAACAGATCGGATTTTACGCTCTCAATAAATTCAAACGAGCTGCCGGCGCTCTGCTGCAGCTCCAGCAGGCTCTGCATCCAGCGCTGGGCGCGAATCTGCGCGGTGGTGCTGCTTTCACCCTGCTCTTTATAGGCCCAGTGCGCCGCGACTCCCATCTCCGCCATTTGATCCATATCTTCCGTGCGGATCTGCACCTCGACCGGCACGCCGTGCGGACCAATCATGGAGGTATGCAGCGACTGATAGCCGTTCGCCTTCGGGATGGCGATGTAATCTTTCATCCTGCCCGGGCGCGGCTTATACAGACTGTGCATCTGGCCCAGCACGCGATAGCAGGTATCGACATCGCGCACGATCACCCGAAAGGCGTAAATATCCATAATGGAATGAAAACGCTGCTCTTTCAGGTGCATTTTCAGATAGATCGAGTACAGGTGTTTTTCGCGGCCAAAGACGCGACAGGGAATACCCGCTTCCTGCAGCCGCCCTTCGATCTCCGAGAGGATTTTTTGAATCATCTCTTTGCGGTTGCCGCGCGCTGCCTTTACCACCTCTTTAATCACCCGATAGCGGTTAGGATAGAGGGCTTCAAAGCCCAGCTCTTCCAGCTCGGTTTTCAGATGATGGATGCCCAGGCGATGAGCCAGCGGGCTATATATCTCCAGCGTTTCGCGGGCGATACGGCGGCGCTTATCGGGCCGCAGCGATCCGAGGGTGCGCATGTTGTGCGTGCGGTCGGCCAGCTTGATCAGAATGACGCGGATATCCTGCACCATCGCCATGATCATCTTGCGGAAGTTTTCGGCCTGCGCCTCTTTCTTGTCGCGGAATTTCAGTTTGTCCAGCTTGGACACCCCTTCCACCAGCTCGGCAACGCTTTTACCAAACAGCTGTTCCATATCCTGGTACGTGGCGGGGGTATCTTCGATCACGTCATGCAGCAGCGCGGCCATGAGGGTTTCATGGTCGAGCTTCATCTCCGCAAGAATACAGGCGACGGCAACCGGGTGAGTGATATAGGGCTCACCACTGGAGCGTGTCTGTCCCTCGTGGGCATCACGTGCGACAAGATAGGCTTGCTTGAGGCGCTTAATCTGCTCCTCAGGCAAGTAGGTTTCAATCAGCTGATTGAGGCTCTCGAACAGATACAAGTTGTGGGCCTTCCGGCGACAAATTAACGACGACCTTCAGCGATAGCGGTAACGGCCTGCAGTTCAGCGGCTTCCTGCTCCTGCTGTTCCTGACGATCGCGCACATCCAGAATCTGGTTAGTGATCAGGCCTTCTTCGATTTCGCGCAGGGCGATAACGGTAGACTTGTCGTTCTCTTCCGGTACCAGCGGATCCTTACCGCCCACCTGCATCTGACGTGCGCGACGCGCAGCGACCAGCACCAGGTCAAAACGGTTACCAATTTTCTCTACGGCGTCCTGTACGGTTACGCGTGCCATAACTATGCTACTCCACGGGTGACGAAATGACTCGGCATCATACTGAGTTGTCCTCAGTCTGCCAACAGTTTGCTGATTAATGCGTCATGGCGCTGGCGCTGGCGCCCCATGCGCAGACGTTCGGCGCGAATGATGTGCTTCAGATCGGACAGCGCCAGATCGAAATCATCGTTCACAATCAGGTAATCGTATTCGGCAAAGTGGCTCATTTCCGCCACCGCCTGCGCCATGCGCTTAGCGATCACCTCTTCGCTGTCCTGACCGCGGCCGCGCAGGCGGCGATCCAGCTCATCTTTTGACGGCGGTAGCACGAAAATGCTGCGCGCCTGCGGCATCCGCTGGCGGATCTGCTGCGCGCCCTGCCAGTCAATATCCAGAAACACGTCGACGCCGGTGGCCAGTACCTGCTCGATAGCGTTACGCGACGTGCCGTAATAGTTACCAAACACCTCGGCGTGCTCAAGAAATGCGTCTTCCGCAATCATCTGACGAAAGTCGTCATGGGAAACAAAATAGTAGTGCTCGCCGTGTTCCTCGCCCGGGCGCTTATCGCGGGTGGTATGGGAGATGGACACCTGGGTGTCATACAGCGGTTGTGTCTTTAACAGCGCCTGAATCAGGCTGGATTTCCCTGCGCCGCTGGGGGCGGAAACAATAAATAACGTGCCTTGAGCCATGAGTCTTATGCGTATCGCTTTGCGGAGTTTATTTCCTGCACAGTATACACGGCTCCACCCACAGATGCAGCGTTTGTCGGGGGCGAGAGCGACTTTTCGCCGCATTGTCGCGCACTGTCGCAATTCGTAAGACATAACATGTTGTCCGGTGTCTTTTATTTTGTGTCTGCTTCAGAAAACGCGCACCGACGCTGGCCCATCCGGTGGCCAGATTGCCAGACTGATGCGGTCACGATCAGGGAGGTGGGCATGGACAGGTTTATTATCTTCGTTGCGACACTGTGCATCAGCGCCGGTAGCGTATGGGCGCAGTGCCCGGCGTGGACGCCGCACCGGGCGCAGGAGGAGATGCGCGCGCTGGCGCAGCAGCTCGCCCGCTGGGATGACGCCTACTATCGCCAGGGGCAGGCCGCGATCGGCGATGCGCGCTATGACGCGCTGCAGGCGCGCCTCAATGACTGGCAGCGCTGCTTTGATCCAGCCCGAAGCGCGCGGGAACCGCAGTGGCCCACCGACGGCCGCCGCCCGCATCCGGTGGCCCACACCGGCGTCAAAAAACTGGCGGATCGCACCGCCGTTGCGCGCTGGATGCAGGGCCAGCGCGGTCTGTGGGTGCAGCCAAAGGTGGACGGATTGGCCGTGACGCTGGTGTATCACGCCGGAGAGCTGACGGGGCTTATCAGCCGGGGAGACGGGCTGCAGGGCGAAGACTGGACCGCTAAAGCCCGGCAGATTCCCGCGATACCCGCGCATATTCCTTTTACCGCCGGGCAGACGGTGCTGCAGGGGGAGCTGTTTTTGCGCACACCGGCGCACCGGCAGGCCATCCGCGGCGGCGAGAATGCCCGTACAAAAGTGGCCGGCGCGATGCGCCAGCAGGCTGCTTCGCCGCTGCTGGCGCAGCTGGGACTGTTTATCTGGGCGTGGCCGGATGGCCCACACACGCTCAAAGAGCAGCTGTCGGCGCTACAGGCGATGGGGCTGGATGAGGTGGGTCGCTGGACGCAGCCGGTTGCTACCCCCGATGACGTTGCCGCGTGGCGAGCGCGCTGGTTTCGCGAGGCGCTGCCGTTTGCCACTGACGGCGTGGTAATCCATCGCCTGCCGCGCACCGCCGGACGCCACTGGCGACCAGGCGATGGCGGTGATGCCGTGGCGTGGAAGTATCCGCCACCGGAGGCGCTGGCCGAAGTGCGCGACGTGTTGTTTAACGTCGGGCGCAGCGGCAAGGTGTCGGTGGTCCTGGCGCTACGGCCGCTGCGGCTGGACGATAAACAGGTGCGGCGGGTCAGTCTCGGATCGCTGGCGCGCTGGCGCGCGCTGGACGTCGTGGCCGGTGACCAGGTCACGGTAAGCCTGGCCGGCCAGGGGATCCCGCGGCTGGACGAGGTGGCCTGGCGGGTGGCGCAGCGCCACTACCCAACGCCACCGGACGCCGCACAATATCATGCGCTCAGCTGCTTTCGGCTCACACCAGGCTGTCGGCAGCAGTTTCTGGCCCGCCTGAGCTGGCTGAGCAGTAAAGCGGTACTTAACTTATCGGGGATCCACGCCGGTAGCTGGCAGCGGCTAATGGCGTCACAACCGGAGATGCACCTGTTCTCGTGGCTGGAGTGGGGACCGGCCACCTTTCCCACTGTGCCGGGCTTGAGTCGTCAGCGGCAGGCTCGGATCCTCGATACGCTGATGCGCAGCCGGGCCCAGCCGCTGCGCCGCTGGATCAAAGCGCTGGGCCCACCGCTTCCGGCGCAGGCGTTGAACGCCATGGATGAAGAGGCACTGCGGGCAATGCCAGCGTGGCCGGTCAGTGAGTGGCTGCGGCTGCCCGGTATTGGCCAGGCGCTGGCGGCAAAGCTGGTGGCATTTTTCCACCATCCGTCGGTGCGCGAACTGCTGGCGCAGATCCCGGCGCTGCGCGCGCCGGTTAATGCTCCGGATGCGGGTAGTTAAAGATCGGCAGTCCGAGCTTAAAACGCAGCGCCAGCAGGCGCGCCAGAAAGCCAAACAGCAGGGTAATCAGGATAACCAGCTCCCCGCTCAGCGGCGTCTTCAGCAGCAGGATGTACAGCCAGCCGGCGGCAAACGCGATGCCGGCGTACAGCTCCTTTTGAAAAACCAGTGGAATGCGATTGCAGAACATATCGCGCAGCACTCCGCCAAATACCCCGGTTATCACTGCAGAGATAGCGGCGATGATGCCGCCGTGGCCCATATCCAGCGCGACCTGCGCTCCGATAATCGAGAACACCACCAGTCCGAGCGCATCGAGCACCAGAAACACTTTTCGCAGATGGGTCATCAGCGGCGCCAGCCACGTGGTCAGCACCGCCGCTGCGGCAACGATCATGATATATTCCGGATGTTTCACCCACCCCAGCGGATAGTGTCCGAGCAGCATATCGCGCACCGAGCCGCCGCCGATTGCCGTGACCGAGGCGATAATGATCACGCCAAACATATCCATCTTTCGGCGTCCGGCCGCCAGCGCGCCGGTCATCGCTTCCGCAGTGATGCCGATAATATATAACACCGTAAGTAGCATAGTGGGCTTCCTCCGACGGCAAGCCTAACGGGTAACACAAGCTTAGACGAGCACATTTTGTTACGCGCCCGCCAGCGGCGGCGTCCATGGCAATAATTTTGCCGCCGGCCCGCGGATTTTGCGTTAGAGTCAGGAGGTTGATCCACAAGGAGGGCCTATGCAGCGCGTCATTTTTTCGATGAGTCGTTCTTTGCTGAAATGGCTGGGGTGCGCCCTGCCCGCCATGCCGGTGCCCGAGGGAGAGCTCAAGGGACGGGTAAAACTGACGTCGGATAGGCAGCAGGTCTGCTGGCAATGCGAACTGTATCAATTGTCTGAGCGCGATTTCCTGGTTATCGCGATGGAGGCCAACAGCCGGTTCAGCCTGCTTCTCCCGTTCACGAATCCGGTGCCGCTGGACACCCTGTTGGGCGAGCTGCTCAGCAACTGGGAGAGTCATCTGGTGGCGATGGCAATCAACGTTGGCATCGTGGAGGAGGCGCGCGCCACCGACCTCTGTATCGGCTTTCGCCAGCAGGACTTCTATCTGGAGTGTTTCCAGAATGTCGACCTCAGCGTCAACGGCCATATCAATGAAAACTGTTACCTGATCGACAGCTACGACCCGCCTGACGGCCACGCGCTGCCGCAGGATTTTGTGCTGTTTATGGAAGAGGTACTTAATGAAACCCCGCGTCGCTCTAAGCGCGAAAAAGCAGTGATCTGGTCTGAGGCGCGCTTTTTAAAGGACGGGCTGCTGCGCTTCGGCAGCGATATTGTCGAGGCCGACAGGCTGGATCAGCGTATCGAACAGGGACTGCGCGCGCTGGACGCCCTGCGACGCGCCAATGTTCAGGAACTGCCAGCGCCCGATATGCCGGAGAGTAGCACGCTGCATTAACCGCCGTTGGCAGGGGAACAGCGTTGAATTCCGCGCGAACAAGTCTCATCGCTAACGGGCACTCCCGGTCATCCGCAAAATACCGCCCACGCCGGAGGCTATATGCTGGAACTCCGGGACTTTTCTCATCAACCCAAGTGAAAAGATTCACAGGATCTCCGCGTTATTTCGCCAGAGGCATACCGTAATGGCGAGGTGGACGACCTTTCCCAGGCTGGCTCCACGCAGATGGCAAAGCTAACCGCACAATTCTTCGCGCAGATGGATAGGCCGGTGGTGAGACCAGTCTGGGGGGCGGCGTTCAGCACGCTGAGGTGGACTGTCCGTTACGCAACGCCGTCGCAGTGGCTGGGTTATGCGACCCGATCGGCCTGCTCACCGAATGCTCGCATGGATAGCCCTGGTTGCGGTGGAGCGGTGCCGTTCGGCGGCGTCGATGGCCTGCCGATGTTGGTGCTGGGCACGCCCAGCGGGAGTCTCTTTCGCGGGTGATGATGCGCCTGCTGCCGACGGCGGCTGCCTCTGTGCCAGAATCTTCTCTTAAAGGCTGCTGTTTAGCCTGCATAATCGCGCCTGGCACCACTCATCAGCCAGGCGCCTCGGGCACAACGGTGACATTAACAGGGCCTTTAAGCCCTTTCGCCAGTGCGGAAGGGCCGTTGGGTTTGGATGTTCAGGTCAGAGGAAAAAACGCTTACTCAATATTCTGAATCTGCTCGCGCATCTGTTCAATCAGCACCTTCAGCTCAATGGCGGACGCGGTGATATCGGCATTGATCGATTTCGAGGCCAGAGTATTCGATTCGCGGTTAAACTCCTGCATCATAAAGTCGAGGCGGCGGCCAACGGCCTCTTTCTTTTTCAGGATGTTCCAGGTCTCTTTGACGTGCGTCTCCAGCCGGTCCAGCTCTTCGGCGACGTCCACGCGCTGCGCCAGCATGATCAGCTCCTGCTCAATGCGGTTGCCATCCAGCTGTACCTGCGCCTCTTCCAGTTTGCTGGTCAGGCGCTCACGCTGCCATTTCAGCACCTCCGGCATCTGCGCGCGCACCCTGGTGATTTCAGTGCTGACGCCCTCAAGGCGCTGCGCAATCAGCCCCTTCAGTGCGGCACCTTCGGTTTCGCGGGCGGTGATAAAGTCATCCAGCGTGTCGTCCAGCGCGGCCATCAGCTCCCCGGCGATGGCGTCGAGATCCTGATCCTGCGCGGACATCACGCCGGGCCAGCGCAGAATATCCAGCGGATTAATCTCCCCTTCATCGCTTTTTAGCTTCACCCAGTTGGCGGCTTCGACCAGCTGCAGCGCCAGCTTCTCATTCAGGTGCAGCGCGCTCTGCGCGCTCGGATCGGCCTCGAAGCGCAGGCTACATTCAATCTTGCCGCGGGTCAGCCGGGCGCGGATGCGCTCGCGCGCCATTGGCTCCAGGCTGCGGAACTGCTCCGGCAGGCGCATCCAGGTTTCCAGATAGCGTTGGTTAACCGAGCGCAGCTCCCAGGCGGCGCTGCCCCAGTCACCTTTGATTTCACGTCGGGCGTAGGCGGTCATACTGCGGATCATCGTGGCGTACCTGTTAAAAAAGAGTGGTGGGGGGATTATAGCGGCGCAGGGCCGCGGACGACAGCGCGGCGCCGGATTTCCCTGCCGGTGTGCGGCGCCAGGTGACGCTGCCGGGTAGATACGCTTATGATGGACGCTGCGGCGCGGCGCCATCCCGGCGTCGGCAGATTGATTAACGGATACCCTTATGGCTCTGCGTGTGACTCCTCCCTTTACTGCGGCGGCGCTGGCGATGGCGCTGTTGCTGACCGGCTGCCAGGCCCCGGGCGGAAGCCCGGCACCGATCCGCTGCGCCAGCGGCGAGGCGATGCAGCAAACCACGCTCTACTTTGGTCTCAGCCGCCCGGCCGGCCCGGCGATCGATGAAGCGCAGTGGCAGCGCTTTGTGGACAGCGAAGTGACCCCGCGCTTTCGCGACGGGCTAACGGTGTTTGCCGCGCAGGGGCAGTGGCTGGGACATAACGGTCAGGTGGTGCGCGAGCCGAGCCGCGCGCTGATGCTGATTCACGACGCTGACGCGGCGGCATCCGCTAAGATTGATGCGCTGCGCACGGCGTATCAGCAGCGGTTCCAGCAGGAATCGGTGATGCGCGTCGACGCGCCGGTATGCGTGGCGTTTTGATCACCGGGGGCGGAGCCGCCCCCGGCGGCCGTCAGAGGAACAGGCCGGCAAAGCCTGCCGACAGCAGACTGACCAGCGTGGAGCCGTATACCAGTTTCCAGCCGAAGCGGGAAACGACGTTGCCCTGGTCGGCATTCAGGCCCTTGATCGCGCCGGCAACGATGCCAATCGAGGCGAAGTTGGCGAAGGAGACCAGAAACACCGAGAGAATGCCGAGGCCACGCGGAGTCATTTCCGCCGCTACCTTTTTCAGCTCGATCATGGCCACAAACTCGTTGGCCACCAGCTTGGTGGCCATGATGCCGGCGGCGTGCAGGATATCCTGCGCCGGAATGCCGATCAGCCACGCAAACGGCCAGAATACCCAGCCCAGCAGCTGCTGGAAGCTGTGACCAAACAGGGTGCTGAACAGGGCGTTCACCGCGGCGATCAGCGCGATAAAGCCAATCAGCATCGCGGCGATGATCATCGCGACCTTGAAGCCTGCCAGAATGTATTCGCCCAGCATTTCGAAGAAGCTTTGATCCTCGTGCAGCTTATCCAGCTTAATGTCCGGCTCATCGCCGGGATGGGTCGGATTGATGATGCTGAGCACGATAAAGGTACTGAACATATTGAGGATCAACGCCGCCACCACGTAGCGCGCGTCAATCATCGTCATGTAGGCGCCAACGATCGACAGAGAGACGGTCGACATGGCGGTGGCGGCCATGGTGTACAGGCGGCGCGGCGAGATGTCGCTCAGCACCCCTTTATAGGCGATGAAGTTTTCCGACTGGCCGAGGATCAGCGTACTGACGGCGTTGAATGACTCCAGCTTGCCCATGCCGTTCACTTTCGACAGCAGCGTGCCCACGATACGGATCACGATCGGCAGAATGCGAAAGTGTTGCAGAATGCCGATCAACGCCGAGATAAAGATAATTGGGCACAGCACGCCGAGGAAGATAAACGCCAGCCCCTGCTGACTCATATTGCCAAACACGAAGTTGGCGCCCTCGGCGGCAAAACGCAGCAGGGTGTCAAAAAAACCGGCAAACAGCGCGACGCCGCGCTGCCCGCTCTCGGCATTCAGCAGGAACCAGCCCAGCACCGCCTCAATCACCACCAGCTGGAGCAGGTAGCGGTAACGAATGCGCTGACGATCGTGACTGACGAGCAGCGCCAGCAGGCACACGACGCCAAGTGTGAGAACAAAATGCAGTAGTGGGGACATAAAAAGCACAATCCGCTTTTTTTAGAATAAGGTGGCGCGCATTTTAGCCATATTTTGCGCCGGATTTCACCACTTTCCCGCGCGTTGCCGCGGCGATAGGCAGCGGCGGACGAAATCCGTATAATGCGCAGCCAACTGACATTCCCAGCCGGAGAAAACCTATGCGCCCAGCAGGTCGTCGCGCTCAAGACGTGCGCCCCGTTACCCTGACCCGCCACTACACCAAACACGCCGAGGGATCGGTGCTGGTTGAGTTCGGTGAGACCAAAGTGCTATGCACCGCCACCGTTGAAGAGGGCGTGCCGCGCTTTCTGAAAGGGCAGGGGCAGGGCTGGGTGACCGCCGAGTACGGCATGCTGCCGCGCGCCACCCACAGCCGCAACGCCCGCGAAGCGGCGAAAGGCAAGCAGGGGGGACGCACGCTGGAGATCCAGCGCCTGATCGCCCGCTCGCTGCGCGCTGCGCTTGATTTGAAAGCGCTGGGTGAATTTACCATTACCCTCGATTGTGACGTGCTGCAGGCCGATGGCGGCACCCGCACCGCCGCGATCACCGGCGCCTGCGTGGCGCTGGCTGATGCGCTGAACCACCTGGTGGCGAAGGGTAAGCTGAAGAGCAATCCGATGAAAGGCATGGTCGCTGCGGTGTCCGTCGGCATCGTTAACGGCGAGGCGCTGTGCGATCTGGAGTATATCGAGGATTCCGCGGCCGAAACCGACATGAACGTGGTGATGACCGAAGAGGGGCGCATGATTGAGGTGCAGGGTACCGCCGAGGGCGAGCCCTTTAGCCACGATGAGCTGTTGACGCTGCTGGCGCTGGCCCGTGAGGGTATTGCCAGCCTGATTGCGGCGCAGAAGGCCGCGCTGGCCGCGTAAAGAGTGTGTTCAGAGGCGACTCGTCAGAGTCGCCTTTTTTATGTCCAGAGAATGAGGAGAGGATGATGAAAGCCTGGCAGCGCCAGTTTATTGAGTTTGCCCTGAGCAGACAGGTACTGAAATTCGGTGAGTTTACGCTGAAATCCGGGCGCACGAGTCCTTACTTTTTCAATGCCGGACTGTTTAACACCGGTGGGGATTTAGCACTGCTGGGGCGTTTCTATGCCCAGGCACTGGTGGACGGCGGTGTCCCGTTTGATCTGCTGTTTGGCCCGGCCTACAAAGGCATTCCGATTGCGACCACCACCGCGGTAGCGCTGGCCGATCACCACCGGCGCGACGTACCCTACTGCTTTAACCGCAAAGAGGCGAAAGCACACGGCGAGGGCGGGACGCTGGTAGGCAGTCCGCTGAAAGGCAAGGTCATGCTGGTGGACGATGTGATCACCGCCGGAACGGCGATTCGTGAGTCGATGGCGATCATTGCGGCCAACGGCGCCAGCCTGGCCGGGGTGCTGATTTCGCTGGATCGTCAGGAGCGGGGGCAAGGGGCGCTGTCGGCGATTCAGGAGGTGGAGCGCGATTTTCACTGTCAGGTGACGTCGATCATTACCCTGCGGGATTTGATTAGCTATCTGGAGGAGCAGCCGGCGATGGCGACGCACCTGGCCGCGGTGCGCGCTTACCAGCAGCAGTACGGTATTTAACCGGCCGCCGGGCGGGCGCCAGCGCCCGCCCGTTCACTCAGACCAGCGCCGCCGCCAGCAGCGGCCAGCGCGCCTCAAAATCCGCCGTCGGGCGAAAGCGAAACTCGGAGCGCACAAAGCGCGAGAGCATGCCTTCGCAAAACGCCAGCAGCTGGCTGGCCAGCAGGGCTTCATCGCTGCGAAAGCCTTCACCCTCGCGCATTTTCCGCTCGCGCATTACCTGACGGATCTGCACTTCAATACGCTCAAACAGCTGATTAATGCGCCCCTGCAGGCGGTCCTGCTCAAACATCAGCGCGTGGCCGGTGATGATGCGCGTCAGCCCGGGGTTACGCTCGCCAAAGCCGAGAATCAGCTGCACAATCAGTTTGAGGCGCGTCAGCGTCTCTTTTTCATCTTTTAAAATCAGATTGATGCGGGTAATCAGCGCGTCTTCGATAAACTCGATCAGGCTGTCGAACATGCGGGTTTTGCTGGGAAAATGACGATACAGCGCCGCTTCAGACACCCCCACGTTAGCCGCGAGCTTGGCAGTCGTGATGCGCTGACTGCCATCACTGGACTCCAGCATGTGGGCCAGCGCCTGCAAAATCTCCTCGCGACGATTCCGTTTCGTACTCTTTTTTTCTGCCATGATGTTAACGACCCCTGAAAATCACCGAACACGGGCAAACAATCAGGCAACGGCGGTGAAATGCGCCGTTGCCAGGTGCAAATACAGCGTTGGGCGGAAGAAAAGGCGCCGGCTTACTGGCGACCGGAGTGGCCAAAGCCGCCCTCACCGCGCTGGCTGGCGTCAAAATCTTCGACCAGATTGAATTCGGCCTGTACTACCGGCACGAAGACCATTTGCGCGATGCGCTCGCCGGGCTGGATGGTAAAGCGCTGCTGGCCGCGGTTCCAGACGGAGACCATCAGCTGTCCCTGGTAGTCGGAGTCAATCAGGCCCACCAGATTACCCAGTACCACGCCGTGTTTGTGGCCAAGGCCTGAACGCGGCAGGATAACAGCGGCGAGGCTGGGATCGGCAATGTGGATCGCAAGACCGGTCGGCAGCAGGGTGGTATCGCCCGGCGCGAGCTCAATCGCCTCATCCAGGCAGGCGCGTAAGTCGAGACCCGCCGAACCCGGGGTGGCATAGGTTGGCAGCGGGAAGGCGTCGCCGATGCGGGGATCCAGAATCTTAACGTCTATTTTTTTCTTCATAACGGCGGACTATCTCGTCGGTTAACAGTTGGCCAAGGAGCGTCTTATCGCAGAGCGGTAAGGCTTTCTCTCCCTCCTGCCAATAAAGGTGAAGTGCGTTGTTATCGCTATTAAAGCCCTGACCAGAAAGGGAAACGTCGTTGGCGCAGATCAGGTCAAGCTGCTTATTCAGGCGCTTTTGCTGCGCGTATTCTTCCACATTCCGGGTTTCGGCCGCAAACCCTACCACAAAAGGCCGCCCGGCGGTGAGCGCACCGACGCCGGCAACGATGTCCGGATTTTTGACCAGCGTCAGGGTCATCTCATCGCCCTGTTTTTTGATCTTATCACTGGCAATGGTTTCAGCACGATAATCGGCAACCGCGGCGCAGCCGATAAAGATGCTCTGCTGCTGCACGCGCGCCATGACGGCAGCGTGCATTTCCAGCGCGGACGCCACGTCGATACGCGTCACGCCGGGCGGCGTGGGCAAAGTGACGGGACCGGTGATCAGCGTCACCGCTGCGCCGCGGGCGGCGGCGGCGGCGGCGATAGCAAAGCCCATTTTGCCTGAGCTGTGATTACTGATGAAGCGTACCGGATCCAGTGCTTCCCGCGTGGGGCCGGCGGTGATCATCATCTTCAGATGCTGCCAGTCCCGCACCGGCGCGGCCCAGCGTAGCGCCGCGTCGACAATCGCCAGCGGGTCCAGCATGCGTCCCGGTCCGACGTCGCCGCAGGCCTGGCTGCCGCTGTCGGGTCCCCAAATCAGCAGGCCACGCGCGGCGAGGGTCTGCAGATTGTGTTGGGTGGCCGCCGCACGGTACATCTGCTGATTCATTGCCGGTACTACCGCCACCGGCGCGGCGGTGGCCAGGCAGGTGGTGGTGACCAGGTCATTAGCCATCCCGGCCGCGACGCGAGCGATCAGATCGGCGCTGGCGGGCGCCAGAATCACCAGGTCCGCCCACTTACCCAGCTCGATATGTCCCATCGCCGCCTCGGCCGCTGGATCGAGCAAATCGTCGAATACCGGAAAGCCGGAGACGGCCTGCAGCGTCATCGGCGTGATAAAGGCTTTGGCCGCCGGCGTCATCACCACGCGCACCTCGGCGCCGCGATCCTTCAGCCGCCGCACCAGCTCCGGCGCCTTATAGGCCGCGATGCCGCCGCTGATACCCAGCACAATTTTTTTTCCGGCTAATCCTGTCATCGGTCTTCCGCCTTACTCGGTGGCCAGCGCAGCCCGGCCGCGCATTCAGAAACGTCAATATTACCACAAAGCGCGGGTGGCACGGTCGGTGGCCGCGCGGCGTTTTTACGTTCAGCCTCGCAAACCGTCACGCTGCGAGGCGCTATGATGACCGCCGGACGTTGACGACAGGGAGGGGGGATGAACGGGCCACTGCCGCGAGAAAAACTGGCGCTGTTTGGCGCTGCGGCGCTCACCGACGCGGAACTGCTGGCGATCTTTTTGCGCACCGGCACCCGACGGCGGCCGGTGCTGCAGCTGGCTGCGGCGCTGCTGGATCGCTACGGTTCGCTGCATCAGCTGATGCAGGAGGAGGAGCTGCAGGGCCTGCGTCTGAGCGGCATTGGGCCAGCCAAACGGGCGCAGCTGCAGGCCGTTACCGAGCTGAGCCGGCGAATCCTGGAGACGCGCCTGAGCCGGCACGGCGCGCTGCAGTCTCCGCAGTCCACCTATCGCTACCTGCAGCAGCTGCTCCACGGCGAGCCGCGTGAAGTGTTTGTGGTGGTCTATCTGGATAATCAGCACCGGATGATTGCCTGTGAACCGCTGTTTCGCGGCAGCCTGCGCAGCGTAGAGGTCCATCCGCGTGAAATCGTCCGCGCCTGCCTGCGCCACAACGCCGCGGCGCTGATCCTGGCGCACAATCACCCCAGCGGCGTGGCGGAGCCCAGCAGGGCCGATCGCGACATCACCCAGCGCACCGTGGAGGCCTGCGCGCTGATCGGCGTGCGGGTGTTAGACCACGTGATTGTCGGGCGAGGATGCTACGTCTCGTTTTGCGAACGCGGCTGGCTATAGCGCGGGTTTTTTAGGCGTCCGGTGCGTTTTCCCCCCGGTTATCGGGCAGAGTGCGAGAATTTTGCGCGATCCATCGGGATCTTTATCTGTTCGGGACTTGAGCACATGCGCTTAGCGGCGTATACTACGCCACCTTTGAGAATCTCGGGTTTGGCATATGGGCCTGCTCAGCGGGTTCACATAGAACTCGCTTTGGTGGGCTATGAGCCTGACGAGGCGGCCAATACCTTAGTTTTAAAGCTCGAGCTGATTTGATTTTTGGAGAATAGACATGTCACGAGTCTGCCAAGTAACTGGCAAGCGTCCGGTGACCGGTAACAACCGTTCCCACGCAATGAACGCGACGAAACGCCGTTTCCTGCCGAACCTGCACTCTCACCGTTTCTGGGTTGAGAGCGAAAAGCGCTTCGTAACGCTGCGCGTATCTGCTAAAGGTATGCGTGTAATCGATAAAAAGGGCATCGACACCGTTCTGTCGGAAATGCGTGCCCGTGGTGAGAAGTACTAAGGAATAAATCATGGCTAAAGGTATTCGTGAGAAGATCAAGCTGGTTTCCTCTGCTGGTACAGGTCACTTCTATACCACCACGAAAAACAAGCGCACCAAGCCGGAAAAAATGGAACTGAAAAAGTTCGATCCGGTGGTTCGCCAGCACGTGATCTACAAAGAAGCTAAAATCAAGTAAGTTTAGCGTTCTTGAAAAAACCTCGCCCCGGCGGGGTTTTTTTATTTCAGGCCCGGCCAGGAGGAGCAGCCATGCCAGAGTTACCGGAAGTGGAGACCAGCCGACGCGGCATCGAGCCGCATCTGCGGGGAGAGACCCTGCTGCACGTGGAGGTGCGTAATTCCCGGCTGCGCTGGCCGGTGTCGCAGGAGATTCACGCGCTCAGCGATCAGCCGATCCTGAGCGTACAGCGCCGGGCCAAATATCTGCTGCTGGAGCTGCCTGCCGGCTGGATTATCATTCATCTCGGGATGTCGGGCAGCCTGCGGGTGCTGCCGGAAGCCACGCCGCCGGCAAAGCATGACCACGTGGACCTGGTGCTCAGCAATGGCAAGGTGTTGCGCTATACCGATCCGCGTCGCTTTGGTGCCTGGCTGTGGTGCAGCGATCTGGCGGCCAGCCACGTCCTCGCCCATCTGGGACCGGAGCCTCTCAGCGAAGCCTTTAGCGCGGAATACCTCTATCAGAAGGCTCGCGGTAAGCGCACGCCGGTAAAACCCTGGCTGATGGACAATAAGCTGGTGGTTGGCGTCGGCAATATCTACGCCAGCGAATCGCTGTTTACCGCCGGGATCCTGCCGGATCGTCCGGCACAGTCGCTGTCGGCTGCGGAAGCGGGCGTGCTGGTCGCGACGATCAAGGCGGTGCTGCTGCGATCGATTGAACAGGGCGGGACCACGCTGCGTGATTTTTTACAAACGGACGGTAAACCCGGCTACTTTGCTCAGGAGCTGCAGGTCTATGGCCGGGCCGGCGAACCCTGTCGGGCGTGCGGGGCGCCGATTCTCAGCGGCAAGCACGCGCAGCGCAGTACCTTCTGGTGCCCACGCTGTCAGCGTTAGGCACCGTTCAGCTTCGCCAACAGGGCCGCGTGGACGCAGGACGGCAAGAACGCCTGCACATCCCCCTGGTGGCGGGCCACCTCCTTGACCAGCGATGAGGAGATAAAGGCATACTGCTCAGAGGGCATGAGAAAGACGCTTTCCAGCGTGGGCAGCAGGTGACGATTCATGTGCGCCAGCTGCAGCTCATATTCGAAGTCCGACACCGCGCGCAGACCGCGGACCAGCACGCTGGCCTGCTGGGCCTGAGCGAAATTAGCCATCAGGTCACTAAAGCCGGTCACTTCCACGTTATCCAGGTGCTGCGTCACTTCGCGTGCCAGCGCAACGCGCTCCTCAAGGCTGAACAGCGGCTTTTTGCCCGGGCTGGCGGCGATCGCCAGCACCACGCGGTCAAACATCAGCGCCGCGCGCGAGAGAATATCCAGATGGCCGTTGGTCATCGGATCGAAGGTGCCGGGATAAATGGCCTTGGTGCTCATCACTTGTCTCCCTTTGCAGCCTGATGCAGCGCCCACAGCGCGGCGTATTTATTAAAGGTGTATTGCGCGTTGACCACCGCCAGCAACCAGCCCTGCGCGCCGTCGAGTACGCCTCCGCGCAGCACCAGCGTTTTAACAAACGCGCCCAGCGCATGGCCAAAAATGGCCAGCAGGCCGGTACGCTTGCCGCGCTGATGGCGCTCCTGCGCCCAGGCTTCGGCGTAAGCCAGCTGCTTGCGCTGAAAGTCGGCAAAGTCGCGACAGGTCAGATGCAGTAAATCGCCGCGCAGCGGCACCACCTCGGCATCGCCCGTTTCCAGCGATTCGTGTACCAGATGATCGCTGTAGCGGTAGCGGCGGGGATAGAGGCGCGTGACGCGATCCGGGTACCAGCCGCTGTGGCGCATAAAGCGGCCGAGAAACAGATTCCGCCGGGCGATGCTGTAGACCCGGTCGGTCGGCGGCGCGTCCAGCACCTGCTCAATCGCCTGCCTCAGCGCCGGCGTCACCCGCTCATCGCAATCGATCATCAAAATCATCTCGCCGCTGGCGTATTGTTGTGCCCGCTGGCGCTGCGGGCCATACCCTGGCCAGTCATCGGATTGCCAGACGCGCGCTCCGAGGGCTCGCGCCCGCGCCGGCGTGTCGTCGCGGCTGCCGGCATCCAGCACAATGATTTCATCGGCCCAGGCCACCGAAGCGAGACACTCATCCAGCAGCGGTGCGGCGTTTTTCGCAATCATTACGACGGAAAGGCGTTGGCGAGGCATCATCAGTGATTCCGCTGGGGTAAGTAAGGTTCCAGTAGCTGCAGCACGCGCTGTAGCGCGCCCTGGTTCTGGTGCAGCACCTCGACCGCGTGGCGGCCATACCACAACCGGTAATCCTCGTCGGTGAGCAGCGTTTTCACCTCTTTTTCGATCGCGTTGGCATCGGTCACGGTAATCAGGCCGTCCGCCTGCTGCAGCTTGCCGCAGATATCTTTAAAGTTCCAGGTATGCGGCCCCATCAGCACCGGTATCGCGTGGGCGGCCGGCTCGAGCGGATTGTGCCCGCCGCGCTCCACCAGGCTGCCGCCGACGAAGGCCAGATCGGCAATACCGTACAGCAGCATCAGCTCGCCCATGCTGTCGCCAATCACCACCTGCGTGCTGCTGGAGGGAATTTCGCCGCTGCTGCGCAGGGTGTAGCTGAAGTCCATTTTTTGCGTCAGTTCGCGCGCGGTAGTAAAACGCTCCGGATGGCGGGGCACCAGAATCAGCAGCAGGGTCGGGAAACTGGCCAGCAGCTGGCGATGGGCCTGTAAAATGATAGCTTCCTCACCTTCATGAGTGCTGGTGGCGATCCAGACCGGACGCCGCGGTGCCCACTGGCGCCGTAGGGTAATGGCGCGCGCCGCCAGTTCTGGCGTCACTGAAATATCAAATTTCAGGCTGCCGGTGATCGCCAGCTGCGAGCGCTTCAGGCCAAGCTGTACAAATCGGTCGCCATCGTCCTGATGCTGCGCCGCAATCAGCGTGATGCGCTGCAGCAGGCGGCGCATAACCCCGCCCAGTTTGGCATAGCCTTTTGCCGAGCGCGCCGACAGGCGCGCGTTGGCAATCACCAGCGGAATTTTGCGTTCATGCAGGGTGGCGATCAGATTCGGCCACAGCTCGGTTTCCATGATGATCACCAGCCGTGGATTGACCGTATCCAGAAAGCGCCGCAGCGAGCCGGGCAAATCGTAGGGCAGATAAACATGGTGCACATCTTTGCCAAATGCCGACTGTGCGCGCTCAGAGCCGGTGGGCGTCATGGTGGTGACGGTGATCGGCAGCGTGGGATAGCGGTGGCGCAGCGCGCGTACCAGCGGCACCGCGGCCAGCGTTTCGCCAACCGAGACCGAATGCAGCAGAATACCGTCCGGGGCCACTTTACCGGCGCAAAAGCCGTAGCGCTCCGCCCAGCGCCGACGATAGGCTGGGGCTTTACGGCCGCGCAGCCAGAGCCGGAGCCAGATCAGTGGCTGAATCAGATAGAGCAGGGCGGTATACAGCGATTGCAACATGTTATCCGTTTTTCTAACCAGAAAGTGGCGATTCTAAGTATTTCACCCGGCTAAAGCTATCACTTTTCCGGGCGGCGCTGGCCGCCCGGAAGGGAGAACGCCGGCTAATTACTCGCTTGAGTAACCTTGCGGGTTTTGCGATTGCCAGCGCCAGGTATCGCGGATCATGTCATCAAGGTCACGGGTGGCGCTCCACTTCAGGTCCACCGCGGCGCGTGACGGATCGGACCAGCATTCGGCAATGTCGCCGGGGCGGCGAGGGGCGAGGGTGTAAGGAATGTCCCGACCGGAAAGGCGGCGAAAGGCGTCGATCATCTCCAGCACCGAATGCCCCCGGCCGGTACCGAGATTCCAGACCGAGAAACCGGTGCGATCGCGGCTGTGACGCAGGGCCTGCAGATGACCGTCCGCCAGGTCCATCACGTGAATATAATCGCGCACGCCGGTGCCGTCGGGCGTCGGATAATCGTTGCCAAACACCGTCACTGATGGCAGCTTGCCGACCGCGACCTGGGCAATATAGGGCAGCAGGTTGTTTGGCGTTCCGCGCGGATCCTCTCCGATACGTCCCGAGGGGTGGGCGCCGACCGGATTAAAGTAGCGCAGCGCGACCAGGGCCATCTCCGGTGCGGCCAGCGCAAGATCGCGCAGTACCTGCTCGACCATCCATTTCGAAGTACCGTAGGGATTGGTGGTGCCGCCGGTGCGGCTCGCTTCGGTAAGCGGTACCTGCTCGGGTTGACCGTATACCGTCGCTGAGGAGCTGAAGATCAGATGATGAACGCCGGCAGCGCGCATCGCCGCCAGCAGCGTCAGGGTACCGCTGAGGTTTACCTGATAGTAGGCCAGCGGCTCGCGAACCGACTCGCCGACCGCTTTCAGTCCGGCGAAGTGAATCACGGCATCAATGCGGTGCGTCGCAAACAGACGTGTCAGCAGCGCGGCGTCGCATACGTCGCCCTCAATCACGTGCGGGGCACGGCCCGCCAGCCCGGCGACGCGCGTCAGCGCCTGCGGTGAGGCATTGACGAAATTGTCGAGTACCACCACCTCTTCCTGCTGTTCCAACAAGCGAAGCACGGTATGTGAACCGATATACCCGCCGCCGCCGGTGACCAAAATCGCCATAGTACGCCTTCCTTTTTTGAGTTTAGCGGGCCAGTGCCAGCCAGCCGTCGATGATATGCTGTTGTTCGAACGCCGCCCAGGCGTCGTCGTTAATCTGCGGCGGATGGGCGTCTGCTTCGGCCATTGTCTTCCCTAAGTCTTCGGCGTTCAGCTCGGTAAGCCATGCGGCGAGGTGACCGCTCAGGATCTCGGCTACGCCGCCCGGACAGCGGGTGCTGACCACCGGGGTTTGGCAAATCAGGGCCTCAATGGCGACGCCGGGCAGCCCCTCGGAATCGGAGCTGAGCACCAGCCCGCGCGCGTCGCGGATAATCGGCAGCGGATTGGCCTGAAAGCCGGCCAGCACCACCCGATCGGTCAGGCCAAGCGCCGCTATTTGCGTCACCATCGCATCGCGGATCGCCGCGTCGCCCTGGCCCAGAATCAGCAGCTTGCAGCGCAGGCCGCTGTGGGCAAAGGCGGCGATCAGCCGGTCGTGGCGCTTTACCGGGTGAAAACGGCCCACGTGTACCCAGTAGTCCTCTCCCTGCCACGGATGGGGGGCACTGGCCCGCTGGCGAATAGCGTGGGCATCAAACGGGTTATACAAAGTTTGCAGCCGGGCCGGACGGCAGCCCATCTCCCGGCGCAAATCCTCCCCCACCGCGTCGGAGACGGTAATCACCTGCCGCTGGTGATAGACCTGTTGCATTTTGCGTTTTTTCAGCCAGCGCGCCAGCCCGGTTTTATTGCCGAGATACGAGCGGGAGAGCATACCGTGAATACAGTGCCAAACGTTCAGTCCGGCCAGGCGGCGGGAGCGAACCACGATGCGATCGGTTTTATGCAGGCTGGAGATCACCAGCGTCGGGAAGCCCTTATCGGCGAACAGCGTGGCGAGGTGGGCGTCCAGCGCGCGGGCGCGGCGCGGCAGCTCGCGCAGCTTGCGCAGCGGGCCGCGTGGCCGGTCAGCACAGACCTGATAATCCACGCCCGGTGGGATGGCATAATCCAGCCGCGTTCCCAGCGACAGCAGGGTGACGCGATGGCCCCGCGCGGCGATACCGGCCGCCAGCGTCAGGGTGACGTTTTCCGCCCCGCCGCCGGGCAGGCCGTCGATAATGAACAGAATATGATCAGACATGGCCGAGAAGTCCCTGATACAGCCCGACCAGCTGCGCTGAGAGCCGGGCGGGGGAGTGCGGCAAAATGGTGTCCCGCGCGTTGTCGCTTAGCCGCTGCGCCTGCGGGCTGGCGGCCAGCGCGGCGATGGCTGCGGTGAGCGCCGGAATGTCCAGCGCGTCGCAGACGTAACCGTTGTGGCCGCGGCGAATAAATTCCGCTCCGCCGCAGGTGGTACTGGTGATGACCGGTAGTCCGCAGGCCAGCGCTTCCAGAATCACATTGGGAAAGGGATCATACAGTGTAGGCAACAGCAGGCCATCCGCCGCCTGATACCATGGCAGGGTCTCTTTTTGCACGCCGAGAAAGCGTACGCGCGCGCCGCAGCCGAGGCTGTTGGCCAACGCTTCGTAGCGCGAACGGGCTTTATCCTGACCAATCACCAGCAGATAGCTGTCAGTGCGCGACAGGGCCTGCAGCGCCGCCGCCAGCCCTTTGCGTTCAAAGCCGGACCCCACAAAGATCAGCGTATGCGCAGCGGCCGGGATCCCGACCCGCGCGCGCTGCGCCGCGCGCTCAGCGGCATCGCCGGGCATAAACCGGTCGCTGTCGATGGCGTTATAAATGACGTGGATGTTCTCTTCCGGCAGGCCAAAATCGGCAATAATTTCCTGTTTTATCATCTCCGCGTTGCAGATAACTGCCCGCAGCGCCGGATCCTCATACATAGCACGTTCAGCGGCCATCACGTAGCGATGGTAGCGGCTGGCCATCAGCATGCTGCCGCGCCAGGCCGGTAAAATGCGCGCCCGCTGCTGCAGCCAGCGGCGATGGACGCCATCCCCGGCGCGATAGATATCGCAGCCGGCAATGCGTTCATGGCTCTGCACCAGGTCAAACCGTTCGCGCTGCCACAGCGCGCGCGCCGCGGCGGCGAAGCCGCGTTCGCGGCTGATGCGTCCCCACTTGGGCGGATTACACAGATGCAGATGCCAGTCGGGATTGCGCTCCCCCTGCCATTCGCGCGTAATCACGTTCAGATCGAGCTGCTGCGCCTGCAGCGCCTGCAGCGCGCGGGCGACGAAGCGCTCAGCGCCGCCGTCGGGGCGATACTTTTGGCGCACCAGCGCCAGTCGGATACCGGTCATGTTAGCCATCGGTTTGCCTGCTCCAGCACGGCGCTGACCGGAATGGCCTCAAGGTAGCGCGTGGTGGTGTGGGTATCAATGTGGTCAGGATCGGGCAGCGGGCCGTAATCACCGGCCCACAGTACCGTCCCCTTAACCTGCCAGGGGCGCCAGAAGGTAAGCTTCGAGGGGCCAAACAGCGCGATACAGGGGGTTTGCAGCGCCGCTGCCATGTGCATCGGGACGGAGTCGACGCCAATAAACAGCCGTGCACCGCCAATTAATGCCGCCAGCTGCGTCAGGGTCAGCTGACCCGCCAGCGAGAGAACGAAGCGTCGGTCGGGCAGCAGGGCGAGAATGTGTTCTACCATGGCCTGCTCTCGCGGGTCCGGGCCCGCCGTCAGGATGACCGGACGATCTTCACGCCGCAGTGCGGCGATGGTCGCCGCCATTTTTTCATCGGACCAGCACTTATAAAACCAGCGTGAGGTGGGCTGGATGACGATGTAGTCCTGGCTTACCCGGTGTTGCGCCAGCAGGGCGCTTACCGTGTGACGATCCTCTGGGGAGCAGGCCATGGTGGCGCGATCGCAGCGGGTCATGACGCCCAGCGGCGCCAGTATCGACAGATTCTGCTCTACCGTGTGCTGCTGCTGATGATCAGTGACCGGGGCCAGATGAGTATAGCAGCGCCGCCACAGCCAGTTGCGGCGCTTGTCAAAATCGAAACCGATGCGGATTGCCGCACCGGTAAAACGGGCGATCAGCGCGCTTTTCCACTGGTCGGCCAGGTTGAGCACCACATCGTAGCGCTGCCGGCGCAGGGTGGTCATGACGTGCCATTCGCGTCGCTGGCGATAGCGCTTACCCTGTTTTTTCCAGTTGCGGTCGAGGCCGTACACCTGATGAACATGCGGGTGCGCCTGCAGCATCGGACGCGTCTCTTCATTTAACAGCACGTCGATTTTCGCCTGTGGCCACGTCGCCTGCAGGGTATTGATCAACGGCGTGGTGAGCAGCATATCGCCATGATGGCGAAACTTGATCACCAAAATACGAAGAGAGGATTTACGTGAAAGGGCGTCCGTGAAGCTATTCATTCCGTATCACTGTCAGTGGGCCAGTGGGTGATTCTAATCAACTGCCTGGCACGTGGCTACAGTTGCAGAGGATTCCCGACCGCCTGCGGCTAAATTGCTTTGCGCTGTCTGGTTGCCCTGCGTAACATACTCCGACTATTTAATGAGGTTATGGGGATCATGACGCAACCTGCATTTCTCATCACTATCGACACCGAAGGCGACAATCTCTGGCAAAACCACCGGACGATTGCTACAGAAAACGCCCGTTTTTTGCCGCGATTTCAGTCGCTGTGTGAAAAATACGGCTTTAAACCGACGTGGCTGACCAACTATGAGATGGCCATCGATCCGGTGTACGTCGATTTTGCGCGGGATGTGATTGCCCGCGGCCAGGGGGAGGTGGGTATGCACCTGCACGCCTGGCACAGCCCGCCCGAGCACGATCTGACCGGCGATGACTGGCGGCATAAACCCTATCTGATTGAGTATCCGCCGGACGTCCTGCGCGACAAAGTGATTTACATGACCCGATTGCTGGAAGAGACCTTCCAGACTCCCATGCGCAGCCATCGGGCCGGACGCTGGGCCTTTAACGAGGCCTATGCCGCGATCCTGATCGAACTGGGTTATCAGGTAGACTGCTCCGTCACGCCGCGCGTAGACTGGCGCAGCAATCCCGGCTCTCCGCACGGTGCGGGGGGCAGCGACTACCGCCATTTCCCGGACCGCCCGTGGTTTATTGATCCGCAAAACATCGCCCGCCCCGGCGCGTCGCCGCTGCTGGAAGTGCCGATGAGTATCCAGTATAAGTATTCGCCGTTCGTTAATCGCCTGCGCGCCATCAGCGATGCACTGCGCGGCAAGCGCCGCTCGCCTAAAGTGAGCTGGCTGCGCCCGACCGGCGGTAACACGCGCGAGATGATCCGGGTGGCAGAACAGTCGCTGGCGGGCGGTGCCGATTATGTGGAGTTTATGCTGCACTCGTCCGAGTTCATGCCCGGCGGCAGCCCCGGCTTTCAGACCGCCGCCGACATTGAGCGTTTATATGACGATCTTGAACAGGTGTTCCGCTGGCTGGCCTCACGCACGGTGGGCATGACGCTGGCAGAGTATTATCAGAGAGTGAAGGAAGCCTGATGCGTAAGGCATGGAAATATACCGCAATCGATCTCTTCTTACGGGCCCGCAGCGGGCAGCGCGACCTGCTGGCGTCGCGCGAGGCGTTCCGGCAGCCGGGCGTCACCGACACGCTAAACAACATCGTGATTTACTCCACGACGGCGCTGGGGGATTTTATGATGAACTCCCCGGCGATTTATGCGCTGCGCCAGCGTTTTCCCGCCGCGCGCATTACGCTGGTAGCGCATCCAAAGTTTAAGGCGTTTTTTGACGGCGGTCGCGACTGGGACCGGGTGGTCTACTGGAACAGTAAAGTCAAAACCGTAGGTGCGCTGGTCAGGACGCTGCGCGACCGCGGTGCGCCGGACCTGGCGGTGATTCTGCATTCCCATCCACCGTACGATTACCTTAGCGCGGTGCTGTCGGGCGCGCGCTTTGTGTTTCGGGATAATTATCACGATGATGTGGCGCCGATGAATAAGTGGCTGACTAACTACACCATCGGCTTTCGCGGCCATCTGATCCAGCGCAAGCTGGAGCTGATTGCCCCGCTGGGTTGCGATATTCGCGATGTGGCCATGAAGCTGCCGCAGTGGCCGGCACCGGTTGCCTCCAGAGAGACGACGCGTATTTTGGGCTTTCAGATGGGGGCGTCCTCGCCGGAGCGCTGCTGGCCGGCCGACCATTTTGCCACCGTGGCCAATACCCTGCTGGCGCGCGATGCGCAGCTGCGCGTGGTGCTGATTGGCGGCCCGGGAGAGAAGCACCTGGTCGATCCCTTTATGGCGCTGGTGCGCCCCGAGCTGCAGTCGCGTATCGATAATCAGATAGGCAACACCACGCTGCCGGCGCTGGTCGAGACCATTAACCGCTTTGACGTACTGCTGACCGGCGATACCGGACCGATGCACATTGCAATCGCCCTGAAAGTGCCGACGGTGTGCCTGTTCGTCACCGAGGAGCCCTCCTCCAGCGGGCCTTACCAACAGGTCGAACGTCACCGCGTACTGTACGGGGTGCGCACGGCGCTGAACGAGGGCGCCCGCGCCGAACGCGCGATGCGCACGATTGCCACGCCCGAGGCGATCGCCGCCGTGTGCGACGCCGGCAATTTGGGCCGTTAATTCTCTCCCCACGACTGGAAACGCTATGTCTGTACTGATGGCTTTAAAAGATTACCGCAGGACTATCTATTTTCTCGTGCTGGGATTGATGCTCTATTCGATTGTGTCGATGTTCCTCAGCGTGAAGGCGGCCAAGGTCTCCTTTTACTGGGCTTTTTACCTGTCGGTGCTGGGGATCGGCTATGACTTTCAGCGTCTGCAGCGCCACTACTGGTGGGTGCTTGCGCCCCTGCTGCTGCTGGGCGCCAGCGATCTTATCTGGTTTGGCTGGCACTATATCGGCAATCCGGCGTGGGACGAGTTTAATGCCTATCTGGCAACCGGCAAGCGGCTGCTGCTTACGGCCGTGATTGGCTACTACCTGTTCAGCGTGATGCACCGCTACGCCGCGCCGACGCGCCAAGCGGTCAGGTATGCGTTGGTTGCGGCCTTTCTGCTGGCGACCGCGGTGGGCTTTTGGCAGGACGCGCACGGTGTGGATCGCATTGACTTCTTCCTGGGCCGCGCCACCAATGCCGCTTATGACTACTCCATTCTCTGCGCGGCGCTGATTTTTCTGCTGCTGTACGAAGCGGTAAACCGGCTCACGCTGGTGGCGTCGCTGCTGATTTTTGTCTTTTCTTACTACATCATTTTTCAGACCGGCACGCGCAACGTCATGGCCACCTATCCGCTGATCATATTGTTTGTCGGGGCGATCAAACTGCGCCACGTGGGCTGGAAGCCACTGTTAATGGTGCTGGTAAGTATCGCTGTGGTGGCGGCGCTCAGCTGGCAGACGGTGATCAAGCCTAAGATGGATGAGACCATCAGCGAGTTTCAGCGCTTTGAAAACACCAACGGCAACCAGCAGGGCTCGCTGACCAGCCGGCTGGCCATGTGGCGGATTGGCGTAAATTTAATCGCGGATCATCCGCTGGGCAACAGTCTGGAACAGCGCTGGCAGTACGCAGAAAACTACGTCAAAACCCGCCACGCAGACCAGAGTGCGCTCGACTATGTCAATGTGCATCTGCATAACGAGCTGATTGAGGTCGGTAGCCTGATGGGGGTGCCGGGGGCAATGGTCCTGCTCTTTTTCTATTTCAGTTTACTGTTCTACGCCCGAGTGCAGCACAATCCGCCGCTGTTTGCCGCCGTACTTGGGCTGATGATCTGCGGCCTGACGGATGTGATCTTTGCCAGTCGGGAGCAGACCATTATGCTGACGCTGCTGATCATCGCGCTGGTGGCGTGGCATCAGCCGCCTTCGCGCACGCCCGCTCCGTCGCGGCACTAAAAAGGCGCTTAGCGCGCCTTTTTTTTCACCTGATAAAATTTTCGTTTCTGACTCAGGCGAACGTTGCTATCGCGGTAAAAGCGCCAGGCGTCGATTTCGCCCAGGCGGCGGCGGGTGAGATCTTTCAGCGGCTCAGCCAGCTCGCCGTAGTGGCGATGCGCAAAATCAATCCAGTGGCAGTGGATTAAATTTTTGAATTTGTCGGGCAGGCAGGCATCGAGGTTTTCCAGCGTGGCATAGAGACAGTGGATTTTGTCGGCCGACAGGCTGACGGAGAGGCTGCCAGTGCGCTTCAGGTAAAGGTAAAATCCCTGCGAAGAGAAGATAATCTTTTCGCTGTGCATCAGCACCTGAGGAAAAACCCAGGCATCTTCGTAGCAGACGTAGTCCGGAAAAGCGACCCGCCGTAACATGTCGCGACGAAAGAACTGGCCAATGACGTGCCCCTGATAGTCCCGATGCAGCAGAAAGCGTGTGATCGCTTCATCGCGGTCCAGCGTCACCACCGGCTGCAAGGTGACGACCGGTTCCGGGGCATCTTCCGGGATCTCAATCAGGCGGTTGATGTAAATATCCGGCGCATGGGTGCGCAGGTGCGCCAGTTTTTGGCTCAGGCCGGCGGCAATCAGACGATCATCGCCGTCAATCATCAAAATATACTGCCCCCGGCACCGGGCGACGGCAAAATTACGCACTTTGCCGATGTTCTTAAACTGGGTTTGCCAGGCGAAAGCGTGCCGGTAGCGTGCGGTGAAGGCGGCGATGATCGCCGGCGTACCGTCCGCCGAGGCGTCATCGGTAATGATGAATTCGCACTGTTCCAGGTCTGCCGGGGTGAGGGCATTGATGATCGAATCCAGCGTGGCTTGCAGCCAGCGCTCGCTGTTGTGGGCGGTGATAACCACGCTTAATAACGGACAGGCATCCATAATGACTCCGGGGCGTTACGACAGCTGAACGGACAGCGTGCTGAATACGGTTGAGGCGGTGATATCACTCATGGCATTGCCCTGAGGCGGGCGCAGCGCCACCTGATTATCGCCATAGCCGCCAATCAGGCCCGGATCGGTGGGCCCGTAGAGCGTGATGTTGGGGCGATCCAGCGCGGCGGTCAAATGGCTCAGGCCGGTATCCACCGACACCACGAGCCGGGCGCCGGCAAGCTCCCGCGCAACCTGCTCCAGGCTGAGTTTCGGCAGCACCTCCACGTGGCTGAAGCCCTCGGCAAGGCGCCGCGCGCGCTGGTGCTCATGCTCGGCACCCCACGGCAGTTTGATGCGGTAGCCGCTGTGGCTGAGCAGGCCAATCAGCTCGCGCCAGTGGCTTTCTGGCCAGTGTTTGTTATCCCGGGTGGTGGCGTGTAGAAACACCAGATAGCGCCCGGCATCCTCCGGCAGTGCGGCAAGGAAGTGGCCGGCAATGGCGTAATCGCCGCGCGTTTCCGGTCGGGGATAACCGAGACTTTTGGCAAACAGTAAGCGCGTGCGCTCAACGGCGTGCAGCTGCTTTGGGATCGCGTGGCGTTGGTCATACCACCAGCTGGCGAACGGTTCGCGGGCGCTGCGGCTGTCCTGGCCGTGCTTGTTCCCTCTGGCCAGCCGGGTCACCAGCGCGGCGCTTTTCACCAGCCCCTGGGCATCAATGATGCGGTCGTATTGACGCGCCTGCAGCTGTTTCTTAAAAAGAAAGCGCTCTTCGCGTGTCTGGCTGCCAAACCAGTTTTTACGCCAGCGGCGCAGTGCCACCGGTAACGTCTCTTCGACGGCCGGATGCCAACTGGGGATCTGGGCAAACCCCTCTTCAACCACCCAGTCAAAGCGAATATCAGGCAGCGCGCGCAGGGCATCAGTGAGTGCGGGCAGCGTGTGTAACACGTCGCCCATTGAGGAGGTTTTTACGATCAATACCTTCATACGTGCTCCTGGCGCGGCGGCGTCAGCAGGTCGCTCAGTTCCGCCATCACGCGCTCGGGCTGAATGTCGATCAGGCTTTGATGATAGCCTTCCGTCGCCTCGCCCCGGCGAATTTTGTGGTAACCGCTGATAAGCCGGATCACCCGCGCGCGCGCGCTAAGCGGCGGAGTAAAGTCCGGGCTGCTCGGGCCGTAAAGCGCCACCAGCGGTTTATCCAGCGCCGCGGCGATATGCATTAAGCCGGAATCGTTACTCACAACCGCCTCGCAGAAAGCCAGCAGGACTACCGCCTGCTCCAGCTGCGTTTTACCGGCCAGATTGCGGCAGTGCGCGCGCAGGGTCGCCGGCAGCGCGGCAACGATCTCGTCGCCGGTCGCGGCATCGTTTGCCGAGCCGAACAATAAAACCTGATGACCGGCGGCAATTAGCCGCTGCGCCAGCGCCGCGTAGTGATAGTGTGGCCAGCGCTTAGCCGGGCCAAACTCCGCGCCGGGGCAAAACCCGATCGCCGGGCGATCGCCGGCCAGGGCGAAGGCCGCCGCCACGTCGCGGATCTCGTCGTCGCTCACCTGCAGGCGCGGCCACGGCAGCGGCTGCGGCAGATCGCGGGCGCTGTGGATATCGGCAGCATCCCAGGCCAGCGCGACATAGCGCTCTACCATCAGGGGAAAGGCGGCTTTATCCAGCACGCGCAGATCGTTGAGCAGGCCGTAGCGCATTTCGCCGCGCCAGCCGATCCGCTGCGGAACGGCGGCGAAGAAGGGCACCAGCGCGGATTTAAACGATCCGGGCAGCACATAAGCGCGATCGTAGCCGGTCGGGCGCAGGGCTTTTCCCAGCCGCCGGCGTTCGCCCAGCCCCAGCGCACCGTGACCCAGCGGCATCGCGAGCGCGGCGTTGACCTCCGGCATTCGCGCCAGCAGCGGGCGGCACCACGCGGGCGCCATTACGTCAATGGTCGCGTCGGGAAAACGCTGCTTCAGCGTACGATAAAGGCTCTGCGACATCATCATGTCGCCCACCCATGATGGGCCGATCACCAGTATTTTCATCGCGTTGCGGGCATCCTTACGCGGTGCGGTTCAGCCAGGCCATATAGTCCGCCACGCCCTCGGCCACGGTTTTAAACGGCTTGTCATAGCCGGCCGCGCGCAGGTTAGTCAGATCGGCCTGAGTGAAGGTTTGATAGCGCCCTTTCAGCTTGGCCGGAAAAGGAATGTACTCCACCTGGCCCTTCTGATGGTAGTGCAGCGCCGCGTCGGCCACGGCCTGGAAGGATTCGGCGCGGCCGCTGCCGCAGTTGAAAATGCCGGAGACGCGGTTTTGCCAGAACCACAGGTTGACTGCGGCAACGTCTTCAACGTAGACGAAGTCGCGCTTGAACTGGTCACTGCCCTCGAACAGCTTGGGATTTTCACCGTTATTCAGCTGAGTGTTGAGGTGGAAAGCCACGCTGGCCATACTGCCTTTATGGCCTTCGCGCGGTCCGTAGACGTTAAAGTAGCGGAAACCGCACACCGGCGACTGCGCGTCGGGCAGGATGTTACGCACGTAGTGGTCGAACAACATTTTGGAGTAGCCGTAGACGTTCAGCGGCGCTTCATATTCGCGTGATTCGATAAAGTTAGCGTCGCGGCCGCCGTAGGTGGCGGCGGAGGAGGCGTAGAGGAACGGAATCTGGTGCTCGAGGCAGTAGTGCAGCAGCTCTTTTGAGTATTGAAAGTTATTGTCCATCATGTACTTGCCATCCCACTCGGTGGTGGCTGAGCAGGCACCCTCGTGGAAAACTGCTTCTACGTCACCAAAGTCTTCGTCGGCGAGGATATTGACAAGAAAATCCTCCTTGTCCATATAGTCGGCAATATCAAGGTCCGTCAGGTTAGCGAATTTGGTGCCGTCCTTCAGGTTATCGACCACCAGAATATCGCGGTAGCCTTGTTGGTTTAACGCTTTAATGATGTTGCTACCGATAAAGCCGGCGCCGCCCGTGACAATAATCATAATCCTCTACCTCAAAATGGCTGGGGTGAAACCGCACGTTTCACGCACGAATGCCTGACATCATACCATTGGATCGCGCTGTCGGCAGCCAGATGACTCCGTAACGACCCGTCAGCCTGTCCTCAAGGCGGGATTTATGCTGCAAATCTCACATTCTTCGCCGTGAATTGTCGTCGTTTTGCCGGCTTTTCCGTAGTCTGTGCGTAACCATTGCCGGTTACGGAGAATATTCATGTCAGCCACCTTCTATCAGCAGATGCAAGCGCAGCTGGCCGCGACGCGGCAGACCGGGCTTTTTAAGGAAGAGCGGCCGATCGCCACGGCGCAGCAGGCGCGCATTGCGGTGGCAGGAAAAGAGGTGTTGAATTTTTGTGCCAATAACTACCTCGGGCTGGCAAACCATCCGGCGCTGATTGAGGCGGCGAAAGCCGCAATGGACCGCTACGGCTTTGGTATGGCCTCGGCGCGCTTTATCTGCGGCACTCAGGACATTCACCAGCAGCTGGAGCAGCGGCTGGCGGCCTGGCTCGGCATGGAGGATGCCATCCTCTACTCCTCCTGCTTTGATGCCAACGGCGGACTGTTTGAGACCCTGCTCGGCGCAGAGGATGCGATCGTTTCAGATGCCCTGAATCACGCCTCCATCATTGACGGTATTCGACTGAGCAAAGCGCAGCGTTACCGCTACGCTAATAACAACATGACCGAACTGGAGGCGTGTTTGCAGCAGGCGCGCGCCGCCGGAGCGCGCCACGTGATGATTGCGACCGACGGCGTGTTCTCGATGGATGGCGTGATTGCCAACCTGCAGGGCATCTGCGATCTCGCTGAGCAGTATGATGCGCGGGTGATGGTGGACGATTCACACGCGGTTGGGGTGGTTGGGCGCGGCGGCCGGGGCACCCATGAACACTGCGGCGTGATGGGGCGCGTGGATCTGATTACCGGCACGCTGGGTAAGGCGCTGGGCGGGGCATCCGGTGGCTATACCGCCGGTAAAAAGGAGGTGGTGGCGTGGCTGCGGCAGCGGAGCCGCCCTTATCTGTTCTCCAATGCGCTGCCCCCCGCCATCGTGGCGGCGTCGCTGCGGGTGCTCGATCTGCTCAACGAGAGCGATAACCTGCGTCAGCGGCTGTGGCAAAACGCGGCGTGGTTTCGCGCCGCAATGACCCAGTCCGGCTTCACCCTGGCCGGTGCCGACCACGCCATCATCCCGGTGATGCTGGGCGACGCCGCGCTGACCCAGGCTTTTGCCCACGCGCTGCAGCAAGAGGGGGTTTTTGTTACCGGCTTTTTTTATCCGGTGGTGCCGGAAGGGCAGGCGCGCATTCGCACGCAGATGTCCGCTGGCCACAGCCATCAACAGCTTGAGCAGGCGGTTGCCGCCTTTACCCATATAGGAAAACAACTGGGCGTTATCGCCTGAGGAACCGAGGATGAAAGCATTAGCCAAGCTGCACGCAGAAGAAGGTATCTGGATGACGGAAGCGGGGATTCCCGAGCCGGGTCACAACGATTTGCTGATTAAGGTGCGTAAAACCGCCATTTGCGGTACCGATGTGCACATCTATAACTGGGACAGCTGGTCGCAAAAGACCGTGCCGGTCCCGATGATAACCGGCCACGAATACGTGGGCGAAGTGGTCGGCATCGGTCAGGAAGTAAGCGGCTTCCGCCTTGGCGATCGCGTTTCGGGTGAAGGCCATATTACTTGCGGCCACTGTCGTAACTGCCGCGCCGGCCGCACGCACCTGTGCCGCAATTCGCAGGGCGTGGGCGTGAACCGTCAGGGCTGTTTTGCAGAATATCTGGTGATCCCGGCGTTTAATGCGTTCAAGATTCCGGATGCTATCCCGGACGACATCGCCGCGATTTTTGATCCCTTCGGAAATGCTGTGCATACCGCACTCTCTTTCGACCTGGTGGGGGAGGATGTGCTGATTACCGGCGCCGGGCCGATCGGCATCATGGCGGCGGCGGTGTGTCGACACGTTGGTGCACGGCACGTGGTGATCACCGACGTGAACGAATACCGACTGGATCTGGCACGGAAGATGGGCGTGACCCGGGCGGTCAACGTGGCGGAGCAGCGGCTGGAAGACGTGATGCAGGCGCTGGGCATGACCGAGGGCTTTGACGTTGGGTTGGAGATGTCCGGTGCACCGCCGGCGTTCCGTTCGCTGCTGGCGGCCATGAATCACGGTGGGCGAATTGCGCTGCTGGGCATTCCGTCGCAGGAGATGGCCATCGACTGGAATCAGGTCATCTTTAAGGGATTATTCATTAAGGGCATCTACGGGCGGGAGATGTTTGATACCTGGTACAAAATGGCCGCGCTGATTCAGTCCGGTCTGGATTTGACGCCGGTGATTACCCATCGCTTCGACATCGATGATTTTCAGCAGGGATTTGATGCCATGCGCAGCGGCCAGTCGGGAAAAGTGATCCTCAACTGGCCTGCGCGTTAAGCATCAGCGCGGAAATATACGCTGACGCAGCGATTGCGCAAAGTGGCTGTCGCGCATGCTGTCAGTGAGCACTTCCAGTGCGCGGCGGTCCGCTACCGGCATCAGCGGCCGTGACGATCGGCACTGGCGCCCCGCGCCGGCGGGCTTCACTGCCGGGCGTGGTGGCGGATTGGCCGATTGAGTGGCCGCCGGCGGCCGGCGATCGGGCCGTACCGGCTCATTAAGCAGCTGACTCGGTCGCACCAGCACCACGCCCGCGGGCAGCGTCGGCAGCATCTGCTGCAGCACGCGCACCGTCGCCGGATGCGGGTGGCCGATGGCAATCGCCGAGCCGTCGCGCTGCGCCAGATTCACCGCCCGGGTAAATTGTTTGCGGATCTCCGCTTCATTCTGGCTGTCGTCGAGAAAGACCCGGCGTTTCAGCACGGTGACTCCGGTACCCTGGGCGGCAGTGACCGACTGGCTGCTGCCAATGGTCATGCTGTCGAGAAAATAGAGCTGATAGCCGGCCAGCGACTGCATCACTTTTTGCATGCCGAACAGGCTGGAGGTCATGGCGCTGCCCATGTGATTGTTCAGTCCGACCGCGTGCGGCACCTTGTTCACTGCCTCTCGCACAATCCGATCGATTTCGGCACTGCTCATGTTCGGACGCAGCGTATCTTTCTCCAGCGGCTGTTTGGAGAGCGGGGCCATCGGCAGGTGAATCAGCACTTCATGCCCGCTTTGATGGGCTTTTTCCGCCATCGCCCGCGCGTGGGGAGCATTGGGAAGTACCGCGACCGAAATCGCCGGCGGCATTTGCAGTACCGCGTTTTCTTCTTTTGGCCGGTAGCCAAAATCATCGATCACAATCGCTAACTTTCCGGCCCATACCGAACCGCTAAACAGTAGCCCCGCTAGCAGTGCGCGGACGCACGTTGTTTTCTGCACCCTTACCGTCCTAACCATGGAAGTGGATTGACCGCCTGCCCCTGGCGGCGAATTTCAAAATAGAGCGACGGCGTGCCGCGTCCGCCACTGGTACCGACCAGCGCAATGGGCTCGCCGGCGCGCACCTGCGCGCCCACGCTGACCAGCGCGCTCTGGTTGTAGCCGTACAGGCTCATGTCGCCTTTACCGTGCTCTACCACCACGACCAAACCATAGCCCTGTAGCCAGTCGGCCATCAGTACGCGACCATCGGCGATGGCTTTTACCTCGGCGCCCTCCGGGGCATTGATAACCAATCCCTTCCAGCGCAGCTCCCCCTGCAGGGTTTCGCCAAAGCGGTGGGCGAGGCTGCCGCGCACCGGCCAGATATCCTGGCCGGCTGGGCGACCCAGGCCACCGGTACGCGCCATCAGCGACCGCTCACTGGCGCTGGGCTTCCAGCTTGAACCTTTGCTTTTCTCCTGCGCCTGGCGCTGGCGAACCTGCTCGGCTTCGCGCTCGGCGCGGGCGCGGGCGGCCTGCTCCGCGCGGGCAATTTTATCGCGCAGGCGCGTTTCGTTTTGGCGCATTTCCACCAAATCGGCCTGGTCTTTTTCGAGAGCGGATTCGAGCGTGGTGAGGGTTTTCTGCCGCGCGATGCGGGCCGATTCCAGCTTCTGCTGCTGGCGTTTCTGTCCGTCCAGCAGCTGGCGCTGGCGGGCCTGTTTTTCAATCTGTTCCGCTTTCTGCGCCGACAGCTGCCGGCGAGTCTGTTGCAGGTCGCCGATTGTCTGCTGTCGCGCCGCGTTCAGATAGCCGAAGTAGGCGAGAATGCGCTCGCTGCGCTGGCTCTCTTCTCCGCCCAATATCAGCTGCATACTGCCATGCTGGCCCTGCCGAAACGCGGCATCCAGCTGCTGAGAGAGCAGCTGTTCCTGGTGCGTTTGCTGACTTTCCAGCCGGGTGATTGAGGCATTTAGCGCGCTGATCTCTTTATTGAGCGTCGCCAGGGCCTGCTGGGCATCGCGCAGCTGCCGGGCGGCCTGCGCGATGATTTTTTCCTGACTGCGCAGCTGATCCAGCAGGTTACTGCGCGCCACTTTCTGCGCTTTAACCCGCTGTTCCGTTTCGGCGATATCTTGCTGGATCGATTTCAGCTGGGACTGGCTGTCGTTGGCCGCCGACAGCGCGGGCAGCAGCAAGTATCCGGCACACAGCACGCTGGCGCAGAGTCGCCGCGCCTGGGCGGTGCGGGGAGCGGCAAGCCGGACGGCGCGGCGCAGAAAAAGTGTCGGTTTATCCCTCATAGCGCGCAATTATTCCACGATGAACAGCCGCTTACCAGCCAGCCTATGCGGGTTTTCATTTCCATAAGTGACATCTCCTGGTGCGGTTTGCTGAGCGCTTGCGCGTCGGTGGAGCGTCCTGCGGCTCACGACGCTGCGATACGCACAATAATGGGCGGTTTCGCGCCAACTTGCCATCCTGAGCGGTGAAATCTTTGTTTACACTACGCGTTGTCGCTTCGCCGCCGGGCAGAGGGCCGGGGCGCCAGCCGGGAACGAGGCCTCGCCGGATGAGATCACTTTTTTCTGTTTTTTACGGCAGAAATTGCGCCTGAGCCGGTCAGGTGACTGTACATGAAAGGTGGCGCAGGTATACTCAGAACCCTTATTTTCGCTTATTAACCCTGACGGGAGCCGTTACCCCCCATGCAAGAAATTATGCCATTCGTTAGCAACCACCCCATTCTCAGTCTGGCATGGGTCGTTTTGCTGATTTTGGTGATCGTGACCACCTTTAAAGGCATGTTCTCCAAAGTAAAAACCATTTCCCGTGGCCAGGCCACGCACTTGATCAATAAAGAAGACGCGGTGGTCGTGGACGTGCGGGGGCGCGATGAGTATCGCAAAGGCCATATTTCCAATGCGCTGAATGTGCAGGCGGCGGACATTAAAAAGGGCAGCTTTGGCGAGCTGGAGAAGCACAAGGCTCAGCCGCTGATTGTGGTCTGCGCCTCCGGCCACAGCGCCGGTGAAGCCGCGGCTAAACTGAGCCAGGCCGGCTTTAACAACGTGTCGGTATTGAAAGAAGGGATTGCCGGCTGGAACAGTGACAACCTGCCGCTGGTGCGCGGTAAGTAATCGGGAGACGACAGATGGTCCAGATTGATATTTATACCAAAGCAACCTGTCCATTTTGCCATCGGGCCAAGGCTCTGCTGGCGCAGAAAGGCGTCACTTATAACGAGATCGCCATTGATGGCGATGCCGAGGGGCGTGAGAAGATGATCGCCCGCGCCCATGGCCGGACAACGGTGCCGCAGATTTTCATTGCCGATCGCCACATTGGCGGTTGCGACGATCTCCATGCGCTGGACGCGCGTGGCGAACTGGATCCGCTGCTGGCCTGAGGAGGCGTGAAGCCTCTTCGCCGTAGCGTCACGCGTCATCTGACGTAATACTGCTTCTCCTTGCCGGGCAAGGATGATGATTAACGCACAGGAAAAGAACTATGTCTGAACAAAACAGCAGCGAGATGTCATTCCAGATCCAACGCATCTACACTAAAGATATCTCCTTTGAAGCGCCAAACGCTCCGCAGGTTTTCCAGAAAGAGTGGGAACCGGAAGTGAAGCTGGATCTGGACACCGCCTCTTCCCAGCTGGCTGACGATGTGTACGAAGTGGTGCTGCGCGTGACCGTGACCGCTTCACTGGGTGAAGAGACCGCGTTCCTGTGTGAAGTTCAGCAGGCGGGAATCTTCTCCATTGCCGGTATCGATGGCAACCAGATGGCACATTGCCTGGGCGCATACTGCCCGAACATTCTGTTTCCGTATGCGCGCGAGTGCATTACCAGCCTGGTCTCCCGCGGTACTTTCCCGCAGCTGAACCTGGCACCGGTGAACTTTGATGCGCTGTTTATGAACTACCTGCAGCAGCAGCAAGCGACCGGGGAAACCGCCGCACAGCAGGATGCCTGAATGGCCAATCACGCCGCGTCTATGACCGTTATCGGTGCCGGATCTTACGGCACCGCTCTCGCCATCACCCTGGCCCGCAACGGCCATCCGGTGGTGCTGTGGGGCCATAATCCCACCCATCTTGCCCGCCTTGAGGCCGAGCGCTGTAATGCGGCGTTTCTGCCGGATGTGCCTTTTCCCGCCACGCTGCGGCTGGAGAGTCAGCTGGAAAAAGCGGTGGCCGCCAGTCGCGATATTCTGGTGGTGGTGCCGAGTCACGTCTTTGGCGAGGTGCTGGCGCAGCTGAAGCCGCATCTGACCGCAGCGTCGCGCCTGGTCTGGGCGACAAAAGGGCTGGAGCGCGAGACCGGACGATTACTGCAGGACGTGGCGCGCGAAATCATGGGCGACGCCATTCCGCTGGCGGTGGTCTCGGGGCCGACGTTTGCCAAAGAGCTGGCCGCCGGCATGCCGACGGCGATCGCGCTGGCGGCGACGGACGCCGGTTTTGCGGACGATCTGCAGCAGCGGATGCACTGTGGTAAAAGCTTTCGCGTCTACAGCAATCCGGACGTCATCGGCGTGCAGCTGGGCGGAGCGGTTAAAAACGTGATCGCAATTGGTGCCGGGATGTCGGACGGTATTGGCTTTGGCGCCAACGCCCGCACCGCGCTGATTACCCGCGGACTCGCGGAAATGAGCCGGCTTGGGGCCGCGCTGGGAGCCGATGCCACCACCTTTATGGGGATGGCCGGACTCGGCGACCTGGTGCTGACCTGTACTGATAATCAGTCCCGAAACCGCCGCTTTGGCATGATGCTGGGGCAGGGGCAGGAGGTGGATGCGGCGCAGGCGGTCATTGGTCAGGTGGTCGAGGGCTATCGCAACACCAAAGAGGTGAAAGCGCTGGCCGCCCGGTTGGGCGTGGAGATGCCCATTACCGAACAGATCTATCAGGTTCTGTATTGCGGAAAACCGGCGCGCGAGGCCGCATTGTCGCTGCTGAGTCGCGATCGGAAAGATGAAAACGGGACGCGCTGAGCGCGCGGCGGCATACCCGTCGCGCGCCGGTGCAGCCCGGATGCGGCGTGAATTAGGGTTGATGGGGAGAAAAGCATGTCGTCGGAAGAGTTAGAGCTGGTCTGGAGCCATATTAAAGCCGAAGCGCGCGCGCTGGCCGATTGCGAACCGATGCTTGCCAGTTTCTACCATGCGACGCTGCTGAAGCATGAAAATCTGGGCAGCGCCCTGAGCTATATGCTGGCCAATAAGCTGGCGACGCCGATCATGCCGGCCATGGCGATTCGCGAAATCGTGGAAGAAGCGTACCGGCAGGATCCGCGGATGATCGCTTCGGCGGCGCTGGATGTTCTGGCGGTGCGCCAGCGCGATCCGGCGATTGATAAATACTCCACGCCGCTGCTCTATCTGAAAGGCTTTCACGCCCTGCAGTCGTATCGTATTGGCCACTGGCTATGGAATGAGGGCCGTCGGGCGCTGGCGGTGTTTTTGCAAAATCAAATCTCGGTCTCGTTCGGGGTGGATATCCATCCGGCGGCCACGATCGGCTGCGGGATTATGCTCGACCACGCTACCGGCATCGTGATTGGTGAAACGGCGGTGGTGGAAAATGACGTCTCGATCCTGCAGTCGGTCACCCTCGGTGGAACCGGTAAAACCACTGGCGATCGTCATCCAAAGATCCGCGAAGGGGTGATGATTGGCGCCGGCGCCAAAATTCTTGGCAACATTGAAGTTGGCCGCGGCGCTAAAATCGGCGCCGGGTCGGTGGTGCTGCAACCGGTGCCGCCGCACACCACAGCGGCCGGCGTACCGGCCCGGATCGTCGGTAAACCGTCCAGTGAAAAGCCCTCCATGGAGATGGATCAGCACTTCAACGGCACCATTCCCGGCTTTGAGTACGGCGACGGCATCTGAGGCGTCGTGGTTCCGCTCAGCGCAGTAGCGCCCCGGAATAATCCAGCTGGCGCCAGGCCTCGAATACCACGACGGAGACCGCATTTGACAGGTTCATGCTGCGACTGTCCGCCCGCATCGGAATGCGGATTTTCTGTTCGGCGGGCAGCGTGTCCAGCAGGCTGGCGGGCAGACCGCGAGACTCCGGGCCAAACAGCAGATAATCCCCCGGCTGATAGCTGACAGCGCTGTGCGCCGGGGTGCCTTTGGTCGTGAGGGCAAACAGGCGCTGCGGCTGCGCGTCGCGCATAAAGGCCGCCAGGTCTGCGTGGCGCCGGACGGCCGCAAACTCATGATAGTCAAGCCCGGCGCGCCGCAGGCGTTTGTCGTCCCAGGCAAAGCCGAGCGGCTCGATCAGGTGCAGGTGAAAGCCGGTATTAGCGCACAGGCGGATAATATTACCGGTATTCGGCGGAATTTCCGGTTCAAACAGGACGATATTGAGCATGGTTGCGGCCCCGAAAAAAACAGGGCCGCAGGATAGCAAATTACGCTCTGGCCGAGTAGAGCGGTAGCCACAGGGTGAGGCGCAGGCCGCCCAGCGGGCTGTCGTCGGCTTTTACCCAGCCGCGGTGCTGCTGGATCACGGTTTCTACAATCGCCAGCCCGAGTCCGGTGCCGCCGGATTCACGATCGCGCGCCTCATCGGTTCGGTAGAAAGGGCGGAAAATCTGCTCGCGATCTTCCGGGCTGACGCCGGGACCGTCATCATCCACGTGCAGGGTCATCCCCTGATTATCCACGGAAAAACTCACCTGAATTCGCGACCAGGAGTAGCGGAGCGCATTACGGATGATATTTTCGACCGCGCTTTCCAGCGCGTTTGGGTTACCGTAGAGGGGCCACGGACCCGGTGGATAGGGGACCTCCAGCGTTTTACCCATCTGTTCGGCTTCAAATTTCGCGTCATCCAGCACTTCCTGCCACAACTGGTTGGCTTTCAGCGACTCGCTCACCAGCGCATTTTTATGCTGATTGCGCGACAGCGCCAGCAGGTCGTTTATCATCCCGTCCAGCCGCTGCGCTTCGGTTTCGATCCGCTCCAGCTCTTTGCCTTCGCCGTGGCGGCGCCGCATCAGCGCCGTAGCCAGCTGCAGGCGGGTCAGGGGCGTGCGCAGTTCATGAGAGATGTCCGACAGCAGACGGTGCTGGGCGGTCATGGTGCGTTCCAGCGCGCTGACCATCTGATTAAAGCTGGCGCCAGCGGCGAGAAACTCCTGCGGGCCTGACTCCAGCTCCGGATGCTGGCGCAGGTTGCCCTGCGCCACTTCATCCGCCGCGTGCTTGAGCTTCCGCGCCGGTTTGGCCAGGCTCCAGGCCAGCCACAGCAGCAGCGGTGAACTGATCAGCATGGTGACAATCAGCAACAGCAGCGGCCGGTCAAACAGCAGGTTGATAAAGTCGAGCTGTGAGCTGCCGGCGGGACGAATCAGGTAGAGCTGATAGTTATCGGCACCGTCGCGCACCGAGAAAGGACCGACCAGCTCCACGCGGCCATATTTTTTCTTCTGCGGATGATCGGCATTATCCGACTGGCCGATAAAATTACGGATAATCTGCATTTCATTGTGCTGTGCGCCGATAACCCGTCCTTCGCTGGTTACCAGCAGCAGCCGCTGACCCGGCGGCGCCCACTTATCGATGGCGCGAAACAGCCGGCGCCACCACATCAAATCGTTGGCGGGATCTTGGATCAGTTCGGCTTCGACGTGCTGCTCAATCATGATGCCCTGCCGCTGTTCGCTTTCGATAAGCGGCGTCATCTGGCGCGAGTCCAGCTTGGGCAGCATCAATACCAGCATCAACACCAGCGCCAGCGTGAGCCAGAAGATGGCGAAGATGCGGGTGGTCAGGCTGCCAATCATGTTGCCGATACCATCAGATAACCGCGCCCGCGCAGGGTTTTAAACCACGGATGGCCGTCGCGTCGCTCCGGCAGTTTGCGGCGCAGGTTGGAGATATGCATATCGATGGCGCGGTCAAACGGCGTGAGCCGCTTACCCAAAACGTCCTGGCTCAGCTGTTCACGCGAGACCACCTGCCCCAGGTGCTGGGCGAGCAAATAGAGCAGGGTGAACTCGGTGCCGGTCAGGTCGAGGGTCTGGTTCTCGAAGCTGGCCTCCTGGCGTCCGGGATTCAGCCGCAGCAGATCCACCTCAAGCGTCGGTGAGGCGCTGTCGTTCTGCTGCTGCTGCTCGCTCCAGTTGGAGCGGCGCAGGATAGCGCGGATGCGGGCCACCAGCTCGCGATCGTTAAAGGGCTTTGGCAAATAATCATCCGCGCCCAGCTCCAGCCCCAGCACGCGATCCAGCTCGCTGCCGCGCGCGGTCAGCATGATGACCGGGGTTTGGTGCTGCTGACGCAGCTCTTTCAGAGTATCAATGCCGTTTTTCTTTGGCATCATGACGTCCAGCAGCAACAGATCAATTGAGCTGTCGAGCATACTCAGCGCCTGTTCACCGTCACCGGCGACCAGTACGAGAAAACCTTCCATTTCCAGTAACTCTTTCAACAGCGAAGTGAGTTCGCGGTCGTCATCAACCAACAGAATTTTATTCATTGTTTTGGCCCTCCGCAGGCAAAATTACGACATCGAAAGCCGCCAATCCATGACTTTACGTTGTTTTACACCTCCTGACGCATGTTTGCAGCTGCCGCCGTAGACTCGTTAGCGTTGAATCGAGAAACGAACGGGAGTAAGCGATGCGCACAGTGACCGCCGTCGTCATGGCTGCTGCACTTGCCTCAAATTGTAGTGCGCTGGCTGCCGACGTTGCGACGATTGACGACATGCATCATACACCCAGCATTGCGCAGGGCAGTATGACGCAAAATCCCGAAAGTCACATGTTTGACGGGATTAAACTGAGCGAACAGCAGCGCCAGCAAATGCGTGATTTGATGCGGCAGGCGCGGGCGGAACGGCATGACGTTCCCCCCGAAGAGTTGGAAAAACTGCACCGTCTGGTGACGGCAGAGCATTTTGATGAAGCGGCCGTAAAGGCGCAGATGGAACGGGTGACCGAGGCGCAGCTTGACTGGCAGGTTGAAATGGCCAAAGTGCGCAATCAGATGTATCACCTGCTTACACCGGCGCAGCAGGCCGTTTTACACACCCGACATGAGCAGCGTATGCAGGCATTGCGCAAGCTCGCGGACAGGCAGCAGGCTTCATCGCTGCAGGCAGTAAGCAGTACCGGTAGTACCCGTAATGGCAGTACCCAGTAACATGTATCCCTGTTTTCCTTGCCATAGACACCATCCCTGTCTTCCCCCACATGATGTGGGGGTTTTTTTTCCCCCATTGCAAGACCCTGACGCTGGCTGAGGCGTGCATCTGTTTGCTCTTCAGTCAGGTTCTGTTAATGGAATCTGGTTAAGAGTTATCCTAAGATAGTTATGAAATTTCCGCCGTAACCCATGAAGATCGCTGCGCGGCGCGGGGGCGCAGGACATGACGGGATCACCACTGTTAAGGGAGCGAGTATGTCAGATAAGGTGTTCTGCCGCGGATGCGGCAAAGAGATACACAGCAGCGCTAAAAGCTGCCCGCACTGCGGTGCGGTGCAGTCCACGAGCTATGGCGAAAAAAATCGCCTGGTGGCCGCCTTGCTGGCGCTGTTTCTTGGCAGCCTGGGCGCGCATAAATTTTACCTGGGACGCATTTTCCAGGGGGTGATGTACCTGCTGTTCTGCTGGACCCTGATCCCGGGCGTGATTGCCTTTGTGGAGTTTATTATTTATCTCTGCACCTCCGACGAGAAGTTTGCAGAAAAATACGGTTGATGCCGCCAGAAAAAGCCCGCTTGCGGGCTTTTTCTGTGGGAGCGTCAGACCGGCGTATCGGCGAGCTCCGGCCAGTTGACGGCGGGGATGGCGTTGATCGCCGGACGGGCAAACAGGAAGCCCTGAAACTGGGCAATGCCGGCCGATTCTAACCACATCCACTCTTCGACTTTCTCCACGCCGTTAGCGATGACCTGAATTTCCAACGAGGCGCAACACTGCAGAATAGCGCGCACGATGGCCTGCTTCGGGCCGCTTTTATGCACGTCGCTGATGATATGGCGATTGATTTTAATGCGGTCGGGCTGTACCTGTGTCAGCAGCAGCAGACCGGCGGAGCCGGCGCCAAAATCATCGATCGCCAGCCGCATACCGGCGGCTTTTAGCTGCTTGATCGCCGCGGCAAACGCCCCCTGACGGGCGATCACTTCGCGTTCGCTGACTTCCACTACGATTTGCTCCGGCACCAGCCCCTGAGCATGAATTTCATGCAGCAAAAAATCGACCGCGCCGGGAACCGCGACCAGCGACAGCGGCGACAGATTGATAGCCAACGTACGCTCCCCAATGCCTAACCGTTTCGCTTGGGCGAACGCCAGCTTTTTCGCGTGCAGATCGGCCACCGGGATCTCCTCTTGCGACAGGCCGGCGAAAAAGCGATCCGGCGTGTTGCCGTCGGGGCTGCGGATCAGCGCCTCCAGCGCAACGATAGATTGCGACAGCGGGTCGAGAATGGGCTGAAAGGCAAACTGACAGGGAACCCCCTGCAGCAGGCTGGCGTCGCCATTGCGCTGCGGCGAGTCATCTTCCACGAAGCGCCAGCTCTCCGCCGGGGGCAGCTCAAAGTAGTGCTCGCGCTCAGTGGCTTCCACAAAGGTGCGCAGGAACTGCAGTGCGCGATCGTTATACGTCAGCTGATATTTGGACGTGCCCTTATCCAGTACCGCCTGCAACACCTCGTCACCGTCGTGTTCAGTGAGGTTAAACAGCTCCATGCCGACGTTGCCGAAGCGACGCGCCGGGGCGTAGTCGCGCAGCAGCTCTACCAGATTGTGATGACGCGGATCGTCACATATGCGGCTGTAGATCGCATTGACGCTCTCTTCGGGCCCTTCCAGCAGCTGAAAAAAATGGGTGCCGTTAAACAGCAGGATCCCGGTTACGTCATAAACTTCGTTACGCGCATTCGCACTGCTGGCGAGGTCGTCCAGGGTGGCAAATGGCACATTTTCGCAAATATGACTGCGATAAATGAGAGTGGATAGCATCAAGCTTCCCGATAAGTGGTCTGTGTAGGCTCTATTTTATCAAATAACCGGCGGCCGTGCCGGACGCGCAACGCCTGCGATGGTTTTTTTCTGCAGGCGGGGCCGCGCGACGAGGCGTTGGGATCCTGGGGTATACTTCCAGAACGTCCTGATGTAGGGAATGAAGATGAATAATGAATATGGTCGTTTAGTCAGCCGCGCGGCGCTTTCCGCCACCGTGCTGGCCAGTACGCTGCTGCTGATCAAAATTTTTGCCTGGTGGTATACCGGGTCGGTCAGCATGCTGGCGGCGCTGGTAGACTCGCTGGTGGATATTGCCGCCTCGCTGACCAATCTGCTGGTGGTGCGCTATTCACTGCAACCGGCCGACGCGGAACACACGTTTGGTCACGGCAAGGCGGAGTCGCTGGCGGCACTGGCACAAAGCATGTTTATCGCGGGTTCGGCGCTGTTTCTGTTTCTTACCGGTATTCAGCATCTGGCCACGCCTGCGCCGCTCAATGCGCCGCTGGTGGGGATGACGGTCACTGTGGTAGCGCTGCTTGCCACGCTGGCGCTGGTCGCGTTTCAGCGCTGGGTGGTCAGGCGCACGCACAGCCAGGCCATCCGTGCTGACATGCTGCACTATCAGTCCGATGTGCTGATGAACGGCGCGATCCTGATGGCGCTGGCCCTCAGCTGGTACGGTTTGCATCGCGCGGATGCGCTGTTTGCCCTCGGCATCGGCGTCTGGATCCTCACCAACGCCCTGAAGATGGCCTGGGAGGCGGTGCAGGCACTGCTGGATCGCGCTTTACCGGAAGAGGAGCGGGCGGCCATTGTGGCCATCCTGGAGCAGTGGCCCGGCGTACACGGTGCCCATCAGCTGCGTACGCGCCAGTCCGGTCCTACCCGTTTTATTCAGCTTCATCTGGAAATGGATGACGACCTGCCGCTGGTGCAGTCGCACCGCATTGCCGACGAGGTGGAGTGCGCGCTGCGTCAGCGTTTTCCCGGTGCCGATGTCACTATTCACCAGGATCCCTGCTCGGTGGTGCCGGACGCGCGTCGCGGGCAGTTTGAGCGATAACGCGCTGTTTTGGGGTGTTTATATTTTGATGAGTTGCGGAATCGCGTATAAGCGCAAAAAAAATACTTAAAACCCGGCTGACCTGAATCAATTCAGCCTTAAGTCTTTGATATACTCTTTGCCATCAGAGAACTTTCGGTGCCTGTCAGGCGTGCGGCATGCCTCTTTGGCGCTCAGATTTTATACTTTGCTTAACAAGTTCAGAGGTAGTCATGATCAAAAAAATCGGTGTACTGACCAGCGGCGGTGACGCGCCCGGAATGAACGCGGCCATTCGTGGCGTGGTGCGCGCAGCGCTCAGCGAAGGGCTGGAAGTGTTCGGTATTTATGACGGCTACCTTGGCCTGTACGAAGATCGCATGATCAACCTCGACCGCTACAGTGTCTCTGACATGATTAACCGCGGCGGTACTTTCCTCGGCTCGGCGCGCTTCCCCGAGTTCCGCGATGAAGCGGTGCGCGCCATAGCGATTGAAAACATGAAGAAGCGCGGCATTGATGCGCTGGTGGTGATCGGCGGCGACGGCTCTTACATGGGCGCGAAGCGCCTGACTGAGATGGGCTTTCCCTGCATCGGCTTACCGGGCACCATTGATAACGATGTGGCAGGCACCGACTACACCATCGGTTACTTTACCGCACTGGAGACCGTGGTCGAGGCGATTGACCGCCTGCGCGATACCTCTTCTTCGCACCAGCGCATTTCGATTGTGGAAGTGATGGGACGCTACTGCGGGGATCTGACCCTGGCCGCGGCAATTGCCGGCGGCTGTGAGTTTATCGTGCTGCCTGAGACGCCCTACACCCGCGAAGAGCTGGTGGCCGAAATCAAAGCCGGCATCGCTAAAGGCAAGAAGCACGCTATCGTCGCCATTACGGAGCACATCTGCGATATCGACGAGCTGGCGCGCTATATTGAATCGGAAACCCAACGTGAGACCCGCTCTACGGTGCTCGGCCACATCCAGCGCGGTGGCGCGCCGGTCGCTTATGACCGCATCCTGGCATCGCGTATGGGCGCCTATTCCATTGAGCTGCTGCTGCAGGGCTACGGTGGCCGGTGCGTTGGCATCCAGAACGAGAAAATGGTGCACCACGATATTATCGATGCGATCGAGAATATGAAGCGTCCGTTTAAGAAAGACTGGCTGGAGACCGCCAAAAAACTTTACTGAGTGCTGCGGGCGCAGATCGCTGCGCCCCTCTTTTCCGCCTTCATATTCCTTTAAGTTATGACCGATTATTTTTAATTCTTTAATCCCCGATCCACTTTGTGTCACGCTGCGCTGATTAACCTGTTTTGGGAGAGCGTGATGAAGAAGTGGCATGTGGGATTGACCCTGTTACTGGCCTCCGGCAGCGTGCTGGCAAAAGACGTGCAGCTACTGAACGTCTCCTACGACCCGACGCGCGAGCTGTATGAGCAGTACAACAAAGCTTTTGCGGCGCATTACAAGCAGGAAACCGGCGACAACGTGGTGGTGCGCCAGTCTCATGGAGGTTCGGGCAAGCAGGCCACCTCGGTGATCAACGGTATTCGCGCGGACGTGGTGACGCTGGCGCTGGCTTCCGATGTGGATGCGATTGCCGAACGCGGCCGCATCGACAAAAACTGGATGAAGCGGCTGCCGGATAACGCCGCGCCGTACACCTCCACCATCGTGTTCCTGGTGCGTAAAGACAACCCGAAGCAGATTAAGGACTGGCCGGATTTGATTAAGCCCGGCGTCTCGGTGATTACGCCGAATCCGAAAACCTCCGGCGGCGCGCGCTGGAACTATCTGGCGGCCTGGGGCTGGGCGCTGGATCATAACAGCGGCGATCGGGCGAAGGCGCAAGCGTATATGAAGGCGCTGTTCAAGAACGTTGAGGTGCAGGATTCCGGCGCCCGCGGCGCGACTAATACCTTTGTCGAGCGCGGCATCGGTGACGTGCTGATCGCCTGGGAGAATGAGGCCTATCTGGCGGTCAATAAGCTGGGTAAGGACAAGTTCGACATTGTCACGCCGAGCGAATCCATTCTGGCGGAGCCGACCGTCTCCGTGGTGGATAAAGTGGTGGATGAGCGGGATACGCGCAAGGTGGCGGATGCCTACCTGAAGTATCTCTATTCACCGCAAGGGCAGACGATTGCCGCCGAGAACTACTATCGCCCGCGCGATGCGCAAGTGGCGAAAAAGTTTGCCAACACCTTCGCCCCGGTGAAACTGTTTACTATCGACGAGAAATTTGGCGGCTGGAGCAAGGCGCAGAAAGCGCACTTTGCCGAAGGCGGTTCCTATGATCAAATCATGAAGCAGTAATTCCACCCGCGGGGCGCGCCGTGCCACGCGGCTATCCCGCCAGCGCTGATGCGCTGCGCGCGGCCACATGAACGGTTCCGCACGAGGGGGCGTGTTCGGCGCATGACAGTAAGCGCGGGGCGCGCTACGCTGACAGCCACTCCCTGTAAAGTATGGTGGCGAGGTCACGATTGGGTCGTAAGCTTATCCTGTCGGGCGCGGTGCTGATCGCGCTGGCTGCCGCGATCGCGGTGGGGGCGCTGAGCCGGCTGCATGCCGGGTCTGATGCCCTGTGGCGGATCATCAGCCAGCAGTGTTTGCCGCATCAGCGCTTGGGCAATCCGGCGCCCTGCCAGCAGGTCGATCTGGCCCGGGGCTACGTGGTGCTGAAGGATCGAACTGGGCCGCTGCAGTACCTGCTGATGCCGACGGCAAAAGTGAGCGGGATCGAAAGCCCGCAGCTGCTGGCGGCCGGTACGCCAAACTATTTTCAGCTTGCCTGGCAGCATCGCGATCTGCTGGCGCAACGGCGCGGTGCGCCGGTGCCAGAAGATGCGATATCGCTGGCGGTCAACTCGCGCTGGGGGCGCAGCCAGCATCAGCTGCATCTGCATCTTTCCTGCCTGCGGCCGGATGTTCGTCAGACTATCGATCGGCTGGCCCCGACGCTGGGGGAGCGCTGGCAGCCGCTGATGCTCAGGGGGCACCGCTGGATCGCGCGCACGCTGACCCCAACCGAACTGGCCGGCCTGTCGCCTTTTCGCCGGCTGCATTATGAATGGCCGCCCGCGCGGGCGCACATGGCGCGCTTCGGTATGGCGTTGGTGGCATTGCCTTCGGGTGAGCTGCTGCTGCTGGCGCTGGAGCGGGATTTTCTGAGGCTGAATCTCGCCTCGGCAGAAGAGCTGCAGGATCACACCTGTGCGATCCTGCAGGCCTGAGGCGGAACGTGCATTCCGCCTCACGGACTTAGCCCTGTTTGGCTGCGGCTGCCGCCTTAACAATCACGGCAAAGGCGTCGGCCTTCAGGGAGGCCCCGCCAACCAGCGCGCCGTCGATATCCGGCTGGGCAAACAGCTCAGCGGCGTTTTTATCATTGACCGAACCGCCGTACTGGATGATCACCTGCGCGGCGACCTGCGCATCCTGCTTCGCAATGTGATCGCGGATGAACTTGTGTACGGCCTGAGCCTGGGCCGGCGTGGCGGATTTGCCGGTTCCAATTGCCCAGACGGGCTCGTAGGCGATCACCACGCCGTTGAACGCCGCGGCGCCCTGGGTGTTGAGGACCGCGTCGATTTGACGGGCGCAGACGGCTTCGGTTTCGCCCGCTTCGTTTTCTGCTTCGGTCTCACCGATGCACAGGACCGGTACCAAGCCCGCCTGCTTCAGTACGGCAAACTTCTGCGCAATCAGCGCATCGCTCTCGTGGTGATAAGTGCGGCGTTCAGAGTGGCCGATGATGATGTATTGCGCGCCCACGTCTTTCAGCATCTCCGCAGAGACTTCCCCGGTGAAGGCACCGGACAGGTTAACGTCCACGTTTTGCGCACCCAGCGCAATTGGGCTGTTGGCCAGCGCCTCACGGGCCTGTTCGAGGTACATTACCGGCGGGGCGATGGCGACACCACAGCCGTCAACGCCCTGCAGCGCGCCGTTCAGGCCGCTAATCAAATCGCTGACCATCTGCTTGTTACCGTTGAGTTTCCAGTTACCCATAACTAAGGGATGACGCATCATATCCTCCACGTAAAACGGGATGTTAAAGTGCGCTGCCGTGGCAGCGATGTCTGCGGAACAGTATAACCCTGTCAGTATGCAAGTTGCACCTGCAGCGCCGCCGCGGATCGGGCCTGGCAATCACTCCGGGCCGAGCGCCAGCTTAATCGGCTCCAGCGCAAATGTGATGCCCTTGTCGCCGTTATCCGCGACTACGTAGCGCAGCGCTCCCTCGGTTTGACTGTAGTAGCGCTGGCCCTTACCCCGCGCCAACAGCGTGGCGATGCGCTGCTGCGCCTGCTCCGCCGTCAGCATCGGCGCAAAGGTTTCCAGCAGCGCAGCCATGTAGGCGAGGGCGGTCTCCCGTGCCGGTTTAGCCCCGTCTCCCGGAACGGGTAGCCAGGTCACTTGCAGCGAACGAATTTTGCCGCTGCCGTGTTCCAGCGCGGTTGAGGAATACAGATTGTCGTTAATTTTGCTGGCCGCCCGGGTCAGATTTTCGCCGGGGCGCGTGCCGCTGATCGCGCGATACTCCGCGATCGGCAGGGTCGGATGCGCCGCATTATATTTTTCGCGAAACTGGCTGATGGTCAGATCAAAGCTCGGCGCGGTGGCCAGTAAATAGGGCGCAGGCGGTAGCGAAACGGCGCGATCGGCCGCCGCCAGGCCGCTGATCAGTATCAGCAGCGCGATTCCCGTGCACAGCGCTGTCTTCATTTTATCCGCCCTTACCCGTAAACTCAGCTTCTGATTAGAACGGTTTTTACCCGTCAAAGTCAAAAGCCGCAGTGCGGCCGCGACCTTCAGGAAATGGTGATGACAATACAACAATGGTGTTTTTCCTGGCGCGGCCGCCTGACGCGCCGCGACTTCTGGCTGTGGCTTGCCGTCTGGTGGCTGCTGATGCTGATACTGTTTACCCTTGCCGGGCAGGGGTGGCTGGAGACCCGGTTCACCGCGTTCTGCGTAGTGGCGCTGCTGTGGCCCACCGCCGCGGTGATGGTCAAGCGTCTGCATGACCGCAATAAAAAAGGCGGCTGGGCCCTGCTGCTGGTGCTGGCGTTTATCCTCGCCTCTGGCAACTGGCACGGCGTGCTACCGCCGCTGTGGGGCTGGGCGATTGGCCGTTTTATGCCGATCCTGATAATGGTGATGCTGGTGCTGGATTTGGGCGTGTTTGCCGGCACACCCGGAGAGAATCGCTTCGGCCCGGAGGCTCGCCCGCTCCGCTTTTGGCGCGTGACGTCTCACCAGTAGTGTTCGCTGCTGATGTGGCCCGGCTTGCGCCGCAGGTGCTTACGCATTTCCCGACTCTCTTTTAACTGTTGCTGCGTCTCGCGGACCATCTCAGGATTGCCGCACAGCATGACGTGACTGCTGGTGGCGTCCAGCGGTAACCCCACTGCCGCCTCCAGCTCACCGCTGGCGATCAGCGCCGGGATACGCCCGTGGAGCGCGGCGGCATCGTCTTCGCGGCTGACGACGGTCTGCACGCGCAGCTTGCCCCCGTAGCGTGCCACCAGCGCCTGCATCAGCGGCAGATAGCTGAGATCGCGGGCGTAGCGCACCGCATGTACCAGCACGATATGCTGAAAGCGTTCCAGGTCGCGCCCCGCCTGCAGGATCGACAAATAGGGGCCGATGGCCGTACCGGTGGCCAGCATCCACAGCGTCTGGCAGTCCGGCACTTCGTCCAGCACAAAAAAGCCGGAAGCCTCCTCGGTGATCATCACGCTGTCGCCCGGGCGCAGCGCGCGCAGCCGCGGGCTGAGTTTGCCCTCCGGCACTTCTACCAGATAGAACGCCAGATCGCCGTCGTCGGGCGCGTTGACGTATGAGTAGGCGCGCTGCACGCGTTCGCCGTCGATTTCCAGTCCTAGCTTGGCAAACTGCCCGGCGCTGAAAGGGGCGACGGGGGCATTGACCGTCAGGCTGAACAGGCCGTCCGTCCAGTTTTCCACCGATTTCACCGTTGCATTAATCCACCGGGCCATGAGCGCCTCCTTATAGTGTGACTGCGTATCTGCTAAAGCAAAGTGTCGCCACTGTTGGCCGCTTTTGCCAGCGCTGGGGCGCGTGAACGCTCTCACCGTTAAATCCGGCGCATGGCGGGTTAACTTTGTAACGTCAGTTTTACAGCGCTGGCGGTAAAGCCTGACAGATCGCGGCAAAGTAAAAGCGGTCAGTGACTCGCCTTGTTAGCCATTCCTGATATTTTTCTCCGCAACTCCTTAACCTGTTCCGTATTGCGCTACTTAATGATGTGTTTACGGGGAATTATGCTGTGGTGAATGATGAAACGGATTGAGAATACTCCGCTGTTAATGATGCTGATGGCGCTGGTGGCGGTGGGACAGATGGCTCAAACGGTCTATGTGCCGGCGATGGCGGAAATGGCCGAGGCGTTTCAGGTGCAGGACGGTGCGATGCAGCGGGTGATGGCGGCGTACCTGATGACCTACGGCGGATCGCAGCTGCTGTATGGGCCACTTTCCGACGCCTATGGCCGCCGTCCGCTGATTCTGGCCGGGATGGGGATTTTTATTCTGGGCGCGGTGATGGCGCTGTGGGCGCCATCGCTACCGGTTCTGGTGCTGGCTACCGCGGTGCAGGGGCTGGGGACCGGAGTGGCGGGGGTGATGGCGCGCACGCTACCGCGCGATCTGTATGCCGGCGGCGCGTTGCGCCAGGCGAACAGCCTGCTAAATATGGGCATCCTGGTCAGCCCGCTGCTGGCGCCGGTGATCGGTGCGCTGCTTACCCGGCAGTTTGGCTGGCAGGCCTGCTTTGTCTTTTTATTGCTGCTGTGCGTACTGGTCACCGCGGCGATGGCGCGCTGGCTGCCGGAAACCCGTCCGCAGCCGGCGGTTGCGGTGTCGCTGCTGAATCGCTATCGACCGCTACTGGCCGATGGCCATTTTATGCGCTATCTGGTGATGCTGGTGGGCGCGCTGGGCGGTATTGCGGTATTTGAGGCCTGCTGCGGCGTGCTAATGGGCGGCGTGCTGGGGCTTGACAGCCTGACCGTCAGCCTGCTGTTTATACTGCCCATCCCGGCGGCGTTTCTCGGCGCCTGGGTGGCCGGCCGGGAAGGTAAATCTTTTACCCAGCAGATGTGGCTGGCGGTCAACAGCTGCCTGCTGGCCGGGCTGTTAATGTGGCTTCCTGCCTGGTTCGGCGTGATGACGCTGTGGACGCTGATTGTGCCGGCCGCGCTATTTTTCTTCGGTGCCGGTATGCTGTTTCCGCTGGCCACCAGCGGGGCGATGGAGCCGTGGCCGTGGATGGCCGGTACCGCCGGTGCGCTGGTCGGGGGATTGCAGAATCTGGGATCCGGCGCGGTGGCGTGGCTGTCGGCGCTGATGCCGCAGCACGGCCAGTTTAGTCTCGGCCTGCTGATGTCAGCGATGGCGCTGCTGATTTTCTGTTGCTGGTGGCCGCTATCGCGGCCACCGCAGGAGAATCTGCACGGCGTCTGATCACCGAATCCAGGGATGCAGATCCGGATCTTTGCGATCGAGAGTGTGAATCGATTGAATGCGTCGTACGGTGCGTGAGGTTCCGCGGATCAGCAGCGTTTCGCTGGTGGCGAGATTGCCCTGACGGGTGATGCCTTTCAGCAGGTCGCCGCTGGTAATGCCGGTGGCGGCGAATACCACGTTGTCGCTGCGCGCCATGTCCTGCAGCCTCAGCGCGTGGTTTGCCGCGATGCCCATGTCAGCGCAGCGGCGCAGCTCCTCCTCGCCGTGGCGACGGTTATCGGGCGTGTCGCCTTTCACCTGGTGGCGCGCCAGCAGACGGCCCTGCATATCGCCCTCCAGCGCGCGGATTGCCGCGGCGGAGATGACCCCTTCCGGTGCGCCGCCGATGCCATAGAGGACGTCGACTTCGCTGTCCGGCATACAGGTAAGGATTGAGGCGGCCACATCACCGTCGGGAATGGCAAACACCCTTACGCCAAGCTGCTGCATCGCGGCAATGGTCGCATCGTGGCGCGGTTTGGCCAGTAGGGTGACCGTCAGGGCGCTGAGCGGCTTGTTGAGTGCCTCGGCGATGTTGCGCAGGTTGGTGTCCAGCGGCAGGCTTATGTCGATGGCCCCCCGGGCGCCGGGGCCGACGATCAGTTTTTCCATGTACATGTCCGGGGCGTGCAGAAAGGCACCGCGATCCCCCACCGCCATTACCGCCAGCGCGTTAGCCTGGCCCATCGCCGTCATTCGCGTGCCTTCGATCGGGTCGACGGCAATGTCTACCGGATCGCCCTCGCCGCTACCGACGCGCTCGCCTATCCAGAGCATCGGCGCTTCGTCGATCTCTCCTTCGCCGATCACGATGCGCCCGTCGATAGCGATCTTGTTGAGCATAATACGCATGGCGTTGACGGCCGCACCGTCGGCCTGGTTTTTATCGCCGCGTCCCAGCCACTGATATCCCGCCAGCGCGGCGGCCTCGGTGACGCGGGAAAATTCGATGGCCAGCTCTCGTTTCATGGAACACTCCGTCAGGGGGCAGACAAAAGAAGAGGGGAGTGTAGCAGGATTGCCGTGGGGGGATAAGCGGCCCGCAACGGGGTTGCGGGCCGGAGGAGTTACTCGTCGTCCTGCGCTTCCCAGCGCTGGGCGCGCGCGACGGCTTTTTGCCAGCCGGCGTAGCGGACGTTGCATTCGGTGGTCTCAATTCCCGGACGAAACTCGCGTTCAATGATCGATTTGGCACGAACCTCATCGAGGTCCTGCCAGAAACCGACGGCCAGACCGGCCAGATAGGCGGCACCCAGCGCGGTGACTTCACGCACTTCCGGACGTTCGACGCGTACGCCGAGAATGTCGGACTGGAACTGCATCAGGAAGTTATTGGCAACCGCACCGCCATCAACGCGCAGCGATTGCAGGCGGGTGTTGGCATCGTTCTGCATCGCTTCCAGCACATCCCGGGTTTGGTAGGCAACCGACTCGAGGGTCGCGCGAATGATGTGATTCGCGTTGGCGCCGCGGGTCAGGCCAAAGATCGCGCCGCGCGCATAGGGATCCCAGTAGGGCGCGCCCAGCCCGGTGAAGGCCGGTACCATATATACCCCGTTGGTGTCTTTGACTTTCGTCGCGAAGTATTCGGAATCGGCCGCATCGCTGATCAACTTCATTTCGTCGCGCAACCACTGAATCGAAGCGCCGCCGATAAATACCGCCCCTTCCAGCGCATAGTTGACCTCGCCGCGCGGACCGCAGGCGATGGTGGTGAGCAGGCCGTGCGTCGAGCTGACCGCTTCTTTGCCGGTGTTCATCAGCATAAAGCAGCCGGTACCGTAGGTATTTTTGGCCATGCCCGGCTGGACGCAGAGCTGACCGTAAAGCGCGGCCTGCTGATCGCCGGCAATACCGGCGATCGGAATACGCGTGCCGCCTTTACCCCCAATATTGGTCTGGCCATAGACTTCTGAAGAGGATTTTACCGCCGGCAGCATTTCGCGCGGAATATCGAGGATCTCCAGCATGCGCTGATCCCACTCCAGTGAGTGGATGTTAAACAGCATGGTTCGCGAGGCGTTAGTATAATCGGTGATGTGTACCCGCCCCTGGGTCATTTTCCATACCAACCAGGAGTCGACGGTGCCGAACAGCAGTTCGCCGCGCTTCGCCCGCTCGCGGGAACCTTCGACGTGGTCAAGGATCCACTTCACTTTGGTACCGGAGAAGTAAGGGTTAATCACCAGCCCGGTAGTGTGCTGAATGTACTCCTCCAGCCCCTCTTTTTTCAGTTTTGCACAGTAATCTGCGGTGCGGGGATCCTGCCAGACAATCGCGTTGTAAATCGGTTTGCCGGTCTCTTTGTCCCAGACGATAGTGGTTTCACGTTGGTTAGTGATGCCAATAGCGGCAATTTCATCAGAGCGGATGTCGGCGTGCGCCAGGACTTCGACCAGCGTGGAGCTTTGTGAAGCCCAGATATCCATCGGATCGTGCTCGACCCAGCCTGCTTTGGGATAAATTTGGGTAAATTCGCGCTGGGAGACCGCGACGATGTTCGCATCGTGGTCGAGGATCACCGCACGGGAACTGGTTGTGCCCTGATCGAGTGCGACAATGTATTTTTTTTCAGTGCTCATAATCAATTCCTGAAAGAGAGAAGGACAGCGGCCTTACGCGGCACGGTCGGTAGGCGTCGTGATCGCTTTTTCCCCGGCTTTGGGGGCGTCAGTGACGCAAACATCGCATGGCAGATGGCGGCCAATCAAGCTGCGATAGCCCCAGGCACCGAGGCTGGCGCCGATCAGTGGGCCAAAAATCGGTACAAGAAAGTAAGGGATGTCGCGGGCGCCGGTAAAGGCGACGGTGCCCCAGCCGGCCAGCCAGGCAAAGACCTTCGGTCCGAAGTCACGCGCCGGGTTCAGCGCAAAGCCGGTCAGCGGGCCCATGGAGGCGCCGATCACGGCAATCAGCAGGCCAATCAGCAGCGGGGCCAGCGGGCCACGGGGAATCCCATTACCATCATCGGTTAATGCCATGATTAATGCCATTAGCACGGCGGTGATCACCGTCTCAACCAGCAACGCCTGCATGACGCTAATATGCGGATTGGGGTAGGTGGAGAAGATGCCGGCCAGATCGAGGCTGGCGACACTGCCGCGTACCATCTGGTGAGACTGCTCGTAATCAAAAAACAGGTTGTAGTACAGCCCGTAGACCAGCGCTGCCGCGCTGAATGCGCCCAGCACCTGCGCCACGATGTAGGGCAGGACTTTTCGCTTGTCGAAGCAGGCAAAGATCCACAGGGCGATGGTGACCGCCGGATTGAGATGCGCGCCGGAGATAGCCGCGCTCATGTAGATGGCCATGGAGACGCCGAGTCCCCAGATAATGCTGATTTCCCACTGGCCAAAGCTGGCACCGGCCAGCTTCAATGCGGCTACGCAGCCGGCGCCAAAGAAAATGATCAGTCCGGTGCCGAGAAATTCGGCAATGCACTGACCTTTAAGTGTGCTGATTGCTGTCTGACTCATATGATGTTCCTACGGCGAGAGTAAAAGAGTGTTCTTTGCGCTTCATCCCTGAGCCTGCCCATTTAATTTTTGTGGGGCAGATGTGAATTTATCGTTAACGAACATAAACGAGAAATAGCGAAATCAAAACTTGTGGCCTGAGTCATAAAATTGCGCGTTTTCGCGTCTACTTCGCCGGCCGAGCGACATTTTTTGCGCGATTACGCTGAGTCTGGGGAGGCCGGCTGCCGACACCGTCGCGGTGCGGCGATGGATGGCGCCGACCAGGAGTCCGACTGAAAAGTGTTACAGACTGCGCCGGAACGGCCCGGCTCGCTGGACAGCCGTCACGACGCTACATACAATCGGAAACATTGGATGTCCGGTGCGCTCTGCGTTACGCTGGCCGGCATCATCAGCGCCTGGCGAATTAGGAGAAGAGTTACATGTCATTTGAAGTTTTTGAAAAACTGGAAGGTAAAGTACAGCAGGCGATTGATACTATCACCCTGCTGCAAATGGAAATCGAAGAGCTGAAAGAGCAGAATAACGCGCTGTCTCAGGAAGTGCAGAATGCCCAAGGCAACCACGAATCGCTGATTCGTGAAAATCAACAGCTGAAAGAAGAGCAGCACGTATGGCAGGAGCGCCTGCGCGCGCTGCTGGGGCGCATGGAAGAGGTGTGATCCCTTCGCGTCAATCGAAAGGGTGCCAGCGGCACCCTTTTTTTATTCAATATCCAGCGCGTCTTCTGACAAGATAATGCCGGTATTGTCCGCGTAAAGGTGATCGCCGGAGAAGAAGGTGACGCCGCCAAAGTTGACGCGGATATCGCTCTCGCCAATGCCCTCGCCGGTCGCGCCGGCCGGGATCGCGGCGATCGCCTGGATGCCGATGTCCAGCTCTTCCAACTCGTCTACCTGACGAACCGAGCCGTAGATTACCAGCCCTTCCCATTCGTTTTGCACCGCAAGGCGCGCCAGTGATGCGTCTACCAGCGCCCGACGCACCGAGCCACCGCCGTCAACCAGCAGCACCCGGCCGCGGCCGTTCTCTTCCAGCAGGTCGTACAACAGGCCATTGTCTTCGAAACATTTCACCGTGATGATCTGCCCGCCGAAGGAGCTGCGGCCACCGAAGTTGGAAAAGAGCGGTTCCACCACGTTTACCTCTTCGAGGTAAATGTCGCACAGTTCAGATGTATCGTATTTCATAAGCGTGTCGTCTGTTGGCCACGGGAGCCTGCAGTATATCGCTTTCCGACGACTGTTGGCAAAAGCATCAGTGGCGAATAAGCACGCGGGATCAGGACGTTGAACCGGGAAGGCGGGGGAATCCCCGCCTGAAGAGGAAATTACAGGATAAAGCGGCTGAGATCTTCATCGGCAACCAGCGCATCAAGATGCTTGCTGACGTAGTCGCCGTCGATGGTGATGCTTTCGCCGTTGCGGTCGCTGGCGTCGAAAGAGATGTCTTCCATCAGACGCTCCAGCACCGTATGCAGGCGCCGCGCCCCGATATTTTCGGTGCTCTCATTAACCTGCCAGGCGGCCTCGGCAATGCGGCGGATCCCGTCATCAGTGAAGTCGATATTCACTCCTTCGGTGGCCATCAGCGCTTTGTACTGCACGGTAACGGAGGCATTTGGCTCGGTCAGAATGCGCTCAAAGTCATGGGTAGTCAGCGCCTGCAGTTCGACGCGGATCGGCAGACGGCCCTGCAGCTCTGGGATCAGATCGGACGGACTGGCAACCTGGAACGCGCCGGAGGCAATAAACAGAATGTGGTCGGTCTTCACCATGCCGTGTTTGGTTGAGACGGTACAGCCTTCAACCAGCGGCAGCAGGTCACGCTGAACCCCTTCACGCGAGACGTCCGGGCCGGAGCTCTGACCGCCGCGCTTACAGATTTTATCGATTTCATCGACAAACACGATTCCGTGCTGTTCTACCGCGTCGATGGCTTCCTGCTTCAGCTCTTCCGGATTGACCAGCTTGGCGGCTTCCTCTTCGATCAGCAGCTTCATGGCGTCTTTGATCTTCAGCTTGCGCGGTTTTTGCTTCTGGCCACCCAGATTCTGGAACATGGACTGCAGCTGGCTGGTCATCTCTTCCATGCCGGGAGGCGCCATAATCTCCACGCCGTTAGGCGCGGCGGCGAGGTTGATTTCGATCTCTTTGTCATCCAGCTGGCCTTCACGCAGCTTTTTGCGGAAGGACTGGCGCGCGGCGGAGGGCTCAGCCGCCGCTTCTGCCTGACCCCAGTTGTTTTTAGCTGGCGGGATCAACACGTCGAGAATGCGCTCTTCGGCCATCTCTTCCGCGCGGTAACGATTTTTGTCGATCGCCTGCATGCGCACCATTTTAATCGCCGAATCGGTCAGGTCGCGAATGATGGAATCCACTTCTTTGCCAACGTAGCCGACTTCGGTGAATTTGGTGGCTTCGACTTTGATGAACGGCGCATTGGCCAGCTTGGCCAGACGGCGGGCGATTTCGGTTTTACCGACGCCGGTAGGGCCAATCATCAGGATGTTTTTGGGCGTCACTTCGTGGCGCAGCTCTTCATCAAGCTGCATGCGGCGCCAGCGGTTACGCAGGGCGATGGCGACGGCTTTTTTCGCGCTGTCCTGACCGATGATAAAGCGGTTCAGTTCGCTGACGATTTCGCGTGGAGTCATTTCAGACATAGGGAATTCCTTACGCTTTGGTGTCCAGGGCTTCGATGGTGAGATTGTGGTTGGTATAAATACAGATATCGCCAGCGATATTCAGTGATTTTTCCACGATCTCCCGTGCGCCTAATTCGGTATTTTCCAGCATGGCGCGGGCAGCGGCCTGGGCGTACGGGCCGCCGGAGCCGATAGCGATCAGGTCGTTTTCCGGTTGTACGACGTCGCCGTTACCGGTGATGATCAGCGATGCGGTCTCGTCGGCTACCGCCAGCAGGGCTTCCAGCTTGCGCAGCATGCGGTCGGTGCGCCAGTCTTTCGCCAGCTCAACGGCGGCTTTGGTCAAATGACCCTGGTGCATCTCCAGCTTGCGCTCAAACAGCTCAAACAGTGTGAAGGCATCGGCGGTGCCGCCCGCGAATCCGGCAATGACTTTGTCATGGTAGAGACGGCGCACTTTCTTCACGTTGCCTTTCATGACGGTGTTGCCGAGGGTAGCCTGGCCATCGCCGCCAATCACTACCTGGCCGTTGCGTCGTACACTCACTATTGTTGTCACGGGCAGACCCCTTTATTGCAGTTCGATTAACCGCCCCGCGTTACTCACGCGGGGGTGAATGCAAACTGATATGGGGCAGATTTAGCGGGTTTCAACCCCCGGCGGCGACAAGAATGCAGCCGCCGTGGCCGGCGCCGCGCAGACGGGAAAGCGTGCTGTCAGCAGCGCTGCGGCCGTTTAACGGGCCAATGACTACCCGATTCCAACCGCCGCCGTTGGTGATGCGGCTTTCAAATCCTTCGAAGGCCAGCGCGGCACGCACCGATTCGGCCTGGTCCGTGCCTTTAAACGATCCGCACTGTACTATCCAGCGCTGTCCGTTTTTGTCGGCCTTCGGTGGGCTGGTGCTCTCCTGCTCGGGCACGCGGCTGACCGGCGCGGCGGCCGTTGTTTGCTGCTGCTGACGGCGCTGCGCAGCGGCCTGCTGCTGTTCCTGCTGCTGGCGGCGCTGTTCGGCGGCCAGCTGTTGTTCCTGCTGCTGGCGGCGCCGCTGTTCGGCGGCCAGCTGCTGTTCCTGCTGCTGGCGACGCTGTTCGGCGGCCTGCAGCTGCTGACGACGCTGTTGCTCCTGCTGTTGCACGCGCTGAGGATCCGGCTGCTGCATCCGCGCCTGCTGCTCAAGCTGCGATTGACGCTGTAGCGTTTGCTGGCGCTGGGCCGGTGTCTGCTCATTCCACGGCACTTCATTCAGCTGCGTCGGACTTTGGCGCATGTCGGCCTGCATCTGCTCCAGCAACTGGCGCTGTTCATCGGTGAGCTGCGTTTTGCCGCTGATTTCGCCCCCGGCGGAGGGTTCCGTTGGCGTGAACACGCCGGGCTGACGGTTTTCCAGCTCCTTGATGTAGCGCCAGCGCTCTTCCGGCTTTGGCGGAAGGCCATTGCCGGTCACTTTGTGATTCGGCAGAATGGGGGCTTCCTCTTTTTTATGGTGTGCGATGAACCACAGTCCACCGATAAACGTCACCAGGACGGCCACCGCCAGCCCTACCATCACTTTCGATACGCCCCCACCGCTGCTGCGCTGCTTTCCGCGGCCGCCGCTGCTTTTTTTGCGACGCGTCCCTGTCGAACGCCCGCGGCTTACATAATCTTTTTGTGCCACTCTCGTTCCGCTAAATAATCAAAGAGAAGAAGTAGGACTGTCCTTGCTGCGCGCTGATTGCCCGTTATGTTACTGAAGGGGCTACGCGTTGACCAGCAGGCAGGCCCGTAAGATTAGACTGAAATACGGCCGGATGCTCAGCGCGGTCGACTGCCGCTCGCCGGCGCTGCGGTACTGCCGCGTAATTTTATCTCGAAATCGAGCAGCCGCGAGCCGTTATTGACGTTTTTTCCCTGGAGCTGCTCCAGCAACAGTAGCATAGCTTCGCGGCCAATCGCGAAACGCGGCTGTGCAATGGTGGTCAGCGGCGGATCGCTGTAGTGTGAGAGCTCAATATCATCGAAGCCAATCAGCGAGAGATCCTGCGGTATCCGCAGTCCGCGCTGCTTCGCCTGCTTCATCGCGCCCAGCGCCAGCAGATCGCTGTGGCAAAAGATCGCCTGCGGCGGTTGCGGCAGTGACATCAGCTGCTCCAGCGCCCGGGCGCCGGATTCCACGCTAAAATCGCCGCGGACGATCAGGGTTGGATCGACGGCGATGCCGCTGCGCCGCAGGGCCTGAATGTAGCCCTGCAGACGATAATGACACAGCGGCATATGATCGGGGCCGGCGATACAGGCAATCCGCCGATGCCCCAGCTGCTGCAGGTGCGCGACCGCCTCAAACGCGGCGGTCAGGTTATCTATATGGACGGTAGGCAGTCCCAGCTCCGGGGCAAACTCATTGGCCATGACCATTGGCGGCAGCGTGCGCGGTTCATCCTGCTGGGTGTCAAACGGTAAGTCGGAACCCAACAGCACCATACCGTCGATTTGCCGGGTAATCATCAGATTTAAAAATGATTTCTCTTGCTGATTCTGATGCGCGCAGTCGCCAAGCAGCACCAGATAGCCCTCCGCGGCGGCGGTGACTTCGATGCCGCGAATGATTTCGCTGAAGAAGGGGTCACAGATGTCCGGCACGATCACCAGCAGCAGCCTCGAATCACTGCGCCGCGCGGTGCGGGTGGCACCGTGAGCGGTATAGCCGGTGTCAATCACCGCTTGCTCGACCTTCAGCCGGGTCGAGGGCGATACTTTTTCAGGATGCGTCAGCGCGCGGGAAACGGTGGCGGTAGAGACGCCAGCGCGCTCAGCCACATCTTTCATGGTCGCGGCGGTTGACTCGTGATTCTGCTCCAACACTTCTTCTCCATGTCGGTCCTCGCTGACCTGACAGCGTGATGACGATTTTGATGGTGACATTCATATCAGAAGCCCGCGCAAGCGGTTACTTAATTTGCATAAAAACTGTGACTTAAGCGACTTTTTTCGATCCTGCTCGCAGATGTGCTCAGTTTTCCGTCGGGTCGACGTCCAGGGTCCATTTTACCTTACGCGCCTGCGGCAGGGTCTGGATCAGCGGATAGCTGGCTTTCATCAGCCGCTGCAGCCGCGCTCGTGAAGGATGCTGCAGCAGCAGCTGCCAGCGGAAGCGTCCGCTGCGCTTGGCCTGTAGCGCCGGCACCGGGCCCATCAGCCACAGTTGTTCGTCGGCGAGCGGGCTGGCCGAGAGGAGCGTGCGCAGCTGATGCAGGAACTGTGCCGCCTGCTGGTTATCGTGATCTTCCGCCCGGAACAAGATATGACTGGTAAACGGCGGGAGTAGTACCTGGCGCCGTTCGTTCAGCGCGTCAGCGGCAAAGGCATTGTAGCCTTTCTGCAGCAGCGTGAGCAGAAGCGGATGCTCCGGATGGTGAGTTTGCAGCAACACCTCACCCTGCTTGCCGGCGCGGCCGGCGCGGCCGGCCACCTGGGTATAGAGCTGAGCGAAACGTTCGGCAGAGCGGAAGTCGGCCGAGAACAGCGCGCCGTCAACGTCAAGTAGTGAGACCAGCGTAACGTCGGGAAAGTGGTGCCCCTTCGCCAGCATTTGCGTCCCGACCAGAATGCGTGCGCCACCGCGGTGCACTTCCGCCAGCTGCGCTTCCAGCGCGCCTTTCCGACTGGTGGTATCGCGATCGATGCGCGACAGCGGTACGCCGGGAAACAGCTCACCCAGCCGCTCTTCCAACTGCTCGGTACCGACGCCAACCGGCACCAGATGGGTCGAGCCACACTGGGGACACTGATGCGGAATCGGTCGCTGGCTGTCGCAGTGGTGACAGCGCAGCTGCCGCGATTGTTGATGCAGGGTGTAGTAGCGATCGCAGCGCTGACATTCGGCTATCCAGCCGCATTCGTGACACAGCAGCGTGGGTGAATATCCGCGACGGTTCAGAAATAGCAGCACCTGATTATCGGCCGCCAGGTGTTGGCGCATCGCGGCAACCAGCGCCGGAGAGAGTCCGCCCTGCAGCACCGCGCCCTTTAAATCGATCAGTCGCTGGGTTGCCTGGCGGGCGTTTCCCGCCCGTTTGCTCAGGATCAGCTGCCGGTATTTACCGCTTTGTACATTGTGCAGCGTCTCCAGCGCGGGCGTGGCCGATCCCATGACAATAGGGATCGCCTCTTCCCGGGCGCGAAAAATGGCCAGGTCGCGGGCGTGATAGCGCCAGCCTTCCTGCTGCTTATAGGAGCTGTCATGTTCTTCATCAATGATTACCACGCCCAGGCGGGCGAATGGCGTAAACAGCGCTGAGCGGGTGCCGATGACGATGGCCGTCTCCCCGCGGCGGGCGCGCAGCCAGACGGCCAGGCGCTCACTGTCATTCAGCGCCGAATGCAGTACGTCAACCGGGGCGGCAAAGCGCTCGCGAAAGCGGGCGATAGTTTGCGGCGTCAGGCCAATTTCTGGCACCATCACCAGCGCCTGCCGACCGGCGGCCAGCACGTTTTCCAGTACGCTGAGATAGACCTCCGTTTTACCGGAACCGGTGATCCCCGCCAGTAGCCAGGCGGCAAAGCGATCGTCTTCGCTGCGGATCGCCCCCACGGCGGTGGCCTGTTCGGTATTCAGGCGCAGGCGTTCGCCCTGAATGGCAAAGCCGGTGCGCCAGTCAACAGGTGCGCGCGGGCGCGCCTGCAGATCGCACAGCCCTTTGGCCCGCAGCGCCTGCAGCGCCGCCTCGGTAAAGGATTCTCCGCCGATCTGATGACGATACAGCGGTTGCTGCTGCAGCATGGCCAATGCCTGCTGCTGTTTGGGGGCGCGCTTGAGGGTGTCCGGCGGGGCCGCGAGGCCGGTTTCGCTGGCGACCCACTGCCAAAGCGGTGCTTCTTCCGCCGGTTTGCCCTGACGCAGCAGCACCGGCAGGGCGTGAAACAGCACCTCGCCCAGCGGATGATGATAATAGTCCGCCGCCCACAGCAGGATCCGCCACAGTGAGGGCGGGTAGAGTGAGTCACTATCGATGACGGCGCTAACCGCTTTTAACTGCGCCGGATCGACCTCGCTGGTGACGTTATCCGCGACGACGATGCCGGTTGCCTGCCGTTTACCAAAGGGAACGGTGACGCGGCCGCCCACCACCGCGCGCAGCGGCGCCGGCAGCAGGTAATCAAAGCAGCGCATCAGAGGGACAGCGAGGGCAATCCGTACTACGGTCATGGATATATCCATCAGTGGGACAGGCCACACAGTGTACACGGTGGCAAGGTAAATGTGCGGTTCGGATTGCGGCACGCGGTGATTTTCTGTATGATTCGCCGCCTTTGATGCGTATTTTTACCGTCAAAGTTCCCTGAAATATTAACTTCGTGTGGTACCGGTGCAGGGTTATCTCTGGCACGGGAGAGCGACACGGCCTTTACCGAGGTGTGCCATGAAAAAAGATATCCATCCTAAGTATGCTGAAATTACTGCAAAATGTTCTTGCGGTAACGAAATCAAAACCCGCTCTACCGTGGGTCGCGACCTGAACCTGGACGTGTGTGCTAAATGCCACCCGTTCTACACTGGTAAGCAGCGTGATGTTGCCACCGGTGGCCGTGTTGACCGCTTCAACAAGCGCTTCAGCATCCCAGGCAGCAAGTAAGTACTGCTGTGCGGTTATTCTGCCGCAGAGAAAGAAAAACCCAGCCGCGGCTGGGTTTTTTTGTGTCTGCTGTCCGCCAGAGGCGCAGGCTCAGTATTCCCAGGTATCGGGATCCACTCCCAGTTGGCGCATGATTTTCTTCGCCTCTTCCGGGATCTCATCGCTGCGCTCCTTGCGTAAATCGACATCATCCGGCAGCGGCTGGCCGGTAAAGGCATGCAAAAACGCTTCGCACAGCAGCTCACTGTTGGTGGCGTGACGCAGGTTATTTACCTGACGACGCGTGCGCTCATCTGTCAAAATTTTCAATACTTTCAGCGGAATAGATACCGTGATCTTCTTGACCTGTTCGCTCTTTTTGCCGTGCTCAGCGTACGGGCTGATATATTCGCCGTTCCATTCAGCCATGGGTTACCTTGTCATTATTGATAGTAGAAATGCCGGAAATCGGCTGATTATGCCCGATTTTGACACTGCTGACTAACAGGAGCCAGCATAGTCTGCTTAATCTTCCCGAGAAGACCCGCGAATGGTCAGGCTATTTCTGCTTATAGTAGCGGCATTTTGGTTAATGCTCAATCTATACGCAAAGACATTTAGATGTCCAGATGTATTGACGTCCACTAGGGGAGGGTTTAGGCTAGCGCTCTGCGACTAATCAGCTGAAACAGGGATCCCCATGACGCGTAAACAGGCGACCATCGCCGTCCGTAGCGGCCTGAACGATGACGAACAGTATGGCTGTGTTGTGCCGCCCATTCACCTCTCCAGCACCTACAATTTTACCGATTTCAACACGCCGCGTGCGCACGACTATTCGCGCCGCGGTAATCCAACGCGCGATGTGGTGCAGCGCGCGCTGGCGGAGCTGGAGGGGGGGGCCGGCGCGGTGATGACCAATACCGGCATGTCGGCGATCCATCTGGTGACCACCGTCTATCTTAAACCGGGCGATCTACTGATCGCCCCCCATGACTGCTACGGTGGCAGTTACCGACTGTTTGACAGCCTGGCGAAACGCGGGGCGTATCGGGTGAAGTTTATCGATCAGGGTGATAGCGCGGCGCTGGCGTCGGCGCTGGCGGAAAAACCGGCGCTGGTGCTGGTGGAGAGCCCGAGTAATCCGCTGCTGCGCGTGGTGGACGTGGACGGCATTTGCCAGGCGGCGCGCGAGGCCGGGGCGATCAGCGTGGTCGATAACACCTTTTTAAGCCCGGCGTTGCAAAATCCGCTGGCGCTGGGTGCGGATCTGGTGATCCACTCGTGCACCAAGTATCTGAACGGACACTCCGACGTCGTCGCGGGCGCGGTGATTGCGAAAGATCCCGAGCGCGCCATTGAACTGGCGTGGTGGGCGAATAATATTGGCGTCACCGGCAGCGCGTTTGATAGCTATCTGCTGCTGCGCGGCATGCGCACCCTGGCACCGCGTATGGCGGCAGCCCAGCGTAATGCGCTGGCGATTGTAGATTATCTTCGTCAGCAACCGCTGGTGAAAAAGTTGTATCATCCCTCCCTGCCGGAGAACGCCGGCCACGAATTTGCGGTGCGTCAGCAAAAAGGGTTTGGCGCCATGCTAAGTTTTGAACTGGACGGTGACGAGACGCGACTGCGCCGCTTCCTGAAGGCGCTGCAGCTGTTCACGCTGGCAGAGTCGCTGGGGGGGGTGGAGAGCCTGATCTCCCATACGGCGACCATGACCCACGCGGGGATGTCAGCAGAAGCACGCGCGGCGGCCGGCATTTCCGATACGCTGCTGCGCGTGTCGGTGGGCATTGAAGACCACGACGATTTAATCGCTGACCTGGAACAGGCCTTCCAGGTCGCCGCCGAGGGGTAAACCATGGCTATATCCTCCGTCGCCGGGACAGAAGGGCGACAGTTGCACAAATTTGGCGGTAGCAGCCTGGCCGATGCCCGCTGCTACCAGCGCGTGGCCGGCATCATGGCAGAGTACAGCCACCCCGGCGATTTGATGGTGGTGTCCGCCGCCGGCAGTACCACTAACCAATTGATTAAATGGTTGAATCTGGCGCAGAGCGATCGGCTGTCGGCGCATCAGGTGCAGCAGGCGCTGCGGCGTTACCATAGCGAGCTGATTGCCGGACTGCTGCCGGAGGAGCCGGCGGCGCTCCTGACCACGGCGTTTATCCGCGATCTGGAGCGGCTGGCGGGGCTGCTGGACGGTCCGATGAGCGATGCGACATACGCTGAAGTGGTGGGGCACGGGGAAATCTGGTCGGCAAGACTGATGGCCGCGGTGCTCAATCAGCGTGACATCACCGCTGACTGGCTGGACGCCCGTGATTTTTTACGCGCCGAACGTGCCGCACAGCCGCAGGTGGATGAAGGTAAGTCATTTAATTTACTACAGCAGATAATCGCACAGCATCCGCATAAGCGGCTGGTGGTGACCGGTTTTATTTGCCGTAATGACGCTGGAGAAACCGTGCTGCTGGGACGCAACGGTTCCGATTATTCTGCGACGCAAATTGGCGCCCTGGCGGGGGCGTCGCGCGTGACCATCTGGAGCGACGTAGCCGGGGTGTACAGTGCCGATCCGCGCAAGGTCAGCGATGCTTGCCTGCTGCCGCTGCTGCGGCTGGATGAAGCCAGCGAACTGGCGCGTTTGGCGGCACCGGTACTGCATACCCGTACCCTACAGCCGGTTTCCGGCAGCGATATCGATTTGCAGCTGCGCTGCAGCTATCAGCCGGAGCAGGGCTCCACGCGCATCGAGCGCGTGCTGGCATCCGGCACCGGTGCCCGCATTGTGACCAGCCACGACGACGTCTGCCTGATTGAATTTCAGGTGCCGCCTCAGCATGACTTTGCTGTGCTGCAGAAAGACATCGATCACCTGCTGACGCGCGCGCAGCTGCGTCCGCTGGCAACCGGCGTGCATCCCGATCGCAATCTGCTCCAGCTGTGTTACACCGCGGAAGTGGTCAGCAGCGCGCTGAGCCTGCTCCAGGACGCCGGATTGCCGGGCCATATTCAGCTGCGCGACGGTCTGGCGCTGGTGGCAATGGTGGGCGCCGGCGTCACCCGTAATCCGCTGCACAGCCACCGCTTCTGGCAGCAGCTTAACGATCAGCCGGTCGAGTTTATCTGGCAGTCGGAGAACGGCATTAGTCTGGTGGCGGTACTGCGCGTCGGGCCAACGGAGCACCTGATTCAGGGGCTGCACCAGTCGCTATTTCGCGCGGAGAAGCGCATTGGCCTGATGCTGTTTGGCAAAGGCAATATCGGATCGCGCTGGCTGGAGCTGTTTGCTCGTGAGCAGGAGAACCTGTCGGCCCGCACCGGCTTTGAGTTCGTGCTGGCCGGAGTGGCGGACAGCCACCGCAGTCTGCTGAGCTATGATGGCCTGAACGCCAGCCGGGCGCTGGCGTTTTTCCAGGATGAAGCTGAAGTGCGTGATGAAGAGTCGCTGTTTTTATGGATGCGCGCGCACCCCTTTGATGACCTGGTGGTGCTGGATGTTACCGCCAGCGAATCGCTGGCCGATCAGTATCTGGATTTCGCCAGTCACGGTTTTCACGTGATTAGCGCAAATAAAGTGGCCGGCGCTGCCAGCGGCGATCGCTGGCGGCAAATCCGTGATGCGTTTGCTAAAACCGGTCGTCACTGGCTGTATAACGCGACCGTCGGCGCCGGGTTGCCGATCAATCACACCGTGCGGGACCTACGCGACAGCGGTGATGCCATTCTGGCCATTAGCGGTATCTTCTCCGGCACGCTGTCGTGGCTGTTTTTGCAATTTGATGGCACGGTGCCATTTACCGAGCTGGTTGATCAAGCCTGGCAGCAGGGACTGACCGAACCGGATCCGCGGGTGGATCTCTCCGGCCTGGACGTGATGCGCAAGCTGGTGATCCTCGCCCGCGAAGCGGGCTATCCGATTGAGCCGGAGCAGGTGCGCGTCGAGTCGCTGGTGCCGGCCGGCAGCGAAGCGGAGTCGGTGGACCACTTCTTTGAGCACGGCGAAGCGCTGAATGAGCAGATGCTGTCGCGTTTTGAGGCGGCGCAGGAGTTAGGGATGGTGCTGCGCTACGTGGCGCGCTTTGATGCTAACGGCAAAGCGCGCGTTGGCGTGGAGGCGGTACGTCCGGACCATCCGCTGGCGGCGCTGCTGCCGTGTGACAACGTGTTTGCTATTGAAAGCCGCTGGTATCGCGATAATCCGCTGGTGATTCGCGGTCCGGGGGCGGGGCGCGATGTCACCGCCGGGGCCATTCAGTCCGATATTAACCGGCTGGCGCAGCTGCTGTAACGGCACGCCGCGGCGCGGCCCGGGGGAGTCACCTGGCCGCGCCGCACACTCTCCGGGTGCCGTCTGCACCGATCCTCCCACGGTGTTTTCGATGCTGAATTTTTTTCATCTGGCATGAACAGATGTCATGTTGGCGATCCCTTTTTTTTGTTGACGCTGCGGCGAAATCAGGTCATTTTGAGCATCTGGACGTCTAAACGTATAGAAGTTCATTTTCACGATACTGACTGAACGACGGATGAGGTAACGCGCCATGAGTTTTTTTCACGCCAACCAGCGCGATGCGCTGAACCAGAGTCTGGCAGAGCTGAACGGGCAAATTAATGTTTCCTTTGAATTTTTTCCGCCCCGAACCAGTGAAATGGAAGAAACCCTGTGGCACTCCATCGATCGGCTAAGCAGCCTGAAACCCACGTTTGTTTCGGTGACCTACGGTGCGAATTCGGGAGAGCGCGACCGCACCCACTCGATAATCAAAGGGATTAAAGATCGTACGGGACTGGAGGCGGCACCGCACCTGACCTGCGTCGATGCGACCCGCGATGAACTGCGCGCCATTGCGCAGGACTACTGGCATAACGGTATCCGGCATATTGTCGCACTGCGCGGTGATTTGCCGCCCGGGAGCGGCAGGCCGGAGATGTATGCAGCGGATTTGGTCGCTTTGTTGAAAGAGGTTGGCGACTTTGATATTTCCGTGGCGGCCTATCCGGAAGTCCATCCGGAAGCGCGCAGCGCGCAGGCGGATTTGATTAACCTGAAGCGTAAAATCGATGCCGGGGCCAGTCGCGCCATTACCCAGTTTTTTTTCGACGTTGAGAGCTATCTGCGCTTTCGTGACCGCTGCGTAACCGCAGGTATTGATGTTGAAATCGTGCCGGGGATCCTGCCGGTGTCCAATTTTAAGCAGCTACAGCGCTTCGCCACCCTGACTAACGTTCGCGTACCGCACTGGATGACGCAAATGTTTGCCGGTCTGGATGACGATGCGGAAACGCGGAAGCTGGTCGGTGCCAGCGTGGCGATGGATATGGTGAAAATCCTCAGTCGCGAGGGCGTGAAGGACTTCCATTTTTATACGCTGAACCGCGCGGAAATGAGCTATGCAATTTGCCACACGCTGGGCGTGCGTCCGGCGGCGAGCGTACTGGCCTGATCGGTACGCTATCCAGACAGGGAGCCTGACGGCTCCCTTTTTTTATGACCTAGCCGGTGTTGCGCATCCCGGCGGCGACGCCGGCGATGGTGACCATGAGCGCCTGTTCAACACAGGGATCCGGCGCCTCACCGCGCACTTCCTGCTGCCGGGAGCGGTGAAGCAGCTCGGCCTGCAGTACGTTGAGCGGGTCGGTATAGACGTTGCGCAGGGCTATGGATTCGGCAATCCACGGCTGATCCGCCATCAGGTGGGCATCATTGGCGATGGTCAGCACCGTGGTGATATCGGCCTCCAGCTGTTCGCGGAGCTCTTTGCCCAACGACCAGAGCGACTTGTCCACCAGACGCTGATCGTAATACTCTGCCAGCCACAAATCGGCTTTGGAGTAGACCATTTCCAGCATCCCCAGGCGGGTTGAGAAGAACGGCCAGTCGCGGCACATGGCTTCCAGCTGTGCCTGATGCCCCTGTTCCATCGCTTTCTGCAGCGCGGCGCCGGCGCCCAGCCAGGCCGGCAGCATCAGGCGGTTCTGCGTCCAGGCAAAAATCCACGGGATGGCGCGCAGCGATTCGACGCCACCGGTCGGTCGGCGTTTAGCCGGACGGGAGCCCAGCGGCAGCTTGCCCAGCTCCAGCTCTGGCGTAGCCGAGCGGAAGTAGGGTACGAAGTCCTTATTTTCCCGCACGTAGCCGCGGTACATATCGCAGGAGACCCGCGACAGATCGTCCATAATCGCGTGCCACTCCTGTTTTGGCTCCGGCGGCGGCAGCAGGTTGGCCTCCAGTATGGCGCCGGTATACAGCGACAGGCTGGTGAGGGTAATTTCCGGCAAACCGTATTTAAAGCGGATCATCTCGCCCTGTTCCGTTACCCGCAGTCCGCCCTTCAGGCTGCCCGGCGGCTGTGAGAGCAGCGCCGCGTGGGCCGGGGCACCGCCGCGTCCAATACTGCCGCCGCGACCGTGGAACAGCGTCAGCGCAATGCCGGCTTTTTCGCAGGTTTTGATCAGCGCGTCCTGAGCCTGATATTGCGCCCAGCTGGCGGCCATCACGCCGGCATCTTTCGCCGAATCGGAGTAGCCAATCATCACCATCTGCTTGCCGTTAATAAAGCCGCGATACCAGTCGATATTCAGCAGCTGGGTCATCACCGCATTGGCGTTATTCAGATCGTCAAGGGTTTCAAACAGCGGCGCAACCGGCATCGCGTAGGTGATACCCGCCTCTTTCAGCAGCAAGTGGACCGCCAGCACGTCGGAGGGGGTTTTGGCCATGGAAATGACGTAGGCCGCAATCGAACCCTGCGGGACTTCTGCCGCTACGCGACAGGTGTCGAGCACTTCACGGGTATCGTCACTCGGCTCCCACTGGCGCGGCAGCAGGGGCCGCTTGGAGTTCAGCTCGCGGATCAGAAACGCCTGTTTGTCGGCTTCCGACCAGCTTTCATAGTCGCCAAGGCCCAGGTAGCGGGTGATTTCGGCAATCGCTTCGGTATGGCGGGTACTTTCCTGGCGCAGATCGATACGCACCAGCGGCACGCCAAAGCATTTGACCCGACGCAGGGTGTCGAGCAGTTGACCGTTGGCAATGATGCCCATGCCGCAGGCCTGTAGTGACTGGTAACAGGCCCACAGCGGATCCCACAGCTGGTCATTGGTGATGAGCAGGTCAGACGGCCGCGGCAGAAGTTCCCCTTTGAGCCGGCGCTCCAGATAGGACTGGGTGCTCATTAGCTGGCTGCGCAGGCGCTTCATGATCTCGCGATAGGGCTCCAGCGCGTCCGGATCGCCGCACAGCGCGCGGACTTCGTCATTGCACTCGGACATCGACAGTTCTGAAATCAGTACTGCGATATCTTTCAGGAACAGATCGGTGGCCTTCCAGCGGCTCAGCTGCAGCACATGGCGGGTGATCGGTGCGGTGACGTTGGGGTTGCCGTCGCGGTCACCGCCCATCCACGAGGTGAATTTGACTGGCACAAAGTCTACCGGCAGCCTGTAGCCAAAGGCTGCTTCCACCTGCTCGTTCAGCTCGCGCAGGAAGCGCGGTACGCCTTCCCACAGGCTGTTCTCCACTACCGCAAAGCCCCATTTGGCCTCATCGACCGGCGTTGGACGATATTTACGGATCTCATCGGTGTGCCAGGCCTGGGCCACCAGCTGGCGCAGGCGGCGCATAATCTGGTTGCGATCGTAATCGGAGAGATCGTTATGGTCGAGCTGCTTCAGGCAGGTGTTCACTTCGATCAGCTTATGGATCAGCGTGCGGCGGGTGATTTCGGTCGGATGCGCGGTCAGGACCAGTTCCAGCGACAGTGACTCGATCGCCTCGCGGATGTGGGCCTCGGTCAGATCGGGCTGCTGCTTCAGGCGCGCGAAGGTGTGGGTGAGCAAGGCTTGATGATGAGCGCCCTCGCCGTTGGCGGAGATGGTGTGAAACTGCTCAGCGACGTTGGTCAGATTGAGAAACTGGCTAAAGGCGCGGGCCACCGGCAGCAGTTCATCATTCGACAGCGTCTGCAGCGTATTCAGCAGCGCCTGGCGATCGGCGTCATTTCCCGCGCGGGACGACTTGGAGAGTTTACGGATGGTTTCCACCCGGTCGAGAATATGCTCACCCAGTGCTTCCTTGATCGTATCCCCGAGCAGTTTGCCGAGCATACTGACGTTACTTCGCATTGCGGAATATTGTTCGTTCATAGGACCCCTGACACCCTTCCTGTAAATGATGTAACTTTCTTTCAGCCCCAGCGGGGATAAGCTTGTCTTTTATCTAGCCATGTAACTAACCGTTCGTCAATTGCCGTAAAAAACGGGAAAATGTGTCGCTAACTGACGAGAATTTATGAAACTTAATTACACGGGAGTGGGATAAGTTAAGCTTATCCCGAAAGCTGGACGATGGCAGGGGAAAGGGGAAAAAAACCGGGATTTTCCCCTGCGGTGCCTCATTGCTGACAAAAATGTTGTACCACTTGCGCAATCAGCTCGCGCGTGGGCTTGATAAAAGCCGTATCCAGATATTCATCCGGCTGATGCGCCTGATTAATCGAACCGGGCCCCAACACCAGCGTTGGACAGCGTTCCTGAATAAAAGGCGCTTCGGTGCAGTAGTTGACCACTTCCGTTGGCGTGCCGAGCAGCTTCTCCACCACTTGCACCAGCGCATGCTCGCGCGGGCACTCATAGCCGGGAATCGGCGGGTGCAGCTCGCCAACCGTCAAGCGTCCCGGCCAGCGGGCGCTGACCGGCGCCAGCGCTTCCTGCAGCAGGCCATCTAAATCGCTCAGCGTCAGCCCCGGCAGTGGACGAATATCCATGTGGAGCTCGCAGCAGGCGCAGATGCGGTTAGGCGCATCGCCACCGTGGATGTGGCCAAAGTTCATCGTCGGATAAGGAATGGCAAAGCCGTCGTGGTGATAGCGCGCTTTTAGCGTGTTGCGCAGCGTCATCAGCTGGGAGATGGATTCGTGCATCAGTTCAATGGCGTTGACGCCGCGATCCGGATCGCTGGAGTGGCCAGACTGACCCTGAATACGGATCGCCTTGGAGAGATGGCCTTTGTGTGCCCGCACCGGTTTGAGCGACGTGGGTTCACCGATGATCGCACAGTCCGGACGCAGGGTGGTGGTGCGAGCAAAGTAACTGGCTCCGGCCATGGTGGTTTCTTCATCGGCGGTGGCGAGAATATACAGCGGCTTGCTTAGCGTGGTCAGATCGACGTCGCGCAGCGTATCGAGGATGAAGGCAAAGAAGCCCTTCATGTCGGCGGTACCCAGTCCGTAGAGCTTATTGTCGTGCTCATGCAGGGTAAAGGGATCGCGCGTCCAGCGTCCGTCGTCAAACGGCACCGTGTCCGAGTGGCCTGCCAGCAGCAGCCCGCCGGCGCCGCTGCCGCTGCGCGCCAGCATGTTAAATTTGTGGCGCGTACCCGGTACCGGCTGCACGTCCACGCGGAACCCTAAATCGCGAAACCAGCCGGCCAGTAAATTGATTAAAGCTTCATTACTCTGATCCAGCGCGCTGTCGGTAGCGCTGATCGACGGCGTGGCAATCAGCTGGCGGTAGAGTTCAAGAAAAGGCGGTAATTTTGTCTTCACTGTTGACGGTCCTTGCGTTAGGATGTATCAATATTCATGCATTAATAGTGAATAAAAATACATCCAGGTGAGGGTGAAAGCAAACGGATAAATGCCGCTGCCAATCGCCTGGTATCACAGGAGTCCTGCCGGCAGGCGCGGCCCCGGAATGATGAGACTGTAAGAAGGTGTCCAGCCCGATGTTGAATACGCTGATCGTGGGTGCCAGTGGCTATGCTGGCGTTGAGCTTGCAACCCGTTTGAATCGCCATCCGCATATGAACATAACCGCTTTGGCGGTCTCAGCGCAAAGCCCGGATGCGGGGAAATTGCTCTCCGAACTGCATCCGCAGCTGAAAGGCGTGATCGATCTGCCGCTGCAGCCGCTGCAGGATCCGGCGGCGTTGGCTGAACAGGTCGATGTCGTGTTTCTGGCCACCGCGCATGAGGTGAGCCACGATCTGGCCCCGCAGTTCCTCAACGCTGGCTGCGTGGTGTTCGATTTGTCCGGGGCGTTTCGCGTTACCGATGAGGCGTTTTATCGCGATTTTTACGGCTTTACCCATCAGCACCCAGACTGGCTGAACAAGGCCGTTTACGGCCTCGCCGAATGGAACGCGCCGGCCATCAGAGAGGCGGAGCTGGTGGCGGTGCCGGGCTGCTATCCGACGGCGGCGCAGCTGGCGCTGAAGCCGCTGCTTCAGGACGGGCTGCTGCATGGCGACCAGTGGCCGGTGATCAATGCCACCAGCGGCGTGAGCGGCGCGGGGCGTAAGGCCTCGATGAAGACCAGCTTTTGCGAAGTAAGCCTGCAGCCCTACGGTATTTTCCATCACCGCCATCAGCCTGAAATCGCCCGTCACCTGGACACCCCGGTGATTTTTACCCCGCATCTGGGGGCGTTTCCGCGCGGTATTCTGGAAACCATTACCTGCCGCCTGCAGCCGGACGTTACCGCCGCAGCGGTTGCGGAGAGCTATCAGCAGGCCTATCGCCACAAACCGCTGGTGCGGCTCTATGACCGGGGCGTACCGTCAATTAACGGTGTAGTCGGCCTGCCGTATTGCGATATCGGCTTTGCCGTGCAGGGTGAGCACCTGATTATCGTCTCGGCCGTGGATAATCTGCTGAAGGGCGCCGCCACGCAGGCGATACAGTGTTTGAATATCCGTTTCGGGTTTGCTGAAACCCAGTCACTTATTTAAGTTGCGAGAGCCGTAATGATGACAACTCCATTAATTATTAAACTCGGTGGCGTGCTGCTCGACAGTGAAGAGGCGCTGGCCCGGTTGTTTGCTGCGCTGCTGGCTTACCGCGAGCAGTATCAGCGTCCGCTGGTGATCGTTCACGGCGGTGGCTGCCTGGTGGATGAGCTGATGAAGCAGCTCTCTCTGCCGGTGGAGAAAAAGAACGGTCTGCGGGTGACGCCTGCCGACCAGATTGACATTATTACCGGCGCGCTGGCGGGCACGGCGAATAAGACGCTGCTGGCGTGGGCGAAGAAGTACGGCATCCATGCGGTCGGGCTGTCGCTGGCGGATGGCGATAGCGTCAGCGTAACCCAGCTTGATGCGGCGCTCGGTCACGTTGGGCTGGCGCAGCCAGGATCGCCGGCGCTGATCAATACCTTGCTGGCGGCCGGCTATCTGCCGGTGGTCAGCTCGATCGGCATTACGGCAGACGGCGCCCTGATGAACGTGAACGCCGATCAGGCCGCTACCGCGCTGGCCGCTACGCTGGGCGCTGATCTGGTGCTGCTTTCTGACGTCAGTGGCATTCTCGATGGCAAAGGTCAGCGCATTCCTGAAATGACCGCGGCCAAAGCGGAACAGCTGATCGCCCAGGGGGTTATCACCGACGGCATGATTGTCAAAGTGCATGCCGCGCTGGATGCCGCCCGTACTCTGGGCCGCCCGGTTGATATTGCCAGCTGGCGTCATGCGGAGCAGCTGCCGACGCTGTTCAATGGCACCGCGATTGGTACCCGTATTCTGGCCTAATTTTTTCTGTCTCGACTTCGTATTCAAGGACTAAGACCATGCAAAACCCAGGCATCAAAAAAATCGTACTCGCGTATTCCGGCGGCCTCGATACGTCGGCCATCATTCCGTGGCTGAAAGAGCATTACGGCGGCTGTGAAGTGGTCGCCTTCGTGGCCGATATTGGTCAGGATCGTGAAGACCTGGTGGGCGTTGAGAAGAAAGCCCTGCAGTCCGGCGCATCGGAGTGCCACGTGGTTGACCTGCGCGAAGAGTTTATTCGCGATTACGTCTACCCGGTGTTGAAAACCGGTGCGCTGTACGAGGGCACCTATCTGCTGGGGACCTCCATGGCGCGGCCGATTATCGCCAAAGCGCAGGTGGAGCTGGCGCTGAAAGTGGGCGCGGATGCTCTGTGCCACGGTGCGACCGGGAAGGGTAACGATCAGGTCCGTTTTGAATCCACCTACACCGCGCTGGCACCACAGCTGAAAGTGGTTGCGCCGTGGCGTGAATGGGATCTGCGCTCGCGTGAAGCCCTGCTCGACTACCTGAAAGCGCGGGATATTCCGACTACCGCCTCGCTGGAAAAAATTTACAGCCGGGATGAAAACGCCTGGCACATCTCCACCGAGGGTGGCGTGCTGGAAAGTCCGGCCAACGCCAGCAATCAGGATTGCTGGGTATGGACGGTGGATCCCAAAGCGGCGCCGGATCGGGCCGAGCAGGTCACTGTGACGGTTGCTAAAGGCGAAGTGGTCGCGGTCAACGGCCAGGCAATGAGTCCGTTCCAGTGTCTGGAAGCGTTGAATGTACTGGGGGCGAAGCACGGCGTGGGACGGATCGATATTGTCGAGAACCGTCTGGTCGGCATGAAGTCGCGTGGCTGCTATGAAACGCCGGGGGGCACCATCATGATGTCCGCCCTGCGCGCCGTTGAGCAGCTGGTACTTGACCGCGATAGCTTCAAATGGCGTCAGCAGCTCGGCCTCGAGATGTCCTACGTGGTGTATGATGGCCGCTGGTTTGCACCGCTGCGTCGCTCTCTGCAGGCTTCCGCGGAGGCGCTGGCCGAAGACGTTAACGGCGAGGTAGTTCTGGAACTGTACAAAGGTCAGGTCACTGCGCTACAGAAAACCTCGGGCAACAGCCTCTACTCCGAAGCGTTCGCGACCTTTGGGGAAGATGAGGTGTACGACCACCGCCACGCCGGCGGCTTTATCCGCCTGTTCTCGCTCTCTTCCCGCATTCGGGCACTGAACGAGCAGAAGTAATTATCGCCGACTGAACGGCAGGATGTTTGAGTTTGCTCAGGGCCGGACTTGTCTGGCCCTGCTTTTACAGAAGGAAGAAGACGATGGCACTTTGGGGCGGACGGTTTACACAGGCAGCCGATCGGCGGTTTAAACAGTTTAATGATTCACTGCGTTTTGATTATCGACTGGCCGAGCAGGACATTGTTGGCTCTGTCGCCTGGTCCAAAGCGTTGGTAACCGTGAACGTGCTGACCGCCGAAGAGCAACAGCAGTTGGAGGCGGCGCTGCACGTGCTGCTGGAAGAGGTACGGGCGAATCCCGAGCAGATTCTGACGAGCGATGCCGAAGATATTCACAGCTGGGTAGAAGGTAAACTGATCGATAAAGTTGGCGCGCTGGGCAAGAAACTGCATACCGGCCGCAGCCGCAATGATCAGGTCGCGACCGATCTGAAATTGTGGTGTAAAGGGCAAGTTCATGAACTGCAGTTGACGGTTCGCCAGCTACAGCAGGCGCTGGTGGCCACGGCAGACGCCAATCAGGATGCGGTTATGCCGGGCTACACCCATCTGCAGCGCGCCCAGCCGGTAACTTTTGCCCACTGGTGCCTCGCCTATGTTGAGATGCTGGCCCGCGACGAAAGCCGGCTGCAGGATGCGCTGAAGCGCCTCGATGTCAGCCCGCTGGGCTGCGGCGCGCTGGCCGGTACCGCCTACGAGATTGACCGTGAACAGCTGGCCGGCTGGCTGGGTTTCGCCTCCGCCACCCGCAACAGCCTGGATACCGTGTCCGACCGCGACCACGTGCTGGAGCTGCTTTCCACGGCCTCGATTGGCATGATCCATTTATCGCGCTTTGCCGAAGATCTGATCTTTTTCAATACCGGTGAGGCGGGCTTTGTTGAACTCTCTGACCGTGTGACCTCCGGTTCGTCACTGATGCCGCAGAAAAAGAATCCCGATGCGCTGGAGCTGATTCGCGGCAAGTGCGGGCGCGTGCAGGGCGCGCTGACCGGCATGATGATGACGCTGAAAGGCCTGCCGCTGGCCTACAACAAAGATATGCAGGAGGACAAAGAGGGACTGTTTGACGCGCTGGATACCTGGTCTGACTGCCTGCATATGGCCACGCTGGTGCTGGATGGCATTCAGGTAAAACGCCCGCGCTGCCAGGAAGCGGCTGAACAGGGCTACGCCAATGCCACCGAGCTGGCGGATTATTTGGTCGCGAAAGGCGTACCGTTTCGCGAAGCACACCACATCGTGGGTGAGGCGGTCGTGGAGGCGTTACGCCAGGGAGTGGCGCTGGAGGCGCTGTCGCTCACAGATCTGCGTCAGTTCAGCGACGTTATAGGTGACGATGTTTATCCCATCCTGGCGCTGCAGTCGTGTCTGGATAAGCGTAATGCCAAAGGCGGCGTGGCGCCGCAGCAGGTCGCCGCGGCGATTGCCGAAGCGCATGCCCGGCTGAAATAAAGGTGAAAAAAAAGCGGGCTCATGCGTGGCCCGCGAAAACTCGTCAATCGTTTAGTTATTGTCATGGATCTGGCTAACGCCTGCGCAACGCCCTGGTGTTGGCGCAGTGAATAAGCTGTCAGGCGGTTAACAGATACTGTTCCAGGTCATCGCTGCCGCCGATGTGGCGGCCACCGATAAACACCTGGGGAACGGTCGCCCGGCCGCTCACCGCCCGCAGACTGACGGTAGTGGCGTCCTGGCCCAGTACGATCTCTTCATACTGCATCCCTCTGTCAATCAGCATCTGCTTGGCTTTGGTACAGAACGGACAGCCGGGCTTGGTGAACAGCGAAACCGATTCCTGCAGCTTATATTGCGGCGCCAGCCAGCGCAGCATGGTATCCGCGTCGGACACCTCAAACGGGTCGCCAGGCTGATTGGGTTCGACAAACATTTTTTCCACCACGCCGTTGCGCACCAGCATCGCGTAACGCCAGGAGCGCGGCCCGAATCCCAGATCGGCTTTTTCAACCAGCATATTCATCCCGCGGGTGAAATCCCCGTTGCCATCGGGAATAAACTGGATGTGCTCAGCATGCTGATCGGCTTTCCAGGCATTCATAACGAAGGTGTCGTTGACCGACACGCACAGGATGCTGTCGACGCCGTGCTGCTTAAATACCCCGGCCAGCTCGTTATAGCGCGGCAGGTGGCTGGAGGAGCAGGTCGGCGTGAATGCCCCCGGCAGTGAAAACACAATAACGGTCTTGTTATTGAACAGTTCGTCGGTGGTGATATCAACCCAGCGGTCGCCCTGACGGGTATGGAATGTCACCTGCGGTACGGTTTTACCTTCCTGAGTGGTAAACATCACATCTCCTGTTTCAATGTGTTATGGCGAAAAATGCGTTTATTGTTGCGTTGCCAGGGATTATGCTTAACCTGTCTTGATAGGGATAATCGTTCGTTGCTATGCTTTCTATCGTTACCAACTATCGTAAGTGGGGGTGCAGTGAATATTCGGGATTTAGAGTACCTGGTCGCGCTGGCTGAACACCGGCATTTTCGACGCGCGGCGGATGCCTGCCACGTTAGCCAGCCAACGCTGAGCGGGCAGATTCGTAAACTGGAAGATGAGCTGGGCGTGATGCTGTTGGAGCGAACCAGCCGCAAGGTTTTGTTCACACAGGCCGGTTTGCTACTGGTGGACCAGGCGCGCACCGTGCTGCGCGAGGTGAAGGTCCTGAAGGAGATGGCCAGCCAGCAGGGCGAAGCGATGTCCGGCCCGCTGCATATTGGCCTGATCCCTACCGTGGGTCCGTATCTGCTGCCGCAGATCATCCCGATGCTGCACCGCACGTTTCCCAAATTGGAAATGTATTTACACGAAGCCCAGACGCAGCAGCTGCTGAGCCAGCTGGACAGCGGTAAGCTTGATTGCGCCATCCTGGCGTTAGTGAAAGAGACCGAGGCGTTTATTGAAGTACCGCTGTTTGACGAACCCATGAAGCTGGCGGTGTACCAGGATCATCCCTGGCACGATCGCGACCGGGTCCCGATGTCCGATCTCGCCGGCGAGAAGCTATTGATGCTGGAAGATGGTCACTGCCTGCGCGATCAGGCGATGGGTTTTTGCTTTGAGGCCGGGGCAGACGAAGACACGCATTTTCGCGCCACCAGTCTGGAAACGCTGCGCAATATGGTGGCCGCCGGCAGCGGCATCACCTTGCTGCCATCGCTGGCGGTACCGCAGGAGCGGGTGCGGGACGGGGTGTGCTATCTCTCCTGCATCAAACCGGAACCGAAGCGCACCATCGCGCTGGTGTACCGGCCTGGCTCGCCGCTGCGCAGCCGCTATGAGCAGCTGGCAGAAGCCATTAAGAGTCACATGGCCGGTTGTATGGCGGCGCGGTCAAAAGAGGCGGTTTAACCCATTCAGCGCCGCTACGCGGTAGGCTTCGGCCATGGTGGGATAGTTGAAGGTGGTATTGACGAAGTATTCGATCGTATTCCCCCCGTTCTTCTGTTCCATAATGGCCTGGCCGATGTGAATGATCTCTGCCGCGCGCTCGCCGAAGCAGTGGATCCCGAGGATCTCTTTGGTCTCGCGATGAAACAGGATCTTCAGGCTGCCAACGTTCATACCCACGATTTGCGCCCGGGCCAGGTGCTTGAACTGCGCGCGACCCACCTCATACGGGATTTTCATGGCGGTCAGCTGCTGTTCGGTTTTGCCCACCGAGCTGATTTCCGGAATGGTGTAGATGCCGGTGGGAATATCTTCGATCAGGTGGGCGGTAGCTTCACCTTTGATCATCGCCTGTGCCGCAATGCGTCCCTGATCGTAAGCCGCAGAAGCAAGGCTTGGATAGCCGACCACGTCGCCCACCGCGTAGATGTGCGGCTGTGCCGTCTGGTACATGCTGTTTACCTTTAGCAGCCCGCGGCTGTCGGCCTGCAGGCCAATGCTGTCCAGCGCCAGCGAGTCGGTGTTGCCGGTGCGGCCATTAGCGTACAGCAGACAGTCCGCTTTCACTTTTTTGCCGGACTTCAGATGGACAATCACGCCATCCTCCACCCCTTCAATCTTCTCAAACTCTTCATTGTGGCGAATCACCACGCCGCTGTTCCAGAAATGGTAGGAGAGCGAATCGGACATCTCCTGATCCAGGAATGCCAGCAGGCGGTCACGGGTGTTGATTAAATCCACTTTTACGTTGAGTCCGCGAAATATGGAAGCATATTCGCAGCCAATTACCCCGGCGCCGTAGATGATGACGTGGCCCGGCTCGTGGTGCAGATTGAGGATTGAATCGGAATCATAGATGCGCGGATGGCTAAAATCGACATCGGCCGGTTGGTAAGGACGTGAGCCGCAGGCGATGACAAATTTTTCGGCGGTCAGCCGTTCGACTGAGCCATCCGGAAAGCGTACTTCGACGGTGTTGGCATCCACAAACTGGGCATCGCCCTGATACAGCTCGCAGTGGTTACGTTCGTAAAATCCCTGGCGCATCCGCGTCTGCTGATTAACGACGTTTTCAGTGTGATTCAGAATATCAGCAAACGATGAGCGCAGCAGGCGGGAGTGATCGCTGTAGAGCGGATTCTGGTTAAATTCGATGATGCGGCTGACCGCGTGACGCAGCGCTTTGGACGGGATTGTTCCCCAGTGCGTGCAGCCGCCGCCAATACTGTGATAACGCTCAATGACCGCGACACGTGCGCCCTGTTTAACCAGTCCCATGGCGGCGCCTTCCCCCCCCGGGCCGGAGCCGATGATAATCGCATCATAATCGTAAGACTGAGACATAACATGCGTCCTGTTTTTTATACAATTTTACAACGAGATTCTAACATCTCACCCTGAATATCCCAATTACAGTGCGAAATATCCGGCTCAAATTGTCAAAGTCGGCAATTAATAGTCGTTCACAAAGTTGTGAGGTCTGTACGCTGAAAAGTTTGCTATAGTGCCTTTCTGGCTGAGATAACAGGCACTAACATGGGCGTCAGAGCACAGCAAAAAGAACGTACGCGACGTTCACTGATTGAAGCAGCATTTAGCCAGTTGAGTGCTGAGCGCAGCTTTGCCAGCCTAAGCTTGCGGGAGGTCGCCCGTGAGGCCGGCATTGCACCCACCTCATTCTACCGCCATTTTCGCGATGTTGACGAGCTGGGCCTGACGATGGTCGATGAGAGCGGCCTGATGCTGCGCCAGTTGATGCGTCAGGCGCGTCAGCGCATCGCGAAAGGAGGCAGCGTCATTCGCACGTCTGTCTCTACCTTTATGGAATTTATCGGCAATAATCCCAACGCCTTCCGCCTGCTGCTGCGCGAACGTTCCGGTACGTCTGCGGCATTCCGCGCCGCCGTCGCCCGCGAGATCCAGCATTTTATTGCCGAGCTGGCCGATTACCTTGAGCTGGAGAATCGCATGCCGCGCAGCTTTACCGAAGCGCAGGCTGAAGCGATGGTGATCATCGTGTTTAACGCCGGTGCCGAAGCGCTGGATATCGATATGGATCAGCGACGACAGCTGGAAGAGCGGCTGGTGTTGCAACTGCGCATGATCTCGAAAGGCAGCTACTACTGGTATCGCCGGGAGCAGGAAAAACTGGCGGTATCCCTGAAATCCCCTGACACCTGTGCAGACTGAGGAGGCCGCTATGAACGTAGCGTCACATCGCGACAAGGGAACGCTGTTACTGGCGTGTATTACCGGACTTTCGCTTAATGGTGCGTTTACGGCGCTGTTTAGCAGCTATGTGCCTTTTTCGATTTTTCCACTGTTAACGCTGGCGCTGGCGGCGTGGTGCCTGCATCAGCGCTATCTCAACCGCGCAATGCCGGAAGGGATGCCCTCGCTGGCCGCGGCCTTTTTCCTGCTGGGGGTTTTGGTCTACAGCGCGCTGGTGCGCGTTGAATATCCGGACATTGGGTCAAACTTTATTCCCACCCTGTTGATGGTCGCGCTGGTATTCTGGATTGTATTGAAAATGCAGCGCAAGCGATCCTGAGTAAAGGGGCGAGACGCCCCTTTCTTTTAATCGCGACGGGTCAGCAGTACCCCGCACTCCATGTGGTGGGTGTAGGGGAACTGATCGAACAGCGCCAGTCGGCTAATCTGATGCGTCGCCGACAGCGTCTGCAGATTGTCACACAGCGTCTCCGGATTGCAGGAGATGTAGAGAATGCGCGGGTAGCCCTGCACCATCTTCACCGTTTCGGCATCCAGACCGCTGCGTGGCGGATCGACAAAAATCGTTTCGCATTCATAGGTGCTCAGGTCGATGCCTTCGAGACGATTAAAACGCCGTTCGCCGTTCATTGCCTGGGTAAACTCTTCTGCCGCCATGCGGATGATTTGCACGTTATCAATCTGATTAGCTTTGATATTAAACTGCGCGGCTGCTACCGATGGCTTGGCGATCTCGGTGGCCAGTACGCGGCGGAAATTGCGCGCCAGCGCCAGTGAAAAATTGCCGTTGCCGCAGTAGAGTTCCAGCAGATCGCCGCGGGCATCGCGCGTGACGTCCAGCGCCCATTCCAGCATATGGACGTTGATGGCGGCGTTAGGCTGCGTGAAGCTGTTTTCAACCTGACGGTAAATCATCTCGCGCCCGGCAATCGTCAGGCGTTCGTCGACGTAGTCACGATCAAGACAGATTTTGGTTTTGGTGGCGCGACCAATCAGCTGTACAGCGAATCCCTCTTCGCGCAGCGTATCGCGCAGCGCCTCGGCAGCCTGCTGCCAGTCGGCGTCCAGCCGGCGGTGGTACAGCAAAGAAAACACCATCTCGCCGTGCGATGTGGCCAGATAATCAATCTGGAACAGCTTGAAGCGCAGCAGATGCTGCTCACGCAGCGCGGCAATCAGCCTTGGCATCAGGCGATTGATGGCCTCGCTGGCAGCGGGAAAGCTGTCGACGCGGATATGCTGACGGGTGTGCTGATCGAAAATGATGTGATACAGATCGTCACCGTCGTGCCAGATGCGGAACTCCGCGCGCATGCGGTAGTGTTCGACCGGCGACCTGAACACTTCCGCCGTGGGTGCGGCAAACGGCGTCATCATCCCCTGCAGGCGGCTGACTTTTTCCGCCAGCTGGGCATCATACTGTTCAATCGGAAGGTGTTCGGGTGTCATGACGATTCTCGGTAATTAGCATAGATGACGGGCGATTGTAGGGATTCACCTGACGATGTCCAGCCTTGCCGAAATGAAGATGGCTGGGAGTCTGGATTCCTGGCCTTCTTCACCGTAGACTGCGCCAGCCGGCGAAGGGAATCCAGTGAAATTCTGGAGCTGACGCGCAGCGGTAAACGTGTCGGAGGTAACGGTCTGGACAAACACTGTCCTGCGGGATGGGAAGTTGTTACCTCTATTATGACGTGAGCCCGAAGACCTGCCGGAGTCCGTCGCAATGTCTACGATCATCGCGTGCTATCGATCGTATCTCTGCGGCATCCTGATGATAGTGTGGATGCTTTATCATGAATAACAAAACACTCCCGCTGTACGCCGCTGGCGTCACGGCGTTTTCGCTTTGGGCGCAGCCCGGCAGCGCGCAGCCTGCCGCCGACACTGTTCAGGTAGTGACCGCCAACCGGTTTCAGCAGCCGGTCTCGTCCGTCCTGGCCCCGACCACCGTGGTTACCCGTGAGGAGATTGATCGTTGGCAGGCGAAAAGCCTCAACGACGTGATGCGACGACTGCCCGGAGTCGATGCCGTACAAAGTGGCGGCATGGGGCAAAAAACCTCGCTGTTTATCCGCGGCAGTAATTCGAATCACGTGCTGGTGCTGATCGACGGTATCCGCCTTAATCAGTCGGGGATCAGCGGCTCTGCGGATATCAGCCAGATTCCACTGGCGCTGGTGCAGCGCATTGAGTACGTGCGCGGCGCGCGTTCGGCCGTATACGGTTCCGATGCCATCGGCGGGGTGGTAAATATTATCACGACCCGCGAAGGCGAGGGCACCACGCTGGGCGCTGGGATCGGTTCTCATGGTTATCAAAACTACACTGGCGCCACGCAGCAAGCGTTAGGGGAAGACACGCTGGTGACGCTGGCGGGCGATTATACCTATACGCGCGGGTTCGATGTTAAGGCCGGCTATCCTAACGACTACGGCCCGGCGCAACCGGATCGCGATGGTTTTATGAGTAAGACGCTGTATGGCGCGGTAAGTCATGATTTCAGCGCGCAGTGGAGTGGTTTTGTGCGCGGCTTCGGTTTCGACAATCGTACCGCCTATGATAACAGTGAAAGCTACAGCGTTCCGGGCGCTCTGGTGGATACGCGTCAACTCTACAGCCAAACCTGGGACAGCGGCCTGCGCTATCATGAGGGGATTTATTCTTCGCAGCTGATTGCCAGCTACAGCCACGTCAAAGATTATAACTACGATCCGCGGCTCGGACGCTACGCGGCGGCCACGTCTCTCGATGAGAGTAAGCAGTACAATCTGCAGTGGGGTAATGCCGTTCAGGTAGGGCAGGGTACGCTGAGCGGCGGCGTCGACTGGCAAAAACAGACCAGCGAGCCGGGAACCAGCTCTCTGGAAACCGGCACGGCGATCCGCAATACCGGACTCTACGCCACGGCGCAACAGCAGCTGGGCGACTTTACGCTAGAGGGGGCAGTGCGCGGCGATGATAATTCCCAGTTTGGGTGGCACAGCACCTGGCAAAGCAGCGCCGGCTGGGAGTTCGCGGGGGGCTACCGTCTGATCGCGTCCTACGGTACGGCCTTTAAGGCGCCCAATTTGGCACAGCTCTACAGCAATTTTTATGGCAATGCCGCTCTGCGGCCGGAAGACAGTAAGCAGTGGGAGGCCGGCGTGGAGGGATTAACCGGTCCCGTTAGCTGGCGGATTAGCGGTTACCGAAACGATATTGATCATCTGGTGGATAGCGATCCCATCACATTCCGCTATTACAATATTGCCAAGGCAACCCTCAAAGGGGTGGAGGCAACGGCCTCGTTTGATACCGGTCCACTCAGCCATCAGCTCGTCCTGGATTACCTGGATCCGCGGGATGCATCTACGCATGAGGTGCTGCTGCGGCGTGCTAAACAGCAGGTGAAGTATCAGCTGGACTGGACGCTCTATGCGGTCGACTGGTCGCTGACCTGGCAGTATCTGGGACAGCGCTATGATAAGGACTTTAACAGCTATCCCGTGCGCAGGATAAAAATGGGTGGCGTCAGTCTGTGGGATATCGCGGCTGCGTATCCGGTCACCGCTCACCTGACGGTTCATGGTAGAATTGCTAACCTGTTCGATAAAGATTACGAGACAGTTTATGGCTACCAGACACCGGGACGAGAATTCTTCCTCAGCGGCACCTACTCCTTCTGATCTCCCTCTCCGGCCTACCGTGCTGGTGTTCGACTCCGGCGTCGGCGGATTGTCTGTCTACGATGAGATCCGGCAATTGCTGCCGGATCTGCATTATCTGTATGCTTTCGATAATGTCGCCTTTCCCTACGGAGAAAAGACGGAAGCGTTTATTGTGGAACGTGTCGTAGAGATCATTTCCGCAGCGACGCAGCGCTATCCGCTGGCGCTGGTGGTGATCGCTTGCAATACGGCCAGTACCGTATCACTCCCGGCGCTGCGCACTCGCTTCGACTTTCCGGTGGTGGGAGTGGTACCGGCGATTAAGCCGGCAGCGCGTCTTACCCGTAACGGGGTCGTTGGTCTGCTGGCCACGCGCGCCACGGTCAAGCGTCCTTATACTCATGAGCTGATCGCCCGCTTTGCCGGGGAGTGCCAAACCGAGATGCTGGGATCGGCCGAATTGGTTGAGATAGCAGAAGCAAAGCTGCACGGCGTGCCGGTTGATAAGGTGGCCCTGCAGCGTATTCTTCGGCCCTGGCTGCGAATGCAGGAACCGCCCGATACGGTGGTATTAGGCTGTACCCACTTCCCGCTGATTGGCGAAGAGCTGCAATCCGTGCTGCCGGAAGGGACGCGACTGATTGATTCCGGTGCGGCAATTGCGCGTCGCACCGCCTGGCTACTGGAGCATGAATCGCCGGATGCACGCTCAGTGGAAGAGAATCTCGCTTTTTGCATGGCGCTGACGCCGGAAGTGGCGCAGTTAATGCCCGTATTACTGCGCTATGGCTTCCCAAAAGTAGAGGTATTGCCGCTTTAAAGCGCGTTATGGCGGAAAAAAGAGCAGTCGAAAACTTTTTTAAAAATAGCCCTTGTCAGCCGGCAGAAACTCCCTATAATGCGCCTCCACTGACACGGAACAACGGCTTATCGCCCACCGGGTTAGCAGGATGCTCAGGCATCCGACCAGTGAGAAGAGCAAATTAAATGCTTGACTCACAAAGCGGAAAGCGTAATATACGCATCCCGCGCCACAGAAGAATGTGTGGCACTGCTCTTTAACAATTTATCAGACAATCTGTGTGGGCACTCACAGGACAGATATCAAAAGCCTTCGGGCTCAAAAATATCAAGTCTCAAGAGTGAACACGTAATTCATTACGAAGTTTAATTCTTTGAGCATCAAGCTTTTTAATTGAAGAGTTTGATCATGGCTCAGATTGAACGCTGGCGGCAGGCCTAACACATGCAAGTCGAACGGTAGCACAGAGAGCTTGCTCTCGGGTGACGAGTGGCGGACGGGTGAGTAATGTCTGGGAAACTGCCCGATGGAGGGGGATAACTACTGATAACTACT
>NZ_MRBS01000008.1 GCF_001922585.1 Pantoea sp. 1.19 | reverse complement strand
TCAGCAAACATCTGTTTAAGACGCCTATTTTCATCTTCCAGGTCTTTAATTTTCTTGATATCAGAAGCTTCCATTCCGCCATATTTCGCTTTCCAGTTGTAATAGCTGGCTTCTGAAATAGCTGCCTCACGGCAGACATCTTTCACCGTTCGACCGGCTTCAACAGACTTCAAAACGGCGATAATCTGGTGCTCAGTAAATCGGGCTTTACGCATAACGATCTCCTTCTGGGGACATATTCAGTATGTCGGAAGATCTCTAAAAGTGAATGGTTCTTTTTGCAGGGATACTTACAGTTCAGTTTTCCATGACCTTGCCATTTTTTTTAAAGCATAGTGAGACGCGACTTCGCATATAGATTATTCGAACCAAGAGTATCTACTTCCTCCAGGCCGATAATTAGTTCTGATATGAAAATATTCGTGAGCGAATTGGTAAGCATATCTGTTCCACTCTCGGTCATAACTACCTAAATTAACGATGAATGATCCTACCCAGCAATAGTGGACACGCGACTAAGTGAGTAAACTCTCAACCAGAGGTGACTCATGACAAAACCGACATCAACCAGCAAGAAGCCCCGCAAACAACACACGCCTGAATTCCGCGATGAAGCCCTGAAACTGGCTGAGCGCATCGGCGTCTCTGCTGCTGCCCGCCAGCTCAGTCTTTATGAATCGCAGCTCTATACCTGGCGCAGTAAAAAACAGCAACAAATGACCTCTTCAGAACGTGAAAGTGAACTGGCCGCAGAAAATGCCCGGTTAAAGCGACAGCTGGCAGAACGAGATGAGGAGCTCGCCATCCTCCAAAAGGCCGCGACATACTTCGCGAAGCGCCTGAAATGAAGTATGTCTTTATCGAAAAATACCAGGCTGAGTTCAGCATCAAGGCCATGTGCCGGGTTCTGCGTGTGGCCCGCAGCGGCTGGTACAACTGGCGTCTGCGCCGTTATCAGGTCAGCCCGCGTCAGCAGTTTCGCCTTAACTGCGATAATGCTGTTCGCAAGGCATTCCGTGCGGTAAAACAACGGTATGGTGCGCCGCGTCTTGCCGCCGAACTGCCGGAATACAACGTGAAAACCATCGCCTCCAGCCTGCATCGCCAGGGGCTGAGAGCAAAAGCCAGCCGGAAGTTCAGTCCGGTCAGCTACCGTGCGCACGACCTGCCAGTATCGGGAAACCTGCTGAATCAGGACGTTATCGCCGGCGGCCCGAACCTGAAGTGGGCGGGTGACATCACGTACTTACGAACAGATGAAGGCTGGGTTTACCTTGCGGTTGTTATCGACCTGTGGTCCCGGTCAGTTATCGGTTGGTCAATGTCCTCACGGATGACGGCACAGCTGGTCTGCGATGCGTTACAAATGGCGCTGTGGCGTCGGAAGCGGCCGGAACAGGTTATTGTTCATACAGACAGAGGCGGTCAGTACTGTTCAGCGGATTACCAGACTTTACTGAAACGGCATAATCTGCGTGGCAGTATGAGTGCAAAAGGCTGCTGTTATGATAATGCCTGTGCAGAAAGCTTCTTTCACTCACTGAAGGTGGAATGCATCCACGGTGAACACTTCGCCAGCCGTGAAATAATGCGAAGCACAGTGTTTAATTATATCGAGTGTGACTACAATCGCTGGCGTCGTCACAGTGCCTGCGGCGGCCTCAGCCCGGAACAATTTGAAAACCAGAACCTCGCTTAGGGCAGTGTCCACATTACGCGGGTAAGATCACTTCTTTGTTGCACTAACCTTAACGCCAAAGCCCACAGGTGAATCGCGATGGTTGTCAGTGATAAGATAGGGCTTACCAGAGATTAGGCACACATACAACTCGTCCGTCTGAATCAAACTCCGGTTTCGTTTCTATCGACAACTTATTGATTATTAATGATTCAGATTCATATTCACAGTTGTTGCCTCATGTATACCAGAAGAGCCATGTTGTATTCTCGATAGTAGATAGAATACCTCAGGCATACAAATTTTCGGATTTAGATAGGTTTATCAAGGTTTCAATTGGGGCCACTTGAGTACTTCTAAAACCATAAAAATGAGTTAATTCAATATGAAAGAGTCTACAGACAAGGACTTTTCTACCCACACCCCAATGATGCAGCAGTACCTGCGCCTGAAGGCGGAACACCCGGATATTCTGCTGTTCTACCGCATGGGCGATTTTTATGAGCTGTTTTATGACGATGCCAAACGCGCCTCGCAGCTGCTGGATATTTCGCTGACCAAACGCGGCGCGTCGGCCGGCGAGCCGATTCCGATGGCGGGGGTACCGCACCACGCGGCGGAGAACTATCTGGCGCGGCTGGTGCAGATGGGCGAATCGGTAGCCATTTGCGAGCAGATTGGCGATCCGGCGCTGAGCAAAGGGCCGGTGGAGCGCAAGGTGGTACGCATCGTAACGCCGGGCACCATCAGTGATGAAGCGCTGCTCAATGAGCGGCAGGATAATTTGCTGGCGGCCATTTATCGCGGCCCGCGCGGCTATGGCTATGCGACGCTGGATATCAGTTCGGGCCGCTTCCGCCTCAGCGAGCCGGAAGATGATGACGCGATGGCCGCCGAGCTGCAGCGCACCCATCCCGCCGAACTGCTCTACCCGGAAACGTTCGCCAGCCTGCCGCTCATTGAGCAGCGCCGGGGTCTGCGCCGCCGTCCGCTGTGGGAGTTTGAGATTGATACCGCCCGCCAACAGCTGAATTTGCAGTTTGGCACCCGGGATTTAACCGGCTTTGGCGTGGAGAAGGCGCATAACGCGATTGCCGCCGCGGGCTGCCTGCTGCAGTACGTGAAGGATACCCAGCGCACCGCCCTGCCGCATATTCGCGCGGTGACCATGGAGCGGCAGCAGGATGGCATCATTATGGACGCCGCCACCCGCCGCAATCTGGAGATCACGCAAAATCTCGCCGGCGGCACCGACAATACGCTCGCCGCGGTACTGGATAAGACGGTTACCCCAATGGGCAGCCGGATGCTGAAGCGCTGGCTGCATATGCCGCTGCGCGATACCCGCATCCTGATCGGCCGGCAGCAAAGCCTCGCCCAGCTGCAGGACCTCAGCGAGGCGCTGCAGCACCCGCTGCGCCAGGTGGGCGATCTGGAGCGCATCCTTGCCCGCCTCGCGCTGCGCACCGCGCGCCCGCGCGATCTGGCGCGGATGCGCCACGCCTTTCAACAGCTGCCGGAACTGCATGCCCTGCTGGCAGAGACGGATGCGCCGCATCTGGCCACCCTGCGTGAGCACATCGGCGACTTTGCCGAACTGCGCGACCTGCTGGAGCGGGCGATCGTCGAGACGCCGCCGGTACTGGTGCGCGACGGAGGCGTGATAGCCACCGGCTACAGCGCCGAACTGGATGAATGGCGGGCGCTGGCGGACGGCGCAACCGACTATCTCGAGCGGCTGGAGATGCGCGAGCGCGAGAAGCTGGGGCTGGACACGCTGAAAGTCGGCTTTAACGCGGTGCATGGTTATTACATTCAGGTTAGCCGCGGTCAGAGCCATCTGGTGCCGATGCACTACGTGCGCCGCCAGACGCTGAAAAACGCTGAGCGCTATATTATCCCCGAGCTGAAAGAGTATGAAGACAAGGTCCTGACGTCAAAAGGGAAAGCGCTGTCGCTGGAGAAGGCACTGTATGATGCGCTGTTTGACGAGCTGCTGCCGCACCTTGACGCGCTGATGCGCTCGGCCAGCGCGCTGGCCGAACTGGACGTGCTGAGCAACCTCGCCGAGCGCGCCCTGACGCTGAATTTTAACCGGCCGGACCTGACGGACAAGCCCGGCGTGCAGCTCACCGGCGGGCGTCATCCGGTGGTGGAACAGGTGCTGAAAGAGCCGTTTATTGCCAACCCGCTATCGCTGTCACCGCAGCGGCGGATGCTGATCATTACCGGTCCGAATATGGGCGGTAAAAGTACCTATATGCGTCAGGCGGCGCTGATCGTGCTGCTGGCGTGTATCGGCAGCTACGTACCGGCAGAGTCGGCGAGTATCGGTCCGATTGATCGCATTTTTACCCGCGTCGGCGCGGCGGACGATCTGGCCTCCGGTCGCTCGACTTTTATGGTGGAGATGACCGAAACGGCGAATATTCTGCATAACGCCACCGAGCACAGCCTGGTGCTGATGGATGAGATTGGGCGCGGCACCTCGACCTATGACGGCCTGTCGCTGGCGTGGGCCTGCGCCGAAAGCCTGGCCAACCGCATCAAGGCGCTAACGCTGTTTGCAACCCACTACTTCGAGCTGACCACCCTGCCGGAGAAGATGCAGGGCGTGGCCAATGTGCATCTCGACGCGATGGAGCACGGCGATACCATTGCGTTTATGCACAGCGTGCAGGACGGCGCGGCCAGCAAGAGTTATGGCCTGGCGGTTGCCGCGCTGGCCGGGGTGCCTAAAGAGGTGATCAAGCGCGCGCGGCAGAAGTTAAAAGAGCTGGAGTCGCTCTCTCACCACAGTGCCGCTTCGCACGTCGACGGGAGCCAGATGCCGCTGCTGATCGAAGAGACCTCGCCGGCGGTGGAGGCGCTGACCGCGCTGGATCCCGACTCGCTCTCGCCGCGTCAGGCACTGGAGTGGATTTATCGGCTGAAAGCGCTGGTGTAGCCGCCTGTTGGGTATGCCGCGCTGTCGGGATGCCCACGCTGCGCGGGCGCACGCTTTCGCTCCGGCCGACGGAAAAACGGCATAAAAAAAGCGGTGACCGAGGTCACCGCTTTTTTGCTGCGCGCTGCCGTTAATTATTCACGAAACAGCGCTTCGATATTCAGCCCCTGTGCCTGCAGGATCTCGCGCAGGCGACGCAGGCCTTCAACCTGAATCTGACGGACGCGCTCGCGGGTGAGGCCGATCTCACGGCCCACATCCTCCAGCGTCGCCGCTTCATAGCCCAGCAGGCCAAAGCGACGCGCCAGTACCTCACGCTGTTTGGCGTTCAGTTCGAACAGCCATTTGACGATACTGTGCTTCATGTCATCGTCTTGCGTGGTGTCTTCCGGACCGTTGTCTTTTTCATCGGCCAGGATATCGAGCAGCGCTTTTTCTGAGTCTCCCCCCAGCGGGGTGTCCACTGAGGTGATGCGCTCATTCAGGCGCAGCATACGACTCACATCGTCAACCGGCTTGTCCAGCTGCTCCGCAATCTCTTCCGCACTGGGCTCGTGATCCAGCTTGTGCGACAGTTCACGTGCGGTGCGCAGATAAACATTCAGCTCTTTAACAATGTGAATCGGCAGACGAATTGTTCGGGTTTGATTCATGATAGCCCGCTCAATGGTCTGACGAATCCACCAGGTGGCGTAGGTTGAGAAACGGAACCCGCGCTCCGGATCAAATTTCTCAACGGCGCGAATCAGCCCCAGGTTACCTTCTTCAATCAGATCCMGCAGGGCCAGACCGCGATTACTGTAACGTCGGGCAATCTTCACCACCAGGCGTAAGTTACTTTCGATCATGCGACGACGTGATGCAACATCACCTCGCAGCGCACGGCGGGCGAAGAGCACTTCTTCTTCCGCGGTGAGCAAAGGGGAGTAGCCAATCTCCCCCAGATAGAGCTGAGTCGCATCTAAAACGCGCTGCGAGGCTCCCTGTGACAACAACTCATCTTCTGCTACATCATTATCAACAGGTTCGCTTCCGACGAGCGCCTTCTCGTCAAAATTCTCAGTTCCGTTTTCGTCGAATTCCGCATCATCATGTAACTCATTTACTTTCAGCGTATTCTGGCTCATAAGCGGCTCCTACCCGTGACTCCCAGGGCAGAACTGCAGGGTTCTGCCGGTTATCGCTGTGGCAAATACCTCAGCGGGTTTACGGATTTCCCCTTGTAACGAATTTCAAAATGCAAACGTACTGAGCTGGTTCCGGTGCTACCCATGGTTGCGATTTTTTGCCCCGCCTTCACTTCCTGTTGTTCCCGGACCAGCATGGTGTCGTTATGGGCGTAGGCACTCAGATAATCATCATTATGTTTGATGATAATTAAATTACCGTAGCCCCGAAGCGCGTTGCCGGCATAGACCACTCGTCCTGACGCTGTCGCGACGATGGGCTGACCACGCGAACCGGCGATATCGATCCCTTTATTGCCCCCTTCGGACGCAGAGAAGTTATCGATGATCTTCCCGTCAGTCGGCCAACGCCAGCTGCCTACCGGCGTGGTGCTGTTCGTTGTACTACTGACGGTGGGTGCGGTAACCGGGGCTGTCGTCGTTGCAACAGTTGTCCCCGAGGACGGCAGCATTTTACCACTGCCCGAATTATCTGAATCCTCAGAATACGTAATAACCGGCTGCCGTGCAACCGCAACCGGTTTATTTTGTATCGCGGGAGCCGGATTAGCGGCCACAGTTTGTCCGGCATCCGCCGCGGTGATTGCGTTGCCGCCGGTCAGGGTCGCACCGCTGCCGGTGGTGACCTGCAGCTGCTGGCCGACGTTCAGGCTGTAGGGGGCCGGAATAGCGTTACGCTCGGCGAGATCGCGAAAGTCGTTGCCGGTGATCCAGGCAATGTAGAACAGCGTATCACCGCGTTTAACCGTGTAGGTTTCACCGCTGTAGCTGCCCTTCGGAATCGAGCCGTAGCTGCGATTGTAAACGATGCGCCCGTTTTCTGTGACCACGTTCTGCTGCGGTACCGGCTGGGCACTCGCCGCGCCGCCGCGCTGCCCGCCAATGACCGGACGCGTCGGCAGCGCCGCGCTGTTCCCCGTAGCGGACGCGCGGGGAGCGCCAGCGGTGGCGCCCTGTCCGTTCAGCATTCCGCCGCTTCCACCGCCGTTCACGCTACTGATCGGCGCCTGCGTGTTATCACTGCTGCATCCAGCCAGCCAAAAACCGATCAGCGTGACGGCCGCAATGCGGCGCAGTGTAAATTCTGGGCTTCCCGTGCTCATTTATCCCCCAAGACGGCATAACAGTGACATGCAATCGCGCCCAGCGGGCGCGGCAACGTAAGCTTGCCTGGCCGCGCGATGCCGCAGCCCGGCTGAAGTTTCCGAGAGTCTAGCAACATCGGCACAGGCAGGCCACGAAACAGTTGTGAAAAATAATGAGTTACGCCAACGCCCAGGCTGAGCGTCGCCGCATCAGGCCAGGTCGCCCTTGACCAGCGGGACAAAACGCACCGGTTCTATCACCTCAGCAGCAAATCCCTCATCGCGGCGGATAATGCGCTGCAGGTGCTGCTGCTGCTGCTGTTCGCCCACCGGCAACACCATCACCCCGCCGTCGGCCAGCTGCGCCATCAGCGCCTCGGGCACCGCCTCGGGCGCGGCGGTAACGATGATAGCGTCAAACGGACCGCGCGAGGGCCAGCCCGCCCAGCCGTCGCCGTGACGGGTGGAGACATTGTGCAGATCCAGCTGCTTCAGCCGCCGTTTGGCCTGCCACTGCAGCCCTTTAATCCGCTCCACCGAATAGACGTGATCCACCAGGTGGGCCAGCACGGCGGTCTGGTAGCCAGATCCGGTACCGATCTCCAGCACCCGGGAGCGTGGCGTCAGCCCGAGCAGCGAGGTCATTTTGGCCACGATATAGGGCTGCGAGATGGTCTGACCGGAGCCGATGGGCAGCGCCATATTGTCCCAGGCCTTGTGCTCGAAGGCTTCGTCAATGAAACGCTCGCGCGGCACGGCTTCAATCGCCTGCAGCAGCCGTTCATCATCAATCCCCTGCTGGCGCAGCAGGGCAATCAGCGCCTGCACGCGACGGTTCACCATCCCTCCGTCACCCCGGCCAGCTGCAACCAGTCGCCCAAGACCTCCTGCGCCGCGTGCGCGGTGAGATCCACCTGCAGCGCGGTGACCGACACGTACCCCGCCGCGACCGCGGCAAAATCGGTATCCGGTCCGGCATCAAACTGTTCGCCCGGCGGGCCAATCCAGTACAGGGGGGATCCGCGCGGATCGCGTTCAGCAATCACGCTGTCTGCCGGATGACGGCTGCCGCAGCGGGTGACGCGAATGCCCTTGATATCGGCCAGCGGCAGATCCGGCACGTTGACGTTCAGAATGCGCCCGGTGCGCAGCGGTTCACGCTGCAGCGCCCGCAGCAGCCTGGCGGTCACCGCCGCGGCGCTATCGTAGTGTTGATAACCGTTCAGCGAGACCGCCAGCGCCGGCAGCCCCAGATGCCGTCCCTCTGTCGCCGCGGCCACCGTGCCGGAATAGATAACATCGTCGCCCAGATTCGGGCCGGCGTTGATGCCGGAAACCACGATATCCGGGCGCGGCTGCATCAGCGCGTTGACGCCGAGAAACACGCAGTCGGTAGGGGTGCCACCCTGCACGGCAATGTCGCCATTCGGGAAGGTAAAGGTACGCAGCGGCGACTCCAGCGTCAGCGAATTCGATGCTCCGCTGCGGTTACGATCCGGCGCCACCACCTGCACCGCGGCAAACTCGCGCAGCGCGGTGGCCAGCGCCTGAATGCCCGGGGCATGGATGCCATCATCGTTACTCAGTAATATCCGCATCGGTGCCCTCCTCCTGCACGATAAGCTCCCGCAGCAGGCTGGTTGCAAAACTGCCTGCCGGTAACCAGAATGCCAGTGCCAGCGTCTGGCGATCCTGCCACTGCCAGCTCAGCTGGCGCGGCACCGCCAGCATCGCGCGCCGGGCGGCCTCCACTTTTTCGCGCGTCAGCAGCGCCAGCCAGGCGGATTGATCCGCCAGCTGCTGCTGTTCAAACGCCAGCGCCTCCGCCTGCGGCCCGGGATGACCGCTGCCCGGCAGCGGGGCGGTGATCCGCAGTTCGTGGGCGTCAATCCGCTGCTGAAGCGGCAGCGGGTCGTCTTCGGCCCCGGCAACAAACCAGCTGCCGCGCCCGCTCAGCTGGAGTGCGTCTCCGGTCAGCAGGGTCTGGAGATTGCCCTGCGCCGCCAGGCGCGCGCTGGTGACCTGATTGAACAGCGCGCTGCGCGCGCTGGAGAGCAGCAGGCTGCGTTTGGCCCGCTCGCGAATCTGCAGCGTGCCCTGCGCCCACTGGTTCACCAGCGCCAGATTATGGCCATGACGGCCAAAGCGCTGATCGCCAAAATAGTTGGGAAATCCCTGCCCGGCCACCCGCTGCAGGCGCGCCTCTACCGCGTCAGCCTCGCTGATGTCGCGCAGCACCAGCTGAAAATGGTTGCCCTGCAGGCCGCCAGTGCGCAGCTTTCGCTGGTGGCGCGCCCACGACAGCACCTGACAGCCCTCAAGAGTGAACGCAGAAAAATCCGGGGTGAGCTTGCCGGGGATGCGCAGGCAGAACCACTGTTCGGTAACCGCGTGGCGATCTTTCATCCCGGCGAAGCTGACGTCGCGCGCCGGCACCTTCGCAAAGCGCGCCAGCGCTTCCGCCACAAAGCGGGTGTTGCAGCCGGTTTTGCGCAGGTGAACCAGCACCTGCTCACCCTCTCCGTCCGGCAGGTAGCCCAGATCCTCCTGCACCACAAAGTCAGCCGGGGTGGCTTTAATCCGCCCGCGGGCCGTAGGTCGGCCATGCAGCCAGGCCAGCGTCGCTAATTCGCTCATTCGGCCTTCACCAGCAGCGCCACCGCCGCGCAGGCAATCCCCTCGCCGCGGCCGGTAAAACCCAGTTTTTCAGTGGTGGTCGCCTTCACGTTGACCTGGTCCATATGGCAACCGAGATCTTCCGCCAGAAAGACGCGCATTTGCGGAATGTGCGGGGCCATTTTGGGCGCCTGGGCAATCAGCGTCACGTCGAGGTTGCCCAGCGCATAGCCCGTTGCCTGAATCCGCCGCCAGGCCTCGCGCAGCAGCTCGCGGCTGTCTGCGCCCTGATACGCCGCATCGGTGTCCGGAAACAGTTTACCGATGTCGCCAAGCGCCGCCGCGCCCAGCAGGGCATCAGTTACCGCATGCAGGGCAACATCGCCATCCGAGTGCGCCAGCAGCCCTTTTTCAAACGGAATCCGCACCCCGCCGATCACAATCGGGCCAACGCCCGCAAAAGCATGGACATCAAAACCATGACCGATACGCATTATGCGTTCTCCTTAGAAATCTGAGTCAGATAGAAAGCCGCCAGCGCCAGGTCTTCCGGGCGGGTAACTTTGATATTATCACTGCGCCCCGCCACCAGCTGCGGATGATAGCCGCAGTACTCCAGCGCGGAGGCTTCATCAGTGATCGTCGCCCCTTCGCGCAGGGCGCGCATCAGGCAGTGCCGCAGTAGCGCCAGCGGAAACAGCTGCGGGGTCAACGCGTGCCACAGCGCTTCGCGATCGACGGTGTGGGCAATCGCCTGCGCGCCGCTCTCTGCGCGCTTCATGGTATCGCGCACCGGGGCGGCGAGAATGCCGCCGGTTTTACTGTGTTGCGTCAGCGCCAGCAGCCGCGCCAGGTCGTCGGGATGCAGACAGGGACGGGCGGCATCGTGCACCAGCACCCAGCCCTCCTCGCCGGCCGCGTTCAGACCGGCCATCACCGATTCCGCGCGCTGCCCGCCGCCGGTGACGCGGCGCACGCGCGGATCGGCGGCCAGCGGCAGGCTGGCAAAGGTTGTATCGTCAGCGCTGAGCGCCACTATCACCCGGGTGACGGCGGGGTGCCTGAGCAGGCCGGCAATGGCGTGCTCAAGCAGCGTGCGATCGCCAATGCGGAGATATTGCTTGGGGCAGTTAGCCGCCATGCGGCTGCCGATACCGGCAGCGGGCACCACGGCAATAATCCGCGGCAGGGAGGCATTCAGAGTCATGGTTATCTTTGTTGGTTTTGCGTCGCCGCCTGCTGGGCATTACGGCGGTTTTGGTCCGGGACCAGGCGATAGAAGGTCTCGCCGGGTTTGATCATCCCCAGCTCACTGCGCGCCCGCTCCTCAATCGCTTCCGAACCGCCGTTGAGATCGTCAATTTCGGCGAACAGCTGATCGTTGCGCGCCTTCAGTTTGGCGTTACCCGCCTGTTGTACCGCGACATCATCGCTGACTCGCGTGTAATCATGGATGCCGTTCTTGCCCAGCCAGAGTGAATATTGTAGCCAGCCGAGGAGTATCAATAACAGCAGTGTCAGTTTTCCCATCCGCGCCCCCTGAAAAACGGCCCAATCATCCCATAACTTTTCACCCGACTCCACTGTGGCGGCGTATTTGCGCTGATTTGCGCGCGGAGTCGACCAGCGGACGATCGCACGCGCTTGCCTGACCGCGCATTAATGTGTATTTTTATGCACTTATTTTGCATAACTTTAGCCATAACCACCGGGAGACTACCATGCGCATTCGTTCACTGATGCTGGGCGCGCTGCTGACGCTGCTGGCCAGCGCCGCTCAGGCCACCACCTACACCGTCGGTTCGGGCGGTACCTATCGCCCGTTTGAGTTTGAGAATGCCCAGCGGCAGCTGGAGGGGTTTGATATTGATATCATCAAAGCCATCGCTAAAGCGGAAGGGTTTGACATCAAACTGATTAACACCCCGTGGGAAGGCATCTTTGCCACGCTGAACGCCGGTGACCGCGACATCCTGATTTCCGGGATAACCATCACCGACAAGCGGAAACAAATGGTAGATTTCTCTGCCCCCTACTTCCCGGCCGAACAGGCGATCGTCGTGCCGACGGATGCCCAGGTCGATTCGCTGGCGGCGCTGAAATCCCTGCACGTTGGCGTGGTGAACGCCAGCACCGGCGACATCGTGGTGTCGGACGTACTGGGCAAAAACAGCACCGCCATTAAGCGCTTTGATAATACGCCGCTGATGCTGCAGGAGCTGTATGAAGATGGGATTGGTGCGGCGGTCGGCGACGTAGGCGTGATCAAGTACTACATCAAAACCCACCCGGAAAAGCAGTTCAAGCTGGTGCCGGATGCCAAATTTGAGAAGCAGTATTTCGGTATTGCGGTGGCCAAAGGCAACGATGCGCTGCGCGAAAAGATTAACGCGGGACTGAAGAAAATCGTGGCGGATGGCACCTGGGCCGAGATCTACAGCCGCTGGTTTGACCATAACGTCCCGACGCTGCCGGGACAGTAATTTTTTGCCGCACCGCGGTGCGGCCCCCTTCAGGACAGAGTGATGACAGGATTTCGTTGGGAAATGATTCAGGAGTATCAGCCGCTGTTTATCGACGGTGCGCTGATGACCCTGAAGTGTACGCTGGTGTGCGTGATCACCGGGACCCTGTGGGGACTGACGCTCGGCCTTGGCCGGCTGGCGCAGGCGCCACACGGCCCATGGAAGTATCTGCTGCACTACGGAGTACAGTGGCCGGTGCGTTTCTATATCAGCGCCTTTCGCGGCACGCCGCTGTTTGTGCAGATCATGGTGGTGCACTTTGCGCTGATCCCGCTGTTCATTAACCCGCGCGACGGTCTGCTGGTGACCCACGGGCTGCTGTCCGCCGAGGCCGCCCGCGAGCTTCGCGCCAATTACGGCGCGTTTCTCTCCTGTATCGTGGCGATTACCCTGAATGCTGGCGCCTACGTATCGGAAATTTTCCGCGCCGGTATTCAGTCAATTGATCGCGGTCAGATGGAGGCCTCGCGCTCGCTGGGCATGAGCTATGGCCGCACGATGCGCAAAGTTATTTTGCCGCAGGCGTTTCGCCGCATGCTGCCGCCGCTCGGCAACAACGCCATTGCCATCGTCAAGGATTCGTCGCTGGCGTCGGCAATAGGCCTTGCCGATCTGGCCTACGCGGCGCGGACCGTCTCCGGTGCCTATGCCACCTACTGGGAACCCTATCTGGTTATCTCGGTTATCTACTGGGTATTTACCTTCGTGCTGTCGCTGCTGGTGCGCTATCTGGAAAAGAGGTTCGGTAAAAGTGATTCACGTTAACGCATTACGGAAAAATTTTGCTGATACGCCGGTATTAAAGGGCCTCAGCTGTGACATTGCCCCGCAGGAAGTGGTGTGCGTGATTGGCCCGTCCGGTTCCGGTAAAAGTACCTTTTTGCGCTGCCTGAACGGCCTTGAGAGCATTGAGGGAGGAGAGGTCTGGGTAAACGGCCTGCCGGTACAGGATCCGAAAACCGATCTCAATGCGCTGCGTCAGCGCGTGGGGATGGTGTTTCAGCGCTTTAATCTGTTTCCGCACATGACGGTGCTGGAAAACCTGATCATGGCCCCGATGGACGTGCGCGGCGTGTCGCGCGCCGATGCCATCCGCGAAGCCAAACGGCTGCTGGAGAAAGTCGGACTGGCCGATAAGATTGACGCCTGGCCATCCAGCCTTTCCGGTGGGCAGCAGCAGCGGGTGGCCATTGCCCGCGCGCTGGCGATGACCCCGGAGATCATGCTGTTTGATGAGCCCACCTCGGCGCTGGATCCGGAGCTGGTGGGTGAGGTGCTGAGCGTGATGAAGACGCTGGCGCAGGAGGGGATGACCATGGTTATCGTCACGCATGAAATGGCCTTCGCCCGCGAAGTCGCCGATCGGGTGCTGTTTATCGACCAGGGGGTGATTCAGGAGGCGGATACGCCAGAGGTGATTTTTACCCATCCGGCTAATCCGCGCACGGCGGCGTTTCTCAGTAAAGTGCTGAAGTAATCCCTACCAGACGGTCAAAAACAGAAACAATAGCCAGAACATGGCGGTCACGATCAGGGCGGTAGCCATACCGCCCCAGATCAGCCGCCCCTGCAGCAGCAGGCACATCCCCACTCCGGTGACCACCGCCACCGGCAGCAGAGCCAGGAAGAACGGCCAGGTATAGAGGAAAAAAAACAGCGTATTTGCGCCGTAGAGCAGGAACGGCGTGGAGAGCGCCACCCACCAGCAGGCAAAGCCGATAACCCCGCCCGGAAAGGTCCGCGAGGGCATGTCCTCTTCGCGCTCTTCACGGCGCGCCAGCATCGGGGTCACGTTTTGCATCGACAGAAACTCCTTTGACGCCGCCCCCCACCTCAGCGGCGGAGGGCATCGTCGCCACCGCGCTGGGTAGCGACGTTGCTCAGTTCTCAGGAGGGAATAATACGGTTCTCACGCAGGAGATCGAGCAGTTGGGGCACCAATATTGTTACCAATTGTTCCCCTTCCAGCCGCAGTTCCGGCGCGTCTGGCGCCTCATACACGCCGTCAATACCGGTGAAGTTGGGCAGCGCGCCCGCGCGGGCTTTTTTGTACAGCCCTTTGGGATCGCGCGCTTCGCACACCGCCAGCGGCGTGTCGATAAAAACCTCAAAGAAGCGCCCCGCGCCCACCATCTGGCGCACCATATCGCGCTCGGCGCGGTGTGGCGATATAAACGCCGTCAGCACCAGCAGCCCGGCTTCGGTCATCAGCTTTGCCACTTCCCCTACCCGACGGATATTTTCCTTCCGATCGGCGTCGCTGAAGCCCAGATCGCGGCAGAGGCCGTGGCGGACATTGTCACCGTCCAGCAGCCAGGTGCTGATTCCGCGCTGATGCAGGGCCTGCTCCAGCGCGCCGGCAACGGTCGATTTACCCGAGCCTGACAGCCCGGTAAACCATACCACCGCGCCCTGATGGCCGTGCAGCGCTTCGCGATCTGTCCGGGTGACCGGATGGCTGTGCCAGACGATATTGTCGTCGTGCCCGGCCATCAGCGATCTCCTGACACGTCGCGCGCCTGCCAGTGCGGGAAATGGCGGCGAATCAGCGCATTCAACTCGCGCTCAAACTCACTGTACGCTTCCCCGGTCGGCTGTGCGTTATCCGCGTGCGCGGCGGCAATCATGCCGGCGCCGACGGTCACGTTACTCAGCCGATCGATAATGATCATTCCGCCGGTGACCGGATTCTGCTGATAGTTGTCGACGACCATCGGCTCGCTAAAGGTCAATCGAACCCGGCCAATGCCATTTAGCGGCAGCGCTTCAGCCTCGTGGGTTGCCAGGCTGTTGATCTCCACCTGCCAGTCGATCTGCTCCACCCGGGCGCGGCTCTTCTTACCGGCAATCTTGATGTCATAAGACTGGCCGGCCTGCAGCGGCTGCCCGGCCATCCACACCACATCCGCGTCGGCCTGGCGGCTGGCGCTCAGGCGGGCATCGGCGTCCACCAGCAGATCACCGCGGCTGATATCAATTTCATCCGCCAGTACCAGGGTCAGCGCCTCACCGGCAGCGGCCTGTTGCAAATCGCCATCAAAGGTCACAATCCGCGCAATGGTTGATTCCACGCCGGACGGCAGCACTTTGACCCGCTGTCCAACCCGTACCGCACCGGAGGCCAGCGTCCCGGCATAGCCGCGAAAATCCAGATTGGGACGATTCACGTACTGCACCGGGAAGCGCATCGGCTGCTGCTCCACCACCCGCTTCACCTCCACGCTCTCCAGCACATCGAGCAGCGTCGGGCCGCTGTACCACGGCATGCTGGCGCTCTGGCTGGCGACGTTATCCCCTTCCAGCGCCGACATCGGCACAAAGCGAATGTCCAGGTCGTCCGGCAGCTGGCCGGCAAAATCGAGGTATTCCTGCCTGATCGCCTCAAAGCGCGCCTGGGAAAACGCCACCAGATCCATCTTGTTGACCGCCACCACCAGGTGCTTAATGCCCAGCAAAGTAGAGATAAAGCTGTGGCGGCGGGTTTGATCCAGCACGCCTTTACGCGCATCAATCAGCAGGATCGCCAGGTCGCAGGTCGAGGCGCCGGTCGCCATGTTACGGGTGTACTGCTCGTGTCCCGGCGTATCCGCAATAATGAATTTACGCTTTTCGGTGGAGAAGTAGCGGTAGGCTACGTCGATGGTTATCCCCTGCTCACGCTCGGCCTGCAGGCCATCCACCAGCAGCGCCAGATCGATTTTTTCTCCCTGAGTGCCGTGGCGCTTGCTGTCATTTTGCAGCGAAGAAAGCTGATCTTCGTAGATTTGACGGGTATCGTGCAGCAGACGCCCAATCAGCGTACTTTTGCCGTCATCGACGCTGCCGCAGGTCAGAAAACGCAGCAGGCTTTTATGCTGTTGAGCGTGCAGCCAGGCTTCCACGCCGCCCTGCTCGGCAATCTGTTTCGCAATGGTGTTGTTCATGGCGGCTCCTTAGAAGTATCCCTGACGTTTCTTCAGCTCCATCGAGCCGGACTGGTCGCGGTCAATCACGCGGCCCTGACGCTCGCTGGTGGTGGAGACCAGCATCTCTTCAATGATCTCCGGCAGCGTCTGCGCGCGGGACTCTACCGCGCCGGTTAGCGGCCAGCAGCCGAGGGTGCGAAAGCGCACCATGCGCGGGGTAATCTTTTCGCCCGGCTGCAGCGTAATGCGGTCATCATCGACCATCATCAGCATGCCGTCGCGCTCCAGCACCGGGCGCTCCGCGGCCAGGTAGAGCGGCACGATCTCGATATTTTCCAAAAAGATGTACTGCCAGATATCCAGTTCGGTCCAGTTGGACAGCGGGAAGACGCGGATGCTTTCGCCCTTATTGATCTGGCCGTTGTAGTTGTGCCACAGCTCCGGACGCTGGTTTTTCGGGTCCCAGCGATGAAAGCGGTCGCGGAACGAGTAAATACGCTCCTTGGCACGGGATTTTTCCTCGTCGCGGCGCGCGCCGCCGAAAGCGGCGTCAAAGCCATATTTGTCCAGCGCCTGCTTTAGCCCTTCGGTTTTCATGATGTCCGTGTGTTTGGCGCTGCCGTGGACAAACGGATTAATCCCCATCGCCACTCCTTCCGGATTGCGATGCACCAGCAGCTCCGCGCCCAGCGCTTTTACCGTGCGATCGCGGAAGGCGTACATCTCACGAAATTTCCAGCCGGTATCGACGTGCAGCAGCGGAAACGGCAGCGTACCGGGGTAAAACGCCTTGCGCGCGAGGTGCAGCATCACCGATGAATCTTTACCGATGGAGTACATCATCACCGGATTGCTGAATTCTGCCGCCACTTCGCGGATGATATGGATGCTCTCTGCCTCAAGCTGGCGAAGATGCGTAAGTCGTTTTTGATCCATGATCTTTCCTCAAGCCAAATTGACAACGGCAGACGCGCGGTCCGACGCTTGTACGGAATGTTGAAACCAGGCGAGCTGGTGGTGCAGATTGACCACTTCACCGATCACCAGCAGCGCCGGCGCCGGCGCCTGCTGCGCCAGCGACGCCAGGTCCTGGAGCGTGCCGGTCAGCACCTGCTGATCCTGGCGGGTCCCGCGGCCAATGACCGCTACCGGCGTTTGCGGGTCGCGGCCGTGGGCAATCAGCTGCGCGCTGATGTCGGCGGCCTTGACCGTGCCCATATAAATGGCCAGCGTCTGCCGCGCACGCGCCAGCGACGGCCAGTCGATCGGTTCACCGTCCGGGCGGCAGTGGCCGGTAATAAACAGCGCGCTCTGGGCGTGATCGCGGTGAGTCAGCGGAATGCCGGCGTAGGCCGTGGCGCCGGCAGCAGCGGTAATGCCCGGCACCACCTGGAACGGAATGCCCGCCGCCGCGGCGGCCTGCAGCTCTTCACCGCCGCGGCCAAAAATAAAGGGATCGCCGCCTTTCAGGCGTACGACCCGCTTGCCCTTGAGCGCCAGCGATACCAGCAGCTGATTGGTCTCTTCCTGCGGTACCGAATGCGCCCCGGCGCGTTTGCCCACGCAAATCAGATCCGCATCGCGCCGTACCAGCTCAAGAATGGCATCGCTGACCAGATGGTCATACAGCACCACATCAGCCTGCTGCATGACCTGCAAACCGCGCAGGGTCAGCAGACCGGCATCGCCCGGACCGGCACCGACCAGGATTATCTCACCCCCGCTGGCGTCCGGATCCGCCAGCTGAGCGGCCAGCACCGCCTCGGCGGCCAGAGTATTGCCCGCCGCCACTTCGCTGGCGAAGCGACCGTTGAATGCCGTCTCCCAGAAGCGGCGGCGCTGGGACAGCTTGCTGAAGCGCGCCTTAACTTTATCGCGCCACTCACCCGCCAGGCTGGCCATCTGCCCGAGATTCTGCGGCAGCAGCGCTTCGATTTTTTCACGCAGCAGGCGCGCCAGCACCGGGGCAGTGCCGCTGGAGGAGATTGCCACCACCAGCGGCGCGCGATCGACAATCGACGGGAAAATAAAGCTGCACTGCGGCTGATCGTCCACCACGTTGGCCATGATGCGCCGGGCCGTGGCCTCCGCCGATACCCGGGCGTTGAGGGCTTCGTCGTCAGTGGCGGCAATCACCAGCCACACTGCGTCGAGTTGTTCCGGTGCAAACGCCTCAGCGATCCACTGTACGGCTCCCACTTCGCGCAGCGCCTGCACCTCAGCACACAGCGCCTGCGCCACAACGCGCACCTCGGCACCGGCGCGACGCAGCAGGCTAATTTTCCGCGCGGCAATGTCACCGCCGCCGACCACCAGCACCGGTTTCTGTTTGATATCGGCAAATAAGGGAAGATAGTCCACAACGGCCCTGCACATCATCGGTAAAGTACCGGCGACTATACGGCGCCGACTTCCGGCTTATGAAATTACGAATTGGAATGAGGTGTATCAGAATGGAATAACGTTCTGGCAAAGCTTCGCTAAAAATGTGCTTACTGAATGAAATTCCACAACTTTGTTAAAAACGCTGCCGCGAATGACCGCCGCGCGCCCGTCGGCGCCGCGGCATTTTTTTTGTCCCACCCCGCTACGCCCGCGCCAGCAGCGCCCGCAGCATGGCGCGCTGGCTGTCATTCAGGCGCTCGCCGTTGACACCGCACAGATCGCAGTAGTGACGCATAGAGCGGGCACTCCACAAAAAGCGGGTATCCTGACGCAGCCGCTGGCGCAGCTGTCGATAGAGGTGCTCGACCTGCCAGCTGGCCAGCAGCTGCCGCAGGCCGCTGCCTTTCCCCGCCTGAATCGCACCGCGCAGCGTCTGTGCCACCGCCCGCACGTCGGCATGCAGCAGCGCCACCTCGCGACCTTGATAGTCAGGATGCACCCGACTCTCCCCCAGCTGGCGAAAAAACAGCAGATCCTGATAAAAACGTGCTTTGCGCTTCTCTACCTGAATAAACAGGGTGTCCACCCGCTGATGGAACAGGGCATACAGCATCATCCACGCGTACAGCGTGCGAAGCATGCCGGTCCCGCGATAGCGGGCGTCAATGCACAGTGCGCCGATTTCGGCGGTCTTCTCCGCCCGGCAACCGCAGGCGGCGATCACGTCCGCAGACACCTTTTCAGCGGGCATTCCCTGCTCGCTCTGCCTGATAAAACCAATGGTACCCGCCAGCTGCTGGTCGACGCGGGCCACAAACAGCTGATTGCCAGGTGAGAAAAACCAGGGGGAAAAAAGCACGTCGCCCGGCTGTGGGCTGAGCAAACCGAGACGTACGTACTCCGCATGGAGTTTATGCATTCCCGATAAGAATTCCTGCAGATTACTGACTTGCCGTACGTCGACGTTGTCCAATGGGGACGCCTGATTGAAGCGCCGCGCACGGCGAATCGTTGTCGACCAGGACGACGGGGCAGCGCGTTCGGTAGCCTTATTGATCACGACTGTCTCTCCTTACTGTGGGGCGGTGACACACCATCAGCAAGGATTGATCAATTAAATTAATTAAACAATACGATCACAAAAAATTCATAAGATGTGATTTAAATCCGGCATTACTAATGGAATCCGCATCTTTTTATGAGACAAGCATCATAAAAATTTAACAGTTATCCCTCATGCAGACCGCATTCACGCTTCAGCCCGAAAAAGCGCGTCTCCTCTTCGGCCATGCCCGGCTCCCACTTGCGGGTAGTATGGGTGTCGCCGACTGACAAATAGCCCTGATCCCACAGCGGATGATAGCGCAGCCCGTTCGCTTGCAGATACTGATAGATTTGCTTGTTATCCCAGTCGATGATCGGCAGCAGCTTGAATACGCCGCGCTGAATGGCCAGCACCGGTAAGCCCGCGCGGCTACCGGACTGATCGCGACGCAGGCCGGCAAACCAGGTGTGCGCGCCCAGCGTCTCCAGCGCGCGGTTCATCGGCTCAACCTTATTGATTTGGTTGTACTGCGCAATCCCCTCCACGCCCTGCTCCCACAGCTTGCCGTAGCGCGCTTCCTGCCAGGCCGCGGAGGTCGCGGCGCGAAAAACCTGCAGGTTTAATCCCAGCTGCCCGGTCAGCTCGTCGATAAAGCGGTAGGTTTCCGGAAACAGATAGCCGGTATCGGTCAGGATCACCGGCATCTGCGGACGCTGGCGGGTAACCAGGTGCAGGCTGACCGCCGCCTGAATACCGAAGCTGGACGACAGTACATGCTCACCGGGCAGGTTCTCCAGTCCCCAGGCCACGCGCTCCTCTGCCGACAGTTTCTCCAGCCGGTTGTTCACTTCTGCGAGCGCCATCACCCGCTCCACTGCCGGCAGCGCGTTCAGCGTCGCCAGATCAAGTACCGCCATTTTCGCCTCCGTTATGCCCAAAAATCGCGCGCCGGATCCAGCACCGGCTTGACGATGCCGGCCCGCACGGTGAAGTCACCCAGACCTTCGTCCGCCTCGCGCTCGCGCGCCCAGCGGCCAATCAGTTCATCCAGCGTGGCCAGGATCTCCTGCACGGTGATGTTTTCCCGGTACATGCGCGGGATGCGCGTACCGATACGGTTACCGCCCAGGTGCAGGTTGTAGCGCCCCGGCGCTTTGCCCACCAGCCCAACTTCGGCCAGCAGCGCCCGGCCGCAGCCGTTTGGACAGCCGGTGACGCGCAGTACGATATGTTCGTCACCCACGCCGTGCTGCTGCATGATCCCTTCAACTTGCGTCACAAACTCCGGCAGGAAACGTTCGGCTTCCGCCATCGCCAGTGGACAGGTCGGGAATGACACGCAGGCCATCGAGTTTTCCCGCTGCGCGGTTACGCTCTCCATCAGACCGTGTTCGCGCGCCAGCGCTTCGATGGCGGCCTTCTGACTCTCCGGCACCCCGGCCACAATCAGGTTCTGGTTGGCGGTCAGGCGGAAGTCGCCCTGATGGATTTTAGCAATCTCGGCCACGCCGCTTTTTAGCGGCCGCCCCGGATAGTCCAGCAGGCGACCATTTTCGATAAACAGCGTCAGGTGCCAGTGATTGTCGATGCCCTTGATCCAGCCAAAACGATCGCCGCGGCTGGTAAAGGCGTAAGGACGCGTGGGGGCAAACGTCATCCCGGCGCGCTTCTCCACTTCCGCCTTAAAGGTGTCTACGCCGACGCGCTCCAGCGTGTATTTGGTTTTGGCATTTTTACGATCGGTGCGGTTCCCCCAGTCACGCTGGGTGGTGACCACCGCCGCTGCTACGTCGAGCACCTTCTCCAGCGGCAGAAAACCGAACTCGCTGGCGGTGCGCGCGTAGGTCGCTTTGTTGCCGTGGTCGATGGAGAGGCCGCCGCCGACCAGCAGGTTGAAACCCACCAGCTTGCCGTTATCGGCAATGGCGATAAAGTTCATGTCATTCGCGTGCAGATCGACATCGTTGTGCGGCGGCACTACCACGGTCGTTTTGAACTTACGCGGCAGATAGGTTTCACCGAGGATCGGCTCCTCGTCGGTGGTGGCAACCTTCTCTTTGTCCCACCAGATTTCCGCATACGCGCGGGTTTTCGGCAGCAGATGCTCAGAGATTTTCTTTGCCCATTCGTACGCTTCCTGGTGCAGCCCGGACTCCACCGGGTTGGAGGTGCAGAGAACGTTACGGTTCACGTCATTGGCGGTGGCCAGCGCATCAAGGCCGACCTCGTGCAGCATCTGGTGCGCCGGCTTGACGTTCTTTTTCGGAATGCCGTGAAACTGGAAGGTCTGACGGTTGGTCAGGCGCACGCTGCCGTAAATCGTGTGCTCAGCCGCAAACTTTTCAATTGCCAGCCACTGGGCCGGGGTAATGATCCCCCCGGGCAGGCGGCAACGCAGCATCATCGCGTGACGCGGCTCCAGCTTCTGTCCGGCGCGCTCCGCGCGGATATCGCGATCGTCCTGCTGATACATGCCGTGAAAGCGGATCAGTAAAAAATTATCGCCGTTAAAGCCGCCGGTCAGGCCATCCTCAAGATCTTCGAGGATGGTGCCACGCAGGTAGCGGCTCTCTTTTTTCAGACGCTCGGCATCGGTCAGTTTGCCCTCAACGACCAGCGGGCCGGGATGTTTTTCATTGCTCATTAGTAAACGTCTCGCTGATAACGGCGCGCAATGCGCAGCTCACTTAAAAATTCGTCCGCGGCTTCCGCGTCCATCCCGCCGTGCTCGGCGATCACCTCAATCAGTGCCTGCTCAACGTCTTTCGCCATGCGATTGGCATCGCCGCAGACGTAGAGGTGGGCGCCCTCCTGCAGCCAGCGCCATACCTCAGCGCCCTGCTCGCGGATCTTATCCTGTACGTAGATTTTATGCGCCTGATCGCGGGACCAGGCGAGATCGATTCGGGTCAGCAGCCCCGTTTTGACATACTGCTGCCACTCGACCTGATAGAGGAAGTCCTCGCTGAAGTGCGGGTTACCAAAGAATAGCCAGTTTTTCCCACCGGCAGCGTCGTATTCACGCTGCTGCATGAAGGCGCGGAACGGGGCGATACCGGTGCCCGGTCCGATCATGATAACCGGCGCAGCGCCGTCGGTCGGCAGGCGGAAGTTATCATTGTGCTCGATAAATACCCGAACCTCACCCTCTTCCTCCAGCCGATCGCTGAGGAAGCTGGAGGCGCCGCCGGCGCGCGGACGGCCGTCGATCTCATAGCGTACGACCCCCACGGTAATATGCACTTCATTGTCCGTTTCCGCCTGCGAGGAGGCGATAGAGTAGAGTCGCGGCGTCAGCGGGCGCAGCAGTCCGGTCAGCTGTTCGGCGCTCAGCTCGGCGGGCGCGTGGCGCACCATGTCAACAATCGGCGTGCGCTGGGCAAACTGCTGCAGCTGCGTTTTATCCCCCACCAGGCTGAGCAGCGCCTCGCTCTTCGCCAGCTGCGCATACTGCTCGACAATCTGCGGGGTATTGACCGTCAGTTCAAAGCGGGTGCGCAGCGCTTGCGCGAGCGGCATCCTCTCTCCCTGCACGTCCGCCACGGCGTCGCCGGCCAGCCACAGCAGGCCGAGCAGCTCTTCCACCAGCGCCGGATCGTTCTCAAACCAGACCCCCAGCGCATCTCCCGGTTGATAGCGCAGGCCGGAATCCCCCAGATCAATCTCGATATGGCGTACGTCTTTGTCCGAATCGCGACCGGTGATTTTCTGGTTTACGGCAAGGCTGGCGCTGAGGGGCGTCTCTTTCGACCAGGGGCTACTGTCAACCACATCGACCGCGCCGCTTAGCGCCGCCTGGGCGACCGCGGGCGAAGCCGCCGGCGCACGCTGTTTCAGTACCTCAACGAGACGGGCGCGCCAGGCATCAGCGTCGGCGGCATAGTCCACGTCGGCGTCGACGCGATCGAGCAGCCGTTCACCGCCCAGTGCGCCCAGCCGCTCATCGACATCTTTACCGGCCTGACAGAAAAACTCATAGGAGGTATCACCGAGGCCAAACACCGCAAAGGCAGTATCGGAGAGCGCCGGAGCTTTTTTAGACATCAGAAACTTATGTAGCGCTACCGCCTCTTCCGGCGGCTCGCCTTCGCCCTGAGTCGAGGTCACCACCACCAGCAACTTCTCTTGCGCAATTTGCTTAAACTTATAATCGCCGGCGCTAACCAGTTTGACGTCCAGGCTGGCGGCCAGCAGATCGTCACGCAGCTGCTCGGCGATGCGGCGGGCGTTGCCGGTCTGCGATGCGGAAAGCAGAGTAATCGCGCTGGCCGCGGGCGCCGCGGCGCTCGGTGCGACAGCGGCACCCGGGCTTTGATTGACCATGCCCCAGAAATAGCCGGAGAGCCAGGCCAGCTGCGTAGTGGTGAAGCCTTCGGTCGCGGACTGAAGACGCGCAAGCTGATCCGGCGCAAGCGGGAGCAGCGAAGAGGGGGGAGCCTGAGTGGTCATGTCGTGAATAGGTCCGTGTGCGATGACGTAATGGGGTTAGGGTAGCGAGTCATAGAGTCAGCCTTAAAGAAGCGATGGAAATAAATAATAACCAAAACGCCTAAACACTTTAGCGCCTGGTGCTTAGCGGGAAAATCGATAAGAAAAGTCTTTTTTGTTCAATGGATTGGCTTTTTACACCGCAAAATCCTCCTCCTGTCCCGGTGAAAGACGGGAGAAACAAGTGCGAAAAAAAACCGCCTGCGGTAGACTGCGCGCGATTTTTTCTTTCAGAAAGGCCCGCATCATGGCAACCACGCTTTTTAAAGATTTTCAGTTCGAAGCCGCTCACCATCTGCCAAACGTCCCGGCGGGGCACAAGTGCGGACGCCTGCACGGCCACTCCTTTATGGTGCGGCTGGAAGTGACCGGTGAAGTGGACCCGCACAGCGGCTGGGTGATGGATTTTGCCGAGCTGAAGGCCGCCTTTAAGCCGATTTACGATCGGCTGGACCACTATTATCTGAATGACATTCCCGGTCTGGAAAACCCGACCAGTGAAGTGCTGGCCGCGTGGATTTGGCAGCAGATGAAACCACACCTGCCGGAGCTGAGCGCGGTGATGGTCAAAGAAACCTGCACCGCCGGCTGCGTCTACCGCGGCTGATTCTTCCGCGGGTCGTACGCGGCCCGCCGTTCGCCATCAGGCAATATTCAAGTACTTGTGGGTTTGCATCGACAGCCGCCAGTTGCGGGCGATGCAGGTCTCGATGCACAGTGCGGTAGCATCGGCTTTCTGGCTGATGGGCTGCAGCGCAATGATTCGCGGTTTGTCATCGGTCAGCGTCGCCAGCAGCGCATCCAGCGCCTCCACATCGCGCTGACGCGCCACCGGATGCTTGACTTCATCGGCGCGCACCAGCGCCTGCGCCAGTACATCATAACCGCCGCGCATATTCACCTTCGGCGACACCGTGACCCAGGTCCGTTCAGCGCAGCGTACCGGGTGCGTGCCGCTGGTTTCAATCTGGCAGCTGAACCCCGCCGCCTCCAGCTGAGTGGTCAGCGGCAGCAGATCATAGATAGCCGGCTCGCCGCCGGTTATCACGACGTGCCGCGCCGTCCACCCCTGCTGCCGGATGGTTGCCAACAACCGTTCCGGATCGGCCAGGCCCCAGGCATCGCTCTCAACGGTTTTGACTAAAATGTCGCCCAGACCCGTCTCCCGCTCGGCCAGTTTCTCCCAGGTATGTTTGGTATCGCACCAGCTGCAGCCGACCGGGCAGCCTTGCAGACGGATAAAAATCGCCGGAACGCCGGTGTAGACGCCCTCACCCTGCAGGGTCTGAAACATTTCATTAATCGGATACTGCATTGCACACTCAATCGTCACGGAGAAACAGGGCGCTGATTATGCCAGAGCCCCGCCCGGCGGCAAGCCTCATTGCCCGATTGGATACAGAAAAAGCCACTGAGGCCAAACTTCCTGATGCGGAAGATTGACAATGTCGGCCAGATAAAATTGTCTATACAGGAGCAGACAGAAAACCTGCCGATAACTTACCGATAACGAGGGCGCCGTGATAAATTCACAATCTATTGATATACAGCGTATTATTGATAACAGCCCGCTGCGTGGCTTCCACTGGCTGTTGATGATTCTCGGCTTTTGTATCCTGGCCATCGACGGATACGATACGGCGGCCATGGGCTATATTGCCCCGACCTTACTGGCGGAGTGGGCGCTCTCGCGTCAGGAGCTCGGGCCGGTGCTGAGCGCCGCGCTGTTCGGCCTGTCACTGGGAGCGCTGGCGGCGGGACCGCTTGCCGACCGCTGGGGGAGAAAGCGGCTACTGGTGCTCTCCTGCCTTTTTTTTGGCCTCAGCAGCCTGGCCACCGTCTTCGCAACCTCCCTTGCTTCTCTGACAATGTGGCGCTTTCTGACCGGGATCGGGCTGGGGGCCGCCATGCCTAACGCCATCACGCTGGTCGCAGAGTTTGCCCCGGCCCGCTGTCGTTCGCGGGTTATTAACACCATGTACTGCGGCTTTCCGCTTGGCGCCGCCGCCGGTGGCGGACTCTCGACCTGGCTGATACCGCTGGGAGGCTGGCAAAGCGTTCTTCTGCTGGGCGCCATAGCGCCGCTGCTGCTTTCCCTGCTGCTGCTGCGCTTTCTGCCGGAATCGCTGAAGTTTCTGGCCAGTCGCGGCGGCTCCCCGGCTAAGCTGCGGGCGGTGTTAAGCAGGCTGAACGGACGGCCCTGCGCGCCGACGCTCACCTTCCGACTTGCCGACGACGAGCGCTCTGCCACGCCGCCGGTCAGCCTGCTCTTTTCTCCGCGCTTTCGCCGCACGACCCTGATGCTGTGGCTCAGCTACTTTATGGGCCTGGTCATTTACTACGTGCTGCTCAGCTGGATGCCGGTGCTGATGCAAACGCTGGGATTCAGCCCCGCGCAGGCGGCCAGCCTGACCTCACTATTTACCTTTGGCGGCACGCTGGGCATCTTACTGGCCGGCTGGATGATGGACCGCTTTGGCGCTGATCGGGTGGTGATGCTCGGATTTGCCCTGACGGCGCTGCTGCTGGTGCTAATGGCACAGCAGCAGCGGCAGATCGTATTGCTAGGCAGCGCCCTGTTCCTGGTTGGCATCGTCATGAATGGCGCGCAGTCCGGGATGCAAACGCTGGCTGCGACCTGCTATCCCACCGCAGCGCGCGCGACCGGTATTGCCTGGATGCAGGGGATAGGTCGTTTTGGCGGCGTTGCCGGCACAATGAGCGCGGCCGGATTAATGGCTTTGGGCGGATCGGTACACGTGATACTGCTGCTGTTGTGCCTGCCCGCGCTGATCGCGGCGCTGGCAATTATCTACCGGTGGCGATCGTCCCGCGGCATCAGCCCGCTGGAAAACTGACCCTGTGGGCAAAAAAAAAGCCCCGTTTGCACGGGGCCCGGCAGCGGCTCACCCTGCGGGTGGGCCGCTCAGCGCGGCGATTACGCCTGGCCTTTTACTTCTTTCAGGCCGTTGAACGGGGCTTTACCGCCCAGCGCTTCTTCAATACGAATCAGCTGGTTGTACTTGGCGACGCGGTCAGAACGGCTCATTGAACCGGTTTTGATCTGACCAGCCGCGGTACCCACCGCCAGGTCAGCGATGGTCGCGTCTTCGGTTTCACCGGAGCGGTGCGAAATCACGGCGGTGTAGCCAGCATCTTTCGCCATCTTGATCGCCGCCAGCGTTTCGGTCAGAGAACCGATCTGGTTAAATTTGATCAGGATAGAGTTAGCGATGCCTTTCTCAATGCCCTCTTTCAGGATCTTGGTGTTGGTCACGAACAGGTCATCACCCACCAGCTGAATTTTATCGCCCAGCACTTTGGTCTGGTAGGCAAAACCGTCCCAGTCGGATTCGTCCAGGCCATCTTCGATGGATACGATCGGGTACTGCTTGGTCAGATCTTCCAGGAAGTGGGTGAACTCTTCGGAGGTGAACGCTTTGTTGCCTTCACCCGCCAGCACGTATTTGCCGTCTTTGTAGAATTCAGAAGCAGCACAGTCCATGGCCAGGGTAATGTCTTTGCCCAGCTCGTAACCGGCGGCCTTTACCGCTTCGGCGATCACCGCCAGCGCTTCGGCGTTAGATCCGAGGTTTGGCGCGTAGCCGCCCTCGTCACCGACCGCCGTGTTCATGCCTTTCGCTTTCAGCACTTTTGCCAGGTGGTGGAATACTTCAGACCCCATGCGCACGGCTTCTTTCAGGCTGGAGGCGCCAACCGGCTGGATCATGAATTCCTGGATGTCGACGTTGTTGTCGGCGTGCTCCCCACCGTTGATGATGTTCATCATCGGCAGCGGCATGGAGAATTTGCCCGGGGTGCCGTTCAGCTCGGCGATGTGTTCATACAGCGGCATGCCTTTCGACGCTGCGGCGGCTTTGGCGGCCGCCAGTGACACGGCGAGAATGGCGTTTGCGCCAAATTTGGATTTATTTTCCGTGCCGTCCAGCTCGATCATGATCTTGTCGATATTGGCCTGATCTTTCGCGTCTTTCCCTTTCACCGCGTCAGCAATCGGGCCGTTTACCGCAGCAACGGCTTTGGTCACGCCTTTGCCGAGGAAACGCGACTTGTCACCGTCACGCAGTTCCAGTGCTTCACGGGAACCGGTAGAAGCGCCAGACGGAGCCGCGGCGAGGCCAACGAAACCGCCTTCCAGATGCACTTCTGCTTCAACAGTCGGATTGCCACGGGAATCGATGATTTCGCGACCGATGACTTTTACGATTTTGGACATTAGATTTTCCTCAGTACAGTTAAGCTAAAACTTAAGACAAACAACGCGCGAAAAGTTCGCGCGTTGATGTGTAACCATTACTTAGCTAAACGCTTCTGGTACTCGCTGGCCGCTTTGATGAACCCGGCGAACAGCGGGTGCCCGTCGCGAGGCGTCGAGGTGAATTCCGGATGGAATTGACACGCGACGTACCACGGGTGGTTCGGGATCTCAATGATCTCAACCAGCTGGTCATCTCCGGAGCGGCCGGCTACGCGTAAGCCCGCCGCTTCGATTTGCTTTAACAGCATGTTGTTGACTTCATAGCGGTGGCGATGGCGCTCCACGATGGTATCCGATCCGTACAGCTGGCGCACCAGGCTGTCCGGCGTCAGCTGACAGGCCTGGCTACCAAGGCGCATGGTGCCGCCGAGATCGCTGTTTTCGGAGCGCACTTCCACGTTGCCGTTCTCATCACGCCACTCGGTGATCAGCGCCACCACCGGATATTTACACTCTGGCTCAAACTCCGTGGAGTTGGCGCCAGCCATCCCCGCCACGTTGCGGGCAAACTCCATCAGCGCCACCTGCATACCCAGGCAAATTCCCAGATAAGGAATATTGTTTTCGCGCGCATACTGCGCGGTCATCAGCTTGCCTTCCACGCCGCGATAGCCAAAGCCGCCCGGAATCAGGATCGCATCCAGATCTTTCAGTAGCTCGGTACCGCGGGTCTCCACGTCCTGTGAGTCGATCAGCTTGATGTTCACGGTCAGGCGATTTTTCAGGCCGCCGTGCTTCAGCGCTTCAATCACCGACTTGTAGGCGTCCGGCAGCTCAACGTACTTACCGACCATCCCGATGGTCACTTCACCACCCGGATTCGCCTCTTCATAAATCACCTGCTCCCATTCGGCCAGGTTGGCCTCTGGCGCGTTCAGGCTGAATCGTTTACAAATATAATCGTCCAGGCCCTGCGATTTCAACATGCCGGGGATTTTATAGATGGAGTCCACGTCTTTCAGCGAGATCACCGCTTTCTCTGGCACGTTGCAGAACAGGGCAATTTTCGCCCGCTCATTCGCCGGTACGGCGCGATCGGAGCGGCAGATCAGCATGTCAGGCTGGATACCGATCGACAGCAGCTCTTTCACCGAGTGCTGGGTCGGTTTGGTTTTCACTTCACCAGCCGCCGCCATATACGGCACCAGCGTCAGGTGCATGTACAGCGTGTGCTCACGGCCCACGTCCACGGCCATCTGGCGAATTGCTTCGAGGAACGGCAGGGATTCGATATCCCCCACGGTACCGCCAATTTCAACCAGCACCACGTCATGGCCTTCGCCACCGGCGATAATCCGCTCTTTGATGGCGTTGGTGATGTGTGGGATCACCTGAATGGTCGCGCCCAGGTAGTCGCCGCGACGCTCTTTGCGCAGGACTTCGGAGTAGATACGGCCGGTGGTGAAGTTATTACGACGGGACATCTTCGTGCGGATAAAACGCTCGTAGTGGCCAAGATCGAGATCGGTTTCGGCACCGTCGTCGGTCACGTACACTTCGCCGTGCTGCGTCGGGCTCATGGTACCCGGATCCACGTTGATATACGGGTCCAGCTTCATGATGGTCACTTTCAGACCACGGGCTTCGAGAATGGCTGCGAGGGAGGCGGCGGCAATGCCTTTACCCAGAGAGGATACGACCCCGCCGGTCACAAAAATATAGTTCGTTGTCATGCTGAACCTGAGAGTTTAGGTGTAAAGACGATGGAATAACCAGGACGGGAAAGCAGTATACCCGAAACCCCTGGACGCCACAACGAAACGATGGCGGCCGCGCCGCTTTCCTGCCGCCAGTCCGCCAGTCCGCCAGTCCGCCAGTCCGCCAGTCCGCCAGTCCGCCAGTCCGCCAGTCCGCCAGTCCGCCAGTCCGCAGTGTGCCGCCGCCGGCGCCCGCACGCCTTGATGCGGATCATCCTGAGGTGAATCGGGTCAGCCACCGGGCGATACGCTGCGCTTATCGGACTACTCCGCCGCTTTCACCTGCTGCCAGGCGGCCTCCATTTGCGCCAGACTGGCTTCGCCCATCGCCACTCCCTGCGCCGCGATCAGCGCTTCAACCTGGCGAAAGCGGCGCTCAAACTTGTCGTTAGCTTTTTGCAGCGCGATCTCCGCCTTGCTGCCAAGGTGGCGCGACAGGTTAACCGTGGCAAACAGCAGATCGCCGATCTCCTCTTCCAGCTTTTGCGCATCGACCACCGCCTGCTGCGCTTCGTGCATCACCTCATCAATCTCTTCGTGCACTTTATCCAGCACCGGTCCGAGACTGTGCCAGTCAAATCCCACCGCCGCGCAGCGTGTCTGCATTTTGTGCGCCCGCATCAGCGCCGGCAGCGCGCGCGGAATATCGTCCAGCGCGGAAAACTGCGCTTTTCCCGCCCGCTCTTCGCGCTTGATTGCTTCCCAGTTCGCCAGCACCTCGTCGCTGTCGCGCACTTGCGCATCGGCGAAGATGTGCGGATGGCGACGCTCCAGCTTATCCGCAATGGCCGTACAGACGTCGTCAAAGTTAAACCGCCCCTCTTCCTGTGCTATCCGGGCATAGAAGACCACCTGAAACAGCAGATCGCCCAGCTCGCCGCGCAGATCGTTGACATCGTCACGGGCGATGGCATCCAGCACTTCCCAGGTCTCTTCCAGCGTGTAGGGCGCCAGGGTGGCGTTGGTCTGCTCCCGATCCCACGGGCAGCCGGTTTCAGGGTCGCGCAGGGTGCGCATAATGCCAAGCAGGCGTTCGATGGGAGACATAGCTTTCCTTTAACAAACGTGGGGCAGAGGCGCTGCCCCGAAAGATAAATGGCCTGAGCAGGCTCAGTGCAGGCGACGCGCGTCGATGATGTCCGGCACCTGATTCAGCCGCGCAATCACCCGGCTGAGCACCTGCTGGTTATAAATTTCGATATCCATATCGATGGTGGCCAGCTGCTTTTTGGTGTCGCTACGGCTGGCTACCCCGAGGACGTTAACCTTCTCATTGGCAAGAATGGTAGTGATATCGCGCAGCAATCCGCTGCGATCGTTAGCGGTGACCCGCACCACCAGCGAGTAACCGCTGGAGTAACTCTCTCCCCACACCGCATCCACAATGCGTTCCGGGGCGTGCGAAATCAACTCCGCCAGCTGATCGCAGTCCGCGCGGTGAATCGAAATACCGCGCCCCTGGGTAATAAAGCCAACGATATCGTCGCCAGGAATGGGCTGGCAGCAGCGGGCAATGTGGTGCATCAGATTGCCGACGCCCTCGACCACCACCCGTCCGCTCTCTTTGTTGCCGCGACCGGCCGGCTGGTGCGACTTCTGCGTGAGCTGGCGCAGCGCCTCGCGATCTTCCTCTTCGGCGCTCGGCTTATGCAGCTTCGACTGCAGGAAGTTGACCATCTGGTTGAGGCGGATATCGCCACCGCCAATCGCCGCCAGCAGTTCGTCGAGCGAATTGACGTTGTAGCGCGGCAGCAGCAGCTTTTCCGCCTCTTTCAGGCTGATATCCAGCTGATGGAGTTCGTTATCCAGAATCTGCCGCCCGGCGACGATGTTCTTGTCGCGATCCTGCTTGCGGAACCAGGCGTGAATCTTGGAGCGGCCGCGGCTGGTGGTGACGTAGCCGAGGTTGGGATTGAGCCAGTCCCGGCTGGGATTCGGCTGCTTCTGCGTAATGATTTCTACCTGATCGCCCATTTGCAACTGATAGGTAAACGGCACGATGCGACCGCCGATCTTCGCGCCGATGCAGCGGTGGCCAATATCGCTGTGGATGTTATAAGCAAAATCGAGCGGTGTGGACCCCGCCGGCAGGTCTACCACGTCCCCTTTCGGCGTAAACACGTAGACGCGATCGTCAAACACCTGACTGCGCACCTCATCCAGCATTTCGCCGGAGTCCGCCATCTCTTCCTGCCAGGCGATCAGCTTACGCAGCCAGGCAATCCGCCCTTCGTGCCCGGAGGCGGCTTTACCCGCAGCCACCGCGGCGGTTCCCTCTTTGTATTTCCAGTGCGCCGCCACGCCCAGTTCGGCGTCTTCATGCATCTGCCGCGTGCGGATTTGGATCTCTACCGTTTGCCCTTTCGGCCCCAGCACCACAGTGTGGATCGACTGATAGCCGTTCGGTTTCGGGTTAGCGACGTAATCATCAAACTCCGCCGGCAGGTGGCGATAGAGCGTGTGGACGATGCCCAGCGCCGCGTAGCAGTCCTGCAGGCGCTCCGCGACGATGCGCACCGCACGGACGTCAAACAGCTCATCAAACGACAGCGCTTTTTTCTGCATTTTGCGCCAGATGCTGTAGATATGCTTGGGCCGGCCATACACCTCGGCCTGGACGCCCTCTTTGACAATCTCATCGCGCAGCGACTGGACAAACGTATCGATATACTGTTCGCGATCGATGCGCCGCTCATGCAGCAGTTTGGCAATACGCTTGTACTCATCGGGATGCAGATAGCGGAAGCAGTAATCTTCCAGCTCCCATTTGAGCTGGCCGATCCCCAGGCGGTTGGCCAGCGGGGCGTAAATGTTGGTGCACTCCTTCGCCGCCAGTACGCGCTCATCTTCCGGCGCGTCCTTGACCTCGCGCAGATGGGCAATTCGCTCGGCCAGCTTGATCACCACGCAGCGGAAATCTTCCACCATCGCCAGCAGCATACGCCGGACGTTATCCACCTGCTCGGAGGCGCCAGAGTCGTTATGGGTCGCCTTCAGCTGGCGGATGGCATCCATATCCAGTACGCCGTGCACCAGCGAAACAATCGCCTTACCCACGTCGCTTTCCAGCGTCTCTTCACTGACGACCCCGGCTTCTACCAGCGGAAACAGCATCGCCGCGCGCAGGGTGTCGCCATCCATGCTGAGGGTCGAGAGGATCTCGACCATCTCCACGCCCCGCCACAGCAGCAGCGGCGCATCCTTGTGCTCGCGGGTGGCGCGATCGCAATAGCGCCAGGTCTCGGTCAGTCGCTCACATGCTTGCGGGTTCGCTATTCCGAGGCTGGCTACCCAGCTGTCCAGATCGAACTCTCCCGCCGTGTTCAAATGTGCACTTCTTACCGCAACCATAACCTCTCCTGGTGTGTAGCCGGACATCGTCCCGCTGCAGTCAGCGCCGCGTCATCGCCCGTCTGCCGGCGGGACGCCGCTGCGCTGCTGCAACCCGAATGATTGTGTATACCGCGCCATCAGCGCGTATCGTGCCGGTTAAACCGCACCATCGACTCAAGGTGACCGGTATGCGGGAACATATCCAGCATCGCCACCCGATCGAGATGATAACCGGCCTGAAGCAGTGTTCGGCTGTCCCGCGCCAGCGTGGCGGCATTACAGGAAACATAGACCACGCTGGTCGGATTCAGCCGGACAATCTGCTGCATCACGCCCGCCGCGCCTGCGCGCGCCGGGTCGAGTAATACTTTCGTAAATCCCTGCGCAGCCCAAGGCTGCGTCGTCACGTCGGCGTCAAGGTTTTCGTGCCAGAACGTCACGTTTTGCAGATTATTCTGGAGAGCATTATACCTGCCCATCTCCACTAATGCTGCAACACCTTCCACGCCTGTAACATTCTGCGCGAGATTTCCGATTGGCAATGTAAAATTTCCCATACCGCAAAACAGGTCCAGCACCCGGTCTTCCGGCTGCAGATCCAGCCAGCGTATGGCCTGGTCGACCATCAGTGCATTCACCTCGCGGTTCACCTGAATAAAGTCGCGCGGGCTAAAATTAAGACGCACCCCGCCTACGCGGTACCAGGGCCGTTCACCGCACACCTGTTCAAGGCTATCACTCTGCGCGGAAAGGAACAGTGCCAGTCGATGCTGATGCGAAAAGCGTTCCAGTTTTTGCCGATCGTCGACGCTGAGGGCAGCCAGATGGCGCAGCACCAGCAGCGGCCCGCTGTCGGCCTGTACCAGTTCGACGTGACCCAGCTGGCGCAGGCCGGCCAGCGAGTTCAGACAGTGGCGCAGCGGCACCAGTAGCGCATCAAGCGAGGGCATCAATACGGGGCAGCGATCGATCGTCACCAGTTCGTGACTGCCTTCACGGCGAAACCCCATCTCCAGCCGCTGCTGCGCGCTGTTCCAGCTCAGCGATAAGCGCGCGCGGCGCCGGTACCCCCAGGGATCGCCCGCCAGCAGCGCGATGTCGGCGGCAGCGATCGGCTGCCCGGTTTCCCGGGATAACAGGCGCGCCAGCGCGGTGGTTTTGCTATGCTGTTGCAGCGTCGGGGCGGCATGCTGTTGCTGACAGCCGCCGCAGCGGCCAAAGTGCGGGCAGCGCGGCGTGACCCGCTGGTCAGAGGCCAGCAGAATGCGTGACGCCTTGCCGCGAGCAAACTGACGCTTATCCTCTTCCAGCGTCACCTCTACCTGCTCGCCCGGCAGCGCACCGCGCACGAACAGCGTTTTGCCATGATGGCGCGCCACGCCCTGCCCAAAGGGGTCCAGACTCTCGATGGTGACTGTCACCGGTTGCCGGCTCGTCACGCGCCGCTTTGCAGAGTAAAATTGCGCCATAATGTCGTTACATCTCGGAAGTGGATAAAATCGCGCATAGCCTACATGAGGGGCAGCGGGAATTCGACTGGCTTTGCCGCCTTTCCGGTGCACCCTTGCCGTAATGCGGTTGGCCACTAATGGAATATTATGACCACATATAGCCTGCGGGCACGCATGATGATCTTGATTCTGGCACCCACCCTGATGATTGGGCTGCTGCTGAGTACGTTTTTTGTCGTCCACCGCTATACGGAACTGCAGCGGCAGGTGATGGATGCCGGCGCGAATATCATCGAACCGCTGGCGGTTGCCAGCGAGTACGGGCTGACCTTCCATCGTCGGGAGTCGGTTCGACAGCTGGTGAGCCTGCTGCACCGTCGCCACTCGCAAATCGTGCGGGCTATTAGCGTGTTCGATAATCAAAACCGGCTGTTTGTCACCTCCAACAGCCAACAAAATCTGGCCCTGCTGCGCGCACCGGCCAGCGACATACCGACCCAACTGACGCAGGAGCGCCACGGCAACGTACTGATCTTACGCACGCCCATACTCTCCGAAACCTGGTTTTCCGACGAGTCGGCGCTGGAAGAAGCCAAGCCCGACGGTAACCCACTCGGTTACGTGGCCATCGAATTGGACCTGCAATCTGTTCGCCTGCAGCAGTACAAAGAGGTGTTTATCTCCACCCTGCTGCTGCTGCTGTGCCTGAGTATCGCCATGCTGTTTGCGTATCGCCTGATGCGCGACGTGACCGCGCCAATCCGCAACATGGTCAGCACCGTGGATCGCATTCGTCGCGGCCAGCTCGACAGCCGGGTGGAGGGGCACATGCTGGGCGAACTGGATATGTTGAAAAACGGCATTAACGCGATGGCAATGTCGCTCACCGCCTATCACGAAGAGATGCAGCAGAATATCGATCAGGCCACCTTCGATCTGCGGGAAACGCTGGAGCAGATGGAGATCCAGAACGTTGAACTGGACCTGGCCAAAAAGCGCGCCCAGGAAGCGGCACGCATTAAATCAGAATTCCTTGCCAACATGTCGCACGAACTGCGCACCCCGCTCAACGGCGTGATTGGCTTCACCCGGCAAACGCTGAAAACGCCGCTTTCGGCCACCCAGCGTGACTACCTGAACACCATTGAGCGCTCGGCGAATAATTTGCTGAGCATCATCAACGACGTACTGGACTTCTCAAAGCTGGAGGCGGGACGACTGGTGCTGGAGAGCATTCCGTTCCCGCTGCGCGCCACGCTGGATGAAGTGATTGTCCTGCTGGCCCAGTCGGCACACGAAAAAGGGCTGGAGCTGACGCTGGCGATGCAGCCTGACGTACCGGATAACGTGATTGGCGATCCGCTGCGCCTGCAGCAGATTTTGACCAACCTGCTCGGTAATGCTATCAAGTTTACCGAACAGGGACAGATTGCGCTGTACGTGGAAAAACGCGCCATCAGCCTGAATAAAGTGGAAATTGAGATGCAGATCCGCGACAGCGGCATTGGTATTTCGGAAAAACAGCAATCACAGCTGTTCCAGGCCTTTCGTCAGGCCGACGCCAGCATTTCCCGCCGCCACGGCGGCACCGGTCTGGGGCTGGTGATCACCCAGCGGCTGGTGAATGAAATGGGCGGTGATATTTCGTTCCACAGCCGCCCCCATGCCGGTTCAACCTTCTGGTTCCATATCAGCCTCGAGCTGAATCCGAATGCCACCAGCGATCCACAGGCATTGCGCTGCCTGCAACACAAAACGCTGGCCTATATTGAGCCCGATCTGCCGGTGGCCGAAGCCACCCGACTGCTGCTGTCGGCTACGCCGCTGCAGGTAGAGTGGCAGCCTGACCTTGCCGCGCTCAGCGCCGCACACTACGACATCGTACTGATGGGCCTGCCGGTCAGCGACGACTGTGACGTGCTGACCGCGGATCTGCCGGAAAAACTGCGCCAGGTGGCGGCCATGACCCTGCTGGGGCTGCCGAGCCAGATGCAGCTGCACACCGAATTTCTCCAGTCTCACGGTATCGATGCCTGCCTGCTGAAGCCGGTGACCCTGACTCGCCTGCTGCCGATCCTGCTGGATAAACACTGCCGCCACGAGCAGCAGCCGGCGCGCGCGCGCCTGCCCCTGACGGTGATGGCGGTGGACGATAATCCCGCCAACCTGAAGCTGATCGGAGCGCTGCTGGAGGAGCTGGTGGAGACGATCGTGCTGTGCGACGGCGGTGAGCAGGCGATTACCGCGGCGGCCAGCGGCCCGCTGGACATTATTCTGATGGATATCCAGATGCCCGGTATCGACGGCCTGCAGGCCAGCCAGCGGATTCGCCAGCTGCCGCACCACGCCACCACCCCGATCGTCGCCGTGACCGCGCACGCGCTGGACGGGGAGCGGCAAAAACTGTTTCAGGCCGGGATGAACGACTATCTGGCTAAACCGATCGACGAAGACAAGTTGCTGAAGCTGCTGGCGCGCTATGCGCCGGTCGGGCTCAGCAGCGGCTCGCCGCCGCCCGCCTGGCTGATGCCAGCGGTGGCGCCGTCACTGGACTGGAACCTTGCGCTGCAGCAGGCGGCCAATAAGCCGGATCTGGCGCGTGATATGCTGCAAATGCTGGTGGATTTTCTGCCGGAAGTGCAGCAGAAGGTGGAGACCTGCATGCAGCAGAATACGCTGCCGGCGCTGCGACAAATTTTGCATAAACTGCACGGCAGCGCCAGCTATAGCGGCGTGCCGCGCCTGAAACAGCTCTGTTTACAGCTGGAGCAGCAGCTCGATGCCCGTCACACGCTGCAGGATATTGAGCCGGAGCTGTTCGAACTGCTGGATGAGATGGCCAACGTTGCGCGGCTGGCGGCAGAGCGCTTACAGATCCGCTAATCTCCCGTCACGATCGGCGTTTTGGTTTTGTTCAGCGCCTGCATAAAGGTCTGATCCAGGTGCAGATGCTGTTCAACCAACGCCGGCGGCGTGTTGGCCAGCCACTGATTAAGCGAGATATCCGCATAGCGATCGCTTTTAAACAGTTCGAGAAAGCGCAGCGGCGTAGTGCCGGTATTCTCGATATAGTGCCCCATTGCAAAGGGCACATAGCCGACATCACCGGCGCGGTAATCAAAGGTGCGTGCCTGACCCGAGGCGGCAAACACCCCCATCCGCCCCTCGCCTTCCAGGTAGTATTGCCACTCATCATTGTTCGGATGCCAGTGCAGCTCACGCATCGCCCCCGGCTGCAGCTCGACCAACGCAGCGGCAATGGTTTTCGAAATGGGAAAGGTTGACGCGTCGGTGATGCGCACCGTACCGCCGGCCAGCGTAATCGGCTTCTGCGCCATCATCCGGTGGCTAAACACCCGCGCCGATTTTTTGCCACCGCGGATCGCGTCCGCCGCCAGCGCGCCGGGCACGTTTCCGGCAAAAATATACTCCTCTTCCGGCGCGGGCAGTGTGGCAAAGGTCGCAGCGGGGACGCCAAAGTTCTTCGCCAAAATCTCCGGCGGCAGATGCTTAAACCAGTCGCTGAGCAAAAAGGTGCTGTCTTCATCAAAATTGCCGTCATCAAACGCCAGTAAAAACTCGCAGCCGTCGGGTCCCAGCCCCTGAATGGAGTGCGGCACGCCGGGTGGGAAGTACCACAGATCGCCGACGCCGACGTCGTCAATAAACCAGCCGCCATCGGCGTCCAGCGCCGTGATACGCGCTTTACCATACAGCATATAGGACCACTCGCCCTCCTTGTGCCAGTGTAGCTCGCGAATACCGCCGGCGTTGAGGCGCATGTCCACGCCGGCAATGGTCGTGGACACCCCCAGTTCGCGCTGCGTCACCTGTCGCGTCCAGCCGCCGGTTCCTTTGCGCACGTGAGCATCGCTAAAGGAGAAGCGCAAGTTAGGTAACGTACCGCTGTCGGTTGGCGGCGGATTCACCAGATCGGGATTTTCCCGTTCGCGAATGGGATCGCGTGGGCCGGGATCGCTGCCGCCGCGCGTCGGATACGGATGGGCCTGCACGGTAGCATCGTGCGCGTGAACGCGGCCAGCGGCCAGCGCGACGGTGCCTCCGGCGGCGAAAGCCATGAAGTGGCGGCGAGAGAGTGAATGCATAACGGCTCCTTGTAGAGGGATTTCCCGCAGCGCGGGGATCCTGACATCAGGACACCTTCACCATAATGCGCCGCAGCCCGACGATGGAGCCGCGTCTGCCGCGATTATGTAAGCAGATTCACATCAATATTTTTTATCATTCATCTTATCCGGATGGAGGAACCGGTGCGATCGCCCGCTTTGGTTGAGGTCACGTTGAGACTGATAACATTTCTCGTCCTCCGAGCGCACCGCTTGCCTAAGATGCAGCAACGGCGTCGATGGTCGCAGCGCGATGGCCTGACACATTTCCTTACCGCCAGGCGTCGGTCAGCCGCCCGGTAACCGCCTGCCAATCGCCAGCGCGGCGGCGATATTGCGGGCGCTCAGGCGCAGGTTCTCGGTGGCGCTCTCCAGCGCCTCCTCCAGGCTGCAAATGCGGTATAGCACGCTAAACACCGCATCCAGCCCGTGCTGATGGACCACGCCAACATCGGCGCTCAGGCTACCGGCAATGCCAATTACCGGCTTACCGTGCTGCTTCGCCAGCTGCGCCACGCCCACCGGTACTTTACCGTGGACACTTTGACTGTCTATGCGTCCCTCGCCGGTGATCACCAGATCCGCCTTCGCCAGCTGCGACGCCAGCCCCAGCGCCTCGGTGACTATATCAATGCCGCGGCGCAGTTCGGCTGCGCAAAACGCATACAGTCCGGCGCCCATCCCACCGGCGGCTCCCCCGCCGGGCACCTCCAGCACCGACGTCGCCAGATCGCGCTGAATCACTGCTGCATAGTGGGTGAGCGCCGCATCCAGCTGGCTGACCTGCGCCGGCGTGGCGCCTTTCTGCGGGCCAAACACCGCCGACGCCCCCTGCTCGCCGGTCAGCGGATGGCTGACATCGCAGGCCACCTCAATGCGGCAGCGCCGTACGCGCGGGTCGAATTCGCTCAGATCGATCCGATCCAGCTGCGCCAGCGCCGCGCCGCCGGGAGCGAGGGGCCGTCCTGCCGCATCCAGCAGCCGCGCTCCAAGGGCCTGCACCATGCCGGCACCGCCGTCATTGGTGGCGCTGCCGCCGATGCCGATGATGATCTGACCCACGCCGTTATCCAGCGCATCGCGAATCAGCTCGCCGGTCCCCCAGGAGGTGGCCCGCAGCGGATCGCGCCGCGCCGGCGCAACCTGCTCCAGCCCGCTGGCGGCGGCCATTTCAATAAAGGCGCAGGCGTTATCGCCCGAGAGGCCATAAAAAGCATTCACCGGTTCGCCAAGCGGACCGGTTACCGTCAGCGTAACGCGGCGGCCGCCGGTTGCCGCAATCATCGCGTCGACCGTACCCTCACCGCCGTCGGCCAGCGGGATTTTGACATAGTGAGCATCGGGAAAAATGTCGCGAAAGCCAGCCTCAATGGCGCTGGCAACCTGCATAGCGGATAAGCTCTCTTTATAAGAGTCGGGGGCGATCACAATTTTCATCGGGTTTCTCTGTGCCAGGCGCTGGCGAGACCAGCGAAATCTGCGTTTCGGCGCCGCAGAGCGCCGACGATACCACGCAGCGCACCGGCGGTGCGCTGCGTTGCGATCTAGCATAGCGGCTCAGCGCGCCGGTGCCAGCCAGCATGCCCCCTTTGCCGTTCAGCGCTACCCCAGCTTTTCGGGACTCACGCACCATCTGCCGCCGCGCAGCCTTTCCGCGCTCCGGCGACGCTGACGGTGCCCTTTGGCAACGATCATGGCCACCGTCAGCAGCGCCGGGATCGCCAACACGGCAAAGATGGTCGTGAAGCGCCAGCCCAGCGCCAGCATTTCAGCGCCGGCCAGCGCGCTGAGGATGGCACCGATACGGCCAATCCCGTGCATCCAGCTGGAGCCGGTCGCACGCGCCTCCGTCGGATAAAAGCTGGCCGACAGCGCGTTCATACCGGTATTGGCGCCGCCGATGCAGAAGCCGATCATCATGGCGCAGCCGCCCAGCAGCAGCGGATGGCCGATGGTCACTCCCATGCCGGCGGTGAACAGCGCGCCACCGCCGTAGATCAGCGCCAGCGCGCGGTGCGGCTCCATACGGTCCATCAGCCAGCCAGAAAATAGCGATCCGGCAGTGCCACCTGCCTGGAACAGCGCGGTGATGATCGCCGCCTGGGTCACATCGAAGCCGTTATCTTTGATCAACAGCGGCAGCCAGCTGCCGAGGGTATAAAACAGAAACAGCGCGGTAAAATAAGCCCCCCACAGCATCAGGCTGCCAAAGCGATATTGCGCATTCAGCACCACCCTGACCGGATGAGCGATCGCCTGCCCGGCCGGCGGCAACACCACCGTGGCGTTATGCAGATCGAGGTCCGGCGCCAGCTTTGCCAGAATACGGTGAATTTTATCGCTGGCGGCGCGCCTAACCACCAGAAAGCAGACCGATTCTGGCAGCGCCCACAGCAGCAGCGGCACAAACAATATCGGCAGAATACCGCCGAGCAGCAGCACCGCGTGCCAGCCAAAGTGCGGCATCAGCCAGGAGGCAGCAAAGCCGCCCAGTGCGGCACCAAAGGTGAAGCCACAGAACACGACGGTAATTAAAAACGCCCGTCGCCGGGCCGGTGCAAACTCGGCGACCAGCGTGCCGACGTTGGGCATCGCGGCGCCCAGCCCAAGGCCGGTAAGAAAGCGAAACAGGATCATCTGTTCCATATTCTGTGAGAAAGCGGTGGCCAGCGTCCAGGCACCAAAAAAGAAGACGCTGTTCACAATCACCACTTTGCGTCCCAGCCAGTCCGACAGCGGCCCGGAGAGCATCGCCCCCAGCGCCAGGCCGATCAGCGCCGCGCTGATCACCAGCCCCAGCTCGCGGTTGCTGATTCCCCAGTCGGCTTTCAGCTCCGGGGCAATAAAGCCCATAATGGCGATATCGAAGCCATCCAGCGCGATAATGCAAAAACCAAACAGCACCACCCACTTCTGCCACCTTCCCAGTGGGCGACTGTCGATCAGCGCCCGCACATCAATTGCTTTGCTTTCCGCCATGGCGACTCTCCGGTGAACATTATGCAGTGGCGTCACTATAAGCAGGCCGGTCGTCAGCAATAAACGGCGATAATCGAAAAAACGTGCGTTTATCGGACAATTTTGCGCACCAATGCACGTCCGGCAAGGGTTAACAAACTGTTAGCAAAAGAGATTTTTTATCTGCCGGCGGGGAATGGCCGGCGAAAGGAGTGTGACCGCGATCATGAGCCTTTTCAACAGGATGGCGGGCGGATGGCTCCGCTCCGCCCGCGTTGTGCCGCGCGGTTAGCGCATCGCAGCCAGCCGCACCGGCGCGTTAGCCGCCCCGAGCCCGCGGTAGCCGCCGCGCCGCTCAACCAGCTCGAAAAAGAAGCGCCCCTTTTCATAGGGCCGGGTATAGACGTGCAGAAACTCACCGCCGCGCTCATCGCGATCGTACAACACGTCCAGCTGCTGCAGCCGGGCGACAAAATCGGGATCGAGATCGAAGCGCGCCAGCAGATCCTGATAGTAGTTTTCCGGTATGCGCAGGGTTTTCAGCCCGCGTTCACGCGCGGCCTTCACCGCACTGAGCAAATCGTCGCAGCCAAAGGCCACGTGCTGCAGCCCCGATCCCTGGTAGGTGCTGAGCGCCCGCGCGATTTGCGTTTCGCGGCTGACCGAGATATTCAGCGGCAGGCGAATGGCGTCGTTGGGGCTGCGTAGTACCCGGCTGCGCACCAGTCCGAGCGGATCGGGCAGCTCCCATTCGCTATCCTGAACAAATCCCGGTACGCTTCGCAGAAACATGACCCAGTTATCGCGCGCATCATCCGGCAGGGCGATCGCCAGGTGATCAATATCCTGCATTGCTGGCTGCGGCGCGCCCAGGTGCGTCAGAATAAAATCGCTGTGGTAGATATCCTGCTGCGGGACATCATCCGCTTCCACCAGATAGATCAGGCTGCCATCCGGCGCACACAGCGCCGGGATCTGCCGCTCATTGGGCCCGGTGTCGCCCTGCCAGGTCGCGTAGCCATAATCGCCCGCGCGCTGCAGCAGCTTTGCCACGCCGCACACTCGCCAGGCCACGGCGCACAGCGAAATACCGTGCCGGTGATAGTAGCCGCTGGCCTGGCTTTCCGGCTGCGCATTCAGGATCACGTTCACTTTGCCGTTGCGATACAGCGACACCTGCTTAGAGCGGTGATCGCCCGCGTGGACCAGCCCGAGCTGCGTCAGCCACTGGCCGAGCGCCAGCGCGTCGTTATCGCTGACGGCAAACTCGATAAACTCCAGCGCCTGCAGCGGCGGCAGCGGTGCTGAATGGAACAGCGCTTCGTCGGCCAGCGCGGCCAGCGCGGGAGGCAGCAGCGTTTGCCGCGTCAGCCAGTCGCGGGTCTGTTCTTCCAGCCACAGTAGCGAGCGGTAACCGTCCTGTGCGGTGGGGACGACCGGCGAGGCGCGAAAGCCATCGTTGAAAATTTCCAGTGACCAGGCATCACGATAGCCATGGGCGGAAAGCTGGGTCATAAATGGCGTCAGCGCCAGCTCGCCCTGACCAGGAAAACAGCGGAAATGGCGGCTCCAGGCGAGCACATCCATCTTCAGCAGCGGCGCATCCGCCAGCTGCACAAACACAATTTTCTCCACCGGTACCTGATCCAGGCCGTCAAGGGTATCGCCGCGCGACAGGATATGAAAGCTGTCGAGAATAATGCCCAGCGCCGGGTGGTCAACGGCCGCCACCCGTGCCCAGGCGTCACGCCACAGACTGACGTGCCGGCCCCAGGCCAGTGCCTCATAACCCAAAGTAATGCCATAATCGTCCGCCAGCTCGGCGAGCGCGCGCAGATCGCTCACCTGGGTAGCGAAATCCGCGCTGCAGTCCGGCGACACGTTGCTGCATACCAGCATGCGATGACAGCCCAGCTGCTGCATCACCTCGAATTTGCGCGCCGCGCGCGCGAGCTGCTGCGCCAGCTTATCCCGCGGGCCGCCCTCAAAATCCCGGAACGGCTGAAACAGATATATCTCCAGCCCCAGATCCGCACAAAGCTGGCGGATCTCCGCGGGCGAACCGGGATAATACACCAGATCGTTATCAAAAATTTCGACGCCATCAAAGCCGGCGGCAGCGATCGCCCGCAGCTTTTCCGGTAGCGATCCCGATACCGAGACCGTCGCAATGGAACGTTTCATTCGTGCCTCCTGAAAGGGGTCAGCGGCTGACCCTGAAGCGGCCAGTCGGCGATGAGGCGGTCTGCCGACGGAGATTGTCTGTGTTATGTACCAAACGGAACAATTCGTCAATGTGCGATTGGACATGAATTTTGGTTATGACCGGAGCGGCATTTTTTCACTTTTCTTTTACATCTTTCGCTTCTTACACTCGCCTCTCTGTCCCCCTGATAATCATAAGGATGCCCGGATGAAGACCGACTGGCCCGCCCGCGAACTGGTCCACCGTGACTACCGTCATCACCCGCCGGCTCTCGCGCCGCTGTATAAAACCAGCGTGCTGCGTTCGCCACGCAATGCGCTGATCTCACTGCAAAACTCTCTGTCTGAAATTACCGCGCCGGTATTTAGCCAGCGGGAAATCGGCCCGCGCGACAGCGACCTGATCCTTAACTATGCCAAAGAGGGGCTGCCGATTGGCGAACGGATTATTGTGCATGGCTACGTGCGCGATGCCTTCGGCCAGCCGCTGCGTAATGCACTGGTTGAGGTGTGGCAGGCTAATGCCGGGGGTCGCTACCGCCATAAGAAAGATCAGTATCTGGCGCCGATCGATCCCAATTTTGGCGGCTGTGGTCGGGTGCTGACCGATGACAGCGGCTATTACTGCTTTCGTACCATCAAACCCGGCCCCTATCCCTGGCGTAATCAGGTTAGCGACTGGCGACCGGCGCATATTCATTTTTCGCTCTCCGGTGAGGCTTTCGGTCAACGGTTGATCACGCAGATGTACTTTGAGGGGGATCCGCTGATCAGCCGCTGTCCGATCGTACAGTCCGTCGGCAGCGAGGCGGCGATACGCACGCTGATTGCCGAGCTGGATACCCATGCGGCAGTGCCGCTGGACAGTCTCGCTTACCGCTTTGATCTGGTGCTGCGCGGCCACCGCGCCACCTGGTTTGAAAACCGCACGCAGGGAGCCGCCTGATGAAAGAGTACCTGCCCGAAACCGCTTCGCAAACCGCCGGTCCGTACGTGCATATTGGCCTCGCGCCGCACGCGGCGGGATTTGCAATCTTTGAGCAGCATTTTGGTCACGACCTCACCCAGCCGCAGACGCGCGGCGAACGCATCCGCGTGGAGGGCCACGTCTACGATGGATCCGGGACGCCGGTGCGCGACGTGCTGATTGAGGTGTGGCAAGCCAACGCCGCCGGCCGCTATGATCATCCGGCCGACCGCCAGCACGATAAACCACTGGATCCGGCGTTTCGCGGCTGGGGACGCACCTGCTCGGACTTCGATACCGGACTGTGGTACTTCGATACCATCAAACCCGGCAGCGTCACCGGCCGCGATGGCCGGCCAATGGCGCCGCACCTCAATTTGTGGATCGTGGCGCGCGGCATCAATATCGGCCTGAACACCCGCCTCTATTTTGCGGATGAGCAGGCCGCCAACGCCCGCGATCCGGTGCTGAATCTGATTGAATGGGAGAAGCGGCGCGAGACCCTGCTGGCTACCCGCGAGCAGCGCGAGGGCGAGATCGTCTACCGCTTCGATATCTTTCTGCAGGGCGAACGCGAAACGGTCTTTTTTGATCTCTAATCGTGCGCGGCGTCACGGCCGCCACCTTGCCGCTGAGGCGGCAAATCCCTAGCATGAGCTATGGATATGAACTCCCTCTTCAGCCAGCGCGTGCGACTGCGTCACCTGCATGCCTTTGTCGCCACTGCGCAGCAGGGCTCGCTGGGGCGCGCCGCGCTGCAGCTCGGCATCACTCAACCCGCGCTATCAAAAACCCTCAACGAACTGGAGCAGCTAACCGGTATCACGCTGCTGCTGCGCGGCCGCCAGGGCACCGAACTGACCGCCCGGGGGCGCTCTTTTCTTTACGATGCCCTGCGCATTCTCGACGCGCTGGGCGGCGTCGAACAGGCGATCTGCGGACGCGATAGTCGCGCTGCGCCGCTGCATATTGGCGCTCTGCCGACCGCCATGCTGAGCGTGATCGCACCGGTGTTAGCAGAGGTGCAACAGCAGCGACCGGGATGGCGAATTCAGGTTACGACGCTGGCGAATGATGCGCTAATCAGGGCGGTGCGCAGCGGGCAGATGGCGCTGGGCGTAGGTCGCATGGCCGAGCCATCGCGGATGGATGGCCTGCATTTTGAACTGCTGTATCAAGAGACCCTGCGGCTGGTAGTAGCGCCTCAGCATCCGCTGCTGCACGCCGGCGTCAGCCTGGCGGAAGCGCTCAACTGGCCGCTGATCCTCTCGCCGCGCGGCACAGTGCCGCGTCACAATGCGGAAACCCTGATTGCCAGTCATGGGCTGAAGCTGCCGCAGGGCGCGGTGGAAACGCTTTGTACCGGGTTGGCGCGTCGGCTAACGCTGCGCCACAACTATGTCTGGCTGGTGCCCTATGGCGCAGTGCGCGACGATCTTACCGGCCACCGGCTGCGCGCGCTGCCGCTGCCCGGACAGGGGATGGCGGAAGCGGTGGGGATCCTTACCCGGCAGCAGCCATCGCCGCCAGAGCAGCAGTGGCTGATGGCCGCCCTGCGCCAGCGGATAAGCGATGTTCCGCTATAGCGCCGGCGCGGCGCGAGCCTGCTCCTCACACGCGGACTGCGCGAGGGGAAATGTGGCACTGGCCGCCGCCGGAGCCGCAGTGGACGATCGCCGTCCGGCGCCGCGGCTACGCCATATTATGCTATCGCGCCGGCGCGGCGCGATCCTGCTCCTCAAACACGGTCTGCGCGAGGTGAAATGCGGCATTGGCCGCCGGCAGCCCACAATACAGCGAAGCGTGCATCAGCAGTTCCTTGATTTCATCGCGGGTCACGCCGTTGTTGACCGCTGCGTTCAGGTGCATTTTCAACTCCGCCTCGCGGTTGAGGGCAATCAGCATCGCTATCGTGACCAGGCTGCGGGTGTGTCGCGACAGCCCGGGACGTGTCCAAACCTCACCCCACGCGTAGCGGGTTATAAAATGCTGAAACTCCTCATTCAGCGGTGACAGCGTTTCCAGCGTGCGGTCTACGTGCGGCGCACCCAGTACCGCTCTGCGTACCGTCATTCCCTGCCGGTAACGCTGTTCCTGCGTCAGCTGTGCATCAAGGAACGGCTGCAGCGCGCGGTTAAAGGCCAGCCACACCTCCACGCTGGACAGGTGCGAGGCCGGCAGGACCACCAGTCGGGCACCCGGCACCTGCGTGACGATAGCCTCCGCATCGGCCAGCGTCGTGACCGGGTCATCCCGTCCGGCAATCACCAGCACCGGCAGGCTGATTTCCGCCAGCGCCTCGCGCAAATCGGCATCGGCCAGCGCTTCGCAGCAGGCGGCATACGCGGCAGGATCGCAGGCGGCCAGCTGGTCGCTCAGCCGCTGCACCGTTTCCGGCGATCGCTCACGAAATGCCGAAGTGAACCAGCGCCCGGCGCTTCCCTCAACCACCGCGGCCATGCCGGACTGGCGCACCGCGGCGGCGCGCTGCCGCCAGCTCTCGGCGCTGCCGATTCTGGCGGCGCTGTTGGCTATCGTCAGAGTCAGCAGACGCTCGGGATGATAACGCGCCAGCCACAACCCAGTGAGCCCCCCCATTGAAATACCACAAAAATGTACCCGGTCGATATGTAACGTATCCAGCAGCGTCAGCACCGCTTGTCCCAGATCTGCCAGCGTGGTGGGCTGGCCCTCGGCGGGGGAGTCGCCGTGCCCCGGCACGTCATAGCGCAACAGACGATAGCGGCCAATCAGCGCATCGCGCTGCGGTTGCCACATCGCCAGCGAGGTGCCCAGAGAGTTACTGAACAGAATCACCGGGGCCTGCTCCGGCCCCTCCAGCAAATAGTTAAGCGTCATGATGCCCTCCCGGCAGCGGCTAATACCTGATCAATAAAACGTGAGGTACTTCCGAGCGCGTTCGCCGGATCGAGTAATCCATCCAGCGCTTCGCGGCTCAGGTGTGCTGACACGGTGGCATCTGCCATTAGCACCGTCAACAGGCTTTGCTGCGCCGCCAGCGCGCGCTGACAACACTGTTCGATATGCTGGTGTGCCGCCTGACGCCCCATCGCCGCCGCCAGCGCCAGCGTCACCGATTCCGCCATGATAAGCCCGTGTGTCAGGTTCAGATTACGCCGCATCACCGCCTCGTGCACTTCCAGCCCGTCCATCAGCTCAGCGGCGTGCGCCAGCGCGGCCCCGCTCAGCACAATCAGCTGCGGCAGGCTCTGCCACTCCGCCTGCCAGCCGCCCAGCGCCCGTTCGTGCTCCTGGATCATCCCGGCGTACAGGCCGGCCATTAGCGGCGGGACGCGATTCGCTGCGCTAAGGATCGCGGCGCACAGTACCGGATTACGCTTGTGGGGCATGGTCGAGGAGCCGCCGCGCCCGTCCGCCTGCGGCTCACTCACCTCGCCCACCTCGGTTTGCATCAGCAGAGAGATGTCACGTGCCAGCTTGCCGAGCGTACCGGTGAGCCCGGCATACCAGCCCGCCAGCTCCAGCAGGCGATCGCGCTGAGCATGCCACGGCGTGTCGCTGCGTGGCAGATCCAGCGCCTCTGCCAGCGCCTGCTCAACGGATGCGCCCGCCTCGCCCAGCGATGCCAGCGTGCCCGCCGCACCGCCAAACTGCAGCACCAGCACGCGGGCGCGAAGCTCTCCTAACCGCGTGCGAAAGCGCAGTAGCGCATCCAGCGTACCGGCAAGCTTCAGTCCGAAGGTCACCGGCAGCGCGTGCTGCAGCCAGGTACGGCCGACCATCAGCGTTTCCCTATGCCGCTGGCACTGGTCAATCAGCGCATCGATCAGCGAATTCAACAGCGGTGCGGTACGGTCCAGCGCTGCCCGCAGCTGCAAAATCAGCCCGCTGTCAATGGCGTCCTGGCTGGTTGCGCCCCAATGAACAAAGCGCGCAGCGGACGGCGAATCCGCTGCCACCGCGGCCGTCAGTTGCTTAACCAGCGGGATGGCGAGGTTACCCGCCAGCCCCGCAGCCTGCGCCAGCGCCGCGGCATCAAGCTTTTCTGCCCGACAGCCGCGGCCAATTGCCGCGGCCGCGTTTGTGTCGATCAGCCCGCAGGCCGCCTGAGCGCGAGCCAGCCCGGCTTCAAAATCCAGCATGCCCTGCAGTACCGCCCGATCGCTAAAACAGGCGGCCAGCGGGGAGGCCATAAACAACGATCCGTAAAGTGACATGCGTTATACCCGTTCCAGAATCAGTGCAATGCCCTGCCCCACGCCGACGCACATGGTACAGAGCGCGTAGCGTCCACCGGTGCGCTGCAGCTGTCTGGCGGCAGTCATCGCCAGCCGGCCACCGGAGGCACCGAGCGGATGGCCCAGCGCAATGGCTCCGCCGTTTGGGTTAACCTGCTCCGCGTCGTCCGGTAAGCCAAGGGCGCGCATTACCGCCAGCGCCTGGGCAGCAAAAGCTTCATTTAATTCGATCACGTCCATTTGCGCCAGCGTCAAACCGCTCTGCGCCAGCACTTTGCGCACCGCCGGTACCGGCCCGTAACCCATGATGCGCGGCGCCACCCCGCAGGCGGCCATGGCCACGACCCGCACCAGCGGGGTCAAGCCGTGCTGAATGGCCGCTGTCTCACTGGCCAGCAGCAGCGCGCAGGCACCGTCGTTAATGCCGGAGGCGTTGCCCGCCGTGACGCTTCCGTCGGCGCGCACCACGCCTTTCAGTCCGGCCAGCGCCGCCAGCGAGGTACTGCGCGGATGTTCATCCCGGGTCACGCTCAGCGGCTCACCTTTGCGCTGGGGAAGACTCAGCGCCATCAGCTCATCCGCAAATAGCCCCATTTCCTGGGCGCGCGCGGTGCGCTGCTGGCTACGCAGCGCGAAGGCATCCTGATCGGCGCGGCTGATGTTAAACTCGCGCGCGACGTTTTCCGCCGTTTCCGGCATGCTCTCCACGCCGTACAGGGCGCGCATCTGCGGGTTGATAAAGCGCCAGCCCATGGTGGTGTCTTCCATATTCAGCGAGCGACTGAAGGGGCTTTCGGCTTTGCCGGTGACGAAAGGCGCGCGCGACATGCTTTCCACGCCGCCAGCGACCATCAGTTGGGCCTCGCCGCACTTAATGGCGCGTGCGGCCATGCCGATGGCATCGAGCCCGGAGCCGCACAGGCGATTCAGCGTGGTGCCAGGCACGCTCTCCGGCAAACCGGCCAGCAGCAGCGCCATGCGCGCTACGTTGCGGTTATCTTCTCCGGCCTGGTTGGCACAGCCGTAAATCACATCGTCGATCGCCTGCGCATTGAGCTGCGGCTGACGCGCCAGCAGCGCGCGCAGCGGGAGCGCCGCTAAATCGTCGGCGCGCAGGGAAGAGAGCGCACCGCCGTAGCGGCCAAACGGGGTACGGACGGCATCACAAATAAACGCCTGCTGCATGGGAGGCTCCTCAGGCGCTGGTGGCCAGTTCAGGTTGCAGTAAGCGCACCGGCGTTAACGCCTGCAGCGCCGCAAAGGTTAGCCCAGGGCAGCACTCCAGCACCCGTGGCCCTTCAGGGGTAATATCAATCACCGCTAAATCGCTGTAGATCCGGCTGACGCAGCCGAGCCCGGTTAGCGGATAGCTACACTGCCTGACCAGCTTGCACTCGCCCCGCTTCGTCAGATAATCCATCATCACGTAGACTTTGCGCGCGCCAATCGCCAGATCCATTGCGCCGCCGACCGCCGGAATGGCGTCCGCCGCGCCGGTGCTCCAGTTAGCCAGATCGCCTGTTTCTGAGACCTGATAGGCCCCCATCACGCAAATATCGAGATGCCCCCCGCGCATCATGGCAAAGGAATCACCGTGGTGAAAAAAGCAGCCGCCGGGCAGCAGCGTGACCAGCTCTTTCCCGGCGTTGATCAGCTCCGGATCCGCGGCTTCTGGTGCCGGAGCCGGACCCATCCCCAGCAGGCCGTTCTCACTGTGCAAAAAGATCTCTTTATCGGCCGGCAGGTAATTAGCAATGCGAGTGGGCAGACCGATACCCAGATTCACGTAAGCCCCTTCAGGAATGTCGCGTGCTACGCGCTGGGCCAGCTGATCGCGGGTTAATTTTTGCATCGTGGCCTCCTCAGGCGGTAACTGACAGGGTAACGGGATGCTCCACGGCCACCAGCCGCTGAACGAAAATACCCGGCGTGATGACGTGCTCCGGATCGAGCTGCCCCAGCGGCACCAGCCCGGCCACCTGGGCAATAGTGGTCGCCGCGGCCATCGCCATCACCGGACCAAAATTGCGCGCCGCCTTGCGGTAAACCAGATTGCCCCAGCGATCGCCTTTATCGGCTTTAATCAGTGCAAAATCGGCCCGCAGCGGTGTTTCAAATACGTATTGCCGGCCGTCGATTGTCCGCGTCTCCTTCCCCTCGGCCAGCGGCGTACCGAATGCCGTCGGGGTAAAAATGCCGCCCAGGCCGCTGCCTGCGGCCTGCATTCGCGCGGCCAGATTGCCCTGCGGCACCAGCTCCAGCACAATCTCGCCGCGCCGGTAGAGATCGTCGAACACCCATGAATCCGCCTGGCGCGGAAACGAGCAGATCATCTTGCGCACGCGGCCCGCTTTCAGCAGCGCGGCAAGGCCGCTGTCGCCGTTACCGGCATTGTTACTGATCACCGTCAGCCCGCGGGCGCCGTGGGCGATCAGCGCGTCTATTAGCTCCAGCGGTTGCCCGGCCGGGCCAAATCCACCGATCATCACGCTGGCCCCGTCGGGGATTATCGCCACGGCCTCCGCCAGCGTGGCGACACTTTTATCGATCATGTGCTACTCCTTTCGCCCGGCCTGATACCGGAGTGGGTTGCGGTCTGCCCAAAAAGTAGATCGCCGACGCGCCGCAAACAATACCGATAATCGAAATAGTGTGCGATTATCGGTCGAGTCATGATTAACCGCGCGCGGTGTGATCCTGCGCACGGGCAATCGCAATCGGTTGGATAACGGGAGTAAATACGTGACGAACGAACAGATGGCTGCGGGCGGGAACCCCGATCCGTGGAAAGGCGATCCTAATTTTATGGCATCACTGGCGCGCGGGCTGGAGGTGCTGCAGGCATTTACGCCGCAGCGCCGCCTGATGTCGGTCTCGCAAATCAGCCAGCGCACCGGGATCCCGCGCGCCGCAGTGCGGCGCTGCCTGTATACGCTGAGTAAGCTGGGCTTTGTTTACGCGGAGGATGGTAAAAATTATGAACTGCGCCCGCGGGTCCTCTCGCTGGGGCATAACTGGCTCGCGGCTACGCCGCTGGCCAGCGCGGCACAGCCGGTACTGCGCCAGCTGAGCCAGACCCTGAATGAGTCCTGCTCCATGGCGGTGCTGGATGGTGATGACATTCTCTATATCGCCCGCGCATCGGCTTCGCGCATTATGACCATCGATCTGCATATCGGCAGTCGCCTGCCGGCCAGCACCACCTCAATGGGGCGGGTGCTGCTCAGCGGGCTGGCCAGCGAGCCGCTTAACGACTATCTCGCCCGCCTGACCCAGCTGCGCTATACCAGCCACACGCTGGTCAGCATCAGCGCGCTGCGCGAGGAGCTCAATCGGGTTCGCCAGCAGGGCTATGCCATTAACGATCAGGAGCTGGAAATTGGCCTGCGTTCGCTGGCGGTACCGCTGAAAACGCCACAGGGGCGGATCGTGGCTGCGCTGAACGTCGGCGTACACGCCGGGCAGGTCTCCGCCGACGCCCTGCGCCAGCAGCATCTGCCGCAGCTGCAGGCGGCAGCGGATGAGATCTCACTGCTGCTCGGTTAAGTTAATCCGTCGGCAGGTCGAGCGACAAACCACCGGGGTGCTGGCGTACGATGTTCCACGGCACCACCGACCATGACGGGCCCTCACAGGCGCGCAGTACCCGGGGAAAGGCGGGACCAAACCAGATGCCCTGCGGGGTCAAATACCAGCACGGGAACTGCCAGATCGCTGCCGAACGGTAGTCGCATTCGCTCTCCTCCTGCGGCGCATCCATCTCCTGCGGCCAGGCGGCGCTGAGCGTTGCCACCAGCCAGGGGGCAAACACGCGAATGCGGTAGTCAGAAAAGGTGTCAAAACTGACGCCCGAATCAATGCGCTCGCCGCGGCTGTCGACGTCAACGAAATGAAACGGCTTACCGCTGCCGATCCACAGCAGATCTTCCAGGCCAAGCGTACGCAAGCGGGTCACATCGAGGTTAATCGGCGAGCTACCAAAATCCGGGTGGGCGCCGCCGCAGTCGTAGCTGGTGAAGATATCGGCGCTGAGCAGGCTGGCAGTCAGCAGTTTTGGCTCAACCTGCTGCTCAAACTCGCCGCCTTCAAAGCGGTCGCTGACCAGACATTCGTGGTAGCTGATCACTTCGTTATACAACCGCGCCCGCAGCAGGCTGTTGATCTGCGCCTGACGCTCCGCCGGATAGCCGGAGACGACCTGAAACATGCGCAGCCCGGAGATCGGGTCGCGCAGCCACTGCAGTGAGTAGCCCATGAAGCTCTGGGTCTCATCCGCGACCAGCGCCACATCGTGCATGCGCAGATAATCATACGGGTGACGCTCGCGCAGCCGCTGCCACCAGGCATCATCGCCGGCGGCCGGCGGCGGTGCGCTGGTGATCAGCCGCAGCGCTCGGGTGGTACCCTGCCGGTCACGCCAGCTTCCCTCCCAGCCTTCATCGGTGGCTTTCAGCGTAATCAGCGGACGGCCAGTCCGGCTCTCCGGCCCTTCGCGCAGCGTCAGCGTTGTGCCTTTCAGCGTGCCTTCCAGCGCAACATCCCGACGGTCCGCCAGGGCAAAGTAGCGTCCATAGACCTCATCGCCCTCGTCCTGCGACAGCGACATCACCACCGGACGATCGCCGAGCGTGCCGGTCAGCAGCTGCGATTCATCCACATCATCCTGCTCGTCGTTGAGCGCCGCCCCGGCATGGACGAATCCGGTGAGGCACAACAGCACGGGGACCCACCCCAGGCGCAGGCGCGCAAGCATCATGGCATCTTCTCGCTTAAAGCTGTTTGCCCCAGGCCTCAACCCAGGGAGAGGTCACCTCTTCCGGCACCGGCGTATCGATGGCATCTACGGTCAGAAGCCGATCGATGCGCGTGGCTCCCTGCTCCTGCAGCAGCGCATCAAAGCGGCGTCCGGCCCCGCAAAAGTGCTCATAGCTGCTGTCGCCCAGCGCAATCACGCCGTAGCGCAGCGCCGGCTGGTGGCCAAGCCGATCCTGAATCGCCTGATAGAGCGGCTGCAGGCCAGCCGGTAAATCTCCCTGACCGGTGGTAGAGGTGACGATCAGCGCCACCTGACTGCCGTCGGATGACCAGTCGCTGAACCGCGGCTCTTCGTAGACGGTCACTTGGTGGCCCTGTGCCGTTAACAGCGGCTCGGCCTCTTCGGCCACCAGCAGCGCATTGCCATAAACCGTACCGACATAAATTCCAATCTTCGCCATAGAAATCTGTTCTCCGGATTGCCTGGGTTGGGGGTTAACGTGCGCCGGGCACGTCATGCTGAAGAGCCGGGCTATCGCCGCGGTCGCGCGGCAGCTCGGGCAGCAGATCCTGCCAGCCAAACTGCTGCATCATATTCTGCCAGTGGCGATCAAGCCCGGCGCGCAAGCGCAGGGGCTCCCCGGTCACCGGGTGCGTGAGCGCCAGCTCGCTGGCGTGTAGCATCAACCGTCCGCAGTCAAAATGGCTGGCGGCGGCGCGATTCTGACGCAGGTCGCCGTGCCGCGTATCGCCGATAATGGGATGCCGCAGGTGCGCCATGTGGCGTCGCAGCTGATGTTTACGCCCGGTTTCCGGCTGCAGTGCCACCAGCGTGTAGCGCACGCAGTCATAGCGACCAACCGGCACCGGCTTCTCCACCTGCGCCAGGCTTTGCCAGCGGGTGGTTGCCGATTGCAGTACGCGCTCACCGCTGGCGTGCTTATCGGCGATCTTGTCGCGTTCTTCCAGCAGCGGATAGTCGAGGCGATCGGCGCCGCTCAGCCAGCCACGCACCAGCGCATGGTAGGTTTTTTGCAGCTGATGCTGCTCAAATTGCTGCGCCAGCCGCCGCGCGACCTCGCTGGATAATCCCAGCAGCAGGACGCCCGAGGTGGGGCGATCGAGGCGGTGGACGGTAAAGACGTGGCGATCGAGCTGGTCGCGCAGCGTCTGCATGACCACCACTTTTTCATGGCGATCCAGCCAGCTGCGGTGCACCAGCCAGCCGGCCGGCTTATTGATTGCCACCAGCCAGCGATCCTGATACAGGACCTCAAGCATCGCGCGGACCGGCGAACCAGTCATCCAGCGCGCCGAGGCGCAGTAAAATCAGCAGGCGTCCGGAAAAGTCTGCCGGCAGCGCCATTTCAAAATAGGGCGTCAGCGCAAAGTCGGATGGCAGCGGCGCACCGCTATCCAGAATTGCCCGCATCCGCGGCAGCAGAACCCACTGCAGCCACTCGGTCGGGGCCATCGTATCCACGCAAAAGGGTTGACTGCTGTCGAAAGCTTCCGGCGCAGGCGCTTGCTGCTGCCAGTTAGCGGTGTCGCGCAGGGCGATTTCGACGGCGTGCAGATGCTGTAACAAGATTTCACGGCTCATGCTGGTGACTCACGGAAAAAGCTTAAAACGGCGGCAAGAATAGCATTGGGCAGCGCCGGTAGGAAAATGAAATAAAAAAAGGGAGCACTGTAAAACAGTGCTCCCGGTTCGTTTGTCGCATTCCCGCAACGTCTGTGCTCCCTGCTCGTCCGTGAAAACTTTTCCTTTCAGTCTTCCTGACTACATCATCATGATGTGTTCCCGATCGTCCTGATCCGCCGCGCATCCTGTGCGGTTCTCATTCTCCGTCCTGGAGGTGTCCTTGTCTCCCATCCTGGGATGTCCGGGTTCTTCCTGAACCGCTTCCCTGTTCGTCATCCTGACACTGTCGCTTCATCCTGAAGCTCTCGCATCCTGACGAGGCATCCTGCTCCCGAACGTCCTGTTCGATAGGGGGTATTTTGACCGTCTGGCAAAAAGAAACAAGATGCTAAAATAACGTTCAGGGGACAATTTTCGGCAAAAAGAGAGCATTATCTGCTAACCAGTTGATTTATTATCACATAATAAAATTTGAACGAAATGCCTTAATGTAAGTCAAAGCGATCTCTCACAGAGTTTGTAAGAGATCTCTCACATGAACAGTGGCGTATTGCTCCACTGTTCAGATCGCGGGACGCAGCGCGGCCAGGAACTGGGGCAGATCGCCCGCCAGCGGCTGACGAATCGATGTGCCGAGCTTCTCCAGTACCACCGCACCGGTCAGGTTATCGACGGCGATGATCTCCAGCTCTGACGCGGTCGTGGCCACAAACAGCGTCGGCGTCTGCTTTAACCGCCGCTGCATCACCAGATGGCCAATCAGGTTCTCCTGCACGCGGGTAAAATCGGCTTCGCTCCAGGTCTGAAGCAGAGCTATCGGACGTCCCATAAACTCGGCGTCCATATCGCCGGCAAACTGGCTGGTATACAGCGCGACCACCTGCTCATTAATACGTATCTCCAGGGCGCGGCCTACCGCATCCAGATTTTTCGCCAGCGTAAACGGCTGCGGCCGCCAGCGGACGACGGCGTCGCCGCTGCTCACGATGCAGGGTGAGGGTACGCCGTACAGCGCCTCACTTTCGGGTCCGTGGCCACGCTGCTGTTCCCAGCTCTCCAGATAGCGTCTGGTGAAGTCGCGTAGCGCATCGGCGGTGTGGCCTGTCATTCTTTTTTCTCCTGCTGTCTGGCTGCGTTACACTTAGCGCCCAAACCGGTGAATGGGACAGCACGAAGGTAACGTTATGTCATCGTACGAAAATCATCAGGCCCTTTCCGGCCTGACGCTCGGCAAGGCCACAGAATATCACGACCGCTATGATGCTTCGCTATTGCAGCCGGTCCCGCGCACGCTGAATCGCGATCCGCTCGGACTGGATGCGGCAGCGCTGCCGTTTCACGGCCGCGATATCTGGACGCTGTATGAACTCTCGTGGCTGAACGCCCGGGGCGTGCCGCAGGTGGCGGTCGGTGAGGTGATGCTCGACGCCGACAGTCTGAACCTGATCGAATCAAAGAGTTTTAAGCTATATCTCAATAGCTTTAACCAAACGCACTTTGCCGACTGGGGCGCGGTGCGCGAAACGCTGGAGCGCGATCTTAGCCACTGCGCACAGGGCCAGGTAACCGTGGCCCTGTTTCGCCTGGCGGAAATTGAGGGGCAGCCCATTGGCCGCCTGAGCGGTGACTGCATTGATGAGCAGGATATCACTATCGATCGCTGGGCGTTTGATGCCACTCTGCTGGAGGGTGCCGCCGGCAGAGAGGTGGTTGAGGAGCAGCTGGTCAGCCACCTGCTAAAATCCAATTGCCTGATCACCAATCAGCCCGATTGGGGGTCAGTGCAGATCAGCTACCGCGGGCCGCGGATTGATCGGGAAGCGCTGCTGCGCTACCTGGTCTCTTTCCGCCATCACAACGAGTTTCACGAGCAGTGCGTGGAGCGTATTTTTAACGACATTTTACGCTATTGCCAGCCGGAAACCCTCAGCGTTTACGCGCGCTACACCCGCCGCGGCGGGTTGGACATTAATCCCTGGCGCAGTAACGGACCGTTTCAGCCGACGCTGTCGCGGCTGGTGCGACAGTGATCGCCTGACGTCAGCGAAAGTAAACAGCCTGTTAATGTTGTGATTTCCCCCCGCGGAGCGCTACTCTGGTACCGGATCTCTGCAGCAGCAGAGGCCCGGTACCATTCGTCACCCTGGCGGGTGTTAAGGAGTTGTCTTGATTACACATGTAAGCCCTTTGGGCTCGATGGATTTATTGTCCCAGCTGGAAGTCGATATGCTGAAGCGCACGGCCAGCAGCGACCTGTATCAACTGTTTCGCAACTGTTCACTCGCCGTACTGAACTCCGGGAGCCTGACCGACAGCAGCCATGAGTTGCTCTCCCGCTTCGAAAGCTTTGACATCAATGTGTTGCGTCGCGAGCGCGGCGTTAAGCTGGAGTTGATTAATCCGCCGGAAGACGCCTTTGTGGATGGCCGCATCATCCGCGCGCTACAGGCTAACCTGTTTGCCGTTCTGCGCGATATCCTGTTCGTGAATGGTCAGATTGATAACGCCGGCCGTTTTCAACAGCTGAACATGACCGACAGCAGCCACATCACCAACCTGGTGTTCTCAATCCTGCGCAACGCGCGCGCACTGCACGTAGGGGAAGATCCGAATCTGGTGGTGTGCTGGGGCGGACACTCCATTAACGCCGTGGAGTATCAGTATTGCCGCAGCGTCGGCGCGCAAATGGGCCTGCGCGAGCTGAATATCTGTACCGGCTGCGGGCCGGGCGTGATGGAGGCCCCCATGAAAGGCGCTGCGGTCGGTCACGCACAGCAGCGCTACAAAGAGGGGCGCTTTATCGGCCTGACGGAGCCGTCGATCATTGCCGCTGAACCCCCCAACCCGCTGGTCAACGAACTGATCATCATGCCGGACATCGAAAAGCGGCTCGAGGCGTTTGTGCGCATGGCCCACGGTATCGTGATCTTCCCGGGCGGGGTCGGAACGGCGGAAGAGCTGCTTTACCTGCTGGGTATCCTGATGAATCCGCATAACCGCGATGAGGTGCTGCCGCTGATCCTCACCGGACCAAAGGAGAGCGCAGATTACTTCCAGGTGCTGGATGAATTTATTGTCAGTACGCTCGGCGAAGCGGCGCGCCGCCACTACACCATCATCATTGATGATGCCGCCGAAGTGGCCCGGCAGATGAAGAACGCGATGCCGCGAGTGAAAGAGCACCGCCGTGAAACCGGTGACGCCTACAGCTTTAACTGGTCCATTCGCATCGCGCCGGACTTCCAGATGCCGTTTATGCCCAGCCATGAAAATATGGCCAACCTCAATCTGCATCCCGATCAGCCGCCAGAAAAACTGGCCTCAGCGCTGCGTCGCGCGTTTTCCGGCATCGTCGCCGGCAACGTGAAAGACGTTGGCATTCGCGCTATTGGCGAGCGTGGTCCCTATCAGCTGCGCGGCGACCCGCAGCTGATGCGCCGGATGGATGCGCTGCTGCAGGGTTTTGTGGCGCAGCAGCGCATGAAGCTGCCCGGCAGTGCCTATATCCCGTGCTATGAAATCGTTCACTAACCCACCGGGGCAGCCTGCTGCCCCCCTGTGCTTATGACATTGCATTTACTGGTAGTTGATGCCCTCAACCTGATTCGCCGTATTCACGCCGTGCAGGGATCGCCCTGCGCCCCGCGCTGCGCGGCGGCGCTGCAACAGCTGTTGGGGCATACCGCGCCCACCCATGCGGTGGCGGTCTTCGATGACGATCGCCGTCATCAGGGCTGGCGTCACCGCCTGCTGCCCGACTATAAAGCCGGCCGCCCGCCGATGCCGGAGGATCTCGCCGCCGACCTGCCCGCCATCCGCGACGCCTTTGCGCAGACAGGCGTTGCCTGCTGGCAGGCGGCCGGCGAAGAGGCGGATGATCTGGCGGCAACGCTGGTGAGCCGGGTGGTCGCGCAGGGGCATCAGGCAACGCTGGTCTCCACCGACAAAGGCTACTGCCAGCTACTGTCACCGCAGCTGCGCATTCGCGACTATTTTCAGAAGCGCTGGCTGGACGTGCCGTTTATTGCCGATGCGTTTGGCGTACGGGCGGATCAGCTCACCGACTACTGGGGGCTGGCCGGCATCAGCAGCAGCAAAATTCCCGGCGTCAGCGGCATCGGGCCGAAAACCGCCAGCGAACTGCTGACCCGCTATGGGTCACTGGAGGGGATCTATCAGCAGCTTGCAGCGATACCGCCAAAGTGGCGACAGAAGCTGGAAGACGGCCGCGATCTGGCGCTGATATGCCGCCGGGTCGCGACCCTGCAGACCGATCTGACGCTGGGGGGTAATCTGCAGGCGCTGCGCTATCCGCACGCCGAAGGATAAGCGGGGCACCGCCTGGCACCCCGCGGGGGATTAGCGGTCGCGCTCGTCGCGGCGTCCGGGAATGGCTCCCCAGATGCGGCGAATGTGCACCGTCACCTCTTCGCGATCGTGATACAGCTGACGCGCCTGATACTGCGCGTTGATTCCCTCCGCCTCCAGCAGCGATGCGATCAGCGCCAGATTCTGCGTCACCTCTTCGTACCGTTTTTTCATCGGCAGCTTCAGGTTAAAAATTGCCTCGCGGCACCAGCCGTTGATCAGCCATTTTGCCATCAGATGCGCCACGCGCACCGGTTTTTCCACCATATCGCACACCAGCCAGTCGTTGTTACTGCGCACCGGCTGGTATTTGAAACCGTCTTCGCGGCGATGGGTCACCTGACCGGTATCCATCAGGCTCGGCGCCATCGGGCCGTTGTCCACCGCATCGACCCACATGCTGCGCTTGACCAGCTGATAGGTCCAGCCGCCGGGGCAGGCGCCAAGATCCACCGCGCGCATCCCGCTGGCGAGCCGCTCGTCCCACTCATCGGCCGGAATAAAGACGTGAAACGCCTCTTCCAGTTTCAGCGTAGAGCGGCTCGGCGCATCGGCAGGGAACTTCAGACGCGGGATACCCATAAAAAACGGCGAATTATTCTGAGTGAGCGAGTAGCCGACGTAGCAGGTGCCCGGCGCGATGAAAAACACATGCACGACCGGCCGCTTCGAACTTTCGTAGTTCAGCAGCACGCCCTGCTGCCGCAGCGCCGCGCGCAGCGGTACGGTAAGCTTACGGCAAAATTTCAGCAGCTCTTTCGCTTCATTGGTATCCGGCACCTCGACGCGCAGATCGCCGGCCTTCTCCACCGCGCCCTGCAGCATTCCGGCGATCGGTGAGATACGATCTTCCGGTGGCAGATCGCGCAGCAGCTCACCCACCAGCACCATCTGTCGGGCAAAAATCAGCGAGGAGAACGGCAGCTCGCTGATCAACTTTTCAGCCTCCTGCGGCTGATAACACTCAAACAGCAGGTATCCGGCCTGCTCTTTTACCCGGGCAAAACCTAATACGCCCAGCTCCGCCGCTTTAGCGGTGATCTCCGCCGCACACTCTTTTTCAAATCCCTGACGGCAGTACAACAACACTTTATTCATGGCGATCGCCTCGTTTCTTCAGACGCAACGCGCCAATTAACATCAACAGCCAGCCAATCAGGAAGCAGGTGCCCCCAACCGGCGTGACAAATACCCACATCTTCAGGTGGGACAGCGCCAGGCAGTACAGGCTGCCGCTAAACAGGACGGTACCCAGCGCCATCAGTGCGCTGCTCCAGTAAAACCAGATATTGGCGCGACGCAGCATCACCGCCGCCAGCCCGACAATCGCCAGCGTGTGCGTGGCCTGATAGTCCAGCCCCGTTTTAATCCATGCCATTTCGGTAGCGCCCAGCGACTGGCTAAGCACATGGGCGCCAAACGCGCCAAACATCACGTAGAAAAAACCGCTCAGCGCGGCAAAAATCAGCATTGCCCGACTGGACATAGGGGTCACTCCTCAGCAACGGGCCGGTGCGTAAAGGGCATCCGGCCGGAATCGGCATCAGTGCGCGTAGCGAAAGCGAAATTTTTCTTGTTCGCTGGCGGCTTTCGCCAGTATCCACTGTCGAAAAGCGGCTATTTTACCGAGTTCTGCCTGACTGTCATGACAAACCAGATAAAAAGCATTTTTACTGACCAATACATCGTTAAATGGGCAGACCAGTCGCCCGGCCTCGATTTCACTTTGAGCCATCACGTTATTGGCCAGCGCCACGCCCTGACCGTGGATCGCCGCCTGCAGGACCATCGCGCTGTGGCTAAAAATCGGCCCCTGCTGCACGCTGATGTGGTTCAGGCCCAGCTGGCGGATATACGCCTGCCAGTCACGACGCGAAGCATCATGCAGCAGCGTGAAGCGCGCCAGATCGGCGGGCGATTTAAGCGGCTGCTCGCCGGTGAGCAGCTGCGGCGCACAGACCGGCAGCAGATACTCGGCATACAACTTTTCTACCCGCAGGCCCGGCCAGTTGCCGCGGCCGTAAAAAATGGCCACGTCGACATCGTCCGCCAGCTTCTCCTCCTCGCGGTCCACCGCCTGGATGCGCACGTCGATTCCCGGATAAGCTGAGTTAAAGCTGGAGAGGCGTGGCACCAGCCACTGAATCGCAAAGCTGGGCAGCAGGCTGACGGTCAGTGCCCCCTTGGCGCTGCGCGACTGCAGTTTGCGCGTGGCGTCGTTGATTGCCGAGAAGATCTCTTTGATGTCGAGATAGTAACTTTGTCCTTCCTCAGTGAGCAACAGCGAACGATTCTTTCGCCGAAACAGCTTAAGACCGAGAAAATCTTCCAAAGATTTGATCTGATGGCTGACGGCAGCCTGGGTGACAAACAGCTCCTCAGCGGCTTTGGTAAAGCTTAAATGGCGCGCGGCGGCATCAAAAACGCGCAGGGCGTTAAGCGGGGGAAGACGTTTAGACATGATTTTATTCATTACTCAGGGCCGGGATGTAATCGCGTGTTACAGATTAGTTTTTTTTATCTGAGGCATTATAATTTGTCCGTTGAGCACTTTCCAGCAAATACCTATAGTTGCGCCACTTCCAGAGCCGGAACGAAAAGCAGTTTAAATTTTGTGCGAGAGATCGCAGACAGATTTGAAAGGCTTTTGGCTTGTGGTCGTGATGTTGTGTTTGCTTATTGATCGGCGATTGCCGATCCGGGTAGGTAACTGCCCTGTTTTATTTCCTGAAGATTTATCCTGTCTGTCCATAGTGATATCAGTAGCACCGCAAACTGCGGTGCTTTTTTTTTGCCGGTGTCGGGACGCGACCGTTACTGGCCCATCTCCACCATCTCTTTCACGTCACCTTTATTGATCTGCTGCTTCATGCCGTTGGCATCTTTGTAGCTGATCATCCCGGTATCATCGTCTACCATAGGCTTACCGTCGGCAACGATAGTGCGACCATCATTGGTATGCATCACGTAGTTGCTGGAACAAGCGGCCAGAGACAGGGTCATGGCACAGGCGGCGAAAATGGCGGCAATCTTTTTCATGTTCTACTCCTTGCAGTATGAAGATGCGATAAGTCCCTGCAGCGCATAGCCTGGTGATTCTCACGCGGAAAGCGCCGTTTCAATGCAGGTAATTCTCAATGTATTACCTAAAATAGCATAACGCGCTTTCCGCGCTTTGCCAGTCACCGACTTCGCTTTCAGCCTGGTCCTGGTTTTTTATCCGATGAGGGGACTATGTACGCTTTTCAACCCGCCGCCTTCCGCCGGCAGTTTCCGGCACTGGATGATGCCGGGGTCTATCTCGACAGCGCCGCGACCGCGCTAAAACCGCTGGCGGTTATTGAGGCCTGCGAGGCCTTTTATCGCCTAAGCGCCGGCACGGTGCACCGCAGTCAGTTTGCCGCTGCGCAGGCGCTCACCGCCCGCTACGAGCAGGCGCGCGGCCAGGTGGCCCGCCTGCTGAACGCCGCCAGCGAGCGTGAAATCGTCTGGACGCGCGGCACCACCGAGGCGATCAACCTGGTCGCGCAAAGCTGGCTGCGACCGCGGCTGGCGCCGGACGATGAGATTGTCGTCAGTGAGGCCGAACATCATGCCAACCTGGTCCCCTGGCTACAGCTGGCGCAGCAGACCGGCGCCCGCGTGGTGCGTCTGCCGCTCAATGCCGCGCGGCTGCCCGATCTGGAGCGTTTACCGGCACTACTCGGCCCGCGCACGCGCCTGCTGGCCCTGGGGCAGATGTCCAACGTGACCGGCGGTATGCCGGATCTGCCGCGCGCCATTGCGGCGGCGCACGCGGTCGGTGCAGTAGTGATGATTGATGGTGCCCAGGGCGTGGTACACGCCCCGGCCGACGTGCGTCGGCTGGATATCGACTTTTACGCTTTCTCCGGTCACAAACTTTACGGTCCCACCGGCATCGGCGCGCTGTATGGCAAAGCCGCGCTGCTGGAGGAGATGGCACCGTGGCAAACCGGCGGGAAAATGGTCAGCGCAGTCAGTTTTGATAACTTTACCCCGCAGCCGGTACCGTGGCGCTTTGAGGCCGGAACACCGAACGTCGCCGGCGTCACCGGTCTGAGCGCCGCCCTGCACTGGCTGGAAACGATCGACCTGCCCGCCGCCGAAGCGTACAGCTGTCAGCTGGCGGCGCAGGCCGAAGCGCAGCTCAGCGCCCTGCCCGGCTTTCGCAGCTTCCGCACCGGCAACAGCGCCCTGCTGGCGTTTGATATTGCCGGCGTTCACCACAGCGATTTGGTGACCCTGCTGGCGGAAGCGGGGATTGCCCTGCGCGCCGGACAGCACTGCGCTCAGCCGCTGATGCAGGCGCTGGGCGTAAGCGGTACACTGCGCGCTTCGTTTGCCCCTTACAATACCCGGCAGGACGTGGCGGCGCTGGTCAGCGCCGTACAGCACGCCTGTGCGCTATTACTGGAAGAATAATGTCTGACACGCTGATTGCCCCCCACCCGTTTGCCACCGAGCTTACCGCTGATGCCCTACGCGCAACCTTTGCGCGCTGTGCGCAGTGGGAAGATCGCTACCGCCAGCTCATCCTGCTGGGCAAGCAGCTGCCGCCGCTGCCGCCGGCTCTGAAAACGCCGGAGCGGGAGCTGAGCGGCTGCGAAAACCGCGTCTGGCTTGGCTGGCAGCGACAACCCGACGGCACGCTGCATTTTTACGGCGACAGCGAAGGGCGGATCGTGCGCGGGCTACTGGCGGTACTGCTGACCGCCGTAGAGGGACAGACGCCTGAGGCGCTACAGGGCCGCGATCCGCTGGCGCTGTTTACCGAGCTGGGGCTGCGGACGCAGCTCAGCGCCTCGCGCAGCAGCGGCCTGCAGGCGCTGGCGGAGGCGGTGCAGCGGGCAGCGGCTCAGTCCTGACGGGCGGCCTTTGCCTGCATCTTCTTCAGCGCGTGGGAAACGGCAACAAAGCCAAAGGTGGCCGTCACCATCGTGGCGGCGCCAAACCCCGACGCGCAGTCCATACGCTTCGGCCCCTCGGCGGTGCTGCGCGAAGCGCACACCGAACCGTCCGCCTGCGGGTACTTCAGCGCTTCAGTTGAAAACACACAGTCAACGCCCAGCTTCCCTTTGCTGTTTTTTACGATGCCAAAATCGCTTTTCAGTCGTTCGCGCAGCTTAGCGGCCAGCGGATCCTGAATGGTTTTTGCCAAATCGGCGACCTGAATCTGCGTGGGATCGATCTGCCCGCCGGCGCCGCCGATGGTGACCAGCGGCAGCTTGTTGCGCCGACACCAGGCAATCAGCGCGGCCTTCGGCCGCACGCTGTCGATGGCATCAATCACGTAGTCAAAACCGCCGGACAGCAGCGTGGCGGCATTTTCCGGCGTCAGAAAGTCATCGATGCAGGCGATCTGGCACTCCGGATTGATGCGCCGCAGGCGTTCTGCCATCACCTCGGTCTTTGCCTGACCCACGTTACCCTGCAGCGCGTGAAGTTGCCGGTTGGTATTGGTGATACAGACATCGTCCATATCGATCAGCGAGACCGCACCAATCCCGGTGCGCACCAGCGCCTCCGCGGCCCAGGAGCCTACGCCGCCTATGCCCACCACGCATACGTGACTGCTGGCAAACAGCTGTAGTGCGGATTCTCCATACAGCCGGGCGGTGCCGCCAAACCGTTGACGCCAGGCGTCAGACAACATCGTCATTTCTGTTCCTCATTGCTTGCGGGGGCCATGCACGCCGCCCCCGTTACGGCTCACTGATTGGCAAACAGCGGCGTGCCGGTGCCCGGCGCCGGGCGTAGCACCCACACGCGCCCGTAGTGGTTAAAGAAGCCCGCCTGATGGCCCGCTTCCGGCCCAATGCCTTTATAGATATCAAAGTGCTGGCCTTTAATTGCCCCGCCCACATCCAGCGCGACCATTACCCGCATTTCATATTTCCCGGTGAACTTCCCCTGGTTGTCGAGGATCGGCACCTCGGCCAGCAGGGTACTGCCGGTGGGGATCAGCGCGCGATCGGAGGCCACTGAAGCCTTCGCGACCAGCGGGACCGCCGCCGCGCCGCGCACCGGTGTAAAAGGCTCAGGCTTAAAGAAGACAAATGACGGATTCTGCTCCAGCAGCTCACGCACTTCCGCCGGGCTGTGCGCTTCCGCCCACTGGCGAATCGCCTGCATCGACATATCCTCCCGCTTCACTTCACCGCGATCGATCAGCACTTTGCCAATACTGCGATAAGCGTGGCCGTTTTTACCGGCGTAGCCGAAGAAGGTCAGCGGCCGCCCGTCGCCGTAGTCGATATAGCCGCTGCCCTGTACGTCCATAATAAAGTTATCCATCAGCGAATTGCTCCAGGCAATAACGTAGCGCTCGTCGATGACGCCGCTGTAGATGTCCGCGCGGCTCGGCAGCTGACGTTTACCGTTGCGCGGCGGCAGGCGGTAAATGGGATACTGAAATTCACCCTGCCGGGTGTAGCGCGCCTGGACCACCGGGGTGTAATAACCGGTAAACTGCACGTTTCCGAAGTTATCGGCCCCCTCCATCTGAAAGGCATTCAGTCCAAACTGACGCAGCTGACGCGTGTCGCCGCCGGCCATCAGCCACTGCTGCACCGCGGAATAAGTGCTCTGCTCGCGGGTAAACAGGCGCGGCGAGGCGCGCTGAATTTCAGTCACCTGGCTGGCATAGTCCAGCGCATTAACCGGATGCCCTTTGGCATTCGGCTGGTTGACCAGCGCCAGCGGCTGATCCAGCTTGCCATCAATATACTGCTGACCTTTATCGGTCGGTCGGGAAGCGCATCCCGCCAACAGCGCTAATACTGCGCCTGCCCATGCCGCTTTCGTCCAGAACCCAACCATTGCCTTCTCCTCAGCCGGCGAAAATTTTTCGGAAGATAACAAAGCCCTTCAGCTTTTGAAATGGTCAGACCGAAAAAGAGCCGCGCTCCCTTGCCGGGCGCGACGGCGAACGGGAGAAATTTTCAGCAGTCAGCGGCAAAATCAGCGCCGCGGGGTAAAAAAGGGTTGCATCAATGCTCACGGGGAGTATAGTGCGCATCCACGGACGCGGGGTGGAGCAGCCTGGTAGCTCGTCGGGCTCATAACCCGAAGGTCGTCGGTTCAAATCCGGCCCCCGCAACCAATTCACGACGGTGCAACTGCTCAGCACGACGGTGAAACAATATGATGGCATACGGACGCGGGGTGGAGCAGCCTGGTAGCTCGTCGGGCTCATAACCCGAAGGTCGTCGGTTCAAATCCGGCCTCCGCAACCAACTCACTACGGTGAGAACCATCAACAACAATACGGACGCGGGGTGGAGCAGCCTGGTAGCTCGTCGGGCTCATAACCCGAAGGTCGTCGGTTCAAATCCGGCCCCCGCAACCAACACAATCAAACACCCGTCGGGTGTTTTTTTTTGCCCGTCGTCCGGGACGCCCCGCCTGCCCGCCGCTATTTATGCGGCGCCAGCGCGGCGCCCTTACTGAAATAAGCCTTGATGCCGGCCAGAATCGACTCCGCGACCTGCTGCTGAAAACGCGCGGTGCGCAGCTTACGCTCCTCTTCCAGGTTACTGATAAACGCCGTTTCCACCAGAATCGAGGGGATATCCGGGGCTTTTAGCACCGCGAAGCCAGCCTGATCGACGCTGCGCTTGTGTAGATGATTCACCTTGCCGAGCCGGCCTAGCACCTCATGACCAAACTTCAGGCTGTCGTTGATGGTCAGGCTTTGCACCATATCGAACATGGTGTGATCCAAATAGCGATCTCCGCTCATGCTGACGCCGCCTATCAGGTCGGATTCATTCTGGGTTTGTGCCAGAAAGCGCGCGGCGGTGCTGGTGGCCCCCCTGGTGGACAGGGCAAATACGGATGAACCGCGCGCAGCGCGGCTGGTAAAGGCATCAGCGTGAATCGAAATAAACAGATCCGCGCGCTGCTTGCGCGCCTTCGCCACCCGCACCTTCAGCGGAATAAACACATCTTCATTACGCGTCATGTAGGCGCGCATATTCGGCTGCTTATCAATTAACGCCTTCAGGCGACGGGCAATCTTCAGCACCACGTCTTTTTCCCGGGTCTTATGTTTGCCAATTGCGCCGGGATCTTCGCCGCCGTGGCCGGGATCTAACATGATAACAATCGGCCGGTCCCGCCCGGCCTTGCCCGGCAGTGGTGCCTGCGCCGGCTGCGTCTTTTCCAGCGAGCCGTTGTTGTACTCCTCCAGCAGCGCCAGCAGCGGATCCGCTTCGGCCGGCGCGCTGGCCGGGTAGAGATCCAGCACCAGCCTGTCTTTAATACCGGCCACCGGCCCGAGCGAGAAAGTGCGCGGCGTGACATTTTGCTTCAGCTCCAGCACCAGCCGGACAGTGGTCGGATCAAACTGGCCCACGCGCACGCTTTTGATCCAGGGATCGTCCGCGCGCACCAGCTCGCTCACCCCTTTCAGCGTGCGGTTAAGGCGCAGATGCTTAATATCAATCACCACCCGTTCGGGCTGGCTAAGCGCAAACTGCTTGTATTCCAGCGGTGCGCTGGACTCCAGCGTCAGGCGCGAATAGGTGGAGGATGGCCACAGGCGCACCGCCAGTACATGACGGTTGGCTGCCATGCCCAGTCGGGTCACGCTCAATAATCCCACGGCGCCAGCGCCCTGCAGCAAACGGCGTCGGGTAAGAAAAGTGGATGAATCGGACATGCCGCTCCGTACGTTTGCCGTAGTAAAGACATCAGCCAAAAAAAGTGGGGAAAAACTTTAGCGAATTGGCATGCCGGTGTCATCCGAAAAAATGGCATATTTCGCGTCTTTACACGCCAGGCGGCGGCGGCAGGCAACGACCCGTCCGGGAAATTTCCGCTTGCGCGCGGCGACATAAAAGAATAAAAATACATTAATTTCGAATAAAAATTCAAAGAGGTTTGTCGTGAAGGAACGTAGTACCGAGTTGGTTCAGGGATTTCGTCATACCGTCCCCTACATCAATACCCACCGGGGAAAAACGTTTATCATCATGCTGGGCGGCGAAGCCATTGAGCATGATAACTTCTCCAGCATCGTCAACGATATTGGCCTGCTGCACAGCCTCGGTATTCGCCTGGTGGTGGTGTACGGGGCGCGCCCGCAGATTGACGCGAACCTGGCGGAACATCAGCTGGAGCCGGTTTATCATAAGCATACCCGCGTCACCGACGCGCAGTCGCTGGAGCTGGTCAAACAGGCCGCCGGCCGGCTACAGCTCGATATCACCGCGCGCCTGTCGATGAGCCTCAGTAACACTCCGCTGCAGGGAGCACACATCAACGTGGTCAGCGGCAACTTTATCATTGCCCAGCCGCTGGGGGTCGATGACGGCGTCGATTATTGCCACAGCGGCCGGATTCGCCGCATCGACGAAGACGCTATCCACCGTCAGCTCGACAGCGGAGCGATTGTCCTGCTTGGCCCGGTGGCCGTCTCGGTCACCGGCGAGAGCTTTAACCTGACGTCAGAAGAGGTTGCTACCCAGCTGGCTATCAAGCTGCGGGCGGAAAAAATGATTGGCTTTTGCTCCGGGCAGGGGGTGATTGATGAAGCCGGCAACACGATTTCTGAGCTGTTTCCCAACGATGCGCAGGCGCGAATTGAAGCGTTGGAAAGCCGCGGTGACTATCACTCTGGTACCGTACGTTTTTTACGCGGCGCGGTGAAAGCCTGCCGCAGCGGCGTGCGTCGCAGTCACCTGATCAGCTACCAGCAGGACGGTACGCTGCTGCAGGAGCTGTTCTCCCGGGACGGCATTGGCACCCAAATCGTGATGGAATCGGCGGAGCAGATCCGCCGGGCCACCATTAACGATCTCGGCGGCATTCTGGAACTGATCCGCCCGCTGGAGCAGCAGGGAATTCTGGTGCGCCGCTCGCGCGAGCAGCTGGAGATGGAGATCGACAAATTTACCATCATTGAGCGCGATAACCTGACCATCGCCTGCGCCGCCCTCTATCCCTTCCCGGAAGAGAAAATCGGCGAGATGGCCTGCGTCGCCGTGCATCCCGATTACCGCAGCTCCTCGCGCGGGGAAGCGCTGCTGCAGCGCATTGCCCTGCAGGCGCGGCAGATGGGGCTGGAAAAGCTGTTTGTCCTGACGACCCGCAGTATCCACTGGTTCCAGGAGCGCGGTTTCACCCCGGTCGATATTGAGCGGCTGCCGGAAACCAAAAAGCAGATGTATAACTATCAGCGCCGCTCAAAGGTGCTGATGGCCGACCTGACGCACCAGGGCAACCGCTGAGCGACCGCAGCGGGTTAATGCTCAGGCGGAGCGCCGATCGGTGCTTCATCGTTCAGACGCTCCGCCAGCCCGCTGCGCCGCACGGTGCGCTGCGCCACCGCCCGCTCGAACACCCGCGGATCGCTATACAGCGTGAGTCGCTGGCGCGCGCGCGTGATGGCGGTATACACCAGTTCACGGGTCAGTACCGGCAGGCTCTTATTCGGCATCACCAGCACGGTATGGCTAAATTCCGACCCCTGCGATTTATGTACCGTCATCACCCACGCGGTATCGTGCGGCGGCAGGCGACTCGGCTGTACCGCCTTCAGCGTGCCGTCCGGCAGCAAAAACCACACTTTTAACGCGTTCTCTGCGTCCGGCAGCGCGATACCGATGTCGCCGTTATACAGCCCCAGCGCGCTGTCGTTACGGGCAATCATCACTGGCCGCCCCACATACCAGCGCCCGCGCCCTTCCGCCGGCCGGCTAATCAGCCGCTGCTGATGCAGCGACAGCTCAACCCGCTCGTTCAGACCGCTGACGCCAAACGGTCCTTCGCGCAGCGCGCAGAGCAGGCGAAAATCATTGAAGCTGCTCAGCACTGCCTGCGGCGGTGCCCCGGCCGCCACCTGCTGTAAAAACGGCCGGTAGCCCGCTACTGCGGCGTGCAGCAGCCGCTGATACTGCTCGCTGTCGCTCAGCGGAAAGCGTGCAATATCGTCAAAACCGGCGTCAAAGACCTGATTAACCCGCGCGCTGTCGCCGCGGTTCACCGCCTGCGCCAGCTGACCAATGCCCGAACCGGCATCAAAGCGGTAGCTGTGACGCAGCAGGCAGAGGGTATCGCGCACCGGGCTGCCCTGCGCCTCGCCGGCGGGCAGCGTGCAACCGGTCAGCGCCTCCAGCTCTTTAGCCCGCGCGGCGCTATAGCCCTGCTCAGCAAAACGGCAAATATCCCCCAGCACCGCGCCGGCCTCTACCGACGCCAGCTGGTCACGATCGCCGAGAAACAGGATCCGCGCCTGCGGCGGCAGCGCCGCCAGCAGGTTAGCCATCATGGGCAGATCGACCATTGAGGCCTCATCGACCACCAGCACGTCAAGGTGTAGCGGATTGTCGCGATGGTGACGCAGCCGCTGGCTGTCAGGCCGCGCGCCCAGCAGCCGGTGCAGCGTGGTGGCCTCCGCGGGAAACCGCTGCCGCTCCGACTCGCTCAGCGGCAGCGCCGCCAGCGCCTTGCCGAGGGACTCGGTGAGCCGGGCCGCCGCTTTGCCGGTTGGCGCCGCCATATAAATCCGCAGCGGCCCCTCGGCGGTTTGCAGCAGCGCCGCCAGCAGCCGGGCCACGGTAGTGGTCTTACCGGTACCCGGCCCGCCGGAGATCACCGATACCCGACGGGTCAGCGCCACCGCGGCGGCAATTTTTTGCCAGTCTAGCGCGCCGTCGCCAAACAGGGCGTCCAGCCGCGCGCGCACCCCGGGCGGGGCGGCGGCAGTCTGCAGCGCCGCCCGGGCAAAAAACGATGCGACCCGCCCCTCACTCTGCCACAGCCGCTGCAGATACAGGCGATCGCGCTGCCACACCAGCGGGGTCGGGGAGTCACCGCGCCCCAGCGCCGGCCACGCCGCCAGCCCGGCAGCCAGTTGTTCCGTGGAGGCCGGCGCGCCGGCGGCCTGCCACAGCGCCGCGGCCAGCGTTGGATGGCGACCGCCCAGCAGATTTTCCGGTACGATGTGCGCCAGCGGCAGGCAGACATGGCCCTCACCGGCCTCCGCGCTGACCAGCGCGGCCACCAGCTGCCATAGCGGGTGGCTGTCAGCGGCCAGCAGCCGGGCAAACTGGACGTCCAGCGCGCGCAGCGCGCCGACGCTTACCGCCTGGCGCAGCAGCATTTCCAGGCTGCTCATGTCGAACTCTCCCCGTGTTGAAATAGCGCGTCGAGCCGGGCAATAAAATCGGCATCCGGTCGGGTCTGCCAGACGCCCTGCCCCGGACGATCGGCATCGGCGCCGCGCAAAAAGAGATAAAAAACGCCGCCAAAATGGCGATCGTAATCGTAGTCTGTCAGCCGGTGGCGCAGATAGCGGTGCAGCGCCAGGCTGTAGAGCTGATACTGCAGATCGTAACGATGCGAAACCATGGCTGCCGCCATCGCCTCCGGAGTATAGGCGCTGGCATCTTCCCCCAGCCAGTTCGACTTATAGTCCAGCAGGTAATATTTCCCCTGCCAGCGAAACACCAGGTCTATAAAGCCTTTCAGCATGCCTTGTACCTGACGAAATTGCAGATGACCGGCCTGCGCCGACAGCGGATCGTGCCGGCGAATAAGCGTATCCAGCGCCATCGCCGTCAACAGCCCGTCGATGGGCAGAAAGAACGCCAGCTCCGCCTGCTTATCAGCATTGCTCACTGCCTGCAGCGTGGCACCGCTGTCGCCGAGCGGCGCCTGCAGGATCGCCGACAGCCACTCCTGCATCACCGGGAGCCAGCCCTCATCCAGCCCCTGCTGCGCCAGCTGATCGGCCAGCCAGTCCGGGTCGATCGGCTGAGTAAAATCGAGCGTTTCAAACAGGCCGTGAAGAAACGTGCCGGGAGCCGCGCCGCGCGGAAAGCTGTGCGGCGTCAGCGCCAGCGCGTCGCTGGCCCGCCCTTCACCGGCGGCATCCACATCCAGCTTTGGCAGCAGGTCAAACACGCCGCCGCTACCGTGCTGCTGCAGGCCGGAGTAGCTGGTAACCCGCCAGTCATCCTGCAGCACCCGCGTCAGTTGGGCGCTGCTAAGCACCGGCGCCGCCGGCAGATCCGGCTGCCAGGGCTGCAGGTCGGTTGGGCCACACTCGGTGACCGCAATACCGGCCGTGGACAGCGGCACCAGCGCCTGCCGCAGCGTCTCCGCGCTGAGCGGATTGCCACCGCCCAGCAGCCAGCCAAGGGCGCTTTTAGCAAGATCGCTGTCGCCGCTCTTTTTACGGTTGCCGCGAAACACCGGCGCGAGGCCGATGCTGCAGTGCCAGACAGAGCGGGTTAGCGCCACGTACAGCAGTCGCAGATCTTCGGCCAGCCGCTCCTGTTCCGCGCGCTGGCGACTCTCCCCGGCCTGCTGCAAATCCAGGACTGCATCACCGCTGTCGGGGTCGTGATATAGCCCGCCGTCCGCTTCGCGAAACGCGGCCGCAAACGGCAGCCAGACCAGCGGGTACTCCAGCCCCTTGGCTTTGTGGATAGTAATGATTTGCACCAGGTGACGGTCGCTCTCCAGCCGCAGCTGCTGACTGGCGGACTGCCAGTTGGGCTGGGCAATCTGCTGATGCAGCCAGCGGAGCAGCGCCGGCTCGCTGTCCAACTGGGTAGAGGCCTCCTGCAGCAGCTCCCCAAGGTGGAGCAGATCGGTCAGCCGGCGCTCGCCGCCCGGCGTCGCCAGCAGGCTTTCCGCCAGCGCTCGCCGCCGCATCACCTCGCGCAGCATGGGTAAGACGCCGCGTTTGAACCAGTGCTGACGGTAGTCGCTAAACTCGTCGACGAGGGCATCCCAGGCGCGCTCATCCTGATTCAGCGCGTCCAGCGCGGCGGCGTCAAGGCCAAACAGGCTGGTGGCCATCGCGCTGCGCAGCGATCGCTCCTGCTCGGGCGCCAACACCGCCTGCAGCAGCCAGCCCAGTTCGCGCGCCTCCGGAGTGGCAAACACGCTATCGCGGCTGGAGAGATAGACCGAGGGAATCTGCCGCTGGCTCAGCGCCTCGCGGACATGGGCCGCTTCGCGGCGGCTGCGCACCAGCACGGCGATATCGCCGGCGCTCACCGGCCGGCGGGTGCTACCACTGTCCAGCACGGCCTCACCGCGCTGGCCGGCCTCCAGCCAGTCGCGGATGCTGGCTGCGCACTGACGCGCCATAAATTGTTGGTACTCACTCACTCCCACACCTTCTCCCGGCTGCAGCCAGATGCGCATCGCCGGTTCGGCCTCATCGCGCAGGCGTAGTGCAAAAGCCTGGCGGGCGGGTGACGGCGCCACCGGTGAGAACGTAATCGCCGAAAACAGGAACGGCCGGGGAGGCAGGGTAAACAGCTGATTGACCGCGGCAATCATGGCCGGTGAAGAGCGCCAGTTGGTGCTCATTGTGTAGTGAGCGCTAACTTCTGTACGCGCTTTCATATAGGTAAAAATATCCGCCCCGCGGAAGGCGTAAATCGCCTGTTTCGGATCGCCAATCAACAGCAGAGCGACCTCAGGCTGGCTTACATAAAGCGTACGAAAAATGCGGTACTGCTGAGGATCGGTATCCTGAAATTCATCGATCAGCGCAACCGGAAAACGCTGGCGAATACGCTGCGCCAGCGCTTCGCCGCCGGGAGCGGCCAGCGCTTCATCCAGCCGGGACAGCAGATCGTCAAACCCCAACTGCGCACGCTGGCGTTTTTCCTGCCGGGTTAAACGGCGAATCGCGCTCAGCGCCCGGGCAATCAGCAGATCGCGCAAATCAAGCGGCTCGGCCAGAAACGCTTCAATCTGCTGAAACAGCGCGTGACGCGGAACGTCACCTTTCCGGGTTTTCTCCTCGAGCTGAGCCTGACTAAACCGATCCAGCGCCTTCGGAAGCTGATAGTCTTCGGTCGGCTGATGAGCCCACGCCGAGACGCTCTCAATCCAGCCGGGCAGATAGCGCGCGCTGTAGCTGCGTTTATCTACGCCAGACGCCGCAATCAGGGCGGCCACTTCACCGGCGGCGGTTCGCCAGGCCAGCTTGATCGCATCAATGCGGGCAATCAGCGCTGCATGGCGCTGCTCCAGCGTCTCATCCGGATCCGGTGGATTTTTCAGCGTTGGCGTTTCGCCCTGGAGCCACGGCTGCAGGGTGCGCAGCAGATCGTCCGGCCCCTGCCAGTGCTCCGCCACTCGCGCGGCAATGGGCTGCGGCAGCGGATAGCAATGACGCCGCCAGAAATCCGCCGCCGCCTGACGGCGCAAGGCCGACTCATCCTCCAGCAGCTGCTGTTCAAACAGCATGCCGGACTCAAAGGCGTTCAGACTCAGCATCCGCTGGCAGAAACCGTGAATGGTAAAGATGGCGGCATCATCCATTTGCCGCTCCGCGGCCAGCAGCATCTGTGCCGCCCGCGCGCTATCCGGCAGCTCGGCCAGCAGCGCCGCGAGCTCAGGCCGGTCGCTGCCGCCGCGCAGACACGCCAGCCGCAGCTGGTGAATATTTTCCCGGATCCTGCCGCGCAGTTCGGCAGTCGCGGCCTCGGTAAAGGTCACCACCAGGATCTCCTCAACCCCCAGCGGGCGGCGTCCGCTTTCGCCGTCCAGGCCCAGCAGCAGTCGCAACCAGAGCAGACCGATGGTAAAGGTTTTACCGGTTCCCGCAGAAGCCTCTATCAAACGCACGCCGGTCAGCGGCAGAGACAGCGGGTCAAGCGGCAAAGCCACACTTGCGCTCATGGCTCAGCACGCTTAACCGGCAGCGACTGCTGCAGGGCCGCCAGCGTTTTCCAGGTCGTAAATCCGACCGGCGCGGCATAATCCACTTTGCCGTGATGGCTACCGGAGATTTGCGACAGCATGGCCAGCCCCTGCTGCTGAATCACCGCGCGATGAAAGAAGTCGGCCAGCGCCGCCGGCGTCAGCCGTTTGGCCTGCTCAATGACCTTTTCACGCGTATCAAAACGGTAGTTTTCCCGATCAAAATCGTTGGTAAAACGCGAGGCTTCTTCATCCAGCGTCTGCGGGCGCTGCTGAAGCTCATTGATCATTGCCTGTTGATACTGGGCAAAATCTTCCGGCTTCATTTCCCGCAGCCGCTGCTCAGCCTGCGGGAAGAAAGCCTGATAGCGCGACAGCAGATAAGCCGGCTGCTGGCTGTTGCTTTGCAGCAGGAAGCCAATGCCCCACTGCCGGCCCACCGGCATCTGGAAGGCAAACACCGCGTAGCCCAGCTGCTCCTCGGTGCGCAGCTGATTATAAAACCACGGCTGAATAATCTGGCTCAGCAGCGTGCTGCTGGCGATACTCTGATACTCTTCGTAGCCCAGGGGAACATACAGCGCCGCCAGCGCGGAGTCGGTACTGCTGCCCACCTTCTGCATGTTGGCCAGCACCGGCTTATTAATGTTGACGTACTCGCTGTGCCACCAGTCATGCCCGCTGCAGCCCAGCTGGGTCTTCAACGCTTCCGCCAGCGTTTTCACCCGCTGCGGAGCCAGATTGCCCACCACCAGCATTTCCGGGGTCGCCTGCGTCAGCAGCTTCTGACGCCAGGTCAGCAGTTCCGGCAGGGTGATGCTCTGCAGCAGCGCACGCCGCTCGCTGCGCTCGGTATACGGAAGCTGCGACAGCATCTGCATCGGTTGAATCGCCTGCTCGAAGGCCTTGCCTTTGTCAGCGGCGGCCAGACGCTCCAGGTACCAGGATTTCGCCTGCGCCAGCTGCGCCTCAGTGGGCTGGTAGGTGGCATAACCGTGCAGCAGATCTTTTAGCAGATCCGGCAGGTGCTGGGTAAAGCCGCTGGCCTGAACCAGCAGGCCGTCATCTTCCTGGGTGGAGAAGTTTATTCCGCCAACAGACGCCTGGGAACTCATCTCATCCAGCGCCAGTCCGGCAAGATAATCATTCAGCGCAAACAGCACCTGACTCCGGGCGTCTTGCATCGCCGCCTTATTACGCAGCGCCAGCGTAATACTGGCCCGGGGCTCATCGGCAAAGTAGCGGCTGGGCATATAGAACACGCGCAGGCCTGGCGTGCTAATCAGCGGCTGAGGATGCGTGGCCGACGACGACTGGCCGACCCGCGAGAAATCATCGGGGATGTAGGGGTTCAGCGATGGCAGACTCAGCGTTATCTGGCTGGCTTCGCGCTGCCATCGGGCGAAGCGCTGTGGCGTAATGCGGTCAACCTGATAAGGCGCCTCCACAAAATAAGCGGTTTTATTGTGCGGCTCTTTTGGGCTGACAAACCAGATACGGGCGTTTTGCGGCGTCAGTTCGTCCAGACGCTGCTTTATCGCCTGCGGATCATAGCGGTCGGCGACATAGGGTGCGACCAGCGTATCACTGACCGGTACGCGGAGCATGGTGTCCGCCAGCCACTCGATATAGTCCATGTCGCGCGTGATCGCCGGATAGCGGAAATCCACGTCCAGTACGCGGGACACTTCGTCGAAATAACGTTTATCGATGCCTTTGTTGCGCAGCATTTCGAGGTAGCTAAAGACCGCGGCGATCACCCGATCGCGCTCCGCCAGCCCTTTATCGGTCAGCGAAATGGAGAGGGCAAACACCCCGCCGTTGCGATCGATAACCGGATCGGCACCGGCGGTGATGCCGTCGGCCAGTCCCTGGCTCTGTAACCAGTCAGAAAGGGTATTTTTACTGCGGTTACCGATCAGGTAGCCAATCAGCGTATCGGTTTTACTGCGAAAGCGATCGGCGTTATTGGCAATGCGGAACTCAATCTTAAGCTGCTTACGCGGCTGCGCCGGGACGTAGTGAATGATCACGCCCTTCTGCTGGTCAGTGACCACCGGCTCGCTGATTTGCGGTACGCTGGCATGGCGATTTTCGATGCGACCAAAAGTGGCGGCGGCCAGCGGCGCCAGCTTCGCCAGCGGCTGATTGCTGTAGATGACCCCTTTCATCAGATTGGCCGAGTAGTGCTGCTGCCAGAAATCGGTGAGGGCATCGTGCAGTTTGCTGCCGGGCTTGTCTTTCAGCGTATCCAGATTACCACCGGAAAAGCGCGCCGCCGGATGCGCGGGGTTAAGGGTTTCCGCCCCCACCTGCGCCATTCGCAGACCATCGCGCGAGCGCGCCATGGTCAGCTCTGCGTTCACCGCATTGCGCTCGCGATTGGCATTGACCGGATCGAGCAGCGGTTCGGCAATGGCGTCCGCCAGCCTATCTGCCGCCGGCTGCAGCGCGTCGTTTTCTACCTCCAGATAGAAGGCGGTACGATATGGCGCGGTGCTGGCGTTATGGCTGCCGCCGTGCTTTTTCAGAAATTCGGCCAGATTGTCCGGTTCGGGATAACGCTTTGAGCCCATTAACACCATGTGCTCCAGATAGTGTGCCAGCCCCAGCTGGCTATTGGGATCGTCCAGCGAGCCGATCGGCAGCGCCAGCGCCGCCAGCGACTTTGGCGCCTGCGGATCGGAAACCAGCAGCACCGTCATGCCATTATCCAGGACAATAGCCTGATACTGGCGCGGATCTTTTTCGCTTTTTTTAACCGGCTCCTCCAGCGGACGCCATCCCTGCGCCGCCTGAGTCAACGGACTCCAGGCCACGACTATCAGCAGCAGGCTGCTCACCCACAGGGCAAATCTACGCATTACAACTCCTCGAACGCTCTGGCGAAAGGCGAAATGGCCGAAGCCTTTTCGCCGTAAAAAACGACAGCGGGCGCAAGCCCGCTTCAGGATCTCTCCGGCTGATGAAACTGCAGCAGCGGCAACAGCCAGCGCCGGGCTTCCGTCACCATCTGTCCGACCTGCTGCTCATCCGGTTGACGGAAGAGGCGCTGCAGATAAGCATCGCTGCCCTCTCCGGGCAGTGGCCAATTACCCGTCCACGCCTGCATCAGCTTGCTTTGCGCCGCGGCGCGCGTGGCTTCATCCTCCAGCAACGCACCGCTGCGGGTATCATAACAGACCGACAGCCAGGCTTCGGCACAGGCCGGCAGCAGCAGCAGCGGTGAACAGATACCGCTGAGGTAGCCCTCAACATAGCGCGTCAGCCACTCGCCCGCCGCCTGCTGCGACAGCGGCGGAAAATGCCACAGGCTGTCTTTACGTCCCAGCATTCGGCTGCTGCCCTGACCACCGCTGGCACACCAGGCAAGATGCTCCAGCCACAGCGACAGCCCATCTTTGGCGTTGAGTATGCCAGGACGCCAGCGTAACAGGCCATCGGGCTGCACCCGCGCCAGCCAGCCGCACAGTTTCAGACCCGCAACAGGCAGATTAATTTCAACACTTTCTCCCGGCGCCAACTGCTCCCTGACGCGGCCGGCCAGCGTCAGCATCTCCTGCTGTTGCCCCTGCCAGAACAGCTCCCCCCATGCGCCAAACGGCAGTGCACCGGCGGCGCGATAGCGGGCATAGAGCGCCTCCGCGGACTGCTCCTGAATCAGGCAGTTCAGCAGCTGCTGGTTCAGCTGATAGCGGTCGAGACTGGCCAGCGCAAAGGGCTCCGCGTCCGGCAGCTCACTCTCTTCATCGTAGAAGCTCACCCCGAGTCGCTGGGTGAAAAAAGCGCGAACCGGATGTCGCCAGAAGCGGACCAGCTGCTCAAACGACAGCGTCTCTGGCTTCAGCGGCGCCAGCGGCTGGATAAAATTAGCCTGCGCTTCACCGCCGCCGGAGGCCGCCGCCAGCCATTCACGCGCAAAACTGGGCTGCGGCGCATTGGGCATAAAATTTTCGGCGGCAAACGGAGTGCGGCTGTGCAGCACCTGCAGGTGCGTCGCTACCCGCGCCGCGCTGCTGTCCAGATCGCGCGCTTCATCGCCCGGCAAACAGTGACTCTGGGCCGCGTAATCCAAGAGCTCGCTCACCAGCACCGAGGGATACCGTTCGCTGTTATCCTGGATTGCGCGCCCGATATAACTGATCCACAGACAGTCGCGCGCCGACAGCATCGCCTCAAGAAACAGGTAGCGATCGTCGTCCCGCCGACTGCGGTCACCTTTGCGCGGCGTTTCGCTCATCAGATCAAAGCCGAGCGGCGGCAGGTTGCGCGGATAGACGCCGTCGTTCATCCCCAGCAGGCACACGACGCGAAACGGGATCGAACGCATCGGCATCAGCGTGCAGAAATTGATTGAACCGGCTAAAAATCGCTGGCTGATGCGCTCCTGCTCCAACCGCGAGGTCAGCTCATCGCGCAAAATGGTCAGCGGTACCGCGTCGGCAAACCGCGCCTGCTGACCGTAGCTGAGGATCTGCTGCCACTGACTGGCGACCAGCGTCAGTGCCGCTTCACTTTCCGCATCGGCCAGGAAGAAGTCGGCCAGCAGCTCACCGCACAGCGGCAGCCAGTCATTCAATTCACGCGGCCTCTCAAGCCGCTGTCGCCAGTGGCTCAGCCGCTCCAGCAGGTCGGCCAGGTTGCCCGCCAGCTCCGCCACCAGCCCGCTGGACTCGTCGTAGGGCAATACCCCCTGCCACTCACCCGCTTCGCTCTCCATGGCGTAGCCCATCAGCATCCGCTGCAGGCCAAAGCGCCAGGTATGCTGGCCGGTAACCGGCAGTCCCAGCGCACGCACGTTGTCATCATCCAGTCCCCAGCGCACCCCCGATTCGGCCACCCACAGCCGCAGGCGCTGCAGCCCCTCCTCGCCGATAGCGAAACGCGCCGCCAGCGCCGGCACCTCCAGCAGTGCCAGCACCTGTTCGGCGGCAAAACGGCTGTCCGGCAGCGACAGCAGCGCCAGAAAAGCCGGCAGCACCGGATGAGCATGGCTCGCCCGGCGGTCAGAAATTGCAAAGGGTAACCAGCGGTCGCCCGGTGCATTGCCAAAAACGGCCTGGATAAACGGCGTGTAGGCATCGATGTCTGCCACCATCACGATAATGTCACGTGCGGTCAGGTCAGGATCGGCCTCCATCATCGCCAGCAGGCGGTCCTGCAGTATCTCCACTTCGCGCTGGGGGCTGTGACAGAGGTTAAAGGTCAGCGAGCGATCGTACGGATTGAGCAGACGCTTGCCGGCGCTGCTGGCCAGTTCTCCGGCGCTGGTGCCGATCAGGGCACGATCCTCCAGCTCCAGGATATCCTGCTGGATGCGGTGCAGAAGCGTATCGTCAGGGATATCGACAAAAGCATCGATCTCCTGCCCTTCCATTTGTGCCAGCTGCCAGAGGTTGTCACGCCCCAGCTTACCCCAGGAGGCCAACAGCGGATGGGTGAGCTGCTGCTCGCCCGCTTCGCTGAAGCGGGCGGCGGGATCTTCACCCACGCGAAACAACCCGTGCTCCTGCCGGCTCTGATAGTGGCGCCGCCGCCGGCTTTGCAGACGGGCAAGAAAAGCATAATCCTGAATATCTCCCCAGTAGTGCCGGCAGGGATTGGTGAACAGCAGGTGGATATCGATATGCTTGCCAAGCGCCTGCAAGGCCTGCATATAGACCGGCGGCAGGGCCGAAATCCCGCAGATAAATACCCGGTCAGGCAGCCCGGCCGGCCGGTGCTTAGCCTGTTCCAGCGTGGATATAAAGCGGCGATACAGATTGGCGCGGTGCCAGCCGGGCTGCCCCAGCTCGCAGGTCAGATTGACCAGCTCTCGCCAGAGCGGGCCCTGCCAGCGCTGCGCCTCGCCAACGCCCGCCACCGTCTCACCCCGCTCCCAGGCCGTTAGCCACTCGGGGCGGTAAACCAGATACTGGTCAAACAGATCGGCAATCCGCCCCGCCAGCTGAAACAGCTTGCGCTGGTCGTCATCATCGGCGAGATAGTGCGACAGCTGGCTGAAATCCGGCTGCTGCAGCATGGCTGGCAGCAGCGTCATCAGCTTCCAGCTCATGCTGGCTTTGTTAAAGGCGCTCTCTTTCGGAATCTCCTCTGGCAGTACGGCGACAAACATCTGCCAGATAAAGGTGGCCGGCAGCGGAAAATGCACGTTGGCCGCAATCCCCAATTCGGATGCCAGCGACATTTGCAACCACTGCGCCATACCCGGGCTCTGCACCAGCATCACTTCCTGCTGAAACGGATCGGCCAGCGGCTGGCTACGGATGTGATACACCGCTAACTCTTTCAGCAGATCCAGGCGGTTAGAGTGATAGACCGTAAACATGCGGCTCCTGATTAACAAATAAGTGGGTCACCCGCCGTGCATCGTGCGGCAAGCGCGGCCTCTGAACGTGCCCAGCGGACACTTTACCCCGCAGCAGCACGTTTGCAAATCGGGGTAACCGGTTAATGCCCCTGGTCGCAGTGCAGCCGCTGTAAACTGACCGCCCTGCCCGACGGCCCGACCGCTCGCGCGGTCCACAGGCCACACCCCTCAGAAGTGGGCGATTTCACTATGGTGATCCGCCAGCCTTCGGCCTGTCGGGTTTCACCGGACAAGGCGTGGGCAGCATAGCGCCACGCCTGCCGCTGCTCCTGCTGCCAGCGACTGCTTACCCACAGCGCCTGCTCACCGCGCAGCAGCAGTGAGGTCACCAGCGCCAGCAGAAACAGGGCCAGCAGCGTTTCGACCAGGCTGAAGCCGCTCTGGCTGCACTCAGCCCGCATCTGCATCACAGGCATCCGCCGGCGTCAGCGGGCAAAAGTCAATCCAGCCGCCGGGCAGCGCGGACAGCCGGGCATGCTGCCAGCTGACCCAGCGCCAGTGGTGAACCGGGTGCGTTTTCCCACCGCCTTCACCGCGTAACAGCCACCCTCCGCCGGGCGGAGACAGCAGGCAGACGCGCCATCCACCCGCCGCCGGGCGCCGGCAGTGGATCCCTTCACGCTCCGGCCAGCGCAGCTGCAGCCCCCAGCTCAGCGCCGACTCGGCCGCCAGCCACGCCTGCTGCCAGCGCCCCTCCTCCCCATTCAGCGCGAGGCGAGTGGCCTGCTGACGCTGCGAGAGGCCAAGCAGCAGGCTGCCCATCATCAGCACCAGCAGCACGGCGGCCAGTGCGCCGCTCCCGCGCTGGCGCCTCACAGGTTGATACCGCTGAAGTCGCGATCGCTGTGCAGCAGGCGTGCCGCATCGCGCCGCGCCACCGCGGCTAATCGTAACCGCAAACGCCCACCGGGTTCGCGCAGGAGGAGGATGTCACGCAGGGCGATGGCCGCCGGATCGCTCAACCGCTCCCAGCCCCCGCCCTGGCAGGGCACACCGCCACGTCGGGTTTCCAGCGCGCCCTCGCGCAGGCGAAACTGAAAAAACTCCTCTTCCTCCCAGCGGCCATTACTGTTGTGATCCCAGCGAACGCCGAGACAGTGCCTGGCGAGATGCAGCGGCTTACCGGCGCAGCGTCCGCGGCAATAGCCGGCCCGGCGCAGCTGTTTTTCCAGCAAATCGGCCAGCTGCTCCAGATCATCGTGCAGGGTTGCCTGCGCCTGCCAGACCTGCAGCCGCAGCTGCAGCATGGGCAGCAGGCGGGCGGAGGACAGCAGCAGCAGGCTACTCAGCGCCAGGGCGATCAGTAGCTCCGGTAGCGTAAAACCGCGCATGGCTACCGACACCCCGCGCTGTCGGCGCGGCATGCGCGAATACGCCCGCGGGCGGAAATCAACACGCGCCAGCGGCCTGCCGGACTGTGCAGCTCTACGCTGCCGGGCCAGGCCGCATCGCGCTTACCGTAAAATCCTGGCTCACCGCGCAGGGTGTCCAGCCGGACTTCTGGCCAGACGGGCCGCCAGACCGTCCGCGTCCGACCGCACGCGTCCTCTGGCGCAGGCCCGCTGCCCAGGCAGCCCTGCTGATCCGCACGCCACCACAGCTGCCGGCGACTATTTTGCCAGTGTGCTTCCATGCGCAGACGCTGCAGAAAAAGCCGCAGACTGTGTACGCTCTCCTCAAGATGGCGAGCCTGCTGCCATCCCCGCCATCCGCGCAGCGCTCCACCGCTGAGCAGCGCGATCAGCGTCAGTACGATCATCAGTTCCATCAGGGTAAATCCCGCCATCTTTTTATTCATCGCCGCAGTTTGCGCCGGGTAATACGGGCCGACCACTGCCAGTCATCCCCTCTGCGTGCGGTGCCGCAGCGTTTTCATGCGGGCAAGCAGTTCGTCATCCATTTGTGCGGTACGGTGCGCAAATCAGCGCCGGGGCACGGCGACAGGTTGCCGCACGGCCGCCGGGGCGGCATAGTGAAAGAACGGATGCTATCCCCGATGTGCTACTGGAGAGAGAAATGAACAACACCGTGCTGGTCGATCTTGCCGCCCGCTTTCCTCAGCTGGATATTGACCTGAAGTACGCTACGGACGATAACCTGACCGGTCGGGCTATCTATCCCCGCGCCGACTGCCTGCTGCACCGGGACGCGGCGCAGGCGCTGGGCCGCTGCCTGGAGGTGGCGGCGCTGGCCGGTCTGCGGCTGCGGGTGTTTGATGCTTTTCGCCCGCGGGCCGCCCAGGAAGCGCTGTGGGCCGTCTGTCCCGACCCGCGCTATGTGACCGATCCGCGCGTCGGCTCCAGTCACAATCGCGGTACGGCTATCGATCTGACCCTGCTGGATGCACAGGGCGAGCCGCTGGACATGGGGACCGAATTTGATGACATGCGCGATCTGGCGCACGCTTTTCATCCGGCGCTACCGCCGCAGGTGCAGCGTAACCGGTTATGCTTAAATGCGGTGATGGCCGCCGGGGGATTTATCGGCCTGGCGACCGAGTGGTGGCACTTTTCACTACCGCCGTCGGCGCGTTATCCGCTGCTAGAGGCGGTAACGCCGGCGCTGGAGCCACCGGCGTCAGCCGCCACCGATCAGACCGCGACCGGGGCTTTGATGGCGGGATGCGGGTCGTAACCTTCAATCTCGAAGTCTTCGAAACGGTAATCAAACAGCGAGTCGGGCTTGCGCTTGATAACCAGCGTCGGAAGCGGACGCGGCTCGCGCGTCAGCTGCAGACGCGCCTGTTCCAGGTGATTGCTGTACAGGTGGGTGTCGCCGCCCGTCCAGACAAAGTCACCTACCTCGAGATCGCACTGCTGGGCGACCATGTGCACCAGCAGCGCGTAACTGGCGATATTAAACGGCAGCCCGAGGAATATATCGCAGGAGCGTTGGTACAGTTGACAGGAGAGCCGGCCGTTAGCGACATAGAACTGGAAGAAAGCGTGGCACGGCGCCAGCGCCATCTGGTCCAGTTCGCCGACGTTCCACGCTGAGACAATGATGCGGCGAGAGTCCGGATCCTGCTTCAACTGCTGAATAACGTTGCTCAGCTGGTCTATCTGCTGACCACCGGGCGCGCCCCAGCTGCGCCACTGTTTGCCGTAGACCGGTCCGAGATCGCCGTTTTCATCCGCCCATTCGTCCCAGATAGAGACCTTATTTTCCCGCAGCCAGGCGATGTTGGTGTCCCCCTTCAGGAACCACAGCAGCTCATGAATGATCGATCGCAGGTGACACTTTTTGGTGGTGACCAGCGGAAAACCGTCCTGCAGATTGAAACGCATCTGATGTCCAAAAATCGACAGCGTACCGGTGCCGGTACGGTCATCTTTTGGCGTGCCCTCTTTCAGCACATGCTGCATTAAATCCAGATACTGTTTCATTTTTCCTCACGAAGTTTGTTGCTGTGGGCGACGACGATACGCCCAGATAATCATAATAATACCGGCCAGAATCATCGGTACAGAGAGGATCTGTCCCATGCTGATACCGGCAAACAGCCCCAGCTGCGCGTCGGGCTGGCGGAAGAACTCGACGATGATACGAAAGGTGCCGTAGCCGATCAGGAACAGACCGGAGACGCTGCCCATCGGACGCGGTTTGCGAATAAACAGATTCAGAATGATAAACAGCACTACCCCTTCCAGCGCCAGTTCATATAGCTGCGACGGGTGACGCGGCAGCACGCCGTAGGTGTTGAGCAGCGACTGCCACTCCGGGTGCGTCGCCACCAGCGCCACGTCTTCGCTGCGCGAGCCGGGAAACAGCATCGCCCAGGAAGAAGAGGGATCGACGCGTCCCCAGAGCTCACCGTTGATAAAATTACCGAGTCGTCCGGCACCGAGGCCAAACGGGATCAGCGGCGCGATAAAGTCGGACACCTGGAAGAAATGACGTTTGGTGCGGCGGGCGAACCACAGCATCACCACGATCACCCCAATCAGGCCGCCGTGGAAGGACATGCCCCCGTCCCACACTTTGAATAAGTACAGCGGGTTATCCAGAAACAGCGGCAGATTATAAAACAACACGTAACCAATACGGCCACCGAGAAACACGCCGAGAAAGCCCATATACAGCAGATTCTCAACTTCCTCTTTGGTCCAGCCGCTGCCGGGCTTATTTGCGCGGCGCACCGCCAGCCACATCGCAAAGACAAAACCGACCAGGTACATCAGACCGTACCAGTGTAGCGAAACAGGTCCCAGCGAGAAAATCACCGGGTCAAATTGTGGAAAAGCCAGGTATCCGTTTGTCATCTTTCACCCCAGATGTTTTCTGTCCCTTCAGTGGGCCAGCTAACGCGCTCAATAAACAGGCGGGCCAGCAAGCTGGCCCGTTCAGAAGCCGTGCATGTTAGCACAGCCGGTAAAAACCACGATTCTGTACGGCGAAATACGTCGCGCGTTATCGCCCGCCGCGAATCAGGCCGCCCAGGCCGTTACGTTCCAGGTAAGCCGCCACCTGATGACGCACTTCCGCCGCCAGTTCGGCGGTCAGCGCGCGTTCCGTCAGCGCCAGCACCTCTTCACGATCGATATGCCGCAGCAGGTACTTCACGCGCGGCACGTTTTTGCCATTCATACTCAGGTGGAAATAGCCGAGGCCAATCAGCAGCACGACGCTCATCGGATCGCCGGCCATCTCTCCGCACAGGCACAGCGCAATACCGGCCTTTTCCGCCTCAACCGCGATGGTTTTCAGCGCCCGCAGCATGGCCGGGTGCAGGCTATCGTACAGGCTGGCGACCCGGGTATTGTTGCGATCCACCGCCAGCAAATACTGGGTTAAATCATTGGTGCCGACCGAGATAAAATCGACCCGTCGCGCCAGCTTCGGGATCATAAAGATCATCGAGGGCACTTCGACCATAATGCCAATGCGCGCTTTCGGGATCGGGTAGCCCAGCCCCTCTTCCACTTCGCTGGCCGCGCGATCGATAAGCCGGCGTGCTTCGTCGATTTCGTCGATGCTGGTGATCATCGGCAGCAGAATGCTGAGGTTACCGCTGGCGACGTTGGCGCGCAGCATAGCCCGCACCTGCAGCAGGAAAATTTCCGGCTGATCGAGCGTCAGACGGATGCCGCGCCATCCGAGGCAGGGGTTCTCCTCGTTAATCGGCATGTAGGGCAGCTGCTTATCAGCCCCGATGTCCAGCGTGCGCAGCGTTACGGACTTGTCCAGGTAGAGCTGAAGCATCCCCTGATACTGCGCCACCTGTTCCTCTTCCGAGGGAAAGCCGCTCTGCAGCATAAAAGGGATTTCGGTACGGTAGAGGCCAATACCATCCACCCAGCTGCCGAGTGCCTGCTCGTGCTCGGCGCTCAGCCCGGCGTTCAGCATCACCTGCACCCGCTCACCGCTCTTCAACCGCCCTTCCTGTTCAACGCCGCCCTCCGCCAGTTTGCTGAGTGCGTTCTCCTCCGAAATCAGCCGCTGGTACTCCTGCACCAGCACCGGTTCCGGATCGACCAGCACCTCACCGCGATAGCCATCGACAATCAACAGCCGCTGATTGAGCAGCTGCGGCTGGATATCCGCCCCCATGACCGTCGGGATCCCCATTGCCCGCACGAGGATTGCCGCGTGCGAATTGGCAGCACCGTCGCGCACCACCACCCCGGCCAGCCGCTCCGGCGGCACTTCTGCCAGCGTCGTGGCGGTCAGCTCGTCGGCCACGAGGATAAACCGTGCCGGCCAGCTGTTGTCGCTTTGAATAGAGTCATCGAGGTGAAACAGCAGTCGCTGGCCCAGCACGCGCAGATCGCCGGCCCGCTCGCGCAGGTAGCTGTCCTGCAGGCTGGCAAACTGCTCGGCGTAGCGCTCGATGATTTTTTTCACCGCCCACTCGGCGACCGCACCGCTGTCGATCTCGGCGAACAGATCCTTTTTTAGCCGCGCGTCGCTCAGCAGGTGGGAATAGAGATCGAAAATGGCCGCGCTCTCTTTTTGCAGGCTGGCGGTGAAGCGCTTGCTGTAGCGACGAAACTCGCTGGTCGCCTCGGCGATAGCGATATTAAGTCGTTCGCGCTCGCTCTGGGTATCCAGCGTTGAGGCCTGGTTAACCTGCTCCAGCGACGGCTGGGTGGCATCCACCCAGCCTTCCGCTACGGCCACGCCCGGGGCTGCCGCCAGCGCGCGGATGCGCGTCTGTCGATACTGGCCAAACAGGGCGTTCAGCTGCGACTGTGAAAGGATCGCCGCCAGCTGAGTGGCCAGGGTGACCATGAAGGACTCTTCGCTTTCATCGAACTGACGGTGTTCACGCTGCTGCACCACCAGCACGCCAAACACCTGGCGGCGATGAATAATCGGCACGCCCATGAACGCGCGGAAGCGCTCCTCTTTAACCGAGGGCACATACTTGAAGCTCGGGTGTTTCTGCGCGTCAGCGAGGTTAATGGGTTCGGCGAGTCGTCCCACCAGTCCGACGATGCCCTCGTCAAACGCCAGGGTGACCGTACGGCCGCGCGGCTTTTTCAGGCCGCGGGTGGCCATCAGGTAGTAGCAGCTTCGGTCATGATCGGCGAGATAAACCGAGCAGACTTCCGTGTCCATCGCCAGGCAGATTTCATTGACCAGTATTTCCAGCGCCTCGTTGAGCCGGGGCGCCGCAGCCACTTTTTCCACAATTTCGCGCAGGCGGGTGAGCATGATTTTCGTGGCCTAACCTCTTCTCCGCCGCTGAGAGGGCGAATTACGTTGCATCGAACTCTCCTGCTGCGGCATCACGACGCCGGCAAACTCCTTCATCACGCGGCGATAAACATCGCGTTTGAAAGAGACCACCTGGCGAACCGGATACCAAAAGCTCACCCAGCGCCAGCCGTCGAATTCAGGCGTACTGCTGGTTTGCATGTTGATATCGGCGTCATTACACATCAACTGCAGGAGAAACCACTTCTGTTTCTGGCCGATACACACCGGCTTTGTGTCCCAACGCACCAAACGTTTTGGCAACTTATAGCGTAACCAGTTACGGGTTGAAGCAAGAATACGGACATCTTTTCGATGTAATCCTACTTCTTCGAAAAGCTCTCGGTACATCGCCTGCTCCGCCGTCTCTCCCGGGTTGATGCCCCCCTGGGGAAACTGCCAGGAGTGCTGACCAAAACGTCTGGCCCACAGCACTTGCCCCTGGCGATTACAGATTACGATACCAACATTCGGGCGGTAGCCATCATCATCGATCACCGGACTACCTCAACATAAAATCTGGATAACCTGATTGTTTCATACTCCTTACAGGCGGTAAACCACTGCTTTTTCCGCCGCAGCGATGGGGCAGCGTTGGATAACTTGGATCAGGAACCCGAGTTATAAACAGAATAAGGCATTTTTGTCCGATCTTATTCACGTTTTCTGTGGATAGCTTTGTGAAGAAGTTGGGATACCGCGGGGTAAAACGCCGCGAAGCGGTAAAATCCCTGCCAAAACACAGCCTAATAAACGACATTATTTCATAGGGTTAATTCATTAATCCAGCGGTTATCCACCCGTTTCCCCGGCGTGTGTTTTTGCGACAACCGGCAACTGGCGAAAGATCGCACAATGACGTTTTTATCCACAAACCCCTCGGGTTATTGCGGAATAAAACCGGAGGATCAGCGCTAAATTGCCGTCGTCAAGCCTGTAAATGGAACCAGTGAGCGGTTTAATTTGGAGTTATCCCATTTTTCTGTGGATAACCCAGTGTAAGATCCTGTTCATTGCCGGTGACAAGTGGACGATAATCCCACTGATTGGCATCAGAGTACGGCAGCGTGAAGATAAAAAAGGCCGTATAATCATGCTATTATTTCTTTTACTCCTACGCTCGAAACGGTATTCTGCCCGCGGCTGTGCGGCAGCCTGGTTTTTAATCAATGAGTGAGTGTTTGCTATGTCCCTGCTTTTCCATCCGTTATCGCCCCCGGACAATGAAGGCGCTCTGCTGGCTCGCGCCACCGCTCTGGCCGGCTGTACGATGGCCGAACTGGCGGCGCGCGCCGGTATCCCGGTTCCGCGCGATTTGAAGCGTCATAAAGGCTGGGTGGGGATGCTACTGGAGCTGCACCTGGGGGCCAGCGCCGGCAGTAAACCCGAACAGGATTTCGCGCATCTTGGCGTCGAGCTAAAAACTATCCCGGTGGATAGCGCCGGCCGCCCGCTGGAAACCACGTTTGTCTGCGTCGCGCCGCTGACCGGCAATACCGGCGTCACCTGGGCCGGCAGCCACGTGCGGCACAAGCTGTCGCGGGTGCTGTGGATCCCGGTAGAGGGCGATCGCGCCATTCCGCTGGCGGAGCGGCGCATCGGCAGTCCGCTGCTGTGGAGTCCCAGCGGCGCGGAAGAGGCGATGCTGCGCCGCGACTGGGAAGAGCTGATGGAGCTGATTGTATTGGGAAAAGTGGAGCAGATCACCGCCCGCCACGGTGAAGTGCTTCAGCTGCGCCCTAAAGCGGCCAACAGCCGGGCGCTGACCGAGGCCTGTGGCGAAAACGGCCAGCCGATCCTGACCCTGCCGCGCGGTTTCTACCTGAAAAAACCGTTCACCGCCGCCCTGCTGGCCCGCCATTTTCATCTGTAGCGCGCACCCGGTGTGAAAGCCGCTTCGCGCATCGACTGACTCCGCGTATAATCTTCGTTTACTTTTTGTTTAGGAAGCAGGGCCGCAATGTTTGACTGGATAGTAGATCCTAACGCCTGGCTGGCGTTAGGAACCCTGACGATTCTCGAAATCGTCCTCGGCATCGACAACATAATTTTCCTCTCTCTGGTGGTCGCTAAACTGCCGAAGCATCAGCAGGCGCGCGCGCGCCGCCTCGGCCTTGCCGGGGCCATGCTAATGCGGCTCGGGCTGCTGGCGTCTATCGCCTGGGTGATTCGCCTGACCGATCCGCTGTTTACGCTACTGGATCACACTTTTTCCGCCCGCGACCTGATCCTGATTTTCGGCGGCCTGTTTCTGCTGTGGAAATCGAGCAAAGAGATCCATGAAACCATTGAGGGCGAGGAGGGGGAGCACCAGACCAACGTGCACTCGTTTTTAGGCGCAATCGTGCAGATCATGCTGCTGGATATCATCTTCAGCCTCGATTCGGTGATCACCGCGGTTGGCCTCTCTGACCATCTGTTTATTATGATGGCGGCGGTGGTCATTGCGGTTGGCGTGATGATGTTTGCCGCGAAATCCATTGGCGAATTTGTTGAGCGGCATCCGTCGGTAAAAATGCTGGCGCTGGCGTTTCTGATCCTGGTGGGTTTCACCCTGATCCTGGAAGGCTTCCACGTGCATGTGCCAAAAGGTTACATCTATTTTGCGATGTTCTTTTCTATGGCGGTGGAAACCCTGAATCTGCTGCGCAGTAAAAAAAGCCCGAGCTAACCGCCGCACGATGCCATCAGGACGCACTGAAAACCTCAGAATATTCAGAATGCGTCCTTTATCCCTTTTCCCTGCGCGATTTGCCACTACACTAGTGTCTGGTATAGCCACATGCAGCGGGAGAAGAGATGAAAGGGATGACGGGCGCGATTGCGCTCTCACTGACGATGTTACTGGCAGGATGCAGCAGTCACTACGTGATGTCGACCAAAGATGGCAACATGATCATGACCCAGGGTAAACCGGAAATTGATAAGGATACCGGTCTGGTAAAATACATTGATGAGCAGGGCCACGAGCGGCAAATCAACGGTGATTCCGTATCACAAATGATTGAGCGTTAAGCGAACGCCTGTTGCGCACCCGGCGTGGCGACAGGCACTTACTGCACATTCCCCCCTTTCCAGCCGCCACCCGGCGGGGTTATAGTCAATGCCCGTTTGTCGTTAAGCCCCCGTCACGGCGTCGTGACCGGTCGCAGCTGCACTCCGTTCGTCCGCGTCCGGATAGGCTGGCGCCGCCGCACGCGATTCAGGACGTTGGTGGTCACCACTCTAAAGGAAGCCGGCATGCACTATCACCGTATCCCCCACAGCACCCTTGAAGTGAGCTCACTGGGACTGGGAACCATGACTTTTGGTGAACAAAACAGCGAAGCCGACGCCCACGCGCAGCTCGATCTCGCGCTGCAATCCGGCATTAATCTGATTGATACCGCTGAGATGTACCCGGTTCCGCCGCGTCCGGAAACCCAGGGGCGCACCGAAACCTACATCGGCAGCTGGCTCAAAGCGCGCGGCTGCCGCGATAAAGTCGTGCTGGCAACCAAGATCGCCGGACCGGTGCGCGGCAGCGATGCCGCGATCCGCCCAGGCCAGGCGCTGGATCGCAAAAACATTCGCAGCGCGCTGGATGCCAGCCTGAAGCGGCTAAATACCGATTATATCGATCTCTATCAGCTGCACTGGCCGCAGCGGCAGACCAACTGCTTCGGCAAGCTGAACTACAGCTACAGTGACCAAAATGCGACCGTTACCCTGCTGGAGACGCTGGAAGCGCTGACGGAGCAGGTCCGCGCCGGGAAAATTCGCTATATTGGCGTGTCAAATGAAACGCCCTGGGGCGTGATGCGCTATCTGCAGCTGGCAGAAAAGCACGAGCTGCCGCGGATTGTCACCATTCAAAACCCCTACAGCCTGCTGAATCGCAGCTTTGAAGTGGGGCTGGCCGAGATTAGCCAGTTCGAAGGCGTCGAGCTGCTGGCCTACTCCAGCCTGGCCTTTGGCGTGCTGAGCGGTAAATACCTGAACGGCGCGCGGCCGGCCGGGGCGCGCAATAGCCTGTTCAGTCGCTTTACCCGCTACAGCGGCGAGCAGGCGGAGGCCGCCACTGCCGCTTACGTTGCCCTGGCACGGCAGCACCGTCTCGATCCGTCACAAATGGCGCTGGCGTTTGTGCGACAGCAGCCGTTTGTCGCCAGCACGCTGCTCGGCGCCACCACGCTGGAGCAGCTGCAGCTGAATATCGACAGCTATCAGCTGACGCTGGATGCTGACCTGCTTGAAGCGCTGGAGGCGATTCACCGTCGCTATACGTTCCCGGCACCCTAAAAAAGGACGGGAATTTTCCCGTCCTCGGTAACTGGCTGACCGTTCGCGATTACTTCGGTAGCGCGGCGGTGAGTCCCTGACGCTGTGACTCCAGGGCCGTGACGCGATTGCACACCTCTCGACCAAAGTGCTGGAAATCCTGCTCCTGATTGCTCCACTCTTGCTGGATCGCCTGCTGCAAGCCGCCAAGATTCCCCATCACCGCCTGCAGCGGATTATCGCCGCTCAGCGCCTGGCGGGTCCCCATCTCGTTCAGGCTGTCCTGTACCACGCCGCCCAGGCTGCTCTGCACAATGCGCTCTCCGTCCTGGCGGACCTGATCGATTGCCTGATGATGGAAGGTCAGACCGTCGCTGCGGTGCTCGATAATGCGGTTCATCTGCTGCTTCAGCTGACCATCCAGGGTGGTGAGGCGTCCCCGAACGCTGCTGTTGCTGCCCAGCTTTTCTACCACCACCTTGTCCAGCGCCAGCCGGCCGCGCTCGAGGCGCTGACGCGCGCCCTGATCGATCCAGGGGAGATCGCGCCGCAGCGCCGCCTGGTAATCGATGGCCTTCTGCCGGGTTGCGCCGTCCAGAGTCAGTAGCTGACCGTTTTGTCGCACCTCGCCCTGCGGCGTGATCTGCAGATTGCCGCTGGCGCCCGTGACCTGCACGCTTTGCGGGGTGATCACCACATCATCCTGCGGTGTTACGCTGCACTGATAATCAGCCTGCGCGTGGAGGGCGACGAGCATCGCCGCCCCGGCTACGAGTTTTCGCATCTTCACTCCTCAGCGGGCGCGTTCCCCGCGCCCGAACGGTAACAGCAAGAGAGGCTGGTTCAGTCCCACCAGACATCAAAAAGTTCGCTGACCTGCACGTCTTGCAGCTGGCGGGCCTTAAGCCAGCTGCGCACCTGCTCGCGCTGTGCCTCAGTGCATTTCCCGGTTTGCTGCAGACAGATCAGCCCTTCCCAGCTGAGATAGCCGCTGCCGTCAAAGGCCAGGCCGTTCGGCTCAATCACCTCTTCAATCAGCGCATCCAGCGTGCTGTCGATGTGGGTTTCACTGGTGCCTTCCGGAAAGGTCCAGGCAATCGAAAAGCCCAGTTCCTGGAACTCCCCGACGTGCAGTTTTTTACGTAAGCGGCGGCTGCGTGGCTGTTTGGCCATTATTTAATCCTCTCAAACATCAGATCCCATACACCGTGGCCAAGACGCTGACCGCGCTGCTCGAATTTTGTTACCGGCCGGGATGCCGGACGCGGGACGTAGTCTCCCGTTTCAGAGAGATTCTTAAACCCTTCCACGCTGTTCATCACCTCCAGCATATGCTCGGCGTACGCCTGCCAGTCGGTGGCCATATGGAACGTTCCGCCCAGCTTAAGTTTACCCAGCACTTTCTCGGCAAACGGCACCTGCACGATGCGACGCTTGTTGTGGCGCGCTTTATGCCAGGGATCGGGGAAGAACAGCTGCACCATGCGCAGCGCATTGTCCGGGATCATGGTATCCAGCACTTCCACCGCGTCATGGCACATCACGCGCAGGTTCTCTACTCCGGCTTCCTGCGCCGCCGCCAGGCAGGCGCCCACGCCCGGCGAATGTACCTCAATGCCCAAAAAGTTTTGGTGCGGATTGTTCTGTGCCATGGTCACCAGCGAGGCGCCCATGCCAAAACCGATTTCGAGCACCACCGGCGCTTCCCGCCCAAACAGGGTCACCAGATCCAGCGGCTCCGGACGATACTCCACGCCCATTACCGGCCACAGCGCGTCCAGCGCCTGCTGCTGGCCTTTAGTTAACCGCCCCTGGCGGCGCACAAAACTGCGAATTCGGCGCAGAGCGCGTCCGTTTTCATCGAATTCCGGGGAGATCACGTCATCTTTCATCGTCATTTATCTGCTTGTCATTCGCGTCAGAAAGCAGTGATTTTAGCCGAAAATTGCCGCCACCGACACCCTTCCCGCCGCCACAGGCGGCGCGACGTGACAGCGGTTTACAATCTGGTGATTTACAGTGCCGGTTGGCTGTGCTGGAATCCCCGGCGGATTCATACGATGGAAGCTCACCCGATGATACAGGCGGCGGCGTTCGCGCAACAGGTTCTTGATTGGTATCAACACTATGGCCGTAAAACCCTGCCGTGGCAGATAGCGAAAACCCCTTATAAGGTCTGGCTGTCGGAAGTGATGCTGCAGCAAACCCAGGTGGCGACGGTTATCCCCTACTTCGAACGCTTTATGGCGCGCTTTCCCGATGTGGCAGCGCTGGCCGCTGCGCCCATTGATGAGGTGCTGCACCTGTGGACCGGGCTGGGCTACTACGCGCGGGCGCGCAACCTGCACAAAGCGGCGCAGCAGATCGTGGTACGCCACGGCGGCCGCTTTCCCACCCAGTTTGAGGCCGTCGCCGATCTGCCCGGCGTGGGCCGCTCGACCGCCGGTGCGATCTTGTCGCTATCGCTTGGACAGCACTATCCCATCCTCGATGGCAACGTGAAGCGGGTGCTGGCGCGCTGCTTTGCCGTCGCCGGCTGGCCGGGGAAAAAAGAGGTGGAAAAGCAGCTGTGGGCGCTGAGCGAAGCGGTAACTCCGGCCGCGCGCGTCAGCGAATTTAATCAGGCAATGATGGATCTCGGCGCGATGGTCTGCACCCGCTCGCGTCCGAAATGCGCAATCTGCCCGCTAAGCCGCGACTGCCTCGCCCAGGCAAACGGCGACCAGACCTGCTATCCGGGAAAAAAACCGAAGCAGACGCTGCCGGTGCGCAGCGCCTGGTTTTTACTGCTGCAGCAGGAAGATCAGATCTGGCTGCAGCAACGGCCACCGGTCGGACTTTGGGGCGGGCTGTACTGTTTTCCTCAGTATGATAGCGAAGCGGCGCTGCGCGACGCGCTGCGCGCCCACGGCGTTAGCGACGACGCGCTGCAGCAAGGCATTGCCTTTCGCCACACCTTTAGCCATTTCCATCTGGATATCGTGCCGATGGCGCTGACCCTGTCAGGGCGCGCCGGCGCCATGGATGAGGAGCCGGGTCTCTGGTATAACTTAGCGCAACCGCCCGCTGTCGGGCTGGCCGCGCCGGTTGAGCGCCTGCTGGCGCCGCTGCGCCATCCCCGGCAGCCACTGATAAACGAAGAGGAACCCTGATGAGCCGCACCATTTTTTGTACCTACCTGCAGCGCGACGCCGAAGGGCAGGATTTTCAGCTCTACCCGGGCGAGATTGGCCAACGCATCTACAATGAGATCTCTAAAGAGGCCTGGGGCGAGTGGATGAAAAAGCAGACCATGCTGATTAATGAAAAGAAACTGAACATGATGAACCCCGATCACCGCAAGGTGCTCGAGCAGGAGATGGTCAACTTCCTGTTTGAAGGCAAAGAGGTTCACATTGAAGGTTATACGCCGCCCGAAGCGTAACCCGTTGGGCCTCCCTGGAGGCCCTGACTATTTGCAGGCACCGCGACTAAACGATGAAGAAAAACGTATTCGCCTTGCTGGTGATAGCCCCGCTGCTTATCTCCTGCTCCAGCACCAAAAAAAATCCGTTTCACGAAGAGTGGATCAAAGATACCAACGGCTTTGATATTTTGATGGGGCAGTTTGCCCATAACATTGAAAATATCTGGGGCATGAATGAAGTGCTGATTGCCGGGCCGAAGGACTATGTGAAGTACAGCGACGGTTATTACACCCGCAGCCACATTAACTTTGAAGCCGGGACCATCACCATTGAGACCATTTCCGGTACCGATCCGATGGCCAGCCTGCGCCAGGCGATCGTGACCACGCTGTTAATCGGCGACGATCCGGGGAATGTCGATCTCTATTCCGACGCTAACGACATTAAGCTCAGTCAGGAGCCGCTGCTGTATGGTCAGGTGCTGGACAACACCGGCCAGCCGATTCGCTGGCAGGGGCGCGCCGGCAATTACGCCGACTGGCTGCTGCAAAACAGACTGCAGCGCCGCACCTCCGGCCTGCACGCGATCTACTCGGTAACTATCCAGATGGTGCCAAACCATCTCGATAAACGCGCGCACAAATATCTGCCGATGGTGCGTGAAGCCGCCGCCCGCTACGGCGTCGATCAGTCGCTGATTCTGGCGATCATGCAAATTGAATCCAGCTTCAACCCCTATGCGGTGAGCCACGCCGACGCGCTGGGGCTGATGCAGGTGGTGCAGCACACCGCCGGGGTCGACGTGTTCCGACTGAAGGGGAAAGGCGGTAAGCCGAGTCGCAGCTATCTGTTTGATCCACAAAACAATATCGACGCCGGTGCGGCATATCTGTCGATTTTGCAGGATAGCTACCTGAACGGGATCAGCAACACCACCTCCCGCCGCTACGCGGTCATCACCGCCTATAACGGCGGCGCCGGCAGCGTACTGCGGGTGTTCTCCAGCAATAAAACTACTGCCTTTAGTAAAATCAACAATCTGTCGCCGGCTGAAGTGTACGAGACGCTGACCAGTCAGCATCCGTCGGCGGAGTCACGCCGCTATCTGTATAAGGTGAATAACGCCCAGCGCAGCTATCGGTTTTACCGCTGATGCTGACGGCGAGCCGGCGTGACCGGCCCGCCGGCTTTAGCGCCGGCCGATGGTGGTAAACTCCCGCGTCGTGCGGGTCAGCGCCTCCTCGGTCGGCAGCCGCTCCATCGAGCTGGCGCCGTAGAAGCCGTCACACTGCGGGCAGTGCTGCAAAATATAGCGCGCGTCGTCCGGCCGGGCGATCGGCCCGCCGTGGCACAGCACAATCACCTCGTTCCGCACCCGCTTTGCCGCCGCTGCCCAGTCGTTAATCAGCGGCACGCAGGCCTCCAGACTCAGCGCCGTGTCGGCGCCAATGTTACCACCGGTGGTTAGCCCCATGTGGGCGACAATGATATCGGCGCCCGCTTCGGTCATCGCCACCGCGTCTTCGGCGCTGAACACGTAGGGCGTGGTCAGCAATCCCTTCTGGTGCGCCAAGCGAATCATCTCCACTTCCAGCCCGTAGCCCATGCCGGTCTCCTCCAGGTTGGCGCGGAAGTTACCGTCAATCAATCCGACGGTCGGAAAGTTTTGCACGCCGGAAAAGCCCTGCGCTCGCAGATCGTCTAAGAACGTATCAAACAGGCAGAAGGGATCGGTACCGTTAACGCCGGCCAGCACCGGGGTATGTTTCACCACCGGCAGCACCTCTTTCGCCATCTCCATGACAATCTCATTGGCGTTGCCGTAGGCCAGCAGACCGGCCAGCGATCCACGTCCGGCCATGCGGTAGCGCCCGGAGTTGTAAATCACAATTAAATCAATGCCGCCGGCCTCTTCACACTTCGCCGACAGTCCGGTTCCGGCGCCACCGCCGATCAGCGGTTCGCCACGGGCGATTTTTTCTCTGAAACGCTGCAAAATCACCTGACGGGATGGGGCTGTCATTACACACTCTCCTTGTTAATCATCTGCTGAAAAAGGGTACAGGCCGCTTCGGCAAAGCGCGGATCGTTAATATGCCACGGTACGCTCACCAGCCGCCGCTGCGGGGTTACCTGCACGCGGGCTTTCAACGCGGCGATAAAAGCCGCGTTAGCCGCCGGCGACCAGAACGGCTGTCCCTCGGCATCGAGGGCGGAGAAACCGCCTTCCGGAATGATGAAGACCAGCGGCCCGGCGCAGCGGTTCAGCTTATCCGCGATCCATTCGCCCATCTGCCGGTTCTCTTCAACGCTGGTGCGCATCAGGGTAACCTGCGGGTTATGGTGATAGAACAGGCGGCTGGCATAGCGCGACGGTACGGTTGATGGCTGGCCAAAGTTAATCATATCCAGCGCGCCCGCCGACATCACGCAGGGTACCTGCGTCCGGGCAACGGCGTCAAAACGGCTGGGCTCGCAGGCCAGCACGCCGCCAAACAGCAGATCGGCCACTTCGGTGGTGGTCAGATCGAGCACGCCGGCCAGCAGATGCTGCGCCACCAGCTTCTCCAGCGCCATGCCCCCGCTGCCGGTAGCGTGAAATACCAGGCAGTCAAACTGCGGTGCCAGCTGCTCGCTCACCGCCTGCACGCAGGGGGTGGTCACGCCGAACATGCTCAGGCCCAGCGCCGGTTTATCGCTGTCGATCGCCGGTATGGTAAAACGTACCGCACCGGCAATCTGGTGCGCTGCGTTACCCAACACCCGGCGGGAAATCCGGTTCAGCCCGGCAAGATCGGTGACCGAATACAGCAGGCTGATATCGCTGCTGCCGACATAGGCGGACACATCACCACTGACCATGGTGGAGACCATCACCTTCGGCACGCCAATCGGCAGCGCCTGCATCGCCGGGGTGATCAGTGCGGTACCGCCCGACCCGCCCAGGCCGATAATGCCGGCCACGTCGGGCTGCTGCACCAGAAAACAGCGAAAGGCCTCGGCCATCGCCGTAATGGCCTGACCGCGATCGCCGCAAAACACCGCCTGCGGCCCTTCCGGATGGCAGGCCGCCACCTGCTGCGGGATGATATCGGCCTGCGAAGGCGTCTCAAGCGGCCGGGTCGACACGTCCACGGTCACGACCCTCACGCCTGCGGCATTAATCCGTTCTCGTATATAATACAGTTCACTTCCTTTAGTATCAGCCGTTGCAACGGCATAGACTGTCTGTGTATCCGCCCGCATAGGTGCTACCTCGTCCTTTTAGTTAAACCATTAATCTCACCTAACTATATGAAATTAATGAAAAATATTTATCGACCTGATAACAGGATAAACTGCCGAGACTAACGTACCACCAGACAAAATGATAAATCAACATAATGTATTTATTCAGATGAGCCGTAATATCCGATAAGATGAAGCCGTCAGCGATGCTGACGCCACTGTCGTCCGGTGCAACGGACAGGATTTTGTTGAGAGTTTGGGAGGTCATTCTGGAACAGACGGACATTACCGCAGCAGCGACGCTAACCACAACACGCGCCAGAACCCGTCGCCTGTTGATCGATACGGCAATGAAAATGTTTGATAACGGCGCGTTTCCTTCGATTACCGAGGTGGCCCGCGAGGCGCAGCTGTCGCGCGCAACCGCCTATCGCTATTTCCCAACCCAAAGCGCGCTGGTCTCCGCGCTGGTCGGCGAAACCCTCAGCCCGATGCAGCGCTGGACCTCCAGCGAAAGCGACGCCGGTAAGCGGGTGGACGATCTGCTGAGCTACGCCTTTCCCCATATGCTGCAGCATGAGGGGACGCTGCGCGCCGCCCTGCACCTGTCGCTCACCCAGTGGGCGCAGACGCAGTCACAAGACGCGCTGCCGATGAAAGAGAAGCTGGTACGCGGCAACCGCAAGCGGTTACTCACATTAGCGGTACAGCCGCTGCTGCAGGAGTTGCCGCCAGAAAGCGTACAGAAGGTCATCTACTCGCTGTCGCTGATTTACGGCTCGGAGATTTTTCTGGTAATGAAAGATATCTGGGGCTGCGATAACGACACGCTGCAGGATGTGGCAAAGTGGATGGCCAGAGCGGTGATTGGCCAGGCCAGAATGGAAGCGCAGGCGGTAAAAAGCGCCTGAATCCGGCGGGCCACTGCGGAGGCCCGCCGGTTGCCGCACGTCAGCGCGACGCGAGGGCAGTCGGAGTATCGGCGTTCAGCACATAGCCATACAGCCGCTTCTCACCGCACTCCTCACTCTGGATATACACTCCCTGCAGCTCCGGTGAAAAGCCCGGCAGGCGGTTAATTCCCGCTTCCAGCGCCAGAAAGTAGCGCTGCACGGCCCCTCCCCAGCGCTCGCCCGGCACCACGCAGAGCACGCCGGGCGGATAAGGTAATGCGCCCTCTGCGGCGATACGCCCGTCCGCCTCGGCAATCGGCACCAGCTCCACCTCACCGCGAATATACGCCTGATGTGCATCCTGCGGATTCAGCGCCACCGCCGGAAAACCGGATTGACGGAACATCGCCTTTTGCAGATCCTTTACGCCGTAGCGTACGTACAGATCGTGCATCTCCTGGCAGAGCTGACGCAGGGTGTAACCCGTATAGCGCGCGGCGTGCTTGCGCCAGACGCTGGGCAGCACCTCGCTGAGCGGCGTATCCTGCTCAATATGCTGTTCGAACTGCTTCAGCATCGCCACCAGCTGGGCCATTTTTTCCTCGCTCTCCGCCGGAGTGAGCAGAAACAGGATCGAGTTCAGATCGCATTTTTCCGGCACAATACCGTTCTCACGCAGATAGTTAGCCAGGATGGTCGCCGGAATGCCAAATGCACTGTACTCGCCGTTGCCGGCGACAATGCCCGGCGTGGTCAGCAGCAGTTTGCACGGATCAACCAGGTACTGATCGGGGGCATAGCCGGCAAAACCGTGCCAGCGGGCCGCGGGATCAAAGCTAAAATAGCGGCTATCCCCGGCGATCGTGGCGGTCTCTGCCGCCTGCCACGGAGCACCGGCTACCTTATCGGGAATAAACGGTGCGATCATCCGGCACTCGCGTAGAATGGCTTTACGCGCCTCAATGCCCAGCAGCACACAGTCGTGCCACAGTCGGCGTCCGGCCTCGCCATGATGCATTTTGGCGTTAATATCCAGCGCGGCAAACAGCGGATAAAACGGGCTGGTGGAGGCGTGCAGCATAAAGGCATTGTTCAGGCGCTTGTGGGGACAGAAGCGTGCCTGACCGCGTAGGTGGTTGTCCTTTTTGTGGATCTGCGAGGTCTGGGAAAAACCCGCCTGCTGTTTATGTACCGACTGCGTAACAAAAATGCCGGGATCTTCAGGCCCCAAATCGAGCAGCAGCGGCGATCCGGCGGCCATCACCGGGATAAACTGCTCGTACCCTACCCACGCCGAGTCAAACAAAATGTAATCGCACAGGTGGCCTATCGCGTCCAGCACCTTGCGGGCGTTGTATACCGTGCCGTCGTAAGTGCCCAGCTGAATGATCGCCAGCCGGAACGGCCGCTCTGCCTGCGCACGCGCGGGATCCACCGCGGCGATCTGCTGGCGCAGGTAGCTTTCATCAAAGCAGTGCGCATCAATGCCGCCGATAAAACCAAACGGATTGCGCGCCGTTTCAAGATACACCGGCGTCGCGCCGGCCTGCAGCAGCGCTCCGTGGTGGTTCGATTTATGGTTATTGCGGTCAAATAACACCAGATCGCCGCGGGTCAGTAGCGCATTGGTTACCACCTTATTGGCCGCCGAGGTGCCGTTCAGTACAAAGTAGGTCTTATCGGCGTTGAAAACCCGGGCGGCAAACTTCTGCGCATGCTTCGCCGATCCCTCATGAATTAGCAGGTCACCCAGCTTGACGTCGGCGTTACACATGTCTGAACGAAACAGGTTCTCACCATAAAAATCAAAAAACTGCCGGCCCGCCGGATGCTTTTTAAAAAAGGCCCCGCCCTGATGCCCCGGGCAGGCAAAAGTGCTGTTCTGCATCGCCACATAGCGGGTCAGGGTCGAGAAAAACGGCGGCAGCAGCGCCGACTGATACGCCTGCGCCGCCTGCTCCAGCGCCGCCATCCCGGCGGCGTCAGCGGCGATCGGCTGCAGCGCCGCCGGCAGCCCTTCCGGATCCGGCAGCGCCTGATCAATGAGAACAAACAGCGGTAGCGCAAAGCCGCTGCGCTTCAATAGCGCCACCACGCCGCTGCGCGATTCTGCCGGCGTCAGTACCACGGCCGCCACATCGGTAAAGTCGGTGGCATCCGGCGCGACGATCTCACGCGCGGTAGTTAACCGGAGCGCCACGGCGGCGCTGGCGGCAATTTTCAACGAAGTCATAGCACAAATCCCCAGCGGTCAAGGATGAGTGGGTGCCAGAAGGCACGGCGATGGACAAAAACGGGTTTGTCCGGCGAAAGTGTCTGCACGACAGCAACGGCGGCGGTATCCGCCACCGACATCAGTAAAACCACCGCTCGCGCTGCTTTTACTGATGTCGATCGCTGGCCGGACTGGCGTCACCGCAGGATAACGGGGGGACGGACGGTGCGTGAGGCGTCACATCGACGCAGCAGGCAACAGACCGCAGTCTGTCCGGCCTCGGCGTGTGGCAGGATACGGCTCATGATACTCCCTCGCGCAGCAGTGGAAAAAAGTGGCGCAATCATGGCATTTTTTGATTGGTGCTTCAACCGTAAGCATCGGCGCAGGCAGGCCAGTTAAAATCATCAATTTACTGATTACTAATCATATTTTATTTTTTTTGGCGAAATTACAACCTGATAAGAAATGTTAGTTATTCATTTATATTACTTTTCCATGCATTTTCATCTTTAACTTTCTGCCGATCGGTGCTCGGTCGGTCAGTCGCCCTCCAACCTGCCCAACCCCGGAGCTCCTGCCCGTAGCGCAGGCCGGCGCCGCGCCAGAAGAGCCACCCCCGCGGCCGGACGGCCCCCGCGCAGCGTCCCACGCAGCATGATCCCCAGGAAGAAGGAGACAGCAGCGCCGGCTTTTTCGCCAGATTGCAGTGAAAACACGCAACCTGACGGAAAAGACGGCAATCAGCACGCAAAGTCGGGAAAAAATTTGACGCTGCCGCGCGGCTGGTGTTTAATGCGCCCCGTTGCCCGAATAGCTCAGTCGGTAGAGCAGGGGATTGAAAATCCCCGTGTCCCTGGTTCGATTCCGGGTTCGGGCACCACTTTCACTTCTGTGTACGTCTCCCAAAACCCGCAAAAATTAAGTAAAATCAATACTATACATCACTTTCTACTATTAAGAACTCCACTGATTTTGCCCCAACACTCTCTAAATCAGATTGTACCGGGGACTCATTGTATTCAATGAAAATTGAGGCCCCCATAGGGCACTGACAATCCGGCCGGTCGAGACCGCTAAGCCTGTAGAGAAAGACCATAAACTCTCTAACGAACGTGACTTTTTCTCCCGGTGACCACCTCAGGAAAATGATACTGACGTATAAAATACCGTATCGCCGGTAAAAACGTTATCTATCGGTGTTTACCCAGAGATATTCCTGGCTAGCGCGCGTATAAAACGCGACGAAGCGAGAAAAAGTGATTGCCTGTAGAGGTGATCCGAGTGAAAAATTTTGGGAATGGGCATCAAACAGACTGCGGATAAGATAACTGATAAAAAAACCCGCCCGGCAAACTGGGCGGTTCCGTATGACGGAAAAAAACAGTAATCAGAAAATGCACTGCTGAACGTTAGAAATATTCTATCGTGACCACACTTTGACCACTGTGCGTTCCGGGATCTGCAACGCTGGTGATATCAACTGCGCTGCGAATCGGCACAATATTTGAGCCTGCCGCCAGGCTGACTAAGCCCCCGTTACTATTTGGCACATCTAACTGCGCCTGCACGTTCGTTGCCAGCTGAATAACATCAGGACCAAACACAATACGTACCTGAAGCGGCGAAGAGCACATCACCTCCAGATCTTCAAGCTGCTCATTACGGCCACTGCCCACCATTAAAATGCCGTGATCGAAGGTGACGGTTGGCGTGACGGTATCACAGAAGGCATTTCCCGGCGGAACCGCCACGCAGCTGCCGGCAGGTGAACTGGCAGACGACCAGGGGGATAAATTCCTCGGCGACTGAACGTACCCCACGCACTCCGGTGTATTTTGCGCACCATTGTGGCCCACTTGGGTGTATCCGCTGGTTAACTGATAAGCGCGAAGCGCCGCCTCGCCGATCGTCTCGCCCGCAACCACGGTGGCAGTGAGGCTAGCGGAAATATAGTTTACCGTAGGGTTGGAAGATGCATTGGCATAATGGCGATGCGCCAGTCCAATAACCTGGCCGGGAATAGCAGGTCCATCTGTTGACGGGCCCAGGTCAACTAACTCTTGCTGAAAACGGTATGTCAGGTTGGTCGCATTATTAATCGTTGTCGTGATATTGGTGACGACAGGATACATTCCAGCCAATGCTGCGGGCGCGGCGGCGGCAGCTAACATTAAAATAAGGTATTTCATAGTCCCTCCCTGCTTTACCCGCACGGCCTGATGTAAGCAGCGCATGCAAAGCAATGTGTTATTGCAGATTGAATTCGATTTTATTCATTACGGATAGGCCAGGGTAAAGTTTGCCACTGATGAAAAAGTACCACGCCCAATATTTTTCGAACTTATCGCCTGCGGCTCAGCCTGAACATAGGTATAAAAAACCAGATCTGTACTGCCATTATTCAACGTAAATGTTTTCACCGTATTCAGGGGTAATGCCACCCCCTGTGGCGACTCAATACCAATGGCAACACCAGTAGCACCACTGCCTGGTTCGAGGGCAATTAATCCGGCCAGAGCTAAGCTCTCTGTACCGTCAAACTCAACGTCAACGGTATTCGACAGCGCGGTATCACAATTTTCCAGACGAATCGTAAAGGGTTTACTTTGGGTTCGGGTATTGGCGTAAAGATATTTATCAATAATGTCGCCAATATCCAGCGAAATATTTTCTGAACCCGGTGCAACCGAACAGGGCACCTGCACCAGAGTGCCATGAAAATTAAGGTTATCCACCGCTTTAGCTGAGGCGGCAAACAGCATCAGCAATACGATATTTACCCAAAAAAAGGTTCTGTTATTTGACTTCATTGATAGCCTACCAGTAACGTTGCAATAACACTGAAATCGCCTTCCGGCAGCGTTGAGCCCGGGGCTTTTACCGGCACCGCCTGCAGCACCGGCGGGGTGTTCACATCCACGGGAAAGCGGGTATTGAGCTGCAGGTCGCTGCCATTCTGCAGCAGTTTGATGCCAAGGTCGGTGATATTCGTCTGCAGCGCGCTGGCATCAAAAGCGGTGGCAGCACCGCTCACCATCATTGACAGGCTCAGACCAGGCCCGCCGGGTGGGCAGCTAAGCTGATAGTTAACGGGTTGGATATAATTCACACCATCCACTTTCGATACCCCAACCTGCGCACCAAAATCGATATCAATCTGCTGATCGCTGCTGATGGTACAGGAGGGCGGCTCCACCAGCGTTCCCTGAAAGTTTACGGGAACCGTTTCTGCATAAGTGGCGTTCAGCGAAAAGAGCATCAGCATGGTGATGCCTGCGCCCAGCGAATACCCTGGCAAACTATACGTCATCATCATTTCCTGTCAGATAAACTCGACTTCAAGTGTGGCGTTGCCGCTGAATACGCCCCCTGGCAACGCTGCGCTGCTATCTTTTATCAACTCAGCCTGAATAACCGGCAGGTTAGGATAGGTGTAATTAAGCCAGGCGTCCCTGTCCAGCGGCGTACCCGCTCCAGTCAGCATTCTGATCCCCAACCCGTTAACCGTAGTGGCAAAGCTGGCGGCATCGAAACTGGCCCCGGTACCGGTAAAACGCAAGCGCATATCATTCTGCGTATTGTTCATACAGGCCAGCGTAAAGTTAACTGGCTGTTTATAAATGCCGCTATCAACCTGCGTCGTAATAACATTGTTTCCGAAGTCGACCTGAACCGGTGCACCACCATTCAGATCGCACAGCGGAGCCTGAACGGTAACATTGACGGTAATATTTGTTATGGCCGGGACGGGAATACTCATGCAGTACAGCGCGCCGGCGGTCAGCAGCATATAATGCGTCTTCATACCTTCATTCCTTATTCAGCGAAAATGTGAACCTGAATTGACTGCGTAACAGTGCTGACGAGAACAATCGTTCGTCTCTCGATCCTGATAATGCAATCAGGGCGGCGTTAAATACCAAAATGTTATCACTTCGCTGTATTTTTCAGGCTACAGTTGCTGGCACCACAGGAGAATTCAAGCTTCGGACGTCCGCCATAATCGTTAATATAGGTTAACACCGGAGAATTACCCAGCACCGAGCTTGAGGCACCTAAAGCCATACTGCTTTTTGGAGAAATCATGATCGGTTCGAAACCTTCAGCCGTTTTCCCGCCTGCTGTGCTGGTGGCATCAGAAAGCGTGACAAAATAAGGGGTCGGATTATTTACCACATATTTACTCCCTTCACGCGACAGAGTAATTTTTTCCTGCCATGGCGCTGCATTTTTTGCCGGCACTAAGCTTTCAGGGCGGTAGAACATTTTTATACGCGTTTGCAGCGCCAGCTGCAGTACATTCGGCTTATTACTTTTTAGCGGAATTTCACGCAGATTAAAGTAATAGACGCTCTCACGATCCTGCGGCAGCGTGCTCGCAGCAGGCAGTACCTGAATCTTGACCTGACTTTTAGCTTTTGGTTCTACACGCTGTAGCGGCGGCAGCACGACAAAAGGTGACTGGACTTTATTACCTTTATCGTCCTCCAACCAGGCCTGCGCCAGATAGGGTAGTTTTTCATTCTGATTATTAATGGTCATTGAAGCCGATGTCTCATTACCGGTTATAATCAGACGAGTACGATCAAGATTAATTGCACTGAATGCCGATCCGCTTCCGATAAGAGTGATAGCGGCTACTGCAGAAATGAATTTAAACGTGTTCATTTGTTTTTTCTCTTATAAAAAAAGGAATTACTTTTTCTTGGTCTCACAGGGTAAAAGCAGCGTGCTGTCAAAACTGGGTGCAATATTTTCAGGAATGCTGATTTCGCACGTCTGTTTATCGCCCCACTCTACCGCCATGTTATGGCCGGGCTGCGCGCCGGTCAGGTAGGTCAGCCCACTGTCACCTACCAGCCCCACCTTTTGCTGCCTGCTGTTGACGATGGCGGCGCCAAACGGTGGGAAGCTGCCGTCAGCAAGGCGGATCACCGCCATCACTTTCGCCCCGGCGATAACATCAAATTTACGGTAGCCTATTGCCCCTTCCGTTAGCGTGGCCTGAACCACCGAACGGTGCGCCTCAGCGTTATTACCGATCTTATCCAGGTCAATCTGCACAGTATTGCGGTAGTAGCTGTTCACATCCGCAATCACCGCCTTACCAAAGTGGTTGGAGTAAACCGGTGTCCCGTAATTTTTCACCGGCACATCCGGTACGCCAGAGGTATCGACCAGCAGACGGGTACCACCCAACACACCGGCTCTGTGCAGCGCACCGCCTTCAGCGGTCAAGGTTGCTCCCCCCTGAATACTCAGACCCGCAGCCGTGTAACGATTATTATCTACGCTGCCGTTAACGTTGATGCGCGCTGCATCAGCCATGTGGGTGTAGTACCCCCCCACATTAGCACCAGACTGTGAGGCTCCCGTCGTGACCTGATAAAAGTCACCGTTATCGCGTCGGCCATAGTAGCCGACCTGCTGTGCGGTCTCTCCCTGAGTGCGGGATGCACTGTAAGAGACCGTCGAATTCGTTCCCCACGGTACGGAGACGGAGAGATAGATCCCGTCATCCCTGGTCCCCTCAAACAGCGTGCGATAGGCAGAGAGCGACAGACTGACATTTTTAAAACTGCCAATATCAGTAATCTTCGATAACGCCAGGTTGTACCTGTCGTTTTCCGGGCGGTCCCAGTAGGTTTGATGGCTGTAGGTGCCGTACAGGCTTAAACCCGCATCGCGGAACTGCTTATTAAACGTCACGGTATACAGCTCTTTACTGTTGGCAATGGCCTCACCCGTGCGGCGAGCGTTGAGGTATTCTCCCATCGTCAGGTAGTCACGCTCTGAGAAGCGATAGCCGGCGAAGGTCACCTGGCTACTGATCTCGTCAAAGCGCTTGGAGTAACTCATACGGTATGAATTGCCCTGCAACGTATCCTGCGGCAATACAGATCTCGAGTGCGTCACGTCAAACGACACGGCACCAAACATCAGCAGATCGCGCCCCAGGCCGATGGCCACAGACTGGTAATCTCCGCTGCCGATCGCCCCGCCGTAAAGAGACCAGCCGTTGCTGACTCCCCAGGAAAATTCACCCGAGGTAAACAGTGGCCCGTCGGTCTCATGACCCGACTCAGACGGCTTACCGCTGGCGAGTTTATATCTCACCAACCCCGGACGCGTCAGGTAGGGAATACTGGAGGTATCAACGCTAAACGCCTGTACCGTGCCATCCTGCTCTTCCACGCGTACATCCAGAGTTCCCGTCACCGCCTCGCTCAGGTCCTGAATCTGAAACGGACCGGCGGGTACCTGGGTCTCATACAACACCCGGCCCAGCTGACTGATCGTGACGCGCGCATTGGTGCGGGCTATCCCGGCGATCTCTGGCGCATAGCCGCGCAGATTGGGTGGCAGCATATTGTCGTCGGTGCGCAGGCTGGCACCGGTAAAGCGGAAGCTGCTGAAGATATCTGAATAGAAGTAATCTTCCCCCAGCGTCAGCTTAGCGCCCAGGCGTGGAATTGCCCGGTAGGCATAAACACGGCTCCAGTCCCAGCTGTTACGCGTGGGTTCACCGGATCCAGTGCTGTGCTCAGTGCGGCTCTGCCAGTCGGCACGCAGGCGCCATGATTCGAAGTTAGCGCCCACTACACCATTGGTCGTTATCGACTGCTCGTTACGGCCTGATTCACTCTGCCGGATAGTTTGTGCGTTCGCATAATAGTCGGCAAACACACCATTGATTCCTTCATCCCAGCGCGCGGGGGGATCCCAGGAATCGGAGACATACTCCACATAGGCCTGAGGCAGTGAAATACTGAGCGTATCACTGGCAATATCCCCCTCAGCTTCCATACCCGGCAACGCGTCGTAGTTGAGGCATTGATTATTCTCGTCCCAGCTCAGATTCTCCGCATAGTGGGGTTTCAGACCGAGCAGGGGGATCATTTCCGCGGTAATGCAGGCCTGACTGCCACTTTTAGCGGCCTTATTTTCCACAAAGGTCACAGGTTGCTCTGTAAGTTCGTGACCGTTAACCCTCAGCATCAGCGGATAGGTACCGGGAACGATATATCCTTTACGCGAAAACTGACCGAGATCGATATTTTCGCGGTCCTCAACGTCAAGAATATCAGTATTAAACTGAATCTCACCCTCTTCAGAAAACGCAGAGTGGCTAATGGCCAGACTAATCAATATGGTTAAAATAGCCCTCCGCGGGGCCTTAAATTTCGCAATGCGGTTAATCATCGCACAGTTCCCTAGTAATAATTCATACCAAAACGCACTAATGAGCGATAATTTCCGTAAAGAAAATTCTTCCCTTTACTGTTAATGCTTGCAGTGAACTTCAATTCATTAATATTTGAAGATATTCTGCTGTTGTTCAGTATTACGCCAGGCTCTGCTGCATTACCAAACTGATCTTCTATTTTAAAAAAAACGCCGTCTGCCTTCCCCACCGCGCCATAGTTACCAAATACGCCTAACCCGGAAAATTTAATCTGAAAATATTGCGCTTCTGAGGGATTATTGGCATCGTTCAGAGCACACTGTGTGAGGCGGATAATAAATTCCCTACTCACCTTCATCTCTTTATCCAGGTCAGCTTCACTGCGCCCCTTCAACAGATTACGCGGAGAAAGATCAATGACCTGCTCAGCCGAGCCGGCATCGATAGAGCAGGCGCCTTCAGCAATGCTGCCTGTCATACTGACCTGCCCTCTGCCCAGCAGCTCCTCTGCACAGAGCTGCGTGGATAGCAGAGGGAATAACAGCATGACGCGCAGCACTGTGGTAAAAGCATGATTCATGATGCGTCCTCAATTAAGTGTCAGGAATCAGGGTAAAAAAAGGCATGGGGTTAGCCATGCCTTGTTTATTAAGACACGCTGGAGTTACGGGTAAGCCAGGGTGAAGTCAGTCACTGCAGTGAACTGGCCTTCAGTGATGGTTGCCGCAGCACCGCCGCCCTGAACAAAGGCAGAGAACACCAGGTTGGTGTTACCATTCTGGAATGGACGCGGTGCAGTTGGGGTACCCAGTACAATTTTTGCACCAGAACCGTCAGTCAGAACCACGCTCACGCCGCCGCCCGTTCCGGTCACGCCCAGGCTGTCGGCATCATACTGAGAAGGAGAGCCAGTAAAGGTCGCGCTCACGGTGTTCTGGGTCGCTGCATCGCAGTTTTCCAGGCGAATTTCGAAGTTACGCGGAGTTGAGCTACCGCTGTTTTCCAACTGTGAACGGGCGATCTGGCCCAGAGCAACGGTCTGGTCTTCTGAATCCGGGCTCACTGAGCAAGGTGCATCAATGATGGTACCGTTGAAAGTGACACGGCCAGAACCCTGGTCTGCCTGAACTGCTGTTGCAGCACCAAAGGTCAGCAGTGCAGCCATCATGATTTTATTCAATTTCATTTTTAAACTCCTGTAATTACTCAGCCACTTGTTGTTAATTTCATATATGAAATATCGCTGCCAACCAAATTCACATCTCTGCTGTTACGCTAATTAAGCAACAACAAATTCATTTCTCGTGTGCAGGTTATTTCTGAGGCGTATTAAAACATCTGGATGAGGGTGCGAGAATCGGTCAAGCTGTAAAGGGCTGTAGGAACCGGACTACAACACGACAGGAAAATTCATCGTTGATGCCTCTAATTGATCGAATGGAATGTTTAACACAGGCTTTTCAGCTTCTCTCATGGCCAGCGTTAACGTTCATGGTCCTCGTGGTCAGTCCCCTAAAAGCCATGATCGATTTCACTGTCGTGACTGCCAGCGCGTGTTTCAGCTCGATAATGCAGCCCGTAAGCCGGGCGTAACAGCGCAGATCATCGAAATGGCCCTCAACTTCGCGATACCGTCAGAACGTTGAAAACGGGCTTTAACACCATCCAGAATTAAAAAACTCGCTCCGAAGCGAATAATGTCTTCGCCCGTTACTGATGCAGATATGAGGCTTATTTGTGAACTCAATGAGTTATGGTGCCTGCTGGGCAGTAAGTCCAGACAGCGCCGACTCTGTTTCGCCTACGCCACCAAAACAGGCAGTTTACTGGCTTGCACTTTTGGTCGCCGAACCGATGAAACGTGCCGTGCGTTGTTGCTCCTGTTGACGCCGTTCAACATCGGTATGATTACACGCGACGATCGGGGCAGCGATGCCAGAGAAATCCTGAAGAATATGCCCCTGACCGGCAACATCTTTACCCAACGCATTGAGCGCAACAATCTGGCGCTTCGCACCCGGATGACGTGGCTGGCCTGTAAAACGATTTGCTTCTCGCACTCAGTTGAACTTCATAAAAAAGTCATCGGTGCCTTTATCGGAAAAAACATGTTCTACTGACTGGAGACATCACCCTAAATCGCATGAAATATGCAATGAGTATGATAAGAACATTATTGCCAATAATGCATCCTATTAGGATATAAAAAAACAACAAAGTTTTGAAATCGGCTTAGACATCTTTCGCTTACCAGACTAAAAGCAGGAACTTAGTCATTACGACGAAAAAAGGGGTAATGCTGCCAACTTACTGATTTAGCGTATGATGGTGTTTTTGAGGTGATCCTGTGGCTTCCGTCTCTGTCTGTTGTCCCGCCTGCTCCGCGACTGAAGGCGTTGTGCGTAACGGTAAAAGTACTGCCGGACATCAGCGCTATCTCTGCTCCCACTGCCGTAAAACAGGGCAACTACAGTTCACTTACACCGCCTCTCAGCCCGGTACACACCAGAAAATCATTGATATGGCCATGAATGGCGTCGGATGCCGGGCAACCGCCCGCATTATGAGCGTTGGCCTCAACACGATTTTACGGCACTTAAAAAACTCAGGCCGCAGCAGATAACCTCGCGCACACAACCGGGCAGTGACGTCATTGTCTGCGCTGAAATAGACGAACAGTGGGGCTACGTCGGGGCTAAATCACCCCAGCGCTGGCTGTTTTACGCGTATAACAGGATACGCAGGACGGTCGTGGCGCACGTCTTCGGTGAACGCACTATGGCCACACTGGAGCGTCTTCTGAGCCTGCTGTCGCCCTTTGATGTTGTGGTATGAATGACGGATGGCTGGACGCTGTATGAATCACGCCTGAAGGGAGAGCTGCACGTTATCAGCAAACGTTACACGCAGCGCATTGAACGGCATAACCTGAATCTGAGGCAGCATCTGGCAAGGCTGGGAAGGAAGTCACTGTCGTTCTCAAAATCGGTGGAGCTGCATGATAAAGTCATCGGGAATTATCTGAACATAAAACACTATCAGTAAGTTGGAATCATTATCGGCATCGCGATAAATTTAAAAAACAGTGTAGAATGCTCTTAAATAAAGGTACGATGTGCGCTGCCTGGGGCAAGAAAAGGTAAATTATTTATGAGCAGACGACTTAACAGAGACTATCGAACAAAAATCAGAAATATTCCCCGACGCCTGAAAGCGCTTAACCGTTGGGCGGGTACTTTTCACAATCCTGAGCGTGGCATCTTCTCAGAAGATGAGCATTATTGGAATTTCAAAATTCCAGTAGATATTAATATCGTTGAGGGAAAGCACAGCACGCTTAAAATTAAATCAGCGTGTGCGCAAGCTTTGATCAATGCATGTTCAAACCTCATAACGGCCACTGCAGACTTGAATTACGGCCCCCGGATTACCGCTGTCGTATGTCTTCCTGATATGTTTACAAGTGAGGTCTGTCTTTATCGTTCTGAAGAATATTTTCAAAGCTTTATAACTGAAGGTCATTCTGAAAATAGTGCTTCGGCTTTAATCAAAGATCGTAGCCTTGCTGCTGAGTGGGGACTCATGCTTCCGGCTAACATACAGGAAATCGGTATCGCTCTTGAATACTCTGGAAGCGAGGATCCTGATGACTGGTTCACGGGAGAACGCTGGTATTATGGTCAGGTGACTTAAGGAAATCACTTTTACTTGATTAAAAAGCCTTACCTCAAGAGAGAGTGATTTCTTCGAACATGCGCTTCTGGCACATAGCCGACGCTAAGGTCAACCATACACGGTAGTGGCTATGGCCCCCATGACTGGTCATGGCACCCGACTTAACATAGGGTCATAGCGCTGAGGTCTCCCCGGGATAAAGGCGGGAATGTGTCATAACACGGCTTAATCGCCTCGTCATCCAGCCAGAAAGTCATGGATCCGCGGTTGATAAAGGCTTTGCTGCACGTGCACCAGCGGGGGATGCTGAACTTCTGCCTGGCTACGGGACTGCCTGCGCGGTCAGAGAATACGTGATCGGATCCTTCAACTCAGCACACGTTCGCATAATTCAACAAAGCCCCTTATCCGGTATCCGTCACCTCCGTCGGCGATCGTTGCATCCTTTGCTACGCTGTGGCGCCGTCGGTTCTCTTTGTGGCTCTCCGTATGCGGCTGGCCACGCCCTGCACGGGCATTTTCCGCCCTCTCCCGACCGCACGATAACGGACAAGTGGCGATCGCCCGCTTTTTCCGAACCGGCTTTCGCACTCCGGGTGGCCAGCCCGATCCGTCGTCTTACCGAAGTCTGCACGCCGGTTGCGCAAGCCGGGAATTGATAAGGGTAGATCGGACAGACCCCCGCCCGCTCCCGGCAGGCTGCGACGCCGCACGCGCGGCCTGCTTTATGGATACATGCGGAATGCCGTTCAAAAGCCCTGTTCAGCACATTTGACCGTTGCTGACTGGCGGTTCAGCCTGCGTATGCTACCCTGATTCTTATTTATTTTTCATCAGGCGATAATCAACGTATTTTTATAAGGACATAATGAGCATGACCATAAATAACAACAAGACCAAAATAATTATCGCCGTGGTGATAGTTATTATCTTAGCGCTGGGCTTTATTTTATCCCATGCTTCCGAACAGGAAGTGATTGAGGGAATGGTGGATACCGATGATATCAATATTGCCAGTAAAGTGACGGCCAGGGTTGAGACACTGCATGCCAAAGAGGGCGACACGGTCCACCCCGGAGAGACACTGGTTACGCTCTATGACCGTAAAATTACGGAAGATGCCCGTCAGGCACAAGGATCGCTGTCCAGCGCCATTGCCAGTCAGGATAAAGCGCGTAATGGCGAACGTTCAGAGTATATTTCATCATTAAAAGCCAAGTGGGAAAGCGCCCGGGCGGATGAGAATATTGCCCGCGTGACGTCGGAAAGAATGACCAAAATTTACGATCAAAGCCAGGCCATCTCGACTCAGGATCGCGATGATGCCGTTGCCAAATATCATGTTGCCCGTCAGCAAACCCGTGCGGCTTACGAACAGTATGTGCAGGCGCAGCGTGGCAACCGGGAAGAAGATCTGCGTATTGCCGATGCCAACGTTAGCGCCGCCAGAGCGGCGTATGATTCAGCCCTTTCGCTGGTCAAAGAGCTTACGGTGCACGCCAACGTCCATGGCGAAATTGCGAAGCGGTTTGCCAATCCGGGGGAGCTGGTGTCCGCCGGTACGCCAATCTTCAGCATGATTGATTTAAACAATCTCTGGGTGACTATCAACCTGCGGGAAGATCGCTTCAATGCGCTGAAGATGGGCGAGGTGCTTACCGGTAACCTTCCGGCCCTGAACAAAAAGGACGTTAAATTTAGCGTCTTCTTTATTAACCCCAAAGGCAGCTTTGCCACCTGGCGAGCCACCCGACAGTCGAGCGGCTACGACGTTAGAACCTATGAGGTACGCTTGCGCCCGGTGGAGAAGATTGAGGGGATGCGCCCGGGTATGACGGTTATCTTCAACTGGCCCGCCGCTGATGAGTGAGTCACCGTCGTTCACCGTTTCATCGGCGCTAACCGATGAAATCAACTACATCCTGCAGGATCGCTACATGAAGATCCTGTTGTTCATCGTGCCGGCGATCCTGATCGTGTTTGTCAGCGCCATGTTTATCCATGGCGTGACGGCAAAAATCCCGGTGGCGCTGGTGGATCACGACCGCTCCGCGCTGAGCCGGGAGATCGTGAACAATATCCGCGCGTCCAGGAGCCTCGAGCTGGTCGCGATGCCGGAAAACACAGCGCAGGCACAGCGGCTGATGAAACGTCTGGATAGTTATGCGTTTGTTGAGATCCCGCGCGGCGCTTCCGGTAACCTGTTCCGGCCGGATGATCGCCCCATCGTTATCCGCTATAACGGGCAGTTTCGCTCAACGGGCAGCGCGGCGTACAGCGCATTGCAAACCGCCGTTAATGAGGCGGTCACCACGCTAAAGGGCCGCCTGCTCACCGGCGCATCGTCAGCGGAGAGCGGCGCGTCGCCGCTCACTCTTCAGATCGCCAGCGTCAGTAATGCGCAAAACAGCTACGAGCGTTTTCTGGCGCCGATTGCCATCCCGGTATTGCTGTGCGTGGTGCTCAGCAGCGCCGTGATTTGTGCCATCGGCCGGTTCTTTGAACAGGAAACGCTTTATCAAGGCTGGAAAAATCGGCGCCGATCCTTTCTGGCTACGCAGGTTTTCTCGCGCACAATCCCCTACGTGACGGTCATTTTTCTCTGGCTGCTGCTGTATAACGTCTGGCAAACGTCGGTGCGCGGCTGGCCCATTTTGGGCCACGCATGGGTGTATATGCTGGCGATCCTGATGCTGTGCGTGCTGACCGCCTGCATTGCCGTGATGTTTATTTTACTGGCGCGTAACGTCCTGTCTGCGCTGAGTATCGCGACCGTGTACACCAGCGCGGCGCTGACCTATTCAGATGGCACGCTCTCCATTTTGAATGCGAACGGCTGGGCCAATTTCTGGAGTAATTTTCAACCGTTTACCCACTATTACCGTATTCAGCTTGAGCAGGTGAACCTGGGCAGTGATATCGCCACCAGCCTGCACCAGTTTGCGATCTTATCGCTGTATATTGTTATTCCCTGCGCGGTGATCTTCCTGCTGCTTGGCAAATTTGGACAAAAAAAGCCGCAGCCGGTTTTTCAGGAAAAAATCACCTTAAATGGTTTTAAAGGGAGTTATTTCAGCACATTAAGATCAATAAAACGGTGTCAGCCGATTTTCTCTACCGCCGTGGTCTCGCTGCTGATCTACAGCGTCTTCTATCCCAGCGCTTATCAAGCCCAGGTCAACCTGAAAATTCCGGTGGCGGTGGTCGACTATGACCGATCGTCTTTGTCGCGGACGCTTATCGATAATCTGCGGACCACACGCGCGATCGACGTTAAGCAGGTGGGCGACGCGCTGTCGCCGGCGCTGGACTTATTGCGAAACCGCAAGGTTTCCGCGGTGATCACCATTGACAGCGATGCTAAGCGTCACCTGATCCGCGGAGGCAATGCGGGGATTGATGTCCATCTTTCCGGCGGTTACATGGCCGTGGCCTCTGATTTACGAACGGCCATTACCGAGGCGATAACCGCCACCACGGATGTCAATCGTCCGGTACAGAAAACCGCCAGTAACGTAGTGGCTCTGCCGCTCTATAATCCCACGCTGGGGTATGAGACCTTCGTGATGCCGCTGGTGTTCATCATTATCCTGCAGCAGACCCTGATCTTTTCCAGCGCTATGCTGATGGCGCTGCGTAACAGCGCCGGCCTCATCAAAAACAGCTTTTCGCAGTTTGTCGGCACGTTTTGCGGGCTGTTTACCGTCGGCGTCTGCGGCGCGCTCTTCGTGTTCGGCTGGGTGTATTATTTAAAAAGTTATCCCAACGATGGCAATATTCTGCTGCAGCTGTATCTGATCGTGTTATTTGCGGCCGCGGTAACCGCATTGGGCATGTTGGCAGGAAGCTTTATGGATCATATTAATCGTCCGATGCAGCTGCTTCCCGCGACGTCGATGGTGATCTTTTATGCCTCAGGCGCTTCGTTCCCTACGTTTAACATGCCCGACTGGGTGGTGGCGGTGATGGCGATCTTCCCCTCCAGCACCATGATCGACGGGTTTACAATGCTTAACTCGCAGGGGGCGAATATCCACCAGTTAGCGCCGGTTATCCTCACTATCAGCCTGCTGGCCTGCGCGCTGTGGTTGCTGGCGATGCTGCGTCTGGTCAGGCGCACGGCGGACGTAGCGCCAGGCCAGTAATGGCACCACCGGACCCGCTCCTCACGCCGCACGTGCGTCCGTGAGCGGGCCGGCTGCCCCGCTTCGTCATCGCTTGCGCCGCCGCTCAGCCGCGCGGATGAAGTAAATGGGCGGGCAGCTCATGCGGATGTATGCGCCGCAGGTGATAGTCCACCTGATAGTCGCTGGTATTACGGAACATCACCGAATAATTGAGAAATTCGCCGCTGTCGCTGTATGACAGAGAGGTAATACGCAGCAGCGGCGTCTGCTCTTCCACCTGCAGATAACCCGCCAGGGCTTTGTCTGCCATTACCGGCGTCAGACTTTCATAATTGCCGCTGATGGTAAGCCCGCACTCTTTTTCGATGTAATCAAACTTCGAACCTTCAAGATGGGCCAGCGAAAGCGTACGGAACAGCTTCACGGGCATAAAGCTGTCCTCCAGCATCAGGGGTTTACCCTCCACGTACCGCACCCGCCGGGAAAAGTAGATCCGCTCATCCAGGCGAATGCGCAGCTGGCTGGCGATCGCCGGCGGCGCTGGCATCACCTCAAACTGCAACACCCGGCTGTGCACCGCTTTTCCCTGCTGACGCAGCACCTCCGCCAGTCCGGTCAGGTTGGTGGTTTCGTGATGGATATCTTTGCGTACCACAAAGGTTCCGCTGCCGTGACGGCGCTCCACCAGCCCCCACGCCGCGAGCAGGGCAAGCGCTTTTCGCATCGTCATGCGCGCGACGCCAAATTCTCTGGCCAGCGTTTTTTCACCGGGCAACGGACTCCCAATCTGGTAGTCCGATGCATTCAGCCGCAGCCGCAGCCGATCGGCAATACTTTTGTAGATCACTACCAGACCTCTCTGCGCACGGTTGGGGCGGCACTGCGCCTCTGACATGTCCACTTAAAGAATAAGAAGTAGACCTCATCAGCCGTAATAAAACCATGAAAGCGATCACGAAACGCAGCAGCGCGGCATGTACGGCCAGCGGTAAATTTTTATGCTCACTGCAGGCCAACAGCAGAACGATAAAGGCCTCTCCCCTACAGGTTGTCACGTGAGGATTGAATAATGCTCAGTCAAATACAACGCTTTGGCGGCGCCATGTTTACCCCGGTCTTGCTATTTCCGTTTGCCGGGATTGTCGTGGGGATCGCCATTATGCTACGCAACCCGCTGTTTGTTGGGGACGCGTTCACCGCCCCTGACCACCTTTTTGCACAACTGGTGCACATTATTGAGGAGGGCGGCTGGACGGTGTTTCGCAATATGCCGCTGATTTTTGCCATAGGCCTGCCGATTGGCCTGGCAAAGCAGGCGCAGGGACGAGCCTGCCTGGCGGTACTGATCAGTTTCCTGACCTGGAACACCTTTATTAACGCCATGGGGATGACCTGGGGCCATTTCTTTGGCGTCGATTTTTCTGCGGAGCCTACCGCCGGCAGCGGGCTGGCGATGATCGCCGGAATTAAAACCCTCGATACCAGCATCATTGGGGCCATTGTCATCTCCGGTATTGTTACCGCAATCCATAATCGCTATTACGATAAGTCGCTGCCCGTTTTTTTGGGGATATTTCAGGGCACCTCTTTTGTCGTGATTCTGGCCTTCTTCGTCATGATCCCCTGCGCCTGGCTGACGCTGCTGGGCTGGCCAAAAGTGCAAATGGGCATTGAGTCGCTGCAGGCGTTTTTACGCTCGGCCGGTGCGCTCGGCGTGTGGGTATATACCTTTCTGGAGCGGATTCTGATCCCCACCGGCCTGCACCACTTTATCTATGGCCCGTTCATTTTTGGTCCGGCGGCGGTCGAGGGCGGTATACAGGTCTACTGGGCGCAGCATTTACACGAGTTTAGCCAGAGCACCCAGCCGCTTAAGACGCTGTTTCCTGAGGGAGGCTTCGCGCTGCACGGCAACGCCAAGGTGTTTGGCTCAGTGGGGATTGCGCTGGCGCTGTGGGTCACCGCCGCGCCGGAAAATCGCGTTAACGTCGCAGGCCTGCTGATTCCGGCAGCCCTCACCGCCGTGCTGGTCGGCATTACCGAACCGCTGGAGTTTACCTTCCTGTTTATCTCCCCGCTGCTGTTTGCCGTCCATGCCATGCTGGCGGCGACCATGGCGACGGTAATGTACGCCTTCGGCGTCGTCGGTAACATGGGAGGCGGCCTGCTCGATCAGTTTTTACCACAAAACTGGATCCCAATGTTCCACCACCATGCCGGCATGATTTTCACCCAGATTGGCATCGGCGTCTGCTTCACCGGCGTTTACTTTGTGGTCTTTAAGACGCTGATTGAACGGTTAAATCTGAACACTCCGGGCCGCGCCGGCAGCGCTATCAAACTCTACAGCAAGGCCGACTACCAGGCCGCGCGCGGATCGGCCTCCGCACCGGTGGCCGCCAGTCAGCAGGCCGGTCAGGCCGCCGGTTTCTTGCAGGCCCTCGGCGGCGCGGCCAACATCGACAGCATCAACAACTGCGCCACACGCCTGCGGATCACGCTGGCTGACATGGCGCAAACTCAAAGCGATGACGTCTTCAAGGCCCTGGGCGCACACGGCGTAGTGCGGCGTGGCAACGGCATTCAGGTGATTGTCGGCCTGCACGTTGCCCAGGTGCGCGATCAGCTCGAATCGCTGATGAAAACGTCTTCCCTTCCCCAACACACTCCCCCGACAGAGGCTATATCATGAAAAAATTCTCCGTTGTTATTGCCGGCGGCGGCAGCACCTTTACACCGGGTATTGTCCTGATGCTGTTAGCGAATCGCGACCGTTTTCCCCTGCGTGCGCTGACGTTTTATGACAACGACGGCGCGCGTCAGGAGATCATTGCCGAGGCGTGCAAGATTATCCTCAGGGAGCAGGCCCCGGATATCGCATTCCATTACACCACCGATCCCCAGGCGGCCTTTACCGATGTGGATTTTGTGATGGCGCATATTCGCGTAGGGAAATACCCGATGCGCGAGAAAGATGAAAAAATTCCCCTGCGCCACGGCGTGCTGGGCCAGGAGACCTGCGGCCCTGGCGGCATCTCGTACGGAATGCGCTCTATCGGCGGCGTGCTGGAGCTGGTGGATTATATGGAGCAGTACTCCCCAAACGCGTGGATGCTGAACTACTCCAACCCGGCGGCCATTGTGGCGGAAGCGACCCGCCGCCTGCGCCCGAACGCCAAAATCCTCAACATCTGCGATATGCCGATCGGCATTGAAGGACGGATGGCGCAAATCGTCGGCCTGAAGGACCGTAAGCAGATGCGCGTGCGCTACTACGGCCTGAATCACTTCGGCTGGTGGACGTCGATTGAAGATCTCGACGGCAACGATTTGATGCCAAAACTGCGCGAATACGTCGCCCGGAAAGGGTATATCCCACCGGCTGACGATGCGCATACCGAAGCAAGCTGGAATGACACCTTCGCCAAAGCGAAAGACGTGCAGGCGCTGGATCCGGACACGCTGCCAAATACCTACCTGAAATACTACCTGTTCCCGGACTACGTGGTGGCCCACGCCAACCCGGCGCGCACCCGCGCCAATGAAGTCATGGATCACCGCGAAAAGCACGTATTCAGCGCCTGCCGGGCGATCATCGAAGCCGGCCACTCTTCTGCCGGTGAGCTGGAGATCGACGAACATGCGTCCTATATCGTCGATCTGGCCGCGGCCATTGCCTTTAATACCCAGGCGCGCATGCTGCTGATTGTGCCCAATAACGGGGCCATCCATAACTTTGATGCCGATGCGATGGTGGAAATCCCCTGCCTGGTCGGTCATAACGGGCCGGAACCGCTGACGGTGGGCGACATTCCGCACTTCCAGAAGGGGCTGATGAGCCAGCAGGTGGCGGTAGAAAAACTGGTGGTAGACGCCTGGGAGCAGCGCTCCTACCAGAAGCTCTGGCAGGCAATAACGCTGTCTAAAACCGTGCCGAGCGCATCGGTGGCCAAAGCGATCCTTGATGACCTGATCGACGCCAATAAGGATTACTGGCCTGCGCTGCACTAATGGCCATGGCCGGCCTCGCCTGATGCCGGGAATGAGCGCCGGTGGCGGCTGCTTCAGGCGCCGTTCGGGAACGTCCGTCGGCGCACGACACAGAAGATCGCGCCGTCAATCGCCGGCGCCGTCCCGCAGCAAATTCAGCGCCGTCGCTTCGTCCGTCACCAGGCCAGACAGCCATCTGCCCCGCAGCGCGGCGCGGATGGCAGTGTACTTACGCGGACTGCCGGCAAAGCCGATAATTTGCCGCCGGGTATGGCTGTCCATCGGCACGCTGGTCAGCAGCGCATCGGTGTCGCTCGGCACCCGCTCACCGTGCTGATTAAAAAAATGTCCGAGCATTTCGCCGACCACGCCGCGCGCGCGCAGGTCGGCCACCTGCGCATCGGTGATAAAGCCTTCGGCGTGCAGCGGACACCCCGGCTCGACTTCACCAATGCCCACAAAGGCCACGTCGGCGTGCAGCGCCCGCTGCACAACCCGCTGGTAAATCTGGTGCTGAATCCACATTGCTTTATCTTCCGGCGTGTCGGCATACAGCGGCGCCGGAATAAAGAAATATTTTCCCTGCATCTTTTCCGCCATCCTGAGCGGCACATCATACCGGGTGCCGGAATCATCACGCGCAATGGCGCCAATCATCGACACGCACTGATGCTGAGGGCGTTCCACCCAGGGAAGCGCATCGATCATCGCGCGCAGCGTTTTGCCGGAACCGATGCCGAATACCTGCGGCGATTCGCGGCTCATGTATTGTGACATGACCGCCGCGCCCTCTACCGCCAGCATCGACTGAATGGCCTCATCGTCAAGGCCGGTCGAGGGAACAATGCGACACATCCCGAGCCCCCACGTCTGCTGTACCGCATCCGCCAGCTGCAGACAGTGGGTCACCGGATGCTCAATCTTCACGCTGACCATCCCCCTCTCGCGCGCGCTGGACACCAGGCGCTGCGCGACCTGCCGCGATACCCCCAGCGCGCGGGCAATCTCCTGCTGCGTGATGCCCGCCACGTAGTACATCCAGGCCGCCCGGGCGGCCAGTTCCTGCTTTTTTTCTTCTCTGCTCATCGCGCTGTTCCGTCAAGATCGAGACGCCATGGTACCGCGAGAGCGCCGATCGGCGCCATCTGGGCAAAAGCCCAAACAAAGAGCAAATATATTAAATGTGATGTGGTTCGCAGACCTTACCTGAGGCCGGGCAGTAAGCTGACGGCGTTTGGGCAATTGCCCTTTAATTTAGCAAATACTCATATCGAGGTAGTGATGACCAGACAATCCGTATGGATGCACATCGGGGCAGGATCCTTTCATCGTGCCCATCAGGCGTGGTATCTGCATCAGTTACGTGCGCGGGGGGACGAAAGCTGGGGCATTGCGCTGGGCAATATTCGTGATGACATGACGCCCCTGCTGGAACGGCTCAGCGCCCAGGGCGGGGAGTACGTGCTGGAAACCGTCACGCCAGAGGGTGAACGCGCCTGGGAGACCATCACCTCGCTGCGTCAGATTTTGCCGTGGGACAGGGAACTGTCCGCGCTGGTGGCGCAGGGGGCCAGCCCGGACACGCGGGTGATTGGCTTCACCGTGACGGAGGCTGGTTACTACCTGACCCCGGATCACCACCTCGACCTGACGCAGAGCGATATCCAGGCCGATCTTGCCGGCGAGGCGCGCACCCTGTATGGCGCGCTGGCGCGTATTTTGACCCGGCGCGTCGCCGACGGCGGCGCGCCGGTTACCCTGCTGAATTGCGATAACCTGCGCCATAACGGCGAGCGTTTCCGCCAGGGGTTCCTGGCGTTCCTGGCGGCGAAAGGCGATACCGCGCTGGCCGCGTGGGTACGTGAAAACACCACCTCACCCAACACCATGGTGGATCGCATTACTCCGCGCCCGACGCCGGACATCGCCGAGCGCGTCAAGGCCGCTACCGGTAAAGAGGACGGCGCTGCCGTGATGGCCGAGTCCTTTATTCAGTGGGTGATTGAGGATGATTTTATTGCCGGCCGACCGGCGCTGGAGCAGGTCGGCGTCGAGCTGGTGTCGTCGGTCCTGCCGTGGGAAGAGGCGAAGATCCGCATTCTTAACGCCACCCACGCCGCTATCGCCTGGGCCGGCACGCTGGCAGGCCTCAGCTATATCGACGACAGCACCCGTCAGCCCGCGATTTTTCAGCTGGCCTACGACTACGTGACTGAGGATGTCATCCCCGCACTGTCGCCCAGCCCGCTGGATTTGGCAGCCTATCGCGATGTGGTTCTCGCGCGCTTCAGCAACCCGTGGATTAAAGATACTAACCAGCGCGTGGGGGCGGACGGCCTGTCGAAAATTCCCGGCATGGTGACGCCCACCCTGATCGAATGCTACCGCCGGGGCGCCGAGCCGCTGGCCACCGCCGCGCTGCCCGCGCTGTTCTTTCTGTTCCTGCAGCGCTGGGCGGCAGGCCAGCTGCCCTACGCCTATCAGGATGGCGTGCTGCAGGCAGAGGCGCTGCGGCGACAGTTCGCCCGCGACGATGCGCTGGACACATTTTTGCGCGACGGCGCGCTGTTTGGCGAGCTGGCGCAGAGCACCGCGTTTCATGCGCTGGTCACCCGGCGCGTCGCCGATCTGCAGCAGTGGCTGTTGCAGCCGACCGTCGCGCAGGCGTAAGGAGCCCCCATGTATCTCGGCATTGATATCGGTACCTCCGAACTGAAAGCGCTGATCGTGGACACCGAGGGCAACATCGTGGCGTCCGGCCACGCCGCCCTCAGCGTTCAGCGCCCACATCCACACTGGGCCGAGCAGGATCCCGAGCGCTGGTGGCAGGCGTGTAACGAGGTCGTCGCCGGCCTGCGCCAGCAGGCGCCGGACGCCTGGCGCGCCGTGCGTGCCATCGGCCTGTCGGGCCAGATGCACGGCGCGGTGCTGCTGGATAAGCAGGGCGAGGTACTGCGCCCCTGCATCCTGTGGAATGACACCCGCTCGGCTCCGCAGTGTGCGGCGCTGAGCCGTGCACACCCGGAGATGGTGCAGATCAGCGGCAACCTGATCATGCCGGGCTTTACCGCGCCAAAACTGCGCTGGGTGGCGGAACAGGAACCGGCGCTGTTTCGCCGCATCGACAAAGTGTTGCTGCCAAAAGATTACCTGCGCTGGCGGCTGACCGGCCGCTTCGTCAGTGACCCCTCGGACGCGGCCGGGACGCTGTGGCTGGATGTGGCGACGCGCGACTGGTCCGATACGCTGCTGGCCATCAGCGGCCTGACGCGCGATCGGATGCCGACGCTGGTGGAGGGGAGCGCCGTCAGCGCCACCCTGCAGGCGTCGCTGGCCAGTCAGTGGGGGCTGTCGTCATCGGTCATCGTGGCCGGCGGCGGCGGCGACAATGCCGCCTCGGCGGTGGGCGTGGGTGCGGTACAGCCCGGCGATGCCTTTATCTCGCTGGGCACTTCCGGCGTGATTTTCGTGGTTAACGATCGCTGGCAGGCCGATCCGCAATCCGGCGTTCATGCCTTTTGTCACGCCCTGCCCGGCCGCTGGCACCAGATGAGCGTAATGCTCAGCGCCGCCAGCGGCCTGCGCTGGCTGTGCAATTTGCTGTCAATCAGCGAGAACCAGCTACTGGCAGAGATGGCCGACCTGAGCGAGGAGCAGCGGCGAGGCGCACCGCTGTTTCTGCCCTACCTCTCCGGCGAGCGCACGCCGCACAACGATCCGGACGCCTCCGGGGCGTTCTTTAACCTGCGCCATGAAACGCCGCGCGCTCTGCTCGGCTATGCAGTGTTGGAAGGCGTGGTGTTTGGCCTGGCCGATGGCTTCTCGGTGCTGAGCCACGCGCAGCAGATTACCCAGTGTAGCCTGACCGGCGGCGGCGCGCGCAGCACGCTCTGGGCACAGCTGATTGCCGATGTCCTGCAGCGAACCATCATCACCCATCCGGCCAGCGCCTCCGGCGCACTGGGCGCCGCTCGTCTGGCGTGGCTGGCCGATGGCGGCGACGAATCCAGGGTATGCCTGAAACCGCCGGTACAGGCGCGCTATCATCCCAGCGCCGCCCGCGGCGAATGGTTGCAGCAGCGGCTGCAGGTGTTTCGCACGCTGTATCTGCAACAGCAGCAAGCGCGGGCGCTTTTGCCCTGACCCTTTTCCAAACAGGAGGCATATGATGCCGTCGAGTAATTACTGGTTAGGCTTACCGAAAAGCATGTTTTGGGGCTTTCTTGCTATTGCCATTTTTATGGCGGGTGATGGCTTCGAGATGGCGTTTTTATCCCGCCATATTACCGATATGGGCTTTACGCCGGCCCAGTCAGCGGTGGTGTTCACCTTTTACGGGCTGGCGGCGGCGCTGGCCGCCTGGGCCTCGGGCGTGGTGGCCGAACTGATCACCCCGCAGCGCGCCATGATGATAGGCTTTGTCCTGTGGATAATCATGCACGCCCTGTTTATGTCGCTGGGGCTGGGGCTGCGTAACTACCCGCTGATGGTGCTGTTTTACGGCATACGCGGCCTGGCCTATCCGCTGTTTATCTATTCGTTTATGCTGATGCTGGTCCAGGTGCTGCCGCGGGAAAAACTGGCGGCCGCTACCGGCTGGTTCTGGGCGATGTACTCGGTGGGCATCGGCGTGGTTGGCAGCTATCTGCCCAGCCTGACGATCCCGGTGCTGGGCGAAACCGGTACGCTGTGGATGGCGATCGCCTGGGTTGCCGCCGGCGGCATACTGGCGGCCATTAGCCTACGTCGCGTACCGGTAGACCGCTCGCGCATCCACCTGCCGCTGCGCGATAAGATGAGCGAAATGTCGCGCGCGGTTACCCTTCTGTTTACCAACCGCAACGTGTTTTATGCCTGTCTGATCCGCGTGATTAACACCCTGTCCCTGTTTGGCTTCGCGATCATTATGCCGCTGCTGTTTGTCGATAGGCTGGGCTTTACCATTTCCGAGTGGTTGCAGATCTGGGCGGTGTTCTTCTTTGTCACCATTTTCACTAACATCTTCTGGGGGATCACCGGCGAGAAGCTGGGCTGGATCCGCCAGGTGCGCTGGTTTGGCTGCCTGGGTATGGCTATCTCCAGCCTGGCGTTCTATTACCTGCCGCTGTATGCCGGGCACCATTTCTGGATTGCGCTGATCCCGGCAGTCATGCTGGGCATTTTCGTGGCCGCTTTTGTGCCGATGACCGCGGTGTTTCCGACGCTGGAGCCGCATCACCAGGGCGCGGCGGTATCGGTGTATAACCTCTCGGCCGGGCTGAGTAATTTCGTCGCTCCCGCCATTGCGTCGCTGCTGCTGCCGTTCTTTGACATCGTGGGGGTCGTGTGGGCCTATACCGCCCTGTATCTGTTTGCCGGCGCGCTGACCTTTATCATCCGCGTGCCGCAGCCGGGACATCACCAGCCGTGCGCGACGGCGGGGGCCGCAATACAGACGCGCGCCTGATGCCAGCGGCCCGTCAGGAAAGCGCCCTGCTCCGGGGCCCGCGCGCTTCCCGCACCGCAGACATAAAAATGCCGCCCCTCGGGGCGGCATGAGTGCTGCGTTCACATCGGCTTAGCGCACCAGATGCAGGAAGTGCAGGTGCTTCTCGTACTGGTCGAGAATATCGTTAATGAGCTGCTCCTGGTTCCAGCCCATCACGTCATAGTTCTGCCCACCCTCTTTCAGGTACACCTCGGCGCGATAGTAGCGGTGCTGTTCGGCCTGCTGCTCATCATTATCCAGCCCGGCCAGCGCAAAGGTCGGCGAGTTGTAGCCGCGCAGGCGCACTTCGTAGATAAAGTTCAGCTCTTCGCCCATGTTCACCTCCAGGCGAATGCGGTCATCATTCTCGCTGCTGATGTCGGCCACGGTGCCCTGCTTGCCCAGCTCCTCCTGCACCAGCCCCATCGCCGGCTGAATCACTTCGTCCATAAAGCGCTTCACCAGCGAACGTTTTGGCAGGTAGGCAATGTTGCGCAGGCGACGCTGCCACGGAATTGGGTTCCGCGCCGCCGTAGGCGCGATGGTGGCCATGCTCAGGCTGTCGCGCTTGGTCATGTCTCGCCGCAGGGCTTTCAGTAGCCCGTAAATCGAGACCAGCAAAATCGCCGAGAACGGCAGAGCGCTGGCAATGGTCACCGTCTGCAGCGCGCTCAGGCCGCCGGCCAGCAGCAGCGCAATCGCCACCACACCCATCAGCCCGGCCCAGAAAATCCGCTGCCAAATCGGCGTGTCGCTGTGCCCGCCGGAGGCCAGCGTATCCACCACCATCGCGCCGGAATCCGCCGAGGTGACAAAGAACACCACCACCATCGCCATGGCGATAAATGACAGCACGCTGGAGAACGGGAAATGTTCCAGGAAGTTAAACAGCGCCAGCGCCACGTCTTCCTGTACGGTTTTCGCCAGATCGGTCGCGCCCTGAGTCATGATCAAGTTAATGGCGCTGTTACCAAACACGGTCATCCACAGCAGGGTAAAACCGGCCGGCACAAACAGCACGCCGGTGACAAATTCGCGGATGGTGCGCCCGCGCGAGACGCGGGCGATAAACATACCGACAAACGGCGACCAGGAGAGCCACCAGCCCCAGTAGAGCAGGGTCCAGCCGCCAAGCCAGTTACTCGATTTCGGTTCATAGGCGTACAAATTAAACGTTTTGCCGACCAAATCGGATAAATAGCCGCCGGTATTTTCTACAAAGGATTTCAGCAACAGCACCGTCGGACCTAATAACAGCACCAGCGCCAGCAGTAATAATGCCAGCCCGAGGTTCAGCTCAGACAGGATACGAATGCCTTTGTCGAGTCCGGACACCACGGAAATCGTCGCCAGCGCGGTAATAACCACGATCAGAATGACCTGAACCGTCTCATTAATCGGCACGTCAAACAGGTGATTCAGACCCGCGTTGACCTGCAGAACGCCGTAGCCCAGTGACGTGGCGACGCCAAATACGGTACCGATGACCGCAAAAATATCCACCGCGTGACCAATCGGGCCGTAAATACGATCGCCAATGATCGGATACAGCGCCGAGCGCAGCGTAAGCGGCAGCCCGTGACGGTAGCTAAAAAAGGCCAGAATCAGCGCCACGATGGCGTAGATAGCCCAGGCATGCAGGCCCCAGTGGAAGAACGTCAGGCGCATTGCCTGCTTGGCGGCCTCAACGGTTTCCGGCGTGCCGACCGGCGGCGACAGGTAGTGCATGACCGGCTCGGCCACGCCGAAGAACATCAGCCCGATGCCCATCCCGGCAGAAAACAGCATGGCAAACCAGGAGTGGTAGCTAAAATCTGGCTGAGCGTGATCCGGCCCCAGCTTAATATCGCCGTAACGGGACAGTCCCAGAAAAGTCACGCTGAGCAGAATCAGCGCAACGGCCAGAATATAAAACCAGCTGGCGTTGGTAAAAATTTGTTGCTGCAGCAGCTTAAAGTTTTTGTCTGCCACCTCGGGGTAAATGGCAGCAAAGGCTACCAGAATAAAAATTAACAGCGCGGAGGTAAAAAACACCGCTTTGTTAATTTTATGTTTTGGCTTTTCAGAAACCACATCATTCTGACTCATATCATTCTCATTCCATGTTGTCGTTGTTACGGCCTGGATGGAGGTATAGCCGGAATAGTGTAGCAAAATATTTCATGCGTGCGGAATGTCTCCTCCCTGATGGCAATAAGGAACGGACGGCAGGGCATCGTTGAGCGGCAGCCTCGTCCATTCTCGCAGAGCACGGCAGGCCGCCGCGCAGGGCGGGAAGCGCACGACCCGCGCGAAGGCGCGGGAGAGAGACCGTGCCGGCCCGATTGCGGCCGGCGGCCGGCGGCGCGCGGGCGCGGGGGGTTACTGACCGTAATAGGCCTGTTTACCGTGCTTACGCAGATAGTGCTTATCCAGCAGCTCGCGCTGCATGCTGCCTATCCCCGGCGTCAGCTGTCGGGAGAAAATGCCCATATAGGCAATCTCCTCCAGCACCACCGCGTTGTGCACTGCCTCGTGCGCCGACCGCCCCCAGGCAAACGGCCCGTGCGCGTGCACCAGCACCGCGGGAACCGCCAGCGGGCTGAGATCGCGCTGGCGGAAGGTGTCAATGATCACCTCCCCGGTGTGCGCTTCATACTCGTCGGCAATCTCCGCCGCGGTCATTAATCGGGTACAGGGAATGGTGCCGTAAAAATAGTCGGCGTGGGTGGTCCCCCAGGCCGGCAAATCCAGCCCGGCCTGCGCCCAGATGGTCGCATGCCGCGAGTGGGTATGGACAATGCCGCCAATGTCGGTAAATGCGCGGTACAGCGCCAGGTGGGTGGCGGTGTCCGACGAAGGCTTTTTCTGCCCTTCGACGGTGCGACCGCTGGCCACGTCGATCACCACCATATCCTCGACGCCCATCTGCGCATACTCCACCCCCGACGGCTTGATCACCATCAGGTTGCGTTCGCGATCGATACCGCTAACGTTACCCCAGGTAAACGTCACCAGATGATGGCGCGGCAAATCCAGATTGGCTTCCAGCACCTGCTGCTTGAGCTGCTTCAGCGTTAACATTCCCAACCCCCTGTTTGCATTTGTTGTTCGATCCAGCGTCGGGCCTGCACGATCTCAGCCGCCGGATCGCTGGCGTTCTCGGTCCACATCTCAATCAGCAGCGCGCCGCGATAGTTCAGCGCTTTTAGCTGGCGAAATATCGCGACAAAATCCACGCAGCCGTCGCCAAACGGCACATCGCGGAACTGCCCCGGTGAGGTGGCCGTTACCGGCCGCGTATCCTTTAAATGCAGCGCGGCGATGCGATCGATCCCCAGCGCCAGCTCCTGCGCCACGTCGCTGCCCCAGGCGCTGAGGTTGCCCACGTCGGGATAGACGGTGAACCACGGCGACGCGATCAGCGCATCCCACGCTTTCCAGCGGCGGATGGTGCTCATAAATTCGGTATCCATGATCTCCATCGCCAGCATCACCTGCGCGCCGGCCGCCTGCGCCACCGCCCACTCCAGCCCTTCGCGAAAGCGGGCGCGGGTCGCATCGTCGTGCGGTTCGTAGTAGACGTCATAGCCGGCCAGCTGCACGGTGCGGATCCCAAGGTCCTGCGCCAAAGTGATGGCCTGCGCCATCACTTCCCGCGCCCGCTGACGCACCGCCGGATCGTGACTGCCAAAGGGAAAGCGCCGGTGAGCAGATAGACAGAGCGACGGAATGCGCACGCCGCTCTCCAGCACCGCGTGAACCAGCGCCAACCGCTCCGTCCGGCTCCACGCCAGTCGCGCCAGTCGCGCATCGCTCTCATCGATAGACATCTCGACAAAATCGAAACCGCAGCGCTTCGCCAACGCCAGCCGCTGCGGCCAGTCGAGATCTTTCGGCAGCGCCTTTTCATAAATGCCTAACGGATGTGCACGCATGCTATTTTTCCCAATAGTGTTCGATGGCGTCGTGAAATGCCCGGGCGGCCGCCAGCGGATCGGCGGCCTCCGTCAGGGCGCGTCCGACGATAAAGGTGCTGACGTTGACCGTACGGAAGCGCGCCAGGTCATCGGGTTCAATGCCCCCGGTCACGGACAGCGTCAGTCCGCACGCCGACAGCGCCCGCATCGCATTCAAATCGGCATCGCTCCAGCGCTGTCCGCTCGCCTGTGCGTCGCGACCGCGGTGATAAATGGCGTGCCGAATGCCCAGCGCGCGCCAGGCGCGGGCGTCTTCCAGCGTCCAGTGGCCAAACAGTTCAATTTGAATCTCGCCGCCGTGGCGCACCGCGACCGCCTGCGCGCTGGCCATGGTGGCCAGCGGCGCGGCGCAGATCACCGTCATCGCGCTGGCACCGTGGCTGAACGCCTGCTCCGCGAGGGTAGCGCCGGCATCCGCCACCTTAAAATCTGCCAGCAGCGGCCGATCGCCACACAGGGCGCGCAGCTGACTCAGCGCCGCGACGCCCGCGCTGAGGCAGAGCAGCGTACCGGCCTCAATGATGTCGACATGCGAACGCAGCCGGGCGGCGCTGGCGAGTGCCGCATCGAGCCGGGTATGGTCCAGCGCCAGCTGCAGGGTGGGTCGTGGGTGCATCACTCCTCCTCAGACTGCAGCGCCTGTAGCACCGCAATCAGCGACTGATAACGTTGATATTTTTTCCGACAGGGTACGGCCACGTCGGCATCCGGAGTCAGGCGAATCAGCCGCGATGCCATCGCGCGCTGGGCCGCAGCAAAGTGCGTATATGCCCCGCTGCCAACCATCGCCGCCATCGCTGCGCCGAGGCAGCCGGTCTCTTCCACCTGCGGCAGCTCTACCGGCAGGCCGCTGATATCGGCAAACATCTGCATCCACACGCGGGAGTGCGCCGGCCCGCCGGTGATACGCAGCGCCGTCGCCTGCGGAAAGCGCTGACGCATCCGGTGGAGGTGCGTCAAATGGCTAAAGATCACCCCTTCGTAAATCGCCTGCACGAGGTGCGCGCGCTGGTGGCAGGCCTGCAGGCCAAAAAAGCCGGCGTGCAGCCCCAGCCCGGCGTTGGAACCGTATAAAAAAGGGACAAACAGCAGGCTGCTGGCGGCGCGCGGTAGTGCGGCTACCCACGCGTTGAGCTGCGCGTAATCGCGTAATCCCCACTGCTGGCAAAACCACTCGAGGTTAGCGGCGGACGTTGGGCTGGCTTCATGAACGATCCAGCGTCCTGGCTCAGCGTAGCGACCATAGACAAACGGGTAGTCAGGGTCATCGCACAGGCGATCGGTGATGCCGCTGGTCACCGACCAGGTGCCCATCACCGCATTGAGTCGCGTTTCATCATCCAGCCCGGCGCACAGCGCGGTGGAGACGACGTCAAACAGCCCCCCGACCACCGGCGTGCCCACCTGCAGACCGGTCAGCGCCGCCGCCGCCGGATGAATCCGACCGGCCACCTCCGCCGATCCGATCAGCGGCGGCAGCGCCGGTACGATTTCGCCAATCCCCAGCTGCTGCGCCAGCAACGGGTCCCAGCCGCCGCGCGTCATGTGATATAAATTGGATTCCGAACTGTTGGTCTCTTCGCAGGCCAGCTCGCCGGTCAGGCAGTAGCGCAGATAATCGTGAGCCATCTGCACGGTGCCAATCTGCGCGTAGCGCGCGGGCTGATGCTGTTTTATCCAGCGCAGCAGCGATACCGGATGGCCGGTCCACAGGGTTTGCCGGGTCAGCGGGTACAGCGCCTGCGGTATCCCCTGCTGCTGCCACTCGCGCACCAGCGCCAGCGCACGCTGATCGGAAGAGAGGATGCCGTTTCCCAGCGGCTGTCCCTGCTTATCCAGCAGAAACAGCCCTTTTCCCTGTGCAGAAATCCCCACCGCCTGAATCGCCGCACCCGCCACCCTGCGGGTGGTCAACAGCTCGCGAATCACGTCGGCGGCGGTATGCCACAGCGCGGACATATCGCGCTCCGCCCACCCCGGCTGCGGGGCGATGATCTCCAGCCCGCGGCGCACGATGCCGCATTCATTACCGTGGCGATCGTACAGTCCGGCCTTGATAAAGGTGCCGCCGCAGTCCAGTCCCAACCAGTACTCCATTCGGTGTTCTCCCTTTGGTGTTCACCATGCGCCGGCAGCAGAGTGCCGACGATCGCGCCGTCAATACGGGTGAGGCATCAGGGCCGCTGAAAGCGCGCCAGCGGGATCTTCACGACGATTTTGCGGATTAATGTCGCCTGCCGATCGAGGCAGCCGGGGCGGTGCACATCCTGCGGAAAAAACACCGCAAAATGGCCGGGACGCAGGTGCAGCCAGCTCTCCCCCGCTGCCCGCTGATAAAACACAATGTCGCGTTCGGCATCCCACGCCTGCTGCACCGGGTGGGTACCATCGTCGATCGCCACGCCAATCTGCTCGCAGCCGCGCCAGAGAAACTGCACGTCAACGTGGTGACGGTGCACCTCCGGATAGAGCCTGTCCGCCGGCTGCGTACGCAGATCCATCACCTGCATCCAGGCGTTATCTGACGCGCTGTGATAGCGTCCCGGCGCCAGATGCTCAACATCGGTGCGGCGGATCCAGGCCAGCGCCTCTGCCACCGGCGCCGGCAGGTGGGCCATCGGGGTATGATCGATGTGTCCCCAAATCATGCGGCCTCCTGCAGCGCAAGGATCCGCTGCCACACGCCATCGTCAATGGTGATGCCCTCCCGCAGACTGCGGGCGAACGTCTGCGGCAGGTTTTGTCCCGGCAGCCGCACCGGCGCGGCCGGATCGACCGGTTCAGCGCCGGTGAGGTAATCACGAATGCGCTGCAGCTTGCGATCGCGGGTCGCGTCATCGATAAGCGCATCGATCCGTACGGCAATAAATACCTGCGAAACGCCATACTCATCGCGCTGATCTTCGCTGATCTCGGCTACCGACAGCCCGCCGGAGAGCAGTGTGGCCAGCATATCGAGCACCACCGACAGCGCCGACCCTTTCCAGTAGCCCATCGGCAGAATGCGCCGGTTAGCCTCCAGCACCGCCGGATCGCGGGTCGGTTGACCGGCGTTGTCGTAGCCACCGTCTACCGGCAGGGATTCTCCCGCCAGCCGCGCCAGCTCCAGCGCGCCGTAAGAGAACATCGACATCGACATGTCCACCAGCGTGATCGGCTCACCCGGCACCGCGATAATCAGCGGATTGGTACCGATACGGCAGTTTTTTGCGCCCCACGGCGGCATTACCGCCAGCGAATTGGTCCAGCACAGTCCGATATAGCCCTTTTCCGCCGCCTGCCAGCCATAGGCTCCGCCGCGCATCCAGTGATTAGCATTGCGCAGGGCAACCAGCCCGATACCGCGATCGTCCGCCAGCGCCATGGCGCGATCCATCATTTGTCGGGCGGTGAGATTGCCGATACCGAGATGAGCATCCCACTGCTCCACCGCCCCCAGCGTCAGCAGGCGTTCGGGTCGCGCAGTGGGATCAATATCGCCGGCATCCAGCTGCTGGATAAAGCGCGGAAACCGGTTTACGCCATGGGAGTGGACCCCCCAGGCGGTAGTGTCTGCAAACATTCCGGCGCAGGCGTCGGCGGTCTGTGCCTCGACGCCGCGCGACAGCAGCACCCGCTGCAATTGCTGTTTTAACTCGCTGTAGCTGACTCTCATGCTGCCTCTCCATTGCGGAAGCCGATCGCGGCGCCGCTTTATTTCACTATGTGAAATGCAATTTCATTAAAAATTCACATCGCGATTCAACGCGGGTTAACGTCAAAAAAACGACAATTAACTTTATAAATCATTAAGATAAAATTAACTTACCGTACTATGATCGCCACCACGTTTCATCTGCGGCGCGCGCCTGGCGGCCCGATCAGCCCCGGGTGGCCAGTCGGACGCGGTAAAGCGAAGTGGTGGCGGTGATATAGAGTTCGTTGCCGTCCGGACCACCAAAGGTGCAGTTTGAAACCCGCTCCGGCACCGCGATTTTGCCGATGGTCTGCCCCGACGGATCGAACAGGATCACACCGTCGGCGCAGCTGCAATAGATAACCCCGCTGGCATCTACGCAGAGCCCGTCCGGGAAGCCCGGTGCCACGCGGGCAAAATGCCGCCCGCCCTCCAGCTGCCGCCCGGCCACCTGATAGACCCGCAGCTCGCGGCGTCCGTGCGTGGGAAAGTCAACTATCGACATGTCCGCCACGTACAGCCGCGATTCGTCCGGAGAGAACGCCAGCCCGTTCGGGCGCTGCAGATCGCAGGCGGCAATATTCAGGCTGCCGTCCCGCGGATCAAAGCAGTAGAGATAGCAGCCGATCACCTGGCTTTCAGATTTGTACCCTTCGTCGTCACCGGTGATGCCATAGGGGGGATCGGTGAACCACAGCGTACCGTCGCGGCGCACCACCAGGTCATTCGGCGAGTTAAAGCGCTTACCGTCAATGCGATCCACCAGCAGGGTGACCTCGCCGCCGCGTCCGGTGCGGCTGATGCCGCGCCGACCGTGTTCACAGCTGACCACCCGCCCCTCGGCGTCGCGGGCGTTACCGTTCGCGTAGTGCGAGGCGGAGCGCCACAGGCTTAGCGCTCCGCTGCGCGTCCAGCGAAACATGCGGTTGCCCTTCACATCGCTAAACACCACCGCGTCCTGCTCCGGCAGCCATACCGGCCCCTCCGCCCAGATCGCCGGCGAACAGAGCCGCTCCAGCGGACCCTCCTGTTGGATACTGTGCATGTTTTCTCCCTCCCTGAACGCGGCGGATCGCCGGGTTACGATCCTGATAGCGCGGTGTTGGCCCTCGCGGTGCCGCGACCATGACGGCAATATTTCATATATCGAAATGTCGTTTCAAAAATAATATGCGGAATCCGGTTCGGCTGTAAAGCGCGGAGGAATTTTAAAAAACGATAAAAATTAATTAGTTATTTTTTATATCGCAGATTTGTGATGCACAACTCACTTCGTGTCTAAACGGCCCGGCGCCGCGCGTTGGCCGCGCGACGGGCTTCACCTGCCAGCGGGCATGGGGTAACATCGCCAGACAATCAGGCGGGTCCCGCCGCTGGCGCCTCGCTAAGGGAGAAAAGTGCAATGAGTCCGAAAGCCGTCGCTGAACATGACGCGAAAAAAGAGAAGCCGATGGGCAGCCAGAGCCTGTTTCGGGGGCTACAGCTGATTGAAATTCTGAGTAATTTTCCCAACGGCTGTCCGCTGGCTCACCTGTCGGAGCTGGCGGGGATGAACAAGAGCACCGTGCATCGCCTGCTGCAGGGCCTGCACAGCAGTGGCTACGTCACTCAGGCGCCGTCGGCGGGCAGCTACCGCCTGACCACCAAGTTTATTGCCGTCGGCCAGAAGGCGCTCTCCTCACTGAATGTGATCCACGTGGCCGCGCCGCACCTTGAGCAGCTGAACCTGGAGGTGGGGGAGACGGTGAACTTCTCCAGTCGCGAAGATGACCACGTGATTTTGATTTACAAGCTGGAGCCGACCACCGGCATGATGCGCACCCGCGCCTATATTGGTCAGCATATGCCGCTCTACTGTTCGGCCATGGGCAAAATTTTTCTCGCCTGGGGCAGTAGCGACTATCCGGCGCGCTACTGGCAAAGTCACGCCCCGGTGATCCAGCCGCTGACCCACAATACCCTCACCACTCTGCCGCAGATGCTGGATGAACTGAGCGATATTCGCCGACGCGGCCTGGCGATGGATCGCGAAGAGAACGAACTGGGGGTCTCCTGCGTGGCCGCGCCGGTGTTCGACATTCACCAGCGGGTGCCGTTCGCCGTCTCGGTATCGCTGCCTACCGCCCGCCTGCAGCAGATCGGCGTTGAGGCGCTGAGCAAACCGGTACAGGCCACCGCACAGCGCATCTCCCGCGAGCTGGGTTACGCCCCGTCGGCCTGAGCGCGATCGGTCATAGGTCAGATTAAACACCATATGCGCCTCGACTTCACCGGCCGAGGTCGCGGCCTGATACTGGTAGTAGCGGGCCACCAGCAGAACCGTTATCTGCCGGCTCTCGCCGGAGGCGAGCGTCTCCCGCCGGTAGCCTGTTTCCCAGCTCAGCGGCGTCCCCTGACGCAGCACCTGCGCGCGAATGCCGCGCGCCGCCGACTGAACGCGCTGATTCGCCAGCACGCCCGCGGCTCCCGGCGCGGCGGCGGGGGCAGAAAAGGTCATATTAATGTGGGCCTCTCCGGCCAGGCTGACCCCACCTTCACAAAGCAGCTGCAGGGTGAAGGGCGTATCGCCAGCGCGGCTGCCGATGCCCTGCAGCCGCTGGCGGCCAATCGGCGCGAGGGTAACCCGCCGGTTGCTGCCGCCCTGCACGCGACAGAGGGTGACACAATGGTCAGCGCGCTGGCGCTGAGCCAGGTCTCCAGAATCGGATTGTGACCATACTGATAATCATAGGAAGTATACTGGTCGCTGGCGACGCTGCCGGTAACCGGTGCGGTTTTTACGATCTCCAGCGTGAAGCGCGATCCCTCCAGCGTGTAGTCGGTAGCAAACAGCGAGCCGGCGCGGCTGCTGTAACTGCCGGGATAGACCAGATTGACGGTGTCACCGCTGCGGCTGAAGCGCAGGCCAATTCCCGGCACGGACACCCGCGCAGCGTGGTGCCACTCTCCGGCGATAGCCTCACGCCACCAGGATGTGCCACCAGCGTACCGCTGCCGTCGAGCCCCGCCTGGCAAAGCATTAGCCTTCGCTGTAGCTGGCCGTCAGGCTGCTCAGGGCGCGCGATAACCGCCGTTTAGCGCCAGATCGCTGCGGCCGTCGCGCAGCAACGTTCACAGGGGGGATTACTGGTAAGTAATTTGATAGGTGGCGTAGCTATTTACCGGGCCGGCGGTGATGTCGGCGGGATTGTTGCTGGCGTAGCCGACATACCAGGTAAAGCGCGCTCCGCTGGCGGTCGTGGTCACAGCCGCCGCCGGTTGGCTTGCCTCTCCGGGGATAATTTTGTTTTTCAGCGCGCTGTCAGCATCCGCCGCCAGCACCAGCTGAATATTTTGCGCGCCGCTGCGCTCGCTATTGGCGAGGTAGCCCTGCGAAGCGGTTCCGGCCCCGGCCAGCACATTCCCCCCGGTCCAGTTCACCCCCAGCTTACCGCCATCGCTCTGTACACTACCGTCCGCGGCCTGGCAGTTGCTCACGTCGATGGTAAAGGCCTGCGCCCTGAGCAGCGTATTGGCGCTGGCGGGAAAAATCGCCGGCAGGGTGATATCCGGAGTGACGCGCGCCCGCCGACAATCCACGCATACGGGTCATCACGTAGCCGCCACGGCTAACGCCACTGCACCAGCGGCGCGGGGGCGACGGGGCCGTGCCCCCCGACGGGCAGATCGTTCCGGGGGCGTCACCGGATACCATGATGGGCGTCCGGGCATCAGTACAGATCACCGGCGGCCGTCAGCGCGTCGATCAGATCGTCGGCGGCGATTGCCGGCCAGCGCGTGCCGCGCATCCCACTGACCTCAAGCGCTCGCAGACGCTCCTCATCCGCAGCGTGCCGGACGCCGTCGACCAGCACGCCGCGGCAGCTGGGACGCAGATGAGCCACCAGATCGCGAAACGCCCGCCCCTCGCCGTAGCGCCAGAAAAAGGTTTTATCAATGCTGACGTATTCAAACGCGTGGTTCATCACCAGCGTCAGGTTAGAGCAACCGCGCCCCAGCCCTTCCAGCCACAGCGGACAGATCTGCGCCAGCACCGTTCGCAGCGGCGTGCGCTCGCCGGCAGCCGGCGCGGACAGCGGCCCGGAGATGGCCAGCCGCAGCGTAGGTATGGCGCACAGCTGCTCGCGCAGCATGCGATTAAGGGCAATCTCTTCGGCAATCCCGGCATCAACGCTAAGTACGATCGGCGGCAGACGATCGCTGCGGCGCTGAAGTGTGACCAGCAGCATCACCTGCTCAATAAACAGTGCGCGACGCTGACGCCAGCCGTGCGCGACGCTGCCGCGCGCGTCGACAACCGGCGGCGAGGGTGCGCGGGCCTGGAGTGCCCAGGCGATAACCGTCTGGTCAGGAGCCTGAACGGGTTCAAACAGAAAGCGATGTGAGGTATCGAACTGCTGCATGTAGGGGGCTCCGGCAGACTCGCCGCGACGAAGCGCGGCGTCAGCGTCGACGGATCGCGAGTTCTGTAACAGGCTGTCGCATTGATTGTTAAAAAAAATTCAACAAAATTCTACCGGATGGGGACAACGTTGAGAAATCGATTCCAGCGCAATTTAAGCCAAATTCGATAGATATAAACTATTGATAACACATAAATGATCGCCCGTATTGATCAAAAGATAAGATTAATCTTACCTGATTACTGGGATTGCGTTTTTTTTCGAAGAAAATTTAACGTAATCTATTAAAAATAATATATTTTGACTCATTAGCTATATTTATTTATCCTGATAAAGTCTCTCATTATCAGGCTCAATTTCCGAAAATTGACAATAATTGTTAACAAGAAGTAACCATTTTCATTTTGAAACTGATTATTAAAGATAACGTTTGGATCGATTTTTACACAGTACACACACCAAGCACAGGGGATTCCTCCCCGTAAAACGCCGTCAGCACCCGCGCATCAGCGATAAAAAAAGGGGAAAAAGTGTGAAAAAAATGAAGACGATAGGAATAAAATACGACGAAGACCTCGCGATTCGCTCTTTTTTTACCCAAAGGCGATAAGATTGATGATTGCCGTGCATGATTAACCGCGCTAACGCATCATGCGCCCATTGCGCTTTTTGTGCCGCTTACCCTGCCTCATCCCCTACCAAAGCGCTATTCTCATCTCTCCGCTCCCACCGCTCTGTTTCTGGAAATGCAATGCCGTTACGTTCTTTGCAGTGCCTGTGCTTACTGAGTTTTTTCCTCGCCGACGTGCGTGATGGCCTGGGCCCGTTTCTCGGTCTGTTTTTGCTCGAAAGACACTGGCAGCCCGCCAGCATCGGCCTGGTGATGACCGTTGGCGGACTGGCCGGACTGCTGGCGACCTTCCCCGCCGGGCTGCTGGTCGACGCTACCCGGCTGAAGCGTCAGCTGATCGCCGCCGCGGCACTCATCATTGCGCTGTGCACCCTGGCGCTGTGGTTTGTCCCGTCGACGCCGGTGGCCGTCATGTCTCAGTTGCTGACCGGCGTCGCCGCCGCCGCAGTGGCGCCGGCGCTGGCCGGCATCACCCTTGGCATCGTCGGTCAGCGCGGATTTATCCGGCAGACCGGACGTAATGAAGCCTGGAACCACGCCGGGAATATGAGCGCCGCGCTGCTGGCCGGTTTTGCCAGCCTGCGCTGGGGACTGGATGCGGTTTTCCTGCTGATGATGCTGATGGCGCTGGCCTCACTGCTGACGGTAATGGCGATTCGCGAACGGGATATTGACCACCGGCAGGCGCGCGGCGTTATCACCGACGCCCATCCGCTACCGGTGTTCAGCACGCTGCTGTCCGTCCCCGGGCTACTGCTCACCGGGATGACGCTGCTGCTGTTCCACCTGGCGAACGCTGCGCTGCTGCCGATGCTGAGTATGCGGGTCGCCGCAAACCCCGACGGCGTGACGCTGTCGCCCGGCCTGTATGCGGCGCTGACGGTGGTGATAGCCCAGGCGGTGATGATCCCAGTGGCCCTGCTGACTGCGCGCTACGTAGCGCGTTGGGGCTGGCAGCGGATCATCCTGCTGGCGCTGCTGGTGTTGCCACTGCGCGCGGCGATCGCTGCCGGCTGGCACCACCCGTGGGCAATATTGCCGGTGCAGGCGCTGGACGGGATTGCCGCGGGTATTCTCGGCGTGGCGGTCCCCGGGCTGCTGGCGCGCATGCTGGCCGGCAGTGGCCGGGTGAATGCGGGACTGGCGGCGGTGATGGTAATGCAGGGCGTCGGTGCCGCCCTCAGCCCGGCGCTGGCCGGTGCGCTGGCCAGCCGCTACGGCTACGCGTCGGCGTTTTACGTGCTCGCCGCGATCGCCGGCGCCGGCGTGCTGCTGTGGCTGTTGACCGCCCGCCGCCGGGCGGCGCTTACCGCTTAGCCCAGTCGCGGATGCCGCCGCGCCAGCGTGGCCGGCAGGAAGCGCTGGTGCGGCGTTGGCTCCCTTTCGTCAATCAGCGCGGTTATCATGGTGAAGCAGTCCGCCGCCAGCTGGCGGCAGTCCTGCCGGACGGTATCAATCCGCACCGACAGTGAGTCATACAGATAGTGGTCATCAAAGCTGACCAGATGAATATCGCTCTCCAGCAGGCGGTGCTGGCTCATGTAGCGCAGCACCCCTTCCAGCACTCCGCAGGCGGCGGTAAACAGCGCCCTGGGCGGCCGCCCCAATCGGGCACAGAGCGCGGCAAACATCTCGTAGCCGCTGCTCGGATGGTAGTTGCCGTGCAAGATCCACTCCGGCCGCAGCGTGACCCCCGCCCGCGCCAGCCCCTGGCGAAAGCCCTCCAGCCGATCTTTTGACGGTGACAGCCGCGGCTGGCCGCCAAGAAAATAGAACTCATCGGGATGGTGCACCGCCACCTGCGCGATCAGATCCGCTGTGGGCGTGACCGAATCGGTACACACCAGCGGCAGCCGGGTATCATTCATGTAGCGATCAAACAGCACCACCGGCAGCTGCTCACTCAGCGCCACGTAGTCGGCATCGCTCTGCATACTTGATGCGACGATCAGGCCGTCGACCTGGCGGGCAATCAGATTGTTGACCACCACGCTCTCCTGGCCAGGGTTCTCGTCGCTGCAGGAGATAAGCAGCTGTAGCCCCGCCTCGCGGCAGAGGTTCTCCAGCTCGTGGGAGAAGATGGCAAAGCCATAGTTGGTGATTTCCGGCACCACCAGTCCGAGGGTGTAGCTGCGGTTATCCCGCAGCAGGCGCGCGTGAATGCTCGCCTGGTAGTGCTGCTGACGGGCGATAGTTAGCACCCGCTCACGCGTCTCCTGCGCCACGCGCAGCTCTTTACCGCGGCCGTTAAGCACCAGGCTGGCGGTGGCTTTTGACACCCCCGCCAGGGCGGCGATGTCACTGATGGTAACGCGTTTGGTTTTTCTCACGGGATACGTTATGGCTGGTTGGCTAAACTCTTATTCTACCATGCAGTCGCGCAACGACCAGCTTTGCAGATCCAGTTGGGCATCGCCGGTGATGTGCAGCTGCGACGGCCCGTGCGGAAAGTAGCGGCTACTCATTACCCCGGCGCCGTGGTTGATAAAGATCTCCACGCTGGAGCGATCGCACAGCAGCTGCAGGTGAGTTACCTCACCGCTCCAGTAGCGAGTCTGCCATTCACCGCTGGCGAGGCTACGGCGCGCCAGCGTCAGGCCAGTGGGCTGCCAGCTTAGCCGCAGCGTATCGCTGAAGTCCAGGCTGAGCGCACCGCCGTGGGCGGCGATCAGCAGCTCGAGCCCGTCAGCCGCCAGCCGCGGCGCCTCGTCGGCCACGCCCTGCCAGTGCTGCGCATCGTAGCGCAGCGCCTGCAGTTCGCGCGCCGGCTGCTGCATCAGCTGGCCGTCACGTAGCGACAGCTCGCGCGGGCAGGTCATCTGATGGATCCACCCCTGCGCAACGGTGGGCTGCAGCCTCTCTTCGCCATCCGGCACGCCCATCCAGCCGATCAGCAGCCGGCGGCCGTCGTCGCTGAGCGCGGTCTGCGGCGCGTAGAACTCGAAACCGGCATCGATTTCGTGCAGCGGCCCATGGCGAAAGGTGCCGCTGGCGTAATCCATCTCGCCGCTGAGCCAGGCGCCCGGATGGGCATTCAGAAAACGCCTCGCCTCCGGCGCCAGCCCCTGCGGGCAGCAGATCAACACGCTCTGCTCGCCAAGGCTGAACAGATCCGGACACTCCCACATATAGCCGGCCTCGCCGAGCCCGCCCAGCTGGCTGCCGGCCAGCTCACCCAGCGACTGCCACTGGCGTAAATCCGCTGAGACATACAGCAGCACTTTACCGCGCCGCGCGCTGTCCTGCGCGCCCAGCACCATGTACCAGCGCCCCGCGTGCTGCCACACTTTCGGGTCGCGCACGTGCCCGGTATAGCCAGCGGGCAGCGCCAGTACCGGGCCAAGCTTATCGAAGCCGCCCGCCGCATTTTGCACCGCCAGGCACTGCCAGGCGGTGCGGCTGCCATCAGCAAATTTGACGTTGCCGGTATAGCAGAGCGTCAGCGTCCCGCGATCGTCGACCGCGCTGCCGGAGTAGCAGCCATCCCGGTCATAGGGCCGATCCGGCATCAGCGCCAGCGGCTCGTGCTGCCAGTGCAGCAGATCGGCCGAGGACCAGTGCCCCCAGCACTTATGCCGGTGGCTGCAGTCCAGCGCATTCCATTGATAAAACAGGTGCCAGCGTCCCTGAAACTGAATAAACCCGTTGGGGTCGTTCAGCAGACCGGTCGGCGGAGCGAGGTGCCAGCGCGGGTAGTGCGGATCGCGCAGCGCGCGCGGCTGCCCGCGCAGCACCGCCTGCAATATGGCCGGTAGCAGGGTCGACGCGGTCATGCTTCACTCTCGGCGCGGTATTTCAGCAGCAGCGAAACGATAAAGGCCACGCTAAACGCGATCGCCATTCCTGTCATATAGTTCAGCAAAGAACCGCCCTTCACAATCGCCATCCCCGGCAGACCGGTCAGTCCCACCGCGGTCATATAAACGTGGGAAGCCACCACCCAGGCGCCGCCGGCGGCACCGCCGACCAGCCCGGCAATGAACGGCTTCACAAACCGCAGGTTGATACCAAATATCGCCGCCTCGGTAATGCCGAGTACCGCAGAGAACGCCGACGGCAGGGTAATGGCTTTGATCTTCGCATCGCGGGTTTTAAACCATACCGCCAGACAGGCGCCGCCCTGCGCCACGTTGGCCATTGCCCAGATCGGCAGCAGGAAGTTGACGCCGATGGTCGGGTTACCCAGCAGCCCGGCCTCAACGGCATGGAAGCTGTGATGAATACCGGTAATTACGATGGCCGAATAGAGGCCGCCAAACACCAGTCCGGCCAGCCAGCCGGCGTGGGCAATCAGCGTACTCAGCACCAGCGAAATGCCGTCGCCGAGGGCGCGGCCCGCCGGGCCAATCACCAGTAGCGCCACAAATCCGGAGATGATCACGGTAAAAAACGGCGTCAGGATCAGATCCAGCGCATCGGGGATAACCCGTCGCAGCTGCTTTTCCAGCAGGCTCATAAACCACACCGCCAGTAACACCGGAAATACCGTGCCCTGGTAGCCGATCATCGCCACGTCAAAACCCATCACGTTCATGGTATGGAAGCCGCTGGCGACGCCCCAGGCGTTGGTCAGCGCCGGATGGGTGAGGATCCCGCCCAGGGTCGCGCCCAGATAGGGATTACCGCCAAACTCGCGCGCGGCGGTGAAGCCAATCAGGATCGGGAGAATAATGAACGCCGCCGAGCTGCACATATCCAGCATGACGTACAGCGCGTTATCGGCGCTCACCCAGCCGTAGGTTTTCACCATGCCGAGCAGCCCCATCAGCAGGCCGGAGGCGACGATGGCCGGAATGATCGGCACAAAAATATTCGACAGCAGGCGGGCGATGCGCTGGAACGGGTTCAGCTTGCGTGCGGCAAGATTCGCCGCCTCAGCTTTGCTGGATTCGCCGATGCCGGCTTCGGTGATAAAAGCGGCGTAGACTTTATTGACCACGCCGGTGCCGAAAATTACCTGCATCTGACCGGCGTTGCGAAAGCAGCCTTTAACGCCGTCAAGTTGGCCAATTGCCTGGGTATCGGCCAGCGCGTCATCCGCCAGCACCAGCCGCAGGCGGGTCGCGCAGTGCGCGGCGCTGGCGATATTCTCTTTGCCTCCCAGCAGCGGGATCAGCTGCCGGACAATCTGTTGATAATCCATAACACCCTCTGTCAAACGCATCATTACACGTCATACGCCCCCGGAGGGGGGCGCCTGTCAGAACCAGGTTTCCATCTGGACGCCCATGCTCCACTCACCGCCGGAAGTGAAGCCGCTGCTGCCGAAGGCGTCATCGCTGGCGTAGTTGTCCAGCCGGCGATCCCAGTCTATCCAGCTGGCGAACAGCCGCAGTTCGGGGCGCTTGAGAAAATCGCCCACGTCGCTGGCTTTCAGCGTTGGCGCCACGGTGAGCTTATAGAAGTTGCCGTTGACCGCGTTGCGCGCCTTATACCCTTCCGGTTTGAGATCCATGTACTGGTAGCTGGCCTCATACTGCATTTCAAAATTCTGCGTGATGCCCTGAATCAGACGGGCGTTAGCGGTGGCCCACTGATAGTTATCACCCTCCACGTAGCGGTTCTTGCTCACCTGCGCCAGCAGCGCCGGCGCGATATGCCAGTTGCCGCCAAGCGGCGTGATGCCATAGCTGGCCAGCCGCCAGGTGTTCGCATTTGAGCGTAGCGCGCCATCGGCACCGAGGGTTTTCACCTCCGCGCCAAGGCCGTGGCCGTACAGCAGCGCGGTTTTCGACGTCCCTTCACGCAGGCCATAGAAGCTGTCGTTATGCAGCCCCAGCAGCGCGTGAGTCCCGGACTCCGCGGCGTCCCCCTTCACCAGCGCCCCCTCCAGGTCGCGACGGTCCCGGTTATCTTTGCTGCGCATCCCGCTTATCATTACCTGTAGCGGGCCAAAGAAGTTATTGGCGGTCAGGATGGTGTTCTGGGCGGTGTTACTGCTGTTATCAATATCGCCGAAGGTGCGGCCGTAGAGCGTGAAGTTGCTGCGGGCGTTATCCCCCCACTGCAAATCGTAGACCCCTCCGCCGGTACCGGCGAGGAACACCACGTCAGAATCGATCCAGTGAATATCGAAATTGTCGCGGTCAAAGCGCTTACCGGCCCAGACGGTACTGTCTTTGAAGACGCCGCTGAAGGTCGGCAGCTTGCCCAGCTCAACAAACGCCTGACGCACGTTGAGGTCGCTACTGTCCGCCGACCAGTCGTTATAGGTGCGCTGTCCGTCCGCCATCATCACCTTAAAGCGGGTAGTGGCGCCGTTCGCCAGCGTCTGCTTATGCTCGAGGTTCATTTCAACATAGGTATCCGGCTCATTGCCCAGCCGTCCCACGTTACCTCCGGTTTCACCGGCCGGGGTCAGCGCCGGGCCGCCCTGCGTACTGGTGCCGGCATCATTCAGCAGCAGCCCGGATCGCGCGTAGCCGTGAAACTCAAAACCGTCGCTGAGGCGCGATGTGTCCGCCGGTTTCTCGCCGCGCTGCGCAACCGCGATGCTCTGCGCCTGCTTTTCGGCGGCGTCCGCACGCCGTTCGGTTTGCCGCTGCGCTATTGCAAGGCTCTGCGCCTGCTTCTCTGCGGCATCCGCGCGCTGTTCGGTTCGCTGCTGCGCCGCAGCGAGGCTTCGCGCCTGCTTTTCGGCGGCGCTGGCGCGCTTTTCCGCTGCCGACGCGCGCTGCTCTGCCGCCGCCAGACGCTGCTCCAGCGCTGCCAGGCGGGCTTCGATGGTACTCAGAGAGGGATCCGCCGCGGCTGCCGGGCCGGCAGTCATCAGCAGACCGAGGGTAACGGCCAGCGTGCTTTTTTTTATCATGATCCTGCATCCCCAAAGGTCGATCGTTGCTCATCAGGTAGTTAGCTAAACCGGTTTAAGCTGGAATCATAATCAGGGGAAATGGATGCAGGCAACGATTATAGCTAAACCGTTTTAGTCATTGTGAGCGGGGTCTCAGATCGCGCCTCAGGCGGGCAATAAACCGGGCCGTCTGGCCCGGTCGTGCCGTAATCACGCCAGCTGCTGCTGCAGCTCGGCCAGGTGAGGCAGCGCGGTCATTGCCCCTTTGGCGGTGGTGGCCAGCGCTCCGCAAATTTGTGCCACCTGCAGGATCCCGGCCAGCGCGGCGTCGCTCTCCGGCATGCCTTCCCGGCTCAGTCCCCACAGAAGCCCGCTGACAAAGGCGTCACCGGCTCCGGTCGTATCGACGCTGAGCACCGGCAGCGTAGGATAGTGCTGCAGCGCGCCACCGCGCCAGGCGTGCACGCCGGCTTTCCCCTGCGTCACCAGCAGCAGCCGCAGCCGATAGCGCTCAGCCAGCTGCGCCATGCACGCCGGCAGCGCGCCGTCGCCGGCAAAGAAGCGCAGCTCATCTTCCGACAGCTTGACCACGTCGGCCAGCGTCAGCGCCTCGTGCAGGCAGTCGCGCAGGGTCTGCTGATCTTGCCAGAGATCCTCGCGGATATTGGGATCGAAGCTTATCGATCCGCCGGCCGCTTTAATCTGCCGCATCGCCGCGAGGGCGGTGCTGCGCGAAGGCTCCGCCGACAGGGCGATTGAACACGCGTGCAGCCACTCACCGGCGGAAAAGGTTGGCAGATCGTCGGCGGTCAAGAACAGATCGGCGCTGGGGCGCACCATAAAGGTGAAGGTGCGTTCGCCTTCGTGATCCAGATCGACCACCACCGTCGAGGTGCGCTGAGCGGCATCCCGCCGCATGCGGGCGGTATCCACCCCTTCCTGCGCCAGCACCTCCTGCAGCCAGCGGCCGAAGGGATCGTCACCGACCCGACCAATAAAACCGCTGCTGCCCTGCAGGCGGGCGATGCCAACCGCGACGTTGGCGGGCGCTCCGCCGGGGCACTTCAGCAGGCGTCCTTCCCCTTCGGGTAGCAGATCGACGACGGCGTCGCCGAGCACCCAGACTTTTGCGGTCATGATGACTCCTTGGTGAATAGCTGGATAAAAATTGGCTAAACATTAAATTAAACCGGTTTAGCTACGCAATGGTTTTGTGTGCCGAGCCCCCGGGTCGCGCCATTGCGCCGTATCGCGTTTTCTCAGGCTAATTCCCTATTATTTATCTCGTACATTTAAACCATCACTCTACGTGCGACATTATTCTCTAAATTATGCCTAAAAGCGCTTAATATCGGCAAAGTGGGGCCCGGCCAGCGCTTTCCTCCCGACCGGGAATCCGCTATAACCGCCGTCACCATTTCCCCACCGCACAGGACGTTATTGTGGATCGAAGAGACTTTTTAAAACTCAGCGCCGCCAGCTACTTTTTAAGCCAGCTGCAGCCGGCGCTGGCCACCCCGCGGACCGCCATCCCCGGCGCGTCGACGAAGCGGATCACTTTCGTGCTGTTTGAGAATATGACGCCGCTGGATCTGATCGGCCCGATGACCCTGCTGCAGTTTAGCGGCTATGAGCTGGAGTATGTCTGGCACCGGACCGGCACCGTGAAAACGGAGATCGAGGCTGTCAACCTGATCGCCAATAAGCGGTTTGATGACATCACCGACACCAGCGTGCTGTGTATCCCCGGCACCGGGAACCCGTATCGGACAATTGAGGATCGGCAGCTGCTGGCGTTTCTGCACCGGGTTGGCCAGCGCGCTGAGTACGTAACCAGCATCTGCACCGGTGCGATCATTCTCGCCGCTGCCGGGCTGATGCACGGCTATCGCGCCACCACGCACTGGTCGATGCTGGACGATCTGTCGCGCTTCGGCGCCATTCCGCTGCAGCAGCGCGTGGTGACCGACCGCAACCGCATCACCGGCGGCGGCGTAACCGCCGGCATCGATTTTGGCCTGCAGCTGCTGGCGGTGCTGACCTCACAGCATAATGCCGAACTGGCGCAGCTGATAACCCAGTACGATCCCCATCCGCCGTTTAATGCCGGCAGCCCGCAGAGCGCCTCCCCGGCGGTGGTCGAGGCAGCAAAACAGCGGATCTTTGCCAACGTTGCGCAGGCAACGCCCAACTATCAGCAGATCCTCACCCGGGCGGCCAACGACGCGCAGGGATAAGTTTACGCTGATGAGCCCACCAGCCTTATCAGCGGACCGGCGGGGCGGCCTGCGCGCGGAGGGTGGCCGATCCCCCCTTGCGGCTAAATCGCACCGGTAGCGCCTGCTACACTTACTGGCTCAACAACCGAATCAGTGAGCGAGGCCAACAGCATGTCAGCCCCCTATCAGCCCCCAACAGTCTGGACCTGGCAGCCGCAGAGCGGCGGCGCTTTTGCAGCGATTAACCGCCCGATTGCCGGTGCCACCCACGAACAGACGCTGCCGGTCGGCGAACAGCCGCTACAGCTCTATTCACTGGGTACGCCGAACGGCCAGAAAATTACCATCCTGCTGGAAGAGTTACTGGCGCTGGGCGTCAGCGGCGCCGACTATGATGCGCACCTGATTCGTATCCAGGAGGGCGATCAGTTCTCCAGCGGTTTTGTCGCGGTGAACCCGAACTCGAAGATCCCGGCGCTGCTGGATACCAGCGTAACGCCTCCGCTGCGGGTATTCGAATCCGGTGCCATCTTGCTGTATCTGGCCGAGAAGTTTGGTCATTTTCTGCCCAGCGCCGCGGGTGAACGCACCGAGGTACTGAACTGGCTGTTCTGGCTGCAGGGATCGGCCCCCTACCTCGGCGGCGGCTTCGGCCACTTTTATCACTATGCGCCGGTGAAAATTGCCTACGCCATCGATCGCTTTACCATGGAGGCGAAGCGCCAGCTGGACGTGCTGGACAAGCAGCTGGCCGGGCGGCCGTTTATCGCCGGCGAGGCGTACAGCATTGCCGATATCGCCATCTGGCCCTGGTATGGCAACCTGGTGCTGAATAATCAGTATGAGGCGGCAGAGTTTCTTGATGTGGCGTCCTATACCCACCTGCAGCGCTGGGCACAGGCAATTGCCGCGCGGCCGGCGGTGAAGCGCGGGCGCGTCGTTAACCGCACCTGGGGTGACGTGCAGCTGCCCGAGCGCCACCGCGCCAGCGATTTCGACGGGCTGGATCTGTAAGCCCGTCCGCCGGCCCATACGCCCGCCGCCTGCGGGGCGTTGCGGCGGGGCACGTTGACACGCCGCGGTTAACACGGCGGCGATAAGGGCGTCGCGCCAGCCGCGGTGGCTGACGGTCAGGTCGGCCTCAGCGGCGCAGGAGACGGCCGTTTGCGGTCGCCCCGCGCTGACTGCGGCGCGATGAGCACACGGATTACGCGGAGCCGGTGACGCCTTGTTGCCGCCGGCCGCAGGGGGGCTCACGGCGATCGTCAGGTCGCTCACGTCCGGTTCCCCGCTGGCGGCTTGCCTGCGGCTAGCCGCCGTCCCGCCCAACGATCTCCCCGCACCAGGCCACCGCCAGCCGCGACAGCAGCGCCTGCGCGGTCGGTGAGCGATCTGCTTCGGCGCGCAGAAAATCGGCTACCGCCCGCCGCAGCCCCGCCGGTTCGGTATGCGGCGACTGCAGCAGCAGCAGCGCGCCTTCGGCGTCGGCGCAGGCGTGCCACTGGCACTGTGCGACATAGCCCAGCTGACGCACTATCCGCAGCTGCTGGTAAAAGTGCGGCTGCAGATCGCTGACGCCTGCGCGCAGGCAGGCCGCCCGATCCGCAGGCAGCGGAATAAACAGCAGCAGTGCGTGCTGATCGTCCTGCGCCGTCAGCTGAAAGCGCCGGCCGGCCGGCGGCGGCGGGGGCGCAGCGGCGGCAACCAGCGGCCGGGGAAAGGCGCTAAGATACTGCGTCAGCCGCGTCCGCAGCGGAGTGTCCCCTCCCCCCAGCGTCGCCTGCCACGCCAACTGCGGCCGTGGCCAGGCGGCCCGCATCGCCTGCGGCAGCCGGATCAGCAGCCGCCGTACGGCAATCGTCCGGTCAGCCTGCCGAAGCGCCCGCCTGGCCTGCCGCAGCGCTTCGCCATCAGCCGGCGGGTCCTCCGCGCGCAGCAGGGTAATTGCCGCCGCCAGCGCCGCCGGCAGCCGCGCCGCGGGCGCGGTGATGCGTAGCGTCCAGACGCCCTGCTCCGCCGTCAGGCTGAGCAGATCCCCGCCGATGGCCAGATCGGCCGCCAGCGGAGCCAGCCGCCTCTGCCAAATCAGGCCCTGCTCATCGCTGAGCCCGGCGGCACACTGCGGCCGCAGGATCAGCTGCGGTAATCCGGGCTGCGGCCGGTGAGCCAGCAGCGCCCGCGCGTGCGGCAGCACCGGCTCGGCAGGCCGCGCCGCCGGTGGGAAAAGCAAAAAGCGTCCGCCGCCGGTGCGCCGGTGCGCCGTCACCGGCCACGGTGCCAACCGCAGCGGCAGCCCCTGGCAGATCAGCGGCTCACCGCCCGCCTCATCCGAGACCCACAGGCGAGTGGCCCGTGCGGGCCGCAGCGCGGCCAGCAGTGGTCTCCAGGCCGCGTAGCGCGGGGCGGGCCATCCCAGCGCAGCGGCGCGCAGCGCCTCCAGCGGCGTCAGCGCGGCCAGCTGGGCTGCGCTGCGCTGCGCCAGCCGCTGCCACAGGGTGCGATCCCCCGCGGCCAGCTGGCGACACCAGCGAAAAAACAGCGCTTCCAGCGTGGCCAGATCGCTCCCGGCCTGCGCCAGCGTGAACTGCACGCGCAGCCAGTGACGCCGGTCGTCCAGCGGCTCGCTCTGCAGCGTTATCCCGTCAGCCAGCCCGCGCGCGCGCAGGCTGGCCAGCAGACTACCGGGTCGCGGATCCGCCAGCGCCAGCGCCAGCGGGCGCAGCGCCCGGCGCGCGGCGGCCGGCAGCACAAAGCTGAGCACCAGCATCGGCGCGTCCTTCGGTAGCCGCAGCGTCAGGCCACTGCCGGGCACCGCACGCGGTCGGATCGGCGTGCGCGATCGCGCCGGAGCCACCGCCGCCGCGGCCCGATCGGCCAGCGCCGCCAGCGTGGATAGTGGCTGCGGCCCCTGCAGCCAGAGGTGCAGATTGCCGGCGTGATAGTGCCGCTGATGAAACGCCACCAGCGCCGCGCGCAGCCGCACCGGATCCGCGCCAAAGGCCGCGAGGCTGCCGATGCGAAAGCGCGCCAGCGGCCCGTCTCCCCGGCTCAGCGCATGCAGCAGCGCCGCTTCGATGCGGCCCGGAGCATCGCGCTGTAGCAGCCGGTATTCGGCGTCAATGATGGCCGCTTCCTGCGCGACCGCTTCCGGCTGCAGCAGCGGCGCGGTAATCAGGTCGGTGAGCCGCGCCACGGCCGGAGCCAGCAGCCCGGCGGGCATTTCGACAAACGCCGCGGTATCGCTGAGGCGGGTGGTGGCATTCACTCGCCCGCCGCGGGCCGGCGCCCAGTGCATCAGCTGCTGTTCGCCGCTATAGCGGCGGCTGCCGCGGAACAGCAGATGTTCCAGCAGGTGCGCCAGACCTGGCCACGCCGTCGGCTCGTGCAAACTGCCGGCGGCGACCCGCCAGAGCGCCGAGGCCCGACTGGCCTGCGGCTGCTGCACCAGCGTGACCCGCACGCCGTTAGTGTGCCGGTACGTCACCTGCGGCATCGCTTAACCTTTGACGATCAGCTGAGAGTTGACGCGGTTGCGAAAGCGCAGCTCGCCAATGCCGATGCGGCTGTGATTTGCCGCGTCGCGCGCGGCCAGCACCGTGGCGTGGTGCGGCGATTTACTGCAGACCGGATCGGCGTTAGCCGCGTCGCCGGTGAGCATCCACGCCTGACAGCGGCAGCCGCCGAAATCCTGCGCTTTTTCCGGGCAGGAGCGGCAGGGTTCCGGCATCCAGGCGTCGCCGCGGTAGCGGTTAAAACCGAAGGACTCGTACCAGATATGCTGCAGGCTGTGCTCCCGCACCGACGGGAACTGCACCGGCAGCTGGCGGGCACTGTGGCATGGCAACGCGGTACCATCCGGGGTGACGCTGAGGAAGATTGCTCCCCATCCGCCCATGCAGCCCTTCGGCCGATCTTCGTAGTAGTCCGGAGTGACAAACAGCAGGTTGGTCAGATGCCCGCTGGCGGCCATTTTTTCGCGGTACGCCGCCACCACCGCCTCGGCGCGGGCAATCTGCTCGCGGCTGGGCAGCAGGCCGTCGCGATTCAGCTGCGCCCAGCCGTAAAACTGGCAGGTGGCCAGCTCAACATCGTCAGCGTCCAGCTCAAGCGCCAGCGCGATCATGTCGCCAATCTGGTCGATATTGTGGCGGTGCAGCACGAAGTTCAGCACCATCGGGTAGCCCAGCGCCTTCACGGCCTTCGCCATGGCCAGCTTCTGCTGAAAGGCTTTTTTATTGCCGGCCAGCGCGGCGTTCAGCGTCTCGTCACTGGCCTGGAAGCTAATCTGAATGTGGTCCAGCCCGGCGTCAGCAAAGGCGTCGAGCTTCTTCCCGGTCAGCCCAATACCGGAGGTGATCAGGTTGGTGTAGAAACCGAGACCGCGGGCGGCGGCAATCAGCTCCGGCAGATCTTTGCGCACCAGCGGTTCACCGCCGGAGAAACCCAGCTGAACGCTGCCCATCTCCCGCGCCTGGCGGAAGACGTCGATCCACTCGGCGGTAGTCAGCTCCTGCTCCTGCGCGGCAAAGTCCAGCGGATTGGAGCAGTAGGGGCACTGCAGCGGGCAGCGGTAAGTGAGCTCCGCCAACAGCCACAGCGGCGGATGAATTGATGTCGCCGCGTCAGTCACGGAAGATCACCCATTTTTGCATCCGCGCCTGCTCCAGAAAGGCCGCCACGTCGTCGGCCAGATCGCCGGCTTCCGGGAAGCGCTGCTGCAGGGCGTTGACGATCGCCGCCAGCGTGCGCTGACCATCAACCAGCAGTAAGATCGCCGCGGCGCTGTCGTTGAGTTTGGCCATCCCTTCCGGGTAGAGAATGACGTGGCAATCCTGCGCCGCTTCCCACTGCAGGCGATAGCCGCGGCGAAACAGCGGGGTGGAATCAGGGGATAGTGTCATCAGACCAGTCTCCGTTTGTGCCAGACCGCATCGGCCGTCACCGTATGATAGGGGGGGCGATTGAGGCTCCAGGCCAGGGTCATCGCGTCCAGCATCGTCCACAGAATATCGAGTTTAAACTGCAGGATCTCCAGCATCCGCTGCTGTTTTTCCACGGTATCGCACCAGGCGAGCGCCAGCGACAGACCGTGCTCAACATCGCGCCGCGCCTGGCTTAGCCGGCGGCGAAAGTAGTCATAACCCTGCGCTTCAATCCAGCCGTAGTGCTGCGGCCAGCTGTCGAGGCGCGACTGGTGAATCTGCGGCGCGAACAGCTCGGTAAGCGAGCTGCAGGCCGCATCCTGCCAGCAGGCGCGACGAGCAAAGTTGACGTAAGCATCCACGGCAAAGCGCACGCCGGGCAGCACCCGCTCTTCCGACAGCAGGCTTTCACGGCTCAGGCCAACCGCCTCGCCGAGCCGTAGCCAGGCTTCGATTCCGCCGTCGCTACCGTCAGCGCCGTCGTGATCGAGGATACGCTGTACCCATTGCCGACGCACCGCCGGATCCGGACAGTTAGCCATGATGGCCGCATCTTTGATCGGAATGCTGGTTTGATAGTAAAACCGGTTAGCGACCCAGCCCTGAATCTGCTCCCGCGTCGCCTCGCCGTTGTGCATCGCGATGTGGTACGGGTGATGAATGTGGTAATAGGCGCCTTTTGCCCGCAGCGCTGCTTCAAACTGCGCCGGCGTTAGCCACGTTGCCTCGCTCATAAAACCTCTTACAGCTCGATGGTCATTCCGTCCCAGCTGACTTCGATGCCGCGCAGCTCCAGGCTGCGACGCTCTGGTGAGTCGGCGTTCAGGATCGGATTGGTGTTGTTAATGTGAATCAATATCTTGCGTTTAGCCGGCAGCCCGCTCAGCAGGTCAGCCAGCCCCTGCTCTTCCGACAGTGCCAGGTGGCCCATCGCTTTGCCGGTATTGCTGCCAACGCCGGTCTCTGCCAGCTCGGCATCGCGCCACAGCGTGCCGTCGATCAGCAAACAGTCCGCGCGCATCAGCCAGGGGCGCAGCGTCTCATCAGGTTCGCCCAGCCCGGGCGCGTACAGCAAGCTTTGACCACGCTGCGTGTCTTCGATAAACAGCGCCACGTTGTGGCCGGGCAGCGGGCAACCGCGATACGGCGAATAGGGCGGTGCATTACTCAACAGCGGAATGGCGGTAAAGCGAATGGCGGTACAGACTCCGGTGTGAAACGGGGTCAGCGGCGTAATCGGATGGTGGATTAATCCGCCGTTCCAGTGCGACAGCATTGGAAACACCGGAAACCCGCTGCTGAGATCCGCATGCACTTCCGGCGTGCACCACACCTGGTGCGGGCAGCCTTCGCGCAGGCTGAGCAGTCCGGCAGTGTGATCGATCTGGCTGTCGGTGAGAATGATCGCACCGATGCCGGTACCGCGCAGCACCGTGGTGTCGTGGAGTTCTGGCGAGGCCAGCAGCTGGCGACTGATATCGGGAGAGGCGTTGCACAATATCCAACGCTTACCGTCGTCGCTAATGGCAATCGAGGATTGCGTGCGCACCGACGCGTTGAGGGTGCCATTACGCACGCCCTGGCAGTTGGCACAGTTGCAGTTCCACTGGGGAAAACCGCCGCCCGCCGCCGAGCCAAGCACTTTAATCTGCATAAAATAACCGGGAAAGGAACAAAAAGAGGCCCGCACGCTGGCGGGCACGGGCGATTAGCGGTTGGAAATGTACAGCGTCACTTCCAGGCCTAAACGCAGGTCAACAAAGGTCGGTTTGGTCCACATGGTGTAACTCCTTAACAAAAAGAGGTGACCCGATGGTCACCGGAAAATGCCCAAAAACGGCGGCGCAAATGTTGCGATAATGTGATGCAGATCGCAATCTGAAAAGGGTAAATAGTTCTTATTACCCCTGCCACGTCGCCTGCAGCACCCGCAGCCAGTTGCGCCAGGCCAACTTTTCCAGCAGCGGCCGATCCACACCTGCGGCGGTTAGCGCCGCCAGCAGCCGCGGCAATCCCGTCACGTCGCCCAGGTCATCCGGCAGCTGAATGCCATCGAAATCGGAGCCAAACGCCACGCGATCTTCCCCCAGTTTAGCGATCAGGTACTCAACATGTTTAACAATTTCAGTTACCGGGGTTGCGGGATTGCGCTGGCCGTCAGCGCGCAGGAACGCCGTTCCGAAGTTGACGCCGACCAGACCGTCACTGTCGGCAATGGCCGCCAGCTGATCATCAGTCAGGTTGCGCGGCTGCGGGCAGAGCGCGTGCGCATTGGAGTGCGTGGCGACCAGCGGCGCGTGGCTCAACGCCGCCGTCTGCCAGAAGGCTTTTTCGTTCATGTGCGACAGGTCGATCATGATGCGCCGCTGATTACAGGCGGCAATCAGCCGCTCGCCGGCCGCGGTCAGTCCGGCGCCGGTATCCGGCGAACCGGGAAAATCTCCGCGAACGCCTTCACCAAACGCGTTCGGCAAATTCCAAAACGGTCCAATGCTGCGGACCCCCTGGGCCTGCAGGGCCGCCAGCCCCTGCAGATCGTCCGTCAGCGCGCCGGCGCCCTCGATGTGCAATACCACCGCCAGCACGCCCTCGCGCCGGCAGGCCATGATGTCGTCGGCGGTCAGACAGAGCCGCATGCGCCCCTGCGAAGCGGCGGTCATGCGGTGACAGAGCGCGATTTGCGCGGCGGTGATCGCCAGCGGGTCGTGCTGCGCCACCGCATCAGCCAGCGGAATACCCCGCTGCCGGGCAACCCATTCCGGCGGCGGCACGAAAACCGCAAACAGTCCGCCGGCGAAGCCGCCGGCGCGCATCCGGGGATAATCGAGGTGGCCGCGATCCCGTCCGCTGAACAGCGCCGGCAGTGGATCGCCTTCGGCGATCCACAGGCGCAGCAGCAGGTCGTTATGGCCATCAAACAGGGTCGGCAACGCATCAAACATCGGGAACTTCCGGGTTCGGGAAAAGGGTTATGCTACCACTGCGTAGGTGACTTTTCTGCCCACGGAAGCGCGCGGCCACGGCTTTTTCGGCGAGATAGTCCGCGACGACAGTAAACAGGCCGGTGGATGACCGGCCATGGGGTGACTCAGTGCGGATACCGTGAGGGCCAGATCTCCTCAGGGCTGACGTGCAGCGCCAGGGCGATGATACGTTCTCCTTTGGGCCAGGGGCGGGAGAGCGTATTGGATAAGGTGGAGGAGGCCAGCCCCGAGCGGCGCGATAATTCCGCCATGGTGGTCCCCTGCTTTCTTAATGCGGCAATAATGTCTGCGCGATGCCAGTCGGCGCGGATGGCTTTGATATTCCTTGTCATGATGCTGTTCCTTTTGACTGTCTGTACACAACGCCAGTGAAAGAAAAGTCCACGTCAGCCAGTGTAGACCGTCTTTACCCTGAAGTTTAAGTAGTTAGTGCTAACAAATCTGCCAAAGCCGTGATAAACGGTAACCAAGAGGGTTTGCCGGCAAATTTATTGCTTTAACGCGCTGCCTCGCAAGGCCGTGTGCCTCGCGATTATAAAAAAATCACCTGCCAGTTTCATCTGTTATCTTTTACCCCTTCCGATTATTCGTTTTTATTAATCTACCGCGCTCATCCGCGCACTGATTTACATCAATATCCGGGCAGTTGGCACAGATATACGCACCGAAACCGCACACAAAATATCGTCCTGCGCGCCAGATTAGCGCGTTGAAAAAATTAAAATTCGATGCAATATTTTATATTTAACCCAAATAAAACCTAATAAACGTAATACACCCCGATATTAGCGAATCAGTATGCGAGAATATTAGAATTTAATATCGCGTAAACTATATGCCAGGTAGGAGTTCGCCCAGGCCATTTGGCAACGCAGCCCGCTTCTCCGTCACCCTTGCCTTTTCCGCAGAGCTCCTCCCCTGCGTCGGTCGCGGACGCGTTATCTCGCCGGCCGCAGGGCTTCACTCCGCGGAGCGTTGTCATCAGAGCCGGCCGACGGCGCTTCGCCCCGCGGGACGTTTAAATACCAATCCTTCTCATTATGATTCATTTCTCGGGCCAAAATGGGATAAATTTACGCGGATAACGACAGAGAATTACGTTGATTAGTAATCATTATCAGTACGTTAGCCGTTGGATACTGTTTTTTGTCGATTACGCTTTTATTCATGGCCGTTACCGGCATAATACCCACTTATTGATGTGAACTTACGGAGCCCTGCATGTTGTCCAACGATATGATTGCCAAACTGAACGATCAGCTGAACCTGGAGTTCTATTCTGCCAACCTTTACCTGCAAATGAGCGCCTGGTGTAGCGATAAGGGATTCGACGGCGCAGCGAACTTTTTAAAACAGCACTCGCGCGAAGAAATGGCGCATATGCAGCGGCTGTTCGATTACCTCGGTGACACCGGGGCGCTGCCGGTATTGGGCAGCATTGCCGCGCCTCCGGTGGCGTTTAACTCCCTGGGCGAGGTCATTGAAATGGCCTGGGAGCATGAACAGCTGATTACGCGTAAAATCAACGAGCTGGCGCACGTGGCGATGACCACGCAGGACTATTCCACCTTCCACTTTTTGCAGTGGTATGTGGCCGAACAGCATGAAGAAGAGAAGCTGTTTAAGTCGGTCCTCGATAAGCTGGCGCTGGTCGGCAACAGCGGTAAGGCGCTGTATATGGTTGATAAGGATCTGCACGCCCTGGCCGGTGAGGCGCACGGCCCGGCCTGATATTCGCGGGCGGACTCCCCGTCCGCCCGTTCAGAAGCGTTTTAGCCGCGTCGCCGAGGGCTGCGGCTGACCAAAGTAGTAGCCCTGAAACAGGGTGCAGCCCTCTTCCCGCAGGCGGTCAAACTGCTCGCTGTTTTCCACCCCTTCAGCGGTAATCTGGATATCCAGGCTGCGGCTCATGCCGGTAATGGCGCGGATGATCGCCAGCGATTCGCGGCTCTCCTGCATATCGTTGATAAACGACTTATCAATCTTGATCTTATCGAATGGAAAGGTGCGCAAATAGCCCAGCGACGAGTAGCCGGTGCCGAAATCATCCAAAGCGATGCGCACGCCCAGCGCCTTCAGGCCCTGCAGGGTGCGCAGATTTTGCAGCGTGTTGTCCAGCAGCACCGATTCGGTGATCTCTATCTCCAGCCGCTCCGGCGCCAGCCCCGACTCGCGCAGCGCCGACTCCACGACCGCAATCAGCCCGCTATTTTTAAACTGCAGCGGCGACAGATTGACCGCCACGCTTTGCGAAGCCGGCCAGTTTATCGCCTCCTGACAGGCTTCATGCAGCGCATTGGCCCCCAGCGCGTGGATAAGCCCGGTCTCTTCCGCAATGGCGATGAATTCGCCCGGCAGCAGCAGCCCGCGCTGCGGATGCTGCCAGCGCAGCAGGGCCTCATAGCCCGTGATGTCAGTGCCCTGACAGTCAGTGATGGGCTGGTAGTAAAGATGCAGCTGATCCTGACCGATCGCCTCACGCAGATCCATTTCGATCAGCCGGCGTTCGCGCGCCGCCACGTCCATTTCGCTACTGAAAAAGGCCATGCGATTACGGCCGTTGCGTTTGGCGTCATACAGCGCCATATCGGCGTTGCGCAGCAGATCTTCCGGCGTCGACTGGGCAGCGTCGAGGCCGATCCCAATACTTACCCCGACCGCCATGCTGTGCCCCTCAAGGCTAAACGCCGGGCGAACAGACTCAATCAGGCGCGCCGCGATCTCCCCCGCCTCTGACGGATGACTCAGCCCGCTCAGCACCACGGCAAACTCATCGCCGCCCAGCCGCGCCAGCGTATCGCCGTCACGCAGCTCGCACTGCAGCCGCGTCGCCACCGCGCAGAGCAGCAGATCGCCTATCTGGTGCCCCAGCGCATCATTGACGTTTTTAAAATTGTCCAGATCGAGACAGAGAGTTGCGGTCTGCTTCATCGCGCTGCGATCGCGCTGCAGCGCCTCATTCAGCCGCTGGCGGAACAGCACGCGATTAGGCAGGCCGGTCAGATTGTCGTGATGTGCCATATGATGAATTCGCGCGTGAGCATGGCGCTGATCGGTAACATCATCAACGATCAGCAGCACGTAATTACTGCGCGCGTCGGCGCTGTGGATCAGGGTGGCGCTGGTATTCAGAACCCGTTCACCGCTGATGGTCAGCACCGACTGCTCCCGCTTGTGCATCCCGCCGCCGCGCAGCGCGGCGCCGGCAAGCTCATCGAGAAAACGGTGCAGTTCGGGGTTCACACATTGCTGAATACGCTTCCCCACCAGGCCGCCGTGATGCTCACCCAGCAGCTGTTCAGCGCGCTGGTTATAGTGGCAGATCTCCCGGGTCACGGCGTCCTCAACCATCACGCAGGAGGGGATATTGCCAATCACCGTCTCCAGAAACTCGGTGACCGCCTGCAGCTGCTGATTGTTGCTTTCGGCCAGCTCTTTCGCGAGCAGCAGCTGCTGCTGCTGCTCGCGGCGTTCGGTGCAATCGCGGGTGATCTTAGCAAAGCCAATCAGCTCACCCTGCTCATCGTAAATCGCATCAATGACTACGTGCGCCCAGAAGGCGCTGCCGTCTTTACGGTAGCGCCAGCCTTCATCCTCAAAGCGACCGACGCGGCGCGCCAGCGACAGGTTAGTGTCGGGAATGCCTCTGGCGCGATCTTCGGCGCTGTAGAAACACGAGAAGTGCCGGCCGACGATCTCCGCACTGCTGTACCCCTTAGTGCGCTGCGCACCGGCGTTCCAGTTTTCTACCCGACCGCTGGGATCGAGCATGTAGATAGCGTAGTCGGTGACCCCTTCGACCAGCAGACGAAACTTCTGCTCCTGTGCCCGCTGCGCCTGTAGCGCCTGCTGATGCTCAGTGCAGTCACGGGTAATTTTGGCAAAGCCAATCAGCATCCCTTCGTGGTAAATGGCGTCGATCACCACGTGCGCCCAGAATGCCGAGCCGTCTTTGCGGTAGCGCCAGCCCTCCGCTTCAAAGCGGCCGGTGCGGCGGGCGATATCCAGTCCGCGCTGCGGCACGCCGCGCGCCTGATCGTCGGCGCTGTAAAAGCAGGCAAAATTTTTGCCAATGATTTCGTGGCTAAGATAGCCTTTCGCCCGCTGCGCCCCGGCATTCCAGTTGGCGACGGTGCCGTCCGGCTTAAGCAAATAGATGGCGTAGTCGACCACGCCCTGGACCAGTAGCCGGTACATCATGTCGTTATCTGGCGTCATCTTTTTCTCCGGCCCCGGGCCTTCAGCGCGGCAGCGAGCGGCAACGTTGTTGATGCCGCTATCTCAGCGAATTCGCCGGCGTTTAGCAAGAGAAAACCATGAATATTCTTAACCGCAGCGGTTCATGAGTCCGGTGGCCGATGAATAGAAATATAGCGTTGATAACGCTGGGGTTTCAGTTTTTCCACATCCACCAGCACCAGGCCGTCTATGCAGTGATTGAAGTCGGGATCGCTGCCAAAATCAATAAATTGCACGCCGCCCGGCTCGCACAGCTCGGCATACTGCTTATACAGCGGCGGGATAGCGCAGCCGAGGTTCGCCAGCAGCCGTCGCAGCAGCGCCAGATCGGCCGCATAATCCTCCCCGCCGAACTGCGCCAGCACGTCCGGCAGCGAGGCGGGCCAGGGATGGCGTGAGGTGGCCAGCGGCAGTGCCGGGGGGAACCAGATGCGATAAAACGCCACCAGCAGATCGCGAGCGGCCAGCGGCATACTGGCTGAGATCGATACCGGACCAAACAGATAGCGATACTGCGGATGGCGCGCCAGCCAGGCACCGATCCCCAGCCATAAATAGTCGAGGCCGCGCCGCCCCCAGTAGCAGGGCTGGATAAAACTGCGCCCCAGCTCGACCCCCTGACGGAGGATCGGATCCATGCGGTTGCTGTAGTGAAACAGGCTGTGGCTGTAGAGCCCGGCCACGCCGCTGCGGGCGATGCGCGCCGCGGTGGGCATCAAGCGGTAAGCACCCACGATCTCCAGCGCCTCATCATCCCACAGGATCAGGTGGTAATAGTGATCGTCATAAGCATCACAATCCCGGCGCTTGCCGCTGCCTTCGCCCACCGCGCGAAAGGCGATTTCGCGCAGCCGCCCCAGCTCGCGCAGGATCGGCGAGCTCTCCTCATCGCCCCGGCGATAGAGCCAGATCCGTTTGCCGTCCGGCAGTGCCCCCAGTGATTCACACTGCAGCAGCGCCCGGCGCAGTACCGCCCGATCTTCCGCTCGGGCTATCGCTGACTCGGTCTGAAACAGCCCTTTTTTATCCTGCGCCAGCCGGTAGACGTGGCAACGAAAGCGCTTCGCCAGGATTGTCGCTGGCGTATGGCCATCGTGCCAGCTGGCAAAAGGCACGCGGGCGCCAATGCGCAGGGTGATGCGGCTGCCGCGCTGGCGGAACATCTCGCGCACCAGCAGTAGCGTCGCCAGCGAGGCGTTGACCAGCGAGGTCAGATAGAACAGCGCGCTGTTACGTCCGCGGATGTACACCGGCACAATCGGCGCGCGGTGCTTTGCCGCCAGCTTAATGAAGCTGTGGTGCCAGCGCCCATCGCGCACGCCCTTGCTACCGGCGCGCGACACCTCACCGGCCGGAAAGAAGATCAGAACGCCATCGTCCGCCAGCTGCGCCTGCATCTGGATCAGCGGAACGCGGCCGTTGCGTCCGCCAAGATTATCCACGGCGATGAACAGTCCGGCCAGCGGCGTCAGGCAGTTGAGCAGCCGGTTTGCCACCACCTTGACATCGCGGCGCACCCGGGAAACCGCCAGCAGCAGCGCCAGTCCGTCCAGCGTGCCCATCGGATGATTGGCCACCAGTACCACCGGGCCGTGGCTGGGGATCTGCTCGAGATCCCGCTCGCTCAGCTCGCAGCTGACCTCCAGATATTCCAGCACCTGTTCGACCATCTCCAGGCCCTTCAGGTGCGGATACTGGCGGGCAAAATCCTGAAAGACGTGCTCTTTCAGCAGCCGGCTGAGCAGACGGCGCTGCCAGGGGGCCGGCGGGTGATCGGGGGCGAGGATCGCAATCAGGCTATCAACACTCAACACGGGCATCTCTCCGACTGTTTTAAGCCGAGACTAGCGCACCGTGGTGAACGGTTGATGAATGAAAAATGACCGCTGGATGACCGCAGAGCGGCAGGAGGCCGGCCGCGCCCGCGGTTACAGCTCCAGCGGCGGCAACTGGGCAAACACGCTGTGCAGCCCGCGGCTCCACAGCTGGCGGATTTGCGAAAAGTAGGGATGCGACTCGGTGATGTGATACTGCGCGGCGTCGCTAAAGCTGTCCGCCGGGTAGATCATCACGTCGAGCGGCAGCCCCACCGAGATATTACTGGCCAGCGTCGAGTCCATCGAGATCAGCGCGCACTGCATGGCCTGCTCCAGCGGCGTGTCATAGCGCAGCACCCGATCAATAATCGGCTTACCGTACTTACTTTCACCAATCTGAAAATAGGGTGTATCGACGCTGGCCTCAATAAAGTTACCCTGCGGGTAGATTTGAAACAGCCGCGGCTCTTCGCCGCGGATCTGGCCGCCGAGCAGCAGCGTGCCGCTGAACTCCTCGCCGTCGCGTTTGATCACGTCGCGCAGCGTCTCCCCGATCCGTAGCGCGACGTCGTACAGGGTGGGCAGCGCCAGCAGGCCACGCCGCTCCCCTTCAACCTCGCCGCTGTCGCGGCGCAGCAGGCTGAGTACGCTCTGGGTAGTGGCCAGATTACCGGCGCTTTGCAGCACGAGGATGCGCTCACCGTCGTTTTTAAACACGTGCAGCTTGCGAAACGAGGAGATGTGATCAACCCCGGCGTTGGTGCGCGAATCGGAAACAAAAATCATACCGCTGTCGAGGCGCATGGCCACGCAATACGTCATAACGCGTCCTGAAATTACTGTTGCACCGGCAGCCGCTGAACTTCGGCGACGGCGCGCATGTTTTCGGTTCCACCGCCGAGGCGCACGCCGCGTACCGGACAGGCATCAAGATAATCGATACCGATCGCCAGTTTCAGATGCTGCTGTACGCTGCGGGTGTTGTTGGTGATATCAAAGCTGTGCCACTGCCCGTCCACCCAGGCTTCCACCCAGGCGTGGGTCGCCACGTGCTCTACGCTGTCAGTATAAAGGTATCCGCTGACATAGCGAGCGGGGATCTGCACACTGCGACAGCAGGCAAGAAACACGTGGCTGTGGTCCTGACAAACCCCGGCTCCGGCGGCAAAAGCGCTGGCGGCGGTATCTTTCACGTCGGTGCTGCCCGGCTGGTAAGGCATCGCCAGCAGCAGCGCCCCCATCAGCTGCTCAAGGCTGGCCAGCGGCGCTTCAGGACGCCAGCCGCGCAGCGCGAAGTCGCGGATCGCATCGTCCGGCTGAGTCAGCGGCGTGCTGCGCAGAAAAATCAGCGGCGACAGCGGGCCGCACGGCTCGGCGGACAGCACGTCGCGATCGTGGATCTCCACCACGCCACGCGCTTCTATATCCAGCCACTGATGGGGACGATCGAGGGTCAGGACGTGCAGTACGTTGCCAAAAGCGTCGCGCGTCTCGGTCGCCGTTTCCGGCAGCGTCAGCTGCCAGGAGAGAATCTGCTGATGGATCGAGTCCTGCGGCGTGAGCCGCAGATATTGAGTGCTCTGCCGCACCTGTTGCTCCCAGGCATAACGGGTGGTGTGGGCAATGGTGAACTTCATTACTTTGCCTCCAGATAGGTGTGGTTAATGCTCTCCGCAATGCCGGCCAGGGTTGCGAGAAAATCCTGTAACCAGGCATGGAGCCCATCCTGCAGCAGGGCGGCGTTCTCACCAAAGCGCAGCCCGGCCTGAAGCACCGCCACCAGATAGCGCGGACGGTTTTCACCTTCGCGGCCAATTTGCGCCAGCTGGCTGGCCACCTCATCAATACAGGCGCGCAGCGATCGCGGACTTTCGTCGCGCAGGATCAGCATAGCGTTGACGTTATGCCGCTCCAGCTGCTGACGGTAGATGGCGTGGTAGGCTTCACGCGCCGATACCGCCCGCAGCAGGGTATCCAGCCGGTAATATTCACGTACCGCATCCTGCGACTCCTCGCGCAGCGCCTGGTTGACGTCGAGCAGGCGGGCCGTACAGTCGGCGCGTTCCAGCAGGGTACCGAGGCGGATGAAACTCATCGCATCGCCGCGCATCAGAGTGCCGAACATCGCACCGCGAAACAGGTGGGCGCGCTCTTTGACCCAGTCAAAAAAGCCGTCCGCCTCACCGACCGGCATCTCCTGCCGCCGCATCTGGCGGATCTCAATCCAGGTGGAATTGATGCTTTCCCATACCTCCGACGACAGGCTGCCGCGCACCGCGTGGGCGTTGTTCCACGCCGCCTGAAAGCAGCTGAAAATGCTCGCCGGATTGCGTTCATCCAGCGCGAAAAAGGCAAACAGCCGGGTCATCGACAGCTCGTCGTTGAGGGCGTGGTAAAGCCCGCCCTGCCCGGTCAGGCTGATTGGCACCCGCAGCTCGGCATCGCGGCTGCCGGCCGCCGGCAGCAGCGACAGTCGGTGGGTTACGTCGAGCACCCGGGCAATGTTTTCAGCGCGCTCCAGATAGCGCGCCATCCAGTAGAGTCCTGCAGCGGTGCGGCTTAGCATGATGCGTCATCCTCCAGAACCCAGGTATCCTTAGTGCCGCCGCCCTGTGACGAGTTGACTACCAGTGAACCTTCGCTTAGCGCCACCCGCGTCAGCCCGCCGGGCACCAGACGGATCTCTTCACCGCTGAGGGCAAACGGCCGCAGATCGATGTGCCGCGGCGCGAGGCCGCTATCCACAAACGTGGGGCAGGTGGAGAGCGCCAGCGTGTGCTGGGCGATATAGTTGTGCGGCGCCGCTTTCAGCCGCGCGCGAAACGCTGCCAGCTCGGCCTGACTGGCCACCGGCCCGATCAGCATGCCGTAACCGCCGGCGCCGTGCACCTCTTTCACCACCAGCTGCGCCAGGTTGGCCAGCACCCAGCTCAGCTCATCGGGACGGCGGCACTGCCAGGTGGGAACGTTATTCAACAGCGGCTCCTCCTGGAGATAAAAGCGGATCATCTCGGGCACATAGGGATAGATGGATTTGTCATCGGCGACGCCGGTGCCGATGGCGTTGGCCAGCACCACATTGCCGGCGCGATACACCGATAGCAGACCGGGCACGCCGAGCATCGAGTCCGGGCGAAACGCCAGCGGATCGAGAAACGCATCGTCGACCCGGCGGTAAATCACGTCCACCTTGCAGGGGCCGTCGGTAGTGCGCATCAGCACCGCGCCATCTTTTACAAACAGATCGGCGCTCTCCACCAGCTCCACGCCCATTTGCTGCGCCAGAAAGCTGTGCTCGAAGTAGGCGCTGTTGAAGCGCCCCGGCGTCAGCACTACCACCACCGGATCGCTGGCCGGCGAGCTTTCGCGCAGGGTTTGCAGCAGGTGCGATGGATAGCGCTCCACCGGCGCAATGCGCTGGCTGGCAAACAGCTCCGGATAGAGCCGCATCATCATCTTACGATTTTCCAGCATGTAAGAGACGCCGGAAGGCGTGCGCAGATTGTCCTCCAGCACGTAATATTCGCCGTCGCTGTTGCGCACCAGATCGACACCAACGATGTGGGCGTAGAGTTGCCGGTGCAGATCGATGCCCTGCATACAGGGCTGAAACTGATCGTTAATCATCACCTGCCCGGCGGGTACTAGGCCGGCCTTGAGAATGTGCTGCTGGTGATAAATATCATGCAGAAAGGCGTTCAGCGCCCGCACCCGCTGGCGAATGCCGCGATCGAGCCGCTGCCATTCATCCGCCGGGATAATGCGCGGCACGCTGTCAAACGGGATCAAACGATCGGCGCCGTCATCCTCGCCGTAGACGTTAAACGTAATCCCCACCCGGTTAAACAGCAGCTCCGCCTCGGCGCGCTTGCGGGCAATCGCCGCCCGATCGGCCTGTCCGAGCCACTGACCGTAGGCGTGATAGTGGTCGCGCCAGCCCCCGGTCGGCAGCTGCATCTCATCATAAAACTGCGCCGCTGGATGATAACGTTGCGTCATAATGTCCCTGCCACGGTCGGTAAGCCTGAAAAGTATTTGCACAAACTGTGCCAGGCCTCAGGCGGGTGCCGCCAGGCGCACCTCGCCCGCTGCAGGCACAGAGTTTAATCCGCCTTTGCGGATGTTAACGCGACGAAAACGCACGAAAACGGGCGCTGCTGCACCCGCATGGCGCGACTGCGCCCTAATGCAGCATCCAGAAATCCTGCATTGCCCCCTGCACGCCGGTGAGCGGATCGGTTTTGGACAGATGCACCCGCGCTACCCGCGACTGCGCTGCCGCCAGCTGCCGCGGATCGCCTTCGCCGGTATGTACCCGCAGCGTGCCGGAAAAAGCGCCCACGACGAGACAGTCCTCGCTGGCGTGCAGCTGTTTGCGGCCCACGCCGGCCGGGATAAGTACCGCATCGCCGGCATGCAACGCGATCACGCGCCCGTTATCACCGCCAAACAGCACCTCGCACCAGCCGCAGGCCACGCCCAGCGCCTCATGGCAGTTGAGGCGAAAATGGGTCCAGCCGTGGATCGTACCGTACTCGCCCGCCGGCCACCCGTGTTGCTGAAAGGTCTCGGTAAACCCGCGGCGAAAATCGACGCTCTCCGCCGGCACCGCCTGCGGATAGACAATCAGCGGCAGCCGGTTATTGGGCACGCCGTTATCCGGCTCGCTGAGTCGCAGCACCTGCGGGCGCAGCGATGCTCCGGCTGAGAAAGTGGCGGCAGCAAAGGACATGATGACGCTCCGGTTGCAGGGGCTTTTAGTGAGTGTGGCAGATTGCGTAAAAGTTGCCAGAAGGTGACAGAAAGGTAAATGTCGCAGCAGGACTTGCCCGGGCGTTGAACTGTTATAGTGCCGTCGCCGGTAACTGTGTCTGCTTTTTTGCCCACGATTGTGGTTTGATCGTTCGGATAACGGCCGCCGTGGAGAGTAACAATGGATGCAGTGAAACGTATTTTACAGCAGGAGATTGACCGGCTGAACCAGCAGGAACGGCGGGATAACAAGCCGCGCTTTAGCCTGAATTTTTTGCGCACTCACCCCGGACTGTGGCTGGTCATGTATCTCTGCTATGGCCTGACGGTGGCGCTAATCTTCTCGACTCCGTGGCTCGGCTGGCCGGTATTCTGGGGCAGTCTGGCGTTCATGCTGGTGATGAGCCTGCTGATGCTGCTGGATATCACGCCAACCTACCGCTTTGAAGATATCGACCGGCTGGATATTCGCGTCTGCTATTACGGTGAATGGTATTACATTCGCACGCTGTCGCCTGAGGCGGTGGCGGAGCTGATGGCGCAGCCGGCGGTGCCGGACGGGGTGAAGCAGGGAATGACTAAGCTGCTGGCGCTGAAGGGGGCGGTAGACTTTTACGACGTCTACCACCTTACCTGGGGCGGCAAGCGCGCCAGCCGCCTGAGCCTGTAGCGGTCACAGCATGGCGCGAATCAGCGCCCCCAGCGTCGCCGCCGCCGCCTCGCTGCGGGCATCCCACGCCCGGGAGACATTCAGCCGAAAACCGCTGTGATAGCGCGGGTCCGGCGAAAACATCCGTCCCGGCGCCAGGCTGATCTGCTGCGTCAGCGCCTGATTATAGAGCGCCAGCGCATCACACCGCGGCGGCAGCGTCAGCCAGAGAAAGTAGCCGCCCGGCGCATCGTGCAGGGTCACCGCCGGCGGCAAATGGCGGCGCAGTGCCTGAAGCGCCGCGCACTTTCGCTGCGCCAGCGTCTCGCGCAGCCGCCGCAGGTGACTTTCAAACCCGCGACTTTCCAGATAGTGCGCCAGCGCCTGCTGCAGCGGGGCGCTGGTCGATAGCGTGCTGCTGAACTGCAGCCGCTGAATGCGCGGCGCCTCCGGGCCGGCCGCCACCCAGCCGACGCGAAATCCCGCCACCAGGCTTTTGGAAAACGATGAGCAGTGCAGAACGGTACCCTCGCGATCGTAAGCGCGCGCCGGCAGCGGCGGCGCCTCGCCGTGCCACAGTTCGCTGTACACATCATCCTCAATCAGCCGCACCCGATGGGCACTCAGCAGCGCCACCAGCGCCCGCTTTTTATCCGCCGACAGCGTGCAGCCAAGCGGATTTTGCTGGCTGGTCATGAGCCAGCAGGCTTTCACCGGCCGGGTGGCCAGCACCCGCGCCAGCTCATCCAGATCGATCCCCTCGCGCGGATCGGACGCCACTGCCACCGCTTTCAGCCGCAGGCGCTCAATCGCCTGCCACGCCCCGTAAAAGCAGGGATGCTCAATCACGACCCAGTCCCCGGGTTCGGTGACCGCCTGCAGGCTGAGATTGAGCGCCTCCAGCGCACCGTTGGTTATCACGATCTCCCCGGCCGGTACGGTGATCCCCTGGCGCGCATAGCGGCGCGACAGCGTCTGGCGCAGGGCCAGGTTACCCGGCGGCAAATTATTCAGCACGTCTTCCGGGCGCATTTCCCGCGATACCCTGTTCAGGGCGCGCAGCAGCTGCCGCTGCGGCAGCAGACCGGGATCGGGAAAGGCGGAACCAAAAGGCACTATCTGCGGATCGCGGCAGGCCTGCAGCACCTCAAAAATAAAGGCGTTGATGTCGACCGCTTCACTGTAGTGCGGCTCCGGACGCCGCGCCTGCGGCGACGCGTCGGCGCGGCGGTTGGCGACATAGTAACCGGACTGCGGACGCGACTGAATGTAGCCCTGGCTCTCCAGCACCTGATAGGCATGCATCACCGTCATCAGACTCATACCGGCGCGCGTCGCCTGCTCGCGCAGCGACGGCAGTTTTTCGCCGGGGGACCACACTGCCGCCTCGATCTGCTGGCGAAGCCGGGCAACCAGCTGCTGATATTTCGCCATCGCGCTCTGCCGCGTCAGTCGATCAGCCGCTGCTGCAGCTCTCGCAGCGAGCGTACTTCCCAGTCCGGCACGATTCCCTCAGGGCACGGGCGATTGTCGCGGTTGAGCCAGCAGGTGCCTAATCCGGCACGGATGCCGCCCAGCACGTCTGAATCAGGATTATCCCCGACCATCAGTACGCGCGCGCGCGGCGGCTCCCCCATCCGCTGCAGGGCATAGTCAAAGATCGCCGGATGGGGCTTCGCCTGGCCGACCTGCTCGGAAATCACCAGCACATCAAAATGATCGATCAGGCCGGTACGGGTCAGGCGAATCTGCTGTAACGCCGTAAAGCCGTTGGTGATAATGCCCATCTTCACCCGCCCCTTCAGGGCGTTGAGCAGCTCGACCGCCCCCTCCAGCGGCAGGCAGATATCGGCCATCGCCGCCATAAAGCCGTCATTCAGCGCCTGCGGCGTGACGTCCAGGCGCGCCGCCCAGTCGGCAAAACGGCGATGCTGCAGCTGCAGCGCGGTGATCGCGCCGTTTTGATAATCAACCCACAGCGGCTGATTGACCGCCTGATAGGCATCGAAGTCCGCGCGGGTAAAATGCACGTCATAGCGCGCAAACAGGCGCTGTAAACCGGCATAGGCGTCAAAATGAAACAGCGTCTCATCGGCATCAAACAGAATCCAGTCCCATTGACTCAGCACAACAACTTCTCCTTCACAATTTATCGTTACAGCGGCAGCGCCATGATCAGCGCATGCTCCCGGCCGTCAGTCGTCGGGTAATAGTTTTTTCGCACGGTGACCGCATTGAAGCCAACGGCCTCATACAGCGCAATCGCGCGGTGATTGGATTCGCGAACCTCCAGCCACAGGGTGAGCACCCCGCGGGCCTCCAGCTGGCTGACCAGCTCGGTCAGCAGCGCACGGGCAATGCCCTGACGCTGATAATCCGGGTCCACCGCGATGTTGAACAGGGTGGCTTCGTCCAGCACCTGCTGAGTGATGGCAAAGGCCACCAGCTGCCCCCGCTGATGGCAGGCCAGGTTGAGGAAGCGTTCGCCCTGATTGCTGGCAAAAGTATTCGCTGACCAGGGAAAAGCGTGGCTGCGCTGCTCAATGGCCAGCGCCTGCGGCAGGTCAGCCGCGGTGAGTAAGACTATCGAATTCATGATGACAAATCTGCTGCCACAGTGCCCGACGGGCGGCCGGGCTGTGATGGAGTTCGGCCAGCGCGGGGGTGCTCAGCAGCGCATCGCCCTGCGCTTCTCCGCCCAGTTGCCAACAGGGACAGGGCGCGCTGGCGGCCAGCAACGCCCACTGCTGCGGCGTCACCATGCCGACCTGACTGCGGGTCAGATCGAGGCTGCGCAGCACATCGTCCAGCAGCGCGTCCGCGCCATCCGGCAGCGGATCGGCAACGATGACCAGCCGCACCCCGGCGGGCAGCGCAATCGCCACTTCGCCACGCAGCGCGCCGGGCCGGCGCAGCTGATACTGCACGATCCCCATTTGCCGTAATCGTTCGTCGCGTCCGGACGTCATTGTTCATTTCCCCTGCCTGGCCACCTAAATACGGCACACAGCCTACCAAACCCGCCCGGTCTGCGCCAAAGAAACCGCCAGCGCAGGCTGACCGGCAGATGCAACTTGCCCGGCGTCAGGGTTATAATCGCCGCTCTTACGATTACAGGAGTCTCCATGTCTGCATTTACCCCGGCCAGCGAAGTTGTCCTGCGCCACAGTGATGAATTTCTCACGCGTCATGTGCTGTTCGCCGGCGACCTTCAGGATGACCTGCCGGCCCAGCTGGCCACGGCATCAACCCGGGTACATACCCAGCAGTACCATCACTGGCAGGCGCTGAGTCGCTCGCTGGGCGATCGCGCCCGCTTCAGCCTGGTGGCCACGGCAGACGATGTCGAGGGGTGCGATACGCTGGTGTACTACTGGCCGAAAAACAAGCCGGAGGCGCAGTTTCAGTTACAGAACCTGCTGTCGCTGCTGCCGGTGGGATGCGATCTGTTTGTGGTGGGCGAAAACCGCAGCGGCGTGCGCAGCGCCGAGGGCATGGTAGAAGCCTGGGCAACGCTGGAAAAAATCGACAGCGCGCGGCGCTGCGGTTTTTACCACGGCCAGCTGGAGCAGCGCCCGACCTTTGATGAGCGCGATTTCCGCGACGGCTACCTGATGGACGGTCTGACCATCTGCACGTTGCCGGGCGTGTTCAGTCGCGACGGCCTGGATAACGGCAGCGCGCTGCTGCTCTCTACCTTCACGCCGCATACCAAAGGGAAGGTGCTGGACGTCGGGTGCGGATCCGGCGTGCTGTCGGCGCACCTGCGCAGTCACTCGCCAAAAGTGCGGCTGTGGCTGTGCGACGTCGGCGCCGCCGCGCTCTCCGCCAGCCGCGGGACGCTGGCGATGAATGAGATGGAAGGTGAGGTGTTTGCCAGCAATGTCTTCTCCGACGTCTCCGGCCGCTTTGATCTGATAATCTCTAACCCGCCGTTTCACGAGGGAACGCAGACCAGCCTGGAGGCGGCACAAAGCCTGATCCGCGGTGCGGCTAAGCATCTGAATAACGGCGGTGAGCTGCGCATTGTCGCCAACGCTTTTCTGCCCTATCCGCAGCTGCTGGATGAGACCTTCGGCCGTCACGAAGTGCTGGCGCAAACCGGCCGGTTCAAAGTCTACCGCGCGGTGATGGGACGCGGGGCGCGTCAGGGGTAAGCACCCGGCGGGCGGAGTCGCCAGACGGCGCCGCCCGCGGCGCTGCTGAAAATTACAGCAGTTGGATCGGAAGGCAGAAATAACTGTTGACGCAAAGGGTAAAACCTCTAGAATGCGCCTCCGTGGTTGCAATACTTTACCGTATTGCCGGTATGCGAAGGTGGCGGAATTGGTAGACGCGCTAGCTTCAGGTGTTAGTGTCCTTTCGGACGTGGGGGTTCAAGTCCCCCCCCTCGCACCAACGACCACAGCAGTAACGTTTTTGCATTTGCGCGAAGGTGGCGGAATTGGTAGACGCGCTAGCTTCAGGTGTTAGTGTCCTTACGGACGTGGGGGTTCAAGTCCCCCCCCTCGCACCAAATGGAAAAACGGCTCGAGACTCAGACGGGCGAAGGTGGCGGAATTGGTAGACGCGCTAGCTTCAGGTGTTAGTGTCCTTACGGACGTGGGGGTTCAAGTCCCCCCCCTCGCACCAATGAGTTTCTCTCTTAATCTCCTGTCTTTCCTGCGCACTTCGCGCCATTTTCCCTGATAATAATACCCCGGTCAGCACGCCTGTGGCGCGCACCAGACCCGCCGGTTTTAGCCGTGACGGCAGGCCAGCAGAATGGCTACCATGGCGCCGGTCACCGCCACGCTGGACGGCAGCAGCATAAAACTGCGCAGCCGCGGATGATAGAGCATACTCACCGTCGTCAGCAGGGCCAGTAATACCACGCTCCGCCACTGCATCAGGGTTAAATCCAACAGCATCATTACTGGCACCGCCGCGCACGGCAGGCTTAACGCCCAGTGTCCCACTCTGCTTTGCATCTTACTGGCTCTCCGCTGCTTAATGATGATAATGATTGCCATTATCATATGATAGTAATTATCATTTGTCGCCAGCAATTGTTTGCCCGGCGGAGCGCTTGCGCCTGAAACTGAATGCGGATAGAATCGTTAATGATTCTCATTTGTCTTCAACTTTATCGGGTGAGTGTGGCGTATGACGATGGTCCCTTCCGCTTTTGTCCGGCCCCCGCAGCCGCTGATCATCGCGCTCCAGGCGCCGGTGCCCACGCTCGCTGAGCGGCTGCGTGATACTTTTCGCACTCACCGTGACTATTTTCTGGACATGGTGAAGCTGGATCAAACCGCCCCCGCGGCGGCGCTGAGCCTGGCGGAGTGGTCGGACGATGCTTCCTTTCAGACGCTGAGCGATCGCTACGGCGATAGCCTGTATGCCGATTATCCCGATCGCCCGCGCGAACTGAAGCCGCTGCATTCGCTGTGGTCACAGTGGTATTTTGGCCTGATCGTGCCGCCGCTGATGATGGCGCTGCTGGTGGAGGAGGACGCTATCTGCTGCGATCCGGCACATTTTCGCGTCGAGTTTCACGCCAGCGGCCGTCCGGCGCGATTTTGGGTTCAGGTGGAGACCGACAGCGACGCGCGTTCGCTGGGCGATGGCGAACGTCTGGAGCGCCTGATCCTGCGCCATTTGCTGCCGGTTACCCAGGCGATCGCCGCGCGCGCTGCGCTGAATGCCCGCCTGATATGGAATAACACCGGCTATCTGATGCACTGGTTTTTACAGGAGCTGACGCCGCAGATTGGCGAAGCCCGCCGCGCCCGGCTTGAGCACCGGCTATTTTTCAGCCGCACGCTTAGCGACGGCCAGGAAAATCCCCTCTATCGCACCTTACTCCCGCGAGAGGGCCAGCTGAAGCGCCGCACGTGCTGCCAGCGTGACCGCCTGCCCGGCGTGCAGCGCTGCAGCGACTGTACTCAGTGTGACCGCTGATCCTTCCGGATAGCCCCATTCGGCGAAATTACGCCTTCGCAGCGGCCGGCATATTTACACTCCGACAACAACGTGGCATTTTTAGCGCGCTGATTTTTTGGAGAGAAACATGAGCCTTGATTCCGTACGGGAGTTCTTTGCCGAACGCGCCCCGGACATTGAAATTATCGAACTGGCTGAAAGCACCGCCACCGTCGCACTCGCCGCCCGCGCCCACCACGTTTCTCCCGGACAAATTGCCAAAACGCTGTCGCTGAAAGTGAAAGATCGGGTAATTTTAATCGTCACGCGCGGCGATGCCCGCCTCGACAATGTCAAACTGAAAAAAATGCTTGGCACCAAAGCGCGCATGCTCAGTACCGATGAGGTGGTTAACTGGACCGGCCATCCGGTGGGCGGCGTCTGCCCGTTCGGGCTGGAGACACCGCTGCAGGTATACTGCGATGTGTCGCTGAAAAGTTTTGATGAAGTGCTGCCCGCCGCCGGGTCGATTCGCAGCGCCGTGCGTATCTCGCCCGAGCAGATGGCCACGCTGACCGCGGCCAAATGGGTGGACGTTTGCCAGCTGCCGGAGGCCGGCCAGGACTAAGCCTTTGGGCGCCGGAGCCGACCGCGTGCGTCGATTACCGGCAGTCAGCCCCATGAAGCCTGCGCCCTTGGCTTCTCCGGTGCGGCATTGCGCTGCCCGCCCGTCACCGGGGCCTTTTCAGCGCAAAATTCGGTAAATAAGCGCCAGCCCCCTTCCGACAAACTACCGTAAATGGCCTGTTCGCGTATAATGAGCGCGCCTTTTTTAATGAGACCGATTGTGACCCTGCATCCGTGGCGCACCTCACGTCAACGTCCGGCCGGCTGGCTGGCTCTGTTGGCGATACTGTTGCTCTACCTCGCCCCGGCGATCTCCAAATCGTTGGCGGGGGCGCCCGCCCCTGCGCACCACGCGATGATGATGGACGGTGCGATAATAATGATGGACGACGCGATGCACGGTCGCGCGGTCAGTGACGTCCCTCTCGCGGAGCAGCACACCGCCCATCGGGCCATGTTCGATGACAGCGCCTGCGGCTACTGCATGCTGCTGGCGCACCTGCCGATGATAGCCGACAGCCTGCCGCGACCGTGGCAGCAGAGCCTGCAGGCGCGTGACGGTCCGCCACGCCTGGTTTCGCCCGCTCCGCTTTCCCGCCCGTTCTCCCCGTATCGCTCCCGCGCGCCGCCGCGCTCGCCCCTGCCCTGCTGATCTATTTCTGCTGTCGTTGACGGCATTCACCTGCACATCCCCATGCGGGAGAGGGTTGTATTATGTCTGAGTACTCCGCGCCGGTATCGCACCGGCACGCGCTAATGGCGCTGCTGCGCCGTCTGCACTTTTATGTTGGCCTGTTTATCGGCCCGTTTATTTTTGTCGCCGCCCTGACCGGTACGCTGTATGTCCTGACCCCGCAGCTAGAGAACCGTCTCTACGCCGACGTGCTGTTCAGTGACAGCCCGGGCGAGGCGCAGCCGCTGTCGCGCCAGGTCGCCGCTGCCCAGGCTTTTTACGGCACCGATAAGCGGATTGCCGCCGTCCGGCCGGCGCCGACCACCGGCGAAACCACCCGGGTAATGTTTGCTAATCCGGCGTTTGGCCCGTCGGAAACGGAAGCGGTGTTTGTTGATCCCGTCACCCTTCAGGTGCTGGGCGCCATGAAAGCCTACGGCACCAGCGGTATTTTACCGTTCCGTACCACGCTGGATTATCTGCACCGCAGCCTGCTGCTGGGCGATCTCGGCCGCAATTACAGCGAGCTGGCAGCCAGCTGGCTATGGGTTGCCGCGCTGGGCGGGCTGGTGCTGTGGATTGGCCAGCGCGCCCCGCGCGCGCGCGCCGGTGCCGCCGCCTCCCGCGGACAGCTGCGGTTGCGCAACCGCCGGCGCCATACCCTGCTGGGCGGCACGCTGCTGATCGGACTGCTGTTCCTGTCGGTAACCGGGCTGACGTGGTCTAACTGGGCGGGCAACAATATCGCCAGCCTGCGCCAGCACTTTGGCTGGCTGACGCCGCAGGTGAACACCGCGCTGGCGCCATCAACGACGCCCGCGGCGGCCGATCCTCACGCGGAGCACCATCACGCCATGGCCGGGATGCCGATGAGCGCCGATAAGGCACAGCCGGTCACCGCCGCGCAGTTTGACGGCGTGCTGCACAGCGCCCGCGCCGCCGGTATCAGCGCGGGTAAAGTGGAGATCCGCCCCAGCTACCTGGCCAATAAAGCCTGGACAGTCAGCGAAATCGATCGCCGCTGGCCAACCCGGGTCGATGCGGTAAGCATTAATGGCCATACCCTGCAGCCGGTCGACAAGGTGGAGTTCGCCCACTTTGGGCTATTAGCAAAACTGACCCGCTGGGGCGTGGATGCCCATATGGGCGTGCTGTTTGGCCTGGCGAATCAGCTGCTGCTGGTGCTGTTTGGCGTCGGTCTGTGTACGCTGATTGCCCTTGGCTACCGCCTGTGGTGGCTACGCCGTCCGGCGGTGAACAGCGCGCTCAGTCCGCTGGAGACCCTGACCGGCTGCTGGTGCCGGCTGGGTGCGCCAGGTAAAGTATTCATCCTGCTGCTGGCCGCGCTGCTGGGCTGGAGTCTGCCGCTGATGGGCCTGAGCCTGCTGGTGTTTATCGCGGTGGATCTGCTGCGCTGGCGACAGGCGCAGCGTCAGCTACAGCCCGCCTGAGGGCGATGATCCGACCGGCGGTGGAGTCAGGGAGGGCAGTCGGCCCGTTATCCGCTCCGCCGCCATCGGTTTCCCCAGCAGATACCCCTGCAGCGAATCGCAGCCAAGCCGGGTCAGAAACGCCTGCTGCTGTGCGGTTTCCACGCCTTCCGCCACGACCCGCAGATTCAGCGTTTTGGCCAGTGCCACAATCGCCGACACCAGCGTGGCGTCGTCGCCGGTGGTGCCCAGCTCACGGATAAACGCGCGGTCGATTTTCAACTCGCGGGCCGGTAGCTGCTTCAGGTAGAGCAGACTGGAATAACCGGTGCCAAAATCATCAATCGAGGTGTGCACGCCCATGGCGGCGAGCGCGGTCAGAATTCGCACGCTCTCCTGCGGATTGCGCATGGCGGTGGTTTCGGTCACCTCCAGCGTCAGCTGCGCGGGCGGGATCTGATGCGTCGCCAGCGCGCGGGGGATGGTGTCCAGCAGAGAGCGCTGTTCAAACTGCTGCGCCGAAAGGTTGACCGCCACCGACCAGCAGCGGTGCCCCTGCAGGTGCCAGATACGGAGCTGACGGCACGCCTCTGCAATGACCCAGTCGCCAATCGGCACAATCAGTCCGGTTTTTTCCGCCAGCGGTAAAAAGCAATCCGGCGTCAGCAGCCCACGCTGCGGGTGCTGCCAGCGCAGTAGCGCTTCAAAGCCCAATACCGGACCGTTCGGAGCGGCAAATTTCGGCTGATAGTGCAGCCGCAGTTCGCCCTGCGCCTGCGCCTGCCACAAGTCATTAATCAGCTGCAGCTGCTCCTGAGCGTTCGCCGTCATCGACGGTTGAAAAAAATGGTAGCCGTTGCGGCCGCTGTTTTTGGTGTGATACATCGCCGCATCGGCATGGAACAGCAGTTCACGCGCGTCCTTCCCGTCTCCCGGATAGAGCGCGATCCCGATGCTTAGCGAGACCATGACGTCGATGGGCGCAAGGGGAAACGGCGCCGCGATGGCATTGACCAGCATCGCCGCCACCGTTGCGGCATCGCTGCTGTCCGCAACGGCGATCAGCAAGACAAACTCATCACCGCCCAGTCGCGCCAGGGTGTAATCACCGTTCAGCCGCGCGCGCATCCGCCGGGTGACCTCCACCAGCAGGGCATCCCCCAGCGGGTGCCCCCAGGCATCATTGACCGCCTTAAAGCCGTCCAGATCCATAAACAGCAGCGCAAACGGGATCTTGTCGCGCGCGGCGCGCGCGATCGCCTGCTCCAGTCTATCTTCCAGCAGGATGCGATTGGGCAGTCGGGTCAACGTATCGTGCAGCGCCAGCTGCGCCAGTTCGCGATTGGCCTGCGCCAGCGACGAGGCCAGCAGCGAGGTGCGGGACTGAATTCGCGCATCCAGCATTGAGACCAGCAGCGTTATCCCGAGAATAAACAGCGTCACCACGGTGACCAGTATCGCCAGCCACTGGCTGTTAACTCCGCGATGCGTCGCGTGGCTACCGACAGGGAACTGCGCGGCGGCCATGCCGGTGTAGTGCATCCCGGCAATCGCCAGTCCCATCAGCAGGGCGGCGGCCAGCCGCCACCCGATCAGCCGCCGGTCGCCCTGCCGCAGCACAAACGCCAGCCAGAGCGCCCCTCCAGAGGCCAGCCAGGCGATGAGCACTGACAGGGCGCCCCAGCCCAAATGCCAGATAATCCCCGGCGTCACCAGCAGCGCCGCCATACCGGTATAGTGCATCGCCGCCACGCCGCTGCCCATCACCAGCGCACCGCCCAACAGCCGGCGGATTGAGAGATCGGTGCGGCACACCTGCCGGAGCGCAAACAGCGAGGCCGCGATGGCAATCAGCAGCGACAGCGCGGTCAGTGGCGCACTGTAGCTGAAGGACATCGGCATCCGCATCGCCAGCATGCCGATAAAGTGCATCGACCAGATCCCAATGCCCATAGAGACACTGCCGCAGATAAGCCACAGCCGGGCCACGTGGCCCCGGACAGTGGCAACCCTGCCGGCCATATCGAGGGCAGTATAGGCGGCGACCACCGCCACCAAAACAGAGACGATCACCTGCAAGCGATCGTATTGAGTGACAAGCATCATGTTGCATTCCTGGTGTCATTGCCAGTCACGCTGACCGGCCAAAAAACGTGCTTCCCCGATCGTACGCAGCGGGCGGGGGGGAGAGGGTTATCGGCAACGCCGGGGCTGGCTTTATCCTGCGGGAAAAAAATGCGCACGCGACGGGGCCGTGACCACCAGCGCGCATTCGCCGGGCGGCCATCGCCGCGACCCGCGGAGTAAACAGGCGCGACGACTGTGTTCAGTCCGCTGCCGTCATCCGGTGCAGGCACATTCGCTGACGATCGTTCGGGCCAAACGCATCCGTGCCGATTTGCCCCTAATGGAGAGCGCCTGGCGATGAGCGCCGCGCAGATAAGCGGCGTAATCTCCCCTCTTCGTCGCGAGGCGCGGATAGCGTGCACCGCAACAGACGGCAACGGAACCGTTCGCGGTCGCCTTTCAGGTATCGTGCATTCCGGCCATCGCCCCGCGCGGCGCAGCCTGCGCCATGTGCACGTCAACGCAGGCGCGGCAGCCGCAGTCCGGGACGTGTACGCCCTCCCATTAAGCATTAAATTTATGTGTGTATTATTCCTTCCGGACATCGCGAAGGGGGGGGTAACACTCCCCTACCCAATCATAAAACGCTCTCTCCGTACAGAAAAATAATGATTAATACATTTAAATCATCAAGATAAAAAAGAACCCAGAAAATTCTTAGTTTTGCTGACAACCCCGTTCCGACTGCGTTATAGTAAATCTGACTTATGTATAACTCATAATTTATGGCCAGGTATCGGCTGCGACTAAGCAATCATTCTCACGCCCAGCGGGCACGTTGCCGCGTGAAGCTGACATCACCGGGTGAAAACTTCTCTTCTCCACTCCGTTTGGTAAGGAATGATGATGAAATTGAAGATTTTTTTCGCCACCTGCGGCCTCAGCGCCGCACTGCTGCCCGCCGCCTGGGGGGCCTCTACGACCGGTACCATCAATGCCACACTGACCCTGACCACCGGCTGTCTGGTGAACGGGCAGTCAGGGACCAGCGGGGTAAGCTTTGGTACCCTTGACTTCGGCGCGCAGGCTGCCACCTTCGATACCCTCAACGCAACGCTGCAAAACAGCGCCGGCAGCGGTATTTTTGTGCGCTGCACCACCGATCAGAGCTATAACGTTCGCATCACCAACAGCAATACGGCGCCGGCCACGGTGTACGGCGATCGCACCGCCGCGCCGCGCTACTTGCGTCTGAGCTCAGATAACACCGTCGGCATCGCCTACAGCCTGTACGGTTCTACCAGCTACACCACGCCCATCGCCAACGATACCGATCTGGTCGCGGTCGGCACGCCGGATCCGGTGAACGGTGATAACTACCCGATATACGGGCGCATCACCGGTGGCGGCTTCAATGCCGCCATCCCCGCCGGGACCTACACCGACACCATTAATGTGGCGGTGAACTACTGATTGCCGGGATGCGACCGCTGTTTCTCAGCATCGCCTTCGCGGTAGGCGGAGGGATGAGCACGGCGGCGCAGGCGCTGCCGACGCAGACTTTTCAGGTCACTGCTTCGGTGGTGGCCGGCTGCGTGGTCACCGGCGCCAGCAACGGCGTGTGGGGTACGCTGAATTTTGGTCAGTGGTCGGCCATCGACACGCGACCGGTCAGCGCCAGCTTCGTTGCCAGCAGCGCACTGCAGCTCGCCTGTACTCCCGGCACCACGCTCAATATGGCTATCAATGGCGGCAGCCACTTTACGACTACCCGTAATTTAAAGATCGCCAGTAACAGCGAGCGGGTGGCCTACCGGCTGTACCGCGAGGCTAACCACAATGCGTCCAGCGAGATTGGCGTTAATCAGAGCGTCGGCATCAGCTACGGCGATGCTAACCATATCACCCTCCCCATTTACGGGCTGCTGCAGCTGAGCGGACCCACGCGGGCGGGAGTGTACAGCGATACGCTGACCGTCACGCTGAGTTGGTGATCCCGGATGTGAAAAGGATTGTATGATGAATCTGTTGGCGACTCTGCTGCTGTGCGGCAGCCTGTTTTTTTCCGCCCTTGCGACCGCCGCTAATGCCCTGCTGATCTGGCCGGTTGACCCGACGTTGAATGAGGGCCAGCGGGCGACGGAACTCTGGCTGGAGAACCGCGGCGCGGAAACCACCCTGATGCAGGTGCGTATTTTTGGCTGGCAGCAGCGCGACGGTCGGGAACAGTTTTCCACCCAGCAAAACGTGGTCGCCAGCCCGCCGCAGGTGCGTATTGAGCCTGGCAAGCGCCAGCTGGTGCGGCTTATCGCTCAGCAGCCGGCTCCCGCCGGTCAGGAAGCAGCATTCCGGGTGGTGCTGGATGAGATTCCCACGCCGCCGGCGCCGGGCTCTTCTCCGGGCGGTCTGAACCTGCAAATGCGCTACTCGCTGCCGCTGTTTCAGTACGGCAGCGGACTGGACAAGGCCAGTGCCACACCGGTGCTGCAGTGGCGGGTGATTCAGCAGGCGGGCAAACCGCAGCTGCACATAGTGAATCGCGGCCGCGGCCACGCCCGCCTGAGTCGGGTCTCCCTGGCAGGACGGCCGATTAACGATGGTCTGCTAGGTTATGTATTAGCGGCCAGCACTCAGCGCTTTCCGCTGCCGTTTGCCGCCGGTAACAGCGGGGAGCTGCGCGCCGAGTTAGGGGGGCAGCGCACCCCGTGGCGCAGCCACAGCGCGCAGCCATAACGATGCGCGGCCGCGTTCTTCTCACCTCTCTGTCGCTGGCGGCCAGCGCGCCGCTGCTGCTACCGGTGGCGGCACGCAGTGAAACCTATAGCAGCCTGCCGCCGCCGCCCAGCGCCAGCAGCGCGCAGGATAAACAGCAATACTTACTGGATTTACAGGTGAATGGTCGCGTGAAAAACCAGCTGGTTACGGTAACTTTTCGCGATGGCCACTACCTGGTGCGGGCGGCGGATCTGATCCAGGCGGGGATTCCCTCGTCGCAAATCACCTCCACCGAGATGGATGTGTCGACGATGCCCGACGTTCGCGCCGAATACGATTCCCGCGGCCAGCGCCTGCTGCTGAGCGTTCCCCCGGCGTGGCTGCCGGCACAACATTTTGCCGGTGAGAGCGATAAGATTCGCTATCCGGGCAACACCTCACGCGGCGCGCTGCTGAATTACGATCTTTACGCCAGCAATACCCGCAGCAGCAGCAGGCTGTCGCTATGGAATGAGCTGCGGCTGTTTGGCGACAGCGGCCAGCTGGTAACCAACGGCGTCTGGCAGCACACCCTGCGCGGTAACGATAATACCGCCGGCGATCGCTGGCTGCGCTATGACAGCTGGTGGGCCGGTCAGGATGAAACCCGGGCGATCGGCTGGCGCGTCGGCGATCTTATCAGCGATGCCCTTGCCTGGAACAACAGCGTGCGGCTGGGGGGCGTACAAATCAGCCGCGACTTTTCAATCCGTCCCGATATTGTTACCTGGCCACTGCCGGGTTTTTCCGGGCAGGCCGCGCTTCCCTCAACCGTGGACCTGTTTATTGATGGCTATCGTAATACCCGCACGGCGGTTCAGCCCGGTCCCTGGTCGCTAACCAACCTGCCGTTTGTTAACGGCGCCGGTAATGCGGTGGTGGTCACCACCGACGCCGTGGGGCGCCAGGTGACCACTACCCTGCCGTTTTACGTCGCCAGCGATTTGCTGAAACCGGGGCTCAATGACTTTGCCTTCTCGGCCGGCGCGCTGCGGGAAAATTACGGCCTGCGCAGCGCCGACTACGGCGAAGTGGCGACGACCGTCTCCTGGCGACACGGCCTGCTGGAGTGGCTGACGCTGGAAAGCCACGCGGAGACGGCGCAATCGTTGGCGCTGGCCGGCGGTGGCGTGCAGCTGCGCGCCGGGGCGCTGGGCGTAGTTAACGGTGCGCTGGCGCGTAGCCAGCTCGCCGGCAGCAGCGGGCAGCAGCTCAGCGTCGGCTATCAATATCAGCATCCGGGGTTCAGCGTCGGCGCGCAGCACATTCAACGCAGCGTCAGCTACGGCGATTTGGCGCTGTATGCCGCGCGGCGCGCGGCGCCGCGGCAGGCGGAAAACGCGACCCTCAGCCGCCGCAGCACCACCCTCAACGGCAGCGTTTCGCTGCAGCGCTTCGGTAGCCTTGGCGCCGCCTGGATTGACGTCACCGGTGGCGAAGGTGACCGTACCCAGCTGCTCAATCTGACCTGGAGTAATAGCGTCTGGGGCAACAGCACGCTGTACCTCTCCGCCACCCGCGATCGCACCCGCGATAACTGGAGCGGCAGCCTGTCGCTGATTGTGCCGCTCGGCAGCCTGAGCAATCTCAGCGCCAGCCTCGAGCGCACCGCCGAAGGCCAGCAGGCGCAGCGGCTCGCCTGGTCGCGGGCGATGCCCTCGGACGGCGGGGTAGCGTGGGATGCTTCCTGGGGGCCGCCAGCAGCAGCATCGTGATTACCGTCAGGCCAGCCTGCGCTGGCGTAATCCGCAGCTGGAGGCCGGCGCCGGCACTTACGGCGACAGCAATGCCCGCGTTGACTGGGGCGAGCTGACCGGCTCTGTGGTACTGATGGATGGCCACGCCTTTGCCGCTAATCAGGTGAACGACGCCCTGGTACTGGTAAAAACCGGCTGGCCGGGCGTCGGCGTTCGCTATGAGAACCAGCGGGTCGGTACCACGGACAGCAACGGTTACCTGCTGGTTCCGCGCATCAACGCCTGGTATCCGGCACGCTACGAAATCGACGCGCTGGATCTGCCCGCGAACCTGACCGTAGCCACCACCGAGCAGCGTCTCGCCGTCCGGCGGCAGAGCGGTTACCTGCTGAACTTCCCGGTACAGCCGCTGCACGCCGCCAGCATCATACTGCACGACAGCCGCGGACAGCCGCTGCCGGTTTCCACGCAGATTATACGCCCCGGACGCCCAACCGGCTATGTTGGCTGGGACGGGCTGGTGTGGATGGAGACCCTGAGCACCAACAATCCGTTCGAGGCCATTACCCCGGATGGCGAACGCTGCCACGGCCGCTTTGTTCTTCCAGCCGGCACCTCGCCCACCCTTACCCCCTACGGACCGCTAACCTGTTCGCCCGGAGCCTTACCATGAATCTGTTTTGCCGTACCCTGCTGTTACTGATAGTTAGCCTGTGTGGCGGACGGGCGCTGGCCGCCTGCGGCCTGCCCGCCTCCACGGCCAGCTTTGGTACCCTGACCTCGTTTACCCTCAACAGCAGCACCGCCACCACCTCCGGCCAGGCCAATGTCAACTGCGGAAGCGGTAGCGTGCTCTCGCTGCTGGCGAATAACCGCATTATTCTGTCCCTGAGCGGCGCCAGCAGCACCCGCGGTAATCGGGCGACCCTGACCCGCAGCGGTGGCGACAGCGGCGATGTGATCCCACTGCAGCTCTGTACCGACGCCGCCTGCAGCAATGAACTGTTTGTCGGCAGCGGCTCCCGCACCTACAACAACGTTCAGCTGCTGGATCTGATTGGCTTACTGGGGGGGCTGAACTTCACCATGACGCTGACGCTGCGCACGGTGCCGGGGGCGGTGGTCTCTGCCGGCACCTACAGCGGGATCCTTAACGTCAACGCCGATTACCGCATCTGTACCGGGATCAGCCTGATCGGTCTCTGCCTGCTGGGAGCGGAGCGGTCCGGCAGTGGGCTGATTCCCCTGACCGTCACCCTCAACGTCAGCAATGACTGCACAACGATCGTCGCGCCGAACGTCAGCTTTGGCAGCGCGCCGCTGGTCAGCCGCTTTAACAGCGTCACGCAGAGCATCAATGTGATTTGCACTAAAGGCAGCAGCTACAGTGTTGGGCTGAGCAACGGCAACCACGCGGTCAACGGCGCGCGCAATATGGCCAACGGCAGCGCGCTGATGCGCTATGAGATTTATAAGGCCGCCAGCAATGACCGCTGGGGCCCCACCGGCAGCGAGCGCTGGCCCAGCGTCAGCGCCAGCGGCGTCAGCAGCGACGGTCTGACCCGCACCTACAACTATACGGCGCGGGTGCTGACCAGTCAGAGTACGCCGGCTGCCGGTGACTACAGCGACAGCGTGGTGGTGGATCTGGCCTTCTGAACGGGGTGCTCGACGCCCCGGCGGAGCGTCAGGCCGCCACCGGCGCGGCCGGCGGATGCTGACGCTGGTAGCGGACCACCAGCCGCTTGATCAACAGCGTGCCCAGCAGGCCGCAAACCGCGGCAATCGTCAACCAAATACCGGGCATCGCTTTATCGCCGGTGCTGTGAATCAGGTAGCTACAGACCGCCGGCGTGAAGCCACCAAACAGCGCGGTTGCCAGGCTGTATGCCATTGAGAAACCAGAAGCGCGTACCTCCGCCGGCATCACTTCGGCCAGATAGACCACCATGGCGCCGTTATAGCTGGCATACAGGAAGGAGAGCCACAGCTCTGCTCCCAGCAGATGCGCCAGCGACGGCGAGCCCACCAGCCAGTGCAGCAGCGGCCAGGCAGTGACGATCATCAGCAGGGTAAACAGGATCAGCAGCGGTCGCCGACCGTAGCGATCAGACACCGCCCCCATCACCGGCAGCCAGAACAGGTTGGAGACGCCGACGCACAGAGTGACCAGAAAACTCTGCTTATCACTGAGCAGCAGCACGGTTTTACCAAAGGTCGGGGTAAAGGCGGTGATCATATAGAACATCACCGTGGTGGTGACCACCATCAGCATTCCCGCCAGCACCAGCGGCCAGTTGCGCGCCACCGTCGCCACAATCTGCCCCATCGCCGGATGGCTTTTCCGCTGGGCAAACGCCTCGGTCTCCTCCAGCATGGTGCGGATCCAGAACAGGAACGGCACAATCAGGCAGCCGATGATAAAGGGGATCCGCCAGCCCCATTCGGTGACCTGGTCTTTCGCGAGCAGATGATTAAGCCCCAGTCCGAGCAGCGCCGCCACGATCACGGCGATTTGCTGACTGCCGGATTGCCAGGCAACGTAAAAGCCTTTTCGCCCCTTCGGCGCAATCTCCGCGAGGTAAACCGAGACGCCCCCCAGCTCAACGCCGGCCGAGAAGCCCTGCAGCAGCCGCCCCAGTAGAATCAGGATCGGCGCGGCGATGCCAAGCGTGCTGTAGCCGGGTACCAGCGCAATGGTCAGCGTACCGATCGCCATCAGGCCGAGCGTCAGCAGCAGCCCCTTACGCCGCCCGTGGTGGTCGATGTAGGCACCGAGGATCATCGCCCCCAGCGGCCGCATCAGAAAACCGGCGCCAAAGGTCATCAGGGTGAGCATCAGCGACGTCCAGGGATCATCGCCGGGGAAGAAGGTTTGGGCAATGGCGGAGGCGTAATAACCAAACACCATAAAATCATACATTTCGAGGAAATTACCGCTGGTCACGCGAAAGATATTCTTCGCGCCGCTCTGCGGCGAAGCGGACGGGGGTGAGACGGTGGTCATGGCATCATCCTTGCGGTTTTTGTTGGTTGTACCGCGCGGAGGGGGCAAAAAACGTGAGCCAGGTCACCGTTGACCATCAGCAGATATTAACATATGTAACTAAAATACAACAAAATCGATCGCGCAGCGGAAGCGGGACGGAATATCCCGTTTCCGCAGCAGATTATTTTGCGTCCTGCGCCATGCCCATCAGGGCAATCTTCAGATAACCGGCCGCACGCAGCCTATCCATCACCGCCATCAGCGTAGCGTAATCCACGCTTTTATCCGCCTGGAAAAAGAGGGTGGTCTCTTTATTACCCTGCGTCTGCGTCGCCAGGGCGTCGGCCAGCGTCTCGACGCTAACCGCCTCATTACCCACAAACAACTGCTTGTCCGCTTTGATTGACAGGTATACCGGCTTCTCCGGACGCGGCTGCGGCTGGCTGGTCGAGGCGGGCAGATTCACCCGCACGTCCACCGTGGCCAGCGGGGCGGCGACCATAAAGATGATCAGCAGCACCAGCATCACGTCGATAAACGGCGTCACGTTGATGTCGTGCATTTCGCCGTTGTGGTCATCGTCTCCGTCGTGTAAACGCATGGCCATGGTCACTTACCCTACGCGCAGCTTTTGGGCCGGTCGCGTCGCGTCACGCTGGCCGAGGTCCAGATCGCGGCTCTGCAGCAGCAGTACCTGGGCCGCGGTGTCGCTCAGCGACGCTTTGTAGCCCGCAATCATTCGCGCAAACAGGTTGTAGATAACCACCGCCGGGATCGCCGCCACCAGACCAATCGCAGTGGCCAGCAGCGCTTCGGCAATCCCCGGAGCCACGACCGCCAGATTGGTGGTCTGGGTTTTGGCGATGCCGATAAAGCTGTTCATGATGCCCCATACCGTCCCGAACAGGCCAATAAACGGCGCGACGGAACCGATGGTGGCGAGAAAACCGTTGCCGCTGCCGGCCGCGCGGGCCATGGCCGCCACCCGGCGCTCCAGGCGGAAACCGGTACGCTCTTTGATGCCGTCCGGATCGTCAGCACCGGCGGACAGCGTCCGCTCATCCAGCGCTTCGGCCACCAGCTGGCGGCTCTGGCTGGCGTCGCTAAACCCGGAGGCGATCTCGCGGGCCTCGTTCAGGGACGCGACGCCGGCCAGCGCCGCCTGCTCCTGACGCAGCCGACGCTTTGCGCCCACCAGACGGGTGCTTTTGGCAAAAAAGATGGCCCAGGTGACCACCGATGCCAGAAGCAGACCGATCATCACGGCTTTAACCACGATATCCGCATGCTGATACATGCCCCAGACAGAGAGATCTGTCTGCATCACGTTGCTGGTTACCACGCTGTTGTACCCTTTCTGTTGTGCAAATTTGGTTCAAAATTTCTCGCCGCATGATACCAAAAAGCGGCTGAATTGATAGTGGTTCTCATTACTATTTACATAGCCGCGGCATTTTTGCGCACGTTTTCCTTGTGCACGAACGGAAAACGCCATGAGATTAGTGAGCACCGGTGAGTCATGGTAACGTAAGGCATTCGTCAGAGGATGAGCCCGCATAATGACTCAAAAGAAGATAGAAACGCAGCTGGTCCAGGCCGGACGCGCAGCACGCTATACGCAGGGATCGGTTAACGGCGTGATTCAGCGCGCCTCCTCGCTGGTGTTCGACAGCGTTGCCCATAAGCAGCAGGCCACCGCCGGCCGCGCCGATCGCGCGCTGTTTTACGGCCGTCGCGGCACCCTGACCCACTTTTCGCTGCAGGACGCGATGACCGAGCTGGAAGGCGGCGCCGGCTGTGCGCTGTTTCCCTGCGGCGCGGCGGCAGTGGCCAACAGCCTGCTGGCGTTTGTCTCCGCCGGGGATGAAGTCCTGATGAGCGGCGCGGTGTATGAGCCAACGCAGGATTTCTGCACGCGGATCCTGCGTAAAATGGGCGTCACCACCACTTTTTTCCCACACACCCTCGGCGCTGAGCTGGCCGATCGGGTGAGCGCGAAAACCCGGGTCGTGTTTCTTGAGTCGCCCGCGTCCATCACCCTTGAGGTACAGGATATTCCGGCTATCGTCGCCGCGGTGCGGCGCAACGCCCCGGATGCGATCATCATGATCGACAATACCTGGGCGGCGGGCGTACTGTTAAAACCGCTGGCGCTGGGCGTCGATATCTCGATTCAGGCCGGCACCAAATATCTGGTAGGCCACTCAGACGCGATGATTGGGACCGCGGTCGCCAACGCGCGCTGTTGGCCGCAGCTGCGTGAAAATGCCTATTTGCTCGGGCAGATGGTGGATGCCGATACCGCTTACGTCACCAGCCGCGGGCTGCGCACGCTGGCGCTGCGCCTGAGGCAGCACGAGGCCAGCGCCCTGATTGTCGCCCAGTGGCTGGCTGAGCGGCCCGAAGTGGCGCGGGTCAATCATCCGGCGCTGCCCGACTCACCCGGCCACGCCGTGTGGCAGCGTGATTTCACCGGCAGCAGCGGCCTGTTTTCATTTGTGCTGCACCAGCGGCTCAGCGACGCGCAGCTGGCACATTTTCTCGATCATTTCCGCCATTTCAGCATGGCCTACTCCTGGGGCGGCTATGAATCACTGATTCTGGCTAATCAGCCGGAGGAGCTGGCGGCCATCCGCCCCTGCGGCGGCGTCGATTTCAGCGGTACCCTGGTGCGGTTGCATATTGGCCTGGAAAATACCGATGACCTGCTGGCGGATTTGGCTGACGGACTGGCGCGCATTGCCGCGACGCCCCCCGTCGGCGTGCGCTAACCTCAACCCGGCGTCAACGAAACGGGCGACTGCCCGCGCATTGACCGCGACGCCGGACCAGACAGGCTACACTCTGTTACTTTTTACTGACGGGACTGCACATGGGTGTGTTGCATGAGATTGTTCAGGCGCTGTGGCATCAGGATTTTGCCGCGCTGGCCAATCCGGACATTGTATGGATTGTTTATGCCATCATGTTCACGACGCTGTTTTTGGAAAACGGTCTGCTGCCGGCCTCCTTTTTGCCGGGTGACAGCCTGCTGTTGCTGGCCGGTGCGATGATAGCCAAAGGCGTGATGGGGTTTGTTCCCACGCTGCTGATCCTCACCGCTGCCGCCAGCCTCGGCTGCTGGCTAAGCTACCTGCAGGGGCGCTGGCTGGGCAATACCCGCCTGGTGAAGGGCTGGCTGCTGCATTTGCCGGCTCAGTACCACCAGCGCGCCTGGTCGCTGTTCCACCGCCACGGCCTGATGGCGCTGCTGATTGGCCGCTTTCTGGCCTTTGTGCGCACCCTGCTGCCCACAATGGCCGGGATCGCCGGCCTGAACAATGGCCGCTTTCAACTGTTTAACTGGCTGAGTGGCCTGCTGTGGGTTGGCATCGTGGTCACCTTTGGCTACGGTATCAGCCAAATCCCCTTTATTAAGCGCCACGAAGATCAGGTGATGGCAATCCTGATCCTGCTGCCGCTGGTGCTGCTGTTCGTCGGTCTCGCCGGCAGCATTGTCGTGGTACTGAGGCGGCGCAAAAAAGCTTAAGCCACGGGGGAAGTTTGCCGCAGCCGGGCGATCTCCTCCCCCGGCGTGATGCCAAAATAACGCTTAAATTCGCGTGAGAACTGCGAGGCGCTTTCGTAGCCCACCCGCATCGCGGCAGTGCTGGCGCGGATCCCCTCCTGAGCCAGCAGCCCGCGCGCCTGATGCAGCCGATAGCTTTTCAGGTACTGCAGCGGCGAGGTGCTGGTCACCGCTTTGAAGTTGTGATGAAACGCAGAGACGCTCATATTCACCTCCGCCGCCAGCCGCTCCACGCTCAGGTGCTCAGCAAAATGCTGCTCAATGCGCCGCAGCGCGCGCGCGATCTGGCTGACCTGGGTCTGGCGGTTGGCCAGCGCCAGCAGCGCACCGCCGCAGGGTCCGGTCAGCACGTAATAGAGGATCTCGCGGACAATCTGCGGCCCGAGCACCCGCGCGTCGCGCGGCGTGGCCAGCACATCCAGCAGCCGTTCTGCGGCGCACAGGATCGATTCCGTCAGCAGCGCGGCGTGAATGCCGTGATTGTCGGGTGGCGCCGGTAAATCGCCATCCGCATCCATCGCCATCAGCAGCTCCTGCAGCCTGAGCGCATCTACCCGCAGCGACAGGCCTACCAGCGGCTCCTGCGGACTGGCAAAGGTTTCGCATTCAAACGGCAGCGGCACGGTGAGCATCAGGTAGGCGTGTGCGTTGTAGTGAAATACGCGGTTGCTCAGATAGCCCGTTTTGTGCCCCTGAAACAGAATCACGATTCCCGGCTGATACATCACCGGCGTGCGTCCACTCGGCTGACTGGCATACAGCAGGCGCAGGTCCGGCACCGCCGCCAGCGCGCTCGTATCGCCGCGCATGATGGTTAACGTTTGCTGCGCCAGACGGCGACAAATGGCGTCCCGATCCATTGCTGATCTCCCTGAGTGTGTTGTTCCATCCTGACCTGGTCGCGGGAATTTCTCCAGTCCGGAAGCGGATTAGGCAAGAAAAGGCGCGAAACAGGCAAGTAGGCACGGCGTGCCCTGCGCGCCGACGATTTCCCTCAACCCGTGCGCGATCGTCTAGACTTAGTGCTCTGAGTCGAGGCATCGACCCCCATCACTCACTACCAGGAGGCCCTATGGCAGATCAACCCTATATTAAACTCCGCGACGGCAACAGCATGCCGCAGCTTGGGTTGGGCGTATGGCAGGCCAGCGATGATGACGCCCGCAACGCGGCGCTGAAAGCGCTCGAGGTAGGCTATCGCCACATTGATACCGCCGCGATTTATAAAAACGAAGCGGCCATCGGTGCCGCCCTGCAGGAAACCGCGGTACCGCGCGACGAGATTTTTATCACCACCAAGCTGTGGAACGACGATCAGCTGCAGGCGGAAAAAGCGCTGGAAACCAGCCTGAACAAGCTGCAGCTGGAGACGGTAGATCTCTACCTGATGCACTGGCCGTGTCCGGAGAAGGGCAACTATGTTGAGTCATGGAAGCAGATGATTGCCCTGCAGCAGCAGGGGCGGGTGAAAAGCATCGGCGTCTGTAACTTTAACAACGATCACCTGAAGCACCTGATTGACGAGACCGGCGTGACGCCGGTAATTAACCAGATTGAGCTGCACCCGATGCTCCAGCAGCGCGAGCTGCACGCCTGGAATGCAATGCATCATATTCAAACCGAATCCTGGAGCCCGCTGGCGCAGGGCGGCGAAGGCGTTTTCGATCAGCCAATCATTCGTCACCTGGCGAAAAAGTATGATAAGACGCCGGCGCAGATTGTCATTCGCTGGCACCTGGACAGCGGACTGGTGGTGATCCCGAAATCGGTCACCCCGTCGCGCATTGAAGAGAATTTCGCGGTATTTGACTTCCGCCTTGAGAAGCCGGAACTCAGCGAAATAGCCACACTGGATAAGGGGCACCGGCTGGGTCCGGATCCAAAAACCTTTAACGGCTAATCTCACCGGACGGGCTGCGGCCCGTCCCCCTTTTCCGCTTAACGCTTGCGCTGCTGACTCTTCACCGGAATATGCCGGGTAAGCGCCGGCTGCACGCCGCGCGGCGCGCGTGATGTCTGCCGCGCCTCATCGGCGCTGGCCGGCGGAATCAAACAGCCTTTCGCGTTGCCAATCAGGTGCTTTTTGCCCATTGCCACCAGCGCTTCGCGGATCAGCGGCCAGTTTTTGGGATCGTGATAACGCAGCAGCGCCTTATGCAGGCGGCGCTGACGTTCACCCTTCGGGATCGTCACCTCTTCCGTTTTATAGTTCACCCGATTGAGCGGGTTCTTACCGCTGTGGTACATGGTGGTGGCATTGGCCATCGGCGAAGGATAGAAGTTCTGTACCTGGTCGAGGCGGAAACGGTTCTCTTTCAGCCACAGCGCCAGGTTCAGCATATCCTCATCGGTTGTACCGGGGTGCGAGGCGATAAAATAGGGGATCAGGTATTGCTCTTTCCCGGCCTCTTTCGAATAGTGGTCAAACAGCGTTTTAAAGCGGTGATAGCTGCCCATCCCCGGCTTCATCATCTTCGACAGCGGGCCTTCTTCGGTGTGCTCCGGCGCTATCTTCAGGTAGCCGCCCACGTGGTGACTGGCCAGCTCCTTGATATAGCGCGGATCCTCCACCGCCAAATCGTAGCGCACCCCGGAGGCGATCAGGATCTTTTTGATCCCCTTGATACTGCGGGTACGGCGATAGAGATCGATGGTTGGCTGATGATTGGTATCCAGATGCGGACAGATAGCCGGCCAGACGCAGGAGGCCCGCCGGCAGGTCTGCTCGGCGCGCGGGGTTTTACAGCGCAGCATATACATGTTGGCGGTCGGCCCACCGATGTCCGAGATCACCCCGGTAAAGCCCGGCACTTTGTCGCGGATCTCTTCGATTTCCGCCACGATCGACTCTTGCGAGCGGCTCTGGATGATCCGCCCTTCGTGTTCGGTTATCGAACAGAAGCTGCAGCCGCCGAAGCAGCCGCGCATGATATTCACCGAGAAGCGGATCATGTCGTAAGCCGGAATTTTGCTGCTGCCGTAGCTGGGGTGCGGCACGCGGGCAAACGGCAGCGCATAGACGCTGTCCATCTCCGGAGTGGTCAGCGGGATCGCCGGTGGGTTGAGCCACAGATAGCGATCGCCGTGTTTCTGCATCAGCGCGCGGGCGCAGCCCGGGTTAGTTTCGTGGTGAACGATGCGCGAGGCGTGGGCGTACAGGATTTTGTCGTTCTTCACCTTCTCATACGACGGCAGCAGCACGTAGGTTTTTTCCCAGGGTTTCGGCTTTGGCATCTGAACCACAATCGGCTTCGCCGCGTCGTCAGCAGGCGCCGGTGCGCTGGTGGCGCAGGGTAAATCCTCGCCGTAGGGGTTGGGGATCGGATCGATGCGGCCCGGCTTATCCAGTCGGGTAGAATCCACGCCCTGCCAGCCGGGACGCGCGGTTTTCAGCATCATCGCCGTGTTACGCACATCGGTAATGCTGCCAATCGGTTCGCCGGCCGCCAGCCGGTGGGCCACCTCAACCAGCGGACGCTCACCGTTGCCGAACACCAGCAGATCGGCTTTGCTGTCCACCAGAATGGAACGGCGAACGGTATCCGACCAGTAGTCGTAGTGCGCGGTGCGACGCAGGCTGGCCTCAATGCCGCCAATGATCACCGGCACATCGCGCCAGGCCTCTTTACAGCGCTGGGTATAGACCAGCGTGGCGCGATCCGGGCGCTTGTCCGGGGCGTTGTCCGGCGTATAGGCATCATCATGCCGGCGTTTACGGTCGGCAGTGTAGCGATTAATCATCGAATCCATGTTACCGGCGGTGATGCCGAAAAACAGGTTCGGCTTGCCGAGGCGCATAAAGTCAGCCTTACTGCTCCAGTCCGGCTGGGCAATGATTCCGACGCGGAAGCCCTGCGCTTCCAGCATCCGGCCAATGATCGCCATACCAAAACTCGGGTGGTCCACGTAAGCATCGCCGCTGACGATAATGATGTCGCAGCTGTCCCAGCCGAGGGTATCCATTTCCTCTCGCGTCATGGGTAAAAAGGGCGCGGGGCCATAGCAGGCGGCCCAGTATGGCGGCCAGGAAAAGAGTTCACGATCCGGTTGGATCAGGCTGGTGCTGCTCATAGTGATGTTCCGGCGAAAAAAGGAGCGGCATTATAGGGGGTATTGCGCCATTGCACTACGGAAATTCACCGCTGCCCCCTCCTCCCCTCATCGCGAAAACGCCTTCATCGCCGGTCCTGTCTGGCCATCACGCCTCTTCCGATGATGATCCGCCGGTTCCGACTGACCCTGCTGGCCCCCGGGCGGTATTGACGCCCTTTTTGCCCTGATGGGTGCTCCGCTGCGCTGCGAGGATAACAGCAGCGCCAGCAGATGGGCATCGTCAGTTTTCACGCCCCCGCACGGGGGGAAATTGCGCCAATCGATTTCACCGGACTGACGATCTTCGGTGAAGGGAGAGAAGTTAACACGCAGGGTAAGGCGCGCCGCCGCATCGGGCGAAAGCAGCGTCAGGCCGTTGGCGGCAGAACGTACAAAATTATCAGGCGGGCCCGGCACTGAACTCGATGGCGGACTCAGCGGCCTGCCCGGCGCGTATCCGCCAGATGCACAGAAAAGTCAGACCCGCCGCAGCGAGCCGGGCTGATGGCACCCGACGCCGCCGCGGTGCGCTACGCCATAAGAGCATCAGCGCCCTCCTTTCTCCCCGGAGGAGAGCGGGCTACCGGCCCGGAGAGCCCGCAGAACGCAGCGGCTAATCCGCGTCTGCGGGGAACAATGTCCGGTGGACGTGCGCGCAGGCCGTCAGCTTAAACCGCTGCCCGGCGGCTCATTGACGCCGCGAGATGACACTCAGTCAGGTTACGGAAACGTTGACCCGGGGGGCGTTGAACACAATGATGCAGGCAGGCGTGCCTGAAAGCGTGCGTGTTGCCTGAAAACAGGTCCGGCTGACGGGCACGTTTGCCCGGGATCTTATTTATTCACCACCGCCTGCGTGAGGGGAAACCCCGGCTTTGCCACGTGACGTTCCGCACCGCTGGATAATGCACAGCTAAAGCCGGCAACGTAGCACGTGTTCGGCTTAATCACCATCGCGTCAGATGTGCTCAACGCGCGTCACGGCTCCAAAAAGGCGGGCAGCGACGCTGCGCATCGGCCCGCTAGCCGCTCAGGGCCGGCTGGACCAGCAGCTGTCCGGCAGTACCGCGATCGGCCATCTCCAGCATCTGGCTGTAGTAGACGAAAGGAAAATGCTCCGAGGAGGGCTGCGTGAAGGAGACCAGCAGTTCGACCTCGCCGTCGACCCAGACGGTGTCTTTCCAGCCGCGATCCTCCGGCGCCGGCGGCGCGCCGTTGACGCTTTTGACCAGGAACATGACACCCTGCAGATGCATCGCCTGCGGTGTATCGCTGTGGAACACCCAGCGCTCAAAGCTGCCCTGCTGGCTTTGCACATCGATGCGGGTCATGTCCCAGAGTGCCCCATTGATCCCCGGCAGGCTGTCGCCAAGCCGGAATTCGCGGGTGCGGCTGACCGCGCCATCCAGAATTTGATCGGAGAGCAGCCGCATCGGCAGATTATCAGTAACCAGCGGCAGCAGCCCGGTCGGCCGCAGGGTCAGTACGGTGGGGTTTATCAGGATGCTGGAGGGCTCAAACAGCCCGCGCAGCCGATCCATCACGCTGGCCCCTTCGCCGGCGGTGATGCTGACTTCATTTCCCTCGGTCATGTCCACCAGAATTTCCCGCCGCTCTCCCGGGGCCAGCGCCAGCTGCTTTACCGCCACCGGCGCAGGCAGGAAGCCCTGATCGCTGGCAATCACGTTAAACGAGCGCCCATCGCTCATGCTCAGCAGAAAACGCCGGGCGTTGGAGGCGTTAAGCAGCCGCAGTCGCACCCAGCCGCGTGAGACTTCAACAAACGGGCTCTGTACACCGTTTACCAGCAGCGTATCGCCGGTGAAGCCGCCGTTGGAGGGGGCCTGATAGACCGGGGCGCCAAAACTGTCCAGCCGCTTGTCCTGCAGAATGATTGGAAAATCGTCAACGCCGTAGTGGCTGGGAATCGGCAGATTTTTGCTGACCGCGTCTTCCACCAGCCACATGCCCGCCAGGCCATTGTAGACGTGCGGCGCCATCCGGTTAGGGGTATTGGCATGATACCAGCAGGTGGCGGCCGGCTGGCGGATCGGCATCACCGGCGACCAGTCGACGCCCGGCGACATCATCCGCGGCGCCCCGCCCATCAGTGCGCCCGGCACCTGCAGCCCGCTGATGGTCATCGCTACCGGTTCGCTAAGGCGATTGCTGTAAATCAGCTTGACGTCATCGCCGCTCCAGACGCGCACCGTTGGGCCGAGGTAGAGGCCGTTGATCCCCCACGCCGGCGCTTTGCCACCGCCACTGAAGGCCCAGTGGCAGCGTTGCAGCGTGAGAAACAGGGGCTGACCGCGGCGGGACTCCAGCAGCGGCGGAACCGGCAGCGCAATTTCACCTTCGGCCGCCGCCGCGCGGCGCGGCAGCGACGACGCGCAGATCGCCGCGCCGGAAAGCTGAAGAAAATGACGTCGACTGAAGGACATAGACTCTCCGTACCCGTGTCTGCGCTGGGGTCAGCCGCGCAGGTCCTTTTTAGTAATGCGCCCGCAGGACGGACAGTTAGCGTCCGGTGCGCGCTTCGCGCTCGGCCACTTCGGCGTTTAACGCCTCCAGTCGGGCCTGCATCAGCGCGCGACAGTGCGTGGCCAGCTTGCGCACCGACTCTTTTTCAAACGCCGAGACGTCGACCGGCGGCAGCATCTCCACAATCACCAGCCCGTTGTCCCAACGGTTGAGCTTGATTTTATTGTGGGTGTTAGAGACCACCACCGGAATAATCGGTACGTTGGCGGCTACCGCGGCGTGAAACGCGCCCGTTTTAAACGGTAGCAGACCGCGGCCGCGGCTGCGCGTACCTTCCGGAAACATCCAGAACGAAATCTGTTTTTTGTTAAATTGCGCAATCACTTCGCCGATGGTGCCGTGGGCTTTGGCGCGATTATCGCGATCGATCAGCAGATTGCCGGTGAGCCAGTAGAGCTGGCCAAAGAACGGGATCCACAGCAGGCTTTTCTTACCGATGGTCACCGTATTCGGCTGTACGACGTTTGCCGCGGTGATCATGTCGTAGTTATTCTGGTGATTGGCAATATAGATGGCGTTGCCATACTGCGCCGCATCCGCCGGGCGGCGAATCTCAACTTGCAGGCCAAACACGCGGTGCAGGCGGCCAAACAGTCGGCCAAACAGCGCCACGTGCCGGGGATTACGCGGCGAAAACAGGCACCAGATGCTGCCCAATACGCACACCAGAATGGAATAGATAACCACATAAATAACGCGAAAAATTGCCAGCATTACTACCTCATTAAATTCTGACCCGCCAGCGATGACGCGTCGATGCGCGCCGGACGCAGTGCGGGCGGTCAGCCGCGGCGGACTCACCGCCCGGCCATTCAGGCGTCGCTGTCGCTTACCGCCGGGCGTTCAGGCGTCTCGACATCGACGCGATCGATCCGCTGCAGGCCGCGCGGCAGCAGCGTACCGCGGCGCCCGCGTTCAGCGCGGAATTTTTGCAGCTCTTCCGGACGCATCTGCAGTTTGCGCTTGCCGACGTGCAGGGTGATGCGGCTCTGCGGCGAGAGCAGCAGCAGCCACGCCAGTTTATCTTCTCCGCTGGCCGCCTGCACCGACGGGATAGAGATAATCTTGTTGCCTTTGCCTTTGGCCAGCTGGGGCAGATCCCCTACCGGGAATACCAGCATCCGACCGGCGGCGGTAATCGCCAGCAGCAGATCGTCCGCGTGCTGTACCGCCAGCGGGGGCATCACCTGGGCCTGTGCCGGGAGCGTCAGCAGCGCCTTGCCGGCGCGATTGCGCGCCACCAGGTCGCTGAAGGTGCAGACAAACCCATAGCCGGCGTCGGAGGCCATCAGCAGCTTCTGGTCATCATTCTCCATCAGCAGGTGCTGCACGGTGGCGCCGGCGGGCAGCGTGACTTTACCGGTGACCGGTTCGCCCTGGCCGCGCGCCGACGGCAGCGAAACCGGATCGATGGCATAGCTCCGCCCGCTGCTGTCGAGGAACACCACCGGCTGATTACTCTTCCCGCGCGCGGCGGCAAGGAAACTGTCGCCCGCTTTGTAGCTTAGTCCGCTGGGGTCAATATCGTGCCCCTTGGCGCTGCGCACCCAGCCCATTTGCGACAGCACAATGGTCACCGGCTCGGAGGGCACCAGATCGGTTTCGCTGATCGCTTTGGCTTCATCACGCTCGCGCAGCGGTGAGCGCCGCGCGTCACCGTAGGCCTCAGCGTCGGCCTGCAGCTCTTTTTTCAGCAGGGTATTCATTTTACGCTCGGAGGCCAGCAGCCCCTGTAACCGATCGCGCTCGCTTTCCAGCTCGCTTTGCTCACCGCGAATTTTCATCTCTTCCAGTTTGGCGAGATGGCGCAGCTTCAGCTCCAGAATCGCTTCGGCCTGCGTTTCGCTGATACCGAACCGCGACATCAGCATCGGCTTCGGTTCATCCTCGCTGCGGATTATCTCAATCACCTCATCAATATTGAGGAACGCGACCAGCAGGCCTTCGAGAATGTGCAGCCGCTTCAGTACCTTCTCAAGGCGGAAATTCAGGCGGCGGCGCACCGTTTCGCGCCGAAACACCAGCCACTCGGAGAGGATTTCCAGCAGATTTTTTACCGCCGGGCGGTTATCCAGGCCGATCATGTTGAGGTTGATGCGATAGCTCTTTTCCAGATCGGTGGTGGCGAACAGGTGGTTCATCACCTGATTCATATCCACGCGGTTGGAGCGCGGCACGATAACCAGCCGGGTCGGGTTTTCGTGATCCGACTCGTCGCGCAGATCCTCCACCATCGGCAATTTTTTATTGCGCATCTGGCTGGCGATCTGCTCCAGCACCCGGGCGCCGGAAACCTGGTGCGGTAGCGCGGTGATCACCACATCGCCCTCTTCCTGCGTCCACACCGCACGCTGGCGCACCGAGCCGCGGCCGGTCTGGTAAATTTTACGGATATCGTCACGCGGCGTGATGATTTCCGCTTCGGTTGGGTAGTCCGGCCCCTGCACGATCTCCAGCAGCGCGTCCAGCGTGGCTTTCGGATTATCGATTAGCTCAACGACCGCGCGGGTCACCTCGCGCAGGTTGTGCGGTGGGATATCGGTGGCCATCCCAACCGCGATACCGGTGGTGCCGTTAAGCAAAATGTTTGGCAGCCGCGCCGGCAGCATCTTCGGCTCATCCAGGGTGCCGTCAAAGTTCGGCACAAAGTCCACCGTGCCCTGCCCCAGCTCGGCCAGCAGCACCTCGGCGTACTTCGACAGGCGCGATTCGGTGTAGCGCATGGCGGCAAACGACTTCGGATCGTCCGGCGCCCCCCAGTTCCCCTGGCCATCCACCAGCGGATAGCGATACGAGAACGGCTGCGCCATCAGCACCATCGCTTCGTAGCAGGCGCTGTCGCCGTGCGGATGGTATTTACCCAGCACGTCACCCACCGTACGGGCGGATTTTTTGAATTTTGCGCTGGCATTCAGGCCCAGCTCGGACATGGCATAAACGATGCGGCGCTGGACCGGTTTCAGACCATCGCCAATGGCCGGCAGCGCGCGATCCATAATGACGTACATGGAGTAGTCCAGGTACGCCTTTTCGGTAAATTTGTGCAGGGCAAGACGCTCTGCGCCGTCCTGCGTCAGATCACTCATGGCTTATCCTTTCTGCGTCGCGATTGTCATCAACCGCACTGCGGCATAGTTGGCGTGGATAGTACCTTTTTACCCGCCAATTCGCCAGAATGACGCTCGGGGAATGCCGCGCCGTGCGCCTCGTCTAGCGCGCCAGCCAGTGGCCTACCACCTGCGGATACTCACCGGTCGCCTTGCTGAGGTGGATCCACTGATCGAGGTACGCTTTCCAGCTGGCATCATCACGCGGCAGCATGTATGCCTTTTCACCGTACTGCAACGGCCGCTGCGGAGCCAGCGCGCACAGCGACGGGAAGCGTTTGGCCTGATACTGCGCTTCGGAGGCATCGGTTATCATCACGTCGGCGCGGCCGTCTGCCAGCACCTGAAAGATGGTGACGTTATCGTGAAACAGCGTCAGGTGCGCCCGCGGCAGATGCTGGCGGACAAACGCCTCATTGGTGCCGCCCGCCGGCTCAATCAGCCGCACCTCAGGGCGATTAAGCTGTTCTACCGTCCGGTATTTCGCGCTCTCCTCGCAGCGTACCAGCGGGATTTTGCCATCAGTGTCCAGCGGAGTGGCAAACCAGGCGCGCTGCTGACGCGGCAGCGTGACGGAAATGCCGCCGACGGCAATATCACACTGCCGGGCCTCGAAGTCGGCCATCAGGGTTTTCCAGCTGGTCTGAACCCAGCGCACCTCGGCCCCCAGCGTCGCGGCGAGCCGGGTCATCATTTCCGCATCAATGCCTTCCCAGCGGCCGTCGGGACGCAGGTAGGTGTAGGGCTTATAGTCGCCCGTGGCGCAGACCTTAAGGGTTTTGCTGGCCAGTACGCTGTCCAGATGCGAGGCCGCCTGTGCCCCTGTCGACAGCAGGGCCAGGATCACAAAAAGGCATTTATTCATCGTTCTCTCCGCGTTTTTATCGCGCTACTGTAGCGGTGTTTGCCGGATTATTGCTCGTTAAGCAAAAGTATTGTGACAAAGTGCACATTTATCTGCCGCCCGCGCCCGCGTAAGCTCACCGCCGATTGATTAACGGGAGATCCCATGAGCCAGATTCTTATTCTTGATGCCGGAAAAACCTTTGCCCATTCGAAAGGCGAGTTGAACCACACCCTGACCGATGTCGCCGCCGGTCAGCTGCGCGATCTTGGCCACCAGGTATCGGTGACCGTGGTGGATGACGGCTACGTCGTGGCCGATGAGGTGCAGAAATATCTCGCCAGCGACGTGGTGATTTATCAGATGCCGGGCTGGTGGATGGGCGCGCCGTGGACGCTGAAAAAGTACATGGATGAAGTGTTTACCGAGGGCCACGGCGTGCTGTACGCCAGCGACGGGCGCAGCCGCGCCGACGCCAGCAAAAAATATGGCTCCGGCGGACTGCTGCAGGGCAAACGTTACCTGCTGTCGCTGACCTGGAATGCGCCGCTGGAGGCTTTTACCGATGCCGATCAGTTTTTTGACGGCGTTGGCGTCGATGGCCTCTACCTGCACTTCCACAAGGCTAATCAGTTCCTCGGAATGCAGCCGCTGCCGACCTTTATTTGCAACGATGTGATTAAGCAGCCGGACGTGCCGCGCGACATTGCCCGCTATCGCGATCATCTGCAGGCGATTTTTGCCTAAGCTTAAAGTCCATCCGCCAGGAAAGAGAACATCATGCTGACCGTGATTGCTGAAATCTGCGTAAAACCGGGCCGCCGCCGCCACGTTGAGGCGGCGATCGCCGCCCTGACCCCAACGGTGCTGGCAGAGGCCGGCTGCGGCAAATACCAGAGGCTGCTGGATATCAAAGCGCAGGTGCCGTGGAAACAGCACTCTCCCGACTCGATTTTTATGCTCGAGCACTGGGCCTCGCTGCGCGATCTGGAGCAGCATCAGCAGGCGCCGCACATGGAGGCGCACCGCGCGGCCATCAAAGACGACATCGCCGACGTGAAGATTTTCGTACTGGAAGCCGCCGGTTAGCGCGGCTCCAGCCAGGGCTTGTCCGCCAGCTGCTCGCTCAGGAAGTCGAGAAAACAGGTGATGCGCGCCGACAGCGTGCTGTTTCGGTAGTAGACCGCATGAATCGGCTGAAACAGCGCGCGGGTCTCATCGGTGAGGATCGGGACCAGCCGACCGGCGCGGACATCGTCGTGAGTGAGAAAATCGGACAGGCGCACGATGCCCTGCCCGCCAATTGCCAGCTGACGCAGCGTTTCGCCGCTGGAGGCGCTCAGCGCCGGTACGATCTGCAGCAGGCTACCGTCCTGCTGTCCGATCGGCCAGAGGTTGTGCCGGTCCAGGTGGGAAAAGCCCAGCAGGGTGTGCTGCGCCAGCGCCGCCGCACTCTCCGGCCTGCCGTGCGCCGCCAGATAGTCCGGGCTGGCCAGCAGCCGCAGCCGGCTTTTGCCAAGCTGGCGGGCGCGAATGCTGGAATCCGGCAGGTCGCCCATGCGGATCGCGACGTCGGTTTGCTGCTCCAGCAGGTCGATCACCAGGTCATCGGTGTTGAGTTCCAGCTGAATCAGCGGATAGCGACGGCGAAACGCACCAACCAGCGGAACAATCACGTGCAGCATAAACGGGGTCGCGGCGTTGATCCGCAGGCGCCCGCGCGGGGTTTCGCGGCGGTGGGCGATGTGCTCCTCGGCCTGCTCGACCGAAGCCAGAATACGCCGGGCGTGCTCCAGAAATACCTCCCCCTCGTCGGTGAGCGCCAGCCGTCGGGTCGTGCGGTGCAGCAGGGTGGTGTCCAGCTTGCTCTCCAGCCGGCTGAGCGCACGGCTGATGCCCGATGTGGTCTGGTGGAGCTGCTCGGCGGCAGCGGTAATCGATCCGGTATCGACCACCACCACCCACGCTTTCAGCTCCTCAAGGGTCATTTTCATTCCCCCCGCTCCGCCTCGCGGCGGGCGGCCGCCACCGCCCGCCGGTGACTCATACCTCGAGATCCGCCATATCGCCCTTCTCCTGCAGCCAGTTGCGCCGATCTTCGGAACGCTTCTTCGCCAGCAGCATGTCCATGATCGCCAGCGTCTGCTGTTCGTTGTCATCGTCGAGGGTTAGCTGCACCAGACGGCGGGTATTGGGATCCAGCGTGGTTTCGCGCAGCTGAATGGGGTTCATCTCGCCCAGCCCTTTAAAGCGCTGCACGTTAGGCTTGCCGCGCTTGCGCTTTAGCTGCTCCAGCACGCCCGCTTTTTCCTCTTCGTCCAGCGCGTAGTACACCTCTTTGCCCAAATCGATGCGGTACAGCGGTGGCATCGCGACGTAGACGTGGCCATTCTGCACCAGCCGGCGGAAGTGACGGACAAACAGCGCGCACAGCAGGGTGGCGATGTGCAGGCCATCGGAGTCGGCGTCGGCGAGAATACAGATCTTGCCGTAGCGCAGCTGGCTGATGTCCTCACTGTCCGGATCGATGCCGATCGCTACCGAAATATCATGCACTTCCTGCGAAGCGAGTACCTCATCCGAGGAGACTTCCCAGGTGTTGAGGATCTTCCCCTTCAGCGGCATGATCGCCTGATATTCCCGATCGCGCGCCTGCTTGGCCGATCCGCCCGCCGAGTCCCCCTCGACGAGGAACAGCTCGGTCAGATTCAAATCTTGCGCGGTACAGTCGGCCAGCTTGCCGGGCAGCGCCGGTCCGGAGGTGAGCTTTTTGCGCACCACTTTCTTCGCCGCTCGCAGGCGGCGCTGGGCGCTGGCAATCGCCAGTTCGGCCAGCTGTTCGGCTTCCTGTACGTGTTGATTCAGCCACAGGCTGAACGCGTCTTTCACCACGCCGGACACGAAGGCCGCGCACTGACGCGAGGAGAGACGCTCTTTGGTCTGCCCGGCAAACTGCGGGTCCTGCATCTTAACCGACAGGACGTAGGCACAGCGATCCCAGATATCCTCCGCGGAGAGCTTCACGCCGCGCGGCAGAATGTTGCGGTATTCGCAAAAATCGCGCATCGCATCCAGCAGCCCCTGGCGCAGGCCATTAACGTGGGTGCCGCCCTGCATGGTCGGAATCAGGTTAACGTAGCTTTCCGTCAGCAGCTCGCCGCCTTCGGGCAGCCAGAGTAGCGCCCAGTCTACCGCCTCTACCTCGCCGGCCCAGGCGCCCACAAAAGGCTTTTCCGGCAGGGTGGGCAGGCCATTAACCGCCTCACAGAGGTAATCGGTTAATCCGTCCTGATAACACCAGCGCTGCTCGCTGTTGTTGACCTTGTCTTTGAACAGGATCTCGACGCCGGGGCAGAGTACCGCCTTGGCTTTCAGCAAATGGGTGAGCCGCGAGACCGAAAAGCGCGGGCTGTCAAAGAAGCTGGCGTCCGGCCAGAAGTGTACCCGGGTGCCGGTATTGCGCTTGCCGACCGTGCCGCTAACCGTCAGATCCTGCACCTTTGCGCCGTTTTCAAACGCCATATCGTAAACTTCGCCGTTGCGGCGCACGGTCACTTCCACCCGCGTCGACAGGGCATTAACCACCGAGATCCCCACGCCGTGCAGGCCGCCGGAGAACTGGTAATTTTTATTGGAGAACTTGCCGCCGGCGTGCAGACGGCAGAGGATCAGTTCGACCGCCGGCACCCCTTCTTCCGGGTGGATATCGACCGGCATACCGCGACCGTCATCAATCACTTCCAGAGACTGATCCGCGTGCAGTATCACCTCCACGCGCGACGCGTGGCCGGCCAGCGCTTCATCGATGCTGTTATCAATGACTTCCTGCCCGAGGTGGTTGGGGCGGGTGGTATCGGTGTACATGCCGGGACGGCGGCGTACAGGTTCAAGGCCGCTGAGTACCTCAATGGCATCGGCGTTGTAGCTGGATTGCGTCATCGTCGTAGTCTGATTGTTCGCTGAAACTGTGGGCCACTTCCTGCGGCACTTCAGTCGGGCGTGTGGAGCCCGGTAAAGTCGAGAATCTGCGGAAAGTAGCGTTCGAAGCCGGTAAAGGCGTGGTTGCCGCCCTCTTCTACCGTTTGCCGACAGCTGCTGTAGTAATCCAGCGCCTGGCGATAGTCGAGAACCTCATCCCCGGTCTGTTGCAGCAGCCAGATCAAATCCGGCGACTCCAGCGGGTCAACCTGCATCACCTTTAACTCGTCAATATGGCGAGACTCTAACACATAATGTTGCCCGGTGTATGGGTTCTGGTTGTCGCCGAGGAAGTCGAGCAGCAGCTCAAACGGGCGCACCGCCGGATTGACCACCACGGCCGGCAGGGTGAAGCACTGCGACAGCCAGGTGGCGTAGTAACCGCCCAGCGATGAACCGACGATGGAGAGCGGTTCACCGCTGTGCTCCAGCACCAGCCCCTCCAGCAGTTCGGCCGCGTCGGCCGGCAACGCCGGCAGCTGCGGCACCAGAAAGCGAATCTCCGGGTGGTGGCTCGCCAGCCAGGCACCGAAGGCGCTGGCCTTCGCCGAACGCGGCGAACTGTTGAAACCGTGCAGGTAGAGCAGCGTTGCCATACTCAGTAGCCCTCGGCGTCCATGTCCGGCGTAAAGCGATCGCCATCAAGCCGCGCCACCGAAGTTTGTAGCTCGCCCTGCGGTCCCAGCGTCAGCCAGCGCCAGCCCGGCGCGACGGTATCGATGGTAAAGTTGGTGCAGTGGGGTTTGAACTGCACGCAGGTCGATGGCGTCGCCAGCAGCCGGCGGCCGTGCCAAAGCATGTCTAAATCCTGATGGATATGGCCACAGACCAGGGTTTGCGCCAGCGGATGTTTTTGCAGCACCGCCTCCAGCATATGCGAATTGCGCAGGCTGTGCTGATCCAGCCAGGTACAACCGGAGGGACGCGGGTGGTGGTGTAAAAAGATCAGCGCGTGGCGCTGCGGATAGCGAGCCAGCGCATTATCCAGCCATTCGAGCTGGTAGTCGCTAAGCAGGCCGTGGGGCACGCCGGGCACCTGGCTGTCGAGCAGCAGCATCTGCCACTGCTCGCCAATCAGCAGGTGTTTTTCCTCACGCACGCCGCCGGCGGCGAGCATCGGTACCATGGTCGGCTGATAGTCGTGATTGCCGGGCAGCCAGAAGCAGGGTTTGTTAAGGCGCGAGATGCCCTCAATAAAGTGCTGGTAGGCTTCCGGCGTATGGTCCTGCGCCAAATCGCCGCTGGCGACGATGGCGTCGAACGGCTGTTGCCCGGCCAGCAGCGTATCCAGCACCGCCTCAAAGCTGGCCCAGGTATTGACCCCCAGCAGCGTTTCGTGTTTCCCCGCAAAAAGATGGGTATCCGTCAGTTGTAAAATTCTGAATGTAGACCCATGCGGCACAGGCAGTATCGACAGGCTATCCAATCAACATCCTTAAGGTTTCAGCAATGAGCGGCGCGGTAATACCCTTAACATACCGGCATCATCATCGCACCGTGAGACAAACAATAACGCAACCAGTCGGCCAGAAATTGGTTAATCTGATGTTTTTCATCCCGCTGATGCAGTTTTTTATTCGGGTAATCATAGCGCGCTTTGAAACGTGAGATCTGCTGCGTTGAACACACTTCCGCAACCCTCGCATCGTGATACAGCCGGACCGACATCGCCGGCAGGCTCCAGTAGCTGACCGCCGGCGCCGTCTGACGGATCTCCACCCGCGTCGTATAGCGGGTAGTCTCTTCGATGGTCAACCGGTAGCGCGCGCCGTTCACCTGATAACTGACCGCTTCGCCGGCCTGGTCATTACGCGGTAGCAGCCGACGCAGCTGGGCAAAGTTGGTTTCGCACAGCCGCATCATTTCAGGAAAATCAGGTGTATAACGCTTCATCATGCCGGGTTCCACTCGCTACGTAACGTGTTATGGTGCAGCGCCAGCCATTGCAGTGCAATCACCGTCGCCGCATTGTCGATAATCCCCTCTTCGACCCAGCGGTAAGCCTGTTCGCGGCTCACCACGTGCACCAGGATATCCTCGTGCTCCTCTTCCAGCCCGTGCGTGCCGGAGGCCAGGCTGGCATCCACCTCTCCCACCATCACCGACAGCCGCTCACTGGTGCCGCCGGGGCTGGAAAGATAGCTGATGATCGGTTTGATTCGCCCCACCGTCAAGCCCGCTTCTTCCCGCGTCTCGCGACGGGCGACATCTTCTACCGTCTCCCCCGCCTCGATCATCCCGGCGACCATCTCCAGTAACCACGGCGTCGGACTGGTGTCCAGCGCCGCAATGCGGATCTGTTCGATCAGCACCACGCGGTCGCTACGCGGATCGTACGGCAGCAGCACCGCCGCGTGTCCGCGCTCGAAGATCTCGCGCACCACCTCGCCGCTCATTTCACCATCAAATTTACGGTGGCGAAACCGCCAGCGCGAGAGTGAAAAAAAACCCTGCCACACCGTTTCCCGTGCAATAATTTCTACATCGTTTTTACCCAGACGCACAGGGGATTTTTGGCTGTTGTTCATGGGGGACGCTCCGGAAAAGTTGAGGGTAACGGCATCGATTATGCCCCGTTTAACCCGATGTTATGCGGGTTGAATGAATGTAGTAAATTAAGTCACTATGGCACGTCTAGCCAACTTAATCCGCGCGGGCTTTCTGGTAGAATCGGCGATTATTTTGACCTCAGTTTGCGCGTACATCGCAATTTTGCTGCACAACAAGGAATGCACATGAAGAAACTGCTCTCACTTTTGATTGGCCTGAGCCTGAGTGGCTTCAGCGCCACCAGCCAGGCAGAGAACCTGCTGCAGATTTACCAGCAGGCAAGACTGAGCAATCCGGATCTTCGCAGCTCCGCCGCCGATCGTGATGCGGCTTTTGAAAAGATCAATGAAGCCCGCAGCCCGCTGCTGCCGCAGCTGGGGCTGGGTGCGGACTACACCTGGAACAACGGCTATCGCGACGCCAGCGGCCTTAACAGCAATACCACCAGCGGCTCGCTGCAGCTGACGCAAACCCTGTTTGATATGTCCAAATGGCGCGCCCTGACGCTGCAGGAAAAAACCGCCGGCATCCAGGACGTCGTGTTTCAAAGCGCACAGCAGACGCTCATTCTGAATACCGCCACGGCCTATTTCAACGTATTAAGTGCCATCGACAGCCTGTCCTACATCGAAGCGCAAAAACAGGCTATCTATCGCCAGCTGGATCAAACCACCCAGCGCTTTAATGTGGGTCTGGTGGCGATCACCGACGTGCAGAACGCCCGTGCCCAGTATGACAGCGTGCTGGCCAGCGAAGTCGACGCGCGTAACACCCTCGATAACGCGGTGGAAACCCTGCGTCAGGTGACCGGCCATTTCTATCCGATGCTGGCCTCGCTCAACGTCAACGCGTTTAACACCCGCAAACCGGACGCCGTCAGTAGCCTGCTGAAAGAGGCCGAGCGCCGCAACCTGGATCTGTTAAGCGCCCGTTTATCGCAGGACCTGGCGCGCGAGCAGATTCGCTCCGCCGAAACCGGCCATATGCCAACCCTTGATTTGAAAGCCCAAACCGGCCTGAGCGACAGCAAATACAGCGGCAGCCGCGCCGGGACTAACGGCAATACGGACAGCATTTCCGGCAATAATCAGGTGGGACTGAGCTTCTCTCTGCCGCTGTACAGCGGCGGTGCGGTGACCTCGCAGGTGAAACAGGCGCAGTACAACTACGTCGCCGCCAGTGAGAAGCTGGAAAGCGCGCACCGCAGCGCGGTGCAGACCGTCCGTTCCTCCTACAACAACGTGAACGCCTCAATCAGCAGCATCAATGCCTACAAGCAGGCGGTCGTGTCGGCGCAAAGCTCGCTGGATGCCATGGAGGCCGGTTACAGCGTCGGCACGCGCACCATTGTTGACGTACTGAACGCCACCCAGTCGCTGTATGACGCCAAGCAGCAGCTCTCCAACGCGCGCTACAGCTACATGATTAATCAGCTGAACATTAAGTCAGCCCTTGGCACGCTGAACGAAAGGGATCTGCTGGTGCTGAATAACCAGCTGGGCAAAGAAATTGCCACCGCGCCGGACGTGGTGGCGCCGGAAAATCCGCAGCAGGATGCCCGCGTGAATCAAAAACTGACCACGATGGAAAGCCATGCAGCGCCGGCGGCCGCGCCGCGCGGCGGCAACCGCAATCCGTTTGCGCAGTGATCCCCAGGGGCAGCGGCCGCTGCCCCGTTCACACCCCTCTGTATAACAACGTAAAGATCCCGTTCAGTCGCGCCCGGAGTGCTTCATTTCCCCCCCCGTTTCGCCTATTCTGTGTGCTACCTTTGGGCACAGGATGATTGCTATGAAACGGACGAAAAATATCCACCACGCCGCCTTTCGTAAGAGCTGGCGCGCTCGCCATTTAACGCCGGTGGCCTTTGCCGTCAGCAGCGTATTCTTCCTCGCGGGCTGCGAACAGTCCGATGAAACCGTGTCGATGTATCAAAACGCCGACGACTGCAGCAAGGCCAATCCGGGCCAGAGCGAGCAGTGCACCACCGCCTATAACAGCGCCCTGAAAGAAGCGGAAAAAACCGCGCCGAAGTACGCCAGCCGCGAAGCGTGCGTGGCCGAATTTGGCGAGAACCAGTGTCAGCAGGTGCCGGCTCAGGCGGCCACGACGGCTCCCCAGGCTGAAGCCAGCAGCGGCGGCAGCTTCTGGATGCCGCTGATGGCCGGCTATATGATGGGCAGGATGATGGGCGGCGGCGGTTATCAGCAGCAGCCGCTGTTCAGTTCGAAAAATCCGGCCAGTCCGGCTAACGGCAAGTTTGTTGATGCCAGCGGGCGCAGCTACGGCCCGGCTACCGGCGGCGGCCGCACCATGAGCGTGCCAAAAACCGCGCTGGCGCCCAAGCCGGCCACCACCAGCACCGTTACCCGCGGCGGCTTTGGTGAAACGGTTGCTAAGCAGGCCAGCATGCAGCGCAGCGCCGCATCCGGCACCTCCAGCCGCTCAATGGGGGGCTAAGCCCGGCGATGAAGCGTATTGCAATTACCGAGCGCCCGGACTGGCGTGAAAAAGCCAATGAGTTTGGCTTTCGCTTTCATACCCTCTACGGCGAACCCTACTGGTGTGAAGACGCCTGGTATCAGTTCACTGCCGCCCAGATCGATCGGCTGGAAACGGTAACCGCCGAGCTGCATCAAATGTGCCTGCAGGCCGTGGAGAGGGTAGTCAACAGCGACGCGCTGATGACCCGCTTCTGCATTCCAAAACACACCTGGGCCTTTGTTCGTCAGTCCTGGCTGACGCGTCAGCCGTCGCTCTATTCGCGCCTTGACCTGGCGTGGGACGGCAGCGGTGACATCAAGCTGCTGGAGAACAATGCCGATACCCCGACCTCACTGTATGAGGCCGCCTTCTTCCAGTGGATTTGGCTGGAAGATCAGCTCAAGGCCGGCGCACTGCCGGCCGGCAGTGACCAGTTCAACAGCCTGCAAGAGAAGATCATCGATCGCTTTGCCGAGCTGCATCAGCAGCATGGCTTTAGCTGGATCCATTTTGCCTGCTGCCGCGACAGCGACGAAGATCGCGGTACCGTTCAGTATTTGCAGGACTGCGCGACCGAGGCCGGACTGCCGAGCGAATTCCTCTACATCGACGAAATTGGCCTCGGCGAGAAAGGACAGTTCACCGATCCGCACGATCAGGTAATTGGCAACCTGTTTAAGCTCTATCCGTGGGAGTTTATGCTGCGCGAGATGTTCTCCACCAAGCTGGAAGATGCCGGCGTGCGCTGGCTGGAGCCGGCGTGGAAAAGCATTCTCTCCAATAAGGCGCTGCTGCCGCTGCTGTGGGAGATGTTCCCGGATCACCCCAACCTGCTACCGGCCTATTTTGCCGATGATGACGTGCCGCCGATGGCCAAATACGTGGTGAAGCCGCTGTTCTCCCGCGAGGGGGCCAATATTCGCATCGTGGAGAACGGTGAGGAGATCGCCCGCGTGGACGGCCCCTACGGCGAAGAGGGAACGATCGTGCAGCAGTTCCACCCGCTACCGAAGTTTGGCGACAGCTATACGCTGATCGGCAGCTGGCTTATCAACGATCAGCCAGCCGGCATTGGCCTGCGGGAAGATCGCGAACTGATCACGCAGGATCTGTCGCGCTTCTACCCGCACGCCTTCGTCGAATAATGCCCGCGGCGCGGTGGCAGCTGCCCCGCGCCGCTCTCCGCCGCCGGCCCCGCTACCCCACCTGAACCGACAGCATACTGATCGACGCCATCTCGATCCCCGCCACCGGCACGCTGATTGCCTCGTCGCGCCCGCGGCTGCCCAGCACGTAGAGCAGCGGCAGGAAGTGCTCCGCCGACGGGTTGGCCAGCGCCGCGTCGGGATGCTGCATAAAGTTAACCAGCGGATGCGCCGCCGCCTCGCCCTGCCAGTCCAGGCTGGCGCTCACAAACGCCTCAAAGGCCCGCGCCCACGGCCAGGGCGCGGCCGGCTCCTGCCAGACCACGCGCCGCAGGTTATGCACCACGTTCCCGCTGGCAACCAGCATCACCCCCTGCTCGCGCAGCGCGGCCAGCCGCTGTCCAAGCTGAAAATGACACAGCGCCGGTTGCGTAACATCCATGCTCAGCTGCACCACCGGAATATCCGCCTCGGGATACATTTTGATGAGGACGCCCCAGCTACCGTGGTCCAGTCCCCATGCGGTATCGGCCGCCACCGGCAGCGGCGCGAGCAGATCAATAATCTGCTGCGCCAGCGCCGGTGAGCCCGGCGCCGGATAGCCGGTCGCAAACAGCGCCTGAGGGAATCCGCCAAAATCATGCAGGGTCCGCGGCTGCGCCATGGCGGTGACCGCCGTACCTTCGGTCACCCAGTGGGCCGAAACCACCAGAATGGCGCGCGGCCGCGGCAGCGTCTCGCCCAGCCGACGCCAGGCGGCGGTATAGCGGTTTTCCTGCAGGACGTTCATCGGGCTGCCGTGCCCGAGGAACAGCGCCGGCGTGCGGGACAGGCTCATGATGTTCTCCAGAATTATTGAGCAATAATCCAAAGATACGCGCAATACTTCCGCAAAGAACCCGGATATCCGTGATGAAGATCGTCAGAAAAACTGATTGTCTGAAAAGTAAACAAATTAAGAACACTCCCAGAGGCACCCCGGACCGACTTAGTTACACTGCGTGACGTTTTCCTGAGTGACGGAGTTGAGATGGTTGTACAAGGCGCAATATTGTGCCTCGCGCTGAATATTTACCATGAGGCGCGGGGCGAGTCGTTGAAAGGGCAGATTGCCGTGGGCGCGGTCACCATGAACCGGGCCAACTGGAAGCCGAAGGAAGTGTGTGATGTGGTTTACGCGCCGGGGCAGTTCTCCTGGACGCATTTGAAACGGATGGCGCACCGTATCCCCTCTGACAAGGATGCGAGTTGGCAGCGGGCAAAATCGCTGGCTAATCGCATCGTTGCAGGGGAAGTGAAGGATATTACAGGCGGCGCAACCTATTATCATACCCGGCGGGTCAAGCCCTACTGGCGGGGATCGTTCCAGCAAACGCTGGTGATTGGCAACCACGTGTTCTATACCGCTAACCAGAGTTAATCCAGGCCGGATCCCTCCGGCCTTACTGCTTTCAGCTCGCCTGACGGGTCTCTTCCTGCTGTCGGCGATACATCACCAGATCCTCAATCGTCACTACGGGCATGTCGTGCGCCCGGGCAAAGGCGATGCACTCCGGCGCACGCGCCATCGAGCCATCGTCGTTGGTCAGCTCACACAGCACGCCTGCCGGCTTAAAGCCGGCCAGCGACACCAGATCGATCGTGGCTTCGGTATGGCCACCGCGGCTCAGCACGCCGCCTTCGCGCGCGCGCAGCGGGAACACGTGACCCGGACGATGCAGATCGGCCGGGACGGCGCGATCGGCGATCGCCGCGCGAATGGTGGTCAGGCGGTCAGCCGCAGAGACGCCGGTGGTGACGCCTTTGGCGGCTTCGATGGTCACGGTAAAACCGGTGCCGTAAGCGCTGGTGTTACTCTCAACCATCATCGGTAAATCCAGCTGCTGGCGGCGCTGCTCGGTGATGCACAGGCAGACGATGCCGCTGCCGTGGCGGATGGTCAGCGCCATCTGCTCGACGGTCATGGTTTCGGCAGGAAAAATCATATCCCCTTCGTTTTCTCGGTTCTCGTCATCGAGCACCATCACACCGCGACCTTCACGCAGTGCCGCCAGGGCCTGTTCCACACGCGCAATCGGCGTGCCAAATTCAGATAAAAGCGACTGATTCATGGTAAAAATACCTTCACAAATATAGGGGTTACCAGAACCAGGGCGTGCTTAGGAGTGTCTCTGAGACCTGATAATAACGGCGTGCCGGGGCCGTGCCCCGTCATGATACGTTATCCTCTCCCATCCGGACTGTTACCGTCGGCCCCGGAATCACACCGGATCTGCTGACCTTCTGCCGAGGCAGAAGCGCTCGCGGGCTTTCAGCGCGCTGCTGATTTACCGCCGGTGGGGAATTGCACCCCGCCCTGAGAATAAGCCCGCTAACTATAACGCCATAAACCTGGTGGAGCAATGTACAAAAAAGCCTAAACGGGTTCACCACCCGGGCGGGGCACCTGGCGATGACCGCTTTACGCTGAAAAAACGCCGGTCGGCCGATTTACAGTTTCCCCGATCGCACATTGGCATTACACTTATCTGCAAAATAGCCGCCTTCAGGACGCAACCATGATTGACCCCAAAAAAATCGAACAGCTCGCCCGTCAGGTGCACGAATCCATGCCGAAAGGCATTCGCGAACTTGGTGATGATGTGGAGAAGAAAATTCGTCAGGTGCTGCAGTCGCAGCTGTCGCGTCTGGACCTGGTAAATCGTGAAGAGTTTGACGTGCAGACTCAGGTGCTGCTGCGCACCCGCGAAAAGCTGGCGCTGCTGGAACAGCGCCTGAGCGCGCTGGAAAGCCAGGCAAGTACGCCGGACAGCACCCGTGGTGCGCCGGAGGTCGACGCCCCGGCAGACAGCGCGCCGCCGCAGGCGTAAGCCGGAGCCCCTTCCCGGCGGGAGGGGGCCACGATTACTTCGCGAGGATTTTGCTGACGATCCGGGTGGTCGAGATGCCATCTTCAAAGTTCAGCACCCGAACCTCCCCGCCGTTAGCCCACACTTCCTCACTGCCGGCAATCTCTTCCGGCTGATAATCTCCGCCTTTCACCAGCAGATCCGGCAGAATTTCGGCGATCAGCGCCCGCGGCGTGTCCTCTTCAAACGGCACTACCCAGTCCACCGCCTCCAGCGCGCCCAGCACGATCATCCGCTGTTCCAGCGGATTAATCGGCCGCGTCTCGCCCTTCAACCGGCGGGTAGATGCATCGCTGTTCACCGCCACGATCAGCCGGTCTCCCAGCTTGCGTGCGTTAGCCAGATAAGAAACGTGGCCGGCGTGCAGAATGTCAAAGCAGCCGTTCGTCATCACCACCTTCTCACCGCGCTGACGCGCCTGCGCCACCGCCAGCTTCAGCTGAGCCACGTCCATCACGCCGAAGCCGCTGTCCGGGCGGGCGTGGATGGCGTTCTCCAGCTCGACGATCGACACCGTTGATGTGCCCAGCTTACCGACAACGATGCCCGCCGCCGCATTGGCGAGAAAGCAGGCCTCCTCCAGCGAGGTGCCCGCCGCCAGCGCGGCCGCCAGCGTACCGATCACCGTATCGCCGGCGCCGGTGACGTCATACACCTCCTGCGCCTGAGTCGGCAGGTGCAGCGGCGCTTTGCCCGGCTGCAGCAATGTCATCCCCTGCTCAGAGCGGGTCACCAGCAGCGCCGTCAGGTTAAAGTCGGCAATCAGACGCAGGCCGCGCTCCACCAGCTCCTCATCGGTTTTGCATTTGCCCACCACCGCTTCAAATTCAGAGAGGTTGGGGGTCAGCAGGGTAGCACCGCGGTAGCGTTCAAAATCGGTGCCTTTCGGATCGACCAGCACCGGTACGCCCGCCTCGCGGGCAAGGGCAATCAGCGACTCAACCTGCGCCAGCGCGCCCTTAGCGTAGTCGGACAGCACCAGCGCGCCCACCTTGCCGAGCGACTGGCTGACCCGCTCGTTGAGCGGCGTGAAGTTGACCCCGTCGAAGCCCTCTTCAAAATCCAGCCGAATCAGCTGCTGATTGCGCGACAGAATGCGCAGCTTGGTAATGGTGGGATGCGTGGGTACCGGCACGAAATCACACTGCACATTGACCTTTTCCAGCGCCTTGCCCAGCGCCCTGGCGGCATCATCAATGCCGGTCAGTCCCACCAGGCGCGAATGCGCACCCAGCGAGGCGATATTCATCGCCACGTTCGCTGCGCCGCCGGGGCGCTCTTCCACGGTCTCGACTTTCACCACCGGCACCGGGGCTTCCGGTGAAATGCGCCCCGTCGGGCCATACCAGTAACGATCCAGCATAATATCGCCGACCACCAGCACGCCCGCGCGGTTAAAATCAGGCAGTGTTACCTTCATTCCAGTTACTCCAGACTGCAGTCATAGTGTGTTGCGCGAATCATACCACAGAACACCGCGATGCTTCTGCTGACGGGTTACTCGTCAGCCGCCGCCGGCGTCACCAGCCAGCGCTGCCAGCTGTCATCCACCTGCCGACGCAGCGCCAACCAGGCGTCCATCGCCACGTATCCCGGCTGCTCCTGCAGCGCCCGGTGATGCAGCGCATCACGCAGAGTCACATAGGCCTCGGTCAGCGCCTGTGCCTCCTGGTCAGACAGGCAATCGTAGTGCGCCATCAGCGCGAGGATCCGCACGTTATCCGACCAGCGGGTCAGCGCCGGCTCGCGGCTGGCGTTCGCCAGCACCAGATACTGGGTAATGAACTCAATATCGGTAATCCCACCGGCATCGGCTTTAATGTCCCAGCGATCTTTGTGCTTATTGCCGAGATGCGCACGCATCTTTTCGCGCATCTCGCGCACCTCGGTCTGCAGCGTCAGCGGATCGCGCGGCAGGCTGAGAATCGCGTGACGGATGGCATTAAAGCGCGCGCTGAGTGCGCTGCCGCCGTACACGATGCGCGCCCGTACCAGCGCCTGATGCTCCCACGTCCAGGCCTCGTCGCGCTGGTACGCGTCAAAGGCCGCAAACGTGCTGACCAGCATCCCGGCGGCGCCGGAAGGGCGCAGCCGCGCGTCGACCTCGTACAGAATCCCCGAGGCGGTACGGGTACTGAACAGGTGCATGACCCGCTGCGCCAGCCGCAGATAAAACTGGCGCCCGTCGATGCTGCGATCGCCCAGCGTCACCGCGTCGGCCGGGCAGTCGTGCAGGAACACCAGATCGAGATCGGAGCTGTAGCCCAGCTCCCAGCCGCCCAGTTTGCCGTAGCCGATCACCGCAAAGCCGCGTTCGCCATCGTCCGCCAGGTGCGACGGGCGGCCATAGCGCTGCACCATCATCTGCCAGGCTTGCTGCACCACCGCCTCAATCATCGCTTCGGCCAGCCAGGTCAGGTGATCGCTCACTTTCATTACCGGCAGGGTGCCGGCAATGTCTGCCGCCGCAATGCGCAGCAGCTGCGCCTGCTTAAACTGCCGCAGTGCCTCCAGCTGCTGCTCTTCGTCCTGCTCCGGAATGCGCAGCAGATACTGCCGTAGCTCATCGCGGTAGGCGTCGGTGGCGGTCGGCTGATACAGCGTGGCCGGATCCAGCAGCTCATCCAGCAGCAGCGGGTAGCGCGCCAGCTGGCTGGCAACGTGTGGGGAGGCGGCGCAGAGGCGGATCAGATGCTTCAGCGCCCCGGGGAACTCCATCAGCAGTTCCAGATAGGTGGAGCGGCTGACAATCCCCAGTAGCAGGGGGGTCAGGCGCGTCAGCGTCACGCCGGCATCGTCGCGCACGCACACTTCCGCCAGCAGGGTTGGCATCAGCTGATCCAGCGCCTGGCGCCCACGCGGTCCGATGGTGCGCTTATCAACATCAAGGCGAAATTCGCGCAGCGCCTGCCACAGCTGCCCGGCACCGGCGGAATCGAGGTGCGGCACCCACGGCGCCAGCTCCAGCCGATCCAGCGGATCCTGCCACAGCGCCGCCCAGTGGCCGCTGCTCTGCTCCTCCTGGCCGTCGGCCTCGTCGTCGCCAATCAGCTCGTTGAAAATGCCGCGCACCGCGGCCATGTGCGCGGCCAGCGTCGCGCTGAGCGCCGCCCAGTCCGCCGCCCCCATCGCCCACGCCAGCCGGGCACGATGCGCCTCATCGGCGGGCAGGGTCTGGGTCTGCTCGTCATTCAGACTCTGCAGCAGGTTTTCGAGGCGCCGCAGATAGAGGTAGGCCGTGCGCAGCGCCGCCACCTGCTCCGGCGGCAGCAAATGCAGCTCGCCCACCGCGGTCAGGGTTGGCAGCAGCGCGCGCCGCTGCAGCGCACGCTCGCGTCCGCCGCGAATCAGCTGAAACACCTGCACAATGAATTCGGTTTCGCGGATACCGCCGGCGCCGAGCTTGATGTTGTCGGTCAGGCCGCGGCGACGCACCTCGCGGGCTATCATGCTTTTCATATTGCGCAGCGACTGAATGACGCCGAAGTCGATATAGCGGCGGAAAACAAATGGGCGCAGCAGCTGGCGCAGCTCCTCGCTCCAGCGATCGTCAGCGTCGCCCATCAGCTTCGCTTTCACCATCGCGTAGCGCTCCCAGTCGCGCCCCTGCTCCTGGTAGTAATCTTCCAGCGCCGCAAAGCTCATTACCAGCGGACCGCTGTCGCCAAACGGCCGCAGCCGCATATCAACGCGATAGACAAAACCATCGACGGTAGGCTGATCGAGCACTTTGATCAGCCGCTGGCCGAGGCGGGTAAAAAACTGGGCGTTATCCAGCTCCCGCCGCCCGCCGCGGGTGCAGCCGTTTTCCGGCCAGGCAAAAATCAGGTCGATGTCCGATGAAAAATTCAGCTCACCGCCGCCCAGCTTGCCCATCCCGAGGATCAGCAGCGGCTGCGCGTCGCCTTCGGGATTACAGGGGGTGCCCCACTCCTGGCAGCAGGCGCGGTACAGCCAGTCGCGCGCGGCGACGATCAGCGTTTCCGCCAGCACGCTCAGCTGCTGCAGGGTAGTGGCCGTGTCGCTCTGCTGCAGCGTCTGCATCCACGCGACGCGCACCAGCATCTCACGGCGAAACAGCCGCAGCTCGCGCATCAGCGCCGCTTCGTCGCTCACGGTGGCCAGACGTTCTGTCAGCCAGTGGCGATAATCCTGCCACTCTTCCGGGCGCGGCGGCTGCGCCTGCAGCGCCTGCCACCAGGCCGGATGCTGACCGAGATTTTCCGCTACAAAATCGCTGAAAGCCAACACCGCCAGCTGCTGATCGGTAAGTGATGACTCACCTACTTTTTCTGCTAACGCCGCTCGCTGCGCCTGCCAGTCGGCAGGCAGAGGTAACACTGACATAGACACTCCCTGCGGGTTACTACGCGAGGCAGTCGTTAGTGACTGCCGTTTTTCCAAAAGGCGGCCTGTTTTAGCGCCTGCTGGCTGGTATACAGGGCCATCGGCTCATCGCCGTCGCTAATGGCCTGCGCCAGCTGCTGCCACGGCTCGAGCCAGCCTGCCACCGCCGCAGGCGGGTAGGCGCCGGCCAGTAGCCGCAGCGTCAGCAGCTGGCGCGTCAGGCGCGGCTGCTTATCGCGCAGCGCCGCCAGCGTCGGCACGCGCTGAAAAGCCTCTTTCAAATCGGCGGCCAGCCGTCCCAGCATAATGTCGGCAAACCGCTTCCACGAGCCCGCCAGCCGCGTGCGGGCCTTTTCATCGCAATAATCCCGCCAGCTGGCGCTTACCAGCCAGTGAGTAAGGGCTAACTGGGCCTGCACGGAGACCGGCGAGCAAACCGTCGCCTCTGCGGTGGCATCGGGCGCGGTCAGCCGCGTCTCCAGCTCACTCAGCGCCTCACGCAGTCGGGCGTTGGCCTTGCGCGGCACCAGCGCACCGCAAAGCGTAAAGGTTTGACGCATGGCCTCCAGCGCGGCAATGACGCCATCGCGCGCCGCCGCTTCGCCCTGCAGCCACAGCGCTTCGTGATACTGCCAGTGGCTGAGCGCCAGCAGCAGGGCGTCGCGCATCCCCTCTTCCACCGTGCTTTTCGCCGCCGGCAGCAGCGTGGGGAACGGACGGGACTCCCGCCGCGGCGCCCCCTGCGCCAGCCAGTAGCCGCGTGCCGCCTTGCTTTCACTGCCCAGCCGCAGGCCCGGCTGCGCCGCCAGCTCGGCGGCGAAGGCCAGCAGCGCATCCCGCTGCCCGCTTTTCAGCTCCAGCTCGATTTCGCTCAGCGGTTCCCGCCGCTCGCCCGCCGCCACCTCACCGCGGTCAAAAGCCACTTCTATCTGGCTGTCGCGGTAAGTGACCAGCCACTTCTCGCGGGTAAAGTGGGTACTGAACAGCGGGGTCAGCGCCTGCTGCAGGGCGCTCACGTCGGTGCCCGACGGCCACACGTCTGCCGGCAGCAACGCCACGTCCAGCGCCGGCGCGCTCAGCGACACGTTGTATTCAGCACGCTGGTGCAGCCCGCCGACCGTATCCCCGGCGGTTTTCAGCGTCATTTCATACTGCTGGTCCCAGCCGCGAATGCGCAGGCCCATGTCCCAGCGGCGCAGCTGCTTGTCGGCGGTCTCATAATAGATATTACTGAGCGCCTGCGGTGGGCAGGTCTGATGCGGCCAGCGCGACAGCAGGTCGGGCAGCGCCGCCGCGGCGGTTGCGTTAGCAATGAACTTTACTTCAATCTCTACGGTCATAATCTCTTAATCATGCTGACGGACAGGGTAAACGCCCTGCCGGACCCGCCGCCATCGGGCGGACAGGCGTGGATTCAGGCCCCCGCAACGCGGCATCGCTGCGCGCGCGCCTGAAGCGAATTCCCCCCCGACGCCTGCATTAGTTGCCAGAGTGCAGTATGACGGGGAGCCATGGCTCAGAGAGTAATGCAGAACGCGGTGAGCTGTCCTGGCTTTCTTGCGATTCTGTGGCCGTATGGCCGGGTGAGACCAGGAGTGTTCTCATTCAGCTTTGCGGTAAGCCACTCCACACTGTGCCGAGACCTTCTCAGGAACTAACGTAACTACAAACCCGAATGAAAAAAACAGCGCTAACTGGCCTCACTTTACTCGCCCTGAGTGCGGCATTGCCCGCTCACGCGGAACCGCAACGCTACATTTCTGATGAACTCTCCACCTGGGTGCGCAGCGGCCCCGGCGATCAGTATCGGCTGGTCGGCACGCTGAACGCCGGTGAGTCGGTCACCCTGCTACAAACCAACGGCGATTATGGCCAGGTGCGCGACGCCAATAATCGCACCGCCTGGATTCCACTGAAACAGCTGAGCGAACAGCCCAGCCTGCGTACCCGCGTGCCAGAGCTGGAGAAGCAGGTGAAAGACCTGACCGATAAGCTGGCCAATATTGACGCCAGCTGGAATAAACGCACCGCTGATATGCAGCAGAAAGTGGCAGGCAGCGATGACGCCATCGGTAGCCTGAAAGCAGAGAATCAACAGCTAAAAAATCAGCTGGTGGTGGCGCAGAAAAAGGTCAGCGCCGCCAATGTGCAGCTGGATGACAAGCAGCGCACCATCATCATGCAGTGGTTTATGTACGGCGGCGGCGTGGCCGGCGTCGGCCTGCTGCTCGGCCTGCTGCTGCCGCATATGATCCCGCGCCGCAAGAAAAACGATCGCTGGATGAACTGAGGCGCCGCGCGCCCTTTTCGTTGACGACCGCAGATAACCTGGCCACGCGCCGGGTTTTCCTGCAACATAGCTCCCCTGTTCCCTGCCTTTCTGGAGACGCCACGTGAAGAGTTATCTGGTCGGCGGCGCCGTGCGCGACGCGCTGCTCAATCTGCCGGTGAAAGATCGCGACTGGGTAGTGGTAGGCGCAACCCCCGACGCCATGCTGGCGCGCGGCTATCAGCAGGTGGGCCGCGACTTTCCGGTTTTTCTCCATCCTGATAGCCGCGAAGAGTACGCGCTGGCCCGCACCGAGCGTAAATCCGGACGCGGCTACACCGGCTTTATCTGCGACTTTACCCCCGAGGTGACGCTGGAGCAGGACCTGCAGCGCCGCGATTTAACCATCAACGCTATCGCCCGCGATACGGACGGCGCGCTGGTCGACCCCTGGGGTGGCCAGGCCGATTTGCAGGCGCGTCTGCTGCGTCACGTGTCGGCGGCCTTTAGCGAAGATCCGCTGCGCGTGCTGCGCGTGGCGCGGTTTGCCGCCCGCTTTGCCCACCTTAACTTTCGCATCGCCGACGAGACCCGGACGCTGATGCGCCAGATGGTCGCCAGCGGTGAACTGGCCGAACTGACCGCCGAGCGGGTGTGGAAAGAGACCGAGCTGGCGCTCGCCACCCCAAATCCGCAGGTCTATTTTCAGGTCCTGCGCGACTGCGGCGCGCTGGCGGTGCTGTTTCCCGAAGTGGATGCGCTGTTTGGCGTGCCGGCTCCGGCCAAATGGCACCCGGAGATTGATACCGGCGTACACACCCTGATGGCGCTGGCTATGGCCGCCCGCCTCAGTCCGGCGCTGGATGTGCGCTTTGCTACCCTGTGCCATGACCTTGGCAAAGGGCATACTCCGCCGGCGTACTGGCCCAGCCATCCCGGACACGGTCAGGCCGGCGTGCCGCTGATTACCGCGCTGTGCGCCCGTCTGCGCGTGCCCAATGCGCTGCGCGATCTGGCGGTACTGGTGGCGGAATATCATGACCGCATTCATACGGTGAGTCGCCAGTCGGCTGACACGCTGGTCGCCCTGTTTGACCATCTGGATGCCTGGCGTAAGCCGCAGCGGGTGGAGCAGCTGGCGCAGTGCAGCGAAGCCGACGCGCGCGGCCGCGCAACGCTGGAACATCAGCCCTATCCGCAAGGGGATTACCTGCGCGAAGCGTTTGCCGTGGCCGGTTCGGTGAGCAATAAAGAGGTGGTCGAGGCCGGTTTTCGCGGTCCGGCGATTCGCGAGGCGCTTACCCGCCAGCGCATTGCGCGCGTGCAGGAATGGCAGCGGCAGGCCGGTTAACCGGCCTGCCGGTCGCCTTACATGAACACCAGGTAGACCGCGCCCGCGACCAGAAAGCGGTAGATGGCAAACGGAATAAATGACATCCGCTTGATCAGGTGCAGGAAGGTTTTGATGGCGATCAGCGCGACGATAAACGCGGTGACAAAGCCGACGGCAAACATCGGCAAATCCGCCAGCGTCAGGAACGACAGGCTCTTATACAGATCGAGCACCGTCGCGCCCATCATCATCGGCACCGCCAGCACAAACGAGAACTCAGCCGCGGCATAGCGGCTGACGCCCATCAGCATCCCGCCGGAAATGGTGGCCCCGGAGCGCGAGAAGCCCGGCCACAGCGCCAGACACTGGAAGCAGCCGATAACCAGCGCCTGACGGTAGGTCAGGTCATCAATCCCTTCCGCTTTCGGCGTTTTCGGCTTCAGCAGTTCGGCCGCCAGCAGCAGCACGCCGCCGACCACCAGCGCGTACATCACGTTAATCGGATTAAACAGGCTTTTTATGGCGTCATGCAGCAGCAGGCCGATCACCACCGCCGGCAACATGCCCAGCAGGATATGCCCCAACGTCAGTCGTCCACTGCCGCTGCCCTCGTGCGGCACCTCGCCAAAGCGCAGACCGATCAGCGCAAACAGCCGGCGCCAGTACATCACCACGACCGCCAGAATCGAGCCAAGCTGGATCACTACCTCAAAGGTCGCGGCTTTCGGCCCCTCAAATCCGAGCAGGTGCCCAACAATTATCATGTGTCCGGTGGAGGAAACCGGCAGAAACTCGGTGAGCCCCTCCACCACGCCCAGTATTGCCGCTATCCACAATGCGTGTAGATCCGCCATGAATAAACCCTCTAGCCTCATTAAAGCCCACAAAAAAGCGGTCGCGCATCTGCGAGGCCGCTGGAAAATCGTGCCTGAAAATCCTTAACGTAGCGTTAAGGCCTGCTTACTGTGATCTGCTTTGGGTGTGATGGCAATCACACAGAATTTATTTCGGATTAGTCCCCCGCACGATCCGCACCCCGACCGTGGCGGCCTGCGCCACCGCACCGGGCTTGCTGACTTTGATGCTCACCCACGGCGAAGCAAAGCGGGCAAGCAGCAGATCCGCCAGCTCCTCGGCCACCCGCTCCACCAGCGCGAAGCGGCCGCCAGCCACGTGATCGATAATGGCCTGCGCCACGTCGGCATAGCTCAGGCAGTCATTGACGTCATCGCTGGCCGCCGCGCGGCGATTGTCCCAGGCCATCTCAACGTCGAACACCAGTTTCTGCTGAATGTGCTGCTCCCAGTCGTATACGCCAATCGTGGTGAAAACGGTGAGCTGCTCTATAAATACGATATCCATGATGTTAGTCTCTGTTTCTGCATTAGCCGGATACCACTCGCGGCAGATTATGCGTATTATCCACGGTTACTAAGAGCAAAACGACCCCAACAGACGGAACGACGCTATGAGTGCTATCGCGCTGGGCATGATCATTTTTGCGTATCTCTGCGGCTCTGTGTCCAGTGCCATTCTGGTGTGCAAACTGGCGCGCCTGCCCGATCCGCGCCAGCACGGTTCCGGCAACCCCGGCGCCACCAACGTGCTGCGCATTGGCGGCAAAGCCGCCGCCGCCGCGGTGCTGATTTTTGACGTGCTCAAGGGCATGCTGCCGGTCTGGCTGGCTTACTCACTCGGCGTCTCGCCAATCTGGCTGGGTCTGACCGCCATCGCCGCCTGCCTTGGCCATATCTATCCGGTCTTCTTCCGCTTTAAAGGCGGTAAGGGCGTCGCGACGGCGTTTGGCGCCATTGCGCCCATCGGCTGGGATTTGACCGGCCTGATGACCGGCACCTGGCTGCTCACCGTACTGCTCAGCGGCTACTCCTCGCTGGGGGCGATCGTCAGCGCGCTGGTGGCGCCCTTCTACGTCTGGTGGTTTAAACCGCAATTCACCTTTCCAGTCTCGATGCTCTCCTGCCTGATTTTGCTGCGCCACCACGACAATATTCAGCGTCTGTGGCGCGGTCAGGAGAGCAAAATCTGGAAGCGGAAAAAAACGCCCCGCCAGGACGATTAATCCGCCGACGCGGCGGGCACCGGCGGCAATTCCGCCAGCGGCCAGCGCGGCCGCACGGTTACGCCCAGCTCGCCGTTAACGCCGGCTTTCAGCCGCACCATTCCCGCATACGCAATCATGGCGCCGTTATCGGTACAAAATGCCGGACGGGCGTAAAACACCGCGCCGCCGCGGGCGCTCATCATCTCGGCCAGCCGGGCGCGCAGCGTGCGGTTGGCGCTGACGCCGCCGGCAATCACCAGGTTGGTAAAACCGGTCTGCTCCAGCGCGCGCCGGCACTTGATCGCCAGCGTCTCCACCACCGCATCTTCAAACGCACGCGCAATGTCCGCGTGGGTCTGCGCATCGCCGTCGTGGCTGCGGATGGTATTGGCGGCAAAGGTCTTCAGACCGGAGAAGCTGAAATCCAGCCCCGGACGATCGGTCATTGGCCGCGGGAAGGTGAAGCGGCCCGCCGTCCCCTGCTGCGCCATCTTTGACAGCAGCGGCCCACCGGGATAATCCAGCCCGAGCAGCTTGGCGGTCTTATCAAAGGCTTCACCGGCGGCGTCATCAATCGACTCGCCGAGCAGGCGATACTCACCGATACCGGTGACGGCAATCAGCTGGGTATGGCCGCCGGAGACCAGCAGCGCCACAAAGGGAAACGCCGGCGGGGTCTCTTCCAGCATCGGGGCCAGCAGGTGGCCCTCCATGTGGTGTACCGGCACGCCCGGCACGCTCCAGGCATACGCCAGCGCGCGGCCGACGGTAGCGCCCACCAGCAGGGCGCCGACGAGGCCGGGTCCCGCGGTCCAGGCCACGGCGTCAATCTGCTGCGGCGTCAGCTGCGCCTCCCGCAGCGCGGCCTGAATGAGCGGCACGGTTTTCCGCACGTGATCGCGCGAGGCCAGCTCCGGCACTACGCCGCCGTAGTCCGCATGCACCTTGACCTGGCTGTAGAGCTGGTTGGCCAGCAGGCCCGCCGCGTCATCATATATTGCGATGCCGGTTTCATCGCAGGACGTTTCAATTCCCAATACTCGCATGATTACCCCTCCGATCTGCGGCGCGCAGTGTAGCACAGCCAGGCGGCGCGGCGGCAGTGTTGCCCCTCCCCGCGAGCCGCCCGGACGGTAAAAAATTTTCGCCGCCGCCGCTTTACTGTATAATCATCTGCTTGCTGAAAATCGGGCCCGCGCCGGCGCAGATTCTGGCGCAGAATTGTGCACAGCGCTTTACAACGGACTGTCGGTTGAAGTAAAATTCCGCACCATTTTGAAATGCGCTGGCACCGACGCCAGCAATACCGAATTTATCGAGGTGAGAGTTACATGCCGGTAATTAAAGTACGTGAAAACGAGCCGTTCGACGTAGCACTGCGTCGCTTCAAGCGTTCCTGCGAGAAAGCAGGCGTTCTGGCTGAAGTTCGTCGTCGTGAGTTTTATGAAAAACCCACCACCGAGCGTAAGCGCGCTAAAGCGTCTGCCGTTAAGCGTCACGCCAAGAAACTGGCTCGCGAAAACGCACGCCGCACTCGTCTGTACTAATGACGGGAGGCTCGCCTCCTGCATGACAGATCAGTAAGCAGTTCGCAAGGCCGTGCTTTCCGAAAGGAATGCGCGGCTTGTTCTCGTTCAGGGCCTTCGCAATTTCGCCCGCGGGAGCAGTCACCCCCGGTCAGCCACGGGGCGGTCGTCGGCTCAGCCCGGACGGCATCCCACGTAGCAGACTGAGACATGAAGGGTAACGATGGCCGGAAGAATTCCACGCGCGTTCATTAATGACTTGCTGGCACGCACCGACATTGTTGATTTAATCGATGTGCGGGTGAAGCTGAAAAAGCAGGGTAAAAACTTTCACGCGTGCTGTCCCTTTCATAACGAAAAGACCCCCTCTTTCACCGTAAACGGTGAAAAACAGTTTTATCACTGCTTCGGCTGTGGGGCCCACGGCAACGCGATCGATTTTTTGATGAACTATGATCGCCTGGAGTTTGTCGAAAGCATTGAAGAACTGGCCAGCCAGCACGGACTGGATGTGCCGTATGAAGCGGGCAGCGGTCCTAACCAAATGGAGCGCCATCAGCGTCAGACGCTGTATCAGCTGATGGACGGCCTGCGCGATTTCTATCAGCAGGCACTGCAAGCGCCGCAGGCCGCGCCGGCCCGGGAGTATCTGAATCAGCGCGGGCTGAGCGGCGAAGTGATCGAGCATTTTGCGATTGGCTTTGCGCCGCCGGGCTGGGACAACGCGCTGAAACGCTTTGGCCAGAACGCGGAAAACCGCCAGTCGCTGACCGATGCGGGCATGCTGGTCACCAACGATAAAGGCCGCAGCTACGACCGCTTTCGCGAGCGGGTGATGTTTCCGATCCGCGATAAGCGCGGGCGGGTGATTGGATTTGGCGGACGCGTGCTCGGCGACGCGCTGCCGAAGTACCTGAACTCACCGGAAACCGATATTTTTCATAAAGGCCGGCAGCTGTACGGCCTGTATGAAGCGCAAAAAAACACGCCGTCGCCCCCGCGCCTGCTGGTGGTGGAGGGCTATATGGACGTGGTGGCACTGGCGCAGTTTGGCGTCAACTACGCGGTGGCTTCGCTCGGTACCTCGACCACCTCGGATCATATACAGCTGCTGTTTCGCGCCACTGACAACGTGATTTGCTGCTATGACGGCGATCGCGCCGGTCGCGAAGCCGCCTGGCGGGCGCTGGAAACGGCGCTCCCCTGGATGAGCGACGGCCGTCAGCTACGCTTTATGTTTCTACCGGACGGCGAAGATCCCGATACGCTGATTCGTAAAGAGGGGAAAGCGACGTTTGAGGCGCGGATGGAGCAGGCGATGCCGCTGTCGCGCTTCCTGTTCGACTCGCTGCTGCCGCAGGTCGACCTGAGCACCCCGGACGGCCGCGCGCGCCTGAGCACGCTGGCGCTGCCGCTGATAAGTCAGGTGCCGGGCGAGACGCTGCGCATCTATTTGCGTCAGGAGCTCGGCAATAAGCTGGGCATTCTCGATGACGCACAGCTTGACCGCCTAATGCCCAAAACGGCCGATGCCAATAAGGTAAGCGCAGCGCCACAGCTAAAACGCACAACCATGCGTATACTGATAGGACTGCTGTTGCAAAAACCGGCGCTGGTGAAATGGGTGCCGCCCCTGGACGGGCTGTCTGCATCCGGCATGGCGGGTCTGCCGCTGTTTGCCGATCTGGTCAGCACCTGTCAGGCCCATCCCGGACTGAGTCAGGGGCAGATTTTAGAGCACTATCGCGGAACAAAATTTAGCCAGCACCTTGAAACGCTGGCCACCTGGAACCACATGATCGTGGATGAGGAAGTCGACAACATGTTCCAGGATGCGTTAGCCCGGATGTACGACGCGGCGCTTGAGCACCGGCTCGAGTACCTTATTGCCCGCGAGCGAACTCACGGCCTGAACGCCAGCGAACGCCGCGAATACTGGACGTTGAACCAGGCGTTCGCCAAAAAGAGTACCCCGAAAGAGTCGTAGACGCTTTCTGCCGCTGCGGCGCGATCGCCGCAGTCGGGCACAACCAAACAACGCGGCTTCAGTGCCGAATACAGGTCAGCAGCAGGCTGACAGCCGCGATGAGGGCCGCGGCAATAATCGCAACGCCTTCGCTGTTATTGTTGGCTGACCCGCCGACCGATACCAATCTAATTAACAGAAGTGTGGATACCGTCTTATGGAGCAAAACCCGCAGTCACAGCTGAAGCTGCTTGTCACCCGTGGTAAGGAGCAGGGCTATCTGACCTATGCCGAGGTCAATGACCATCTGCCGGAGGATATCGTCGATTCCGATCAGATTGAAGACATCATCCAAATGATCAACGACATGGGTATTCAGGTGGTGGAAGAGGCCCCGGATGCCGACGATCTGATGCTGAATGAAAACAGCAGCGATACGGATGAAGACGCGGCGGAAGCGGCAGCTCAGGTATTATCCAGCGTAGAATCTGAAATTGGCCGTACCACCGACCCGGTGCGCATGTACATGCGCGAAATGGGCACCGTCGAACTGCTGACCCGCGAAGGCGAAATCGACATTGCCAAGCGGATTGAGGATGGCATCAACCAGGTACAGTGCTCCGTCGCCGAGTACCCGGAAGCCATCACCTATCTGCTGGAGCAGTACGACCGCGTCGAGGCGGGCGAAAGCCGCCTGTCCGATCTGATCACCGGTTTTGTCGATCCGAACGCCGAAGAGGATATCGCGCCGACCGCGACCCACGTGGGCTCTGAACTGACCGACGACCAGCGCGACGATGATGAAGACGAAGACGAAGAGAGCGACGACGACGACAGCAGCGACGATGACAACAGCATCGATCCGGAACTGGCGCGCGAGAAGTTTGTTGAGCTGCGTACCCAGTACGAAGCCGCGCGCGACGTCATCAAGGTAAAAGGCCGCAGCCACGCCGACGCCCAGATTGAAATTCAGAACCTGTCTGACGTGTTCAAACAGTTCCGCCTGGTGCCGAAGCAGTTCGACTACCTGGTCAACAACATGCGCGAAATGATGGAGCGCGTGCGGACCCAGGAGCGCCTGATCATGAAATTGTGCATCGAGCTGTGCAAGATGCCGAAGAAGAACTTCATCACCCTGTTCACCGGCAATGAAACCAACCAGACCTGGTTCCAGGCGGCGCTGGCGATGAACAAGCCGTGGTCGGAAAAACTGCGCGAAGTCGAAGAAGACGTGATGCGCAGCATGCAGAAACTGCATCAGATCGAAGAAGAGACCGGCCTGACCATTGAGCAGGTCAAGGACATCAACCGTCGCATGTCGATCGGCGAAGCGAAAGCGCGCCGCGCGAAGAAAGAGATGGTTGAAGCGAACCTGCGTCTGGTTATCTCGATCGCCAAGAAGTACACCAACCGCGGTCTGCAGTTCCTCGATCTGATTCAGGAAGGCAACATTGGCCTGATGAAAGCGGTCGACAAGTTCGAATATCGCCGCGGCTACAAGTTCTCCACCTATGCCACCTGGTGGATCCGCCAGGCGATCACCCGTTCTATCGCCGATCAGGCGCGCACCATCCGTATTCCGGTGCATATGATTGAGACCATCAATAAGCTCAACCGTATTTCGCGCCAGATGCTGCAGGAAATGGGCCGCGAGCCGACGCCGGAAGAGCTGGCCGAACGCATGCTGATGCCGGAAGACAAAATCCGCAAGGTGCTGAAAATCGCCAAAGAGCCGATCTCGATGGAAACGCCGATCGGCGACGACGAAGATTCGCATCTGGGCGACTTTATCGAGGACACCACCCTCGAGCTGCCGCTGGATTCTGCCACCTCGGAAAGCCTGCGCTCTGCCACGCACGACGTACTGGCCGGCCTGACCGCGCGCGAAGCCAAAGTGCTGCGCATGCGCTTTGGCATCGACATGAACACCGACCACACGCTGGAAGAGGTGGGCAAACAGTTCGACGTCACGCGCGAGCGTATTCGTCAAATTGAAGCCAAGGCGCTGCGCAAGCTGCGCCACCCGAGCCGTTCGGAAGTGCTGCGCAGCTTCCTCGACGACTAAGTCAGGCGGCGCCGCACGGCGCCGGCCTGTATCCCGCGTCTATCACCCTGCTTCGGCAGGGTTTTTTATTCGCCGCCCAGCGCCAGCCACTGCTCCAGCTCGCGATACGACTCGGCCATCTTCTCCACCGTGGCGCGGTTCAGTCCGCTGGGGTTCGGCAGTACCCACACCGCCGTCTCGCCGATGGTCACCGCTTGCCTGCCCCACTCCACCCGACTCTGACGAAACGCTTTCTTAAACGCATCCTTGCCCAGGATCGCCAGCGCCTGCGGCTGCCACAGCTGGATCTTCTCAATCAGCTGCCGCCCGCCATCGCGGAACTCCGCGCTCGTCACCTCGCTGGCCTGCACCGTCGGCCGCTCCACCAGCATGGTAATGCCGCAGCCGGTATCCAACAGCTGCTGCTCCTCCTCCGGCTTTAATAACCGATCGGTAAAACCGGCCTGCCAGATCACCTTCCAGAAGCGATTCCCCGGATGGGCAAAGTGAAAACCGGTATGCGCAGATGACTTGCCGGGATTAATACCGCAAAACACCACCCGCAGCCCCGGGGCCAGGATATCGCTAATGCCGTGTTCCTTATCACTCATCGTATGACTCCGTTTTATTCTCTCACTGCCCCTGCGCGGCGAATGATCGCCCAATGCCAGTATAACAGCGGCTAAGCCCTTCAGGCATAAGGTGTTTCTGCTGGTTAAAAAATGACGGAAAAACCGTCAGTCGGCGGCGAAATGCTGGATTGCGCCGCGCGGTTCCATTATACTTGCGCTCCGCAGGCCCCTTAGCTCAGTGGTTAGAGCAGGCGACTCATAATCGCTTGGTCGCTGGTTCAAGTCCAGCAGGGGCCACCAAATTTTAGCTTTAAAATCATATAATTAAGCCACTCTAGTGAGTGGCTTTTTTGTTTGTGGTTTCATCATTGGCGGCAAAATGGCGGCCGATTTTTTTGCATATACCCCTCTCCATTAACTTTTCGCTGGCGTAGGCCAAAAAAACCGCTAAGCAGGATTTTTTAGATCCATCAGACTTGTACGGTCGCGAAAAAATCATCAAGCCGGACTGGAAGCAGATCTTCGATCAGAAAGAGCTGGACCTGGAGATCGCCCGCATGCTGAAAATCGACGCCATCAGGCGTTAATTCGTCACGTCCCCTAAAAAACGCGCGGCCGGCAGTGTACCCACACTGCCAGCCAGCGATCGACACCTGCGCCAGCGGCTATAGCCAGCCCCGCAGCTGTATCTGCTCCATAATCAATTCCGGCACCGCCTCCACTTCGCGGATCGACCGCCGCTGAACAATGATCTGGCTGGCCTGAGGATAGCCAGGCGCCCAGAGATCGTTATTATCCACCACATTTTTATAAACCGACACCAGCGGCTTTTGCCAGGCTGCGGCAATGTGCACAATGGCGGTATCTGGCGAAATAATCAGATCCGCACGCCGTATCAGCGCCATCACGTGCTGCAGGGTGCTGAAGGGGTGAGCTGCCACGCCTGGCGGCAGGGGTAGCGTTAGCTGACGACGGTGATCGAGCAAAATAATCCTCACATCAGCATAGCGCTGACGGATCATCGCGATGATGCGGCAAAGCTGCGCCTCAGAAAAACACCGTTCTGGGCTGCCGGTAAAGATATTGATAATCACATTACGCGCTGAGCCAGATGTCGCCAGGTAGTTTTTTACCTCGTTATCTACTTCTACCGGCACGTGGAGATCGTAGGGCGGCAGAGTGATGGCCCGCAATCCAAAAAAGTCAGCCAGCACCGCCACCACAGCGCCGGCTCTCCTACCGGGATTATCCGGTCTATTCTTCGCTTTTGGTATCCGGCTTTTGTCTTACTGAATATTCCAACAATGGAAAAGCGAGGCTTAAACATCGCTTAAAAATTTTAAGATCCTCCACTGTTTTCTCATTTTTTTAGCGAATTTTATAAATTAAGACGTACCTAGTGATTATCAGGAAAGGCAGAGTACACCGTCAGCTGTACCGGCACGTGCCACCCCAAACCAGAAGCAGCGCGGCGCGCTACACCTACAGCCCCAGCATTAACCTGAAGGCGACTGGTTGTGTAAGTATCCCTACGTTAGTTCCACGTACTTTTTGAGATCCCCGGTTTTTCAGCCATCAACCGGTATTCTTCCGGCGTCAGGTTATTCAGGGATTCATGAGGTCGCTCGCTGTTGTATTCATTCAGCCAACGCTCCGTTATCTCCCGTGCCTCATTCAGTGTTCTGAATAGATAAAAATCCAGTATTTCTGTCCGGTATGTTCGGTTAAATCTTTCTATAAATGCGTTCTGTGTCGGTTTCCCCGGTTTGATAAATTCGAGAACCACACCATGCTCTTCTGCCCACTGCGCCAGA
>NZ_MRBS01000007.1 GCF_001922585.1 Pantoea sp. 1.19 | reverse complement strand
GGTCAGCAAACATCTGTTTAAGACGCCTATTTTCATCTTCCAGGTCTTTAATTTTCTTGATATCAGAAGCTTCCATTCCGCCATATTTCGCTTTCCAGTTGTAATAGCTGGCTTCTGAAATAGCTGCCTCACGGCAGACATCTTTCACCGTTCGACCGGCTTCAACAGACTTCAAAACGGCGATAATCTGGTGCTCAGTAAATCGGGCTTTACGCATAACGATCTCCTTCTGGGGACATATTCAGTATGTCGGAAGATCTCTAAAAGTGAATGGTTCTTTTTGCAGGGATACTTACAGAATAACCTGATTAATACTCTAGTTACTAACAAGTTTGCGTAGTTATTATTGCTGATGAGGGGTAATCGTTACGGTGGTCACAGAAACATTATTTCCAGTAAAGATCATTAGCCATCCTCATAAGGGAGAATGGCTGATTAGTTTTATTTTATTAAACACATAGACTAGACATTGCCCCGATTTATCTTCGCATAGTCAAACGGCGTAATCCCCTTCTCCCGGTTCGCATCCAGAAAATCAGCCCACCACTGCAACATCAGCTTGCGCTCATCCAGATGTTCCGCTTTATGGATATACGCTGCCCGCACTGAGTTACGTTCCATATGGCTCATCTGACGTTCGACCGCATCCTTCGACCATAGTCCTGACTCAATTAACGAACTACAGGCCATAGTACGAAAACCGTGACCGCAAACCTCAACCTTAGTGTCATAGCCCATCACCCGTAACGCACTGTTTACCGTGTTCTCGCTCATGGGCTTACGCGGATCGTGATCGCCAATAAAAATGAGTTCATGTTCGCCGCAGAACTGTTTTATCTGTTTCAGGATCGCCAGTGCCTGCTTTGAAAGCGGCACCAGATGAGGTGTACGCATCTTTGATCCTCGCTGAGAATGTTTCACGCCGGGAATAGGCTCTCGCTCAGGCGGGATGGTCCACATTGACGTTTCAAAATCGATCTCTGACCAGCGAGCAAAACGAAGTTCACTGGATCGAATAAAGATAAGCAAAGTGAGCTCGGTTGCCCAGCGGGTGAGCGGTCTGCCGGTATAGCCATCTATTTTCTGAAGTAATTCAGGGATACGCTTTAACTCCAGTGCCGGACGATGCTGCCGGTTACTGGAAGCTACTGCCCCCGCCATCTCCTGCGCCGGGTTGTAATCAATTAACCCGCTTTGCACTGCATAACGCATGATGGCCGTGGTGCGCTGTTGAAGACGGGAAGCCACTTCAAGACGTCCAGATGTCTCTACGGCTTTAATGGGAATTAACAAATCGCGGGTACCCAGTTCAGTAATATTGCGAGTGCCAATTGCCGGGAAGATATTGTCCTCAAGGCTCCTTTTTACGCGATTAGCATGATCTTCCGACCATTTCTGATTGGTAATGAGCCACTCTCTGGCAACCTTCTCGAAAGTAATAATCTCTTTCGCCTGCTCTTCTTTCACAGCACGTTTATGTTCACGAGGATCGATACCAGCAGCTACCAACTTTCTGGCTTCTTCCCTTTTCTTCCTGGCATCCGCCAGCGAAACATCCGGGTAAACGCCGAACGCCATCAAATGCTGTTTACCGCCAAAACGGAAACGAAATCGCCAATACTTTGAGCCGTTAGGTTTTACAAGTAAGGACATTCCGTCGCCGTCAACAAGTGAATACTCTTTCTCCTCAGGTTTTGCAGAACGAACTTTAGTATCCGTTAGGGCCATGATGGGCCTCCTTCCATTGGTATCTCGTGAGTATACAAACAATATCGAATCGGCAAATATACTCATTAGTATACTCACAAGCTTGTTGATGTGGGTTGAGTTAGGTTGACTTCAGTTGAGGAGAAAATCGTGGAAAGCCTTGCAGGAACTGGATTTCAGACATAAAAAAAGACCTCAGTTGAGGTCTATTTACGTACTGTTGGTGCCGAAGGCCGGACTCGAACCGGCACGTATTGCTACGGTTGATTTTGAATCAACTGCGTCTACCGATTTCGCCACTCCGGCACGGAAGAGGATTGCGGAAAACGTGGCGATTATACCCTGAGATGCTCAGCGCGCAACCAGATTCCCCGCTTGCCCCTGCCGAATGCTGCATTTTTCGTCGTCGCCCTGCCGCCCTTAAGCCGCGGAAAGCGCGGGCATTCTGCTCTCACCCCGCTTGCCTACCGGGGCGGAATGGTCTGATTTTGCGTTTTCCTGCCGCCGCGCCGCGGCGGGTGGGAACTTGTGCCGCTGCCGTCAGTCACATTTCCGTAGGGCGTCGTTCGGGCGCCCGCAGTCAGACAGGAAATGCAACGATGGCAATGAAATGGAAAACGGCGCTGGCGCTGACCGGCGCACTGCTGGCGGCGCAGGCGTCGGCGGCCAGCTGGCAGGATCAGCTGAGCAGTGCGGCCACCCAGCTGAATCAACACGGTGCGCAAAGCGGCGCGGCAGCGAACGGCGGCGGATTGTCGCTGGGCGCGCTGAGCGGCCTGCTGAACGGCGGTAATCAGGCGCTGAGCGCTGGCAGCATGACCAACGCCGCCGGCGTGCTGCAGTACTGCGTGCAAAATAACCTGGTGAACAACCCGGTGAACGGGGTGAAGGATCAGCTGCTGAGCAAGCTGGGGCTGCCGGGCGGCCAGCAGCCGGCAGCGTCTGCGCCGGCGGATTATCAGCAGGGCCTGCTGGGGCTGCTGAACACCGGACAGGGCCAGCAGGTGAACCTCAAGGCGCTGGGCGAGACGCCGCTCGGCAAGCAGGTGAAGACTAAAGCCTGCGACCTGGTGCTGAAACAGGGCAAGCAATTTATTTCATGACGTTGAGAGGCGCTTCACGCGCCTCCTTTTTTCCGCCCGCTTCTCTCCCCTCCCCGTCGTCCCCGCGCTAAGCTGGGCGTTTTCGCCACGAAGGAGAGGCGTATGTCTGCGTATTCCCTCACGACGCTGGCCGGCGGCGGCGCCGCGTCTGAACGTGCTGCTGCTGCACGGCTATGGCGAACACCCGGCCGCTATCACCACGTGGCCGCCGCGCTGAACGCCATCGGCGCGTCGGTGTTTGCGCCGGATCGTGCCGGTCACGGCCGCCCGGCGGGCGAGCGGGTGTGCCTGGAGGACATGGCCGCGGTCGTGAGCGATGCGCACCGGGTGGCCAACGCGCTGACGGCGGCGGGGCCGCTGGCGGTGGTCGGCTACCCGATGGGCGGCATGATCGCCACCCGCTACGTTCAGCGCGTTGCCGACGACGGGGCGGCGCGGGTCCTGTCCGGGCCGCTGCCCGGCCGTTGTACCGCCGTTGGCGATCTGCTGGCCCTGACTGCGCTGCCGGACGCGCCGCTGGACGTCACGACGCTGTCGCGCGACCCGCAGGTGGTCGCCGGGATTATCAGGCCGATCCGCGGGTGCGGCGCGGCCCCTTTAGGCGGCCAGCGCTGCAGGCGTTTCAGCGGATGCGGGTAACCCTTGACGACGGCCCGGGGTTCGGCGATCGGCCGGTGCTGTGGCGCCGCGGCGGCGCCGATCGGCTGGTGCTGGCGGACCAGAGCCGCAGCGCGCTGGCGACGCTGGCCGGCTGCCGCACCGGGAGCCGGATCTGGCCCGGCGCGCGGCATGAGATTGTTAACGAGACCCACCGCGATGCGGTGCGCTCAGATGCGGCCGCGTTGCTTCGCCGGATAGCGATCTGAGGCGCCGCGCGGGCGGCCAGCTGCTATGCTGTAAGCGAATTATCCGCCTGATGAAATAAGGAAAATGACGATGTCGATCCCCCTGCTGATTGCCCGCACGCCGGAAAAAGAGGTGCACCTGCTGTCCAACATGGCGAACCGCCACGGCCTGATCACCGGCGCCACCGGCACCGGTAAGACCGTGACGCTGCAGAAGCTGGCGGAGTCGTTTTCTCAGGCGGGCGTGCCGGTGTTTATGGCCGACGTGAAGGGCGATCTCTCCGGCATCGCCGCCGCCGGCAGCGCGTCGGAGAAGCTGAGCGCGCGACTGGCGGGGATGGGCGTGCATGACTGGCAGCCGCAGGCCAATCCGGCGGTACCGTGGGATATCTTTGGCGCACAGGGGCATCCGCTGCGCGCCACGGTGTCGGATCTCGGCCCGCTGCTGCTGGCGCGCCTGTTGAACCTTAACGAGGTGCAGTCGGGCGTGCTGCAGATCATTTTCCGCATTGCGGACGATCGCGGGCTGCTGCTGCTGGATTTTAAAGACCTGCGCGCGATGACCCAGTATATCGGCGATAACGCAAAAGCTTTTCAAACCCAGTACGGCAACATTCACGGTGCATCGATCGGGGCGATTCAGCGCGGGCTGCTGACGCTGGAGCAGCAGGGCGCGGAGCACTTTTTCGGCGAGCCGATGCTGGATATCCGCGACTGGCTGCGCACCGATGCCAACGGCCACGGCGCGATCAACATCCTGTCGGCGGAGAAGCTGTATCAGATGCCGAAGCTGTACGCCACCAGCCTGCTGTGGCTGCTCTCCGAGCTGTACGAGCAGCTGCCGGAAGCCGGCGACCTCGACAAGCCGAAACTGGTGTTTTTCTTTGACGAAGCGCACCTGTTGTTTAACGACGCGCCGCCGGTGCTGCTGGATAAGATTGAGCAGGTGATCCGCCTGATCCGTTCAAAAGCGGTGGGCGTCTGGTTTGTGTCACAAAACCCCGCGGATATACCCGACCGCGTACTGGGCCAGCTGGGCAACCGCGTACAGCACGCACTGCGCGCTTTTACCCCGCGGGATCAGAAAGCGGTCAGGGCGGCGGCGCAGACCCTGCGCGCCAATCCGGCGTTTGATACGGAAGCGGCGATCCAGGCACTGGGCACCGGCGAGGCGCTGATTTCGTTTCTCGACGAGAAAGGCAGCCCGTCGGTTGTGGAGCGCACTTTTGTGATTGCTCCCGGTTCGCGCATGGGGCCGCTGAGCGCCGATGAGCGCAACGGCCTGATTAACCACTCGCCGCTGTACGGTAAATATGATCAGCCGGTGGATCGCGAGTCGGCCTTTGAGCGCCTGCAGCAGGGCGTGCAGGCCACCACCGAGGCCCAGCAGGCGCCGCCGGTGGCACCGCCCGACGGCGCGGTGAGCGGCGGGATCCTCGACGGGCTGAAGGAGATCCTGTTTGGCAGCGTCGGACCGCGCGGCGGCAAGCGTGACGGCGTCGTTCAGCAGGCGGCGAAAAGCGCCGCCCGTCAGGTCACCAATCAGATCATCCGCGGCGTGCTGGGCAGCCTGCTCGGCGGGCGCAAGCGCTGAGTATGGACGAGAAAGTTATTGCGCTGCGGCGGATGAAGCGCCTGCCGCTGCTGCTGCTGCTGTTGGCCGCCGCCATTTTTATCACCACCCTGTTTTTGCCCCCCGCGCGCTGGGTCAGCGGGCTGAAGGCAGTGGCCGAGGCGGCGATGGTCGGCGCGCTGGCCGACTGGTTTGCAGTGGTGGCACTGTTTCGCCGCGTGCCGATCCCGCTGATCGCCCGCCACACGGCGATCGTGCCGAACAATCAGCAGCGCATCGCCGATAATCTGGCGCGCTTCGTGCAGGATAAATTTCTGGATACCGATTCGCTGCTGGCGCTGATCCGCCGTCACGATCCGATTGGCGCGCTGGCGGGCTGGCTGGCGCAGCCGGAGAATGCTGCGCGCCTCGGCGGCCATCTGAACCAGCTGCTGCGCGGACTGCTGGCGCTCACCGATGACGTCCGCATTCAGCACGTTGTGCGCCAGGCGGTGCACAAGGCGATCGATAAGGTGGATTTGACCCAGTCCGCGGCGGTGGTGCTGGACAGCCTGACGCGCAATCAGCGCCATCAGGCGCTGCTGGACAGCGCAATTAGCCAGCTGCTGACGCTGATGCAGAAACCGGCCACCAGGGCGTTTATTGCCGATCAGGTGGTGCGCTGGCTGCGGCGCGAGCATCCGATTAAAGAGAAGATCCTGCCGAGCGAGTGGCTGGGCGAGCACAGCGCCGAGGCGGTGACCCGCGCGGTGCACAGTCTGCTCGACGAGGTGAGCCACGATGAGGGCCACGCGCTGCGTCAGGGCTTTGACCGCGCGGTGGCGCGGCTGATCGACCGTCTGAAGCAGGATCCGGAGATGGCCGGGCGCGCCGAACAGATCAAAGCGTGGCTGAAGGCGGATCCGGCGCTGAACCGCTATATCGCCGATCTGTGGGGCGATCTGCGCGGCTGGCTTAAGCAGGATCTGCAGGATCCGCAGTCGTCGGTGGCGCGCGCCGTTAGCCGCGCCGGCGCGTGGCTAGGCGAGACGCTGCAGGCCGATGAGGCGCTGCGCGCGTCGCTGAATCAGCACCTGGAGAACGCCGCGCGCGCCATGGCGCCGGAATTCTCCACCTTTTTGACCCGCCACATCAGCGATACGGTAAAAAGCTGGGATGCGCGCGAGATGTCGCGACAAATTGAACTGAATATTGGCAAGGATTTGCAGTATATCCGCATCAACGGCACGCTGGTTGGCGGCGCCGTCGGCCTGCTGCTGTTTCTTATTTCGCAGCTGCCATACTGGCTGGGTCTGTGAGGCCGGCCCGCGCGACGCGGTGAGGGCGGCAACACTCCCCCCGCGCTTGCGGCGCGTGCCCCGGCCGCCTGACCCTCTTTACCTGTCCGCCCCGCCACGCTGAGCCGGCTGCGCACAGCCGTGGGGGACGACGGCCCCCGCGCTCGCGGCGCGTGCCCCGGCCGCCTGACCCTCTTTACCTGTCCGCCCCGCCACGCTGAGCCGGCTGCGCACAGCCGTGGGGGACGACGGCCCCCGCGCTCGCGGCGCGTGCTCCGGCCGCCTGACCCTCTTTACCTGTCCGCCCCGACCGCCTGACCGCACCGGCTGGCTGATGGCTTCCGCCGCGCTCAGTCGGACAGCGCGTCGCGCAGGTCGTGCGCGCCGGTGGTGCCGTCGTGCAGATCCAGCCCCGCCGCCAGCGCCTGCAGGTGCTCACGCATCTGACGCTGCGCCTCCGCCAGCGCGCCGCGCCGCAGCGCCGTCAGGATCGCCTCATGCTCCTCGCACTGACAGCCGGAACCCGCGCCGCGCTGATAAAGCGCCACAATCAGCGAGCTGCGGATCAGCAGGTTCTCGAGAATATCGCTGAGTACCTGATTACCGCTCAGCGCGGCCAGCAGCCGGTGAAACTCGCTGAGCGCGCGTGCGCCTTCGCGGCGATCTGTCCCCTGCAGGGCGGCCCGCTCCGCGACGCGCTGAGCGGCCATCGCCGCCTCGCCGGCGCGCAGCGCTTCGGGGGTGATCTGCGCCAGAATGGCGTGCTCAATCGCCTGGCGGGCAATGAAGATTTCCCGCGCCTCGCGGGCCGTTGGCTGCGCCACGCGCGCGCCGCGATGAGGTTCAATTTCAACAATCTGCTGCAGCGCCAGCCGCTGCAGCGCCGCCTGCACGTGATTACGATTGGCCTGCAGCGCGTCAACAATCTGCGCCTCCACCAGCCGGGCACCCGGCGGCAGCCGCTGCCGGACAATGGCCGATGCCAGCGACTCAGTAATCCGCTGCACTTCGCGCTGTTTCGCGCTGAGCGGCGGGCTCACGGGGCAATCGTCCGTCGGAAGAAGCGGCTGTCCACCTGCATGCGCGGAAAGTGCACCGGCAGCTGCTCCGCAGCAACGTCCGTGAAGCCGTGTTTCCGATAAAAGCGCTGCGCTGCCAGAAACTGCGCGGTGGTGCCGAGCCAGATGTCGCGCAGCCCGCGCCGGCGGGCGTGATCCAGCAGCGTCGTCAGCAGCCGGGCGGCGACGCCGTGGGCGCCCCCGCGCCAGTCGGCAGCGACAAACAGTTTGCGTAGCGCCCCCTGCCCGTCGCCAATGTCTTTCAGCGCGATGCAGCCCACTACCTCGCCGCCTGCCAGCGCCAGCCAGAATCCGCCGTCGCCCTGCAAATAGTAGGGCGCCACGTCTTGCAAATCCGGCTGCTGGGCGGCGGTGATCGCCAGACCAAACTCGGCGGTCTGAATCGGCAGGATCAGCCGGAGCAGCGCCGGACTGTCGCCGGGCCGCCAGGGGCGGATCGCAAGGAGGTCGTCGGTCATCGGCATGGGCTCCAGAAGTTACTTTTTTGAGTAATGACTGTAAACGGCTTTACGCCACATTTTCAATGCCTGCGGCCACAAAGCCGCACACAACTGGATACATCCTCGCAAGGACAGTAACAGCGCGCGGCGCTATAACCGACCGCATATTATCCTGTCGGCGGAGCGCCCGTGTTTCGATCGTTTTTTCCCCGTCCGGGGCTATTTTTTGCCAGCCTGGTCGGCTGGTGCCTGTTTGCCATTCTGTTCTGGTTCGCCGGCGCCCGCGACTGGGTGACGCCTGCACCGCTGCCCGCCAGCGAGCTGCGCTTTATCGCGCCGTCGATGCTGTGGTTTTATCTCTATTTTCTGCTGGCGACCCTGCTGTTCGCCGGGACGTGGATGTGGCTGCGGCCGCATCCCTGGCAGCGCTGGTCGATCCTCGGTTCGGCGCTGATTGTGTTTAATACCTGGTTTTCGGTGCAGACCGGGGTGGCGGTGAACGACTGGTACGGGCCATTTTACGATCGGATCCAGCAGGCGCTGACGCACCCCAACACTCTGCAGGCCAGCGTGTTTTACCGCGAGATTGGGGCTTTTCTCAGCATTGCCGGCGTGGCGGTGGTGGTGAGCGTGCTGAACCTGTTTTTCGTCAGCCACTATGTTTTTCGCTGGCGCAGCGCGATGAACGATTACTACCTGCGCGACTGGCCGCGCCTGCGCCATATTGAGGGCGCCGCCCAGCGAGTGCAGGAGGACACCATGCGCTTCTCCTCCACGCTGGAGGAGATGGGGATCAGCCTGATCAACGCGGTGATGACGCTGATTGCATTTCTGCCGGTGCTGGTGTCGCTGTCGCACCACGTAAAAACCGTGCCGCTGCTCGGATCGATGCCCTACGCGCTGGTGGTGGCGGCGATCGCCTGGTCACTGCTGGGCACCGGCCTGTTGGCGGTGGTTGGCATCAGGCTGCCGGGCCTGTCGTTTCGCAATCAGCGGGTAGAAGCGGCCTACCGTAAAGAGCTGGTCTACGGCGAGGACGACCCGACGCGGGCGCGTCCCGCCACCGTGCGGGCGCTGTTTAGTCAGGTGCGGAAGAACTACTTCCGCCTCTACTTTCACTATCTCTACTTCAATATTGCGCGCGTGCTCTACCTGCAGGTGGATGCCGTATTCAGCGTGATCGTGCTGTTTCCGTCGATCGCCGCCGGGGCGATCACCTTTGGCATCATGACGCAGATAACCAACGTATTTGATCAGGTGCGCGGTGCCTTTCAGTATCTGATTACCTCATGGAGCACGCTGGTCGAACTGATGTCAATTTATAAGCGCCTGCACAGCTTTGAGCAGGCGCTGGACGCGCCGGAGGGCGACCCGGTTACCCCTGCGCCAGCGCGCTGAATACCCGCGCCACGGCGCTGGCCCCCGGATCGACCACCCCGGCCAGGTGAGCGGCGTTCAGATAGGCCGAACGGCCCGCACCGGCGCGGGTCATCTGCGCGGTGGCGACGGCCCCGGCTTCTGCGGCCGCGGCGGCGGCGCTCAGCGATTGCCCGGCGGCCAGCGCGCGCAGGGCCGGATCGAGGGCATCAATCAGCGTCCGGTCGCCCGGCGCCGCGCCGCCGTAATACTGCATCTGCGCCAGCCCCGCCTGCAGCGCCTGCGGCAGCGGTAGCCCTGCCGCCAGCTGCTGACCGGTGACGCTGCAGCCAATCGACAGCAGCACGCCGCTGGAGCCGCCCATCACCGTTGCCAGCTTTTCACCCAGCGCGCTGAACAGCGCCGCCGGCTGATCGAGCGGCAGTTCGCGCTGCGCCAGCGCATCGCGGATCGCCTGCGCGCCGGCGGCAAAGGTGGATCCGGTATCGCCATCGCCCACCTTCGCATCCAGCGCGTTCAACGCGGCCTCAGCCTGCAGCAGGGTATCCGCCACGATCGTCAGCAGCCGGGCACGTGACGCATTCTCCGAAGGCGGGGCCGCCTGACGTTCAGGCAGGATCGCCGCCTGCCAGCGCGGCGGCTGCGGCGCGACCAGCGGTGCCCAGCAGGTCACCTCGACCGGTGCTGCCAGCGCCGCCTCGCGTGCGGCGTCCAGCGCCAGCAGCGACAGCGAAAACCCCTTCATGTCCAGCGCGCTGACCAGCGTCACCGGCCCGATGACGCCCGCGATGCGATCGCCCAGCGGGCCGCGCAGCACTTCGCGAGTCAGCAGCGCCATCTCCAGCTGCGAGAAGCCCCCCAGGTTGTTAATCAGCAGCGCCTGGCGCGCTTCCGGTCGCGCGGCGGCCAGCGCCTGCGACAGGCGCTGAACAATCTCCCGGCTGTCCTGACTGGGGAGCGTCTGCGCCCCCGGTTCGCCGTGGATGCCCATGCCCACTTCGCAGCTGCCGGCCGGCACGCGCGTTTCCCGCGCCTCGCCGGGCAAGTGGCAGCTGCTGAAGGCGACGCCGATACTGGCGAGCGCGTCCGCCGCTCCCTGTGCCGCCGCGGTGACCGCGGCCAGGTCCGCCCCCTGCTCCGCCGCCGCGCCGGCAATTTTATGCACCAGCGCGGTGCCGGCCAGGCCGCGCGGCTGCGGGTTGTCCACCAGCGCGATATCGTCTTTGACCATCACCATGGCCACCGCATAGCCCATCTGCCGCGCCCGCTCCGCCGCCAGACCGAAGTTGAGGCGGTCGCCGGTGTAATTTTTAACGATCAGCAGGCAGCCCGCGTCGCCGGTGACGTTGATGATGGCGGTGAGCACCGCTTCGACGCTCGGCGAGGCAAAAATATCGCCGCACACCGCCGCCGTGAGCATCCCTTTGCCCACCAGGCCGGCATGCGCCGGTTCGTGGCCGGAGCCGCCGCCGGAAATCAGCGCCACCCGCTGGCGATCCCAGTCGCGGCGCACCACCACGCGGATCCCGTCTCCGGCGTCCAGTCGCGCGAGGTTGTGCCACGGCGCGCTCTGCAGCAGCCCCGCAATGGCGTCGTTGACCAAATCCTGTTTGTGGTGCATAAAAAATGCGTTCATCACCTTGTCCTTATGGGTTGAGCGGCGAAACGGCCCCGCCGCGTCTGGAAAATTTTTGCAACATCCTCGTTCCGGTCGCGGCGCCCGCACCGGGCGCCGCGCGGCGGCAAACCGGCACTCCGCCGCGCCCGGAAAAATTGTGCCTGCCGCCAGCCAGTGACTACCCTTAACAGACGGTGTCAGATAAAAACATCGGATCGGCGGTCAGCGCTGGCGCAGCGCAGAGGCCGCCTGCCACACCCTGGCGATTACCTTTATTGACTATGGGCGGCTGTTCCGCCCGCGAAATCAGGATTGAGCAATGAAAACATCTCCACCCTGGTGGCAACACGGCGTCATCTATCAAATCTATCCTAAGAGTTTTCAGGACACCACCGGCAGCGGCACCGGCGATCTCGCCGGTGTGATCCAGCGCCTGGACTACCTGAAGCGTCTCGGCGTAGATGCCATCTGGCTGACGCCGTTCTACCTTTCGCCGCAGGTGGATAACGGCTATGACGTCGCCAACTATACGGCGATCGATCCGGCGTTTGGCACCCTCAACGACTTTGACAACCTGGTGGAGCAGGCCCACCAGCGCGGGCTGCGGGTGATCCTTGACATGGTGTTTAACCACTCCTCTACCCAGCACCACTGGTTTCACGAAGCGCTGGATCGCGACAGCCCGTACCGCGACTACTATATCTGGCGCGATGCGCGCGATAACGGCGTGCCGAATAACTGGCGCTCTAAGTTTGGTGGGCCCGCCTGGCGCTGGCATACCGAGAGCGGCCAGTACTACATGCACCTGTGGGCGCCGGAGCAGGCTGACCTGAACTGGGAGAACGGCCAGCTGCGCGCTGAGCTGAAGCTGATAGTCAACTTCTGGGCCGACCGCGGCATCGACGGCCTGCGCCTCGACGTGGTGAATCTGGTCTCCAAACCGCAGGATTTTGCCGACGATCCGCACGGCGACGGCCTGCGCATGTATACCGACGGTCCGCGCATTCACGAGTTTATGCGCGAGATGAGCCACGATGTGTTTCAGCCGCGCGGCCTGATGACCGTCGGTGAGATGTCGTCCGCCACCCTTGAACACTGCCAGCGCTACGGCGCGCTGGACGGCGAAGAGCTGTCGATGGTGTTCAGCTTTGATCACGTCGAGGTCGACTTCTGGCAGGGGCAGAAATGGACGCTGACGCCGCTGGACCTGGTGGCGCTGAAGCGCATCTTTACCCACTGGCAGCAGGGGATGCATAACCGCGCCTGGAACGCGCTGTTCTGGTGTAACCACGACCAGCCCCGGGTGGTGTCGCGCTGGGGCGATGAGGGACAGTATCGCGTCGAATCCGCCAAGCTGCTGGCGATGGCGCTGCACGGGATGCAGGGCACGCCGTATATCTATCAGGGCGAAGAGCTCGGGATGATTAATCCCCACTTTACCCGCATCATCGACTACCGCGATATCGAAAGTCATAACATGTATGCCGAACTGCGCTCGCAGGGGCGGGACAGTGAGAACCTGCTGGCTATCTTACGCAGTAAGTCGCGCGATAATGGCCGCACGCCGATGCGCTGGAACGGCAGCGAAAACGGCGGCTTTACCGACGGTACGCCGTGGATTGGCATGGGGGAACGGCTGGAGACCATCAATGCCGAGGCCGCCGAGGCCGATCCGGATTCGGTGTTTTACACCTATCAGCGGCTGATCCAGCTGCGCAAACGGCTGGATGTGCTGACCTGGGGGGACTACCAGGATCTGCTGCCGGATCATCCGTGGCTGTGGTGTTACCAGCGCCACTACCGGGGCGAGACGCTGGTGGTGGCGGTGAACCTCAGCCGCGACGGCCACGCCTGGCATCCGCCGGCCGGCGACGGCAACTGGCAGGTGCTGATGCACAACTATCCCGACCCGCGCCCCGCACTGGGCCAGATGATGCTGCGCCCGTTTGAGGCGGTGTGGTGGTATCAGGGGGCGGAAGCCGACCGCGACTAAACGCCGGGATCGTCGAGGAGCGCGGCAATCTCCTCCTCGCTAAACGGGCTGGCGACCTGTTCTTCATCGAACAGGCTGTCGGCCAGTTCGGCCTTGCGCGCCTGCAGCGAAACAATCTTCTCTTCGATGGTACCGGCGGTGATAAGCTTGTAGACAAATACCTGCTTGTGCTGGCCGATGCGGTAGGCGCGATCGGTGGCCTGCGCCTCGGCCGCCGGGTTCCACCAGGGATCGTAGTGAATCACCGTATCCGCCGCGGTGAGGTTCAGTCCGACGCCGCCGGCTTTCAGACTGATGAGAAACAGCGGCACCTCGCCGCGCTGAAAACGCTGTACCGGGGTGGTCCGGTCGGCGGTGTCGCCGGTCAGCATCACCCAGGGGATCTTCACCTTGCTCAGCTCGCTGGCAATCAGCGCCAGCATGCCGCTGAACTGAGAGAAAATCAGGATGCGCCGCCCTTCGGCCACCAGCCCGTCGACCAGATCGCGCAGCAGGCTGAGCTTGGCGGATCCCTTAACCTTGCCCGCCGCCTCCAGCCTGACCAGCCGCGGATCGCAGCAGATCTGCCGCAGTTTGAGCAGCGCATCCAGCACCCGCACCCGCTGACGCTGGCTGGGCTGCTGGCGCGCGCTGTGCCGCAGCTGGGCCTGCAGCGCCAGCCGCACGGTCTCATACAGATCGCGCTGGGCGCCCTCCAGCTCAACTTTGCGCACGATGGTGGTTTTGGCCGGCAGTTCGGTCGCCACTTCGCTTTTACGCCGCCGCAGGATAAAGGGCCGAATGCGCCGGGCCAGCAGTTCGCGGCGCAGCGTGTCGCCCTGCTTCTCAATCGGCTGGCGCCAGCGCAGGGTAAACTGCCGCTCGTTCCCCAGCCAGCCGGGCAGCAGGAAGTCAAACTGCGACCACAGCTCGCCGAGGTGGTTTTCCAGCGGCGTGCCGGTCAGGCAGAGCCGGTGGCTGGCCTCCAGCGCGCGCACCGCCCGCGCCGCGCGGGTGTGGCTGTTTTTGACATAGTGCGCTTCATCGAGGATCAGCAGGTGCCACGGCTGCTCACCGAACACCGCCAGATCGCGCCACACCAGCGCGTAGGTCGTCAGCACGACATCGGCCTCGTCGCGCTGCGCGAACGCCTGCCGCCGCCCGGCGCCGGTCAGTGCCAGCACGCGCAGATCGGGGGTGAAATGCGCCGCCTCCTGCTGCCAGTTCCACACCAGCGAGGTCGGCACCACCACCAGCGCCGGGCGGGTCAGGCGGCCGGCCTCTTTTTCGGTCAGGATATGCGCCAGCGTCTGCAGGGTTTTTCCCAGCCCCATGTCGTCGGCCAGCACGCCGCCCAGGTGGTGACGCCGCAGAAACTGCATCCAGCTCAGCCCCTGCTGCTGGTAGGGACGCAGGGTAGCGCGCAGCCCCGCCGGGGGCGGCACGCTGTCAAGCCGGGCCCCCTCGCGCAGGCGCTGCGCCAGCTCGCGCACCGCGCTGTCGCCGCGAAACTGCCAGCGACCGCTCTGCTCCAGCGCGCTCAGGCGGCCGGCATCCCACGGCGGAAGGCGCAGCGCGCCGCCGGTTGGCTGGTCAAACAGATCGATCAGGTTGCGCACCAGCGGCTTTAGCCGCTGCGCCTGCACCACCAGCCGGATGCCGCCGTCGGTGACCAGCTGCACCCGCTCCCGATCGTCGATGGCGTCCGGCTGACTAAGCCAGCGCGGGTCGCGGGCGAACAGGCTCGCCAGCAGCGGCTCCAGCCGCAGGGTTTCGCCATTGACCTCGACCCCGAGGCTGAGATCGAACCAGCCGCCCTCACCCTGCTGCGCCTCACCGTCAATCTGATCGATCTCGATAACGTTGTAGCTGAAATCGTCAGCCATCGTCACCTGCCACCCCTGACGCCGCAGCTGCGGGATGCCGTCCCGCACCAGTGCGTACCAGTCGTCATATTCCAGCGGCGCATAAAAGCCCCGCGGCAGCGGCGTCGGCGTGTACAGGTGGCGGGTCGAGATTTTGTAGAGCGACGCGGCGGCGAGCTGCGCCAGCCACTGCCGTTCGCGGGCCAGATCGCGTGGCACGCAGCGGGGCGGATCGCCCGGCAGGCTCACGTGGGTGGCATCGCTGCCCGCATCGATCTGCACATCGCCGTAGGCAAACCAGACCGCGGCATAATCCAGCGTTTTTTGCCGGTGACCGTAGCCGCCGTGACCGCTGATAAACGCCGAACGGGATTCCAGCATCAGCAGCGGACGTGGCTCGATGACGGCGAGGGTCATACGACCTTCCGCCGTGGGCAACGGTAATGAACGGGCATGAAAGGGGTGTCCTGCGCAGCAAATAGCAGGCCAGTGTAGAGGGTTTTGGCGACCGGATTCAAGTCGGGGCGGCCCGTGCCGCCCGATTGGTTAAAGGCTGCTCACCCGCGGGCGGCCGCCGCGCCGTTACCAGGTCATGCAGGCGGCGTTCAGGATCCCCGCCGCCAGCGATACGCCGCCAAGAAAAATACCGGCCGCCAGGTGGTTGGCCGCTATTTTTTCGCCGATGCGCGGCAGATACAGTTTGACCAGGCCGAACATCAGCAGCTGTACCACCAGCGCGACCGCGCCCCAGATCAGATAATCGACAATGCTGACCGAATTGACCGCCGCGCTGGCCAGCGGGATGACGTAGCCGAGCAGCGCGCCGACGAAGCCGATGGCCGCCGCCGGCTGATTGTCTTTGATCAGCTGCCATTCATGGTGCGGCGTGATGCGGGTATAGATAAATAAGAACGCCAGCACCATCGCCACGCCGAGAAAGAAGTACGACGCAAACGCTAACAGTGAGTGAAGCAGAAGCATGGTTTTTCCCTAAACAGTCCCAAAGGTAAGGCGAATAATACGTGAGCGATTCACGCCTTCCGCCCGGTTTTACAAAACCATACTTAACCCGCCTGCCGCGATGCCGCCGAGAATCACCAGCGCCAGCGCCAGCCACAGTGCCCGCGCCGGAAACACCTGGCGCAGCATCAGCAGCGAGGGCAGGCTGAGCGCCGGCAGGGTGATCAGCAGCGCCAGCGCCGGAGCAGTGCCCATCCCGGCCAGCAGCATCGTTTGCACAATCGGGATCTCCGCGGCGGTGGGGATAACAAACAGCGCGCCGGCGATCGCCATCACCACGACCCAAAACAGGCTGTTGTCCACCGCGCCATCGGCGTGGGGAAACAGCCAGACCCGCGCGGCACCCAGCGCCAGCACCGCCAGCAGATAGACCGGAATGGTGGCCCAAAACAGCGACCACAGCGCCCGCCCCCAGCGACGCAGGAACGGCGCTTCCGCCCCCTGTACAGCAGCGGCGGCGGCGGGCGGCGAAACCGGCGCGGGAAAGCGCCGCTGGATCAGTGCCGCAATGCCGACCACCAGCACCGCGCCCGCCAGCAGGCGCAGCAGGGCAAATGGCCAGCCGAGTACCAGCCCCATAAACACCAGCGTGCCCGGGTTAAGCAGCGGATTCCCCAGCCAGAATGCCATCGCGGCGCCGGAGGAGACCGAACAGCGACGCAGGCCGGCCGCAACCGGCGCCGCGCAGCAGGAGCACATCATGCCGGGCAGCGACAGCAGCGTCCCCCATAGCGTGCTGCGGTGTTCACCGCGGCCCAACGTGCGCGTCAGCCAGCGCCGCGGGATCAGCACCTGCACCAGCGAGCCGAGCAGCACGCCCAGCACCGCCGCTTTCCACACCGCGAGGAAATAGTGTTGCGCATAAAGCCATGCTGCCTGCCAGGGCGTCGCGGCGCCGTCCGCGAGGATCGAGCGGCCCAGCGAATGGGAGTCAGCGGCGAGCCACGCTTTGGTCCAGTAGGGCTGCCATTTGACAAGGCTTAATCCGATGATGACCACGGCCAGGAACAGCAGCGGTTTCCACCACGCAAAGGTCGCCCTTGCATCGGCGGGTGAGACAGTGTGCGACATGATAAAGGTTCCGTATTCAGCCTGAATAACGGCCCGAGCAGCGTCGGCCAGTGAAGCCAACAGCTTAGCGCGTTCTGGAAAAAGGAGAAAAGTGTATCGCGCAGGAGGATGATGGCCGTATGCCGCCGGACATCGTTTGTTACTTAATTATTTTGTTGAATATAAACGTTTTTTAGCCATCAGGCAGCCAACAGGTTGCGTCAACCGGCTTTTCTACCAGACTTAAACCCTGACGAAAAATGACGGGAGGATAGGATGAGCAAGACGATTGCGGTACTGATCGCAGACGATTTCGAAGACAGTGAGTTTACCTCTCCGGCCCAGGCGTTCAGGCAGGCCGGCCACAAGGTGGTGACCATCGGCCTGCAGCGCGGCGACGAGGTGACCGGCAAACAGAAAGAGGCTTCCCTGACGCTGGACAAGGGCATTGATGACGTGACGGTGGCGGAGTTTGACGCCCTGCTCCTGCCCGGCGGCCATTCACCGGATACCCTGCGCGGCGATGCGCGCTTCGTCGATTTTACCCGCGATTTCGTTCACAGCGGTAAGCCGGTGTTTGCTATCTGCCACGGTCCGCAACTGCTGATCAGCGCCGGCGTGGTGAAGGGTCGCCAGCTGACCGCGGTAGGCAACATTGCCATTGACCTGAAAAACGCCGGCGTGGATTTCCACGACGTTGCCGTACTGGTCGACGGCCAGCAGATCGTGACCAGCCGTACACCGGACGACCTGCCGGACTTTAATCGCGAGTCGCTGAAGCTTCTGTCAGCCTGATCGCGCCGGCCCCACGGTGGTGGGGCCCCGCCCCGCCTACTGCGCCGCTTGCCAGACCAGCTTGGTACCAAATCCCAGCGTATTGTCGGTCATTTTCAGCTCGCTCAGCCGGATTTCCCACAGCGTGGCCGACTGGCGGGCGGCGATCGGGAAGCGCCGGACATAGGCGGCGCGCGCCTGCTGCTCCGCGGCCCCTGCCAGCGGCCGCGCCGCCCCTGCAAACTGCACGCCTTTAATCCGCGCCACCGATTTCGGCTGGCCGCTCACCGTGCCCGCCACCTGCGGCTGGCGCAGCAGCAGCGTACCGTGGCGGGTCTGCACGTCGCTCATTATCCACAGCACCGCGCTGGCGGGATCACACACGTAGTAGCAGCTGGCACACCAGAGCTCGCCGTCGGCCTGACAGGCCAGCGTCAGCACGTGCTGTTTTTTCAGGTAGCGGGTTATCGCGGCGTAAGGGTCGGGCAGGGTCATGGCGGCTCCGAAGGTTGTGAACGCGGCAGCAGAGTGTATCATGCCGCAAACAGGATGCAGGAGAGTCAGGCCATGAGCACGCTTCCCCCGTGGCAGCTCTATATGATTCAAACCGCCGCCGGTGCGCTGTATACCGGCATCAGCAATGACGTGATCCGCCGTTTTCGCCAGCACCAGCGCGGCACCGGCGCACGCGCGCTGCGCGGTAAGGGGCCGCTGCTACTGCAGTTCAGCTGTCCGGCGGGCGATCGGGCCTCGGCGTCGCGGCTGGAATACCGGGTCAAGCAGCTGAGCCGGGCGCAGAAGCTGCAGCTGATTGCGGAGCAGCCCGCCTGCGTGGCGGAGTGGCTCAGTCAGGCAGGTTAAACGGCGCGGCATACTCCACGTGCCCTTCGGCGTCATCAAAGGCGCCGTCCGCCAGCTTGCAGACCAACAATGCGCTCTCGCTATTGGGCCAGCGGCTGCGCAGACGATGGTGCCGGGCCGGCTCAAAGCCCAGCCGCTGATACCAGTTTGCGTCACCCAGCACCACCACGGCCCCGTAGCCAAACTCGTTGAGCGAGTCGAGACTTTCCCGTACCAGCTGGGTCCCAATGCCCTGGCCGCGCACGCTGCCGTCAACCGCCAGCGGCGCCAGTCCGACCCAGTTCTGGTCGACGCCGTTGATGGAGACCGGACTGTAGGCCACGTAGCCCAATACCTGGCCGTCATCGTCCACCGCCACCATGCCCAGGGTCAGCAGCCCGTCTTCACGCAGCTGACGGACCAGCCCGGCTTCGGCCGCTGTGGAAAAGCAGCGGCGCAGCAGCGCATCAATACCTGCGGCGTCCACGCCAATTTCTGTGCGAATTAACATTGTGCACCTGCGCGATCCTCGCGGGAAATCGCGTCCTCATTCACCCGGTTTACCGCCGCAAACCGGTTACAGAAGTGTCTGGCAGACGGCATCGTCTGCCTCCTCAGCGGGTCGCTTAGCCCGCCGCAGCGTGGCAATGATGCAGCGGGCTCCCCGCGCAGTCTGCCACCATCGCGGGCAACGCGCCAGCCCTCTACGTCAGCGGAGGCACGCGCCGGGCCGCGCGCCTGTCTCGCCGGCGCTGGCGCCAGCGCCCGACGCCGACGCCCAGCAGCGCGTAGCACGGCCCCATCAGCAGCAGCACGCCAACTTTCGGCAGGGTGTGCTGCCAGGGAAGCCCCATCTGGTTGACGCTGGCTAACACCTGTACCGCCCAGGTGGACGGCAGCAGGTGGCTGAATACGCTGACCCACACGGGCATCGACTGCAGCGGAAACAGCGTACCGGAAAGATAGTAGACCGGGGTGGTGACAAACGACAACGTCAGATAAATATGCTCAGTACGATCGAGGCATTCGGTGAGCAGCTTACCCAGCCCCAGCACCGCCAGCAAAAACGCGAAGGTCAGCCCCAGCACCGCCGTGACGCTGCCGGTCTGGCGATAGCCCATCACCCACGGCCACAGCAGATAGAGAATGGCCGAGAGAAACAGCCAGATTGGCAGCAGCGCGCTCAGCGTGCCCAGCACCTCCGCCAGCGGCAGCGGGCCTCTGGCGCGCAGCATCAGGTTAATACGGGTGCTGGCCAGCAGCAGCGAGTGCTGCAGCAGCATGATCAGCAGTCCGGGAAAAATGATCGCCGCAAAGCCAATCCCGGGATTGAACACGTCCTGCGTTTGCCCGATAAACGGCGCATTGAGCGCGGCGGCGCGGGTGGCATCCATGCCGCTGAGCTGCAGCCGCTTCTGCTGATAGTCGGCCACCAGCTGCTGGTAGGCGGCGGTGACGTCCATTTGTATCTGTCCCCCGGCCAGCCGGTTAGTGGCGTCACCGTAGACCGGAATGGTGACCGCCTTGCCGGCGAGGATCTTTTTTTCCAGATCCTGCGGCAGGATCACCACCGCAAACAGCCGCCGCCAGCCGAGATCGCGCAGCGCCGCCGGCAGGCGATCGTAATGGATCGTGTCGATTTTTGCCGTGGCGCCCAGATCGCGCGCGATGCGGTAGCTGGCGCGTGAATGATCCATATCCACCACCGCCACCGGCAGATCCCAGACGCTGCCGCGAGCGTAGATCATGCTCATCAGGCAGAGCGACACCATCAGCAGCAGCCACATCGGCCGGGTCAGCAAACCGGTCAACGTGCGGCTGAAAGCCTGCCACCAGCGCATCATGATGGCGGCTCCGGTCGACTGAGACGCTGCGGCAGCCGCCGGCGGAGCAGCAGCGCCACCGCCAGCGGATAGAGCAGCAGCACGCCGCACACGCTGAATACCGGCCGCGCCGGAACATCGCGGAGAAACAGATCGAACATCGCCGCCAGCGCGTGGGTGAGCGGCTGCAGTTGGGCGATAATTTGCGCCGGCAGCGGCATGGATAACTGCGGAATGGCAAGTCCGGAGAAGGCCAGCGCCACGCCGACAAACATCCCGGTGAAGGTGTAAGCATACAGCGCGCTGGTGGTGAAGCTGTAAAGCAACAGGCCGAGGCTTTGCGCTGCCATCACGTAGCACAGCGCCACCAGCAGCATCAGCAGCGGATTGCCGACCACCCGGGCATCGAAGAAGCCGACCAGCAGCGCCAGCTCGACCATCAGCAGCGTGGTGAAGCTGAGGGTGTAAGGCAGCAGTTTCCCGAGCAGGGCCATGACAAAATGGCGCTGAAAGATCAGCGGGCGGCTGCGCGCCAGTACAAAGATCATGCAGGTGACCACAAATAACTGCGTCAGATGAATGACGGAGCCAAACTGCTGATAATAGACAAAGCTACCGCTGGCGTTGAACAGGCTGTCATAGACCATGCTGACGCTGGCGGCTGGCGGCAGGACCTGGCCCGTGGCAGCGCTGAGCCGGATGGCATATTGCTGATTAAGGGTGCTGACCAGCCCGGTAAAGTCCTGGGTGGAGTAAAAACCCGCGCCGAAGATCAGCGCGTTGTACCAGAAGGTGACGCGCGGCTGCTTGCCAGCCAGGGTGTGTGCTTCAAAGTTTTCCGGGATCCACAGCAGGCCGTAGGCGCCGGTGCTCTCCATCTCGGCGCGCGCCGCCCCCAGCGATCCATTGAACGTGCGGATACTGGCGTGAGAGCCGGCATTAAGATTGCGGATCAGCGTATGCGACAGCTGGCTGTGATCGTTGTCCACGGCCACTACCGGCAGATCCAGCAGCGATCCCTCCGAGAAGTCGCTGCTGATCAGCGCAAACAGCAGCAGCGGAAAGCACCAGCACAGCCAGTGGATCACCGGCTTACGCCAGGCGTTGCGCACCTCACGCGTGAAGGCGTGGCCAAAGCTCCGCAGAGCCGGATGGGTTACTCTTCCCATGCCCACAGCGCACTCATCCCCTGCCGCAGGCCGGGAATGGGCCGCAGCGGATAGAGGCGCACCTCAAAGGTTTTTAAATCAAAATCACCGGTGGCGCGGGTGGCGCGCCGGGTAGCGTAGTCCCCGAGCGGCGCGATATAGCGCACCTCGGCCTCGATCCGCTGATCGTTGAGCGCCGGCACGCGAACCGTGATCCGATCGCCCTTGCGCACATGGGCGAGGATATCTTCCCGCAGATCGAAAACAAAATAGGCGCGATCGAGACGCAGCAGGGTCAGCAGCGGACTGGAGGCGTTGAGCAGCTCGCCCTCTTCGGCCGGGATTGGCCCCACCTCGCCGGCCACCGGCGCGCGCACCTGCAGCTCCTCAACCACCGCGTCGATTTGATGCAAATTTTCTTCTGCGGCGCGCAGCGCGGCCATATATTGCTGACGCTGCTCAAGGCGATCGCCGTTCAGCCCCTGGTCAAGACTGGCCTCCGCCGCGCGCATCGCCTGCCAGGCACTCTCTTTGGTCTGGAACGCGTTATCGCGATCCTGCGCGGATAGATAGCCCCGCGCCGCCATGCGGTTGTCGCGCTGCCAGGTCGTTAGCGCCTGGCGATACTGCGCCTGGGCCTGCAGCCAGTTAGCGCGCAGATTGCGCAGGCTCTCTTCGCGGGTGCCGTCAAGGGATTCTGCCAGCTGGGCGGCGGCCTGGTCGCGAGAGGCCTGAGCGCCGCGCTGCTGCGCCAGCAGCTCCGGCGCGTCTAATCGCATCAGCAGCTGTCCGGGCCTGACGTCGTCGCCGCGGTGCGCCAGCCGCTCGACGACCCGACCGCGGGCCTTGGAGGTGACGATCACCTCCGGCGCGTCCACTTCGCCCTGCAGCAATAAATCGCCGCTGTGGGCGCGAAACAGCACAATCAGTGCCACCACCAGTAGCATAAACAGGAGAGTCAGGAACGCGCGCTTTTTCATTTCCGCGTGCTCTCCCCACTCTCTGGCCGCTCTCCGGATCCCTGGATCATGACGCTTCCCTGTCTCAATAAATTACCTGCATAGGTAAAAGGTTATACCCCGACTCCGACGGCCGGTAATCACCTATCGTGCGCACCGAGGGCAGAAAACGCTTAACGCCGGTGATAAAAAACGGGAATACTGGTGAAAATGTCACCCTTCGATTAAGCGAGTTGTTGTATGGCTGTCTCCTCCTCTTTTCCCCTCTCCGTGCTCGATCTGGCGCCGATTCCGCAGGGCGCGGCGGCACGCGACGCGTTTCATCACTCACTGGCGCTGGCACAGCAGGCTGAACAGCTGGGCTACCACCGCTACTGGCTGGCCGAGCACCATAATATGACCGGGATCGCCAGCGCCGCCACGTCGGTGCTGATCGGCTATCTGGCGGCGGGAACGACCACCTTGCGCCTCGGCTCGGGCGGCGTGATGCTGCCGAACCACGCTCCGCTGGTGATCGCCGAGCAGTTTGGCACCCTGGCGTCGCTGTATCCGGAGCGCATCGATTTGGGGCTTGGCCGCGCGCCGGGCTCGGATCAGCGCACCATGATGGCCCTGCGCCGCCATCAGTCCGGCATGGTGGATACCTTCCCGGACGATGTGCGCGAGCTGCTGGGCTGGTTTGATGCCCCGGCGGATGCCCGCCTGCCCGTGCAGCCGGTTCCGGGTCTGGGCATGCGCATTCCGGTGTGGCTGCTCGGATCCAGCCTGTACAGCGCCCAGCTGGCGGCGAAGCTGGGTCTGCCGTTTGCCTTTGCCTCACATTTCGCACCGGAGATGCTGCAGCAGGCGCTGGCGCTGTATCGCGAGCAGTTTGTGCCGTCGGCGCGGCTGGAAAAGCCGTGGGCGATGGTCTGCGTTAACGTGGTGGCCGCGGACAGCGAGCGTGATGCCCGCTTCCTGTTCACTTCCATGCAGCAGCAGTTTGTGAACCTGCGCCGCGGGCAGCCCGGGCCGCTGCCGGCGCCGGTTGAGGATCTGCAGGCGCTGGCCACGCCGGCCGAGCTGTACGGCGTGCAGCAGGCGCTGAGCCTGTCAATCGTTGGCGATGAAACCGCGGTGCGCGACGGGCTGGCGCAGCTGCAGCGCGATACCGGCGCGGATGAAGTGATGGTGAATGGACAGATCTTTGACCACCAGGCGCGAATGCACTCCTTTGCGCTGGCCATGGCGGCGCGTAACCGGCTGTAACGCGGCGCCAGGCAGCCGACAAAAAAAAACCCGCCGAGGCGGGTTTTTTTACAGGTTTACGGCTCAGGCGTCACGGCGACGCATCGGCGCGCTGTCGTCGCGGCGCGGACGGCTGCCTTCGCGACGCTCACCGCTGTAACCGCCGCGCGCGGCACCGCCTTCGCGGCGATCGCTGAAGCGACGTCCACCTTCACCACGGCCGGCACCGCCTTCGCGACGCTCACCGCCGAAACCACCGCGGCCGCCCGGACGACGCTCACCGCGATCGGCGCGCGGCTGCGCGTCTCCGATCAGCTGCATGTTCATCGGCTTGTTCAGGATGCGGGTGCGGGTAAAGTGCTGCAGGATCTCGCCCGGCATGCCTTTCGGCAGCTCGATAGTCGAGTGGGTGCCAAACAGCTTGATGTTGCCGATGTAGCGGCTGCTGATATCGCCTTCGTTGGCAATGGCGCCAACGATGTGACGCACTTCAACACCGTCATCACGGCCCACTTCGATGCGGTACACTTCCATATCCCCCACGTCACGGCGCTCGCGACGCGGACGATCGCCATCGCGGCTGTCGCGACCGCCGCGCTCGTCACGCGCACCGCGACGATCGTCACGCTCGCGGAACTCACGGCGGGCAGGACGCGGCGCATCCGGTGGCAGAATCAGCGGACGCTCACCCTGGGCCATTTTCAGCAGCGCAGCGGCGAGGGTTTCCATCTCCAGCTCTTCTTCTGGCTGCATTTTAGCCAGCAGCGCGCGGTACTGATCCAGATCGCTGCTTTCCAGCTGCTGCTGCACTTTCGCCGCGAATTTAGCCAGGCGACGCTCACCCAGCAGCTCGGCGTTCGGCAGTTCCACTTCCGGAATGGTCAGCTTCATGGTGCGCTCGATGTTGCGCAGCAGGCGACGCTCGCGGTTTTCCACAAACAGCAGCGCGCGACCGGCGCGGCCGGCGCGGCCGGTACGGCCGATGCGGTGAACGTAGGACTCCGCATCCATCGGAATGTCATAGTTAACCACCAGGCTGATGCGCTCAACGTCGAGACCGCGCGCGGCGACGTCGGTGGCGATCAGGATATCCAGACGGCCGTCTTTCAGACGCTCCAGAGTCTGCTCACGCAGCGCCTGGTTCATGTCGCCGTTCAGCGCGGCGCTGCTGTAGCCGCTGCGCTCCAGCGCTTCGGCCACTTCCAGGGTGGCGTTTTTGGTGCGAACAAAAATGATTGCCGCATCGAAATCTTCCGCTTCCAGGAAGCGCACCAGGGCGTCAGTTTTACGGCCCCAGGCGGTCCAGTAGCTCTGGCTGATGTCCGGACGCGTAGTCAGGCTGGACTGGATACGCACTTCCTGCGGATCGTTCATGAAGCGCTTGGTGATGCGACGAATCGCTTCCGGCATGGTGGCCGAGAACAGCGCGGTCTGATGACCGTCAGGGATCTGCGCCATGATGGTTTCGACGTCTTCGATGAAGCCCATACGCAGCATTTCATCGGCTTCGTCCAGCACCAGGCCACGCAGGTTAGAAAGATCCAGCGTACCGCGCTTCAGGTGGTCAAGCAGACGGCCCGGAGTACCGACAACGATTTGCGGTCCCTGACGCAGGGCGCGCAGCTGCACGTCGTAGCGCTGGCCGCCGTAGAGCGCCAGCACGTTGACGCCGCGCATATGTTTGGAGAACTCGGTCGCGGCTTCCGCCACCTGCACCGCCAGCTCACGGGTCGGTGCCAGCACCAGAATCTGCGGTGCTTTCAGTTCAGGATCGATGTTGTTGAGCAGCGGCAGGGAGAACGCTGCCGTTTTACCACTGCCGGTCTGAGCCATACCCAGCACGTCGCGCCCGGCCAGCAGATGAGGGATACACTCAGCCTGGATCGGGGACGGTTTGACGTAGCCCATGTCATTAAGGGCTTCAAGGATGGTGCTTTTCAGGCCAAGATCGGAAAAAGTGGTTTGAATATCAGTCATGTAGTACACGTGCCTCTTAGATTGCGGCGGCCAGTCTACATAACTCATCGTGAAAATTTTGCATCATTTTCATTGAAAAGTGTGAACCGGCTCAAATTAGTTGTTTTGACGAACAGCAAAGCCCTCACCCGCAGGGATGATGACTTTAACAGTGCTCAGGCAAAAAATGTTCGTCAGCTATTGCTGGTCAGATTCTGATATGTCGTCTTGTGTCTGGCCTAACAGGGCCAGCTCCAACAATGCGTATCGGTGTTCAACGTAGTTGTTCACGTTGTTGGCAACCGTCAGCTTGAACAACGCTTCAGCGTTGTCCTTATCCCCCAGACTTAGGTAGTGCTTACCTAAATAGAAGTTGGTTTCACTGAGATGTTCAGCGAGCGAGGTGTTATCCGTTGCGTCCGCCTTGAGACGTTCCATCAGCGTCTTTTCACTGATGTCGCCCAGGTAGAACTCGACAATATTCCATCCCCATTGGTCTCTGTCCGCTTTGTCGTAACGCTGCTTCAGCGCGACTTTGGCCTGGTCGGCGTCTATCCGTCGTTCGTCGAGATAGAGCCAGAGGCTACGGAAAGGATCGTTAGGATCGTCTTGATAAAACGCCAGCAGATCATCTTGCGCTAACTTGTATCGACCGCCGTAATAGAGGGCGATACCACGATTTAAATGCGCATAGTTATAAGTTGGATCAAGCTCAAGTACAGAATCGAACGCTTCATAGGCGGCATCAAAGTTGCCCGCCTGCGTAAGATAAATGCCTAAGTAATTGAATACTTCAGGCATATCCGGTCTGATGGCCAGCGCTTGTGAAAAATCATTCCGCGCCAGCGCACGCAAACCGAGACTATCATACAACACTCCGCGCTCATATAACAGCTGTGCGCGTTCATCATCGCTCAATGCGCGACTGGCAAGTATTTGTTCCATGCGTGCCAGGATGACTTCCTGCTGCAGCGTGGGCTGCAACGGGACCGCCAACTCTGCATTCTTACGCCAGTCGGTGTTGCTGCATCCAGACAGCGTTAACGCTGTCGCAACGAAACACCAGCGCAAAAAAGGCTTCATTTCCCACTCCTGAAAACAAACATGGGGATAAGCATCCCGTTATCCGCCTGCCGCGCGCAAGGTGTTGGGCCTCGCGATGAAAACCGACCTGAGGCGGCCCGATCGCCGCGGGTGTGCGGCAATCGGGCCACCATCAGGTCAGAATGAGCGATGATGGCTGTGGTACTTATTCGGCGTCCGGCGCAGTCACCGCGGCGGCTTCAGGCTGGGCCTGCTGCTCGCTGGCTTCTTTGATGCTCAGACGTACGCGGCCCTGGCGATCCACTTCCAGCACTTTCACCGGGACTTCCTGGCCCATCTCCAGGTAATCGGTCACTTTCTCAACGCGCTTATCCGCGATTTGTGAAATGTGCACCAGGCCCTCTTTACCGCCGCCGATGGCCACGAAAGCGCCAAAGTCAACGATGCGGGTCACTTTACCGTTGTAGATGCGGCCGACTTCGATCTCTGCCGTGATCTCTTCGATACGGCGGATCGCGTATTTCGCTTTCTCGCCGTCGGTCGCGGCAATTTTCACCGTGCCGTCATCTTCGATCTCGATGGTGGTACCGGTCTCTTCGGTCAGCGCGCGGATAACCGAGCCGCCTTTACCGATCACATCTTTGATCTTATCGACGCTGATCTTGATGGTGTGGATACGCGGGGCAAACTGAGAAATATCGCCGCGCGGCGTGCTGATGGCCTGCTCCATGACGCCGAGGATGTGCAGACGCGCACCCTTCGCCTGGTTCAGTGCCACCTGCATAATTTCGCGGGTGATGCCTTCAATTTTGATGTCCATCTGCAGCGCGGTGATACCGTCGCGGCTACCGGCCACTTTAAAGTCCATGTCGCCGAGGTGGTCTTCGTCACCCAGAATGTCGGACAGCACCACAAAGTTCTCGTCGTCTTTCACCAGGCCCATCGCGATGCCGGCCACGGCCGCTTTGATTGGCACGCCCGCATCCATCAGCGCCAGGGAGGCACCGCAGACGGACGCCATGGAGGAGGAGCCGTTAGATTCGGTGATTTCAGACACCACGCGCACGGTGTACGGGAAGGCATCGCCTTTTGGCATCACCGCCAGCACGCCGCGCTTCGCCAGGCGACCGTGACCAATTTCACGACGCTTCGGCGATCCGACCATGCCGGTTTCACCGACCGAGTACGGAGGGAAGTTGTAGTGGAACAGGAAGCTGTCGGTACGCTCGCCCATCAGCTCATCCAGGTTTTGCGCATCGCGGGCGGTGCCCAGCGTCGCGGTCACCAGCGCCTGCGTTTCACCGCGGGTGAACAGCGCCGAACCGTGGGTACGCGGCAGCACGCCGGTGCGCACGTCGAGGCCGCGGATCATGTCTTTTTCACGGCCATCAATGCGCGGTTCGCCGCGCAGAATACGGCTGCGCACGACATTTTTTTCCAGCGTGTGCAGGATGTCGCTGATTTCGCCAGCATCCAGCGCCTCATCTTCGGCCTGCAGAGCCGCCGTGACGTCGGCTTTGATCGCGTCAACCTGCGCGTAGCGCGCCTGCTTCTCGGTGATGCGATAAGCGTCGCTCAGGCGCGCTTCGGCCAGCGCCGCAACGCGCGCGTTCAGGGCGTCGTTCGCCGACTCGGGCTGCCAGTCCCAGCGCGGTTTACCCGCTTCGGCCACCAGCGCGTTGATGTTCTCAATGACGATCTGCTGCTGATCGTGGCCAAAGACCACCGCGCCCAGCATCTGCTCTTCGCTCAGCAGTTCGGCTTCGGATTCCACCATCAGGACCGCGCCCTGCGTACCGGCGACCACCAGATCCAGCTTGCTCGCTTTCAGCTCGTCGGTCGTCGGGTTCAGCACGTACTGATCGTTGATGTAACCGACGCGCGCGGCACCGATCGGACCGTTGAACGGCAGGCCGGACAGCGCCAGCGCCGCTGACGCACCAATCATCGCCACGATATCCGGGTTAACCTGCGGGTTAACGGACACCACGGTGGCAATCACCTGCACTTCGTTCACGAAGCCTTCCGGGAACAGCGGACGGATTGGGCGGTCAATCAGGCGAGAGGTGAGGGTTTCCCCTTCGCTCGGACGGCCTTCACGACGGAAGAAGCTGCCCGGGATACGGCCGGCGGCGTAGGTACGTTCCTGGTAGTTAACGGTCAGCGGGAAGAAGTCCTGACCCGGTTTGGCTTTTTTCTGGCCCACGACGGTGACGAACACCGCGGTGTCATCCATGCTAACCATAACCGCTGCGGTGGCCTGACGAGCCATCATACCGGTTTCCAGCGTGACGGTGTGTTGACCGTATTTGAACTGACGAATAGTCGGATTCAGCAAAATAATTTCCTTGACGTCGGGACGAGCCAGACGGGCTGGCCTGTCGGGGATTGCAATCTCTGCTGCATCCTCGCGACTAATGACAATCCTCTCCCTGACGCGCTTCAGGGCAAGGTCTCTCATTAGCCGCGCGAACCTCTGCATCCAGAGATCATTCTCAGCAACAATACATGACTTTAGTCATAATTGCTGCCGTGTGGTGGAAAAAAGGGGCCCTGAGGGCCCCTTTCTAGCGAAACTCGCTTCAATCCGATCGGGCACCGCGGCGGCCGTGTAACGGGTTTGCGCGCCATGCCGGGCGAATTTTTCAGACTTAGCGACGCAGACCCAGGCTTTCGATCAGGCTGGAGTAGCGCGCAACGTCTTTACGCTTCAGATAGTCCAGCAGCTTACGACGCTGGGATACCATGCGCAGCAGACCGCGGCGGCTGTGGTGGTCTTTTTTGTGCTCAGAGAAGTGACCCTGCAGGTGGTTAATCTGAGCAGTCAGCAGTGCAACCTGTACTTCGGTAGAACCGCTGTCGTTAGTACCACGACCGTATTTAGCAACGATCTCTGCTTTAGCTTCTACGCTTAGAGACATAATGAACTCCGGTATAAAGATGAATGAAGGTGGCCGATCTCTAATTCAGCGCACCCATGATAAAGCCGCGATATTCTACTCCGCGCCACTGCTGATAGCAAATGCGCCGTTACTGCGGAAACTCGACCACCAGCCGACGCGGGGCAATGCGGCCATCGTCGGCCACTTCGCCCATGCCGATGAACGCCGCCGCTTCGCCTGCGGTGACCCGCACCAGCCCGGAGGCCGGAGCCCCGGATGCCTGCACCGGCATGCCCTGCTTAAACCAGGCGGCCGCCGCGTCCGGCAGATTGACAACCGGATAGTCGGCGGCCGGGCTGTCCATCGGCATCAGCAGCTCATCGAGTCTCTCGCCGACCGCCACGCCTTCGCTGTCGGCCTGTTCCGCCAGTGCGCGCAGCGCATCCAGCGTTACCATCTGTGCTACAGGGTAAGTGGCCACTTGCAAACGTCGTAACAGGGTGACGTGTGCGCCGCAGCCCAGCTTTTCCCCCAGATCGTCAATGATGGTGCGAATGTAGGTGCCTTTCGAGCAGTGGATTTCCAGCTCCAGCTCCTGCCCTTCATGACGAATAAACAGCAGCTCATAGACGGTAATGGCGCGCGCTTCGCGCGGCACCTCAATGCCTTCCCGCGCATACTCATACAGCTTACGCCCCTGGTACTTCAGCGCCGAATACATTGAGGGCACCTGCTGCGTTTCGCCGCGGAAGCTCTCCAGCGCCTCGTTCAGCTGCTCAGGAGTAAAAGTGAGTGGTCGCTCACTAATTACACTGCCGTCCGCGTCAGAGGTGTCAGTGCGCTGCCCCAGACGCGCAATCACCCGATAGCGCTTGTCGGAATCCAGCAGGTAGCGGGAGAACTTGGTGGCTTCACCGAGACAAATCGGCAGCATACCGGTGGCCAGCGGATCCAGCGCACCGGTGTGGCCGGCTTTGTTGGCCTGAAACAGCCGCTTTACTTTTTGCAGGGCATCGTTGGACGAGAGCCCCTGCGGCTTATCCAGCAGCAGCACGCCGTGGATGTCGCGACCGCGACGGCGAGGACGGCTCATTACGCTTCCTTATCGTCTTCCGTGGCCGAGCGGCGCGCGTCGTCCTCTTTGATAACGTTGCTGACCAGGTTTGACATGCGCATCCCCTCAACCAGCGAGTTGTCGTAGAAGAAGGTCAGCTCCGGCACAATGCGCAGGCGCATGGCTTTACCCAGCAGCGTGCGGATATAGCCTGAAGCATCGCCCAGTGCGCGCAGGCCGGCCTTGATTGCCGCTTCATCTTTGTCATTTAAGAAAGTGACAAACACCTTGGCATAGGCTAAATCACGCGACACTTCCACGCCGGAGACGGTCACCATCATGCCGAGGCGCGGATCTTTGATCTCACGCTGCAGGATGATGGCGATCTCTTTTTGCAGCTCCTGGGATACGCGCTGCGGACGACCGAATTCTTTCGCCATAATTTTTCTCTCCAAATAAATCGGGAGGCCGTCGGCCTCCCAATACGTCCATGATGCTGCGACGGGTTACGCGATGGTGCGCTGCACCTCGATCACTTCAAACACTTCGATCATATCGCCGACACGTACATCATTGTAGTTCTTCACGCCGATACCACACTCCATGCCGTTACGCACTTCGTTGACGTCATCTTTGAAGCGACGCAGTGATTCCAGCTCGCCTTCGTAGATAACCACGTTATCGCGCAGCACGCGGATCGGGTTGTGACGCTTGATGTTGCCTTCGGTAACCATACAGCCGGCAACAGCACCAAACTTCGGTGATTTGAACACGTCACGGACTTCAGCCAGACCGATGATCTGCTGTTTGTATTCCGGAGCCAGCATGCCGCTCATCGCCGCTTTTACTTCGTCGATCAGGTTGTAGATAACGGAGTAGTAGCGCAGATCAACGCTTTCTGCGTCAATCACGCGACGCGCGGAGGCATCGGCACGCACGTTAAAGCCAAGGATGATCGCGTTGGACGCGGCGGCCAGGGTCGCATCGGTCTCGGTAATCCCGCCCACGCCGGAACCGACAATTTTCACTTTCACTTCGTCGGTTGACAGCTTCAGCAGCGAGTCGGAGATCGCTTCGACAGAGCCCTGTACGTCGGCTTTCAGCACGATATTCAGCTCGGAGACTTCGCCTTCGGTCATGTTGGCAAACATGTTTTCCAGCTTGGACTTCTGCTGACGCGCCAGCTTAACTTCGCGGAATTTGCCCTGACGATACAGCGCCACTTCACGCGCTTTCTTCTCGTCACGCACCACGGTCGCTTCATCACCCGCCGCCGGCACGCCGGAGAGGCCGAGGATCTCAACCGGAATGGACGGGCCTGCTTCGGTCACTTCGCGACCCAGCTCGTCACGCATGGCGCGCACGCGGCCGTATTCAAAGCCACACAGCACAATATCACCCTTATTCAGGGTACCTTCACGCACCAGCACGGTCGCCACCGGGCCACGGCCTTTGTCGAGGAAGGATTCGATAACCACGCCGCTCGCCATGCCTTCACGGATAGCGGTCAGCTCCAGCACTTCCGCCTGCAGCAGAATCGCGTTCAGCAGATCGTCGATACCGGTACCGGCTTTTGCGGAGACGCTAACAAACATGTTCTCGCCGCCCCACTCTTCCGGAATGATACCGTACTGGGTCAGTTCGTTCTTCACGCGATCCGGATCGGCTTCCGGCTTATCGCATTTGTTCACCGCCACCACGACCGGCACTTTTGCTGCTTTCGCGTGCTGGATCGCTTCGATGGTCTGCGGCATCACGCCGTCATCGGCCGCCACCACCAGGATAACGATATCCGTGGCCTGTGCACCACGCGCACGCATTGCGGTAAACGCCGCGTGACCCGGGGTATCGAGGAAGGTGATCATGCCGTTGTCGGTTTCGACGTGGTAAGCACCGATGTGCTGAGTAATGCCGCCCGCTTCGCCAGAAGCGATTTTGGTGGAGCGAATGTAGTCCAGCAGTGAGGTTTTACCGTGGTCAACGTGACCCATGATGGTCACTACCGGCGCGCGGGCTTCCAGCGCGGCATCGGTGTCACGGTCGCCCATTACCGCTTCTTCCAGCTCGTTCTCGCGACGCAGGGTCACTTTGTGGCCCATTTCTTCGGCCACCAGCTGGGCAGTTTCCTGGTCGATCACCTGGTTGATGGTCGCCATCGCACCCATTTTCATCATGGCTTTGATGACCAGTGAACCTTTCACCGCCATTTTGTTCGCCAGCTCGGCAACGGTGATGGTCTCACCAATCACCACGTCGCGGTTAACGGCCTGCGCGGGCTTGGTGAAGCCCTGCTGCAGCGAGCTGCCTTTGCGGTGCTTGCCGCCTTTGCCGCCGCGAATCGCCGCACGGGCTTCTTCACGATCGGTTTTGGCTTCGGCGTGCTTATTGCCTTTCTTCGGACGCGGCGCTTTCGCAGTACGGGTACGGCCACGGCCGCCTTCGACTTCGCGATCGTTCTCGTCTTCTGCCTGGCGGGCGTGCTGAGAGGTGGTCACGTGGTAATCAGAGGTATCCTCCGCCACGGTTTCTGACGCTGCCCACTCGGCACCTTTCTCTTCCGCCATGCGGCGGGCTTCTTCCGCCACGCGCTTCGCGTCTTCTTCCAGTTTACGGCGGGCTTCTTCTTCGGCTTTACGCTTCAGTTCTGCCGCTTCCGCTTCGCGTTTGGCTTTCTCAGACTGGCTAGCCCGGCTCATTTCGTCGCTATGTTGATTGCTCACTGTATTTTCCGCTGCTTCGCGTTTGGCGCGCTCTGCCGCCTCACGTTTCGCTTGCTCCTCGGCTTCACGCTTCGCTTTTTCCGCTGCCTCGCGTTTGGCTTTTTCTTCTGCCTCACGACGCGCCTGTTCTTCCGCTTCACGTTGCGCCTGCGCCTCGGCTTCTGCTTTCGCCTGCTCGGCTTCGGCATCGCCGGTCACATAGGTACGTTTTTTGCGGACTTCGATCTGCACCGACTTACTTTTACCCCCGGTGCTGGGAATATTCAAGGTGCTGCGCGTCTTACGCTGCAGCGTCAGTTTACCACCTGGTTCATTACCGTGATCACGGCTCAGGTGCGTTAACAGTGTCTCTTTTTCCTGCTGGCTTACCGCATCATCAGCAGACTTTCGGATCCCTGCATCAGCGAATTGCTGTACCAGGCGTTCTACCGAGGTCTGAATTTCTGCGGCCAGCGATTTTACGGTTACTTCTGTCATGCTGTTCCTTCCTGCTACGGTTTATTACGCGTCGTCCCCGAACCAGCAGATATTACGCGCAGCCATAATCAGCTCGCCGGCCTTCTCGTCGTTCAGGCCCTCAATATCAGACAGGTCGTCCACACCCTGCTCGGCAAGATCTTCCAGCGTACAGACACCTTTTGCCGCCAGTTTAAACGCCAGCGAACGTTCCATTCCGTCGAGATTGAGTAAATCATCGGCCGGTTTGTTGTCGCCTAAGCTCTCTTCTTTTGCCAGTGCCAGAGTGGTCAACGCATTTTTTGCACGCTCGCGCAGCGCTTCTACGGTCTCTTCATCCAGGCCATCCACTTCCAGCAGTTCATCCACCGGCACGTAGGCCAGCTCTTCCAGCGTGGAGAAGCCCTCTTCGACCAGGACGGTGGCAAACTCTTCGTCGATGTCGAGGTATTTGGTGAAGGTATCGATAGCGGCATGGGCTTCAGCCTGATGTTTCGCCTGCAAATCGTCGACCGTCATCACGTTCAGTTCCCACTTATCGTCGCTGCGATGCTGTTTTAACAGCTGGGAGGCTAAACGCACGTTTTGGCCATTACGGCCAATTGCCTGAGCCAGGTTGCTGGCTTCAACGGCAATGTCCATGGTGCAGGTGTCTTCATCTACGACGATAGACACAACATCTGCGGGTGCCATGGCGTTAATCACAAACTGCGCCGGATTGTCATCCCACAAGATGATATCGATACGCTCACCGCCCAGCTCGCTCGAGACTGCCTGAACGCGCGCGCCGCGCATGCCCACGCAGGCGCCGACCGGATCGATGCGTTTGTCGTTGGTTTTCACCGCGATTTTGGCACGCGAACCGGGGTCGCGCGCAGCGGCTTTAATTTCAATCACTTCTTCGCCGATTTCCGGCACTTCAATGCGGAACAGTTCGACCAGCATCTCCGGCTTAGCGCGGGTGACAAACAGCTGCGCACCGCGAGCTTCCGGACGGACGGCATAGAGCACGCCGCGAATACGGTCACCCGGACGGAAGTTTTCCCGCGGCAGCATGTCTTCGCGCAGAATGACGGCTTCAGCGTTATTCCCCAGGTCGAGGGTAATGCTGTCGCGGTTCATCTTTTTCACCACGCCGGTGATGATTTCGCCTTCGTGTTCGCGGAACTGATCAACCACCATCGCGCGTTCGGCTTCGCGCACTTTCTGTACGATAACCTGCTTGGCGGTCTGCGTGGTGATGCGGTCAAAGGTGACGGATTCGATCTGATCTTCGACGTAGTCGCCGAGCCCCAGCGCTTCATCTTCAAAACGCGCGGCTTCCAGCGTGATTTCACGCGTCGGCTGGGTCACTTCTTCTACGATCACCCAGCGGCGGAAGGTATCGAAATCACCACTTTTACGATCGATGCTGACGCGCACATCGATTTCCTGCTCATATTTTTTCTTGGTCGCGGTGGCCAGTGCGCTTTCCAGCGCTTCAAAGATTTTCTCACGCGGGAGGGCTTTCTCATTCGAAACCGCTTCAACAACAGCCAATATCTCTTTGTTCATCCTGGTTTGCCTCAATCCGGACGTTTAAAAGTGGGGAACCAGGTTCGCTTTCTGAATATTGCTCAGCGCGAACACTTCGTCGTTACCCTCTACGGTAACCGTGATCATTTCACCGTCAACGGCTTTAATCATTCCCTGCCATTTGCGACGGTTCTGCACCGCCATACGCAGCACCAGGCTAACGTCATCACCCAGGAAACGCTGATAGTGTTCAGCCGTGAATAAGGGGCGATCGAGACCTGGTGAAGAGACTTCAAGGTTGTAGGCCACGGTAATCGGATCTTCGACGTCCATTACCGCACTGACCTGATGACTGACATCAGCACAGTCATCCACATTGATACCATCTTCGCTATCGATATAAATACGCAGTGTCGATGTGCGACCACGGATGAACTCAATACCGACCAGTTCATAGCCTAAGGCCTCTACCGGCGCAGTGATGAGATCGGTTAATTTCTGCTCTAATGTGGACAAACCCACCCCCAAGACATAAAAAAAGGGCTTAATAGCCCAGTGATGCTGTTTCCTGATAACAAAAAACCCCGATAATCGGGGCTTTATGAGACTGGACCCTGTATGCCGCATCATGCGGCTCGGCACACTGTCCGACAGAATTTTTTTCAAAATGACTGCGGATACGCGTGGCACAGACACACAGTATATTTGAAAAAGAACTCTAAGGGAAAGTGGTTGCGGGGGCCGGATTTGAACCGACGACCTTCGGGTTATGAGCCCGACGAGCTACCAGGCTGCTCCACCCCGCGTCCGAAAACGTGGCGAATGTTACGCCAAACGAGCAAAAAATGCAAGTTTTACTAAGATTTGGTACCGAGGACGGGACTTGAACCCGTAAGCCCAATCGGGCACTACCACCTCAAGGTAGCGTGTCTACCAATTCCACCACCTCGGCACTAACAGGCGCGACTTTTTTAATTTCTGTCGCCAGGAAATGTACAGCTGACGGCTTACTGCGGGATATCGCTGCTCGGCGTAGCAGGTTTAGCCGGTGCTGCTGGCTGAGACTGCTGAGATTGTGCCGGCGCGCTCAGGTTTTCCCACTCGCTGCCTTTCTGACCTTTATTGCTATTGATGTTACCCAGCGCCAGACTGATGATGAAGAACAGTGAGGCCAGTACTGCGGTCATACGGGTCATGAAGTTACCAGAACCAGTAGAGCCAAACAGTGTACCAGACGCACCCGCCCCAAAAGAGGCACCCATATCAGCGCCTTTACCTTGCTGCAGCATGATCAGACCAACCAGTCCGATGGCTACCAGCAAAAAAACGACTAACAGAGCTTCGTACATAATTAACCTGGATCCTTGCGGGATTACCGCGCATCAAAAGCTTCTAAACAGTCAAACGGGTGGCTGCTTGCATCACCCAGTGAAGCGGGTGTGAATACTAACCAAAGGGGCCCGGCCACGCAAGCCTATTTTTCTGCATAACAACCGTTTGCGGAAAAAACCGGCAGCGCGGTGAAAAAGAGACCGGCGGCCAGGGCGGGGAGCCGGCCGGCTCCCCGCTTGTCTCAGACGGCTTTAACCGCATCGGCTATCCGGTGCGCCAGCGCGGTCACCTGCTGCTGATCCTCCCCTTCCACCATCACGCGGATCAGTGGCTCAGTGCCTGATTTACGCAGCAGAACCCGACCACGGCCGGCAAGTTCGCTCTCGACTTCCGCCGTGACGGTTTTCACCCGGGTATCCTGCAGCGGATCGTGCTCGCCGCTAAAGCGTACGTTGACCAGCACCTGCGGCAGCAGCTTCATACCGCTGCACAGATCGTGCAGGCTCATGTGGTTGCGCACTACCGCGGTCAGCACCTGCAGCGCCGCCACGATACCGTCGCCGGTGGTGGTTTTGTCCAGCAGGATCACGTGCCCCGAGTTCTCAGCGCCCAGACGCCAGTTTTTCTCCTGCAGCTTCTCCAGTACGTAGCGGTCGCCCACTTTTGCCCGAACAAATGGGATACCCAGCTGTTTCAGCGCCAGCTCCAGGCCCATGTTGCTCATCAGCGTGCCGACGACGCCACCGCGCAGCTGGCCCTGACGCAGTCCTTCCCGGGCGATGATATACAGGATCTGATCGCCATCCACCTTGTTGCCGAGGTGATCAACCATGATGATACGGTCGCCATCGCCATCCAGCGCCAGTCCCAGATCGGCCTGCTCCTCTTTTACCCGCGCCTGCAGCATGCGCACGTCGGTTGCCCCACACTCTTCGTTGATGTTCATGCCGTCCGGCTGCACGCCGATGGCAATCACCGTCGCGCCCAGTTCACGCAGAACGTTGGGCGCGATGTGGTAGGTGGCGCCGTTGGCGCAGTCCACGACGATCTTCAGGCCATTCAGACTCAGCTCGCTGGGGAAGGTGCCTTTGCAGAACTCAATGTAGCGACCCGCGGCGTCGACGATGCGGCTGGCGCGCCCCAGAACGGCAGATTCGACGCAGTCGATGGGTTTTTCCATCTCCGCTTCAATCGCCTCTTCCACGTCGTCCGGCAGCTTGGTGCCCTCGATGGAGAAGAATTTGATGCCGTTATCATAATAGGGGTTGTGCGACGCCGAGATAACGATACCGGCCTCGGCGCGGAAGGTGCGAGTCAGATAGGCGATCGCCGGCGTTGGCATCGGGCCGGTAAAGGCCGCGGAGAGGCCCGCGGCGGCGAGGCCGGCCTCCAGCGCCGACTCCAGCATGTAGCCTGAAATACGCGTATCTTTACCGATGATGATTTTTTTCGAACCGTGGCGCGCCAGCACCTTACCGGCGGCAAACCCCAGCTTCAGTACAAAGTCCGGGGTGATCGGTGACTGACCCACCTTGCCGCGGATCCCATCGGTACCAAAATATTTACGATTGCTCATGACTGACTGATTCCTTTGCTGACAACGTAGCTTCCACGACGCGCATCGCTTCGACCGTCTCTTTTACATCATGTACGCGCACAATGTGCGCCCCCTGCATCGCGGCGATCACCGCGCAGGCCAGGCTGCCATTGAGTCGCTGGTTGGGTCCCACGTTCAACAGCTGTCCGACCATGGTTTTACGCGACATGCCTACCAGTATCGGCAGGTTAAAAGCGTGAAAATCGGCCAGGTGGGCCAGCAGTTGATAATTGTGTGCCAGATTCTTACCGAAACCGAAGCCCGGGTCGAGGATTAGCCGCGATTTTTCAATGCCGGCGGCCGCGCAGCGGGCAATTTCCTGCTGGAAAAACGCGCTCACCTCGCCCACCACGTGCTGATACTGCGGCGCCTGCTGCATGGTTTTCGGATCGCCCTGCATATGCATCAGGCACACCGGCAGGCCGGTGGCCGCCGCGGCGGCCAGCGCGCCGGGGCGCTGCAGGGAGCGGACATCGTTGATGATGTGCGCGCCGGCCGCCGCGCAGGCGGCGATCACCGCCGGCTGCGAGGTATCTACCGAGATCCATACCTCAAAGCGCTGAGCAATCGCCTCCACCACCGGCACTACCCGCGCCAGCTCTTCTTCCACCGAGACTTCGGCCGCGCCCGGTCGGGTAGACTCACCGCCGACGTCGATAATGGTGGCACCGGCATTGATCATCGCATTGGCGTGGGTCAGGGCCGCCACCAGCGTCGTGTGCTGGCCGCCATCCGAGAAGGAATCGGGCGTGACGTTTAGAATCCCCATGACGTGGGGATGAGCGAGATCCAGCACGGTGTCTCTGGCGTACAGCTTCATGGTTGGCTCCTGACAGATGGCAATAAAAAACCCCGGCAAGCCGGGGTTTTAAGGATAACGCTAATGCGATGTCAGACAAATTTATTTATCTAACTGCTCGGACATGGTGTTACCCGGGTTCGGCGTACGCGGTTCGTCAACCGGACGCGGCGCGTTTGGCGTACCGCCGTTGTCAGAATCAGAGCGGCTGCCCGGATCTTCCCAACCGGCCGGCGGACGCACTTCGCGGCGCGCCATCAGGTCGTCGATCTGCGGCGCATCAATGGTTTCATACTTCATCAGCGCATCTTTCATCGCGTGAAGGATGTCCATATTTTCGTTCAGAATGCGGCGAGCACGCTGATAGTTGGTTTCAATCAGATGCTTCACTTCCTGATCGATGATGCGCGCCGTTTCATCAGACATGTGCTTGGCTTTCGCCACCGAACGGCCGAGGAATACCTCACCGTCTTCTTCCGCGTACAGCAGTGGGCCCAGTTTCTCAGAGAAGCCCCACTGGGTCACCATGTTACGCGCCAGATTCGTGGCCACTTTGATGTCGTTGGACGCACCGGTCGAGACGTGTTCCACGCCGTAGATAATCTCTTCCGCCAGGCGGCCGCCGTACAGGGTAGAAATCTGACTTTCCAGCTTCTGGCGGCTGGCGCTGATGGCATCGCCCTCCGGCAGGAAGAACGTCACCCCCAGCGCGCGGCCGCGTGGAATGATGGTGACTTTGTGCACCGGATCGTGCTCCGGCACCAGGCGGCCAATGATCGCGTGGCCCGCTTCGTGATACGCGGTGGACTCTTTTTGCGCTTCGGTCATCACCATGGAGCGGCGCTCGGCGCCCATCATGATTTTGTCTTTAGCCTTTTCGAACTCCACCATCGACACGACGCGTTTGTTACCACGGGCGGCAAACAGCGCCGCTTCGTTCACCAGGTTGGCCAGATCGGCACCGGAAAAGCCCGGGGTGCCGCGCGCAATGATGGCGGCATCAATGTCGGTCGCCAGCGGCACGCGGCGCATGTGCACCTTCAGAATCTGCTCGCGGCCGCGCACGTCCGGCAGGCCAACCACCACTTGGCGGTCAAAGCGGCCCGGACGCAGCAGCGCGGGATCCAGTACATCTGGACGGTTAGTCGCGGCAATCACGATGATGCCTTCGTTACCCTCAAAGCCATCCATCTCCACCAGCATCTGGTTTAGCGTCTGCTCACGTTCATCGTGACCACCGCCCAGACCCGCTCCGCGCTGACGCCCCACCGCATCGATTTCATCGATGAAGATGATGCACGGCGCGGCCTTTTTGGCCTGCTCAAACATGTCACGCACGCGGGAGGCACCGACGCCGACAAACATTTCTACGAAGTCAGAGCCGGAGATGGTGAAGAACGGCACTTTAGCTTCGCCGGCAATGGCTTTCGCCAGCAGCGTTTTACCGGTACCCGGCGGGCCCACCATCAGTACGCCTTTCGGAATCTTACCGCCCAGCTTTTGGAAACGGCTGGGTTCGCGCAGATACTCGACCAGTTCGCTCACTTCCTCTTTCGCTTCGTCGCAGCCGGCCACGTCAGCGAAAGTGGTTTTAATCTGATCTTCCGTCAGCATGCGGGCTTTGCTTTTGCCGAAGGACATCGCGCCCTTGCCGCCGCCGCCCTGCATCTGCCGCATAAAGAAGATCCATACGCCAATCAGCAGCAGCATCGGGAACCAGGAGATGAAGATCGAGGCCAGCAGGCTCGGCTCTTCCGGCGGCTCACCTACCACTTTGACGTTCTTGGTCAACAGATTATCGAGCAACTTGGGATCGTTGACAGGAATGTAGGTCGTGTATCGATTGTTGTCTTTTTTCGTCACAATGATTTCACGCCCGTCGATTCGTGCCTCACGGACCTGATCCTGATTGACTTCAGACAGGAAGGTTGAGTAATCAACCCGTTTGCCATTCGACTCGCTGGGCCCAAAGCTCTGGAATACCGACATCAGCACGACTGCGATGACTAGCCAGAGAATCAGGTTTTTCGCCATGTCACTCAAGGGATTAACCTCTTTTTACAACTGTTAACAGACAGCGTAGGGTACTACAGACCCGCAATTTTTAACACTGCGGCGGTGCCACAGTAGTAAAGCTATTAGGTTGCTTTGCGCCCCGTCGCTACAATATACACCTCACGAGAACGCGCACGCGAGGAGTCTGGCTTTCGCACTTTCACTTTGGTAAACAGGGAGCGAATTTCCCGCAGGTATTCGTCAAAGCCTTCTCCCTGAAACACTTTCACTACAAAATTTCCACCCGGTGCCAGGACATCCCGGCACATCTCCAGCGCCAGTTCAACCAGGTACATGGAGCGTGGAATATCCACTTCTGGCGTGCCGCTCATGTTCGGTGCCATGTCGGACATGACCACCTGCACTTTCTCTTCGCCAACCCGCTCCAGCAGGGCGGCCAGTACCGCCTCATCGCGGAAGTCCCCCTGCAGAAAATCGACGCCAACGATCGGATCCATCGGCAGCAAATCGCAGGCGATGATCCGCCCTTTACCGCCGATTTGCGTCACGGCATATTGCGACCAGCCGCCCGGCGCGGCGCCGAGATCCACCACGGTCATCCCGGGTTTAAACAGCTTGTCACTCTGCTGTATTTCGTCAAGTTTAAACCAGGCACGGGAGCGCAGCCCCTTTTTCTGCGCCTGGAGCACATATTTATCGCTAAAGTGTTCCTGCAGCCAGCGGCTGGAACTGGCCGAACGCTTCTTACCGGTCATACATTTTCCAACTATTGTTCATCGTAAGCGATAAATACAGGGATTCCTGGAGAGAGCGCTTGGGTATCACCCACAGATGGCGGTAGAATGACCCGTTTTCAATCCCAATGTAAGTAAAAAATACGATGAATCTGAGCACCAAACAAAAACAGCACCTGAAAGGGCTGGCCCATCCTCTTAAACCCGTCGTGATGATCGGCAACAATGGGTTAACCGAAGGCGTGCTGGCCGAGATCGAGCAGGCGTTGGCGCACCATGAACTGATTAAAGTAAAGATTGCGGCGGAAGATCGTGAGACAAAAACGCTGATTGTTGAAGCGATTGTCCGTGAAACCGGCGCGTCCAACGTGCAGGTGATTGGTAAAACGCTGGTGCTGTACCGCCCGGGCGAAGACCGTAAAATCACTCTGCCGCGCTAAGGTCGCGGGGAAGCATATCTTCCCCTCTTTTCAGCGACTGGCTGAAAAGTGCCACGCTCTCCCGCGTGATAAAAGGCCGCATAGCGGCCTTTTTCCTATCTTTACACAAGTTGCTGACTTTTCGCTCAGCGCAGCGGTTACAGGTACTCAACCGCCAGGATTTCGTACTCGACGTCGCCACCGGGGGTCTTGATCACCACCACGTCATCCTGCTCTTTACCGATCAGGCCGCGGGCAATCGGCGAGTTTACCGAAATCAGATTTTGCTTAAAGTCGGCTTCATCATCGCCAACGATACGCCAGGTGGACGTTTCATCGTTATCCAGATTCAGGATCTTGACCGTCGCACCAAAAATCACCCGGCCAGTGTTCGGCAGTTTGGTCACGTCAATGACCTGAGCATTAGACAACTTAGCCTCAATTTCCTGAATCCGGCCCTCACAGAACCCCTGCTCTTCGCGCGCCGCATGGTATTCAGCGTTCTCTTTCAAGTCGCCGTGCTCACGCGCTTCAGCAATCGAGGCAATGATGCGAGGACGCTTAACGTTTTTCAGTTCTTCGAGCTCTTCGCGCAGTTTTTCTGCGCCGCGTATCGTCATCGGAATCTGATTCATGAAATACCTCGTCAATCTTTCCTGTTGTCGCCACGCGCCGGCCAGCCGGAGCGTGATGCGGGTCCTTAATTACACAGGCGTAACACCCTGCCTGTTTGTCGGTACGTAAAACAAAAGAATCCTGCCCCGACGGCTGGGCCGGGTCAGGATCGTTTTGCAATTTGATACGTATTTTAACCCAGAGTTCCTTATGGGTCATCGTTTACTTTACCCCGCCTTGCGCCGTAGTATGACGGCACGTTTTTAGGGAGTTATCGCGAAATCATGCGTTTTTCATCAGTCGTTACCGGATTAACCTGCGCACTCATGCTGAATGGCAGTCTCAACGCCGCCCCTGTCGAAGCCTATACTCAATATCTCCCTGACGGCGCGAACCTGGCGCTGATGGTGCAGAAAATTGGTGCCCCCGCGCCGGTCATCGACTATCACGCCAAACAGATGGCGCTGCCCGCCAGCACCATGAAGGTGCTGACCGCCCTCGCCGCCATGCTGCAGCTGGGCCCGGATTACCGCTTTAAAACCACCATTGAGAGTCGCGGTGGCCTGCGTGATGGCACCCTGTCTGGCGATCTGGTGGTGCGCTTTAACGGCGATCCGACGCTGACCCGCCAGGCCATTCGCAACATGATAGCCACGCTGAAACAGCGCGGCATTCAGCACGTCGACGGTAATCTGGTTATCGATACCTCGGTGTTTGCCAGCCATGATAAAGCTCCCGGCTGGCCGTGGAATGATATGACCCAGTGCTTCAGTACACCGCCGGGCGCCGCAATCGTCGATCGCAACTGCTTCTCCGTTTCCCTTTACAGCGCACAAACCCCGGGCGAGAAAGCGTTTATCCGCGTGGCCTCATTTTATCCAGTCAATATGTTTAGCGAGGTGAAAACCCTCGCACGCGGCGATGCCGAAGGACAGTATTGCGAACTTGACGTGGTGCCGGGTGAGCTGAATCGCTATACCCTGACCGGCTGCATGATCCAGCGCACCGATCCGCTGCCGCTGGCCTTTGCCGTGCAGAACGGCGCCAGCTACGCCGGGGCCATCGTGAAGGCAGAGCTGGCGACGGCGGGTATCGACTATACCGGCCATCTGGTGCGCCAGAGTCAGCGCACCCCGGCCGGTACGGTACTGGCCGAGACCGATTCCGCCCCGCTCAGCGTGCTGCTCAAGCAGATGCTGAAAAAATCTGACAACATGATAGCCGATACCGTGTTTCGCACCATCGGCGCCAACTATTTCGGCGTACCGGGCACCTGGCGGGCCGGCTCGGACGCAGTGCGCCGCATCCTGAAGCAGAAAGCCGGCGTCGATTTGGGCAACAGCATCGTGGTTGACGGCTCCGGCCTGTCGCGTCATGACCTGATTTCGCCAGAGACGATGATGCAGGTACTGCAGTACATCGCCCAGCACGACGATCGGCTGAATATTATCGCCATGCTGCCGCTGGCGGGCTATGACGGTACGCTACGCTACCGCGGCGGTCTGCATGAGGCCGGCGTGGATGGCAAAGTCTCGGCCAAAACCGGATCGCTGCAGGGCGTCTATAATTTGGCAGGATTCATGACCACCGCCAGCGGTCAGCGCGTGGCGTTTGTGCAGTTCCTGTCTGGCTACGCCGTCCCGCCAGAGGATCAGCGCCAGCGTCGCATTCCGCTGGTGCGTTTTGAGAGCCGTCTCTACAAAGACATTTACCAGAATAATTAAACGCCAATGAAACTGCTGATCGTAGAAGATGACAGGCTGTTACAAGAGGGGCTGGCCACCGCCCTGAGCGGCGAGGGCTACGCCGTTGACTGCGCCGCCAGCGCCCGCGAGGCGATGGCGCTGCAGCACAGTGCGCAGTACAGTCTGATTGTTCTCGACCTCGGCCTGCCCGACCGCGACGGCGGCGAGCTGCTGCGCCAGTGGCGTAAAGCGGGAATGGACGTGCCGGTGCTGATCCTGACCGCCCGGGACGCGCTGGACGATCGGGTTCGCGGACTGGATGCCGGCGCTGACGACTACCTGATTAAGCCGTTTGCGCTGGCCGAACTGAAGGCACGCAGCCGGGCCCTGATTCGCCGCTATCAGGGAAAAAGCGATAATGTGCTGGTGCAGGGCGATATCTCCCTCGATCTCTCGTCGCAGCAGGTATGGCTGGCTTCCCGACCGGTTGACGTGACGCCGAAGGAGTTTGCCCTGCTCAGCCGCCTGCTTATGCGGGTCGGTCAGACGGTCCACCGCGAGACGCTGCTGCAGGACCTGTACAGCTGGCAGGATGATAACGCCTCTAACACGCTGGAGGTCCATATTCACAATCTGCGCCGCAAGCTGGGGCGCGAGCGCATTCGCACCGTGCGCGGTATCGGCTACCGGCTGGACAATCAGCCGTGAACAGCATGCGCCGCCGCCTGATGCTGATGCTGGCGCTGATCTTGCTGACCTGCCAGCTGATGAGCGTCTTCTGGCTGTGGCATGAGAGCCGCGAGCAGATTGGCTATCTGGTAAATGAGACCCTCAGCGCGCAGGCGCGCAACGACCGCGTCGAGGGCGAAATTCGCGAAGCGGTAGCCGCCCTGCTGCTCCCTTCGGTAGTGATGCTGGGTTTTACCCTGCTGCTCTCCTTCTGGGCCATCAGCTGGATTATCCGACCGCTGCGTGACCTGCAGCGCAACCTCAGCCTGCGCGCCGCCGATAACCTCTCGCCGCTGCAGCTCACCTCCGACATGGACGAGGTGGTCTCCGTCACCACCGCGCTGAATCAGCTGCTGGGAAGGCTGGATCGTAACCTGCAGCAGGAGCGCCTGTTTACCGCTGATGCCGCACACGAGCTGCGCACGCCGCTGGCGGGCCTGCGGCTGCACCTTGAGCTGCTGCAGCAGCGCGGCGTCAGCGAGAGCAGCGCGCTGATTGCGCGCCTGGATCAGCTGATGCACGTGGTAGAACAGCTGCTGATGCTGTCGCGGGCGGGCCAGGCGCTGGCCAGCGGCCAGTATCGCACTCACGACTGGCAGCGGGATATTCTTGCCCCGCTGCTGCCGGAAATGGAAGAGCTGCTCGCGCAGCGCCATCAGCCGCTGCGGTGTGAAGGCGACGGCGCGCTCCTGGTACAGGGTGATGCGACCCTGCTACGCCTGATGCTGCGCAACCTGCTGGAGAACGCTTCGCGCTATGCGCCGCCCTCCAGCCAGATTCGGCTCACCCTCCGGCCGGTCGACGGCGGCTGTGAAGTCAGCGTGCTGGATGAGGGGCCGGGGATTGATGAGAGCATGGCCAGCGATTTGACCCAGGCCTTCCGCCGCATGGATCAGCGCTACGGCGGCAGTGGCCTGGGTTTGAACATTGTGCAGCGCATCATTCAGCTGCATCGCGGTACGCTGACGCTGAAAAACCGCCGCGACGGCAACGGCCTGTGCGCCCGCTGCTGGCTGCCCGCCACGCTGGATTAAGGCCGTAAAAAAGGCCGGTCATTGACCGGCCCTGCCTCGGTTAACGCTGATAGATAATTTCGACGCCTTCGTCGTCATCTTCATCCCAGTCGTCGTCCCAGTCGTCGTCTTCGACTTCAGCCTGCGCCTCTTCCAGCTGCTGGCGGTGGTAGTCATCCCACATGAACTCCGCTTTTTCAGCGCGCTTCTCTTCCAGCTCAACGTCTTTCGGGTGGGCGTTGATGAAGGACATCACGTCCCAGCACAGATCTTTCACGCCAAGCTGGCTGGCGGCGGAGATAACGTAGTATTTCTCCGTCCAGCCCAGCGCGTCGGCAATCGCCTTCGCGCGCTCGGCGGCTTCCTGCTCATCCAGCAGATCCACTTTATTAAAGACCAGCCAGCGCGGCTTCTGGAACAGCTTCTCGCTATATTTCTCCAGCTCACCCACGATGATGCGCGCATTTTCAATCGGATCGGACTCGTCGATCGGCGCCAGGTCAATCAGATGCAGCAGCACGCGACAGCGCTCCAGATGCTTCAGGAAGCGGATACCGAGACCCGCACCGTCTGAGGCGCCCTCGATCAGACCGGGAATGTCGGCAACCACAAAGCTCTGCTCGCTGTCCATGCGCACCACGCCGAGGCTGGGCACCAGCGTAGTAAACGGATAGTCAGCCACCTTCGGTTTCGCCGCCGATACCGCACGGATAAAGGTCGACTTGCCGGCGTTGGGCAGGCCAAGCATCCCCACGTCCGCCAGCAGCATCAGCTCCAGCATCAGGTCACGCTTCTCACCCGGCGTCCCCATGGTTTTCTGCCGCGGGGTACGATTTACCGAGGATTTAAAGCGGGTATTGCCCAGACCATGCCAGCCGCCCTTCGCGACCATCAGCTGCTGCTGATGATGGGTGAGATCGCCGAGGGTTTCACCGGTGCCTTCATCGATCACCCGGGTACCCACAGGCACTTTCACGGTGATGTCTTTCCCACGCTTACCGGTACAGTCACGGCTTTGACCGTTCTGTCCGCGCTCGGCGCGAAACGACTTCTCAAAGCGGTAATCGATCAGCGTATTGAGGTTTTCGTCAGCCACCAGCCACACGTCACCGCCGTCGCCGCCGTCGCCGCCGTCCGGCCCCCCTTTGGGAATATATTTTTCGCGGCGGAAGCTGACGCAGCCATTGCCGCCATCGCCGGCCACCACCAGAATTCGAGCTTCATCAACAAACTTCATTTTACTTCTCCGTAAATCATTCGCCCGGCCTGCGTATGTCAGGCGCCGCGAGGGGCGGACTCCGCCGTGGCCACAGGCGATGACCAATTGCGGAAAACATGGCGCCCGCCACTACCACCAGCGCGCCAAACACCCCAACGGGGTTCAGCATGGGGAGGGCAAAGGCGCGGGGCCAACCCCACGCCATCAGCACCGAAAACAGCAGCGTAAACAGCGGCGTCAGCGTCGTCACGGCGCTCACCTGGGCTGCCTGCCAGCGCGAGTAGGCTTCAACCAGCGCGCCGTAGCCAATCAGCGTGTTCACCCCGCAGTAGAGCAGACAGGCCCACTGCGCGCCGTCAAGCGCCCTGACCTGCTGCGGATGCGCCACCAGCGCCAGCACCAGCGCACATAAAGTGTACAGCAAAAACAAGATCTGCTGGGCGCCGAGCCGGCGCAACAACACTTTCTGTGCCACGCCGTAAACCACCCAAACCGCCGCCGCGCTCACGCCAAGGATCACCCCCAGCGTGTAGGTCGTCAGACGGGTAAAAATTTCCACCAGGCTGGTATTAAAGAACAGTATCAGCCCCAGCAGCAGCAGCAGTGCACCAAGCAGCTGCGTTGGCCGCATCCGCTCTTTCAGGATGAGCACGCTGGCCAACAGCATGCCCTGCGGCGCCAGCTGCGCAATGACCTGTGACGCGGTTGGGCTGAGGTACTGCAGCGAGGAGCTGAAGAAGACAAAATTTCCCAGCAGCCCCGCCGTCGCGATGAGCAGCAGCAGCACGGCGCGCGGCTGGCGAACGCTCCCCAGCGGCGGCAGGCGTCGCTTCAACGCCAGAAATGCCCCCAGCCCGAGGCTGGCAAACGCAAAGCGGTAAAACACCACGGTGGTGGGATCCATCACCGTCAGTAACTGCTTCATGGCAATTGGCAGCGATCCCCAGCTCATCGCGGTGATCAGTGCCAGCACCATGCCTGTTCCAGCCTGCTGCTTCACGGCCTGTCCTTGTCTCTGCGCCGGTGCGCGTACTGCAGAATGTAAAAAGCCCCGCACTGTATGCGGGGCTTCAATCCGTCAGTCGGAAGCCAGCAACCTGACCGGCTTCACGGCGCGAACCGGAAATTACTCAGCAACGATGCTGATGTACTTACGGTTGTTCGGGCCTTTCACTTCGAATTTCACTTTACCGTCGGCGGTCGCGAACAGAGTGTGGTCACGACCACAGCCCACGTTGCTACCGGCGTGGAATTTGGTGCCACGCTGACGAACGATGATGCTACCTGCCAGAACAGTTTCACCACCGAAACGCTTCACGCCCAGGCGTTTTGCGTTGGAATCGCGACCATTGCGGGTTGAACCGCCAGCCTTTTTATGTGCCATTTGTCAGATCTCCTCTTAGGCGCTGATGCCAGTGATTTTCACATCAGTGAACCACTGACGGTGGCCCTGCTGCTTACGGTGGTGTTTACGACGACGAAACTTAACGATCTTAATTTTCTCGCCACGACCGTGAGCAACCACTTCCGCTTTGATCACGCCGCCAGAAACTAACGGTGCGCCAATCACAACGTCTTCACCATTTGCGATCATCAGAACCTGGTCGAACTCGATGGTTTCGCCGGTTGCGATGTCCAGCTTTTCCAGGCGAACGGTCTGACCTTCGCTGACTCGGTGTTGTTTACCACCACTTTGGAAAACCGCGTACATATAAAACTCCGCTAACGCGCTTGCCGTCATACATTGTCGGGCGGCGCTATAAATATTCACAATAGGGCGCGAATTCTACGCAAAAAGCGCGGCGTTGACAAGAGCACATTACAGAGGATTGCAGAAAAAAAACGCAGCGCCATTGTCGACGTTTCCCTGAGCCGTTTTTCAAGTACAATCGGTCTCCTAAGACGATGACCATGACGGGACACGGCTAACCTGGCCGGCAGTAAACAGAGCGACAGTTGAATACGCCAATGAACTTAGAACAGATTAATGAACTCACTGCCCAGGATATGGCTGACGTCAACGCCGTCATCCTTGAGCAGCTCAATTCCGACGTCTCCCTGATAAACCAGTTGGGTTACTACATCATCAGCGGCGGCGGTAAGCGTATCCGTCCAATGATCGCCGTGCTTGCCGCACGGGCGCTGCACTATCGCGGCAGCCAGCACGTCACCGTGGCGGCACTGATTGAATTTATTCACACCGCCACGCTGCTGCATGATGACGTGGTCGATGAATCCGATATGCGCCGCGGCAAGGCGACGGCCAACGCCGCCTTTGGCAATGCTGCCAGCGTGCTGGTGGGCGATTTCATCTACACCCGCGCGTTTCAGATGATGACCAGCCTGGGCTCGCTGCGCGTGCTGGGACTGATGTCTGACGCGGTTAACGTGATTGCCGAAGGCGAAGTGCTGCAGCTGATGAACGTCAACGATCCGGACATCAGTGAAGAGAGCTACATGCGGGTTATTTACAGTAAAACTGCGCGTCTGTTTGAAGCCGCCGCACAGTCCTCGGCCATCCTGGCCGGCGCGACGCCGGCGGAAGAGACGGCGCTGCAGGATTACGGACGCTATCTCGGTACCGCTTTTCAGCTGATCGATGACTTACTCGACTACAGCGCTGACGGCAGCACCCTCGGCAAGAACGTGGGCGACGATCTCAGCGAAGGCAAGCCCACGCTCCCGCTGCTGCACGCCATGCAGCACGGCAGCGCTGAACAGTCGGCGATGATTCGCCGCGCGATCGAACAGGGTAATGGCCGCCACTTACTGGAAAAGGTTTTGGAAACCATGGCGCAGTGCGGATCGCTCGAATGGACGCGCCAGCGCGCCGAGCAGGAAGCAGACAAAGCGATTGCGTCCCTGCGAGCGCTGCCGGAATCCCCGTGGCGCAGCGCCCTCGAAGCGCTGGCGCACATGTCAGTGCAGCGCGAATTCTAATTCCAGGGGTCGCTGACCCCTGCGTATTCTTCCCCCCTTCTCCCGGCCAGGTTTGCGCACTTCGCCGCAAAATCAGCGCCTGATAAAAAATTTACTGGAAATTACTGGTAACATTGTTCTATAAAACGCCTGATTCTGGTGAACGTCCAGCTACGTGACCGTTCGCCTCGCCGGCAGCGTCGGCAGGGACTGACGACTCGCTGTTTATCACAAGGAGGGAAACAATGCGCAATATGGAAGACTGGCATCCTGCGGATATTATTGCTGAGCTGCGAAAACGGGGAACCAGCATGGCCGCGCTGTCGCGCAGCGCCGGCCTGAGTTCATCCACGCTGTCTAACGTGCTCACGCGCCCGTGGCCGAAAGGCGAGTGGATAGTGGCGGAAGCGCTGTCGCTGCATCCTAAAGAGATTTGGCCCAGTCGCTACTTCGATAAGTACGGCCGGCTGATCGATCGCAAACGGCTCATCCGGCAATAAAAAAGGCCGGTTGCCCGGCCCTTATCATCCGCGGGGGAGGTTACTCCCCTTTCACGCGCGCAATGTTGGCGCCCAGTCCACGCAGCTTATCTTCGATGTGCTCATAGCCGCGGTCAATGTGGTAGATGCGATCGACCAGGGTCGTTCCCTCGGCAATACAGCCGGCCAGGACCAGGCTGGCCGAAGCGCGCAGATCGGTAGCCATCACCTGTGCCCCGGACAGCGTCTCCACCCCGTGACAAATCGCGGTGTTGCCTTCCAGCTCGGCGTGAGCGCCCATCCGGATCAGCTCCGGCATGTGCATAAAGCGGTTCTCAAAGATGGTTTCCGTGATCACCCCGGTCCCTTCCGCCACCAGGTTCAGCAGCGAGAATTGCGCCTGCATGTCGGTCGGGAATCCCGGATGCGGCGACGTGCGAATATTGACCGCTTTCGGCCGTTTACCGTGCATATCCAGGCTGATCCAGTCGTCACCGACTTCGATCTCGGCGCCGGCCTCGCGCAGCTTGGCCAGCACCGCATCCAGCGTATCCGGGCGGGTCTGGCGGCAGATGACTTTACCCCGGGAAATGGCGCCGGCAATCAGGAAGGTGCCGGTTTCGATGCGGTCCGGCACCACGCGGTAGACGCCGCCGCCCAGACGCTCCACGCCTTCAATCACGATGCGATCGCTGCCGGCACCGCTGATCCGCGCGCCCAGCGTATTGAGGAAGTTTGCGGTATCCACAATCTCCGGTTCGCGAGCGGCATTCTCGATGATGGTGGTACCGGTCGCCAGGGTGGCCGCGCTCATGATGGTCACGGTCGCGCCAACGCTGACCTTGTCCATCACGATATGCGCCCCTTTCAGACGTCCTTCAACCGAAGCCTTAACGTACCCCTCTTCCAGTCGGATCTCGGCGCCCAGCTGCTCCAGCCCGTGAATATGGAGATCCACCGGACGCGCGCCAATGGCGCAGCCGCCGGGCAATGACACCTGACCCTGACCAAAGCGGGCCACCAGCGGACCCAGCGCCCAGATAGAGGCGCGCATGGTCTTTACCAGCTCATAGGGCGCGCAGAACACGCTGACCGCGCTGGCGTCGATATGTACCGAGCCATTACGTTCGGTCTTCACCCCTAACTGGCTGAGCAGCTTCATGGTGGTGTCGATATCTTTCAGCTTGGGGACGTTCTGAATCTCAACCGGCTCCTCCGCTAACAGCGCGGCGAACAGAATCGGCAGCGCGGCATTTTTGGCGCCCGAAATAGTGACTTCCCCGCTCAGGCGGGTGGGGCCCTGTACACGAAATTTATCCATTGCAACTGCTCTCTGTTCTCAGTCATGCCCTGCTGCGGCCCGCCTCGCAGGCGCACAGCTTAGAATCCGTTAAGTTTACGATCCCGCGCCCACTCTTCCGGCGTGTAGGTTTTGATCGACAGCGCGTGGATGCGGTTATCGGCCAGATAGTCCATCAGCGGCGCGTAGATAACCTGCTGCTTTTTCACCCGGCTCAGCGTGGCAAACATCTCGCCGACCGCGACCACCTGAAAATGGCTACCGTCACCGGTGACGTGGACTTCCTGCAGCGGTAATGCGTGCTTCAGCACGTCTTCAATTTCACGATTTTCCATCAGATTTCTTCGTTGGTGAATGTTATCAGGCGGATATCTTAGTGGAATCCGCAACTATCTTAAATATGCAAAAAAGCCCCGCGGGCAGATCGCCCGCGGGGCTTCATGAAACCAATGACTTACGCCGCGCTCGCCGCAGGCCCGCGCATCAGCGACGTCAGATTATACAGCGTGATCAGCGTCTCCAGCGCGTCGGTGACGCCGCTGAGGGCCACCTGCGCAGTAGGATGACCGTCTGGATAGCGCAAGTGGACCAGCAGCGCCAGCCCGGCGGTATCCACCCGGGACAGCCCGGAGACCTCGACGCGGCAGCAGCCCTGCAGCAGCGCCTCGCGCGCCTGCCACAGCGGCTGCAGCGTGTCAGCCATCAGCTCGCCGGAGAGCACCAGCTCCTCGCCGTCGCGGCGCCACGTCAGTCGCGTGGTCATCCGTTTTTCTGTTCCAGCGTAATCGGCTGCTTCGCCGCTTTTTCCAGCAGCGCGGTCAGCCCGTCGATGCCCTTGGTGCGCAGCGTATCACCCCATTCGTTCTGTTTAGTGGTGATCATGCTGATGCCTTCAGCGATCATATCATACGCCTGCCAGTGTCCATTCTGGCTGTTCTTACGCCACTGGAAGTCCAGACGCACCGGCGGACGACCGTTGGGGTCCAGAATAGTCACGCGAATCGCAATGATGTTGTTATCACCGATCGGCTGTTCCGGTGCAATCTGGTAGGTCTGGCCATGATACAGCGCCAGCGCCTGCCCGTAAGCCTGCTCAAGGTAATTCGAGAACGCTTTAAAATAGGCGTCGCGCTGCGCCGGCGTGGCTTCACGGTAATAGCGCCCCAGCACCAGCGCGCCGGCGTACTTCACCTGCACGTAGGGCAGCAGCTCTTCACGCACGATCTGCCGCAGGTAGTTGGGATCCTGCTTGATCTTCGGCTGCTCATTTTTCAGTCGGGTAAAGGTTTTTTCCGCCGCTTCGTTCATCAGCTTGTAGGGATTGGTCTGGTCGGCCGCTGAAGCCGCCAGCGGCGCGATGGCCAGCATCGCTATCATCATCAGTCGTTTAAACATGCTATTTCCTCTTATTACCGCTATCAGGGGCCGGTGACAGCCGGCGCTGCATTGTCCGGTGCGGATTCGGCCTGCGACTTGTTATCCTCGTCGCCGCCGCTCTTGTACAGGAACTGTCCGATCAGATCTTCCAGCACCATCGCCGATTTAGTATCGCGTAGCGTATCGCCATCCTTCAGCATCGCCGTCCCCATTTCAGGATCGTCGAATCCCACGTTCAGCGCCAGGTACTGCTCCCCCAGCAGGCCGGAGGTGCGGATCGCCAGCGAGCTGGTGTCCGGTAATTGATTATACTGTTCGTCGATCGCCATGGTGACCCGTGGCAGATAGCTCTTCTCGTCCAGCGCGATATCGGTCACGCGGCCAATCACGACGCCGCCAATTTTGACCGGCGAATTGGTTTTCAGGCCGCCAATGTTGTCAAAGGTCGCGTACAGCGTCCAGGTCGGGCGGGTGCCAAAAGATTTTACGTCCGCCACCCGCAGGCAGAGAAAGACGATGGCGGCAATCGCCATCAGCATAAAAATCCCCACCCAAACTTCACTCTTTTTCGTTTGCATGCTCAGTTCCCAAACATCAGTGCCGTCAGCACAAAATCCAATCCGAGTACCGCCAGTGATGAATGCACCACGGTACGCGTTGTCGCCCGACTGATGCCTTCAGACGTCGGGACGGCATCATAGCCGTTAAACAGCGCAATCCAGGTCACCGTCAGCGCGAACACGGCGCTTTTAATCACGCAGTTGATAATATCCAGCCGCAGATCGACCGCGCCCTGCATCGCCGTCCAGAAAAAGCCGCTGTCGATGCCCTTCCAACCTACGCCGACGACCGCCCCGCCAAAAATACCGACGGCGGTGAAGATCAGCGCCAGCAAAGGCATGCTGATAAATCCGGCCCAGAAGCGCGGTGAGATCACCCGGCGCAGCGGATCCACCGCCATCATCTCCATGCTGGAAAGCTGTTCGGTGGCTTTCATCAGGCCAATTTCTGCCGTGAGCGCCGATCCGGCGCGTCCGGCGAACAGCAGCGCGGTCACCACCGGCCCCAGTTCGCGCAGGAGCGACAGCGCCACCAGCATGCCCAGGCTGCTTTCGGCACTGTAGGTGGTCAGCACCAGGTAGCCCTGAAGCCCGAGCACCATACCGATAAACAGTCCGGATACCACGATAATCAGCAGGGAGAGGACCCCCACGCTGTACAGCTGTCTGATGAGCAGCGGGAAGTGCTTGCGCCACTCCGGCTTGCCCACCAGCGCATGGAACAGCATCAGCCCGGCCCGCCCAAAGGCCGTACAGGTGTCGATGCCCCGACGTCCCAGCGCTGCGAGCGCACGAATAACCATCTGTCTGTTAACTCCCTGAACCCAAAAGATCCTGCTGGTAGTCCCCGGCGGGAAAACGGAACGGCACCGGCCCATCGGCAATGCCATCAATAAACTGCCGCACGCGTGGATCGCTGTTCTCCCGCAGGTCACTGGCCGAGCCCTGCGCAACGATTTTGCGGTCTGCCACAATATAGGCGTAATCGGCGATACTCAACACTTCGGGCACATCGTGCGAAACGACGACGCAGGTAATCCCCAGCGCACGGTTCAGCTCGTCTATCAGCTTCACCAGCACGCCCATGGTTATCGGATCCTGTCCGACAAACGGCTCGTCAAACATGATAAGCTCGGGCTCCAGCGCAATCGCGCGCGCCAGCGCTGCCCGCCGTGCCATGCCGCCGGACAATTCGGAAGGCATCAACCGCGCCGCGCCGCGCAGCCCCACCGCCTCGAGTTTCATCATTACCGTACTGTGCAGCAGCGCCTCGGGCAGGCGGGTATGCTCCCGCAGCGGCCAGGCAACATTATCGAAAACGTTGAGATCGGTGAACAGCGCGCCAGACTGAAACAGCATGCTCATTTTTTTTCGCACGTCATACAGCCGGGTGCGCGACAGCGCGGGGATATTCTCGCCGTTAAACCAGATTTCGCCCGCGTCCGGCTGCAGCTGTCCACCAATCAGACGCAGCAGCGTGGTTTTGCCAATCCCGGAGGGGCCCATAATAGCGGTGACCTTACCTTTCGGCACGGTCAGCGAAATATTCTCGAATATCGGTCGATTACCGCGTGAAAAACTCACGCCGCGAATATCCACCAAATTCATAACAACCTCTTTACTTTCATCAAGATAAGCCGGTTAGCCCGGGGAGATACCGCCGTGCAATGCGGCGATTCAGGAGAAGCGACACCGGTTCCGGCAGCGGGCCACCCGCGGCAGCCCGATACGCTGATGTTAACGTAATCCTGGATAAAGGGTACACCTTATACAGAAACTTACTGCGCGCGAGGGGCGAAAGTCGGCATCTGTTTTACTTTTCCGCGTCATGTCGTCAAAATCACTGCCATCAAAATTTCATGCGCGGCGTACGCTGGCTGGCAAGTCGAGTATACCCGATCAAAGGACGTCCCATGCTGTTAGCTACTGCACTGTTGATCATCGGTTTCCTGCTGCTGGTGTACGGGGCCGATCGTCTGGTGTTCAGTGCCGCCCTTCTTAGCCGCCGGCTGGGTCTTCCGCCCCTGTTGATTGGGCTGACGGTGGTCAGCATCGGCACCTCGCTGCCGGAGATGATTATAGCCTTCTCCGCCTCGCTGCAGGGGCAGGTGGATCTGGCGGTGGGTACCGCCATCGGGTCTAACATCACTAACCTGATGCTGATCCTCGGCGGCGCGGCGCTGCTGCATCCGCTCACCGTCCATTCGAATTTGCTGCGTCGCGAACTGCCGCTGCTGCTGCTGGTTACTCTGCTGTGCGGCATCGCGCTGTATAACAATCAGCTGAGCCGCTGGGATGGTGCACTGCTGGCGGCGCTGGCGCTGGGCTATCTGCTGGCAATCATCAAACTGGCGCGCCGCGGCGGGGAAACGGATCGGGATCCGCTGGTGAAAGAGCAGCTGGCGGAGCTGCCGCGCGACGATAGCGGCAGCACTGTGGCTTTCCTCTGGCTGGCGGTGGCGCTGATTCTGCTGCCGATGTCGACCCGGATGGTGATCGACAACGCCACCGCTATCGCCGATTATTTTGGCATGAGCGAGCTGGTGGTCGGGCTAACGCTGGTGGCAATAGGTACCAGCCTGCCGGAGCTGGCGACGGTGATCGCCGGTGCGCTGAAGGGAGAGGATGATATCGCCATCGGGAATCTGATTGGCGCCAACATCTTTAACTTAGCCATCGTGCTGGCGCTGCCGGCGCTGGTCTCCCCCGGCAGCATCGATGAGCACGCCTTTGCCCGCGACTATTGGGTCATGCTGGGCATCAGCGCCCTGTTTGCCCTGCTCTGTTTATCCCGACATCGCCGAATTGGACGCCTTGCCGGCGTGCTGCTGGTCGGCGGCTTCATCGCCTGGTTTGGCTGGGTATTGATTGACCCCGCCGCCACTTTCTGAACAAGGAACTCTACGATGACACAGCCCTCTCCTGACGACTTTGATTTCCAGCAGGCCGGTAAAGCGGTGTTGCATATCGAGCGTGAAGGCCTGGCGCAGTTGGATCAGTATATCAATGAGGATTTCTCTGATGCCTGCCGCGCCATCCTGGCCTGCAGCGGCAAAGTGGTGGTAATGGGCATGGGGAAATCCGGCCATATTGGTCGGAAGATGGCAGCCACGTTTGCCAGCACCGGCACCCCGGCATTTTTTGTTCATCCCGGTGAGGCCAGCCACGGGGATCTGGGCATGGTCAGTCCCCATGACATCGTGATAGCCATTTCCAATTCCGGCGAGTCCGGCGAAATCCTGGCTCTTATCCCGGTATTAAAACGGCTGCATGTGCGGCTGATCTGTATGACCGGACGTCCGGAGAGCGCGATGGGACGCGCCGCCGATATTCATCTTTGCATTCACGTACCGCAGGAGGCCTGTCCGCTGGGCCTCGCACCAACCACCAGCACCACCGCCACGCTGGCGATGGGCGATGCGCTGGCGGTGGCCCTGCTGCAGGCGCGCGGCTTCTCCGCACAGGATTTTGCCCTGTCGCATCCGGGCGGTGCGCTCGGACGCAAGCTGCTGCTGCGCGTCTCTGATATTATGCACGCCGGCGCCGCCATTCCCCGCGTGGGCCCCGCGGCCAGCCTGCGCGATGCGCTGCTGGAAATTACCCGCAAAAATCTCGGTCTGACGGTCATTTGCGATGATAATGATCGCATTGAGGGGATCTTTACCGATGGCGATCTGCGTCGGGTGTTTGATATGGGGATCGACTTCCAGCGCGCCACCATCGGCCAGGTCATGACCCGCGGCGGTATTCGCGTGCCGCCGTCGATGCTGGCGGTCGATGCGTTGAACGTGATGGAATCAAAGCACATTACCGCCGTGCTGGTGGCCGAAGGCGAGCGGGTCGTGGGCGTGGTCCATATGCATGACATGCTGCGCGCAGGCGTAGTTTAATCAGGAAACAAACAATGATAACTGAGCAACCGGCCGGCCGCATGACCTGCTACGGCCCTGTCGATGAGAGCGTAATGCAGAAGGCCGCCGCGGTGCGGCTGCTGATTTGCGACGTGGATGGCGTCATGTCCGATGGGCTGATTTACATGGGCAACAGCGGTGAAGAGCTGAAGGCGTTTAACGTGCGTGATGGCTACGGCATCCGCTGCCTGCTGACCAGCGGCACAGACGTGGCTATTATCACCGGACGGCAGGCCAAACTGCTGGAAGATCGCTGCCATACGCTCGGTATTACGCATCTTTACCAGGGGCAGTCAGATAAGGTACTGGCCTTCCGTGAACTTCTGGATAAACTGTCCCTGTCCCCTGAGCAGGTCGCCTACATTGGTGACGATCTGATTGACTGGCCGGTCATGGCGCAAATCGGGCTCAGCGTTGCGGTGGCTGATGCGCATCCCCTGCTGCTGCAGCGTGCGGACTACGTCACTCGCCTTGCCGGTGGACGCGGTGCGGTGCGGGAAATTTGCGATCTGATTCTGATCGCGCAGGATAAATTTGAGGATGCCAAAGGGCAGTCGGTATGAGTAAATCCAGACGGTGGATCACGCTATTGTTGGGCCTGGTGGCGCTGGTGCTGATCGGGTGGAACCTGACCGGCGACGGCGACGACAGCCGTCCCCGCGGCCCGCAGACGGGCGAACCTACCTATATCAGCGATCAGGCGCAGACCGCGGTGTATAACCCGGAAGGGGCCCTGAGTTATAAACTGGTCGCAGAGAAAGTCGAGTATTTCTCGGATGAGGAGCTGAGCTGGTTTACCCTGCCGGTGATGACCACGTACGATGAAAACAAAGTGCCTACCTGGTCAGTGCGTGCGGATAAAGCCAAGCTGACCCAAGACCGCATGCTGTATCTGTACGGGCATGTGGAAGTGAATGCCTTAACGCAGGATGCTCAGCTTCGGCGGATGCAAACCGATAATGCGCAGGTGAATCTGATCACGCAGGACGTCACCTCCAACGATCGGGTGATCCTGACGGGCACCAGTTTTAACGCGACAGGCATGAAAATGCGTGGCAATTTACGGAATAAAACCGCCGAGCTGATTGAGAAGGTGCAGACCTCATATGAAATTCAAAATGAACAAAAACAGCCTTAATTTACTGCTGGTCAGTGCGCTGTTCACCGCCGCGCTGCCTGCCCTGGCGCTGACCGGCGATTCAGAAAAACCGGTCAGCGTCACCTCTGAAAACCAGGCGCTGGACATGAATGGCAACGTTGCGACCTTCACCGGTAACGTGGTCATCACCCAGGGGTCGATTAAAATTACCGCCAATAAGGTGGTGGTCACCCGTCCGGGCGGGGACAGCAATAAGACCATTGTCGACGCTTACGGTACCCCCGCGACCTTCTACCAGATGCAAGATAACGGCAAACCGGTGCAGGGCCACGCCCAGAAGATGCACTACGAGCTGGCTAAAGATCTGGTCGAGCTGACCGGCGATGCGTTCCTCGAGCAGCTGGACAGCAATGTGAAAGGCGATCGCATCACCTATCTGGTGAAAGAGCAGAAAATGCAGGCATTCAGCAGCGGCAGCGGTAAGCGCGTGACCACGGTTCTGGTGCCGTCGCAGTTGCAGGATAAAGGCAACAACGGACAAAAAAAGAGTAACTGATCCCTATGGCAATGTTAATCGCTGAAAACCTGGCGAAAGCCTACAAAGGCCGCCGCGTAGTGGAAGATGTCAGTCTGCAGGTCAAATCCGGCGAGATTGTCGGCCTGCTGGGCCCCAACGGGGCGGGTAAAACGACAACCTTTTATATGGTGGTCGGCATTGTCCCGCGCGATGCCGGGCGCATCGTGATCGATGACGAAGACATCAGTATCCTGCCGCTGCACGCCAGGGCCCGCCGCGGCATTGGCTATCTGCCACAAGAGGCCTCCATTTTCCGCCGCCTGAGCGTGTTCGATAATCTGATGGCGGTGCTGCAAATTCGCGACGATCTCACCGCCGAGCAGCGCACCGATCGCGCCAACGAACTGATGGAAGAGTTCCATATCGGACACCTGCGTAACAGCCTGGGCCAGTCGCTATCGGGCGGCGAGCGCCGCCGGGTGGAAATTGCCCGCGCGCTGGCTGCGAACCCAAAATTTATTCTGCTGGATGAACCCTTTGCCGGGGTCGACCCGATCTCAGTTATCGACATCAAAAAGATCATTGAGCACCTGCGCGACAGCGGCCTGGGCGTGTTGATTACCGACCATAACGTGCGGGAAACCCTCGCGGTCTGCGAACGCGCCTATATCGTCAGTCAGGGGCATATGATTGCTCACGGCACACCGGAAGAGATTTTGGCTGATGAGCAAGTTAAGCGAGTTTACCTGGGTGAAGAGTTCAGACTCTGATAAGGTGGCTGAGATCGCCGTGCCATTTGAGGATGCTGTACGCTGAATATGAAGCAAGGTTTGCAACTCAGGCTGAGCCAACAGCTCGCCATGACGCCACAGCTGCAGCAGGCCATTCGCCTGCTGCAGCTCTCCACGCTGGAGCTTCAGCAGGAAATACAGCTGGCGCTGGAAAGCAATCCTCTGCTGGAGCAAACCGACCTCCATGACGAAGTGGACAGCCGTGAGCAGACAGAGAGCGACGGTCTGGACACCCGCGAAGCCCTCGAGCAGAAAGAGATGCCCGATGAGCTGCCGCTGGACGCCAGCTGGGACGAGATTTATACCGCCGGCACGCCCTCCGGCACCGCCACCGACTATCACGATGACGAGCTGCCCGTTTATCAGGGCGAAACCACTCAGTCGCTGCAGGACTATTTGATGTGGCAGGTTGAGCTGACGCCGTTTAGCGATACCGATCGGGCGGTTGCCACCGCAATTGTCGATGCGGTTGACGACACCGGGTATCTGACCGTCTCGCTGACAGAGATCCTCGAAGGCATCGGGCAGGATGACCTGCAAATGGAAGAGGTGGAGGCGGTGCTTAAGCGCGTCCAGCGCTTCGATCCGATTGGCGTTTGCGCCCGCGACCTGCGCGACTGCCTGCTGGTCCAGCTGTCGCAGTTTCCGGGCGATGCGCCGATGCTGAAAGAGGCGCGGCTGATCGTCAGTGAACATCTCGATTTACTGGCGAACCACGATTTCCGCAGTCTGATGCGCGTGACTCGCCTGAAAGAAGAGGTGCTAAAAAATGCCATGGCGCTGATTCAGTCGCTGGATCCGCGCCCCGGTCAGTCGGTCAACACCAGTGAACCTGAATATGTGATTCCAGACGTGCTGGTGCGTAAAAGCGGCGCGCTGTGGACCGTGGAGCTTAACGCTGACAGCGTACCGCGACTGAAAATCAATCAGCACTATGCTTCACTCGGCAGCGCCACGCGCAGCGAAAGCGATTCGCAGTTTATCCGCAGCAATCTGCAGGAAGCCCGCTGGCTGATTAAAAGCCTTGAGAGTCGCAATGACACGCTGTTGAAAGTCACGCGCTGCATCGTCGATCAGCAGCAGGCTTTCTTTGAGCAGGGCGAGGAGTTTATGCGCCCCATGGTGCTGGCGGACATCGCCAGCGCGGTCGACATGCATGAATCGACCATTTCGCGCGTCACCACGCAGAAGTATCTGCACAGCCCGCGCGGCATTTTTGAACTGAAATATTTCTTCTCCAGCCACGTGAACACCGATAGCGGGGGCGAAGCCTCCTCGACGGCCATTCGCGCGCTGGTGAAAAAGCTGATATCGGCGGAAAATCCCGCCAAGCCGCTGAGCGACAGTAAGTTAACGACTATGCTTTCTGAACAGGGAATCATCGTCGCCAGACGCACCGTCGCAAAGTACCGCGAGTCGTTATCCATCCCGCCGTCTAACCAGCGCAAGCAGTTGGTATGACTGAACATAAGGAAGCGAGTATGCAGCTGAACATCACTGGAAAAAATGTTGAAATTACCCCGGCACTGCGTGATTTCCTCAACGAAAAGTTCGCCAAGCTCGAACAGTACTTTGTCCATATTAACCAGGTACACGTTGTGCTTAGCGTCGAAAAAGTGAATCATGTGGCGGATGCCACCCTTCACGTCAACGGTGGTGAGTTGCATGCCTCTTCGACGCAGGAGAAGGACATGTACGCGGCAATTGACGGCCTGATAGATAAACTGGCTGCACAATTAAAGAAACACAAAGAGAAATTGAAACAACACTAATATTTACCACCCCCGGGTAAACAGCGTTGACGGCTCGTTATCGACAGAAGCGGGCCGTTAACTTTTACCGGTGAATAGCGGTGAAAAACCAAGTGAAATCCTATGAATAACGATCATACACTGGAACTGAGCACGGTGCTCAGTCCCGACTGTACGCGTAATAACGTACACTGTCAGAGCAAGAAACGGGCGCTGGAAATCATCAGCGAGCAGGCGGCAAAAGCGCTCAACCTGCCCTACCAGACGATTTTTGAGGCCCTGCTGACGCGGGAAAAAATGGGAAGCACCGGCATTGGCAACGGCATCGCCATTCCTCATGGCAAGCTGGAGGAAGATACGCTGCGCGCGGTCGGCGTGTTCATTCACCTTGAGCAGCCAATCGCCTTCGACGCCATTGATAATCAGCCGGTGGATCTGTTGTTCGCGCTGCTGGTTCCGGCCGATCAGTGCAAAACCCATCTGCATACCCTGTCGCTGGTTGCCAAACGCCTGGCCGATAAAAGCATCTGTCGCCGCCTGCGTAATGCGCAAAGTGATGACGAGCTGTATGCGATTATTACCGCCTCCCAGGATGAAGAGCGCTAAAATCGCCTCGTCACCGGTGAGAATCAGGAGAGAGTACAGATGGTGCTGATGATTGTCAGCGGACGTTCAGGATCGGGTAAATCCGTCGCCCTGCGGGCGCTGGAGGATATGGGATTCTACTGCGTGGATAACCTGCCGGTGGCGCTGCTACCGGCGCTGGCTAATTCGCTGGCGGAGCGGCAGATCTCCGCGGCAGTCAGCATCGACGTACGGAATATGCCGGAAACGCCCGAAGTGCTGGAGACCGCCCTTACGAGCCTGCCCGGCAGCTTCTCACCGCAGCTGCTGTTCCTCGACGCCGACCGAAATACGCTGATTCGTCGCTATAGCGATACGCGCCGTCTGCATCCGCTCTCCAGCAAAAACCTGTCGCTGGAGAGCGCCATTGATGAAGAGAACGATCTGCTGGAGCCGCTGCGCTCGCGGGCCGATCTGATTATCGACACTTCCGAGATGTCAGTGCATGAGCTGGCGGAGATGCTGCGTACCCGCCTGCTGGGTAAGCGCGAGCGCGAACTAACCATGGTGTTTGAATCCTTTGGCTTCAAGCACGGTATCCCTATTGATGCCGACTATGTGTTTGACGTTCGCTTCCTGCCAAACCCGCACTGGGATCCTAAACTGCGGCCAATGACCGGCCTCGATCGCCCGGTGGCGGCATTTCTGGACCGCCACACTGAAGTGCACAATTTTATCTACCAGACGCGCAGCTATCTCGAACTGTGGCTGCCAATGCTGGAGACCAACAACCGCAGCTACCTGACGGTGGCCATTGGCTGCACCGGCGGCAAGCACCGTTCGGTCTACATCGCCGAGCAGCTGGCCGACTACTTCCGCTCACGCGGAAAAAATGTACAGTCGCGGCATCGCACGCTGGAAAAACGTAAATCATGACCGTTAAACAGACCGTCGAAATTCAAAATAAGCTGGGGATGCACGCCCGTCCGGCGATGAAGCTGTTCGAGCTGGTACAAAGCTTTGATGCGGAAGTCCTGCTGCGCAATGAGGCCGGCACCGAAGCGGAAGCCAGCAGCGTGATTGCGCTGCTGATGCTCGATTCGGCCAAAGGCGGACACATTGAAGTGGAGGCCAGCGGGCCGCAGGAGCGCGAAGCGCTGGCTGCGGTCATCGAGCTGTTCAACGCCGGATTTGACGAAGAGTGACCTGATTGCCGCGTGCGCGGCGGCTCAGCGTAAATGGTGCTGACGCAGAAACCCCTCACCGCCCAGCTGGCGCATCTGCCGCAGGATCCACTGCTGCCGCTGACGCACATAGCCCGAGGGCGCAGCGGCCTTGAAGCGCAGCGGATTCGGCAGCACCGCCGCCAGCAGCGCGGCTTCTGACATACTCAGCCGGCTGGCGGGTTTATGAAAATAGCGCTGCGCGGCCGCCTCGACGCCAAACACCCCGTCGCCAAACTCGGCAATATTCAGATACACCGTCAGGATCCGCCGCTTGGTCCACACCAGCTCCAGCCCACCGGTCAGACCGGCCTCCAGCCCTTTACGCACCCAGCTGCGCCCGTCCCATAAAAACATGTTCTTTGCGGTTTGCTGCGTCAGCGTTGAGGCGCCGCGCACCGGTTCGCCCTCCTCGCTGCCGGCCAGTACGGTCCGGATAGCGGCCACATCAAATCCCCAGTGCGTCGGGAACGTCTGATCCTCAGCGGCGATCACCGCCAGTGGCATCCACGGCGAAATAGCGTCCATTCCCACCCAATCCGAGTGGGCAACATAGTCGGTATCGCCGGCAAGCCATGCGCCTACCTGCCGCTCCACCATCACCGCGGAAAACGGCACGGGTAAAAAAGCGAACAGCAGGATCCCGGCAATCCACACGCCAATGACGGTCAGCAGCACGCCCAGTAGCCCACGCCGCAGGCGCGCCACGGCTGCACCCGATCCACGTTTTTTCATCCCATTCGCTCCTGAAATGTTTTATAAAACTTATGATTTTTTCGAAAAAGCCCACGCGATTCTTCGCCGGGCGTAACGCGGCTAATCGCCTGATGCCAGGCGTGATTTCCGGCAGAATAGCGCCGACAACAGGGGCAGATGAATCATTAGCGCCAACGGGGGCAGCGCCGGATCAGCCCGACAGTGCCGCGCGATCCCACCGGTGAATGCCTCGCGAGGAAACGGCGGCAGCAGGCAGTAATGAGGCTGCCAGCCGTCCCGCGGGCTGGCGACTGCGCCAGGAAGCGCAGCGCTGGCCGCCGGCCTCGTTACCCCCTGCGCCAACGCGGTCCGGGTGCCCGGCCCCGCCAACAGACCGGGTTAAAGCACCGACAACGGCCTTCGGTTTCGCTCATCCCGTCATTCCCTGCTTGACTGTGTTGGCAAATTAATGTTTCCTGTAACTAATCGCTGCTCCGCATCACACATTTTAATCATTGTGGTCGCACCGAGAACAGGATTTGCTATCGTGTGAAAAGAGTGACACCCCATACCGCATCCGGGCCCATGACATCCCTATCACTCTGGCGCGGATCGTCTTTTCCCTGGTGTTGGCGCAGTATTCGCGCACCCCGGCTACAGGCCGGGGTCATTTTTTTCCAGCCCGCTCACCCACTCCCGCAACACCGCCACATCCTGCTGCCAGTCGCATTTAAGCTCCTCGATCCAGTCCTGCACGTTATCCCACCAGGCGGGCAACTCCGGCGACTGAATCTGTTTGGCCAGCTGCTGCAGACGAATCAGGCCGACCGCACCGGCGGCGCCTTTGATCTTATGCCCCTCTTCCGCAATGCCCTTCTGGTCACGCGCCATCATATTGGAATCCAGCACCGCCAGGTAGCCCGGCATCATCTGCTCAAACATCGCCAGGCTCTGCGCTATCAGCGATGGCCCCACCAGGTCGAGGTACTGCTCCAGCATCGGGATATCCAGCACCGCACGCTGGGTTTCCGCGGACGCCTGCGGCAGCGCTTCGGGGAGTTCCGTGGCGGCAGGACGATCCCAGAACTGCTTGATCACCGCAGTCAGCGCCGCAACCGCCAGCGGCTTACTCAGCACCGCATCCATTCCGGCATCCAGATACTCTTTTTTATCTTTCAGGACGTTTGCGGTCAGCGCCACCAGCGGCGGCAGTTGCCCGGGCCGGTAGCGTTCACGCAGGGCGCGGGCGACATCCAGGCCGGTCATATCCGGCAGCTGGATATCCAGCAGCACCAGATCAAATTCGTCAGGGTCAAACAGGCTAAGCGCCGCTTCGCCGGTCATCGCCACCTCGACGCTGTTACCCAGCTTCTCCAGCACCGAGCGGGCCACCACTACGTTGAGCTCAATGTCCTCCACCAGCAGCACGTGCAGCGCCGGCAGCGGCATCTGCGCCTCCGCCGCCGGCATGTCCGGTTCCGGCCCCGCCGCCGGTGCCTGCAGCGTCAGCGTAAAGCAGGCCCCCTCGCCCGGGTGACTGACGACGGTAATATCTCCGCCCATCCCCTGCGCCAGTCGGCGTGAGACCGCCAGGCCGATACCGGTGCCGGTGGCCGGCTTGCCGCCGCGCTGATCCTTCACCTGATAGTACATGGCAAAAATCTTATCCTGCTCATCCAGCGGAATACCCATCCCCGAGTCTTCAACGTCAATACGCAGCACGCCCTGCTGCCAGCTGACCCGTACCTCGATGGTGCCCTCGCGGGTAAATTTCACCGCGTTACTGATCAGGTTCCAGAGGATCTGCCGCAGGCGCGTCCCGTCGGCCACGATTTTCTCCGGGATTGGCGGCGCAGCATGCAGCACGAAACGCAGACCTTTCGGCTGGGCCAGCAGGCCGGAAAGATTTTCCAGATCGGCGAGGAAGCCGGTAAAGTCGATCGGCTGGTTATCCAGCTGTACCTTGCGCCGCTCAATTTTATCCATTTCAATCACGTCATTAAAAATATTGCCGAGGGTGATGGCCGAGACGTGGATGGTCTTCAGATACTTCAGCTGCTCTCCGTTAAGCTCGGTATCCAGCAGAATGCGGCTTAGCCCAACAATGCCGTTCAGCGGCGTGCGCAGCTCATGGCTGATGGTCGAGATAAACGTGGTCTTCTCGCGGCTGGCGTTCTCCAGCGCGTCCTGATAGCGTTTGCGCTCGGTTATGTCGCGACCAAACCCCATCAGGCCGCTGCGTTTACCCACGCGGTCATAATAGGGCACTTTGCGGATTTCAAAGCAGGCCTTGCGGCCATCGGGATACTGCAACCACTGCTCATAAGTGATTGAAACGTTGTGGCGGAAAACCTTCTCGTCGGTCTCCAGCACTTTCTCGGCGGCTTCAGCATCATAGACATCACGCGGCGTCAGGCCAATCAGCTGTTTTTCACTTTTGCCCGTCAGCAGCTCCATGGCGCGATTGCAGCCGGAAAACTGCTGATCGATGTTGCGGTAAAAGACCAGGTCCGGTGAGGCATCCAGAAATGAGCGCAGAAAAGAGGATTGCTGCTCCAGTTCGATCTGCGCCTGTTCGCGGCGCGCCATTTCATCGGTAAGCTTCGCCATCGCCTGCGAGCGCGCCTCTTCGGCTTTGATACGGTCGGCAATCTCCTGGTTCAGCTTGGTAATATTGTCCTGCAGCTGCTGGTTCAGCTGCAGGTCGCGGTGGCGCATCTCCTCGAGCTTTTCCACCAGCCGCGCCAGCCGCTGGCGCGACTCCTCAAGCTGCTCTACCACCACCGACAGGAAGTAGACCGCCCACGGAGTGATCAGCAGGCCGAAAAATACCGACCGCACCACATCGATGCTCTCCACGTGGCCGCGCAGCAGCATGGTCACCGCCATCTGCACCACCATGGCCAGCACGACCAGCGCCGAGGCCAGCAGCAGTGAGAACCGCACCAGCCCGAGCTTCACCATCAGGTCCACATAATATTGCGCCAACAGGCGTATCTGTTTCATACCGCTCCTCGTCCTGAATACCGGTTAATCATACCCCAGCCGCCGCCTGCTCGCCTCTCTCCCCGCGCCGCCGGCGCTGCACCGCCATTGTGCAGGCCCGGGGCCCGACAGAAAAAGACGCAAAAGCCATTGACTAATTTCCGCAACAGAATACTCTGAGAAACCCCGCCCGCTGCGCGGTTTTACCTGATTCCGACCGCGATAACCCCCTTATCGCGTCAGCTCCGCTATTACCCTAACGAATAATCATTCACATTAAGCGATATTTTACTCATCACGATCGCCATGAAATTTATTAATCAGCGCGGCCTGATACTGCTCTGCACCGCCATACGATAAAAACAGTTTCATTATGCGGTTAGAGGACATCATCCAGCATAAGATGCTACAAATCCCATCAGCACCAGCATGGTGCAGGTCTTTGCTCGCTGCACTACAGTAAGTCAGCTCACACTTCTCCGGCGTGCGCCTGGCACAATACAGCGATAAAAAAAGGCATCAAATTCATATTTATCATGCAGATATACTCATATCAAACCGAAAAAGGCTCCGTCAGAACGGCATTTGACCTGAGTACGCTTTCCCGATAAGTTGGAAATCCGCTGGAAGCTTTCTGGACGGGTATTCGAACCGTCATATTTATGCAGTAATAAAGATTCCCTCTGTAGCAAGTCCTCGATAACTTGTGACACCGACGCAAAGCCAGTAAGAGGGGCGACTGAAACAGCCTGCAGCACGCCTGCCTGCCTCGTCGCCGGCCCTTATTGCGCCCGCCCGTCGCGACGGGGAGTCTCGCAGAGCCTGGGGAGGTTCACTGATATGTTGTACGACAAGTCCCTTGAAAAGGATAACTGTGGTTTTGGCCTGATCGCCCACATAGAAGGCGAACCAAGCCATAAAGTGGTGCGCACTGCTATCCACGCGCTGGCCCGTATGCAACACCGTGGCGCGATCCTTGCCGACGGCAAGACCGGCGACGGTTGTGGCCTGCTTTTACAGAAGCCCGATCGCTTCTTCCGCGTGATTGCTGAAGAGCGCGGCTGGCGGCTGGCGAAAAACTATGCCGTGGGCATGCTGTTCCTGAATCAGGACGACGCCCTGGCCCGCGAAGCCCGCAAAATCGTGGAAGAGGAAGTGCTGCGCGAAACCCTCTCCATCGTTGGCTGGCGCGAAGTGCCCACCAATCAGGACGTGCTGGGGGACATCGCCCTCTCCTCCATGCCGCGCATCGAACAGCTGTTCATTAACGCACCGGCGGGCTGGCGCCCGCGCGATATGGAGCGTCGCCTGTATATGGCGCGCCGCCGCATTGAGAAGCGCATCAGCGATAAAGAGTTTTATATCTGCAGCTTCTCCAACCAGGTCAATATTTACAAAGGCCTGTGCATGCCCGCGGATCTGCCGCGCTTCTATCTTGATCTGGCCGACCTGCGTCTGGAGTCGGCCATCTGCCTGTTCCACCAGCGCTTTTCGACCAACACCGTGCCGCGCTGGCCGCTGGCGCAGCCGTTCCGCTACATGGCGCACAACGGCGAAATCAACACCATTGCCGGTAACCGTCAGTGGGCCCGGGCGCGCGCCTACAAGTTTAATACGCCGCTGATCCCCGATCTGCAACACGCCGCGCCGTTCGTCAACGAGACCGGCTCGGACTCCAGCTCGATGGATAACATGCTCGAGCTGTTTTTAAGCGGCGGGATGGACCTGATTCGCGCCATGCGCCTGCTGGTGCCGCCGGCCTGGCAGAATAACCCGGACATGGATCCGGAGCTGCGCGCCTTCTTTGACTTCAACTCCATGCACATGGAGCCGTGGGACGGCCCCGCGGGGATCGTGATGTCTGATGGCCGCTATGCCGCCTGTAACCTCGATCGCAACGGTCTGCGCCCGGCGCGCTACGTGATAACCAAAGACAAGCTGATCACCTGCGCGTCAGAAGTGGGCATCTGGGACTACCAACCGGACGAAGTGGTCGAAAAAGGCCGCGTGGGACCGGGTGAGCTGATGGTGATCGACACCCGCGCCGGACGCATCCTGCACTCCGCCGAAACCGATAACGACCTGAAGAGCCGCCACCCGTATAAAGAGTGGATGGCGAAAAACGTCAAGCGTCTGGTGCCGTTTGAAGAGCTGCCGGACGACCAGGTCGGCCGTCGTCAGCTGGACGATACCCAACTGGCGGCCCATCAGAAGCAGCACGCCTACAGCAGCGAAGAGCTGGATCAAATCATCCGCGTCCTGGGAGAAAATGGTCAGGAGGCGGTCGGTTCCATGGGGGACGATACGCCGTTTGCGGTACTCTCCAGCCGTCCGCGGATAATCTATGACTACTTCCGTCAGCAGTTCGCTCAGGTCACTAACCCGCCAATCGATCCGCTGCGTGAGAATCACGTGATGTCGCTGGCCACCAGTATTGGCCGCGAAATGAACGTCTTCTGCGAAGCGGAAGGTCAGGCGCACCGCGTCAGTTTCAAATCGCCGATACTGCTCTATTCCGACTTCCGCCAGCTGACTACGATGGAGGGAGAGTACTACCGCGCCGACACGCTGGACTGCACTTTCAACCCTGAAGAGCAGACGCTGGAGCAGGCGGTGCACGCGCTGTGCGACACCGCACAGCAGATGGTGGAAAACGGCACCGTTTTGCTGGTGCTTTCCGATCGCCAAATCGCCGAAACGCGCCTGCCGGTACCGGCGCCGATGATCGTCGGGGCGGTACAGCGCCGCCTGGTGGAGCACAATCTGCGCTGCGACGCCAACATCATTGTGGAGACCGCCAGCGCCCGCGATCCGCACCACTTCGCCGTGCTGCTGGGCTTTGGCGCCACCGCGATCTACCCGTGGCTTGCCTATGAATCGCTGGCAAAAATGGCCGACAGCGGCGTGATTGAAAAAGATTATCGCACCCTGATGCTCAACTACCGTAACGGCATCAACAAAGGGCTGTACAAGATCATGTCCAAAATGGGCATTTCCACCATTGCCTCCTACCGCTGTTCGCAGCTGTTTGAAGCCGTGGGGCTGCATGCAGACGTGGCCACACTGTGCTTCCAGGGCGTGGTCAGCCGCATCAGCGGCGCCAATTTTGCCGAATTTCAGCAGGACCTGGTCAACCTGGCAAAACGCGCCTGGCTGCCGCGCAAACCGCTGGAGCAGGGTGGCCTGCTGAAGTATGTCCACGGCGGCGAGTATCACGCCTACAACCCGGACGTGGTCGCTACGCTGCAGCGTGCGGTCAATAGCGGCGAATACAGCGATTATCAGCAGTACGCCCGGCTGGTGAATGAACGTCCGGTTGCCGCGCTGCGCGACCTGTTAGCGATCAAGAGCAACGGTGCCGGCATTGCGCTCGACGAGGTCGAACCGGCCAGCGAGCTGTATAAACGTTTCGATACCGCGGCCATGTCGATCGGTGCACTCAGCCCGGAAGCGCATGAGTCGCTGGCCGAGGCGATGAACAGTATCGGCGGCTTCTCCAACTCCGGCGAAGGCGGTGAAGATCCGGCGCGCTACGGCACCAATAAGGTGTCGCGTATCAAGCAGGTCGCCTCCGGCCGCTTCGGCGTGACCCCGGCCTACCTGGTGAATGCCGATGTGATTCAGATTAAGGTGGCACAGGGCGCCAAGCCGGGCGAAGGCGGACAGCTGCCGGGGGATAAAGTCACCCCATACATTGCTAAACTGCGCTATTCCGTTCCCGGTGTGACGCTGATTTCGCCGCCGCCGCATCACGATATCTACTCGATTGAAGATCTGGCCCAGCTGATCTTCGATCTGAAACAGGTCAACCCGACCGCGATGATCTCGGTCAAACTGGTCTCCGAGCCCGGCGTCGGGACTATCGCCACCGGCGTGGCCAAGGCCTACGCCGACCTGATCACCATCGCCGGCTACGACGGCGGCACCGGCGCCAGCCCGCTGACGTCGGTGAAATATGCCGGATGTCCGTGGGAGCTCGGGCTGGTGGAAACCCAGCAGGCGCTGGTGGCCAACGGCCTGCGCCACAAGATCCGTCTGCAGGTGGACGGCGGTCTGAAAACCGGTAGCGACATCATTAAAGCCGCGATCCTCGGCGCGGAGAGCTTCGGCTTTGGCACCGGCCCGATGGTCGCGCTGGGCTGTAAATACCTGCGGATCTGTCATCTGAACAACTGCGCGACCGGTGTCGCTACGCAGGATGAGAAGCTGCGCAAAAATCACTATCACGGGCTGCCGTTTAAAGTGACCAATTACTTCCAGTTTATTGCGCAGGAAACGCGGGAAATTCTGGCGCAGCTCGGCGTGAAGCGGTTGGTGGACCTGATTGGTCGTACCGAGCTGTTGGAGGAGCTGGACGGTTTTACCGCCAAGCAGCAAAATCTCGATCTCTCTGCGCTGTTGAAAACGGCGCAGCCTATGCCGGGTAAAACACTGTGGTGTGCCGAAAGCAACCCGCCGTTTGATCAGGGGCTGCTGAATAAAGCGCTGCTGGAGCAGGCGATGCCCTATGTTGAGGCGAAGCAGAGCAAAACGTTCTGGTTTGATATTCGCAACACCGATCGTTCGGTGGGCGCTACGCTCTCCGGGGCGATTGCCGCGCTGCACGGTGACCAGGGGCTGGCGGCGGATCCGATCCGCGCCCACTTCAACGGCACTGCCGGCCAGAGCTTTGGCGTCTGGAATGCCGGCGGCGTTGAGCTGATTCTGACCGGCGATGCCAACGACTACGTCGGTAAAGGGATGGCGGGCGGGATGCTGGCGGTGCGACCGCCGGTTGGCTCGGCATTCCGCAGCCACGAAGCGACCATTGTCGGCAACACCTGCCTGTACGGCGCCACCGGCGGTAAGCTGTTTGCGGCCGGCCGCGCGGGTGAGCGCTTCGCGGTACGTAACTCTGGTGCCATTACCGTGGTCGAAGGCATCGGCGATAACGGCTGTGAGTACATGACCGGCGGTATCGTCTGCGTGCTCGGCCGCACCGGCGTCAACTTTGGCGCAGGCATGACCGGCGGCTTCGCCTACGTGCTGGATGAGGATGGCGAATTCCGCAAGCGCGTCAATGCCGAGCTGGTGGAGGTGCTGAATGTCGATGACCTGGCGATTCACGAAGAGCATCTGCGCGGTCTGATCACCGAGCACGTCCAGCACACCGGCTCCGGCCGGGGAGAAGAGATTCTGGCGAACTGGCCGGCGTGGTCGGCTAAATTCGCTCTGGTTAAACCGAAGTCCAGCGATGTAAAAGCGTTGTTGGGTCACCGCAGTCGTTCCGCAGCCGAGCTGCGGGTGCAGGCGCAGTAAGCAGGGATAAGAGGTAAAGATGAGCCAGAACGTATACCAATTTATCGACTTGCAGCGCGTTGATCCGCCGAAAAAACCGCTCAAGATCCGTAAAATTGAGTTTGTAGAGATTTATGAGCCTTTTTCCGAGAGTCAGGCCCAGGCGCAGGCCGATCGCTGCCTCTCTTGCGGCAACCCTTATTGTGAATGGAAGTGCCCGGTGCACAACTACATTCCGGACTGGCTGAAGCTGGCTAACGAGGGGCGGATCATTGAGGCCGCGGAGCTATCGCACCAGACGAACAGCCTGCCCGAAGTGTGTGGGCGGGTCTGTCCACAGGATCGCCTGTGTGAAGGCTCCTGTACGCTGAATGACGAATTTGGCGCGGTCACCATCGGCAACATCGAGCGCTATATCAACGATAAAGCGATTGAGATGGGATGGAAGCCAAGCCTCGGCGAGGTGAAGCCGACCGGCAAGCGCGTGGCTATTATCGGTGCCGGCCCGGCCGGCCTGGCCTGTGCAGACGTGCTGACTCGCAACGGCGTTAAGGCCGTGGTCTACGATCGTCACCCGGAGATCGGCGGTTTGCTGACCTTTGGTATTCCGGCCTTCAAGCTGGAAAAAGAGGTGATGACCAAGCGCCGTGAAATCTTCAGCGAGATGGGGATCGACTTCCACCTCAACACCGAAGTGGGCCGTGACGTTCAGTTCAGCGATCTGCTGAGCGATTTTGACGCGGTGTTCCTCGGCGTCGGCACCTACCAGTCAATGCGCGGCGGCCTCGACAACGAAGAAGCCGACGGCGTGTTTGATGCGCTGCCGTTCCTGATTGCCAACACGCGGAAAATCATGGGCTTCAACGACGACAATGCCGCCCCGTATATCACCATGGAAGGCAAGCGCGTGGTGGTGCTCGGCGGTGGCGACACCGCGATGGACTGCGTACGCACCTCCATTCGTCAGGGGGCCAGCCACGTCACCTGCGCCTATCGCCGCGACGAAGAGAACATGCCTGGCTCACGCCGCGAAGTGAAAAATGCGCGCGAAGAGGGGGTGGAGTTTCAGTTCAACCTGCAGCCGCTGGCGATCGAAATCAATGCCAACGGACGCGTGAGCGGCGTGAAGGTCGTACGCACGCAAATGGGCGCGGCGGATGCTAACGGCAGACGTCAGGCGGAAATTATCGCCGGATCAGAGCACGTGCTGGCGGCCGATGCGGTGGTGATGGCATTTGGCTTCCGTCCCCATACGCTGTCCTGGCTGAGCGATTTCAGCGTCGAGCTGGATAAACAGGGCCGGATCATTGCCCCTGAGCACAGCGATAACGCATTCCAGACCAGCAACCCGAAGATCTTTGCCGGTGGCGATATCGTGCGCGGCTCCGATCTGGTGGTGACCGCGATTGCCGAAGGCCGCAAAGCGGCGGAAGGCATTCTGGATTATCTGGACGTATAAGCGCCGGGCCGTCGACGGCAGAAGGGGAGGCACCGGCCTCCCCTTTATTTTTTACTTCACCACGCGCAGGGCGGGACGACCGCCGCGCGGCGGCGGCGTCTCATCGGGATCGTCGTCGTCCGATTCCGCGCGATCGGGGCGATCGCCATCGATAACCGACATATGGCTCTCTGCCGTCGGGGTCTCATCCGCGGCGTCCTGCGGGAGCGCCTGTTCGTAGGCTGCTTCCGGCTCAAACAGGGTACCGGCACCGTTTTCGCGGGCATAGATCGCCATCACCGCCATCACCGGAACAATTACCTGGCGCGGCACGCCGCCAAAGCGCGCGTTAAAGCGGACCTCATCGTTGCCCAGCTCCAGATTGCCCACCGCGCGCGGCGCGATATTCAATACAATCTGGCCATCGCGGGCGTACTCCAGCGGCACCATCACGCCGGCTTGATGAATATCCACCACCAGGTGCGGCGTCAGCTGGTTATCCAGCAGCCACTCATAGAATGCCCGCAGCAAATAGGGACGACGTGCGGTAAGTTGCGACATCTCCATCCGGCTCAGCCCCGCGTTTGCAGGCGCATTTCACGCTCCGCTTCGGTCAGAGAGGCGAGGAATGAATCGCGTTCAAACACGCGGGTCATGTAGTTTTTCAGATCTTTCGATCCGGTGCCGCTCAGCTCGATACCCAGCTGCGGTAGACGCCACAGCAGCGGTGCCAGATAGCAATCCACCAGGCTGAACTCTTCGCTCATAAAGAACGGGGCGCGACCGAACAGCGGGGCGATCGCCAGCAGCTCTTCGCGCAGCTGTTTGCGTGCGCTGTCAGCTTCCTGCGGCGTGCCGCTCTCGACCTTGCGCATCAGGCTGTACCAGTCGTTTTCAATCCGGTGCATCATCAGGCGGCTCTCTCCGCGCGCCACCGGGTATACCGGCATCAGCGGAGGATGGGGAAAACGCTCATCAAGGTACTCCATGATGATGCGGGATTCCCACAGCGTCAGTTCGCGGTCAACCAGCGTGGGTACCGTACGGTAGGGGTTAAGGTCTATCAGATCCGCGGGCAGATTATCCCTTTCTACCTGTTCGATCTCAACGCTGACGCCCTTCTCCGCCAGGACAATACGGACCTGGTGGCTGAAAATGTCAGTGGGACCAGAAAACAGCGTCATTACCGAACGTTTGTTGGCAGCGACAGCCATGTAAACCTCCAAGTTTATCCAGAAAATTACTGCGAATAGCCAACCACGCGGCGACTCACCTGCACATGGGCGATCGCATAGCCGGGCGTGCGCAACGCCAGCATCCACTCAGGATAATTATGCGCAAAAGCCCCGCTTTGCGGGCGCAAAGTTCCACGTAGTCTACCAGATTTTAACCAGCTTGTGGCGACGGGATTGCGGATTTGACGGTAACGGCGCGCGGCAGCTGCCTTTTTAACAGGCGGGCATAAAAAAACCCGGTGCGCGCACCGGGTTTTTTCCGACAATCTGCTGCCAGAGGCAGAGCAGATTAACGTTTGGAGAACTGCGGACGACGGCGTGCTTTACGCAGACCGACTTTCTTACGTTCAACCTGACGCGCATCACGCGTAACGAAGCCAGCTTTACGCAGTTCGCCACGCAGAGACTCGTCATACTCCATCAGCGCGCGGGTGATACCGTGACGGATCGCACCAGCCTGACCGGAGATACCACCACCTTTAACAGTGATGTACAGATCGAATTTACCAACCATGTCCAGCAGCTCCAGCGGCTGACGAACGACCATACGTGCCGTTTCGCGACCGAAGTACTGCTCCAGTGAACGCTGGTTGATAACGATGTTACCGCTGCCCGGCTTAATGAACACGCGAGCGGTAGAGCTTTTGCGGCGACCAGTGCCGTAGTTTTGAGTTTCAGCCATTGCCTGTAATCCCGATTAAATGTCAAGAACTTGCGGTTGCTGTGCCGCATGGTTGTGCTCGTTACCTGCGTAAACTTTCAGTTTACGGTACATAGCACGACCCAGCGGGCCTTTTGGCAGCATGCCTTTAACCGCGATTTCAATCACACGCTCAGGACGGCGGGCAATCATCTCTTCGAAGGTCGCCTGCTTGATACCACCGATGTGACCGGTGTGGTGATAGTAGATCTTATCGCTACGTTTGTTACCGGTTACGGCAACTTTGTCAGCGTTCAGAACGATGATGTAATCACCGGTATCTACGTGCGGAGTGTATTCCGCTTTATGCTTACCACGCAGACGGCGCGCCAGTTCAGTCGCTAAACGACCTAAAGTTTTGCCTGTTGCGTCAACAACATACCAGTCACGCTGGACGGTTTCTGGCTTAGCTGTAAAAGTTTTCATCAAAAAGCTTACCCAAATTAAGTTACACGTTGGTGAAATCCCAAACGCTTGAATAAACGGTTGAGGCTCACACGACCATCTTGACCAGCAAGCCCACCCCTTCGGATAGAGTTACTGGAACACAGAGATTTTGGGAAAAAAACCTCTGCCGTAACGTGGGGTGGCAAGATTATAGAGAAGTCACCTGCAAAGATCGAACCTTTTTTACACCCGGGGCTGCCGTTACGGCAGATGCGGCAGGCGCAGATACTCCTCGCTTTGCATCTCCTGCAGACGGGAGACGCAGCGCTGATATTCAAATGTCAGGTGGCTACCCTGATAGATCTCATACAGCGATGCCTCCGCGCTGACCACCAGCTTGACGTGGCGCTCATAAAACTCATCCACCAGCGCCAAAAAACGCCGCGCCTGGTCCTCGGTCTTATAAATCATCACCGGCACCCGATACAGCAGCACGCTGTGGAAGCGGCGCGACAGCGCAATATAATCATGCTGGCTGCGTCCGCTGCCGCACAGGGTCGCAAAATCAATCGCCAGCACGCCCTCACGCACGCCGAGCGTCGGCAGCGCGCGGTGGTTAATGTCCAGTACCGGCTGCCGATCGCGCGGGCCGCCGGCCAGCGCCGTGAACATGCGGTCCATTTCGTCGCTGGCCGCCGCCGATAGCGGGGAGAGCCACAGGTGGGCGGAGGTCAGCGTCCGAAGCCGATAGTCAATGCCCGCATCGACGTTCATCACCTCGCAGTTCGCCTTGATGGCGGCAATCGCCGGCAGGAAGCGCGCGCGCTGCAGACCATTACGGTACAGCTCGTCCGGCGGAATATTCGACGTGGCCACCAGCGTGATGCCCCGGGCAAACAGCGCTTCCATTAGCGTCCCCAGTAGCATGGCGTCGGTAATATCTGACACGAAGAACTCATCAAAGCAAAGCACGTCGGCTTCGGCCTTGAAGCGGTCGGCCACCACCTTCAGCGGATCTTGCTGGCCCTGCAGCGCCGTCAGCTCCTCGTGCACCCGCAGCATAAAGCGGTGAAAGTGCAGACGCAGCTTGCGATCGCCAGGAATGGACTGAAAAAACAGGTCCATCAGCCAGGTTTTACCGCGCCCCACCCCGCCCCACATGTACAGGCCGCGTAGCGGAGGCGTTGCCGCCGGGGCCCGCGGGCCAAACAGCCGCGCCAGCACGCCTTTTGGCGCCGGTGCCGGCACCGCCGCGGCGCGCTGCAGGCCTTGCCAGATGGCATCCAGTCGGGTAATTGCCGTATGCTGCACGCTGTCTGGCTGGTAATCACCCTGAGCCAGCGCCGCCTCATAGCGCGCCAGTGGAGAAGAAGATTGCATAATCCGTATTGAATCCCTGTTGAAGGCGGACGTCCCGGCGCCCGCTGACGAAAAAAAGGCCGTTCTACACTAAGCGATGCCGCCGCAGGATTCCACTTCAACAACATTAGCGGTTATAGTGGTTACACGTTGCAGGACCCTACGGAACAACGAAGACAATACGGGAGTCATTATGACCTGGGAATACGCGCTTATTGGATTAGTCGTCGGCATCATTATTGGCGCGGTGGCAATGCGTTTTGGCAACAGCAAACTGCGTCAGCAGCACTCCATGCAGTATGAACTGGAAAAAACCAAATCTGAGCTGGCGGACTATCGCGAAGAGCTGACCAGCCACTTTGCCCGCAGTGCCGAACTGCTGGATAACATGGCGCGCGACTATCGCCAGCTTTATCAGCATATGGCTAAAGGATCGAACGATCTGCTGCCGAATCTGCCCGGGGAGAAAAATCCCTTTGCCTGGCAGCTAACGGAAGCAGAAGCCGATAACGACCAGATGCCGGTAGAGATGCCGCGTGACTATTCTGAAGGGGCGTCTGGCCTGCTGCGCGGTGAACGCCCGAAAAACAGCTAACCGCCCTACGCAGGCGCGCCCGCCGCGCCTGCTCTTCGCCATCTTGCCGATTTTCCGCCCCGGACTATGAGAATCGACCACCATGAAAAAATCGCTCTTCACGTTAAGCGTTCTTAGCCTGAGTCTGGGGCTGTCGTTCGCCAGCATGGTGCCGGCTCAGGCAGCGCTGCCGACGCAGATTAACGGTCAGCCGCTGCCCAGCCTGGCGCCGATGTTAGAAAATGTGCTGCCCGCCGTGGTCAGCGTACAGGTAGAAGGCACGCAGGCCGCGCCCACCCGTACCCTGCCGGAGCCGTTTAAACGCTTTTTTGGAGATGACAGCCCCGAAGGTGACGCGCCTGAGCAGCCGTTTGAAGGCTTGGGGTCCGGCGTGATCATCAACGCCGCCAAAGGCTACGTGCTGACCAACAATCACGTCGTCGACGGTGCCGACACTATCCGGGTACAGCTGGCCGATGGTCGCGAATACGACGCCCGGCTGGTCGGCAAAGACGCGCAGACCGATATCGCGCTGCTGCAGCTGAACGCAGCCAAAAATCTGGTACAGATCCGCGTCGCCGACTCCGAAAAGCTGAAAGTGGGGGATTTTGCCGTGGCGATCGGTAACCCGTTTGGCCTCGGCCAGACCGCCACTTCCGGTATCATCTCTGCGCTCGGACGCAGCGGCCTGAATCTTGAGGGGCTGGAAAACTTTATCCAGACCGACGCGGCGATTAACCGCGGAAATTCCGGCGGTGCGCTGGTGAATCTGAACGGTGAGCTGATTGGTATCAATACCGCGATCCTCTCCTCCAGCGGCGGTAATCTCGGGATTGGCTTTGCCATTCCGGCCAACATGGCCATCTCGCTGGCACAGCAGCTGGCTGAATTTGGCGAAGTCAAACGCGGTCAGCTGGGCATCAAGGGAACCGAAATGACCGCCGATATGGCCAACGCCTTCGGCGTCACGGCGCAGCGTGGCGCCTTCGTCAGTGAGGTACTGCCCGGCTCCGCGGCGGCCAAAGCCGGCATCCGGTCCGGCGATATCATCACCTCCGTCGACGGAAGACAGATTAACAGTTTTGCTGAACTGCGCGCGCGCATTGGTACCACTGCACCGGGTAAAGCCGTCCAGGTTGGCGTACTGCGCGGCGGAAAGCTGTTAACGCTCAGCGTCACGCTTGACCGTAGCGCGCAGGCCGCCGCCAGTGCCGCGGAGCTGCACCCGGCGCTGCAGGGCGCGACCCTCAGCGACGTGAAGCTGAAAGGCGGCAGTCAGGGCATCCGCGTCGAGAGCGTCGATAAAGGCACACCGGCTCAGCAGGTCGGGCTGCATAAAGACGATGTGATTGTCGCCGTCAATCGCGACCGCGTACAAAATCTGGCCGAACTGCGCAAGGTGCTGGCCGCCCGCCCGCCGGTGATGGCGCTGAATATCCTGCGCGGCGGCGAGCGCCTCTATCTGCTGTTGCCCTGATCGCTGTCGCCGCCGCGCACGGGGGATTGCTCCCCGCACGCGGCGGCGTTGAGCGGCTGCGCGCTTCTGGCGATCGACTGCTGCCCTCTTCCGCAACACATGCTATTCTGCCAGCGTTCTTTTCCAACCAAGTTAACGCCATGATTGCAAAAATTTTGCGGGCGGCCCTGCTCGGACTGATCGTTGCCGGCCTGCTGCTGCTGCTGCTGCCGCAGCTGCGCATCGGCGCCGCGCTGTTTACCGCGGTAGATGACAGCAGCAATGAGACCCCCGCCAGTTACAACCCCGGCGTGCGGCGCGCCGTGCCCGCCGTGGTCAATGTGTATAACCGCAGCGCCAATAGCGCCAGCAACACCCTGGGGTCGGGGGTTATCATGAACAGTCGCGGCTATATCCTGACGAACAAACACGTGATTAACGACGCCGAGCAGATCATTATCGCGCTGCAGGATGGCCGTATTTTCGAGGCCATGATCGTGGGTTCCGATAGCCTGACCGATCTGGCGGTATTAAAAATTTCCGCCAGCAATCTGCCGGTCATCCCGATGAATCCGAAGCGTCAGGCCCACGTCGGCGACGTCGTGATGGCCATCGGTAACCCCTACAATATTGGCCAGACCGTCACCCAGGGCATTATCAGCGCCACCGGGCGGGTGGGCCTTAGCCCCTCCGGGCGGCAGAACTTTCTGCAGACCGACGCATCGATCAATCACGGTAATTCCGGCGGCGCGCTGATCAACTCCCTGGGCGAGCTGATGGGGATCAACACCCTCTCTTTTGACAAAAGTAACGACGGTGAGACCCCCGAGGGGATCGGCTTTGCCATCCCTACCGCGCTGGCGGTGAAAATCATGGATAAGCTGATCCGCGACGGCCGGGTGATTCGCGGCTACTTCGGTATTACCGGGCGAGAGATACCGCGCCTGCATGGGCCAAACGCCAGCGTTGACCGCCTGCAGGGGATCGTTATAAGTGAGGTGAATCCGGGCGGCCCGGCGGCTAAAGCCGGCATTCAGGTCAATGACGTCATTGTGAGCGTTAATGGCAAACCGGCCGTCTCAGCCCAGGAAACCATGGATCAGGTGGCAGAAATTCGTCCCGGCTCGGTGATTGACGTGGTGGTTATGCGCGACGATAAGCGGCTGACTCTGCCGGTGACCATTGAGGAATACCCGCAAAATTAGCCCAAAAAAAGAGGGACGCATCACCGCGTCCCTCCCGTCATCCGTTACGTCGCCGGACTTATTTCACAAACTCTTCGCCCAGTACGATATCTTTTTTCAGCGTGTCCAGCATGCCGTCCAGCGCCTGCTGTTCAAACGCGCTCAGCGTACCGATGGCTTTACGCTCGGCGATGCCGTTTTTACCCAGCAGCAGCGGCTGCGAGAAGAAGCGCGCGTGCTGGCCGTCCCCTTCCACATACGCACACTCTACTACGTTGCTTTCCCCCTGCAGGGCGCGCACCAGCGACAGACCAAAGCGCGCCGCGGCCTGGCCCATGGACAGGGTTGCCGATCCGCCACCGGCCTTGGCTTCCACCACTTCGGTGCCGGCATTCTGAATACGCTTGGTCAGGTCAGCCACTTCCTGCTCGGTAAAAGAAACGCCCGGCACCTGTGACAGCAGCGGCAGAATAGTGACGCCAGAGTGGCCACCCACGACCGGAACGTCCAGCTCCGCCGGATTTTTACCCTTGAGCTCGGCCACGAAGGTGTTAGAGCGAATAATATCCAGCGTAGTGACGCCAAACAGGCGATTTTTATCGTAGACGCCGGCTTTCTTCAGCACTTCTGCGGCAATGGCCACGGTGGTGTTGACCGGGTTAGTGATGATGCCGATCAGCGCGGTCGGGCAGGTTTCTGCAACCTGTTGAATCAGATTACGTACAATACCGGCGTTAACGTTAAACAGGTCAGAACGATCCATACCCGGTTTACGCGCCACGCCCGCTGAAATCAGTACCACATCGGCGCCTTTCAGCGCAGGTTTCGCATCTTCACCGCTGAAACCGTCGATTTTTACCGCCGTCGGGATGTGGCTGAGATCCACCGCCACGCCGGGGGTCACCGGGGCAATGTCGTACAGAGAGAGTTCTGAACCCGCAGGAAGCTGGGTTTTCAGCAGAAGGGCAAGCGCCTGACCGATACCACCGGCCGCACCGAGAACTGCGACTTTCATCCGAAACTCCTTATTATCGTGAGCATAAAAGTGCCGAAATCCAGCTGCGACCCTACTTCATGTGACGGGTAATAACGAGACCCAGCTCATCAATTTGCGCACTCGCGCAGGGAAGCGTGATGCAAGTGGTGATTTTGTCAGCATTACGCGGCGTCACAGAACCGATCGTAGCAATATGCAGGCACCATATCCGGCGCTTACCTTACACCCTCACGGAGTGGCAGAACAACATCATTTTTATAACATCTTGTTCACTTCATGCCGCACAAATCGCCCTCCGCACAAAATTCTCATCGCGAGCGAAGTTTGCTAGAATGCGCGCCCGCATCGGCGATCCGCCGGGCAGGTGACCGCAATTGATTTGCATAAAAATTCAGTTAAATGCAATAATAATTTATCGCCATCCCCTGGCACTCCTTTTATTTATTCCTGGAAACGGCAGCTTATGCGACAACCATCCAAGCAAGAAGATCTGATCAAAGCCTTTAAGGCCCTGCTTAAAGAAGAGAAATTCAGTTCACAGGGTGAAATCGTGCAGGCCCTGCAGGAAGAGGGCTTCGATAATATCAACCAGTCGAAGGTCTCACGGATGCTGACCAAGTTTGGCGCGGTGCGCACCCGCAATGCCAAAATGGAAATGGTCTACTGCCTGCCGGCAGAGCTGGGCGTGCCGACCACCACCAGCCCGCTGAAGAATCTGGTGCTGGATATCGACTACAACGAGGCGCTGGTGGTCATTCATACCAGCCCCGGCGCGGCACAGCTGATTGCCCGCCTGCTCGACTCTCTGGGCAAGGCCGAAGGCATCCTTGGCACCATTGCCGGAGATGACACCATCTTCATCACGCCGGCCAGCAGCTTTTCCGTCCGACAGCTGTACGACGCCATTCTGGTGCTGTTTGAACAGGAACTGTAACGCCCGTGGCGAGGACCGACGCACGCTTCGCCACCCTCTTCTGCTCCCACTGGCCGTAATACCAGCACATTCCTCTGCAAGTCTTCGCAAAGACGGATGAGCCTTCCGTCTCATCGCATTATGGCGGTGGGATCGGCCAGCTCAGAGCACAAATCGTTAAAAACACCCAGCCAGTTGATTTGCCTAAGCTTTACGCTAAACAGGTGAAAAAAGCTACGTTTTTTATAACTCAATGGTATAAAAAAACCTTTCCGCATTGAGTATCACTCAAAAACATTATTAGCTTGCTATTAATTTTCCCCGTCATTAGGTGTACACTTATTTTCGTGATGTGAATCACACTTTATAAAAAGATAAAAATGATGACGAGGAGACGAAGATGAACATCAAATCCGCCGTAACAACGTTAAGCCTGCTTTCCGTACTCTCATTTGGCGCCTTTGCCGCCGATTCTGTAAGCCGTGCTGACGCGCAAAACCTGCAGCCGATCGGTACGGTCAGCGTTAGCGGCGTGGCATCGTCCCCCATGGACATGCGCGCTGCGCTGGAGCAAAAAGCGCAGGCGCAGGGAGCCACCGCATGGCGCGTGATTGAAGCTCGCCAGGGCGATACCTGGCACGCCACCGCAGAGCTGTACAAATAACGACGCGGCCAATCTGCCGCACGCACACATTATCCTTTTTATTACATCAATCGGGCAGCCCGCGCCGCGGTGGTTAACGCCTTGCGCCCCGCTGTCCCTGAACGGGAGTGACCCAGCATGAAAACCACCTTTACCGTTACCGCACTGACCTTCGCCGCCCTGTTTAGCGTTGGCGCCAGCGCCGCCAGCCTGGTTACCAGCCAGGAAGCCCAGGCGCAAAATCTGCAATCCGTCGGCACCATTTCCGTCGCCGGTATTGATGGTTCACCGATGACCATTCGCGACGCGCTGTCGCAAAAGGCGGAGAGCCAGGGGGCCAGCAAATATCGCATCATCGAGGCGATGGACAGCGGTCGCTATCACGCCACCGCAGAAATCTATAAATAAGGCGAACCCTTTCCCTGAAAGCTGAACACCTTTTTTCTCCTGCCGGCTTTCTCCCGCCGGCCGGGCCGGAGCGCGCCGCCTTTGCCCGCCAGATTTCCCCCATCCGGCGGCGAGCGGACCGACCGCGGCGTGGCACGCCCGCTCTACGACGTAACCTTACCGCTTTAACAACCCACAGGGTCCGCCGGCGCGCCCGTGACGTCGTTGACGTCCGCCGCTGATACCGAGCCCGGCAACCGCCCGGGGGCCGTGTCCCCCTCCTGCTCCCACTGCTTTATCCTGTTCCCGTCCCCAGACGATCATGTCACCGGGGTAATCCCGCCCGGCGATGCCCGCACGGTCGCGCCGCCTGCCGTGCCGCACGCGCGGCAAAGCGGGTCCGCTTTCTGTCGTCCGTTGCCATCGCGCGGACAGCGGCACACCGTGAGGAAAGGCCGCCCCGCCCGTCCCGCCTCTGCGGCAGACACGGGCGGGAGAGTGTGAGTAGCGGCGGTAAACCCTATCATCAGAAGCGCCGTCTCCGGCGCCCGGCGGCTAGATTTGAATCAGCGTATGCTGATAGCGATGCAGGACATCCACCAGCCGCCCCACCGGTTCCGTCACGCTGACCGGGGCGTCATACGTCACCAGCTTTTGCTGATAGGTATTCAGCTCGCTGAGCAGCTGCTGAAAATGACGCTGGCGGGCGCTGTCGCTGCTGGCGGCGACCACCCGGTCAGCGGTGTGACGCAGGCGGCGGTGAAAGGCGGAGAGATCGTCATTGATTGGCACCTCGGCGCTGCGCAGCCGCTGATGACCAATGATCAGCGTCAGCGCCAGGCGAAACTTATCAATATCCCCGGGGAAGGTATTGAGCAGCAGAAACAGCTGCTGGTACAGCGCCGGCAGATGATTCTCGCGCCGGCGAGCCCGGTTGGTGGTCATCGCCGAGACCGCCGCCGACATCAGCCGGTTGAGGATTTTACGCCCGGTGCGGGCCTTCGAATTGTCGCGAATCAGCAGGATCACCATCGTCGCCAGCGCGGCGCCTATCATCTGCCCCAGTGCGCTGTCGATAAACAGCGAGGTTTCGAAGTGCATCGGGTTATCCAGCACCAGAATATTCAGCGTGCCGACGAACGCCCCCAGCGTACCGATCTGACGCCGCTGGATAAAAATACCGGCGACAAACGCCAGTAACCCAATCGCAATCGCCAACAGCACGATACTCTGCTGGGTCGCCGGCATCACAAACATGAACCACAGCGCCCCCAGAGGAAAGGCTACGATCATCCCGTACAGGAAGTCCTTCGCCATCATCAGCGGATTTGGCGTGCGCATCGCCAGCGCGGTAATCACCCCCAGCATCACAATACAGCCGCTGCCGGAAGTCCAGCCGGTCCAGAGCCAGAACAGGGCACCCAGTCCGGTGGCCACAAACGTGCGTACGCCGTTAATCATCGCGTGGTGGGTTTCTGCCGGCGGCGCCTTTATCACTACGTCGTTCACCAGCACGTCCTCCTCCCGTCGACCAATCCGCACATTGGATTTAATGCCTTTCATCAGCATCATGTAGCGAGAGGCCGCGGAGACCCAGTGGCTCAGCGTCGCCGGAATATTGCTTTTGTTGCTGGCCGCCACCCGGCGCATCACTTTTACCCGGCGATGCACATCCTGCACGCTGTTCACCGGCCGGGCAAAAAACAGTCGATACTGCGCGGGCAGATAGGCCGGCCGCGTATTGAGAATCAAAAAGGTTTCACAGGCCTGAGTTATCAACATCAGCGACAGCGTATGCAGCGACTTCAGCCGGCGGCTGGTATTACGCCAGTGAGCGGACTCCATCATCAGGTTGCTCCGCATGCCGCCCAGCGCGGTAGTGCGTCGCACCAGGCTGGCCCACTGGCGGTCCACATCCTCTTTATCCTCATGGGCAATACAGCTCTGCAGCAGCTTATAGTGATCAAGCAGCAGCTGTTCAATCTCGCGATCGATATCTTTTTTTACCGATCGCGGCGTAAATACCAGGTCCGCCAGCACCGCACAGACGATACCGATAACGATTTCGCTGCAGCGCTCCACGGCAAACTGTGGCGCCAGCAGCAGCGAACCATTGGCATTCACCGTCACCACAATGATCAGCGCCGTATAGCCCGCCAACCCCATGGCGTAGGAGTTTTCGACTTTAATCAGTGACGAGATCCACACCGAAAAACCGGCCCACAGGCAGCACAGCAGCAGCATGATGGCCGGTGCGCGCGCGGTGGCAATCATGATCGTCAGCGCGGCAATGCAGCCGATAAAGGTGCCGATGATGCGCAGCAGGCCGCGGTAGCGCAGCGCGCCGGAGTAGGGATCGCCACCGGCCACAAACGCGGTGCCGCCGGCGACGATCGCCGCGGTCATCACCGCCCAGCGCGGCGTTTCCAGATTAAACTCAAAACCAAGCAGCAGCGCCAGCAGGACCGCCAGCGTGAGCTTCAGGGGAAAGCGAATACGATAGGAAAGAAGTTCGGGCATAGCAGCGAGTGTCTCTTAACAGGGGCATCACGCCGCCGCCCGTTCGGGCGGCGGCGACCGGGGAGGCGTACGCCCGTCAGCCAAATTCACGCAGGCGATGCAGCAGTTTCATCACCGGCGACGTCTCTTCTCCGGCGCGATCGGTTTGACCGGTAATCACCACCGTCGCGGTGGTGCCCGCCGGATAGAGATCGCCATACTGCCGATCGAGGCGAATGCGTACCGGCACACGCTGCGCCAGCCGGACCCACTCCAGATTCGAATCCACCGTTGCCATCCCTTTGCTGTCGCGAGAGCTACTGCTGTTGGTCACCCCTGCCGCCACGCTGTCCACCGTGCCGTGCAGCACGCGATTGCTGCCCAGCGGGGTTATCTCAACCCGATAGCCCGGACGGATGTGCTCCAGCTTGGTCTCTTCCATATACGCCTGCACGTAAAAGCTATGCTGCTGAACCAGCGCCACCGCCGTCGACCCGCGGGTAATAAACTCCCCCGGATAGACGTTGAGGTTAGTTACCCAGCCATCGGCCGGTGCGCTAATGACCGTGCGGGCGAGGTCCAGTTTAGCCAGATCCCGGGTCGCCTGAGCTTTCGCCAGCTGATGCTCGGTAGTTTGCAAATCGCTGTTGGACTGCTCAATCTGCTCGCGCGACATGGCCTGCACGCCCAGCGTGTTGCGCCGGCCGGCCTCGCGGCGTTTTTCACTGACCAGCGACTGGTAGTAAGCGACGTCGGCTTCGGCTTCCGCCAGCGCTTTTTCAAAGCGTGGGCGATCGATGACAAACAGGACGTCCCCTTTCTTCACCAGCTGATTGTCGCGCACGCGCACCTCGGTAATCAGCCCGGTGACGTCCGGGGCAATCGCGATTACGTCGGCGGAAAACTTCGCGTCCCGCGTCCACGGCGACTCGGTATAAAACACCCAGGTGCGGAAAATCACGATGGCTGCGATGATGACCAACAGGCAGGTGATAGCATAGCGAGTAATCTTTTTTATAAATGTTTTCACAAACGAACCTCAGACAAACAGAGCAGAGACCAGCCAGAACAGGCAACAAAAGAGTGCGGTATTGAACAGCGCCGGATGCCAGACCAGGCCATAGATCCCGGTGGGAACCAGCAGTTTCTGCACCAGCCAAAACAGCAGCAGTGAAACGATGATTTCAAAGAAGATGGGCGGAAAAGAGAGCCCAAACAGCACCATAACCGGAAGCACGCTCATACATTATCCTGTAAAGTTCAGTGTCGGTGTTTCGCCCGGCCTGCCAATACGCCACCGCCACTCCGTTAAGCGTAGTGGAAGCACAGTAAACCAGGAAGCAGTAAACCTGACGAGGGAGCGACGCCGTATAGTAACGCGGCTGACTATGTGCGATCTACTGAATGTGATCTAAATCACTTTTAAGCCAGAGTGAAAAATGGAAAGACTACGCGGTATGTCAGTTTTCGCTAAAGTGGTTGAAATGGGGTCATTTACCGCGGCGGCTCGCCAGCTGCAGATGAGTGTCTCCTCAGTCAGCCAGACTGTGGCAAAACTGGAAGATGAATTACATATCAAGCTACTGAATCGCAGCACCCGCAGCCTTGGCCTGACCGAAGCCGGTCGAATTTATTATCAAGGCTGCCGCCGGATGCTGTCTGAAGCGCAGGCGGTACACGAACAGCTGTACGCGTTCAACAATACGCCGATTGGGACGCTGCGCCTTGGCAGCTCCTCGACCATGGCGCAAAACGTCCTGGCGACGATGACGGCGGAAATGCTGAAGGCCTATCCGGGATTGAACGTTCATCTGGTGTCGGGGATCCCGGCGCCGGACCTGATAGCCGACGGGCTGGACCTGGTGATCCGCGTGGGTGAACTGCGCGACTCCAGTTTGTTTTCCCGCCGCCTGGGCTCGATGCCGATGGTGGTCTGCGCGGCCAAAAGCTGGCTGCTGGAGCAGGGCGTGCCGGATAAGCCGGCCGACATTGCCGACACCCACTGGCTGGAGTACAGCGTACGGCCGGACAACGCTTTTGAGCTGGTTTCACCGGAGGGGGTGGTAACCCGCATCACGCCCAGTGGGCGCTTTACGACGAACGATCCGCAAACCCTGAACCGCTGGCTAAAAACCGGGGCCGGCGTCGCGTTTGTGCCGCTGATGTGGGTAATTGATGAGATCAAGGCCGGCGAACTGGAGATCCTGTTCAGCCGCTACCAGTCGGCGCCGCGGCCGGTGTACGCGCTCTACACCGAAAAGGATAAGCTGCCGCTGAAGGTGCAGGTCTGTATAAATTATCTGACCGACTACTTCCGCCAGGTAGCCCGGCACTATCTCGATCCGCACGCGCGCTAGCGGGCGGCTGCCGCGACGCCAGGCGGCGCGCGGCCGGTGTGCGCGCTCTACACCGAAAAGGATAAGCTGCCGCTGAAGGTGCAGGTCTGCATAAATTATCTGACCGACGACTTCCGCCAGGTAGCCTGGCACTATCTCGATCCGCACGCGCGCTAGCGGGCGGCGGCGGCCGCGACGCCAGGCGGCGCGTGGCAGATCGTCAGGCCGTACCGCCGATGGTCATTTTATCCAGCTTCAGCGTCGGCTGTCCGACGCCAACCGGCACGCTTTGCCCCTCTTTACCGCACACGCCAACGCCTTTATCCAGCGCCAGATCGTTACCGACCATCGAGATCTGCTGCATCGCCTCAATGCCGGAGCCAATCAGCGTCGCGCCCTTAACCGGCCGGGTGATTTTGCCCTTCTCAATCAGATAGGCCTCCGAGGTGGAGAAGACAAACTTCCCGGAGGTGATGTCCACCTGGCCACCGCCAAAGTTGGGGGCATACAGGCCGTAATCCACGCTCTCAATAATCTCCTGCGGGGTCGAGTGCCCCGCCAGCATGTAGGTGTTGGTCATTCGCGGCATCGGCAGGTGAGCATAGGATTCACGCCGCCCGTTTCCGGTCGGCGCAACCCCCATCAGGCGGGCGTTCAGCTTATCCTGAATATGCCCCTTCAGGATACCGTTCTCAATCAGCACATTATACTGCCCCGGCACCCCTTCGTCGTCGATCGCCAGCGAGCCGCGCAGCCCTTCCGGCGTGCCGTCATCCACCACGGTACAGAGCGGAGAGGCCACCTGCTGCCCCATCTGACCGCTGAACATGGAGGTACCGCGGCGATTAAAGTCGCCCTCCAGCCCGTGCCCAACTGCTTCATGCAGCAGCACGCCCGGCCAGCCCGCGCCCAGCACCACCGGAAATGCACCGGCCGGTGCCGCTACCGCATGCAGATTCACCAGTGCCATCCGCACCGCCTCGCGCGCCCAGGCTTCGGCGCGCACTTCGCCGTTCTCATCGGCCAGAAAAAAGGGATAACCGCTGCGTCCGCCGCCGCCGCTGCTGCCGCGCTCGCGCTTGCCGTCCTCCTCCACCAGCACGCTGACCGACAGGCGCACCAGCGGGCGCACATCGGCAGCCAGCGTCCCGTCGGTGGCCGCCACCAGCACGGTTTCGTACACGCCGGTCAGGCTGGCGGTCACCTCCTGCACCCGGCTATCCGCCGCGCGCGCCGCGCGATCGACGCGGTGCAGCAGCGCCACTTTCTCTTCGCGGGTCAGGCTGCCCAGGGGATCTATCGCCGGATACCGTGCGCGGTGCTGCACCGCATGCAGCGCCTGCGTCTGGCCGTTGCCCTGCTCCTGCACGATACTGCGGGCCGCCCGGGCGCTCTGCTCAAGCGCCATCAGGGTAATCTGGTCGGCGTAGGCAAAACCGGTTTTCTCACCGCTGACCGCCCGCACGCCGACGCCCTGGTCAATGTTCCAGGAGCCGTCCTTGATGATGCCGTCCTCCAGCACCCAGGATTCGTGGTAGCTGGACTGGAAATAGAGATCACCGTAGTCGAGCCGCCGCTCGGAGAGCATGCCCAGCATAGTGAACAAATCTTGCCGGGAGAGATGGTTAGCAGTCAGTAACTGCTCGGTGACGAAATTCAGGCTCATGATTTTTACTCGTAGTCATCCCCCGGCAGCCGGAGGAAGCAAAGAAACAGAAAGACAGACTGCGGCAATTCCCGCGGCGCGTCAAACTCAGCGTGAACGGTCGTTACGGGGTTTGCGCAGCACCTCGTTAATTTCCGGTTTATCAATCGGTCCGCTGATGTGATAGCGCAGTAGCGAGATTTTATTCCACAGCGGTGCCAGAACCTTGCTGGCGGCAAACACCGCCGCGCCGACAATCGGGTTCACAGCAAACGCCGCCGCCACCCCGACCGAGGCCGAGATCTCCGGTGCGACCACCGCTTCCATATTAATACGCCGCCGCACGAGATCGATATCGCCCTGCATGGCAATGTCCGCTTCCAGCCCGTCGATCAGCAGATTTTCAGTACGCATCACACCGTCTTTGATCCAGGCCGTGCCGGTGATTGAATCAAAGTAAAAGCCCTGACTAAAAGTATCGCTGAAGTCCAGCCGCAGCTTACGCAGCAGGGCATCGAAGCTAAACAGCCGCAGCAGCTGGCCGGCGCGCCCGGTGTTCACATCGGCGATGTGTCCGGCACCCAGAGAGGACTTCAGCACGCCGCTCAGGGTTTCCGGCGAAGGCTGCCACGGCGCGGCGCGCCAGTGCAAATCGTAGTCCAGCTTGAACGGGGCATCCTGCAGCGGCGAATTGAGACCGAACCAGTTTATCGCCGCGTTAATTTTCTTACCGCTCAGCGTTCCCTTCAGCGATGTGCGTGCCGCACCGGGTCGGTTAACCCACTCCCCACTGGCGGTCAGCCGCGCGGTGCCGGTATCGATCAGGCCGTTGCTCAGCGTCAGCACATCGCGACGCGGCGTCAGATCGGCACTCACCCGCCCCAGCTTTTGCCCGCGCACCCAGCAATCCTCGCAGTGCAGGTTTAGCGCAGGCCAGTCGCTGAAATCGACGCGCGGGGCGGGCGACGCGCTGGCACCGCCTTCCGCACCGGGGAAGCGGCCCGGATTGTAATAGAGATAGCGGATATTCGCCTGCCAGCGGCCCGCCGCAGGCATCGTCAGGCCCCCGTTCAGCTCGCGGCTGCGCACGGCGAGCTGCGTACCGCCTCCCGCCAGCGGCGAGAGCGTGGTTGAGACATCGTGCCAGTCCTGGCCGCCCAGCGCCACGCGCGGCGTTAACAGCATGATATTTCCCGGCAGCGCGGCGCTGGCCGCACGGTTTCCAGACTCTCCGGCGGCCAGCAGCGTGGCCCAGGCCTCACCGTCCAGCGGAGGCAGATTGAGCGTCATTCCCGGCGTCGCCGGCAGCGGCGGCGTGCGTCTGGCGTCGTTCACCAGCACACCGCGATCCAACCGCAGGGTCTCTCCCAGCAGCCAGCGGCTGTTAAAACGCTGCTGCGGGCCGATGTTGCCGCTAAGCGTAAAGTGCTTCAGATCGCCCTGCGCCACCAGCTTCACCGGCAGCGACTCCCCGCGGGCTTTTGCCAGCGGAGCCGGCAGCGTACTGGCGACGCCCTGTAAATTACCGTTGACCTGCACGTCGTAGCGAGCCCCGCCGCGCGGGGGCAAGGTCAGGGCCACATCACCCTGCCAGGGCACGCTGCCCTGCAAGCGCTGCGCCACGGCGTGCGGGATGCCCACCAGCCGGTTTAGCGCCCAGTCGCCCTGCAGAGTCACTCCGACGTGAAACGCCTCCGGCTGTTCATTGGTCGTAAAGCGGATCCGGGTCGGCTGTCCAAACCAGCGGGCGCTGAGGGTATCGCTCTCCAGATCGCCGTTTCGGTAGCGGAACTGGCCGGACAGATCGGTGAGGGTCGTCTCCAGCGGCTTAATCAGCAGACTGTTGTCGCGCAGATCCACATTACCGCGCGCCTCTACCTCCTCGCCGTTGAGCGGAATGGTCAGATGCAGGTGGCCGCCGACGCTACCGCCTATCTGTAACGCCTCCAGCGCCGCCCCCAGCGAATCCCGCAGCGGGGTCTGCTGAAAATAGTCACCGACCGCCTGTCCGGTGCCGCGCACCTCGCCGTCAATGATCAGCGTTTCTTTCAGGTAGTCGGGGATCACCGCGCTGATTGCGTTTCCGTCGACCTTGCCCAGCGCAACCGACGGCGCGCGGATCCACAGCCCATCATTGCGGAAATCAAGATCGGCATCGAGTGGCGACAGCGCCGGCCAGCCAGGCTGAAAGGCAAAGCTGGCATCGCGCAGCGGCACCGAAACCTGAAACTGCCCGTCGTGGTGACGGAACGGAAAACGCGACGGATCGCCGGCAAACAGCAGCGTTGCGTTGTTGACGTGGCCGCCCTTCAGTGCGCCGCTCAGGTAGTCGACGAGATCCTGTCCCATGAGCGGCTCCGGAAAGTAACGCCAGGCTTCGGCGGCGTCGCTCAGGTTAATCCCGGCCAGAATATCCAGCCGCGGCGCACCCGACTTCGGCTGCGACCAGCGAAAATCGCCCGTTGCCCACAGCGAGGTCGCACGCACATCGAGATCGCGCCCCTGCAGGGCGACACCGTCGGCGTTGTACTGCCAGCTCAGGCTACCGCTGGCCCGCTGGATCGCCAGCGGCGCGTGGAACATCGCGTCATAAGGCACGGTCGCCTGCTGCACGTCCAGAACCACCCGGCCATCGTTGACGCTGCCGCTCAGGCTGCCGGCAACATGCTGCATGCCGGGCACCAGCTTCCACGGCTGCCAGCTCAGATTACGCCAGCGCGCCTGAAAGCGGGTACTTTCCGGCTCTGCCAGTGGAATATCCAGCGCCAGCGCATCCAGCTGGCCGCGCGGCTGCATGGCCCGCCAGGTGTCCAGCAGCGCCGGCGAGAGTCCGGACAGCAGCGGCAGCAGCGGATCCACCCGTGCCAGATCCAGCCGGGTCGCGCGCAGGCGCATCTCGCCGCCGCCGGGCGACTTCGCCGGCAGCCAAAGCAGCCCTACGTGCCCATCAGGCCAGGCCTGGCCATCGGTTTGCATATGCGTATTGGGGATGTTGAGCGCCCAGCCGCGGCCGGCGCGCGACAGGTGCGCGGTGAGATTATTGACCGCCAGCGAGTGCCTCTGCCCGTCGCCTTGCCAGCGTGCGCCGCCGTGATGCAGCAGCAGATCGCCCGCGGCCACCGTTCCCTGTTCAAGGCTGACCCACGCCGACAGGCTGAAGCGGGCACTGGTCAGAGAGGTGTTATCCCGCATCCACTGCCCCAGCCAGGGCTTCACATCAATATCGTCCGCCTGCAGCCAGATCCGGCCGCTGTCCAGCAGCCCCTGCTGATCGCGCAAATCGAGGCGCAGCTGCACCACGCCGTGCTGACCGGTCAGTGATGCAAGGCTCACTTCCCCCTCTGCGCGGTGGCGCTGCGGCTCATTCAGCCAGGTGAGGCGCGGCATGCTTAGCTCGGCCTGCTGACCGGAGGGGGTCATAAAGCGGAACGTGCTGTCGCGCAGGTCAAAATGGTCAAACTGGCGCAGAAACAGATCCGTCAGCTGATTGGGCTGCAGCCGCGCGGGCTGGCTGCTGTCGCCCTCAAACAGCGGCTGCGGGGTGTCCAGGTGCAGCTGCCAGAAGGTCAGATCGCGAAACTGCCAGCGGGCGTGAAGCAGCGATTGCCAGACATCCAGCGCCAGCGTGATGCGGTTAACCTGCAGCGAAGTCTCCTTTGGCAGTGCGGCGCGCAGGTTCTGTACCTCCAACACCGGACCAAAGTTTTCCCAGCGGGCATCGAGCCGATCCGCCTGGAGTGTGCTGCCGCTGAGCGAAGAGAGCATCTGCAGGATCGGCTGGCGATAGTGATCCAGGTGCGGCAGAAACAGCCGCAGGCCGCTGACCAGCAGGGCCACGACCACGATCGCGATTGCCCCTGTCAGTAACAAGATCCTCGGCAGTTGCTTCACTCACGCCTCCCTGAGAGCCATCGACCGCTACATCATCACCACATCAAACTGCTCCTGAGTATAGAGCGGTTCAATCTGAACGTTTACCTGCTTACCGACAAAGATCTCCACCTCGGCCAGCGCGTGTGACTCTTCGCTTTTCAGCGCCTCCCCCACCGCCGGTGACGCATAGACCAGGAAGCGATCGGCATCGTAAGCGTGATGCACGCGCACAATTTCACGCATGATTTCATAACACACGGTTTCGACGGTTTTCAGCGTGCCGCGCCCTTTACACACCGGGCAGTCGTGACACAGCACGTGCTCGATGCTTTCGCGGGTCCGCTTGCGGGTCATCTCTACCAGCCCTAGCTGGGAAAAACCGCTGATGCTGGTTTTCACCCGATCTTTGCTCAGCGCCTGCTCCAGCGAGTGCAGCACGCGGCGGCGGTGTTCTTCATTACTCATGTCGATAAAATCGATAATGATGATGCCGCCGAGGTTGCGCAGCCGCAGCTGACGGGCAATCGCCTGGGTGGCTTCAACATTGGTATTGAAGATGGTTTCATCGAGATTGCGATGCCCTACGAAGGCGCCGGTATTGATATCAATGGTGGTCATCGCTTCGGTCTGATCGATGATCAGGTAGCCGCCCGACTTCAGCTCTACCTTGCGATCCAGCGAGCGCTGAATCTCATTTTCCACGTCGTACAGATCAAATATCGGCTGTTTGCCAGCGTAGTGCTCCAGCCTGGCGGTCATTTCCGGAATGTATTCGGCAGTAAATTCCAGCAGCATCTCATACGTCAGGCGGGAATCCACGCGGATCCGATCGAGGGCCGCTCCGGCAAAATCACGCAGGATACGCTGCGACAGCGCCACCTCACCGTACAGGCGGATACGGGTCTGGTTACGTTTTTTACGCTCCATGACCTTGTTCCACAGCCGCTTCAGAAACGCGGCGTCCTGCGCCAGCTCCTCCTCGCGCACCCCTTCGGCAGCGGTGCGGATAATAAAGCCACCCTGATCGTCACACCACGGGGCCACCACCTTTTTCAGCCGCTCGCGCTCCGCTTCGCTTTCAATGCGCTGCGAAACGCCCACGTGCGACGCACCGGGCATAAACACCAGATAGCGTGACGGCAAGGTGATATCGGTGGTCAGGCGTGCGCCCTTGGTGCCGAGCGGGTCTTTTACCACCTGCACCACCAGATCCTGGCCCTGACGCACCAGCTCGGCGATATCGCGCACGTTAAAATTTTTCTGCTCTTCCCCCGCCACGCATTCGGTGTGCGGAACGATGTCCGAGGCGTGCAAAAACGCCGCCTTTTCCAGACCGATATCTACAAAAGCGGCCTGCATCCCCGGCAGCACCCGACTCACCCGCCCCTTATAAATATTGCCGACGATACCGCGCCGCGCTTCGCGCTCGATGTGGATCTCTTGCAGGATCCCGCCGTCGATATAAGCGACGCGGGTTTCTGCCGGCGTAATATTCACCAGCAATTCGGCCGTCATATTATTTTCGCTCCTGGCGTTGCGCGCTAAAGTCATTGAGTAGCTCCAGAGTTTCAACCAGCGGGAGGCCAACCACAGCCGGATAGCTGCCATCAATCTTCCGCACAAACGCGCCGCCCAGCCCCTGAATACCGTAGGCGCCGGCTTTGTCCATCGGCTCACCGCTGGCCACGTAAGCGGTAATATCCGCCTCGCTCAGCGTGCGGAAGGTCACTGCCGTCTCCACCAGGCAGGACTTCAGGCGCGTGCGATCGGCCAGCGCCACGGCGGTCAGAACCCGGTGGGTCTGGCCGGAGAGGCTGCGCAACATCCCGGCGGCCTCGGCGGCATCGCGCGGTTTCTCCAGCACCCGATCGCCCAGCACCACAATGGTGTCGGCGCCCAGCACCGGTAAATCACGCTCGGCAACGGCAACGCCCGCCCGGGCTTTTTCGCAGGCCAGCCGCAACACGTAGTCCGCCGGCGCTTCGTCAGCCCGACGCTGCTCCTCTACCGAGGTGGCCAGACGGGCAAAATCTACCCCGAGCTGGTTGAGCAGCTCGCGGCGGCGGGGAGAGCCAGAGGCAAGGTAGAGGGAGAGCATAATTATCCTTATTATTGCACCGCAAAGCGGTGCCTGACTTTGCGCATCAACAAAAAAATCCACGGCCAGAGCAGGCCGTCAACGATGCTGCTCCAGAAAATCTCCGGGCGGAAAGCGATGTTAATCACCAGAAATTCCGCCCAGAACACAATTACGTCCATCGCCAGTGACAGCACCATCACCATCAGCGCCTGTTGCCACAGCGCCAGATTGCGAAACAGCTGAAACTTAAAGGCCACCAGATAGGCGATAATGCTGAGCGCCAACGCCCGCACGCCGAGCGTGGAGCCGGCAATCAGATCCATGATTGCACCCAGCAAAAAACCGGTACCGACGTTGACCCGGTGCGGCAGCGCCAGTATCCAGTACAGCAGAATCAGCAGCAGCCACGAGGGACGCAGCATTGTTAGCGATTCCGGCCAGGGCATGATCTGCAGCACCAGAGCGGCCAGAAATGACAACCAGATGACCCAGCGTCCCTGGCTACGGTAGCCGCTCAAGGACGCGCCCCCGAGGCGTGCTGGCCGGCGGTCGGCGCCGGCGGACCGACAAAGGCCGCGCGCGGCGGTGCCGGCGGCCCCATCATCTGGCTCGGCGCCGGCAGCACCTGCGGCAGCATTTGCATCAGTCGCTCATTCGCCACGCGATGCACTTCATCCGGCGGCAGCGGTGAGGTACCGGTCGGATCGCCGCCCCACATCAGCAGCAGATAACGCAGGCGCTGCAGGCCCGCCGTCGGACGGGCCGAAATCACCGTGTAAGCACGCTGGGTATCCACTTTTACCGAGGAGACAACGCCAACCGGATACCCTTCCGGGAAGCGGCCGCCCAGACCGGAGGTCACCAGCACATCGCCGACGCGAATGTCGGTATTGCCGGGCAGGTGCTCCAGCTGCAAATCGTCACTGCAGCCGTTACCGGCGGCAATCACGCGAATATCATTACGCAGAACCTGAATCGGCAGCGCGCTGGACGCATCGCAGATCAGCAGCACGCGGCTGGTCACTTTGCCAACCGCGATCACCTGACCGACGACGCCTTTATCACTGATGACCGGCTGACCTTCATACACACCGTTGACGCTGCCTTTATCTATCACTACCTGATCGGTGTAGGGATCGGCGCCGGTCGAGATCACCTGCGTCACCATCTTGTGCTCGTCCTGACGCAGCGGTGAACCAAGCAGTTCACGCAGACGCGCGTTTTCCTGCTTATACTGGCCAAGCATCAGCAGCTCGCTGTTTTTCAGGATCAGTTCACGATGCAGGGCGCGGTTTTCCAGCGCCAGCTGCTGACGGGAAGCCAGCGTGTCTGCCACATTGTCCAGAATTTGACGCGGCCCGTTGGCCAGAAAATAGAAAGGACTGACGGCCGTATCCAGATAGCTACGGATTTGGGTAAACGTACCGATGCGGCTGTCGGCAATGATCACGCCGATGGCAACCAGTACCGCCAAAAAAAGGCGCAGTTGCAGGGAAGGGCCCCTGCTAAAAATAGGCTTCATAGATTTGGCGCTTTCCTCGACAACAGTCAGAAGGGAGCGATAACTCGCTCCCTCTCAGCGGATGGATTACTCTTCGCTGAACAAATCGCCGCCGTGCATGTCGATCATTTCCAGCGCCTTGCCGCCACCGCGAGCCACACAGGTTAGCGGATCTTCGGCCACGACCACCGGAATACCGGTCTCTTCCATCAGCAGGCGGTCCAGGTTACGCAGCAGCGCCCCCCCTCCGGTCAGCACCATACCGCGCTCGGAAATATCAGAGGCCAGCTCCGGTGGGCACTGCTCCAGCGCCACCATCACCGCGCTGACGATGCCGGTCAGCGGTTCCTGCAGTGCTTCGAGAATCTCGTTAGAATTCAGCGTAAAGCCGCGTGGCACGCCCTCGGCCAGGTTACGCCCGCGCACCTCGATTTCGCGCACTTCGTCCCCGGGATAGGCAGAACCGATTTCATGCTTGATTCGCTCAGCGGTCGCTTCACCAATCAGTGAACCGTAGTTACGACGCACGTAATTGATGATCGCTTCGTCGAAGCGATCACCGCCGATGCGCACAGAGGAGGAGTAGACCACGCCGTTCAGGGAGATCACCGCCACTTCCGTGGTGCCCCCGCCGATATCCACCACCATGGAACCGGTGGCTTCAGATACCGGCAGGCCGGCACCGATGGCGGCAGCCATCGGCTCTTCGATCAGGAAGACTTCACGCGCGCCCGCACCCTGGGCGGATTCACGGATGGCGCGACGCTCTACCTGGGTGGCTCCGACCGGTACACACACCAGCACGCGCGGGCTGGGGCGCATAAAACTGTTGCTGTGTACCTGTTTGATGAAGTGCTGCAGCATCTTCTCTGTGACGAAGAAGTCGGCAATCACGCCGTCTTTCATCGGACGAATCGCCGCGATATTACCCGGCGTACGCCCCAGCATCTGTTTAGCTTCGTGACCCACGGCCGCGACGCTTTTCGGCGAACCGGCCCTGTCCTGACGGATAGCGACCACTGACGGTTCATTCAGGACAATGCCCTGCCCTTTTACATAGATGAGGGTATTGGCGGTACCCAGGTCGATGGACAAGTCGTTGGAAAACATGCCACGAAATTTTTTAAACATACTAAAGGATAATCCTGCAAGCTGGGGGCGGAAAATAAAATCCGCTTACTGTACCAACCACACGTAACAGCGACAAGGCGCAAAAACGCTCTAAACTGGCCAAAATACGCACTTTTACAGTTCAGCGATTCCACCGCTAAAAAAACGCGCTTCTCACAGGCCATACGGCAGCACTGTCGGCATTATCGTGAGCGGGCAAGCGGACATAACATTCATAAAATCTAACATTTTTGTCATTCACTTCGGCTGACCAACGACCCTTGTCGGTAACACCACCGCGCGGACATTCTACGTGAAAATCGCGTCAGCGGCAGGCTAAACTCGATATCGCCGGGAATATTTTTTCACGCTGCTGCTGACCGGCTCGGAGGGGGAGAAATAATCCCCCTGCCCACCGGCAACCCCCAGTTCTGCCAGCGTTTGCCACTCCGCTCGCGACTTCACGCCGGCGGCGAACACCCGGGTTGGCGTCAGGCTGCACGCCTCCACCAGGCTCTTGACGAACAGCTGATTTTCGGTACGTTTATCAATATTTCGCACCAACCCCGGGTGCAGCTTAATGATCTCAATACTGGCGTGGCGAACATAAGCCGTGCTCACTACCGCCAGTCCCGCCTGGTTAACCGCGATGCGGCAGCCAAAACCGCGTAAAAAGCGCAGTACCGGCTGCAGACGACTTAAGTGTTGACTCACTTCGGCCTCGGCAAGTTCAATTAAAATCCGCTGCCGCTGCGCCTGCGTATGGTGCAGCAGCGCATCGCGCAGCCAGCGCATAAAGGAGTGCTGCAGCAGCGAATCGATGGTAATCGGCATCGCCAGCGTCTCCTGCGGCCAGAGGGCCGCCAGCGCCAGGATGCGCGTCACCAGCTGACGATCAAAGCTTTCCGCCAGCCCCATCTGCTGCACCAGCGGCATGTACTCCGCCGCCAGCAGCTCCTGGTCACCGTCCCAGATGCGCGTCATCATTTCGCGGTGGTGGACCTGACCACTGTCGGTCACGGCGGGTTTCTGATAGAGCCGCGGCCCGCCGCGCTGCAGGGTATTCTCCAGCAGGGTGCGCCACTTCACGCTGCCCATGACCCGCCCCTCTTCCGGCAGCCCGCTGCCCACCGACCAGGTGTTGCCGCCGGTCAGGGCGGCATCGCGGGTGGCCAGCTCGACGCTCTCCATCACCTGCTGGGTGGTTTGTCCGCTGCGAAACGCGCTGATGCCGATGTGAATCATGTCCTGACGATCCACCATCGGCGTGGGCGGCAGCGAATCCACGGCGTTGATCAGCTGGGTCGCGATACTGCCGGCATCTTTCAGGCTGCGGTGGGGAAGCAGGACGGTAAAATCACTGTGAAAATAGCGCGCCAGCAGCGCGGCGGGATAGCGCATCACAAAGGTCGAGAACATATTGACCAGCGCAAACTGGTACTCACGCACTGCCGCATCGCCCCAGGTGTCCGTCAGGGTATCGAAGTCCGGCAGGCGAATCATCATCACCACGCCGCGGGTCCCGACGTTTTCCGAATCCTCCAGCAGCGTAGTCAGCTGGTTATCAAAAAACAGCCGGTTATTCAGGCCAGTACTGACATCCTGGGCGGCAAAGCTGCGGATCAGGGTATCCAGCCGGGTGTGCTGCTCCTGCGCATCGCGCAGCTCGCCGAGCAACACGTCGATCGCGCTGCTGGCTTTCGGCGGCCATTCGTGGACATCACCGCGCGCAATGCCGCTGCGCTGTCCTTTCAGCAGCGCCTCGGCCCGCGCCTCCAGCCGCTCCATCCCGGTCAACTGCTGGCGCAACCAGCGGTGAGAGAGCAGCAGGATCAGTACCATCAGGGCCAGAACCACCGCCAGGGCCGCCAGCAGCGAGAGGCCGAGCTGCGAGCTGAACAGGGTATCCGCCGGATCCAGCCAGAGCATCCGCAGTTCGCCGCCGGGATGGGACGGCAGCGGCAGCCGGGTATCGTTGAAATGATTTTTCTCATGGGCCAGCAGCGCATCCTGATGCTGCTGTATACTTAAACGCCGCTGCCCCTGCTCGAACAGCTCAATGCGCTCAATCTGCAGCGGCCCCATCGTCTGCCGCAGCCAGACCGCCATCTCCGCCGGTGACTGCTGCTGCCAGGCGCGGTCAACCTGGGCGGCAACCGCCTCAACGCGCTGGCCGAGGTGCTGATTCGTAAACCAGAGGAAACTCAGCGCGCTGCCAACTACCATAAGGGTCATGGTCAGCAAACTGAGTAGTGATATAAACGCGGACAATTTAGTGGTTAATCGCATCCCTGTGCCTGTGTCACTGCGGTGATAAGAACCGTCCCCTCTGCCCACCGCCGGAGGCGGTGCAGAGGGCGACGACCGAAATGTCTGAACTCGCTGCGCGCAAAAAAATAGCATAAATGACCGGCCATTGACTTGCGTATTATCAGAATGTTGCCCAAGACATCAGTATAGCTGCCGGCCCACCGGCAGCCCCCCTTCACGCACATTCCAGGAGTTTTCCATGCAGGCAGTCGTACTTGAACAGCATAATGGTCAAACCCATGCGGCCCTTCAATCGGTGGATCCCGCCCGTTTGCCCCCCGGAAACGTCACCGTGGATATCGACTGGTCAGGGCTGAACTATAAGGACGCGCTGGCGATCACCGGCCGGGGTAAAATCGTCCGCGCCTTCCCGATGGTGCCCGGCATCGACTTTGCCGGCCGCGTTCACCACAGTGAAGATCCACGCTTCCACGTCGGTCAGGCGGTGATACTGACCGGCTGGGGCGTCGGCGAAATGCACTGGGGCGGGATGGCAGAGCAGGCCCGGGTCACGGGAGACTGGTTGGTACCGCTGCCAGAGGGGCTTGATGCCCGCCGGGCGATGATTATCGGTACCGCTGGCCTGACCGCCATGCTCTGCGTCATGGCGCTTCAGGAGGGCGGCGTGACGCCGGAGGCCGGTCCGGTGCTGGTGAGCGGCGCCAGCGGCGGCGTCGGCAGTACCGCCGTGGCGCTGCTCCACGCGCTCGGCTATGCGGTGACTGCAGTTAGCGGGCGCCCACAAACGTATGATTATCTGCGGCAGTTGGGGGCCAGCGAGATCCTGTCCCGCGCCGAACTGAGCGCGCCGGGCCGCCCGCTGGAAAAACAGCGGTGGGCCGGCGCCGTCGACACCGTCGGTGGCCAGCTGCTGGCTAACGTGCTGGCGCAGAGCCGCTACGGCGGCGTGGTGGCGACCTGCGGCCTCGCCGGCGGAGCTGACCTGCCCGGCAGCGTAATGCCGTTTATTTTGCGCAACGTGCGTCTGCAGGGGATTGACTCGGTGCGCGCTCCTGCCGCTCGTCGCTTGTCAGCCTGGAGGCAAATTATAAAAATTTTGCCACACTCTTTTTATAAAAACGTGAGCAGCGAAATCCCCCTGTCGGATGTCATACTGGCTGCCAGCCAATTGCTGGCTAACGAGATTCAGGGCCGAACCCTTGTGAAGGTACGATAATGATGAAACCCGTCAACAAACTGACCGAAGCGGATGTGACCCCGGAGGCCGTATTCAGCCTGCGTCGTCGTCAGGTCCTGCAGGCCCTCGGCATCAGCGCCGCGGCGCTCGCGGTGCCAAGCGCCGCGCGGGCCGATCTGCTCTCCTGGATCACCGGTAAGCAGGAGTCGCCGGCGCCGGCCGGTCGGCCGCTCACCTTCAGCAAACCCGAAGCGTGGCAGGCCAACCTGCCGCTGACGCCGGAAGATAAGGTGACGGGCTACAACAACTTTTATGAGTTTGGTCTCGATAAAGCCGATCCGGCGGCCAACGCCGGCCGCCTGAAAACCGATAACTGGACGCTGCGCGTCGAGGGCGAAGTGGCCAGGCCCATGACCTTCGATATGGATGCGCTGTTCAAACAGTTTCCGATGGAGCAGCGGATTTATCGCCTGCGCTGCGTGGAAGCCTGGTCGATGGTCGTACCGTGGATTGGCTTTCCGCTGGCGGCACTGCTGAAAGCCGTCGAGCCGAACAGCCATGCGCGCTATGTGGCCTTCCAGACGCTGTACGCACCCGATCAAATGCCCGGCCAAAAAGATCGCTTTATCGGCGGCGGCCTCGACTACCCCTACGTCGAAGGGCTACGGATCGATGAGGCCATGAACCCGCTGACGCTGCTGACCACCGGCGTCTATGGCAAGTCGCTGCCGCCACAAAACGGCGCGCCAATTCGCCTGACGGTGCCGTGGAAATACGGCTTCAAAAACATCAAGTCTATCGTGAGCATCAAGCTGGTGCGCGAACGCCCGCCGACCACGTGGAACCAGGCGGCGAGTAATGAGTATGGTTTTTACGCCAACGTGAACCCGCAGGTGGATCACCCGCGCTGGTCACAAGCCACCGAACGCGTGATTGGCAGCGGCGGCATCCTGGATGTGAAGCGCCAGCCGACCCTGCTGTTTAACGGCTACGGTGAGCAGGTAGCGTCGCTGTATCGCGGTATGGACCTGCGGGAGAACTTTTAAGTGCGTCGCCTCACCCCCAACCATATCATCTGGCTGAAAGTGCTGCTGCACCTGGCGGCCTTTCTGCCGCTGCTCTGGCTGTTCTGGGCCATTAACCACGGCGGACTGAGCGCCGACCCGGCAAAGGATATTCAGCATTTTACCGGACGGATGGCGCTGAAGCTGTTGCTGGCCACGCTGCTGGTCAGCCCGCTGGCGCGCTACGCCAGGCAGCCGCTGTTAATCCGCACCCGCCGCCTGCTGGGACTGTGGACCTTTGCCTGGGCCACTCTGCATCTGCTCAGCTACACGTTCCTCGAACTGGGCGTCAACAATCTGGCGCTGCTGGGCCGCGAGCTGATTGCGCGCCCCTATCTGACGCTGGGCATTCTCTGCTGGGTGGTGCTGCTGGCCCTGGCGGTCACCTCGTGGCAGAAAGCCCAGCGGGCGCTGGGAGCCAAATGGCAGACGCTGCACAATTTGGTCTATCTGGTGGCGGTGCTCGCACCGATACACTACCTGTGGTCGGTGAAGATCCTCTCCCCGCAGCCGCTGGTCTATGCGCTACTGGCCGCGGCCCTGCTGGCCCTGCGCCTGAAAAAATTTCGCCGCTGGCTGCCGGGAAATCTTCGCTGATAAGACCAGTATTTAGCTGTGAATATCGCTGAAATCGTTATAATGCCGAACTTTACCCGTCTGCCGCGCCCATTTTTACACGGCAGATGGTGACAAATCGATGCTCGCAAGGTATTTTGTGCGATGCCTTAACGATTGCAGGAGATAGCCGCACAATGGCTGAACAATTTCACATACTGCTCTTGAACGGTCCTAACCTGAACCTGCTCGGTACCCGCGAGCCGGAGAAGTACGGCAGTACCACGTTAGCGACCATCGTGCATGACCTGACGCAACAGGCGCAGGCGCAGGATGTGAAACTGAGCCACCTGCAATCGAATGCGGAATATCAGCTGATTGACCGCATTCACGCGGCGCGTGGTCAGATTGACTACATCATCATCAACCCGGCGGCATTCACCCACACCAGCGTGGCGCTGCGCGATGCGCTGTTAGCGGTGAGCATTCCGTTCATCGAAGTGCACCTCTCTAACGTGCATGCGCGCGAACCGTTTCGCCATCACTCCTATCTCTCGGATATTTCCGCCGGAGTGATCTGCGGGCTGGGTGCCGATGGGTATGCCTGGGCATTACAGACGGCCATCAAACGCCTGTCACACTCCAATTAAACAAGAGTACGGAATCACACTCATGGATATTCGTAAAATCAAGAAACTGATCGAACTGGTTGAAGAATCAGGCATCGCCGAACTGGAAATCTCTGAAGGCGAGGAGTCCGTTCGCATCAGTCGTTCACCTGCAAACGCTGGCTACCCGATGATGCAGCACTACGCTGCACCGATGATGCAGGCCCCGGCAGCGGCACCGGCCGCAGCCCCGGCTCCGGCGGCCGCTGAAGCCCCGGCGCCCGAGCTGAGCGGCCACGTCGTCCGCTCCCCGATGGTTGGCACCTTCTATCGCACGCCGAGCCCGGATGCGAAGCCGTTTATTGAAGTGGGTCAGAAAGTGAACGCCGGCGATACCCTGTGCATCGTCGAAGCGATGAAAATGATGAACCAGATCGAAGCCGACAAGTCCGGCGTAGTGAAAGCGATTCTGGTCGAAAGCGGTCAGCCGGTTGAATTTGACGAGCCGCTGGTTGTCATCGAATAACGAGGCGGACCATGCTGGATAAAATTGTCATTGCTAACCGCGGCGAGATTGCCCTGCGCATTCTGCGCGCCTGCAAAGAGTTAGGCATCAAAACCGTGGCGGTGCACTCCACCGCCGATCGCGACCTTAAACACGTGCTGCTGGCGGATGAAACCGTCTGCATCGGCCCGGCCCAGTCGGTCAAAAGCTACCTGAACATTCCGGCGCTGATCTCTGCCGCCGAAATCACCGGCGCGGTCGCTATCCACCCGGGGTACGGCTTCCTGTCGGAAAACGCCGACTTTGCCGAGCAGGTTGAGCGCTCCGGCTTTATCTTCATTGGCCCGAAAGCGGATACCATCCGTTTGATGGGGGACAAAGTGTCCGCTATCACCGCGATGAAAAAAGCCGGCGTACCGACCGTGCCGGGCTCTGACGGCCCGCTGACGGACGACATGGAGAAAAACCGGGCCTTTGCCAAGCGCATCGGCTATCCGGTGATAATCAAGGCCTCCGGCGGCGGCGGCGGACGCGGTATGCGCGTCGTGCGCAGCGATAAAGAGCTCGAGCAGTCCATCAACATGACGAAAGCGGAAGCCAAAGCGGCTTTCAATAACGACATGGTGTACATGGAGAAGTACCTCGAGAACCCGCGCCACATCGAAATTCAGGTACTGGCCGACGGTCAGGGCAACGCCATCTATCTGGCCGAGCGCGACTGCTCTATGCAGCGCCGCCACCAGAAAGTGGTAGAAGAAGCGCCGGCACCGGGCATCACCGAAGAGATGCGCCGCTACATCGGCGAGCGCTGCACCCGCGCCTGTATCGAAATCGGCTATCGCGGCGCAGGCACCTTCGAGTTCCTGTATGAAAACGGTGAGTTCTACTTTATCGAGATGAACACCCGTATTCAGGTGGAGCATCCGGTGACCGAAATGATCACCGGCGTGGATTTGATTAAAGAGCAGCTGCGCATCGCGGCCGGTCAGCCGCTGTCCATCAAGCAGGAAGAGGTAGTGATTCGCGGTCACGCGGTCGAGTGCCGTATCAATGCCGAAGATCCGCGCACCTTCCTGCCAAGCCCGGGTAAAATTACCCGTTTCCACGCGCCGGGCGGTTTTGGCGTGCGCTGGGAATCGCACATTTATGCCGGCTACGCGGTCCCGCCGTACTACGACTCGATGATCGGTAAACTGATCACCTACGGTGAGAACCGCGATGTGGCGATCGCCCGCATGAAGAATGCGCTGGCAGAGCTGATCATCGACGGCATCAAAACCAACGTTGAGCTGCAAATGTCGATCATGTCCGATGAAAACTTCCAGCACGGTGGCACCAATATCCACTATCTGGAGAAAAAACTCGGTCTGAACGAGAAGTAACGGCGCATCGCGCACGCCAGTCAGAGGGCCGGATCATCCGGCCCTTTTTTTATCGCACATCGCCGCTGACGGCCGGGGCTTTTGTTCCCCCCGCCGCTCCCGTACAATTCGCCTCTTTGATCACGAGGATGTCCGATGGATCCCCGCTTTATTCAGGCGCACCGCGAAGCCCGCTGGTCACTGGGGCTGGCCGTCGCTTATCTGCTGCTCTGGGCGCTCGCCGCCTGGCTGGGTACCGATACCCCGGGCATAACCGGCCTGCCGCACTGGTTTGAGATGGCCTGCCTGCTGGTACCGCTGCTGTTTATCGGCCTGTGTGCGCTGATGGTCCGCCGGATCTTCCAGGCGATGTCGCTGGAGGATCCGCCGCAGTGAGTGCACAACTGGCCATTATTCTGCCGCTGCTCGGCTATCTGCTGCTGGTCGCCGGGCTGTCGCTGTATGCCATGCGCCAGCGGCGCGTCGGCAACTTTCTTAGCGAATACTTCCTCGGCAGTCGCTCGATGGGCGGCTTCGTGCTGGCGATGACGCTGACCACCACCTACATCAGCGCCAGCTCGTTCATTGGCGGCCCCGGCGCGGCCTATAAATATGGCCTCGGCTGGGTGTTGCTGGCGATGATTCAGGTGCCGGCGGTGTGGCTGTCGCTCGGCCTGCTGGGAAAAAAATTCGCCATTCTCGCCCGCCGCTATCAGGCGGTTACCCTTAACGATATGCTCTACGCCCGCTACGGCAGCGCACTGCTGGTCTGGCTGGCCAGCCTCAGCCTGCTGGTCGCCTTTATCGGCGCAATGACCGTACAGTTTATCGGCGGCGCCCGCCTGCTGGAAACCGCCGCGGGCATCCCGTATGACACCGGACTGCTTATTTTTGGCGCCACGATCGCGCTCTATACCGCCTTCGGCGGCTTTCGCGCCAGCGTGCTGAACGATGCGATGCAGGGGCTGGTGATGCTGGCGGGTACCTTTTTGCTGCTGTTCGCGGTGATCCATGCGGCCGGGGGAATGCACAGTGCGGTCGCCAGGCTGGAGGCTATCGATCCACGCCTGCTGAGCGTCTCCGGCGTGGACGGCATCATTACCCCGACCTTTCTGGCTTCGTTTTCCGTGCTGGTCTGCTTTGGCGTAGTAGGGCTGCCGCACACCGCGGTGCGCTGTATCTCCTACAAAGACAGCAAGGCGGTCCACCGTGGTATCCTGATCGGCACCGTGGTCGTCACGGTGCTGATGCTGGGGATGCATCTGGCCGGCGTGCTGGGACGCGCGGTGTTGCCGGACCTGGCGGTACCTGATCAGGTGATCCCTTCACTGATGATCACCGTGCTGCCCCCTTTTGCCGCCGGGATCTTCCTCGCGGCGCCCATGGCCGCCATCATGTCGACCATCAATGCCCAACTGCTGCAGTCGTCCGCCACGCTGGTAAAAGATCTCTACCTGCGCGTTCGCCCGCAGCAGATCCACAACGAGCGCCGGTTAAAACGCCTCTCCGGGCTGGTCACCCTGCTGCTCGGCCTGCTGCTGCTGCTGGCGGCGTGGCGACCGCCGGAGATGATTATCTGGCTTAATCTGCTGGCGTTTGGTGGCCTGGAAGCAGTGTTCCTGTGGCCGCTGCTGCTCGGACTCTACTGGCAGCAGGCCAATGCGCACGGCGCGCTCAGCGCCATGGTGATCGGCGCCGGCGTCTATACCTCGCTTGCGGCCCTCGGTTTACAGCCGTGGGGCTTTCATCCGATTGTACCGGCGCTGGCGCTCAGCCTGCTGGCCTTTATAATCGGCAACCCGTTTGGTCAACCGACCGACCGCGCGGCGGCCGGAACGGTGAAATAAAGAGACTCGCTATGCCCTGGATTCAACTGAAGATTAATACCACCGGCGCCCTCGCCGAAGCGCTGGGTGATGCGCTGATGGCGTGCGACGCCGTCTCCGTCACCTTCGAAGATACCCACGATACGCCGGTATTTGAGCCGCTGCCGGGCGAAACGCGCCTGTGGGGCGACACCGACGTGATCGGCCTGTTTGATGCGGAAACCGACATGGCGGCCGTGGTGGCGATGCTGGCCGGGCAGCCAATACCGGGACCGGATTTCCACCACAAAATTGAGCAGCTGGAAGACAAAGACTGGGAGCGCGAGTGGATGGCCAACTTCCACCCGATGCGCTTTGGGGAGCGGCTGTGGATCTGTCCGAGCTGGCGCGACGTACCGGACCCGGAGGCGGTTAACGTGATGCTCGACCCCGGTCTGGCGTTTGGCACCGGTACACACCCGACCACCGCGCTGTGCCTTGCCTGGCTCGACGGGCTGGATTTACAGGGTAAGACGGTGATCGATTTTGGCTGCGGGTCCGGCATTCTGGCCATCGCCGCGCTGAAGCTGGGCGCCGCGCAGGCGATCGGCATTGATATCGATCCGCAGGCGATTCAGGCCAGCCGCGACAACGCCACCCGTAACGGTGTCGCCGACCGCCTGACGCTGTTTCTGCCGCATCAGCAGCCGGAAGGGCTGCAGGCCGATGTGGTGGTGGCTAACATCCTCGCCGGCCCGCTGCGGGAACTGGCGCCGCTGATTAGCGTATTGCCGAAGGCCGGCGGTCATTTGGGCCTCTCCGGCGTGCTGGAGAGTCAGGCGGAGGGCGTATGCGAAGCCTATGGCAACGACTTTGCGCTGGATCCGGTCGCGGTGAAAGAGGAGTGGGTGCGCATCACCGGCGTGAAGCGGGCCTGATCGCGCCGCGCCGGCGGCTAAACTGGCGAAAATCTCACCCGTTTAGCCGCCACAAAGGACGTCACATGTAGCGCCGAAAGCGCCTTGTGACGTTTTTTATAGTGTTAACTGGCTCACATTAAAGAAAAATTTTTGCTCAACCGCTGGGTATTTTTTTTCAACCCACTGTAATAAAAGAAGAAAAAATATCTCTGTACTGATTATCGCCGATCGCGGCGTGCTTTTACCGCGGATTGTTCAAAGTTTGGCCTTTCATCTTCGGTAAAAAATGCGTAATATACGCCGCCTTGCAGACAGAGTATGGCCATCCCAACTTCATGCGTATTGGACACCACCAGCTAAAAAATCGACTGATTGCAGCCCCCATGGCCGGTATTACCGACAGGCCTTTTCGGGCGTTGTGTCATGAGATGGGCGCTGGCATGGCGGTCTCGGAGATGCTGTCGTCGAACCCGGAAGTGTGGGCCAGCGACAAATCCCGCCTGCGCATGGTGCACAGTGATGAGCCAGGCATTCGCGCCGTGCAGATTGCCGGTTGCGATCCCGATGATATGGCCCAGGCCGCCCGGGTTAATGTTGAGGCAGGTGCACAGCTGATCGACATTAATATGGGGTGTCCGGCGAAAAAAGTGAATCGGAAGATGGCAGGCTCGGCGCTGCTGCAGTACCCGGAGCTGGTGCAATCCATCCTCTCTGCGGTAGTGAATGCAGTGGACGTGCCGGTCACGCTGAAGATTCGCACAGGCTGGGATCCAGAACATCGGAACTGTGTCGAGATTGCCCAATTGGCTGAACGCAGTGGTATTCAGGCCCTGACGATACATGGACGCACGCGCGCCTGTTTGTTCAACGGGGAAGCCGAGTACGACAGCATTCGGACAGTTAAGCAGAGTGTTTCCATTCCGGTTATCGCGAATGGCGACATAACTGACCCGCACAAAGCCAGAGCAGTGCTTGACTATACGGGGGCCGATGCCCTGATGATAGGCCGCGCTGCTCAGGGAAGACCGTGGATCTTCCGGGAAATCCAGCATTATCTGGACACCGGGGAGCTGCTTGCCCCGCTGCCGCTGGCAGAGGTCAAGCGCTTGCTAGTCTCGCACATACGTGAGTTGCACGACTTTTATGGTCCAGGCAAAGGATACCGTATTGCGCGAAAGCACGTCTCCTGGTATCTCCAGGAGCACGCCCCGAACGACCAGTTTCGGCGCACATTCAACGCCATTGAGGATGCCAGCGAACAGCTGGAGGCGTTGGAGGCATACTTCGAAAATCTTGCGTAAACGAAATAAAGAGCTGACAGAACTATGTTCGAACAACGCGTAAATTCTGACGTACTAACCGTTTCCACCGTAAACTCACAGGATCAGGTGACTCAAAAGCCGCTTCGTGATTCGGTCAAACAGGCACTGAAGAACTATTTTGCTCAACTGAACGGTCAGGATGTTAACGACCTGTATGAGCTGGTACTGGCTGAAGTTGAACAGCCACTGTTGGACATGGTGATGCAGTATACCCGTGGCAACCAGACCCGTGCGGCCCTGATGATGGGCATCAACCGCGGTACTCTGCGTAAAAAACTGAAAAAATACGGCATGAACTAAGCGTTCATGCTGACGTAATAAAGCGCTTTTGCTCTCACCGGCAAGGCGCTTTTTTTTTATCCGGTTCGGTAATACCGAATAAAGGTCATGCTATGATTCGTAAATATACCTGGATTGTCGCGTTGGTGATTGCGGCTTTGCTGATGGATATCGGCATTATGTATCTGATTGAAATATTGACTAATGACTCAGAAAAATGCCGCAATATGGCCTCGCATAACCCACTTGATTTGGTAGACTGCGCTCATATTCGTCAACGGGAGCTGATGTAATTATTTTTTCTGCACCGCTCTGATCACGGTACGGCGCTTTCCCGCCAGCTGTACCGTAAAAGACACTACAGATTATTCTCATGTTAATAGTGACATCAGCAATAATTTCCCCCACAACTTCTTTTTATTTCAATAGGATGCATCTTTCCTCACTTTACGAAAAAACTGATAATCCAAATGCACCAATTGTGATCGCCCCGTCTTTTTTTGCTTCTTCATAGTGCGTCATATTAACGAAACTTTCAGCCTGCCTCAGAGTATTAATAATCCTTTCCAATGAATTCGTGGTTTTGCAACGTTGGCATCGCCCTTGCAAAGTCGTGAATGGCTGATCGCCACAGACAGGTAAAACGCATCGCGATATGCGCTAATGAAAATAATGCACACACGCCACACAGGATGCTTTATGAATAAAATGATGCTCTCCACCCTGGTCGCTGCTGCCGGCCTGTTTACGGTTGCCCATCAGGCTCATGCCGGTGCGACGCTGGATGCCATTAAAAAGAAAGGGTTTGTGCAGTGCGGGATTAGTGATGGCTTACCCGGTTTCTCCTACGCCGACGCCAGCGGCTCGTTTACCGGGCTGGACGTCGACATTTGCCGGGCCACCGCCGCGGCGATCTTTGGCGACGCCAACAAAGTGAAATATACCCCGCTCACCGCGAAAGAGCGTTTCACCGCGCTGCAGTCCGGTGAGGTCGATATTCTGTCGCGCAACACCACCTGGACTTCGGCGCGCGACGGCGGCATGGGCTTTATGTTTGCCGGCGTTAACTACTACGACGGTATTGGCTTTCTGACCCATAAAAAGGCCGGGCTCTCCAGCGCCAAAGAGCTGGACGGCGCCACCGTCTGTATTCAGGCCGGCACCGACACCGAGCTGAACGTCGCGGACTACTTTAAAGCCAATAAGATGCAGTACACTCCGGTCACCTTTGATCGCTCGGATGAATCCGCCAAAGCGCTGGACAGCGGTCGCTGCGACACCCTCGCCTCCGACCAGTCGCAGCTGTATGCGCTGCGCATCAAGCTGGGTAAACCGGATGAATTTATCGTGCTGCCCGAAGTGATTTCGAAAGAGCCGCTGGGCCCGCTGGTGCGCCGCGGTGATGATGACTGGTTCACTATCGTGAAGTGGTCGTTTAACGCCATGCTCAACGCAGAGGAGATGGGCATCAACTCGAAAAACGTTGAGCAGATGGCCGCTAAACCTGCCACGCCGGATATGGCACACCTGCTCGGCTCTGAGGGGGATTTCGGCAAAGATCTGAAGCTCGACAATAAGTGGGCTTTTAACATTATCAAGCAGGTCGGGAACTATCAGGAGAGCTTTGATCGCAACGTCGGCAAAGACAGCGCACTGAAGATTGCCCGCGGTCAGAATGCCCTGTGGAAAGACGGCGGTATTCAGTACGCCCCACCGGTGCGCTGATCCCCTGCCCCCCGGGCGCGATCCGCGATCGCGCCCGCTCCCGGACTCTCCGTTGCTGAGGTGTGACTATGTCTCAACGCCCAACCGTGAAAAAGGATGTCTCCTTTGCCAATCCAGCGGTGCGCGCATGGGTCTATCAGATAGCCGCGATCCTCGCCGTGCTGGCGGTGGCCGGCTATTTGATGCACAACACGATAGTTAATTTAGCCAACCGCGGGATTACCTCTGGCTTTGGCTTTCTGGAACGCAGTGCCGGTTTCGGCATCGTGCAGCACCTGATTGATTACACCGAAGGGGACACCTATGCCCGCGTCTTTCTGGTGGGGTTGACCAACACCCTGCTGGTCTCAGCGCTCTGTATTGTTTTGGCCTCCGTGCTCGGCGTGATCATTGGTCTGGCGCGCCTGTCAGACAACTGGCTGCTGCGCAACATCGCCAACATCTGGGTCGAGACCTTCCGCAACATCCCACCGCTGCTGCAGATCTTCTTCTGGTACTTCGCAGTGCTGCGCAACCTGCCGGGTCCGCGCCAGGCGCTGAGCGCGTTTGATCTGAGCTTTATCAGTAACCGCGGCCTCTACATTCCCGCCCCGCTGTGGGCGGCGGGTACCCTGCCGCTGCTGCTGGCGTTGGCGCTGGCCATCGGCGGTAGCATCGGGCTGGCGCGCTATCACCGCAACCGCCAGGTGAAAACCGGGCAGTTCCGCCGCAGCTGGCCGTGGGCGCTGCTGATGCTGATCGGCTTTCCGCTGCTGGCACAGCTGCTGTTTGGCGCCGGTCTGCACTGGGACATCCCGCAGCTGCGCGGTTTTAATTTCCGCGGCGGTCTGGTGCTGATTCCGGAGCTGGCAGCATTGACCCTGGCGCTGTCTATCTATACCTCGGCGTTTATCGCGGAAGTGATCCGCTCGGGTATTCAGTCGGTGCCGCTGGGCCAACACGAGGCGGCGCGATCGCTGGGTCTGCCCCATCCGGTCACCCTGCGTCAGGTGATTATTCCGCAGGCGATGCGGGTAATCATTCCGCCCCTGACCAGCCAGTACCTGAATATCGTCAAAAACTCGTCGCTGGCCGCGGCGATCGGCTACCCCGATATGGTGTCGCTGTTCGCCGGTACGGTACTCAACCAGACCGGCCAGGCGATTGAAACCATCGCCATTACCATGGGCGTCTATCTGCTAATCAGCCTGAGCATTTCGCTGCTGATGAACCTGTACAACCGAAAAATCGCGCTGGTCGAGCGGTAACCGGAGAAAAATCATGACCATCACCTCCCATGACGCACCGCCGATTCCCTCTACGCCGCTGGGTAAGGGAGCCGCCTGGGCACGCAAAAATCTGTTCTCCAGCTGGAGCAACTCGCTGCTGACGCTGGGCTGCCTGTGGCTGATGTGGACGCTGATCCCCCCGGCGGTAAACTGGCTGATTGTGCAGGCCAACTGGGTAGGGACTACCCGCGCTGACTGCACTAAAGAGGGCGCCTGCTGGGTGTTTATTCACGCCCGGTTTGGCCAGTTTATGTATGGCCTCTATCCGCACGAACAGCGCTGGCGGATTAATCTGGCGCTGGCGATTACCCTGCTGAGCCTGCTACCGCTGTTTTTCCGTGCAATGCCGCGCCGCGGTCGCTACATCGCCTGTTGGGCGCTGGCCTGTCCGCTGCTGGTATGGCTGCTACTGTACGGGGGCTATCTGGGACTGGAGCGGGTAGAAACCCGCCAGTGGGGCGGCCTGACGCTGACGCTGATCATCGCCGCGGTGGGCATCGCCGGGGCCCTGCCGCTGGGGATCCTGTTGGCGCTGGGGCGGCGCTCCAGCCTGCCCATCGTGCGCTCATTGTGCGTGATATTTATCGAATTCTGGCGCGGCGTGCCGCTGATAACCGTGCTGTTTATGGCCTCGGTAATGCTGCCGCTGTTTATGGCCGAGGGCACCAGCATTGACAAGCTGGTGCGCGCGCTGGTCGGAGTGATTTTGTTCCAGTCGGCCTACGTGGCCGAAGTGGTACGCGGCGGCCTGCAGGCGCTGCCCAAAGGGCAGTATGAGGCGGCGCAGTCGCTGGCGCTGGGCTACTGGAAAACCCAGCTGCTGGTGATTCTGCCGCAGGCGCTGAAGCTGACCATCCCCGGACTGGTTAACACCATCATCGCGCTGTTTAAAGACACCAGCCTGGTGATCATTATTGGCCTGTTCGATCTGTTTAGCAGCGTGCAGCAGGCGACCGTTGATCCCGCCTGGCTGGGCATGTCGACCGAAGGCTATGTCTTTGCCGCACTGGTTTACTGGATATTCTGTTTTAGCCTGTCGCGCTATAGCCAGCATCTGGAGAAGCGTTTTCACACCGGGCGTACGCCGCACTGAGGATGATCATGACCAAGACAATACCACGACATGCCGCCGACGCGATGATGATCACACTGGAAAACGTCAACAAGTGGTACGGGCAATTTCACGTGCTGAAGAACATTAATTTGCAGGTCAAACCGCGCGAGCGCATCGTGCTGTGCGGCCCTTCAGGATCCGGAAAATCAACCACCATTCGCTGCATTAACCACCTGGAGGAGCACCAGCAGGGGCGGATTGTGGTCGACGGCATCCCCCTCAATCACGACGTGCGCAATATTGAGCGGGTGCGTACCGAGGTGGGGATGGTGTTTCAGCACTTTAACCTGTTCCCGCACCTGACCGTGCTGCAGAACTGCACGCTGGCGCCGATGTGGGTGCGCAAGACCGCCAGAAAAGAGGCGGAAGATCTGGCGATGCACTACCTGCAGCGCGTGCGCATCGCCGAGCACGCGCACAAGTTTCCCGGTCAGCTCTCCGGCGGTCAGCAGCAGCGGGTGGCGATTGCCCGCTCGCTGTGCATGAAGCCGAAAATCATGCTGTTTGATGAGCCCACGTCCGCGCTGGATCCGGAGATGGTGAAAGAGGTGCTGGATACGATGATTGGCCTGGCCGAGGATGGCATGACCATGCTCTGCGTGACTCACGAAATGGGCTTTGCCCGCACCGTGGCGGATCGGGTGATTTTTATGGATCGCGGAGAAATCGTCGAGGAAGCACCGCCGCAGGCGTTCTTTGCCCATCCGCAGTCTGCACGCACCCGCGCATTTCTGTCGCAGGTGATTCACTGAGTTGGCGGCGCGCGCTGGCGCGCGCCGCCAACTCAGCACAGCTCGAGATGGACCTCGTGCTGTTCGATCACTTTCATCACCGATGCCGGCGGCAGCGCGTCGGTAAACAGGTAGTCCACCAGACGCATGCTGCCGAGATTGACCATCGCGTTACGGCCAAATTTCGAGTGGTCACACACCAGCATCACGCTGCGCGAGTTCTCAATGATTGCCCGCTTGGTGCGCACTTCGTGGTAGTCAAACTCCAGCAGTGAGCCGTCGAGATCGATACCGCTGATGCCGAGGATGCCGTAGTCGAGGCGGAACTGAGAGATAAAATCCAGCGTCGCCTCTCCCATGATGCCGCCATCCCGCGTGCGCACTTCTCCCCCGGCGAGAATCAGCCGGAAGTCAGGCTTCGACATCAGCAGCGTCGCGACATTCAGGTTATTGGTCACCACCCGCAGGTTACTGTGATTCATCAGCGCATGCGCCACCGCTTCGGGCGTGGTACCGATATCGATAAACAGCGTAGCCCCGTCGGGGATCTGACTGGCCACCCGCTGGGCAATGCGCGCTTTCTCCACCGACCACATCATTTTGCGATCCTGCCAGGCGGTATTTTCCGAACTGGAGGGCAGCGCCGCGCCGCCGTGGTGGCGGTGGATCTTATTCTGCTCGGCCAGATCGTTCAGATCGCGGCGGATGGTTTGCGGGCTGACGGCAAAATGCTCCACCAGCTCTTCGGTACTGACGTAGCCTTGCCGACGCACCAGGTCGATAATGGCGTCGTGCCGTTGCGTTTGTTTCACCTGTTTCTCCTGTCAGACAGCCGCGTGGTATCCGCCAGCGCCATGGCCAGCCCTACCAGCAGCCCGGTAAGGTGCGCCGCGTTGGCAATCGACAGGCCAAACATGCCCAGCCAGCCAATCACCAGCCACACAAGGGCAAAGGCCATCAGCCCCCGCTCCAGAAAAACGCCGCTGTGCGGATCGCGCTCGCCGCGCAGCCAGCAGTAGCCCATCAGCGCATATACCACGCCGGACAATCCGCCAAAGCTGATGCCGCTGAATTTGGCCTGCATCCAGCCGCTGAGCAGCGCAGAAATCAGCGCGATCACCAGCAGCTTACCGCTACCGAGCCGCTTCTCCACCGCGCCGCCGAGATACCACCACCACAGCAGGTTGAACAAAATATGCAGCAGGGAAAAATGCAGCAGCGCCGGCGTAAACCAGCGCCAGACCTCCATGTACTGTGCGGGATCGGCCGGCCACGCCAGCCACATCATCACCGCGCCATCCCCGGCCACCTGCTGCCAGATAAATACCAGCACGCAGGCCGCGATCACGCTGACGGTCAGTCCGCCGGCGCGGGCCCGCAGATTCGCGAGGATCGACGCCGAACCGGCATACTGCAGGCCGCTGCGGGTCGTACCCGATTGCCAGCTGGCCGCCTGATAGCGGGGGTGATCCGGGTTGGCCACAAAAAGCTGTAGCTCCTGTTCAACGCGCGACTGCTGACTGACGTCATCCAGCCACAATGATACCCTGCTCGCTTCCGCCTGCAGGCGCAGGCGTATCCCCTGCGTCGCCATATAATCGACAAACGCCTGGGCCAGGCGAGGGTGGGAGAATTCGGTTATGCGCATCGGGTCATCCTGTTTCAGGTGAGCAAAAGCGAAGAGCAAGCCCTTCGCCCATTCTCAGGAGGCATCCGCCTCTACCAACTGCGGCCAGGCCGCGCGCCAGGCATCAAAGCCGCCGTCAATGCTGTAGACCGCCTCGAAGCCCTGCTGTAGCAGGTACTGAGCCGCGCCTTTGCTGCTGTTACCGTGATAGCACATCACCAGCACCGGCGTATCAAAGTCGGCTTCGGACATAAAGGCATTCAGCGTGCCGTTAGTCAGGTGAAACGCGCCGCAGGCATGACCCTGCTCAAAACTTTGCGGATCGCGAATATCCACCAGTCGCGCCTGCTTTTCATTCAGCAGCCGCTGGGCCTGCTGTACATCAATACACTCAAACTGTTCCATGACGCTCCCCGGAAAACACTATCGCTCAGGCACCGGGCCTGAAAATCGCCGGTATTGTACCCCGTTCGCGCCGAACAATAACCTGAAAGAATGTAAGGCATATTGGTTACTCATCGCAATTCTGTTATCTGCATCACGCAAAGTTGTTTTTGTTGTGTTACTGCTGGCGGAAATGTTGCTTTGTGATTACAATCATGAGCGAAAACGAACATTATTGAACTATTCCGAACATCGGAGGAGACAACGTGGAAACCAAAGATCTGATCGTAATCGGCGGTGGCATTAACGGCGCAGGCATCGCGGCCGACGCCGCGGGTCGTGGGCTGTCGGTGCTGATGCTGGAGGCACAGGATCTGGCCTGCGCAACCTCCTCCGCCAGCTCGAAACTGATCCACGGCGGCCTGCGCTACCTTGAGCACTACGAGTTTCGTCTGGTGGGAGAGGCGCTGGCCGAGCGTGAAGTGTTATTAAAAATGGCGCCGCATATCGCCTTTCCCATGCGCTTTCGCCTGCCACACCGCCCGCACCTGCGTCCGGCATGGATGATCCGCGCCGGACTGTTCCTCTATGACCACCTCGGCAAACGCACCAGCCTGCCGGCCAGTAAGGGCTTGCGTTTTGGCGCGGACTCGGTATTAAAACCTGAAATTGTGCGCGGTTTCGAATATTCCGACTGCTGGGTCGATGACGCACGCCTGGTTGTGCTGAATGCCCAGGAAGTGGTCAAACAGGGCGGCGAAGTACGCACCCGCACCAAAGTCACCCGCGCCTGGCGCGAAGACGGGCTGTGGATGGTGGAAGCGCAGGACGTCGACAGCGGCGACACCACCACCTGGCGTGCCAAAGGGCTGGTCAACGCCGCCGGACCGTGGGTTAAGCAGTTCTTCGACGACGGGCTGCAGCTGAAATCTCCGTACGGTATTCGCCTGATCAAAGGCAGCCATATCGTGGTGCCGCGCGCGCACCCTGAAAAACAGGCCTACATCCTGCAAAATGAAGACAACCGCATCGTCTTTGTTATCCCGTGGATGGATGAGTTTTCCATCATTGGCACCACCGACGTGGAGTACAACGGCGATCCGAAAGCGGTACACATTGACGACAATGAGACCGACTATCTGCTGAAGGTCTACAATGCGCACTTTAAAAAGACGCTGAGCCGCGACGATATCGTCTGGACCTACTCCGGCGTGCGCCCGCTGTGCGATGACGAATCCGACTCGCCGCAGGCTATCACCCGCGATTACACGCTGGATGTGCATGACGATAATGGCCAGGCTCCGCTGCTGTCGGTGTTTGGCGGTAAGCTAACCACCTACCGCAAACTGGCTGAGCACGCGATGGAGAAGCTGAGCAAATACTATCCCCACGCCAAAGGCGCGTGGACCCGTAATGCGGTGCTGAGCGGCGGTCAGATTGGCGGCAGCAGCGAAGATTACGCCGCGCATCTGCGTCGCCAGTATCGCTTTATCAGCGAAGGGATGGCGCGCCACTATGCTCGCACCTACGGCAGCAACAGCGAGCAGATTCTGCAGGGTGCCACGTCACTGGACGATCTCGGCGAGTGTTTTGGCCACCACTTTTACGAGGCAGAACTGCGTTACCTGGTGGAGCATGAGTGGGTGCGTGAATGCGACGATGCTATCTGGCGCCGGACCAAGCTCGGTATGTGGCTGGATCAGCCGCAGCAGCAGCGCGTTGCCAGCTGGCTGGCTAAACACGCGAAAAAACCGGCGCTGTCGCTGGCCTCCTGATAGGCTCACCGTCGCAGAAATGATAACAGGGCGCCCCGCGGGGCGCCCTGTTGCGTTACTCCTCTTTCTCTATCAGTAACGCTTCCAGTAAATCGAGATCGTGCAGCAAACGCTGGGTGGTCTCGTTGCTGATTGCCTTGGTGGCCCGCAGGTGGTACACCTCGGCCCGCTCCGCGCGCAGCGCATTGAGGCGGAAGCGACGCTCCAGATCTTCCGCCACCAGCGCGCGTTCCATATCCTCTTTGCCATCTACCCGGCGGCGCAGATTGCCAATCACCCGCGAACTGACCTCTTTTAGCATCTCCGGATCGAGGTTCTCCTCCGTATCCTTCATCAGCCGCTCTTCCATCTTGTACAGGCTCTCAATCGCCACGCCCGCCATCACCACTCTCGCCTGCTGGATCTCCCGACGATGTCCCCCCTTGTCTACGCCGTCAAATCCACGCAGCAGCAGCGGCAGCAATATCACGCCCACAAACAGTGAAAACAGAATCACGCCGGTAGCGAGAAATACCAGCTCATAGCGCGCCGGGAAAGGGTCACCGTTGGGTAAAAACAGCGGAATAGAGAGGACACCGGCCAGAGTAATCGCGCCGCGTACGCCGGCAAAAGAGGCGATGAACAGCTCGCGGGTTGAATAGCCGCTGAACTCCATCGGACGCTTTTTCAGCAGGCGCAGGCTGATATTTTTCATCCCCCACAGCCAGCCAAAGCGGACAATCAGCAGCGCAGCGTAAATCAACACGACGTCGGCAAACAGCATCCACAGCTCAACGTTCGGATCGGCATTCGCCTGCGTCACGGAAATTTCCATGATGCCCGGCAGCTGCAGGCCCAGCATCAGGAACACCATGCCGTTGAAAATAAACTCCAGCATCTGCCAGACGCTGTTGGCGCGCAGCCGCATGGCCAGCGGCGCCTGACGAATGATGCCGGAGCGGGTAATGGTCATCCCGGCGGCCACCGCCGCCAGAATACCGGACACGCCAATATGCTCAGCAATCAGATAGGAGGCGAAGGGCAGCAGCAGCAGCAGCACGGTTTGGGTGGCCGGATCGTCACCGCTCAGGCGGCTGAATAGCCGCAGCGAACGGCCATACAGCCAGCAAATCGCAATCCCGGCCAGCAGCCCGCCGATCGCCACTTTCGCAAACTCAAGCGATGCCCCACTGACGGTAAACACCATCGTGCCCATCGCCACGGCGATGGCAAACTTCAGCGACACCAGGCCGGAAGCGTCGTTCATCAGCGCCTCCCCCTGCAAAATCGACATGATTTTTTTCGGGATGCGCCCTTCACCCACGATGCCCGACAGCGCCACGGCGTCGGTCGGTGACAGAACGGCCGCCAGCGCAAAGGCCGGAATCAGCGGGATTCCCGGCACCAGCCAGTAAATCAGGTAGCCTATCCCCACCACGGTGATCAGCACCAGCACCAGCGCCAGGCCAATGATCTCCCGACCGTGATTGAGAAACTCACTGGTTGGCGTTTTCCAGCCGTCGGCGAACAGCAGCGGCGGAATAAACAGCACTAAAAACAGCTCCGGATCAAAGTCGACGTGCAGGCCAAAAGTGGGCCAGGCCAGCAGCGCGCCCAGTGCAATCTGTACCAGCGGCAGGGGAATTTGAAACGGGATGAGCCGCGCGAGGACGCCGGAGAGCGACACCACCAGCGTCAGAATTAAGATCGTAAAGAAGATTTCCATGCGTTCCCTGAAGGCCCTTTCCAATAGTGACAGGTTAATCAAGCGGATCGCGGTGCGCGCCGCAGCGCGCAGGCGAACGTCATGCAGACCCTGAATAGTAAAACAGAAAAAAGCGGGGGGACGAAATCAGAAGTGTGAAAAAAATCGCCCCGCCGAACGCCTGCAGCGCGGTCCGGCGGGAAAACAGCCGGATCAGATAGCCCAGCCGCCGAGATAAAACGTCAGCAGCGCGGCGGCAATCACCAGCGTGCCCACATTCAGTTTACGCCACTCACCGGCGACCAGCCGGCCAATCACCAGCGCCGTGAAACCGAGCATAATGCCGGTCACAATGTTACAGGTCAGCACAATAAACACCGCGGTCAGCAGTCCGGACATCGCATCAACAAAATCATCGAAGTCAATTTTGGACACGTTGCTCAGCATCAGCAGGCCAACGTACATCAGCGCCGGGGCGGTGGCGTAGCCCGGTACCAGATAGGCCAGCGGTGACAGGAACAGAATCAGCAGAAACAGCACGCCCACCACCAGCGCCGTCAGGCCGGTTTTGCCCCCCGCTGCCGTACCGGCGGCCGATTCAATGTACACCGCCGCCGGAGAGGCGCCCACCAGGCCAGAGAAGATCGAGCTGACCGAGTCGGTGGTCAGTGCCTTACCGCCGTCAATGATCTGATGATTCTTGTCGAGCAGATTAGCCTGGCCGGCCACCGCGCGAATGGTACCGGTCGCGTCAAACACCGCGGTCATGACCAGCGCCAGCACGCTCGGCAGCACGACCGGCTGCAGCGCCCCCAGAATATCCAGGCTGAATACCAGCGAATGGCCCGCCGGATCCTTCAGGCTGGGCATGGCAAACAGCCCCTGCCAGGTGACCGCCGGATCGACAATCAGGCCGATCGCCGAAATCGCAATGATGGTCAGCAAGATCCCACCCGGCAGGCGGCGCTTCTCCAGGCCAAAGATCACCGCCAGACCGGCCAGCGACATCAATACCGGGAAGGAGGTAAAATTCCCCAGCGCCACCGGCAGACCCGGCGCGGGATTCTTCACCACCAGCCCCACGCCGTCGGCGGCGATCAGCAGCAGAAACAGGCCAATACCGACGCCGGTGCCGTGCGCGACGCCCATCGGCAAATTACGCAGAATCCAGGCCCGGATCCCGGTCGCGGAAATCAAGGTAAACAGTATGCCCATCAGGAACACCGCCCCCAGCGCCACCGGCACGCTGATCTGCTGGCCGAGCACCAGGCTAAACGCGGTAAAGGCGGTCAGGGAAATGGCGCAGCCGATCGCCAGCGGCAGATTGGCCCACAGCCCCATCAGAATCGAGCCAAAACCGGCCACCAGGCAGGTGGCAACAAACACCGCCGTCGGCGGAAAGCCGGCTTTACCCAGCATACCGGGCACCACAATGACCGAATAGACCATCGCCAGAAACGTGGTCAGGCCGGCCAGCATTTCCTGACGGACAGTGCTGCCGCGCGCAGAAATCTTAAACCAGCGATCGAGGCCGCTGGCTTGCGTTACAGGAGTTGACATAGTGATACTTCCCCGAAGTGTTCTCTGTTATGGGTCTACGCAATAAAGTGAACGGCACGTGCGTTCAGCGTCTGCATCCCTGGAAACGACTTTCCGGTCACATTCGCACCGGAAAAAGCAAACGTTTACTTTGCCACGTATAAAAAATAGCCAGACGGCGTAATCAAAAAAGCAAACGATTATCCTCACTTTATGCCGCCTGTTTCAACACTGTTCACGGCAAAATTTTCAGATAATGGCGAATAACGCGCAGCGCCCTGACCACAGCAGCCTACAGGCTGAAGGTAGACGGGATCTCATCGTTTTTTCTTATTGCGCGCCGCGCGGATGAAACCCGCGGCGCGTGGGGGGAGAGAATCAATCCAGGGCGGCCAGCGGCGGACCGCCCTTATCCAGCGCCCGCTGCCAGGCCGGACGCGCTTCGACCTTCTTCAGCCACGCGCGGATTGCCGGCAGGCTGTCCGCCGGGCCGCGCTGCGTCAGCGCCAGCAGCGGAAAACTCATCTGCACATCGGCAATACTGAAGTGCTCGCCGGCAAACCACGGATGGCGGCTAAGGTGTGCTTCGATGAACCGCTGGTGCGTGGCCAGCTGCTTATGCAGGAAGCCTTTATTGATTCCGGTTGCAAACAGCTTGCCAATCGGCCGCATCACCAGCGGTACCGGCGGCTTGCTCAGGCGACTAAACACCAGTTTCATCACCAACAGCGGCATCAGCGATCCTTCAGCGTAGTGCAGCCAGTAGCGACACTGCAGCTGCGCATCGGGATCGGCAAGCGTCAGCCGGTCATCGGCGTCATGGTACTGCGCCAGATACTCCAGAATCGCTCCGGATTCGGCAACCACCCGATTGTCATCGGTTATTACCGGAGATTTGCCGAGGGGGTGTATTTTTTTTAATGACTCGGGCGCCAGCATCGATCCTTCACGCTGATACACCTTCAGCTGGTACGGCACCTCCAGCTCTTCCAGCAGCCATAGAATGCGATGGGATCGGGATTTTTCCAGATGATGCACGGTGATCATGCGCTTTCCTTATTGGTCAGGTCTGCCAACAGTATAGTCACTTCCCTTCTTCTGTTTCCGGCGGGGCCAGCAAAATTGCACCGGTTCCCTGCTCGGCCAGCTTATCGCCGGGATTGCGCAGCGGGCAGTCGCGCATAGACAAGCAGCCGCAGCCGATGCAGCCATCCAGATCGTTACGCAGCCGCGCCAGGGTCGCGATGCGTTTGTCGAGCTCCTCGCGCCAGTGTGCGGTCAGCGTGGCCCACTCCTTTTCTGAAATGCGCTTGCCCACCGGCACATCGCGCAGGCTTTCGGCGACCGTACCGAGGGGAATACCGATGCGCTGCGCCACTTTAATAATGGCTACCCGCCGCAGCACATCGCGCCCGTAGCGCCGCTGATTGCCTTCATTGCGGCTGCTGGCGATTAACCCCTTCTGTTCATAAAAATGCAGTGCTGATACCGCTACGCCGCTGCGCTTTGCCACCTCTCCCGGCGTCAGCACGCTCTTCATGGTGCTATTGCGAACTTTTTTCATTTGCACACTTTACCTCAAGTTAACTTGAGGAATTATACTCAGCATCCAGCAGTTCTGCGAGGGCCGTGCCCCGCACTTTGTTCACGTCGGATGGCGTACAGCGCCGTATCGACCCTGGCTGATAAGGAAAAGACAGGATGCATGACGAGATCATTCATACGCTGACCGAGTGGATTGACGCCAACCTGGACAAGCCGCTGTCCATTGATGAGGTGGCCGCGCGATCGGGCTATTCGAAGTGGCATCTGCAGCGCATGTTCCGCAGCGTCACCCAGCAAACGCTGGGTAACTACATTCGCGAACGGCGCCTGACGCTGGCCGCAGAGGCGCTTTGCACCACCCAGCGCCCGGTATTTGATATCGCCATGCAGTACGGTTACGACTCTCAGCAAACTTTCTCGCGGGTGTTCCGCCGCCAGTTTGATAAAACCCCCACGGCCTGGCGTCAAACCATGCGTCGGGAATATTTGCAGCGCCAGCGTCCGTGGGAACCCGGCAGCGCGCGCGTCGTTACCCGTCCTCATATCCGTTAGCAGGCGCCGCTGGCTGCGCGCTCCCACAGCGCGGGGGAGAGGTACCATCCGCCACCCAATTCTTTAATATGGTACATTGCCACATCGGCCTGCATCAGCAGGGCGCCGGGCGAGGCGTGATCCCGCGCCAGCGCAGCGCCAATACTCAAGGTCTGCGGGTAACCGTCGCCGTTTAGCAGCCGCATCGGGGCGGCCATCGCGCGCAGGATCCTGCGCGCGGTGTCGGCAATCAACGTCTCTCCTCCTTCCCCCTCCAGTAACACGGCAAATTCGTCGCCACCGAGCCGCGCGACGCTGCCGCGCCCCCCCACCGCCTGGCGCAGACGCCGCGCCGTCTCGACCAGCACGCTATCGCCTGCGGCGTGGCCCCAGGTATCGTTGATCCGCTTGAAGCGGTCAACATCAATAAACAGTAGCGCCAGCCGGTCCAGCTGCCGTGGCGGAACAAAGCATTTATTCAGCGCCTGCTCAAAGGCGATGCGGTTGGGCAGCCCGGTCATGGCATCATGACGGGCCTGCCAGGAGCGCGCGGCGTTCTCCTGCTGCCAGTGCTGCTGCCAGCCGTGCAGCTCGTCAAGCAGGCCGTTGAAATCACAGCTCAGCTTGTGCAGTTCGGCGATGTTTGCCGACGGTATCCGCCGCGAGAAGGCGCGACGAACCCGAACATCGTGAGCCACCGCGGCAACGTGCCGCAGGGTCAGCACGATGCCGCGGTGCATCCGTGCCGACAGCCAGCCGGCGATCGCCCCCACGATCAGCAGGCAGCCCAGCAGCCATACGCCGGCGATCCACAGATAGCCGCAAATTGCCCTGGCATCACCCCGCACCCAGACTTCGCCCAGCCAGCGCTGGTGCTGCCGCACCGCCACGGTGACCGGCGCGGGAAACAGCCAGTGGCTGAGGCAGCGTTCGATCGGGCCGCTGGACCCGGTAACCGGCTTTCGCCACGCGATAACCGCGCCATTCACGGCGGAAATGCGCGCTTCAGCATACAGACCACGCTGCCCGAGGCTGGCCAGCAGCTCCTGCAGCGAACCGGCATCGTGCCGCAGCAGTTCGCTGCGCGCCGAGACGCTCAGGCTCTCGGCCACCAGCTGCAGGTTACTGGCAGCATACTGCTTCAACGCCAGCAGTGAGAGCAGCGCAAGCGAGCCGCTGGTCAGCAAAAAGGCGATCGCGATGATGATGAGATGAATACGATTAAGCGTCTGCCGCCGCGTCGGGCGCTCGAGTACGTCCGCCGCCGCGGCCACACCGGCATCAGGATGTTGCAACCTCATGGACAGATCTCCAGTCACACGTTGTGCGGCAGGACACTATTCCTTACGGAGGATAACCGGGGGGCACGCCACACTGTTCGCCCACGGCAACGCCACCACCAGCCGAAGGTGGATGGCGATAAAAATAGCCGGGGATAATCATCCGCGACGCGCCTGGCAACAATACATCCCCCGCCAGGCATGCTCTCAATTGTCTCCCGGTGGCCTCGCCACTCACGGGAAGCGGCGGGCATTACGCCCGGTGTAAATCGTGTTCACCGGGGCGTCCATCGTGATATAATGTGACGAGCATCACACTTTTACGCCACGCCGGGCGCTGTGCACGCCCCGGCGCGGCCACATTAACGGTCAGGTCCGCAAACGAGGAGAACCATGGGCACCCTCACAGCCAGTATGCTGATGATGCGTTGGGAGCTATTCAGCGCCGTAATGATGTTTTTTGCCAGCACCTTCCATGTGAAATGCCGTCAGCGTCGCCACCCGGTACTGGCCGTACTGTTTAGCGGCATTGGCATCGGTATGTCTTGCTGGTTTGTCACCGGCCTGTTGGGCATCTCACTGAGCAGCGATCAGCTGTACGCCCTGTGGAATACCCTGAAAGGCAGCTTTCTGGATACGCTAAGTCGCGCGCCGACCGACTGGCCGTTACCCTGAGCGACCGGCGCGTCTGCCGCTCAGCACGTTATATCTTTTTTAGCACCACCGGCAGCGTTCGATCGTCTTCCCGGGCCGTGTCCGCTTTGCGGTCCTGAATCCACATATCGCCCATCAGCTGATTCAGGCCGCCGTCGAGGCCGGTCACTAATCCGGCTCCGGGGGTGAAGGTCAACTCGCCAAAATAGAGCTGCTCTCCCTGCAGATACCAGTCAACCCGCACGTAATCAAACTCACTCGCCAGCTCGCGCGACAGCAGCAGAGCCTGCGTCAGCATGGCCTCATCCTGACGGATATCTAACCCGGTATCGCGAATTTTGTGAAAGGCGTCGCGCAGATTATTAACGTAAAAGTTCATCGACAGTCGCGGCGCTCCGCGGTTGTAGATAACCTGCAGCACGTATTCAAAATTACCATCACGTTTATTGAACATATGGAATTTGTAATCCACGGCGGCTCTCCCCCCTTCACCGATATATTGTTCGACCAGAATGCGCGGTTTAATGAAGCGATAGTGGATTTCGCGATAGGTGAACGAGAAATCCACCGCCAGCCACGCTTTACAGCGGGCGATAAGCTGCTGTTTACGCTGCGCATCCGGCTCTTCCAGCAGAATGTCCACCATTCCCGATCCGTGGTTAGGCTTAATTACGGTGTGTCGCAGCGACGGCAGGCTTAACAAAGTGGCCGGATCGTCGGTTTCATAAATCAGCGGGACGAGGTACGCTTCGCCGATCTTGCTGGCGATGTATTCGCGTACGCACAGCTTATCGGACAGCCGCGCGTAGCGGGCATGATCGCCGTTGATAAACTTGCGGTTCAACACCTTCTCATTGAATAACTTCGGTTCACGGATGTTGGGCAAGCGGTGAAACTTATGAAAATAGTGAATGCTGTCAACCGTGGTCCACGGCATTTTGTTGACCAGATAGCGCAGCGTGTGTTTAATACCGCGCTTCAGGTACTTCATGCTTTTCATCTCGTGACCTCATTTGTACGTTTTGTAATTCAGTGAGGAGCGTTGAATATCGAAAATGACGCCGTGCTTAAAGAAGTAATTCATTACGGTGAGCGACAGTAACTCTGTTAAAAAAACGCTCCATGCGGCACCGCGCAGTCCCAGCCAGTGGATCAGCACCCAGCTCAGCGGAATACTGATGCACAGCAGGCAGGCAATTTTTTTTAACAGGTAGTGATAGCCGCCCTCTTTCACCATAAAACGGTAGGCTACGGTGCCCATCGCCGAACAGCTGGTGGCCAGGGCAAGCAGAATAAGAAGAGTGCCCGAACGTGCGTAGTCTGCTCCATACAGAGCCATAATCAGCCGCTCGCCCACCAGCGAAACGACGATCAGCATCAGCAGCGAAACCGCCATCACATAGCCATACAGACGGGCGGTCAGCCTGACCGCGACATCAGCACGCTCCCTGAAAATTTCAGTGAAGCACGATGTAATGATGGCCACCGGAATAAAAATCCACGAGGCGGAGAGGGTATTCGCCGCGGCAAACAGGCCCAGCTCTTTAGCAGAGCTCACGCCGACCAGAAAAAACTGCGCGGTTTTCACCTGCACCGAAATCAGAATGCTGGATATCGCCAGCGGCAAGCCGGCGCACAGCAGATAGCGCAGATAACGTTTCCGTTTCGCCAGCGGCGGGCTGCTCAGCACCTGCGCTTTAAAAAAAAGGTAGCGCTTAATCATAAACGGAATCAGCGACACCACGATAATTGAGAACGCCAGAAAAACCGGACTGAGTTGCCACCACGCGACGCTAAAACTGATGGCAAAACTGGCCAGCATGCCCAGCGAGTTTGCCAGCGTATTTAATCGGGAAGCCAGTCGCGCGTTGTTATATACGCTGAATATATCCTGTGTGAAAAATAAGGCTGCCCAAAACGCGGCCAGGGTAAACACCCTAAAATTTTCCGCCATCGCCAGCCAGACGTAGAGTAGCACCGGCACCGACACCAGCAGTAGCAGCGCCAGACGCAACTGACGGGCGATTGCCATCAGCCTTTTGCCTTTTTGCACATTACGGCTGACATGCTTAAATAACAGCGTCTCGGTACCGAAAATCGCAATGGTCTGCACCACGGAAAACAGCGAAGTAGAAAAGGCCATTTGACCGAAGACGGAAGGACCAAATGACTTTGCCACGTAGGAGGTGACAAATATAACGCCAAATACGGAAACCACTTTCTCCGACATCATCCAGGCCGCGTTAGACATAATGCTGAATTTCATCTACATATCCTTCTGAAAAACGATTGCTTATCTATTCTCACCACCCTGTGAGCTAACGCCTGCCGATGGTCTACCCGATACGGATAAGTCACACCGGGTACGGTGCAGTGATGGGGCAAACAGCAGCATGCCGACCGTCACCGGTTCAGCAATATGCCAGTCAGGGCAAGCCATCAGTCAGTCATGTCTTCCCCGTGACCCGATCGTATCTGAGTAAGTTAAATAATTAATTATGACAAATAACTTATTTCGTTAGCTGGCTACGCTATTAAGCAGCGATGGGCAGATGGGCCATTTCTGCTTCGCTACACGACCGACTAAACATGGAATAAACTTATAGTAAAACCAGGACGGCAGGAAGCGAGCAAAACGCAAAGCCATTAAAATAAGATAAATCCCATGATGATATTCATTAATATTCCTTTAAGTTAACCATGTATTTTCGTCGTACGTTAACAATGTCGCTGCATAAATAAATACCCCTAACCGATCCATTTATTAATTCAGCGTCTCCCACTCCCTAACAGTTAAGAAAGGTAAAAGCTTTATGAGAAAGTCACGATATACGGAAGAGCAAATCACCAGCGTGATTAAAGCGTCTGAACATGGCAAGAAGGTTAAGCTTATCTGCGACGAGCTGAGCATCTCAGAAGCCACCTTCTATAGCTGGAAGAAAAAGTTTGGGGGCCTGTCCTCGGAGGAAGGAAGAAAGATCAAGGCGTTAGAGGATCAGCTTCACGCCATGGCGCGCGAGCTACAGCAACTCACGGCGGATAAAGAGATGTTGCAAAGCGTCGTTAAAAACTTCTTTACCACCAGCGATAAGCGCCGGGCGGTCAACTACCTGCAAAATACCTATGAGATTGGCACTCGCCGCAGCTGTCGTCTGCTCGATATCAGCCGCAGCGTCTACCACTATCCACAAGGGGGTGGCCACACCTAATCATCGGATAAATACAATGTTATCCCTCAATCAACAGGCTGGCACTCTGTGCTATCGTCCACGTCGCCGATGGCCGGCGCGCGGCTTCCAGCTCACTCCGTCGCGGGCGCAGCGCCATTACGATAGCTCCCGCCCCCGCCGGTGACGGAGTCCGCCGCGCCCTGCGTCATGCCCAATGCAATCCGCCCGCGCGACCGCGGGCATTGATTATCCGTTCTAACGAATCGGTCGATTTTGCGGCTGATTACCGGTCAGCACCGCGTCTGCCATGGCTGCGGTGCTAATCTTTGCGGCCGGCGGCGCCCGCGCGGTAAATTCATCATCCTGCCCGCCCTGTCGTGGCGGCTGGCGCAGCCATTCGCCCGGCCCACGTCTCTTCTGACACGCTCACTCTCCAGCCGGACTGCAGGATACGCCAAAAGGTCAGCAGCGGGATTAGCGAGTTTTCCTATGGTGCCCGGGCGGATACTGTGGCAGTGCCGCGGACATAACGGCAATGCGCAGATCTGCGATCCTGGCCAGGCGTGGTCCTTGTGGGTCCCGCTCCGCCGGTGGCGGGCGGCGATACCCCCTGGCATTCGCCGCGCTAATGAGCGGAAGGGGTAACACGTGCAGGCCAAGCTGGCGACTCGACGCGCCGCTGGCTTTTTCACCATGGAGGGATGCTGATACTCGCTTCCACTGCGGCCTGCTCAGCCCGACGAGCTCACCGCCACGGTGACCGGCTCCGGGCGAAGGCGCATCGCCACCACGACCCCGGTCAGCAGACACACGATGCCCGCGAGGGTGAGCAGCGGCGGCCAGGCCTGGCGCAGCAAAAAGGTATAAGCCAGACCGGCGAGGATCTCAAAGACAATCAGCGGCCCCACCAGAACCGTCGGCAACCGTTGACTGGCCTCATTCCAGCACAGCGCCCCCAGCCAGGAGCAGCAAAGACCGATCAGCAGCATCAGGCCGATAAATACGGCCGGACGCGGCCCAAACGGCAGGGGAAAAGCGGCGGACTGCCCGTATAGCTGCCCGCAGACCAGCAGATACATCAGCAGCGCCAGCGGCAGGGTGACCAGCCCCTGGGCCGTCGCCCAGGTTTGCGGACGGGTCGTAGGATGACGACGCAGCCAGCGCGCATTGCGCAGCGGGAACCACGTCCAGCATACCACGGCCGCACAGGCCAGCAGGATCCCGCCAGCATAGCGCTGCGGATCGCGATCCGGTATCACTTGCCACTCGGCCAGATTGACACACGCCAGCCCGATGAGGATCAGCAGCAGTGACGGAATCAGCTTGCTCCAGCGCAGCCGTCCCTCTTCGCGCCCGTATAACAGATTGGCACTGACCGACATCACCACCGGCAGCGTGCCGATAATCATCGTCGAGACCGGTGCGCCGGTCCGCTGAATAGCGCTGGCCAGAAAAAAGTAGTACAGCAGATTGCCAATCAGTGTCTGTTTGACCGCTTCCACCCAGTCGGCGCGTACCAAGGTACGCAGGCGACGGCGATCGAACCAGGCCAGCGGCAGGGCAATCAGCCCAAACGCCACGTAGCGACCCGCGGACTGAAGCGCAGCCGGATAATCGGGGATCACGACCGGGCCGACGAAAATCAGCCCCCACATCAGCCCCGCGACGAGGGCAAAAAGGACTCCAGATAGCATCCTGGTACCTGTTAATCAATAAACGGGACACCGCTGGCCGCCGAAACGGCGGTAGCGAAGGCGGAGGCCTCACCATAGCACGGCCCCGCTCCCGTCTTCACGTTTTGCGACGGCAATCGTGCAGCCAGCGTCGTGAGGCAGGTTCCATTTTATCAGCGAGGTGGCCGCCGTCGCTGCCCGCAGCCCCGGGCGTTTGGCATAATGGTGTTTTCCCTGCCTGTCACAGGAGGAGAACAATGTCTGTACCGCATGAGGATCAACAGGAACTGCACCACTACACCGTCGGCTATACGCCCAATGGCTATCGCGGTAACCCTTCGCCGCGGCTGATCATTAGCGGGCGCTGGCTGGAGAAGTTTGGTTTTGACACCGGGCATCCGGTGATCGTTGAAGCCCGGCGCGGCCAGCTGGTGATTCGCACCGAGTTAAACATCTAAGCGCGGCGGCGGAACTCGCCCGGCGTCAGGCCGTAGTGTTTCTTAAACGTTTTATGGAAAGTCACCTGGGAATCAAAGCCGTGCTGTAGCGCCACCTGCTGCACGGTCACGTCCGGCTGACGCAGCATGTCCGCCGCGGCGTGCAGCCGCTGCTCGCGGCAGTAGGCCGCCAGCGACCGGCCGGTGACGTCGCGAAACAGCCGCTGCAGATACCACTTTGAATATCCCGCTTTACGGGCGCAATCATCCACCGACAGGCGGCTGTCGCGGTGGGATGCAATCCAGAGAATCAAATCGTTGATGACCTGATGGCTAAACATGTCCCTCTCCTCTTGTTGCTGGTCAGCGGCGAGATGCCCACCGCCCTCACGCCGCTGCCGTCGCGAACAGCTCCAGCGCAATCAAGCGGGCCATGGCGGCGCGGGCCTGCTCAGCGGCGGAGTGAAGCGAACTGAACCGCACCAGCGTATCCATACCCAGCGCGCTGGCCATCAGCCGCCAGGCAGTCTGGCTGGGGGAATCAGCGCTGCGCAGGGAACCCTGCGCTTCGCCGCGCTCGATAACCTCGCACAGCACGCGATGCCAGACATCCAGCGCTTCGCGGTAGACCGGCTGCAGCGCGTCATCCTGCTCTGCCAGAACGGCCACTTCGCGCCACAAATGGACCTGAATATCCTGCGCCTCTTCCGTCGGGTCGCCAAGCAGGCTGAGCAGCGCGTCGCAGGGCGGCAGTGTGCTGACCCGCTGGCAGCAGTCTGACGCCACCTGATGCGTGATGGCAATAAATGCCTGCTGCTTCAGCGCCTGTAGGGAGCCAAACACGCGGTTAATGTTCCCTACGGCGCTTTGGCTCTCCGCGGCGATGCGGCGGGCGGTGGTGGCGGCAAACCCCAGATTGCGCATGATAGAAATGGTGGTCGTGAGCAGTAAATCACTGCGATCGTCGCGCTTCAGGTAGTGCACGCTGGCGGTCCCGTTGGTCAAAAAACGTCATTATGACTATTGATGAACGTATGTTCAACTTTTTATGAACAATCGTTCATGAATATAATATCATCCAAACCGACACCGCGGCGGATGCCGCCATCGCTTTTTCTCCGCGCCATATCGCGTACACTGAGCGACATTCCGTACGGCATCTGGCCGACACGCACGCTGAGGTAGCTACCGCTATGACTGTCAAACTGGTCGCCGTCGATATGGACGGCACGTTTCTGAATGAATGCAAAACCTACAATAAAGCCCGCTTCCTGGCCCAGTACGCCGAGCTGACCGCCCGCGGCATCCGCTTTGTCGTTGCCAGTGGTAACCAGTATTACCAGTTAATCAGTTTCTTTCCGGAAATCCGCGACGACATTGCCTTTGTCGCCGAAAATGGCGCCTGGGTGGTGGACCGCGGGGAAACCCTGTTTTGCGGCGAATTCAGCCGCCAGCAGGTGCTGGCGGTGCTGGATGAGCTGCTGCCGCTGAGCGACGTGACCACCGTCCTGTGCGGCAAGCAGAGCGCCTGGCTACCGGAAGATGCCCCGGCCAGCGCCGTCGCTACGCTTGCCCGCCACTATCACCGACTGACTCCGGTAGCGGATCTGCGCCAGGTGGAGGATCGGCTGTTTAAAGTCGCGCTGACCCTGCCGGAGGCGCAGAGCGCCCGACTGCGTGCGGCGCTGGGCCACCGCCTGGACGGGATCGTCACGCCGGTGGCCAGCGGCTTCGGTTTTGTCGACCTGATTATTCCCGGCCTGCACAAGGCCAGCGGGCTGCGCCGTCTGCAGCAGCAGTGGCAGATTAACGATGAAGAGGTGCTGGCCTTTGGTGACAGCGGTAATGACGCTGAGATGCTGCGTCAGGCCGGCTACAGTTTCGCGATGGCCAATGCCCGCCCGGACGTTGCCGACCTCGCCCGCTTTCGCGCGGGCGATCACAACGCAGAAGCGGTGCTGGACGTGATTGACGACCTGCTGGCCGGACGCGGCGTGTTTGCCGCCGGCTGAATGCCGGCAGCCGCGGCACGGCCGTTAACGGGGAGTGCCGGCGCGTCCGTCGCTCAGCCCCAGCACAAAAGGAATAGAATCCCGCAGCGACGGATTCACCGCGCCGCCGTGATCCAGTCCGGGATAGAGATGCTCGCTCACCCGGGTACCGGCGGCCTGCACGTCCCGGGAGAATTGCTGCTGCATCGCGGTCGGTACATTCACGTCATCTCCGCCGATGCCAATAAACACCGGATGATTGAGGCGTAGCGTGGGGTAAGCCAGCGTGCCAACGGCGGTGTTCAGCAGCTGCTGGACCGCCGGCGTCAGGCTGTTTTCCATGGTCAGCTGCTGCTGCATCACGATCTCGGTTAGCGGCGAGATGCACTGGCTTTTAGCCTCTTCAAGCGCCGCCCGGGCGGCCGGTTGGAAAAAGTCCGTGGCCTTCAGCGTCGGATCGCTATCGGCCGCAGAGTGAAAAATGTAAAACACATAGGGTATTTTTGGATCGCCAGGCGTTGGCTGCCGCGGCGCCGCGCGGGTGAACAGGCTGGACACCTGGCTGTCGGCAGTGAAGTACGGTGTACCGGTCAGTACCGTGCCGATAATGTTCAGCTCCGGGGCATATTCAGGCTGATAGCCGGCGGCGGCGAACGCGGCGTGCGCCCCCTGCGACTGCCCGACCAGCACCAGCTGATTTTTCAGCGGAAAAGCGGCCAGCGCGGCCCGAATGCTGTCGAGTATGCTCCACGCTTCGGCGCGGGCATTCAGGTAGTGATGCAGCCCGTCAGAGCCCAGTCCGGGATAATCCGGCGCGACGATCGCATAGCCCAGCGACAGCCAGGTATTGAGGTACTGGCTGTCGCGAGCGGTACGCGGATGCTGCGACGGCGCGCAGTCGCGGGCAATGCCCACGGTACCGTGCATCCACACCACGACCGGCCAGCCGCCCGCCGGCGTCGGGCCAAAAGGTAGAAATACCGCCGCCGTATCGGTGCGCAGGCCGTGGCCCTGTACCCCATCCTGAGAACGGTATTCCAGACGGTACGCGCTGGCTGCCTCCTGCAATCCCAACGCCGGATCCAGCCGCGCCTGACTTATCTTCTGTCCCTGCCCGGCGGCCATCGCCGCACTCAGCGGCAATATCAGCAAACACGCCAGCAGACGCTGCTTTACGCTTCCCATTCTCGGTGTCATTACGCTTTCCTACTCCCCTGCCGACCTGCGTCGGGCTGTTGTCATCATGCGGGTGAACAGTATTTGCCTGAGGCTGGCTGAACTATAGTTCAACGCGCCGCAAATGCGGTGGAAAAAACGGCGGAAGACCAGCGCTGAGCGGCACTTTTTCCGGCAGCATTCCGGCGCCGTGCGGAACATGAACAGGACTCACGTGGCGGTGAATTTAACTCGCTTTCCATTGCCCTGTGCGTCTGGCATAAAGACTTCACAAGTTACTTGTTTATCGCCTGACGCCGGCCAGAGAAGCACGTTCATTATCTCGTTACCCGCGGTGCGTCAAGCCGTCATCATCACCGAAACAGGATGCAGGGTCATTATGAATAACGACGTCACTTTTACGCTCAAGCGCACGCTTTTCGACGAAAATTATAATCCCGCAGAAAATACGCGTACGACCACAAATTTTGCCAATCTGGCCAGGGGAAAGAACCGCCAGCAGAATTTGCGTAACGCGCTGGTGATGATGAATACGCGCTTTAACGCCTTAGCCCGCTGGGATAACCCTCAGGGCGATCGCTACGCGCTCGAACTGGACATTATCTCCGTTGATATGCATATTCGCGGTAACAGCGCCCCCTTTCCGGTGATTGAGGTTTTACACAACCACATTCTTGACCGGCACAGCCATCAGCGTATTGAGGGGATCGTCGGAAATAACTTCTCGTCATACGTGCGGGATTATGACTTCAGCATCGTACTGCCGGCGCACAATAAAAATGCGGCACACTTCAGCCTGCCGGAAGGGTTTGGCAATTTGCATGGCCATATCTTCCAGCAGTTCGTCAACGCGGAGGTGTATAAAACCCATTTCAGGAAACAGCCGGTGATCTGCCTGAGCGTGTCCAGCAAAAATACCTACTGCCGCACCGACAATGTGCATCCGGTGCTGGGGGTCGAGTATCAGCAGGACGATTTATCTCTGACCGACGAATACTTTCACAAAATGGGTCTGCAGGTGCGCTTCTTTATGCCGCCTGATAGCGTGGCACCGCTGGCCTTTTACTTTAAGGGCGATCTGCTGAATGACTACAGCAACCTGGAGTTAATCGGCACCATCAGCACCATGGAGACATTCCAGAAGATTTACCGGCCAGAAATTTATAATGCCAATGCGGCAGCCGGCAAGATCTATCAGCCCAGCCTGAATCAGCAAAACTATTCGTTAACCCGGGTGGTGTATGACCGGGAAGAGCGCAGTCAGTTAGCCATTGAACAGGGGAAGTACACCGAAGAGCACTTCATCAATCCCTGGCGGACACTCCTGGCGGAATGGTCTGCTGAACGCGTTCTTTAACGTCTCCATAAACAGGATACTGTACAATGAAAAAGTTATTACCGACCTCCACCGCGGGCAGCTTACCGAAACCCTCCTGGCTGGCCCAGCCGGAGACGCTGTGGTCGCCGTGGAAATTGCAGGATCAGGTTCTGGTCGACGGCAAACAAGACGCACTGCGGCTCTGCCTCAACGATCAGCAGCAGGCCGGCATTGATATCGTCAGCGACGGGGAACAGACGCGCCAACACTTCGTCACCACGTTTATCGAGCACCTCGACGGGGTCGACTTTACCCAGCGTGAGACGGTGAAAATCCGTAATCGCTATGAAGCGAGCGTCCCCACCGTGGTGGGCCCGGTCAGCCGCCCCCGCCCGGTATTTGTTGAGGATGCAAAATTCCTGCGTCAGCAGACCGATCGTCCGATTAAATGGGCCCTGCCCGGCCCGATGACCATGATTGATACGCTGTATGATAACCACTATAAAAGCCGCGAAAAACTGGCCTGGGAATTTGCCAAAATCCTCAACGAGGAAGCCAGGGAGCTGGAGGCGGCGGGCGTGGATATTATTCAGTTTGATGAACCCGCGTTTAACGTGTTCTTTGATGACGTGAACGACTGGGGAATCGCCGCCCTCGAGCGGGCCATTGAAGGACTGACCTGTGAAACCGCGGTGCACATCTGCTACGGCTACGGCATTAAGGCCAATACCGACTGGAAGAAAACGCTGGGGTCAGAGTGGCGCCAGTATGAAGAAATTTTTCCGAAGCTGCAGCGCTCCAATATCGACATCATCTCGCTGGAGTGTCAAAACTCGCGGGTACCGATTGAGCTGCTGGCACTGATCCGCGGGAAAAAAGTGATGGTGGGCGCCATCGACGTGGCCACCCACGAGGTGGAGACGCCGGAAGCGGTGGCCGCCACGCTGCGTAAAGCGCTGCAGTATGTGGACGCCGATAAGCTCTATCCGTGCACCAACTGCGGTATGATCCCGCTGCCGCGTCGCGTCGCCCAGGGCAAGCTGGAAGCCTTAAGCGCCGGCGCCGCCATCGTGCGTCAGGAGCTGCTGGCAAAATAGCGCGTCGGCACCGGTTCCCACGCAGAACGCAAAACGCTCACGGCCCGTAACGGGTACCGTGAGCGTTTTTTTACGCCGCGCGTGCGGCGTCAGGCCCAGGGCCTGGCGCCGCGGCGCACCGATCAGAACGGGATGTCGTCGTCGAAGTCCATCGGCGGCTCATTGCTCTGCGGCGCGCTGTTCTGCTGCGGGCGGGCCGGTGCGGCCGCGCCGCCGCCGCTGAACTGGTTGTTGTTGCCCTGCGGCTGCTGCGGCTGGCCCCAGCCGTTGTTATTGCCACCGCCGTTTCCGCCGTTAGCCGGTGCGCCAGCGCCGCCCTGACGGCCGCCCAGCATCTGCATGGTGCCGCCCACGTTTACGACCACCTCGGTGGTGTAGCGATCCTGGCCGCCCTGGTCCTGCCACTTACGCGTGCGCAGCTGACCCTCAATGTAGACCTGAGACCCTTTACGCAGGTATTCACCGGCCACTTCGGCCAGCTTGCCAAACAGCACCACGCGGTGCCATTCGGTTATCTCTTTGTTTTCGCCGGTTTGCTTGTCACGCCAGCTTTCGGAAGTCGCCAGCGTCATGTTCGCTACCGCACCACCATTCGGCATATAGCGGACTTCCGGGTCCTGCCCCAGATTTCCGACAAGAATTACTTTATTTACGCCTCTGCTGGCCATGTTGCTCTCTCCCGATGAGGTTGTCTGGATAACACAATGCGCAAAATTCTAACATGAGCGCGGGCCGAATCCTACTTTGTCGCCGCGATGTTCGGCTCACGCCGCGGTCTGAGAACAGAATTGCGAGGCAAGCCGAGGGGTTACCGCAACCCTGGTGAGTTTTGCAGCATCTACTGGATATTCATTCAGGTTTTTTTGTGCCATAATTGCCTGTTCTTTGCCCGTATGCGTTCGGGCCACGGGCAGTCTTGTCTGCCGACGAACGCCATCGGGGTCGTACTGGCGGTGTCAGGCAAGGGCACGCTAAGGTCTGCGTTAATCCGGGAAATGGTGAATGGATAAGATCGAAGTCAGGGGTGCCCGCACCCACAATCTCAAAAACATTAATCTGATCATCCCTCGCGACAAACTGATCGTGGTAACCGGCCTCTCCGGTTCGGGAAAATCCTCGCTGGCGTTTGATACCCTGTATGCGGAAGGGCAGCGTCGCTATGTTGAATCACTCTCCGCCTACGCCCGCCAGTTTCTGTCGCTGATGGAAAAACCGGATGTCGATCACATTGAGGGGCTGTCACCCGCCATTTCGATTGAGCAGAAATCCACCTCGCATAACCCGCGATCCACCGTCGGCACCATCACCGAAATTCACGACTATCTGCGCCTGCTGTTTGCCCGCGTCGGCGAGCCGCGCTGTCCGGATCATGACGTCCCGCTGGCGGCACAGACCGTCAGTCAGATGGTGGATAACGTGCTGGCCCAGCCGGAAGGAAAACGGCTGATGCTGCTGGCGCCGATCGTCCAGGATCGCAAGGGTGAGCACAGTAAAACGCTGGAAAACCTCGCCGCCCAGGGCTATATCCGTGCGCGAATTGACGGTGACGTGTGCGATCTTTCCGATCCGCCGAAGCTGGAGCTGCAGAAGAAGCACACCATCGAGGTGGTCATCGATCGCTTTAAGGTGCGTGAAGATCTGAAGCAGCGGCTGGCAGAATCATTTGAAACCGCGCTGGAACTCTCCGGTGGCTCGGCGATTGTCGCCGATATGGATGATGAGACGGCGGAGGAGCTGCTGTTCTCGGCGAATTTTGCCTGTCCGATCTGCGGCTACAGCATGAGCGAGCTGGAGCCGCGCCTGTTCTCGTTTAACAACCCGGCGGGCGCCTGCCCCACCTGCGACGGCCTCGGCGTGCAGCAGTTTTTCGATCCGGATCGCGTGGTGCAGAACCCCGATATTTCGCTGGCCGGCGGAGCGATTCGCGGCTGGGACCGCCGTAATTTCTATTATTTCCAGATGCTGCGCTCGCTGGCGGAGCACTATGCGTTTGATATCGAAGCGCCCTTCAGCAGCCTGAAAGCCTCGGTGCAGAAAGTGATCCTCTACGGATCGGGCAACGAGAGCATTGAATTTAAGTACGTGAATGACCGCGGTGATACCTCGGTGCGCCGCCATACCTTTGAGGGGGTGCTGCATAATATGGAGCGCCGCTATAAAGAGACCGAATCCAGCGCGGTGCGCGAGGAGCTGGCGAAATACATCAGTAACCGCTCCTGCGCCAGCTGTCACGGTACCCGCCTGCGCCGCGAGGCGCGCCACGTCTTTATTGAAAATACCACCCTGCCGGCCATTTCCGACATGAGCATCGGCCACGCGATGACGTTTTTCCAGAACATCCAGCTCAGCGGCCAGCGGGCGAAAATCGCCGAAAAAGTGCTGAAAGAGATTGGCGATCGCCTGCGCTTTCTGGTCAACGTCGGCCTGAACTACCTGTCGATGTCCCGCTCGGCGGAGACGCTGTCCGGCGGCGAAGCGCAGCGTATTCGCCTCGCCAGCCAGATCGGTGCCGGCCTGGTCGGGGTGATGTACGTACTGGATGAGCCCTCTATAGGCCTGCACCAGCGCGATAATGAGCGGCTGCTGGAGACGCTGATCCACCTGCGCAACCTCGGCAACACGGTGATCGTGGTCGAGCACGACGAAGATGCGATCCGCGCGGCCGATCACGTGATCGATATCGGCCCCGGCGCCGGCGTGCACGGCGGACAGGTGGTGGCGGAAGGCAGCGTCGATCAGATCATGGCCGAACCCCGCTCGCTGACCGGCCAGTATCTCAGCGGCGAGAAGCAAATCGCCGTGCCAGCGCAGCGCGTGTCGGCCGATCCAACGAAAGTGCTGAAGCTCGCCGGCGCGCGCGGCAATAATCTGAAAGACGTCACCCTGACCCTGCCGGTCGGACTGTTTACCTGCATCACCGGCGTCTCCGGTTCCGGAAAATCGACGTTAATCAATGATACGCTGTTTCCGGTTGCGCAGCGCCAGCTGAACGGCGCGACCATTGCCGAACCGGCACCGTTTCGCGAGATTACCGGCCTGGAGCACTTTGATAAGGTCATAGACATCGATCAAAGTCCGATTGGCCGCACGCCGCGCTCTAATCCGGCGACCTATACCGGGGTGTTTACGCCGGTGCGCGAGCTGTTTGCCGGCGTACCGGAGGCGCGCTCGCGCGGCTATACGCCGGGGCGCTTCAGCTTTAACGTTCGCGGTGGCCGCTGCGAAGCCTGTCAGGGCGACGGCGTGCTGAAGGTGGAGATGCACTTCCTGCCGGACATTTACGTCCCCTGCGACCAGTGCAAAGGTCAGCGCTATAACCGCGAAACGCTGGAGGTGAAGTACAAAGGCAAGAATATCCACGAAGTGCTGGAGATGACCATCGAAGAGGCGCGCGAATTTTTTGACGCGGTGCCGGCGCTGGCGCGCAAGCTGCAAACGCTGATGGATGTCGGGCTCTCCTACATCCGCCTTGGCCAGTCAGCCACCACCCTGTCGGGCGGTGAGGCGCAGCGCGTGAAGCTGGCGCGCGAACTCTCCAAGCGCGGCACCGGTCAGACGCTCTATATTCTTGATGAGCCAACCACCGGCCTGCACTTTGCTGACATCGCCCAGCTGCTGGAGGTACTGCACCAGCTGCGCGATCAGGGGAATACCATCGTGGTGATTGAGCACAATCTGGATGTGATTAAAACCGCCGACTGGATTGTCGATCTTGGTCCGGAAGGCGGCAGCGGCGGCGGCGAAATTCTCGTTTCCGGCACGCCGGAAACCGTCGCCGACTGCGCCACATCGCACACCGCACGCTTTCTGAAACCGCTGCTCGCACGCTAACCGCTTTCCGCCACACCGGGGGCCCTATCGCCCCCGTTCACCCTGCTCAATCGCCGTAGCAGTAGCAGAAACAGGCAAGATTTTGACAGGTTCCGGCATATCGGCCACCGCTCTCAGCGACTATTCTAATCGGGCTCGACAATATTTTGCGGCCTGTTGCCGCGACCTTTACCGGGGAAGCGCGCCCGTTATCATGCCGTTTCCCACTCAGCGAACCCAACACGGGATCAACCGGAGATACCATGAAAATCACCCACGCCTATGCGGCTCAGGATGCGGCATCGCCGCTGGCGCCGTTTGACTATCAACCGCGTGCGCTGCGTCATCACGATGTAGAAATTGAGATTTTATACTGTGGCGTCTGCCACTCCGACCTGCACCAGGCGCGTAACGAGTGGAAGAACACCCTTTTCCCGGTGGTACCGGGGCATGAGATTGTCGGTCGCGTGCTGGCCGTCGGCGATCACGCCAGCAAATACCGGGTGGGCGATCTGGTTGGCGTGGGCTGCATGGTCGACTCCTGCCGCACCTGTCCCAGCTGCGATGAGGGTCTGGAACAGTATTGCGAAAACGGCTTTACCGGCACCTACAACGGGGAAGATCGTGAAACCGGCGCCATCACCTACGGCGGCTACGCCACCAACGTGGTCGTCCACGAAGACTTCGTGCTGAAGGTACCGGAAAATCTCGATCCGGCCGGTGCCGCGCCGCTGCTGTGCGCCGGGATCACCACGTACTCTCCGCTCAGCCACTGGGGCGCCGGTCCGGGTAAAAAAGTCGGTATTGTTGGCCTCGGTGGCCTCGGCCACATGGGCGTGAAGATTGCGCACGCCATGGGGGCTGAAGTGGTGCTGTTCACCACCTCCGAGTCTAAAATTGCCGACGGTAAACGCCTGGGCGCTGACCAGGTGGTGATCTCCAAAGATGCAGAGCAGATGGCCGCCCAGGCCAACAGCTTTGACCTGATCGTCAATACCGTAGCGGCTCAGCACGATCTGAATCCGTTTATTACTCTGCTAAAGCGTGAAGGGACGCTGGTGCTGGTCGGGGCGCCGGAGCACGATCACCCCTCTCCGCAGGTGTTTAACCTGATCTTTAAGCGCCGCGCCATTGCCGGCTCGCTGATTGGCGGCATTCAAGAGACTCAGGAGATGCTGGATTTTTGCGGTAAGCACAACCTGGTGTCTGACATTGAGCTGATCAACATGAATCAGATCAACGACGCCTATGAGCGTATGCTAAAAAGCGACGTGAAATATCGCTTCGTGATCGACATCGACTCCCTGCGTCAGGAAGCCGGTGCCTGATAGCGTAACGCCGCGGGGCCGTGTCGGCCCCGCTTAGCCGCGTGCCAGCTGGTATGAGGCATCCACCAGCCAGTAAATTTCCGAATCTTTCAGTGAGCCCTCCAGCCACAGCGTACTCCAGTGCACCGGATTCAGATGCTCGCTGGGGACGATGGTCTTATGCTTATCGCGCAGATCGCGCGCCAGCGCCTCACTGGTCTTCAGCGAAACGGCCTGACCGCCAGGCTTCACATCGTGCACCAGCGCGAACAGCACGCCGTGCGTTTTAATCTGCGTGGCTTTCCAGTCGCCGTGTACGCTTTGCTCAGCGCCCTCTTTGGCCATGCAGTAAGCCAGAAAATCGGATGTGGTCATTTCGCTTCCCCCTGTAATGTCGCCAGCAGCCGACGCGGCCCGCCATCGATACGGTGCTCTCCCAACCAGATGCCCTGCCAGGTGCCCAGGAGCAGACGTCCGCGCTGCACCGGCAGCATCAGCGACACCCCCAGCAGCGAAGATTTCACGTGCGCCGGCATATCGTCCGGCCCCTCATCATCGTGCTTCCACGGCGCATTTTCCGGGACGTGGCGCAGAAAATAGTGCTCCATATCCGTGCGCACGTCGGGATCGCAGTTTTCATTCAGGGTAATCGAGGCCGACGTGTGCTGCAGCAGCAGGTGCAGCAGGCCGGTATTGACATCACCCAGCGCCGGGAGCTGTCGGACAATCTCCTCGGTCACCAGATGAAAGCCGCGCGCTTTAGGACGCAAGGTTAACGCTTGCTGATACCACATAGGTCAGGCTCCGTTCGCAACGATATGCTCTTCAGTGTGCCGCATTCGGTGGAAAGGACAACCCGATGCGTCGGAAAGGGGCTTAAAAAAAGTGCCCCGCGCGGGCGGGGCGAGGAGGTTTAGTGCGTCAGCACGGCGGCAAAGGCTTCCGCCACCTGATGTACGTTGCGGCTGTTGAGGCCGGCCACGCACATCCGCCCGCTGCCGACCAGGTAAATCGCATACTCTTCGCGCAGCCGATCGACCTGCGCCGGGGTCAGCCCGGTGTAGCTGAACATCCCACGCTGAGTGAGCAGGTAGTCTACGTTCCTGCCCGGCAGCGCTTCGCTCAACACCTGCACCAGTGCCTGACGCATATCGAGGATGTGCAGGCGCATTCTGTCGACTTCCGCCAGCCAGTTGGCCTTCAGCGCCGGATCGTTGAGCACGCAGGAGACCAGCTGCGCGCCGAAGTTGGCCGGGCTGGAGTAGTTGCGCCGCACCGTGGCTTTCAGCTGACCGAGCACGCGCGAGGCGGCCTCTGCGTCTTCGCAAATGACCGACAGCCCGCCGACGCGCTCGCCGTAAAGTGAGAAGATTTTAGAAAACGAGTTGCTGACCAGCGCCGGAATGCCCGCGGCCGCAATCACCCGCATCGCGTAAGCATCCTCGTCCATGCCGCTGCCAAAACCCTGATAAGCAATATCGAGAAACGGGATCAGCTCACGCGCTTTCAGCACCCCGGTAACCACATCCCACTGCGCCGGCGTCAGATCCGCACCGGTCGGGTTATGGCAGCACGGATGCAGCAGTACGATGCTCCGCGCCGGCAGTGCCTCCAGCGCGGCAATAAAGGCCGCAAACTTCACGCCGTGCGTCTCGCTGTCGTACCACGGATAAGTATTGACGGTGAAGCCGGCGCCGTTAAAAATCGCCACGTGGTTTTCCCAGGTCGGATCGCTGACCCACACTTGGGAGTCCGGGAAGTAGCGCTTCAGGAAATCCGCGCCGACCTTCAGCGCGCCGGAGCCACCGAGGGTTTGAATGGTCGCGATGCGACCGCTCTGCAGCGCCGGATGATCGGCACCAAACAGCAGCGGACCGATCGCCTGGCGATAGGGCGCCAGCCCTTCCATCGGCAGGTAGAGCGAGGCTTCCGCCGGCAGCGCGTTCAGACGCGCACGCGCCTGGCTCACGGCGTCGAGCTGCGGAATGATGCCCTGCTCGTCATAGTACAGCCCGATACTCAGGTTGACTTTATGGCTACGCCCATCCTGCTTAAAGGCTTCCATTAACGACAGGATCGGGTCGCCCGCATAGGCATCAACGTTTTGAAACACAGTGTCACTCTCCAAAAATGTCAGACCGTCCCTGACGGGACAATAATCAGCCGCGCGATGCGGCATCGTAGCGGCCGGGGCGGTGATTCATGGCAATAATCAGGTTCATGATTGCCGCACCGGCGACCGACGCCAGCAGCATCGGCAGCGAGACCAACCACAGCGAGGCCAGCACCACGACGCAGTCTACCGCCATCTGCAGCTTACCGGCGCGCAGGCCAACGTTGTCCTGCAGCCACAGCGCCAGAATATTGACGCCGCCCAGGCTGGCCTGATGGCGAAACAACACAATAAACCCTATTCCCATGATCACGCTACCCAACAGCGTCGCATACCAGGGATTCAGCGCATCAAAATGCATCAACCGCCCGTGCAGATCGCTAAACAGTGAGACCAGCGCCACGGCGCAAAAGGTTTTCAGGGTAAACGCCCGCCCCATCCGCTTCAGCGCCAGCCAGTAAAAAGGCACATTCAGCAGAAAAAATGCGCCGCCAAAGGAGAGTCCGCTGGCGTAGTGAATTAAAAATGCCAGCCCGGCGGTGCCGCCGGTCAGCGCCCCGGCCTGGCGCAGCAGCACCACGCCAAATGACACCATCAGCGTGCCAAACAGCAGCGCCAGGGCATCTTCGGTCAGGGAGTGGGGAATACGGGTCGGACGCAGTAAATTTTCCATTACGGGGCTCTCACAGTCAGGATACCGTGAGACAGCAAAAAGCACACCAATCCGGCGGTAGACGTCTCTCACCGGACGGTGATAATGATTAACCCATTGAATAATTTACGCTTTAAATGCTCACATTGGTGCGCACTGGCGGCAGAGGCTGCGCATAACGTGCACTAACAGGCGGTGCGTTACACATATCGCGCCCGGCGGGGCAAGCGTGCCCCCTGCGGGTGCGGCAATGCCCCATCGTGGGGCGCTATACCGGCTCCGGCGGCAGATGCATCAGGCCGTTTTCTTTCAACCGGCTCAGCACCCCCGAGGTCTTCACGTGGGACACGCTGCGGAGGCCGGCCGCCAGCTGGCTGAACAGGACGCTCAGGCCGGCTAAATCACGCACCGCGACCTTTAGCAGGTAGTCAGCGTCGCCGGTGGTCTTCCAGGCGTCCACCATGGCGCTCCCCTCCGCCACCATCCGGTGAAAACTGGCGACGTGATCGTCGGTATGGCTTATCAACCACACCTCGATCTGGCCGGTGATGCGCTGGCCTGGCGTGATAGCCCAGGATAGCGCCGCTTGACTCAAGGCAAATCCGCCGGCGCGAGCACTGCGAGGCGGACAGGCCAATCCGTTCGCTCAGCTCGTGATTAGTCAGCCGGCCATTGGCTTCCAGCAAAGAGAGCAGGGACAGATCGTAATCATCCAGGGTACAGGTCATGATGGGGCGGTCTTCACCGTCAGTCGCCATCAGCTAAGCGCATGCGTAGCCGGGCTGTCCAACACGATTGGGTGATGACGCGCTGCGGATGCACAAAGTGTGCATCCGGACACTGCCCCGCGCGGGATCAGTATTCGTCGTCGTAGGCCGGCCCGGCGTAGTTATCGAAACGTGACCACTGACCATTAAAGGTGAGGCGTACGCTGCCTATCGGGCCATTACGCTGCTTACCGATAATGATTTCGGCGATGCCTTTCAAATCGCTGTTCTCGTGATAGACCTCATCGCGATAAATAAACATGATCAGGTCGGCATCCTGCTCAATAGAGCCGGACTCACGCAGGTCCGAGTTTACCGGGCGCTTATCAGCGCGCTGCTCCAGCGAGCGATTCAGCTGCGACAGGGCCACCACCGGCACGTTCAGCTCTTTCGCCAGCGCCTTCAGCGAGCGGGAGATTTCGGCAATCTCCAGCGTACGGTTATCCGACAGCGACGGCACGCGCATCAGCTGCAGGTAGTCGATCATTATCATGCTCAGACCACCGTTCTCGCGGTAGACGCGACGCGCGCGGGAGCGCACTTCGGTCGGCGTCAGGCCGGAGGAGTCATCGATATACATGTTTTTCTTTTCAATCAGGATCCCCATGGTGCTGGAGATACGAGCCCAGTCTTCATCGTCGAGCTGGCCGGTACGGATCCGCGTCTGGTCAACGCGCGACAGCGACGCCAGCATACGCATCATCAGCTGCTCACCGGGCATCTCGAGGCTGAAAATCAGCACCGGTTTTTCCTGGGTCATCGCGGCGTTTTCACACAGGTTCATGGCGAAGGTGGTTTTCCCCATCGAGGGACGCGCCGCAACGATGATCAGATCCGATCCCTGCAGGCCGGCGGTTTTTTTATTCAGATCGTTGTAGCCGGTATCGACGCCAGTCACCCCATCGTGGGGCATCTGGTAGAGTGATTCGATGCGCGAGATGGTCGCCTCGAGGATGGCATCCACCCCCTTCGGGCCTTCATCTTTGTTGGCGCGATTTTCCGCAATCTGAAATACCCGTGACTCCGCCAGGTCCAGCAGGTCTTCACTGCTGCGCCCCTGCGGATCGTAGCCGGCGTCGGCGATTTCATTGGCGACGGCAATCATCTCGCGCACCACCGCCCGCTCGCGCACGATATCGGCATAGGCGCTGATGTTCGCTGCGCTGGGGGTGTTTTTTGACAGCTCGGCCAGGTAGGCGAAGCCGCCAACCATCTCCAGTTCACCTTTGGTCTCCAGCGATTCAGAGAGGGTGATCAAATCGATCGGCTTGCTGGCCTCCAGCAGCTTCTGCATCTCGGTAAAGATCAGCCGATGCGGGCGGCTGAAAAAGTCTTTTGCCACCACGCGCTCAGCAACGTTATCCCAGCGTTCGTTATCCAGCATTAATCCGCCGAGAACCGACTGCTCGGCCTCCAGCGAATGGGGCGGCAGCTTCAGGCCTTCGACCTGACGATCGCGCGGTTCAGTGGATTTGTTGCCGGGTTGTTTTCCTGCCATAGTGGGTGCGTTACCGAATTCAGTTGAGGACGCGCCAGTATACCGTCCCGGCGTGTGCAACCCAACCGGAGAAAAGGAGAGAGCATGGCAAAGCGGATTGAATTCCAGCAGTACGGTGGACCGGAAGTGCTGCGCTGGGTCGACGTCGAGGTCAGCGATCCCGGCCCGCAGCAGGTGCTGGTAGAGAACAAGGCGATCGGCGTTAACTATATCGATACCTACGTACGCAGCGGCCTCTACCCGGCGCCGTCGCTGCCGTCGGGTCTCGGGACCGAAGCCGCCGGCGTGGTGAAAAAGGTCGGGGCCGACGTGACCGGCCTGCAGCCGGGCGATCGGGTGGTTTATGCCCAGTCCTCGCCCGGTGCCTACAGCGAATACCACTGCGTCGATCAGGATAAACTGGCGCGGCTGCCGGACGGCATCACCTTTGCGCAGGCCGCCGCCTCATTTCTGAAAGGATTAACCGTCTACTATCTGCTGCGGCAAACCTGGCACATCAAGCCAGGCGACACTTTTCTGTTTCACGCCGCCGCTGGCGGCGTCGGGCTGATCGCCTGCCAGTGGGCAAAAGCGCTGGGCGCCCATCTGATAGGCACCGTCGGTTCGGCTGAAAAAGCCGCACGGGCGAAGGCGGCCGGGGCCTGGGCGACCATCAACTACAATCAGGAGCCAATTGCCGCCCGGCTCAGCGAACTGACCGACGGTAACAAGGTAGCGGTGGTATATGACTCGGTGGGCAAAGCCACCTGGGAAGCCTCGCTTGACTGCCTGCGGCCGCGCGGGCTGATGGTCAGCTTCGGCAACGCCTCCGGTCCGGTCACCGGCGTGGATCTGGCTATCCTTAACCAGAAAGGCTCCCTCTACGTCACCCGCCCCTCGCTCAACGGCTATATTCGCGATCGCGAGACGCTGCGCATTGCCAGTAACGCGCTCTTTTCCCTGCTGGCCAGCGGGGCAATTGACGTCGCGGTGCCGGCATCACAGCAGTTTGCCCTGCGCGACGCGTCGCGCGCCCACGAAGCGCTGCAGGGCCGCCGCACCCAAGGCTCCAGCCTGCTGATCCCCTGAATGAAAAAAGGGCTTCCGTAAGGAAGCCCTGAGGGGGTTTATTATTTTTGTTCGCTGCTTGTAGGGTCAGCGGCAGTGAATTCAGTTCACTTTGGTGGAACCAGTGTGACAGAAAACATAAGTAAAAAATATGTTATCACGGCGTAACGCGCAGGCAAAAGCCGAGGATGTGATCTGCACCACATTCCACTCAGCCCTGCTGCCGCCAGCGGCGGGGGAGATGGCGCCCCCCCTGCCAACGCCGCCATAGCCACACCGCGGCCACCGCCAGCAGCAGCCACGGCAGGACGTGAATCACCAGCATCAGCAACCCACCGACCACCATCACCACCGTGGCCACCGCCAGCGCCGCCAGTACGCCCAATAGCGATACGCCGGTCAGCATCAGCATGACGAAAAATCCCAGCACAAATAACAGTTCCATGGCGCGACTCCAGCACGATCATTAACGGATTCAGGCAAACCTTTCAAGAAGCGTGCCAACGAATACCGCGGGATAACCCACTGAATAGCTTGAAACTGGCTCGAAAGAGGCGGGAATTACTGGTCAATTTCACCGCCTCGAGGCGTAAAAATGACCAGGCTCGCCGATCAGGCGATCGCGCGCTCTGCCACCAGCGACAGCGCATGCTCGACCACACGCAGATCGGCCCCCGGTTTGTGGGCATTTTCGCTCAGGTAGCGGCGCCACTGACGCGCACCGGGGATCCCCTGGAACAGACCGAGCATGTGCCGGGTAACGTGACCGAGATAGGTCCCCTGCTGCAGCTCGGCTTCGATATACGGATACATGGCGCGCACCGCGTCGACCGCACTCACGGCGGCGGCGGCGACGCCGAAGATCTCGCGATCCACGCCCAGCAGCAGGCTGGGATTTTGGTAGGCCTCGCGCCCAACCATCACGCCGTCCACGTGTTCCAGATGCTGACGCGCCTCGGCCAGCGTTTTAATTCCGCCGTTGATGGCCATGGTGAGCTGCGGAAACGCTTTTTTCAGCTGCCAGACGCGTGGGTAGTCCAGCGGCGGGATCTCACGATTCTCTTTTGGACTCAGGCCGGAGAGCCACGCTTTACGCGCATGAATGATAAAGGTCTCGCAGCCGCCGCGCTCGGCGACCGTCCCGACAAAATCCACCAGAAAGGCATAGCTGTCCTGCTCATCAATGCCGATGCGGGTTTTTACCGTCACCGGGATCGATACGGCGTCGCGCATCGCCTTCACGCAGTCCGCCACCAGCGCGGCCTCCCCCATCAGGCAGGCGCCAAAGCGCCCGTTCTGCACGCGATCGGAGGGGCAGCCGACGTTGAGATTCACCTCATTATAGCCGCGCGCCTCCGCCAGCCTGGCACACTGCGCCAGCGCCGCCGGATCGCTTCCGCCCAGCTGCAGCGCCACCGGCTGCTCCGCCTCGCTGTAGTGCAGATAATCCCCTTTACCGTGAATGATGGCACCTGTGGTGACCATCTCGGTATACAGCAGCGCCTGGCGGGTTAGCTGACGGTGGAAATAGCGACAGTGACGATCGGTCCAGTCGAGCATCGGGGCAACGGAAAAACGCAGGGAAGGTAATGGCTGACTCATGAAACGCAGGGATCCGGGGTTAAGCGTGATGATAATGTGCGCAAGGATAACACAGGACGCGACAAAATGCCGCGTCTGCCGCCCGGCCCCGGCGGGGAGGGCCCTTCCACACGCGGTTTATCCCGCCATCGTCGCAGCGTGAAGCGACGCCGGGGGTGCCTGCATCAGCCCCCGGCCGTGCAGGCGCGAACGGCATCACCGCGTCTTACCCGCCGGCGGCTGTTGCACCACCCGCCCGATCAGCCCAGCCAGCATCACCAACAGCGCCATCAACCGCAGCCCGCTGGCGGGAAATTCTGCCCGCCACTCCGCCGGAAGCTCAGCCCACAGCGTGGGCAGCAATCCCAGCGCCAGCAGCGCTCGCGTGGAGTGCCAGCGCCAGCCACACCGCCAGTCCTTGACCAGTCGACTCTTCTTCATGGTTCCTCCTGCGCTTGTTCAGCGGGCGGGTGCCGCAGCGCCCGCCCGCCTTCGTCTGCCGCCGGTATTACTGCGATGCAGCAGCCTGTTCAACGTTGCTTTGCGCCTGAGCCATCATTTGCGCGGCCATATCCTGCAGCACGTAAAGATCACGCCGACGCGTCCACGCCTGCCAGGAGTGCGGGTCGTACCACACCGGCAGCGTGATACCGCGCGAGGCATACGCGGCAATTCCGCGCGCCCGGCAGGTTTTTACACAGCGCTTAACGTGGTCACGGTGGCCAATGACCACGGCCTTACCGACGGCGCTGGCCTCGCCGTCAAAGTGATCGTCGATAATGGCTTTTACCACGCCATCGGTACTGAGATACACGAGGTTATGTTGCGCATCCCAGTCTGGCTCAATGGAATACACATCGCGCAGCGGAATATCCGGAAAGCCCCCCGCCTGAAAAAAGCGCGCGATTTCCCACTGCAAATACAGCGGCATTTTTTTCTGACGATAAACGGTGGCGCAGCAGTGGGCCAGCGCTTCGTTCATCGGTCCCGGCTCCGCCAGCTCGTTCGGATTGCCTGAACGGTTTTCCCGGTTACCGAAAGCCAGCCCAATAATCACGCTGGCCTCACGCGGAGCGAGGGTCACCGGATACCGCTCGAAGATGCAGTCATTAATAAAAGGCGCCAGCTGTGATGCCGTTTGGCAATCAGACAGTGACTGGTTCAGTTTATTTTTGATGGTATGTTCAAAGTTACAGAGATAAGAAAACATCATCACTCCTTGGTCAGTGTTAACGGCTCAAATACACGATCGCGCAGGGCTGCTGCGCAGTGTCGACTATCCCGGCAGTTGCCTTAACGGATCCCCTGATGCTCAAGACTGAAATGATTACCGTCTGCCCGCGGCTTAAATCGTCCGCCCCAGCTTCCGCCCAGCGATTCCCAGTACGCACCAAGCGGCGCCCAGGCCTCGGAGCGCGACTGATACTCTCCGGCGATAAACAAATTCAAATCGATGGCCAGCCTTAGCGTATGCAAACTGTTCGCAATGCCGTTGCCGGCGCGCTGGTTGCGCAGCGCCTGCTCGGGCGGTCGCCAGGCTTCCCCCAGCGTCAGGCCATAACCCTGCCGATCGGCATGGAGAATCAGCCTCGCCACCATCAGGCTAAATTGCTGCTGCTTGTTACTGAGTGTCATCGTGCCCCTCCAAAGGTGCTGTGAAATTTCGCCCTGCCGCCAGCGCGTCGCGCAGCTGGGCAACCTCCTCTACCAGTCGCCGGTGCGCGGCGGTCAGATCGGCGATCTGCTGCCGACTCCCTTCATGGTGTGTGTCCCAACAGGTGTGCGCATTGTCAATCAGACGCAGTCTGGCCTGCAGTGCGCTCAGGGTTTTCCAGTCATCGCGTAACGCCCCGTCGCGGAGGGCAATGTCTTCACGCAGCTGCTGATTGGTACTTTCCAGGCGGGCAATGTAGTGCTGCTGACGTTCCAGCATATCCACGTGCTGACTATCATTCGCATTCCTTGCCCGCATAGCGTTCCAATAACGATTGAGTGCCATCCAGCCATTAATGGCGACAGAAATCGCGCCGCCTGCGGCCAGCAGGGTTTCATTATCGATCGTTTCGAAGGCCATGATTGCTCACCTCTTTTCGTCAACGGCAGGTACGCATCCATGGCATTCATCCTATTACCGGGTGTGTGGCTGATTGCGGAACCCGTTTGATGACAGTAACCTGGAAAACGCGTAACGCATGACCGCCCCAAAAACGCTGACGCTATTCAATCGGGAATAATCCCGCCATCTCCAGCGGTGTTTCTTGCGCGGCCAAACACCCGGCGATAAACCCCTCCGCGGTTTGCAGCTTCATTCTCACCATCCCTTCGGATAATTTTATTTTTCGCGCCAGCGCGCGTTTAGGGATGCCTTCAATGTAATGCTGCTGCAATAAGGCAGCTTCTTGCGCACGATAGTGCCGGAGCTGATCAATACAGCGCTCAATACGGTATCCATCGCTATCGCTGCACCCGTCCGCGGCTCCCGCGGCCCTCATCCGCGGGCGCGCCATGGTGAGCCTTGCACGCGACCAGTCTCCCCACCGCTCAAGTACCAGCTGAACCGGTAACGGCTCCCCTCTCTCCTGCGTCATACGATTACAGCCCCCAGGTATCGATGCCTTCGACCGCGGCAATGGCGATGCCGTCATACGGCTCACCGCGGCGTGCGGCCCGCTGCAGACAGCGGCTACGATGGCGCGCGGCGCGATGGCGCAGCGTCTCCTCAGCGGTGGCATCCAGCGCCTGCAGCCATACGCCGGCCGCGCGGTGCCAAAATCCTTTACGCTCCAGCGCCTGCGCCTTTTCGCGCAGCTGATACCAGGCGGCGTGTTCCCCTTCCCGCTCCGCTGCGGTGTGGCAGGGCCACCAGCACAGCGGCCGGGATGTTGACCGCGTCTGGCGAATCAGATCCCGCGCGGCCAGCCCGGCCAGCACGTGCCGCAGCGCATAAGGTCCCAGCCCGGTACCGTGCATAATGCTTTTGGCGCTGGCCCCCGGGTGGCGGGCAATAAAATCGATCACTAACTCAACGCTGTTCATCTTGACTGACTCCGGCTATAATTGAACTTTAAGTACAGTAATGGTGTACTTTTAGTTCAGGTTACACCAGAACTTTCCGTTCTTACAACCCCACCAGGATTGACAACATGGTTGCAGAAGATCAGGCACGTAACATATTCATCCGCCGACTGACGCTGGCCTGCGACAGAGCCGGCATTGAACCGCACGGTCGTCAGGCGACGCTGGCCGCGGCGCTGGGCGTCACGCCAAAGGCCGTGAGCAAATGGTTTAACGGTGAAGCCATGCCGCGCCGGGCCAAACTGCAGGCGCTGGCCGCGCTGGTGGAGGCCCCAGGAGACTGGCTGCTGGGCTACGGTGAGGAGGAGCGAGCGGCACCGCGCCTGCCGTCAGGCGAAAATCGGCGCCCCGCGGCCTATCGCGTAGAGCTGCTGGACGTGCAGGCCAGCGCCGGACCGGGCTGTCTGATGGTCTCCGACGTCGTCGACACGCTGCGGGCGATTGAATATGCCCCTGAACAGGCGCGAGCGCTGTTTGGCCAGCGCCCCTGCGACACCGTCAAGGTGATCACCGTGCGCGGTGACTCCATGGCCGGCACGCTGGATCCGGGCGACCATATTTTTCTGGACATGAACGTCAACCGTTTCGACGGCGACGGTATCTATGTGTTCGTGTTTGGCAAAACCCTGCACGTGAAGCGGCTACAGATGCGCAAAAATGCGCTGCTGGTGCTCTCAGACAATCCGCTTTATAAGGAGTGGACCATTGATGAAAATGACGAAGATCAGTTTTTTATCATGGCAAAAGTATTGCTAAGACAAACGGTTAGCAATAAGCGTCTGGCCTGATTATGAGCGGAAAAACTTGTCAAACAGTAGAAATACTTATGCTGTTTAAATATACAGTATTTTAAGTCGTATCGGTGCTGCCGATACGCTCGCCCGCGGGCGTAGCGCGGGGATGTTCGCTCGCTTTGCTTACAGGAGAAACGGCTCATGACGCCGGACGCTGCAGCCATTAAGATTGTTTTCCGTCAGCATACCCTCACCGTGATCCCACACCGCGGAGACGTCTATGTCCCGATGCGACAGATTGTCGACTCCCTCGGTATGACGTGGCCTCCCCAGCGACAAAAGCTGATGCGCCAGCGGGACAAGTTCGGCACCGTCGCGCTCGCGGCGCTGGCGCCGGGCGGGGGGGAACGCCAACGACGCAGCCTCTGTATCCCGCTGCGCAAGCTTAATGGCTGGTTATTCAGTCTGAATCCGCAGCGCCTGCGCCCCGGGCTGCGCCCCACCGTACGGCTCTGGCAGGAGGAGTGTTTTCAGGTGCTATCAGGCTATTTTCCGCGCTACTGCGCCGGCGACGCTCCGCCGCATTGCGATGAAGAAAGCGCCTATTACGTGGCGATTGCCACCGAACACTTCACGGAAATTTTGCAAGCCTGGCAGGAGAATATCGCCCCGGCGCTGCAGCGTTTGAATTCGCCGCTGGTTGGGCAATTGCACGATCGCTTCAGTGAGACCTCTGCGCTGCTGTGCAAAGTGGATCAGCGCCTGCGCCACCGCGGCGCAGGCTGAATCCAGCAGGAGATCAGAACGTGAATCCCAGCTGGGCAACCGCACCCCAGGTGCGATCTTCACCGGCGAGGCCGGTCAGGTCGAGATGCACGCGCTGGAAGGGAGAGAAGCCCACCCCCGCGGTCGCAACGTTCGCGTCCGTCCCTTTCATATCCGCGCGGTAGCCGGCCCGCAGCTGCAGCCACTCCGCCAGCCGGTACTCGATCCCGGCACCGGCATACTGGCTGTCGCTCAGCGAGCGAAACCCTTTCGTCGGCGTCAGATCGACATCCAGCGCCGTCGTCAGACGATCGGTATGCCAGGCCACACCGCTGGTGACCAGCGGACGCATCCGCCAGGTATCTTTCACCCCGCCTACCTCTTTGGTATCGATATCGCGCGGCACCAGATTCTGTGCGCTTAGCCCCAGCGTCCAGTGTTCACCCACGTCGGTCGCCGCGCCGGCATCAAGGTTAAAGCCAGTATCGCTGGTGCGGTTGCGGCCATCGGTGACGTCAGACTTATCATAGTTGTAGACCGACACGTTGTAGTTCCAAAGCCAGGTTTTTTGCAGCTTGGGGGTCAGGCCAAAGGATATCGGGTGGCCGGCGATTGCCACCTCTTTCGCCATCGCGACGCCGTAATCGGTCACCAGCGCCGCACGGACCCGGCCCTGCGAAGTCAGGCGATTTTGGTCTCCCGGAAACGGAAACACCGTACCGTCCGCAACGCCCTGCAGATAATCAATGTCTCCCTGGGAGATGGTGGTCGCGAGGCTCGCGGTGCCCGACGCGCGGCTTACAAAGGCAACATCCAGCTGTTCAGTGGGGACGGTTATCACCAGCGAAGCGCCGGCGCTGCCGCGGGCGGTGTTGCCGCGAAGGTTGCGCAGCTGCTGCGCCAGATCCCCGGCGGCGGCCTGCAGTTTAGGATAGTCAGCAAAGGTGAAGCCGTTGGCCAGACCGCGATAGCCGTCCACGCTGTTACTGATATCGTCGACGCGGTCGGTGAGGTGATCTTGGTCGCTGATCCGAATCCCTGCCGCCGGCAGTATCATGCTGATACGATCTTCCGGTTCGGCGCGGGTCATTAAGGCTGGGTTTGCCAGCGCCGCGGCACCGTAGTGCGATGAGGCCACGCCGGTACCGCCCATGGCGTCGTTCCGCGCCTCAACGTAGCTGCCCGCCGCCAACGCGCTTACCGGCAGGATCAGTAACGTCGGGGCCAACCACGCGCCCGCCTTCTGCTTGATTTTGACTGTCATATGCCAACGCCCATCGTTAAAGTGTTTTCACAGAGAACTGCGACAATTTGACCGCTATTGTTAACATCCAGGCGGTCACTCATTGCTGTGAATTAAGACAAATTAATGAGGGTAATCAATGAATTGTTATTTTAAGTTCGCGTATGACCCGGCGATTGTTCAGTCTTCCTGACTCGTCAATATGCGAGAGCAGAATGCGCTCCCCTGCAAACCATAGCCAGCACTGACAAAGAGTGCAACAGATAACACACTCTATTAACGATTTCGAAGCAAAAACAAAAGGTACTCTTATCAATTTGGCCAGGTTTGACGGTGGGGAAAGTGATAAAAAACGCGCGCGACGGGCACTAAAGCGTCGGTTGCGGCGAAAAAAACCGCAAACGGCGTTTTGGTACAAGGTGTGATAACATTACAACCTGTGTATTCAGCCAACCGGAAGCGATGCGTGATGCCAACCCCTACCTCTGAATCCCTGCTCAGCCAGGCGGAAGCGATTTGCCAGCAGCGCAGCGTGCGTTTAACGCCGCAGCGGCTGGAAGTGCTGCGCCTGATGACGCTGCAACCCGGCGCCATCAGCGCCTATGACCTGCTGGATTTGCTTCGCGTCAGCGAGCCGCAGGCTAAGCCGCCAACGATCTATCGCGCGCTCGATTTTCTGCTGGAGCAGGGCTTTATTCACCGCGTCGAGTCCACTAACAGCTATGTCGTCTGCCACCATTTCCAGGAGCCAATGCACACGTCGGTGATGCTGATTTGCGATCGCTGCGGCGGCGTAACGGAGCAGCAGGCGGATGGCGCTGAGGAGATCTTACAGCGGGTCGCGCGCAACAGCCGCTTTAGCCTGCGTCACAGCGTGATTGAAGCCCACGGCCTGTGCAGTGGCTGTGAAAAGGTTGAGGCCTGTGATGACCGGGAGCACTGCGCGCACGACCATCAGCTGTCATCCGGTAAAAAGCGGGGGCGCTGATCGCTGTCCTGACGAAACGGTGCAGGGAAGCGCATCAAAGACGAAGGTGACCGGCGTGGCGGGCAGCATGCCGCATATAGATTCTGGGGAAAGGTCGTGGTGTGGAGAGGCCGTGCGCACATCCCTGTGCCATCGGTTAGCGCGGGTTACCAGCGGAAGTCTTTGTTACTCTCTTCCCAGTGTTTCACCTCGCGCTCGGCTTCATCTTTAGCGTAGCCGTAGCGTTCCTGAATTTTACCGACCAGCTGATCGCGCTTCCCTTCAATCACCGTGACATCGTCATCGGTCAGCTTGCCCCATTTCTCTTTGACAGTCCCTTTGAATTGCTTCCAGTTGCCTTCCAGTTTATCGCTATTCATGTCCGGACTCCTGTTCCATTGATGGGATGAGTCAGGCAGCCTGTTGCCGCCCTCATTTACTGAACTCACCCTAAATTGTAGCGGGTAATCCTGAGTTTTCCCGGCATGAACAGAATGTTAATCCAAAATAGTGAATTCTAAGACGATTCTGTATAACCTCAGGCGGCGGAGAACCAGCTGCCGCGCTGCTGGTGGCGGTGCCAAATCCAGCCCAGCGCCATCCCGCGCAGCAGCAAAAAGACCGTGACCGCCAGCCACAGCGCGTGATTTCCCAGCAGCGGCAGCGTCAGCAAGGTCAGGAAAAAGCCCAGCGCCGCCACCGCCATACTGTTACGCATATCGGCACCGCGCGTGGCGCCGATAAACATGCCGTCCAGCAAGTAGCACCAGACGCCGGCCAGCGGGATGATCACCTGCCAGATCAGATAGTGGCCGGCCAGCTCGCGCAGCGCCGGCAGCGAGGTCAGCATGGCAATGATCTGCGTACCGGCAATCAGCCAAAGCAGTGAAAAGGCCAGCGCCACGGCGCCCGCCTGGCGGCACGCCGCCCGCCATACCGCCCGCAACCGCCGCGCGTCGCGCGCGCCGACCGCCTCGCCGGAGCAGGCTTCTACCGCATAGGCAAATCCATCCAGCGCGTAAGCAGTGAAGGTCATGAACATCAGCAAAATGGCATTCGCGGCCACGACCTCGCTGCCAAGGCGCGCTCCCAGAACGGTGAGTGAGGCGAAGCAAAGCTGCAGCAGCAGCGAGCGCAGCAGGATATCGCGATTCAGGCGCAGCAAGCGCGACAGATCGCCGCGCCAGCCGCTGAGCATCACCGCCAGCGACAATCCGCGCCGCCGGCAGACGCGCCAGACCATGATGAGCCCCAACGCGAGGGTGACGTACTCGGCGCTGATGGTGGCCAGTGCCGCACCGCGCACGCCCATCCCCACGCCCATCACCAGCCAGATATCCAGCACGATATTCACCAGGTTACCGACCACCAGCAGGATCACCGGCGCCCTGGCGTACTGCACGCCCAGCAGCCAGCCCAGCAGCACCAGATTCATCAGCGTGGCCGGTGCGCCGAGCCAGCGGAGATGCATAAACTGCCGCGCCTGGGCCTGTACCGCCTCGCTGCCGCCGGTAATCTGCAGCGCCAGCTCGGTTAATGGCTGGCGCAGCAGTACCATCACCACGCCGGCCAGCAGCGCCAGAAGCATCGGCTGGATAAACGCCCGTCCCAGCCCCGGCTGATCCCCGGCGCCAAATGCCTGGGCGGTTAACCCGGTGGTGCTCATACGCAAAAACAGCAGCAGCATAAACAGAAAGGAGGTCGCCGTGGTACCAATCGCCACGCCGCCAAGGTAAACCGGGCTGTCGAGATGGCCAATCACCGCCGTATCCACGACGCCGAGCAGCGGAACGGTAATGTTGGACAGGATCATTGGCAGCGCCAGCCGCCAGAGGGACATATCGGTTGCGTTTAGCCGTCGCATTCCAGTATCCAGCTCAGGTGATGCCGCCATCGGCGAAGAGGTGTCCGGCGGGTCGGTCGCACATCCGCCGCCCGCGCCGGGCCGGAGGCTCCCGCGCGATCGGGCCGGCGCGAGGGGCGCCCCACGCCGTCCGCGGACGGTGCGGGGTTACAGCCAGTTGCCGTTGCGGATAACACCCACGGCCAGCCCTTCAATGGTCAGCGTCTGGCTGTTGAGATCCACCACGATCGGGGAGAATTCGCCGTTTTCCGGCAGCAGCTCGACGACGTCGCCCTGACGCTTCAGGCGCTTGACGGTCACCTCATCATCGATGCGCGCCACCACCACCTGACCGTTGCGTACGTCCTGCGTTTTGTGTACTGCCAGCAGGTCGCCATCCATGATGCCAATGTCTTTCATCGACATGCCGCTGACGCGCAGCAGAAAGTCGGCGCTGGGTTTAAACAGCGAAGCATCGACCTGATAGTGGCCTTCAATGTGTTGTTCTGCCAGCAGCGGTTCACCGGCAGCCACGCGCCCAATCAGCGGCAGCCCGCCGTCGTTGGCTTCTTCCATCATCAGACGAATGCCGCGCGAAGCGCCGGAGACGATCTCGATAACCCCTTTGCGCGCCAGTGCTTTCAGGTGTTCTTCCGCAGCGTTAGGCGAACGAAAGCCCAGCTGCTGGGCAATTTCGGCACGCGTTGGCGGCATACCGGTCGATGTGATGTGGTCGCGAATCAGATCGTAGACCTGTTGCTGCCTGCTCGTTAACGCTTTCATCCCGCCCCCTGGGTGTTTATACAGATGCCTGTGAGTATATACAGGTATTTGTGCGATGAAAACCGTAAATTGACCAAAAATTAGCAGTTTGCCCGCGATTTACCACGGCCAGAGCAGCGCTACCCATACGTACACCGCCAGCAACAGGGTGATCAGCACCGCCGCCGAGCCCATATCCTTGGCGCGCCCGGAGAGTTCGTGCCACTCGCCGCCAAAGCGATCGACCACGGCTTCTACTGCGCTGTTCAGCAGCTCAACCACCACCACCAGCACCACCGAACCAATCATCAGCACCCGGCTGAGGGTATCAATATCGAGCCAGCAGGCCACCAGAATGGCAATCGCGACGGCGATCAGCTCCTGACGAAAGGCGGCTTCGTGCCGCCAGGCGGCGCGCACGCCTTTCCACGAATAGCCCGCTGCTTTCACAATGCGCGTCAGGCCGGTGGCGTTATTTGCCATAATCAGGGAACCCTTTGATGTGAATGACGTCAATGCACGGTGGCCGCTTTCATGCGACACCACAGAAATCCGCAGCACTTTCTGTTATGCTGGCGGCGCTTTGCTAACAAGAGGCTTTATACTGTCTATGTCAGGTTGGCGTAAATTTTATTACAAATTACTGAACATCCCACTGAAATTTTTAGTGCGGAGTAAATCCATTCCCGGTGAACCGATTTCCGAACTGGGACTCGACTCCTCGCGCCCGATCATGTACGTGCTGCCTTACGATTCCAAAGCGGATCTGCTGGCGCTGCGCGCGCAGTGTTTACAGCACGATCTGCCGGACCCGCTGGTGCCGCTGGAGATCGACGGCGCGATGCTGCCGCGCTACGTGTTTATTCACGATGGCCCGCGCGTTTTCCCATACTACGTACCGAAGCTGGAGTCCGTGAAGCTGTTCCACGACTACCTGGATCTGCACCGCAGTAATCCGCAGCTGGATGTGCAAATGGTGCCGGTGGCGGTGATGTTTGGCCGCGCGCCGGGACGCGAAGTACAGGGTGAAGAGGGGACGCCGCAGCTGCGTCTGCTGAACGGCATCGAGAAATTTTTTGCGGTGCTGTGGCTCGGCCGCGACAGCTTTGTGCGTTTTTCGCAAACCGTCTCGCTGCGCCGCATGGCCACCGAACACGGCACGGATAAAACCATCGCGCAAAAGCTGGCTCGCGTCGCCAGCATGCACTTCGCCCGCCAGCGGCTGGCGGCAGTCGGCCCGCGCCTGCCGGCGCGGCAGGACCTGTTTACCCGCCTGCTGCAGTCGCGCGCCATCGCCAAAGCGGTAGAAGATGAAGCGCGCAGCAAGAAAATCTCTCATGAGAAAGCGCAGCAGAACGCTATCGAGATGATGGAAGAAGTGGCGGCCGACTTCTCCTATGAGGCCATTCGCCTGACCGATCGGGTGATGGGCTGGACCTGGAGTAAGCTGTATAAGGGCATTAACGTCAGCGGCGGCGAACGCGTGCGCCAGCTGGCGCAGGACGGACATGAAATTGTCTATGTTCCCTGCCACCGCAGCCACATGGACTATCTGCTGCTCTCCTATGTGCTCTATCACCAGGGGCTGGTGCCGCCGCACATCGCCGCCGGGATCAACTTAAACTTCTGGCCCGCCGGACCCATTTTTCGCCGGCTGGGCGCGTTCTTTATTCGCCGCACCTTTAAGGGGAATAAGCTCTATTCCACGGTCTTTCGCGAGTACCTGAGCGAACTGTTTGTGCGTGGCTATTCGGTGGAGTACTTCGTCGAAGGGGGGCGTTCGCGCACCGGTCGCCTGCTTGATCCGAAAACCGGCACGCTGTCGATGACCCTGCAGGCTATGCTGCGCGGGGTTAACCGCCCGATCACCCTCGTGCCGATCTATATCGGCTACGAGCACGTGATGGAAGTGGGAACTTACGCCAAAGAGCTGCGCGGCGCGACCAAGGAAAAAGAGAGCTTCCTGCAGATGGTGCGCGGTCTGAGCAAGCTGCGTCATTTGGGTCAGGGCTACGTTAACTTTGGCGAGCCGCTGTCGCTGAACAACTACCTGAGCCAGCACGTGCCGGACTGGCGCGATGCTATCGATCCGCTGGAGGCCTCGCGTCCGGCGTGGCTGACCCCAACGGTGAATGACATTGCCCAGCGGCTGATGGTGCGCATTAACAACGCCGGCGCGGCCAACGCGATGAACCTGTGCGTCACCGCGCTGCTGGCGTCGCGCCAGCGCTCGCTCACCCGCGAGCAGCTGACCGAACAGCTGGAGTGCTATCAGCAGCTGCTGCGCAACGTGCCCTACTCCCCCGATGCCACCGTTCCGGAGCAATCGGCCGACGCGCTGTTGCAGCACGCGCTGAGTATGAATAAGTTCGAAACCGAGCAGGACAATATTGGTGAGATAATCATTCTGCCGCGCGAGCAGGCGGTGCTGATGACCTACTACCGCAACAATATTCACCATATGCTGCTGCTGCCGTCGCTGATTGCCGCGATGGTGCAACAGCACCGCACCCTGCCGCGCGCCGAGCTGCTGCGTCAGATAAGCGTGCTTTATCCGATGCTGCAAAGCGAGCTGTTCCTGCGCTGGACGCTGGCGGAACTGCCGGCGGTGCTGGACGCGCTGATCGACGAGCTGACCCGTCAGGGACTGCTGGTCAGCGATGCGCAGCAGATCAGCACCGTGCCATCACGCTTTCGTACCCTGCAGCTGCTGGCGGCCGGCGTGCGTGAAACCCTGCAGCGCTACGCCATTACCTTTGCGATCCTCAGCGCCAACCCGGCGATTAACCGCGGAACGCTGGAGAAAGAGAGTCGCACGCTGGCCCAGCGCCTGTCGGTACTGCACGGTATTAATGCGCCGGAGTTCTTTGATAAGGCCGTATTCTCCACGCTGGTGCTGACGCTGCGTGATGAAGGTTATATCAGCGACAGCGGCGATGCGTCGGTGGAGCAGACGATGAAGGTGTATCAGCTGCTGGCCGATTTGATAACCCAGGAAGTGCGCCTGACGATTGAGAATGCCGTGGTGTTATAAGCCCACGGGGCCGGCATTGCCGGCCCCGTTATCCACGCCGGCTACTGCAGCAGCGACAGGGCTACGCCGGCAAACAGAATCAGCCCGGCCGCGTTGTTATTCATAAAGGCGCGGAAGCAGGCGTCGCGGTCCCGTCCGGCAATCAGCCACTGTTGATAAATAAACAGCCCCCCCGCCAGCAGCAGCCCCGCGTAGAAAACGCCGCCCAGCTGATGTATCCGCCCCACCGCCACCAGCAGCAGCAGCGTCGCCAGCTGCAGTAAGCCAATGATGGCCTTGTCGTAGCGACCAAACAGAATCGCCGTCGATTTTACGCCGATCTTCAGGTCATCATCGCGATCCACCATGGCATACTGCGTGTCGTACGCTACCGTCCAGCAAATATTGGCCAGAAACAGCAGCCAGCAGCTGAGCGGCAGCGCGCCGCTTACCGCCGCCCAGCCCATCGGAATTGCCCAACCGAAAGCCGCGCCCAGCACCACCTGCGGCAGGTGGGTGTAGCGCTTCATAAACGGATAACTCCAGGCCAGCGCCAGGCCAACAAACGACAGCGCAATCGTCAGCCCGTTCAGGGTCAACACCAGGCCAAATGCCACCAGCACCAGCGCGGCAAACAGCATTTTCGCCTCGCGGCGGCTGATTGCTCCGCTCGGCAACGGCCGCAGCCGGGTACGCTTCACGTGGCCATCGACCTTACGATCGGCATAGTCATTGATCACACAGCCGGCCGCGCGCATTACAAACACCCCGAGGGTAAATATTAACAGCGGCTGCAGCGGCGGGACGCCATCGGCGGCCAGCCACAGCGCCCAGTAAGTGGGCCACAGCAGCAGCAGTGTGCCAATCGGTTTATCAATACGCATCAGGCGGCAGCAGGCCTGGAATTTGCTCATGGGCGCGATCGAATCCACGTTATTCATCCTTAGTGCCGTACAGCGGCGAAGGGGGTAAAAACAGCTCGGTCAGCAGCAGCGGCTTACCGGACAGGCGCAAACGCGAACGCCGCCCCCACAGCGATCCGCTGCGCCCCGGTTCAATAAAATCCCGCGTCAGGGAGGAAGAGGCAAACAGATAACGTCCCAGCGGCCGGCTGCCCAGGTGCTGCAGCATCGCTTCCGGGCCGTTGAGGGTCGATTCCGGTACCACGGTGCGCCCCACCAGCCAGGGCTCACCGTCGCCGCACAGCAGAATCTCCCGTAACCAGTAGCGGTCGCTCGGCGGCAGCAGCGCCGCTTCTGCCGTCACTGCCGCCGGACTGACAAAGCCTTCCGCCAGCGACGTCACGGTGACGGCGCGGCAGTAGCGTTCAAAACGTTGGGTCATGGAGTCCTCCTCCAGCAACCAGTCTCGCACCGGGGGCGTGAGCGCCGGGGCGGAGTCCGGTAGCCACGCCAGCGCATACAGTTGCGCCAGCCGCGTATCCGACATGCGGTTTCTCCAGCAATCTTCTCAGGGAGCGACAGTGTAGCGCAGAGCCCCGGCAAGAACACGCAGCGGGGCAGAAAAGGCGGGAAAAAGGGGGCGTCAAGGCGACGCCCCATCCCGTGAGCAGATCGACAGTGCGGGGTTATCCCTTGCCTTTCACACTGCGGATACAGGTATCGCGCGCGGAGGCTGAGCCCGGACGCCCGGCCTCATTTACCAGCTTCAGGGCTTTATCGATGTCACCCTGCTTAACCGCCTGCCCGATGCCGCGGTTAAAACTGTTCGGTATCGCTGAGCATCGCCTCGCTGCCGGCCGCTGGCGTCTCGGGTGCCGCCGTCGGGACGGCTTCCGACCACAACCGGCGGCGATCGCCACGCTGATCTTCCTGCTGGTGGGTCGACTGGCGGTGCTGAACCTGAAGGCCACGCGGATGAAATTTGATGCAGGAGCCGATATGGCGGGGATAAACCGAGATCGCAGCGCTGGCAGCGGCGGCTGAGCCAGCTACTGCTGGCTTTTGTCGCACTGATTATGTACCCGCTGCTGATGGTGACCGCCATTTCGCTGCGCCCCGGCAACTACGCTATCGGCAGCCTGCTGCCGGAGAACCTCTCCTGGGATCGCTGGAAGCTGCCGCCGGGCATTGCGGTGGGGCAGGAAAACGCCAGCGCCACGCCGCCGCCGTTCCCGGTGCTGCTGTGGCTGTGGAACTCGGTAAAGGTCGCGGCCATCACCGCGCTGGGTATCGTCGCCCTCTCCACAACCTGCGCCTCCGCCTTTGCCCGCCTGCGCTTTCGCGGTAAGGCCAGCCTGCTGAAGGGGATGCTGATTTCCAGATGTTTCCGGCAGTGCTGTCGCTGGTCGCGCAGTATGCCCTGTTTGATCGCCTGGGGCAGTATGTCCCTTTTCTTGGCCTGAATACCCACGCCGGGCTGGTGTTTGCCTACCCCGGCGGCATCGCCCGGCACGTCTGGACCCTTAAGGGCTACTTTGAAACCATTGACGGTTCGCTGGAGGCCGGCGCCACGCTGTGGCAGGCGTTTCGTCTGATCCTGCTGCCGGTGCCGGTGCCGGTTCTGGCGGTGGTCTTTATTCTGTCGTTCATTGTCGCGGTAACCGAAGTGCCGGTAGCTTCACTGCTGCTGCGCGACGTCAACAGCTATACCCTGCCGGTGGGAATACAGCAGTATCTCAATCTGCAAAATTACCTGTGGGGCGACTTCGCCGCCGTCGCGATGCTGTCGGCCCTGCCAATGACGCTGGTATTTCTGCCGGCGCAGCGCTGGCTGGTCAGCGGCCTGACGGCCGGCGGAGTGAAAGGATAAGCGAAATCGGTTTGCCTGTGTCTGTGTACCCGCTGTTGTTATCTGCTTTCCTGTTGCTTGCGGCCCATCGGGCCGCTTTTTTTACTCACGCTTCAGCCGCTGGCTGTTAGCCAGCCACAGGGTGATTACCAGGATAAGGATCGCCCCGGAGTAGCACAGGGTATCAAACGGATCTTTATGATCGACGATAATTAGCCGAATGATCGCGGTGATCCCGATGTACACAAAGTAGCGCAGCGGAAAGTGATAGCCGGACTGAAAATACTTCACGATCAGCGCAATAAATTCAAAATACAAAAAGTAGATAACAATGCCTTCAATCAGCAGGTAGGACGACGCCGGTTCCCCACCGTTGAGCATCACGTTCGCCAGGTGCAGGGTCTCTTTACCGAGAAACATCACCAGAATGATGGCCAGTATTAATAATCCTGCATTGAGAATCCACTGCAGTCCTCTTGCGATATGCACGCCGGTCATAATCCGTTCCTCTTCTTCTCATCGTGTGATGCCAGGCGCTGCTGGCAATCACACTATGCTGCAGCGTGATACAGATCACAATATGGCACCTTCCCGCGGGCAAAAAAAATCTCCGCCGGCGCGGGGTTGTGTTAACGGATTGTCTGGTAATGCCAGTGATGGTGCCCTTTCCTACGGCGAAAGCATCTGCTCCTTGCCAAAGCGTTTCCCTCATAAATCATTCGATGCATTTTTTTAACAAGAAGGGTGGCTTTGTTGAACAAGCGGGACTCAGCGTGAGCGTCTCTGTCGTTGTCCGGGTTTTCAGGCGATGCGCACGCTGTCTGGCATACCTGCCTTCGTCATGGTATTCGGCGCACGCACCAGGGCCAACGCTTCTGCAACCTGTCCATCGTCATCCCGCAGCTCAGTGAACCACCAACCAACGGTTTTACCCGGTACATCGCCGCTTCCGCTATCGAGCGGCGGTTATCCTCCGTTGGCCATTGTCACCGGGCAGGCCTCACGCTCAAACGCTGATTCGCCACCGCACGGTCGCAGGTGGCGTACTCTCCGGGCCGGTAATCCACGCCTTTTCGCGGAGGCACGCGGCCCTGATTTTCTGATGCTGCCGCTCATCGTGACATCGCCGGATGTCATCAGCCCCCTCCGCCGCGGCTGGCCTGACTTTACTGTGGGTATGCCGGATAAGACCGGGAAAGCTACGGCGTCCGTGACGCGGCTCAGCGACAGGCCTGCGCAGATGATCTCGTGCGTTTTTGCCATCAACCGCAAGAGGCAGCTTGCGCCAGATACGACGACGCTCTTTACCGTGTTTTTTGACGTTCCATTCGCTTCACCAAAAACCTTTAGCCTGATGGAATTCATCATCCGATGCGCGATTCCGTCCCGGTGGCGGCTTTGAAACTGGCATTAACCGGCCTGGCCCGCTAACAGACGCTGGTACCGGCCGGATAGCGCAACGGCCCCTCCATCCGGGCAAAAGACGCTGGTCGTCCCGCTGCCGTTTTCTGGTGTACCCACCACGGGGGCATTAGCAAGTATTGCCTGTGTGTTTGCTTTGTATACAAATACGCGCGAGAATCCACAGGAAGGATATGAAAAAAAGGATGTTTGATGCTCAGACTCTACACGCTGTGGGAACTCGAGCGGGAGCTGCCTCCCGATGAATTCCAGCACATACTGACCCCCGATGTAGCACTGGAAAAAGCCGCATTCACTTATGACCTGGACTACCGGAATTACACCTCACCTCCGGTCAATGAAGCCCCCAATCTGCTGCCACACCCGAAGGATAAGCCCTATATCCGCTCAGGGTACGATCCTGTTTATGATGACCTTGAAATCAACCTGATGGAGGGCTGGATAATCGGGCTGGATAGCGATGAACACTGGGACGATACCGTAAGCCGCTGGCGAACGGATTTTTGACGGCGTGGATCCGTTTTGCTGGGTGGTCAGTGATTTTCAGCGGGCTTACAGGCTTGCTATCAATAACCAGAACGGCAGGAAACCCGCAGCCACAGAGAAATTCCGCCCATCAGGTGAGCCAGTGCAACATGCCCAGGTGGCAAAAACCATCAACAGCAAAGCGGCAGGCAGACTGCTGGCGGCTGGCGGCTGGCGGTATCTACAATGGCAATATCGAAGGATTTCATGAAACCGCACAGCAGCTCGGCGGCGATGCGCCAGCGGGTTATGATCAAATCATGGACAACAAGGGATTGCTCATCGCAGGGGTATCTGTCGCGGCAGGACTTACCTTAGGCAGATTAGGTTCTGTCGGTGAAATAGATGAACTTTCAGTCTTATCAAAAATACCGAAATCATCGCCTTCTGAATTTGTTCATTTCGAAACCAAACAACTACAGAAAAAATTCAAGCACGCTGTAGATTTCAACGTCCCAGGAAATTCAAACCCAGAAGGTCTAAATGCCTTCGAGCAAGCACTAAAAGATCACATTGATGATCCGCTAACACAGCAAATCACAGGAAAGTACCGATGGAATCAGGACGTGTATCACTACTACAATCCTGAAACTAATATTGATGTAATGACCAAGATAGATGGTAACTTCATTTCTGGATGGAAACTGTCTGAAACTCAAATGTCCGATTTAATAGGTGGCGGCAATGTCTTTTAATACAAACGAACTATCTCTTTTGGCTCTGATTGACTCATTTGTTTCTGGCGCGATAACCGCACAAGAATTTGAGAACCAATACACAATATCATGGCGAAAACACAGAGACTCTGACGACTCAAAATCCCCGAATAAAGACACACAGCGCTACTTTGACTCTGTGTTCTCTGCGGTGGATGCTTACTGCTCAGACCCCAGCTTGATCGATGATGAGGACCTTGATGATCAAGGCCTGTTAGAGATGGTTCTGAGCCTAAAAACCATTTGGCAAAAGTCCGTCCTCACTTAGACCAATTAAACATAACGCCCGGTCAATGAAGCCCCCAATCTGCTGCCACACCCGAAGGATAAGCCCTATATCCGCTCAGGGTACTATCCTGTTTATGATGACCTTGAAATCAACCTGATGGAGGGCTGGATAGCGATGAACACTGGGACGATACCGTAAGCCGCTGGCGAACGGATTTTTGACGGCGTGGATCCGTTTTGCTGGGTGGTCAGTGATTTTCAGCGGGCTTACAGGCTTGCTATCAATAACCAGAACGGCAGGAAACCCGTAGCCACAGAGAAATTCCGCCCATCAGGTGAGCCAGTGCAACATGCCCAGGTGGCAAAAACCATCAACAGCAAAGCGGCAGGCAGACTGCTGGCGGCTGGCGGTATCTACAATGGCAATATCGAAGGATTTCGGCAGACTGCCGAGCAGTTGGGCGGTGATGCTATTAAGGGGTACGACGGGGTTCTTAACGAAACCACATCCGGGATGCTGGTAGCAGCAGCTTCACTGCTGGTTACACGTAACCCGATGGCGGCAGAGGAATTGACAAGCTATCTGGGCAAATACAAGAATGCGCACGTTCTGCTTGACGATGTGAATGTATCGGAGCTGAACTATGTTCGTTGTGACCGAGCTGGATATGCCGCACTCCGTGGAGAGTTTAGCCGTTCTGTTCGCCCGAACTTCCTCAAATCACTTTCCGATCATCCAGACGCACTATCAACGTTTGATTCCAATAACCTGCCGCGTCTGGCTGATGGTAAGGTGCCGCCCGGCTGGCAGGTTCACCACAAGATCCCCCTCGATGACAGTGGCACAAACGCCATGGATAATCTGATATTGATCCAAAACTCGCCATATCACTCCGCGCTATCAAAGACACAGGCGATAATCACCAAAGACCTCCCATACAACGCCAGCACTAAAGTTTTATGGCCTTCGCCGAACGGCGTAATTTACCCAGTAGGGAAGTAAACACGCTATGAACGACACAAATCAGATGATTGGCATCCTCAAGACACTGATGGTTTCCGATAACTATCCGATAGCCAGCCCTGTAGTACCTGACACCATGGCAGACTTAATGCGCAAGCCTGCGCCAACAGAATGGGATAAAACGAAACGCGGCGTTTTCGCGGATATTCAGCGCCTGGTATTAAAACGCCAGGATTACGTCAATATGCTCAAAATCATGGATGGGCTTGAATACAATGGACTCACTCTGTACGGAATGACGCAGACGGAGAATGGCGAGCCAGCATGGTCAAATATCTACATTCGGAACATTTATACACGCGACAACGATATCTACGTAGATCCAAACCTCACCAACAAACTGGTGATTGGTGAAGATGGCATGTCCGTGTTCGTGTACAGCCCCAAAGATGACTGTTTTCAGATCCGCGATAAAGCATCAACTGATTACGTCATTGAGACACACGCCACTTTTGGCGATTTATTAGCGTCCGTTATCGATACGGTAAAATAGCACTCTCGCTGTATTTACACCATAACACCCGGTCTTATCAGCCCCGCTGAAACGCGCTCAGGACGCTCTGAGCGCGAAGACGATGCCCCCTCCCCCCACCTTGCACCCGAAAAAACCGCAAAACGACGCAGATGAGTTCTGAGGCCATCAATGACTATGCACCGGAGTGCATGACGCTCAGTTTGAGGCAAAAGTCACCGCGTAAGCCCTGTTTCTCCCGGAGTACGGTTTCCGAACCCGGAATTTCCGTCAGCGAAAAACGGTAACCCGGTGGCCAATTTATTGCGTAGCCGCGAAGCGTTGGACAAGCGCAGCGCGTCAGAAAATGACGTCAGTTTGCGGCGTTCGCCCTATCCTGCATCGCTGCATCCGCGGTGCCATTTACCAGCAGATCGCGAATCCTGCCTTTCACGTCGAATAAAAAAACTCCGTGCACACGAAATAAATACTGACGGGACAGGATGTGTTTTTGCAGTACCGCCATGCGGATGGCAGCACCAAAAACGGCCTGCGCGGCGGGGTTGACCTTAGCGGGTTTCGGGGCGCAGCCCTGAACCCGTTACGTAGCGATAGCAGAATGTATACTGGCTTACTCATGTCAGCACCGTACCCGTTTGGGTTGATGAGGACTGTGCTACAGGTGCGCGGGAGGATGATTCTGAACGTCTGCCTGACCACGGGTCTGCCTGTGTTGTCAGGGGATGCGTGCTCGGATCCTGCAACTCAGCAAGAGTTCGATTTATTCAACAAGGCCACCCGACGCCCCAAACATGCCCCGCCCATTATCAAGGCGCTGATAGATGCTGGCACAGGGCAGGGTCGCGATCTGCGCGCTGCTGAGCGTCACGTCGTCGGGACCCGCAGCGCCAGTTTTAACGCCCCTCCCATCGCCTGGAGTACAGGCCAGCAATCGCCGCATCACAGACAACAGAAGAAGGTGGCGCAACGGCGTATTCCCCTGTGCGGTCTGGTGATGCGGACTTAACGCGCCTCAGCGGCCCGAGCGGCTGGTGGTGATGGTGGGGGTACCGGTATTCGAACCGTCACCGCCGCCGGGCCCTCAGCCACCGGCCCGGGCAGCGATAATGTGAGTAAGCAAGCGTACAATCATCTGTGTTAAAGATGATAAAAGAGGTTAACCGGAAAATAGCGCAGCAAGCTGACGGCGGAATTTTCGGATTACTGTTGTCCCTGAATCCGCGCCGGATTGCGCATTTTCAGCGTATGCAGTAACGGGCGAAGCAGGACCGGAGAGCAAAAAAAAACCGCCACGCAGGGTGGCGGTCTGAACGACGCTGGCTGGGGATCAGGCTTCGATCGCCACCCGCAGCTTTTTCATCGCGTTCTTTTCCAGCTGGCGCACGCGTTCGGCGGAGACGCCATACTGATCGGCCAGCTCCTGCAGCGTGGTCTTGTTGTCATCATCCAACCAGCGGGCACGAATGATGTGCTGGCTGCGCTCGTCCAGCGACTTCATGGCATCGCCGAGCTTGTCCGCAGCGTGATGCTCCCAGTTATCCTCTTCAATGCCGTCGGCAAAGTCAGACGTTTTATCCTGCAGGTAGAGCACCGGCGCCATCGGTTTACCTTCACCGGCTTCATCATCCGGATTCATATCGAAGGTCATGTCCTGGGCGGCCATGCGTGACTCCATCTCGCGCACGTCTTTGCTGGTGACGCCCAGCTCGCGCGCAACCATCTCGACCTCGTCCTGATTGAACCAGCCGAGACGCTGCTTAGATTTACGCAGATTAAAGAACAGCTTACGCTGCGCTTTGGTGGTCGCCACCTTCACGATACGCCAGTTGCGCAGCACGTATTCGTGAATTTCCGCTTTGATCCAGTGCACGGCAAACGAGACCAGACGCACGCCGACTTCCGGGTTGAAGCGGCGTACCGCCTTCATCAGGCCAATGTTGCCTTCCTGAATCAGATCCGCCTGCGGCAGCCCGTAACCGGAATAGTTACGCGCTACGTGAATAACAAAGCGCAGGTGAGACAGGATCAGCGTTTTTGCTGCATCCAGATCGCCCTGGTAATGCAGCCGTTCAGCCAGTGCTTTCTCCTCTTCCGCCGACAGAACCGGGCGGGCGTTGGCGGCACGGATGTAGGCATCCAGATTACCAACCGGAGCGACAGCTAAAGCATGCATTTCGTTAGTCATTCAATTCCTCTCAAATTTGCCGTTATTGCTTGTACGACGCCTTCGCATAACCAACCAGACTACGTGAATTCACGGAATAATTGAAGCAATGCGTGCTACTTCGACTGCAAAGTTATCCACAGGTTCATTTTTTATGTGAATAATTTGCGCACAAGCGTGACCCGGGGGAACGTCGATCGGGGAGCACTTCCCCTGCTGCGCGTTACCCGACAGCAGAGGAAGAGTATAACAAAAAACGTGTACGGGGGTTACTGGGGCGTAAAACGACGTAAATGTTGCGAGGTCGCCAGCCACGCCGCCACCCAGCCAATCATTGCCGCCAGCAGCAGCAGCAGCAGGGACTCGTCCCAGCCGAGGCCGTGCAGCGCGAACGTGGTACCAAATACCGAAGCCACCTGCGCCACCACCGACTCCAGCCGCATCACCAGCACCTCAGAGAGGATCAGCGACAACAGCGCCCCGGCGAAACCCAGCAGCGCCCCGCCGTACAGGAACGGGCGCAGAATAAAGCCGTCAGTGGCACCAATCAGCTTCTGGACGTTAATGGTGTCACGTCGGGCAAAGATGCTCAGCCGCACGCTGTTGCCAATCACCAGGAACACGGCGACCACCATCAGCACGCCAATCATTGCCGCCACCTGCCCCACCAGCCCGGTTAGCGCCGCCAGCCGGGCAAACCAGCTGTCGTCCATGCGCACTTCGTCGACTCCCGGCACCTTCGCCACGCGATCGCGCAGGCTCTGCAGCGTGTCGGCGCTCTGAAAGTTCAGCTTCGGCGTGATGATCGCCACCGCCGGTAGCGGATTCTGCTCCAGCATATCCAGCGCGCCGCCAAAGCCTGACCAGTTACGGAACTCCCCCATCGCCTCTTCCCGCGACAGGTAATTGACCTTATCCACCCCGTCCTGCTGCTTAAGCTGCGCCACGGCATTTTCAGCCGCGCCGTCATCCAGCGTTTTGGAAAGATACACCGTCAGCTGCGGCGCCGGATACCACTGATCGGCCGCCTGACTGACGTTTTTCCACACCATGTAGCAGACGCTGGGCAGCGTCAGGGAAATGGCGATCACCATGACCGTCAGCAGGGTAGCCAGCGGCTGCCGCCACATATCGGACAGGGTGCCACGCCAGGCATAGCGCCACTGTTCCTGCCAGCCGCCCTTCAGGGCCTTGCGCTTTGACGGCACGCTCTGTTTTGCCGCCGGACGCGGATTGCGCTTATTCGCCATGCTGCCCTCCGTGCATCCGCCCCTGCGCCAGCGTCAGGGTGCGATAGTGACGACTGGTGACCAGCGCCATGTCGTGAGTCGCCATCAGTACGGTGACGCCGACGCGGTTGAATTCTTCAAACAGCCGCAGAATATCGCGCGACAGCGCATCATCCAGGTTACCCGTTGGCTCATCCGCCAGCAGCACCGCGGGTTTATTGACCACTGCGCGGGCGATACCCACGCGCTGCTGCTCACCGCCGGACAGCTGGATGGGAAAGCTTTTCGCTTTGTCCAGCAGACCGACTTTATCCAGCGCCGCCGAGACCCGGCGGCGAATATCCTCACCGCTGGCGCCGGAGATGATCAGCGGAATCGCCACGTTGTCATAGACCGAACGATCCATCAGCAGGTGGTGATCCTGAAAAATCATCCCGATCTGGCGCCGCAGAAACGGCACCTCACGGTTTTTGAGCCGGCTGATATCGTGCCCGCCAAACGAAATTTTACCGGCGCTGGGGCGCTCAATGCCGCAAATCAGCTTGAGCAGGGTACTTTTACCGGCACCGGAGTGGCCGGTCAGGAACGCCATTTCTCCCGGGCGCAGATGAAAGTCGACCCCCTGTAGCGCCTGACGCCCGCCCAGATAGGCCTTACTGACTGCTTCAAAGCGAATCATCCTGTTTTAATCCTCTCGGGCAAAAAGTGCCTCAATGAAATCGTCTGCTTTAAACGGACGTAAATCCTCAATTCCTTCGCCCACGCCGATGTAGCGGATAGGAATGCCAAACTGGTCAGCAATCGAGAAGATCACCCCGCCTTTCGCCGTACCGTCCAGCTTGGTCAGCGCAATGCCGCTCAGGCCGACCGCTTCGTTAAACAGTTTGGCCTGGCTGATGGCATTTTGTCCGGTGCTGGCATCCAGCGTCAGCATCACCTCATGCGGCGCATGCTCATCAATCTTCTTCATCACGCGAACGATTTTCTTCAGCTCTTCCATCAGATGCGCTTTATTCTGCAGACGTCCGGCGGTATCGGCGATCAGTACGTCAACGCCGCGCGCCTGAGCAGCCTGCAGGGCATCGTAAATCACAGAGGCCGAGTCCGCACCGGTGTGCTGAGCGACGACCGGAATATGATTACGCTGCCCCCATACCTGCAGCTGTTCAACCGCCGCGGCGCGGAAGGTGTCGCCGGCAGCGAGCATCACGCTCTTGCCTTCGGACTGATACTGCCGCGCCAGTTTGCCGATGGTGGTCGTTTTCCCCACGCCGTTGACGCCCACCATCAAAATCACAAATGGCGTTTTTGCGGTCACGTCCAGCGGCGCATCCACCTTCGCGAGAATGGCGGACATCTCCGCTTTCAACAGGCCATACAGGGCTTCCGCATCGCGCAACTGCTTGCGGTTTGCCTGCTGGGTCAGGTGCGTGATGATACGACGGGTGGTCTCTACACCAACGTCGGCGATCAGCAGCTGCTCTTCCAGCTCATCAAACAGATCGTCGTCAATTTTCTTGCCGCGGAACAGGCCGATAAACCCGGACCCGAGGTTTTGCCGGGTTTTCACCAGGCTGCGCTTCAGACGGGCGAAAAACCCCTCTTTGGTCGGGCGCGTTTGCTCCCGCGCCGGCGGCGCGTCATCGGCGCTCGCCGCTTCCACCTCCTCCTGCTCCGGAGCGGGATCCGCCAGCGTGACCGGCGCCGGCGCTACCGCTTCGGCAGCGTGGGCCGGTCCCTGCCCGGATTCTCGCTCTGGCACGGGCTCCGGTTGCGGCGTTGCCGCTGGAACGGGCTCTGGCGTCGGTTCAGGGGCGCGCGCCGGCCTGGACTCTGTCACGGGCTCCGGCTGCAGGGTTGGCGCCGGAACGGGCTCTGGCTTGGGGACCGGCTGCGGCATTGGCGCCGGAACGGGCTCTGGCGTCGGTTCAGGGGGGCGCGCCGGCCTGGACTCTGGCACGGGCTCCGGCTGCAGGGTTGGCGCCGGAACGGGCTCTGGCTTGGGGACCGGCTGCGGCATTGGCGCCGGAACGGGCTCTGGCGTCGGTTCAGGCGCGCGCGCCGGCCTGGACTCTGGCACGGGGACCGGCTGCGGCGTTGGCGCCGGAACGGGCTCTGGCGTCGGTTCAGGGGCGCGCGCCGGCCTGGACTCTGGCACGGGCTCCGGCTGCGGGGTTGGCGCCGGAGCGGGCTCTGGCTCTGGCTCTGGCTCTGGCGGCAGATTCAATTCGGGTACCGACGGCGCCACCGGCGCAGCGTCGGCTTGCGTCTCCGGCTGATGCGGCAGCGCGGCGTCAGTCTGCCCGGCGTCGCGGGCAACGGCGGGCTCCCCGGCAGGCGAGGGGTGTCCGGCGGGCGTGGCGGCATCGTCTGGGGCATCCTGCGCCTCTTCCGGCGGCGCTATCGTTTCCTTGCTCACTTCCTGCTTTTCTGGCTGATCCCCTTTGCCAAAGCCAAGCCAGGAAAAAAAGCCCCGTTTTTTATCTTTTGCCATTGCGTAACACCACTCCTCGCGGGGAGAACCGAATCGGTTCCTAAAGAAAAATCACGTCGATTATTAAGCACATTAGTCTAACACTTTCTCTGTTGCGCATCACAGCACCCTTTTTTACCGTTTCCAGCGCCGCTTTCGCCCGTTAAACTACGCAACAAATTATGACGAGTTGTGAGCATCATGACGAAAAAAAACCGCAGCGGCGGCAGCGGCGAGATCCGCATCATTGGCGGCCAGTGGCGCGGCCGCAAACTGCCGGTGCCCGACAGCGCCGGCCTGCGTCCGACCACCGACCGCGTGCGTGAGACGCTGTTTAACTGGCTGGCCCCCTGGATACAGGATGCCCGCTGCCTTGACTGTTTTGCCGGCAGCGGTGCGCTGGGTCTGGAAGCGCTGTCGCGCTACGCCGGCCCAACGACCCTGCTTGAACTGGCGCGGCCGGTGGCCCAGCAGCTGTCACGTAATCTGGAGACCCTGCGCGCCCGCGGGGCCCGCGTGCTGCAAACCGACGCACTGACCTTCCTCGCCCAGGCCGGTGAGCCGTACGACGTGGTGTTTGTCGATCCCCCTTTCCGCCAGGGGCTGCTAGGCGAAACGCTGGCGCGGCTGGAACAGCGCGGCTGGCTGAGCGAAGACGCCCTGATTTATGTTGAAAGCGAGGTCGAAAACGGCCTTCCGCCGGTGCCCGCCCATTGGCGATTGCACCGGGAAAAAATTGCCGGGCAGGTCGCCTGTCGCCTCTATTTGCGCCATCCCCAATCCGAACAGGAGTCTGCTCATGTTGCTTAATCTCGGTCGTCTGCTGATGCTCTGCGTCTGGGGGTTTTTGGTTGTTAATGTGATCCATCCGTGGCCGGCGCCGCTGAAATATTTCCTGCACGTTGCGCTGTTTTTTATGGTGGTGATGCACGGATTACAGCTGACCCTGCTTAAAGCCACTCAGCCGAAAGAGGGGCCGACGCTGAGCGGCGCGGATCAGACCAAAATCTTCCTGTTTGGCGTATTTGAGCTGCTGGCGTGGCAGAAAAAGCAGCCGCCGATCAAAAGAAAGTAAGTGAATACTCACATTCATTACTGCCCCTCCACCGGCTAACTTTATGGCGTTTTTGCTGCAAGCCTGAGGCGCTTAACGCCGACCGCCATCGGGTGCGTGAGGGACCGCTTGCCGCCGTCCCTCACGCGGAGCCGGAACAGGCTGATTGTCACTCCAACGCGCCTTCACCTACACTTGCCAGAGTTCCACGCCGCGGCGGCGGCGCGCAATCGTGCGGTCCCCTCACTGACTTTTTCGTTTTGGGCGGAGCACGCTACCGCGCCGGCGCGCCCACTCATTGAAGAAATCCGTTAATCAGGGAGTGCATTATGTTGTGGTCTTTTCTGGCCGTCGTGTTTTCCGGCTGGCTGTATGTTGATGCCGCGTATCGTGGCCCCCAGTGGCAACGCTGGCTGTTTAAACCGCTGACCCTGCTGCTGCTGCTCGGGCTGGCCTGGCAGGCGCCGATGTTTAGCCTGATGGGCTGGCTGGTTGTCGCCGGTCTGGTGGCGACGCTGCTGGGTGACGCGCTGCTGCTGCTGTCACCGACGCGCACGCTTTGGGCGATTGGCGCATTTTTTCTCTCCAGTCTGTTGTATACCGCCTACTTCGTCGGCGGGGCTCCCTTCGCGCCGCACTGGCCGGTGGCGATTGCACTGGCCATCGTCGCGGGGCTGGTACTGGCCATCATCTGGACGCGTCTGGAGACGCTGAAATGGGCGGTGGCCGCCTTTGTCGTGATGCTGGTGGTCATGGCCTGGCTGGCGTTTGAACGCTACCTGACCCTGCCGAACGATTTTAGCTTCGCCCTGATGGTGGGCACGACGCTGCTGCTTGTCGCGCACATTCTCTGGCTGATTTCGCACTTTCGCCGACGCTTCACCGCCGACCGCGCAATCATCGCCGCCGGGTACTTTATCGGCCACTTTATGGTCGTACGCACGCTGTTTTACTGAATCGACAAGACGCTGACATGACAACAGAGGCTTGACTCTGGAGTCGACTCCAGAGTGTAAGCTCTGCATCTTGGGCAATGGCCCCAAAGTGATTCAGGAGTCTCTATGTCATGGTTCTCATCCTGCGGCGTCCAGTCGGCCGCCGCACATACCGATCGCCGCGCTATCCAACCGCAGATTCAGCGACTCTTGCCGCTGACCACCGCCTCGTCTGCCGTACTGCTGCCGCCCCGCGGGTCCCATCGCCCCACCGCCGACCCCGGGGACACCGCCGCATTTTCACGCCGCTACGGCGTGCGTGGGATGGACTGCGCCGGCTGTGCGCGCCGTATTGAGCAGGCCGTGGAACCGCTCCCTGGCGTACACCGTGCTCAGGTGCTGTTTGCCTCGCAAAAACTGTGCATCAGCGCCGATCGCGACGTCACGGAGGAGGTCTCACGGGCGGTTTCCGCCGCCGGATTCGACCTGATCGCCGGCGGCAGCTCCCCGCCGGCTTCCCCCGCCGGCGCCGGGCGGCGCTGGCGTTTTTTACTGCTTATTGCCCTGCTGGTGGCCATCAGTAGTCTGCTTAAACTGACCGATCCGGCCTACAGTAAGTTAGCATTCACTATCACTACCACTATCGCCCTGATGCCTGTGTTACGCGCCAGCTGGCAGGCCATTCGCCACGGCAATCCGTTCGCTATCGACACGCTGATGAGCGTCGCCGCTCTCGGTGCGCTGGCGATCGGTGCCACCGATGAGGCCGCGGTCGTCCTGCTGCTGTTTCTGCTCGGCGAGCGGCTGGAGGGGTTTGCCGCCGCGCGTGCCCGCCAGGGGATCACTGCGCTGATGGCCCTGAAACCGGAGCACGCCGTGCGGCTGCGCGCGGGCCGCCGCGAGACGGTGGCGGTGGCGGCATTACGCCCCGGCGACCTGATCGAAATCTCCGCCGGGGATCGTCTGCCCGCCGACGCACGCCTGCGCGACGAGCCCGCCAGCTTTGACGAAAGCGCCCTCACCGGCGAATCCCTGCCGGTCGATCGCCAGCCGGGCGAGCGCCTGGCCGCCGGCAGCCTGTGCCTTGACCGGCGAGTGACGCTGGACGTGCTCTCCGAACCCGGCGACAGCGCAATCGATCGCATTTTGCAGTTGATCGAAGAGGCTGAAGCAACGCGCGCGCCCATCGCCCGCCTGATTGACCGCTTCAGCCGCCTGTATACGCCGGCGATTATGCTGCTCGCGCTGGCAGTGGCGCTGCTGCCGCCGCTGCTCACCGCTGCCGACTGGCAGCCGTGGATCTACAAGGCGTTGACCCTGCTGCTGATTGGCTGCCCCTGCGCGCTGGTGATTTCCACCCCCGCCGCCATTGCCTGCGGACTGGCGGCGGCGGCACGGCACGGGGCGCTGATTAAGGGAGGTGCCGCGCTAGAGGATTTGGCGCGTATTCGTACGCTGGCCTTCGATAAAACCGGCACGCTGACCGCCGGTTCGCCGCAGGTGATACAGCTTACGCGCTGGTGTTCGGCCATGCCGGAGGAGACGCTGTTAGCGCAGGCCAGCGCCCTTGAGCAGGGCAGTCACCACCCGCTGGCGCAGGCTATCGTCCGCTACGCCGGCGATCGGGGCGTAGCCCCCGCCACCGCGCGGGGGGTGCGTACCGTTGCCGGACGCGGCATCAGCGGCGAAATCGCCGGAGAACAGATCCGCCTGAGCGCGCCGTCGGCGCTGGCGGTCGGTTCGCTGAGCGCGGCGCAGCGGCAGGACATCGTTCGCGCCGAAGCCAGCGGCAGCACAGTGATCGTTCAGTGCGCCGCAGAGCGACCGCTGGCGCTGTACGCGCTGCGCGATACCCTGCGGCCCGAGGCGCGTGAAGTGCTGGTTGCGCTGCGCAAGCAGGGCCTGCACAGCGTGATGCTCACCGGCGATCATCCGCGTGCGGCGGCGGCCATCGCCAGCGAACTGGGAATAGACTATCGGGCCGGCCTGCTGCCGGCGGATAAGGTCGCGGCAATAACCGCACTGAATCAGCAGGCCCCGGTGGCAATGGTGGGTGACGGTATCAATGATGCGCCGGCGATGAAAGCCGCCCGCATTGGCATTGCCATGGGCAGCGGCAGCGACGTGGCGCTGGAGAGTGCCGACGCCGCGCTGACCCGCAATCATCTCGGCAGCCTGGTCAGTTTACTGCGCCTGGCGCGCGGTACCCGTGCGGTGATCGGACAGAATGTGGCCATCGCACTGGGCCTGAAAACGCTGTTTTTGGTCACCACCCTGACGGGCTTTACCGGCCTGTGGCTGGCAGTGCTGGCCGATTCCGGCGCCACGGTGCTGGTGACGGCCAACGCTCTGCGGCTGTTGCGGCAGCGCTAGCGCCCTTTACGCAGTAAAAAGCGGTAGGGCAGCGCGTCCGTCTGCTGCGCCAGCAGCGTATGCTCCATAAAGCGGCAGAAGCCGGGAATATCGCGGGTGGTTGCCGGATCGTCGGCAATCACCAGCAGGGTTTCTCCCTCCTGCATCTGACGGACGGTTTTTCTTATCATCATCACCGGCTCCGGGCAGCGCAGGCCAAGGGCATCCAGCGTATGGGTTGGGGAAGTAAACAGGTCGCTCATGATTCTCCCGGCGAGCATGGGTTAGCGGGCGCTTATTTTACCGCGGTGCAGAGCGGGCGCAAGCGAATGACCGGGGAATCGATTGCGCAGAGATTCACCATTGCAATGGCGGCGGTAATTGGTAATATGCCGCCGCCGCTGCTTTCGCACGGCAACATTCGTCTTACTGGGTTCCCTCACCCCATTCAGCAAAAAGGCTCAATATGCTTACTTTTACTCCGCGTCAGCGGACCCGGGCACTGCTCTGGCTGTCGCTGTTTCATCTGCTGGTGATCACCTCCAGCAACTACCTGGTGCAACTGCCCATCACCCTGTTTGGTTTTCATACCACCTGGGGGGCGTTCAGCTTTCCGTTTATTTTCCTCGCCACCGACTTAACCGTGCGGATTTTTGGTGCCCCGCTGGCGCGCCGTATTATTCTGGCGGTGATGGCCCCGGCGCTGTTTATCTCCTATACGGTCTCCTCACTGTTTTACGACGGCGCCTGGCAGGGCTGGGCGGCGATGCAGCAGGTAAATATCGTGGTAGCGCGGATCGCCTGCGCCAGCTTTATGGCTTACGTGCTTGGCCAGATCCTCGACGTGCACGTATTTAACCGTCTGCGCCAGCGGCCGCAGTGGTGGATGGCACCGGCAGCGGCGATGTTCCTCGGCAACATCAGCGACACGCTGGCCTTCTTTTTCATCGCCTTTTATCGCAGTACCGATCCGTTTATGGCCAGCCACTGGGTCGAAATTGCGCTGGTGGATTACAGCTTCAAGGTACTGATCTGCATGCTGTTCTTCCTGCCGGCCTACGGCCTGCTGCTCGACGCGGCGCTGAAGCGGCTGGCGCGACGACAGGCGCACGCACGCCTCCATTTCGGCTAACATTCTGTCACCGGGGCAAGGTTGCTTTTGCCCCGGCTTTCAGGTTCTATGAGAGCCTGATAAACGTCACGGAATGCACATAGGGAATCCCATGCAAAAATTGTTGAAATATGCCGCCGTTGCGCTGTTCGTCTCTACGCTTGCCGCCTGCGATGGTAAAGAGGATAGCGCCCCGGCGGCCGACAGCGCCGGCGCCAGCAGCCAGGCCGCACAGAGCGTTAGCCTGCTGGATGGCAAGTTTACTTTTGCCCTGCCGCCGGGAATGTCCGACCAAAGCGGTAAACTGGGCACCCAGTCTAACAACATGCACGTCTACGCTGACGGCACCGGCCAGCGTGCAATCATCGTGATTGCCGGCGACGCCACCAGCGAAAGCCTGGATACGCTGACCGGCCGCCTGGAGCAGCAGCAGCGCAACCGCGATGCCAACCTGCAGGTCGTGAGCAATAAAGCGATTGAGATCGGCGGCCAGCCGATGCAGCAGCTGGATACGGTAATGAGCGCTAATGGCCAGTCGGCGTGGTCAACGGTCGTACTGGGCAAGGTGGATGGCAAACTGGTGACGCTGCAAATCACCCTGCCGGCGGATAACCAGCAGCAGGCGCAAACCGACGCTGAAAGTGTGGTCAGCAGCATCAGAGTGAAGTAATCGCCCCGCAGCGGGTCCGCCGCCGCGGCCCGCTGTGTGAACCGCCCTGCCGTATCCCGGCCCCCGCCTTAGCGCATCCCGGAACGGACTGATGCGCGGCGGCTTCGGTGTCATCGCCCCTGCCGCCGTGAGAGCACCGGCCAGAATCTCCCTTCCGTCGCCGGATACGCTCCCGCCGCAGCGCCACCCGCCGGCTCAAAAGCTCAGCCGCTCGCGCCCGGCCAGCGCCGATCATCACCTGCGTTTTTTAACGGGCCCGTGGACGCGCGCCACCCACCGCCAGGCTTCGCCAGCCTCTTCTGCTGCGCGGCATTCGCGTCGTCTCCGTGACCAGTATCCTGCGCAGCCCCCGCCGCTCATTGTCAGCGCCTTCCCGCAACGGACCGCTCGCCGCCGGATGCAGGCTTTGCGAATCATATCCCGGAAAGTGACCGGCCGCGCTGAGGCCCTGATCATTGTCGGCATCCCGGCCTGAGCGCGAAGCCGGCGCTGCACGCCATTACCGGTGCGGGGAGTGGGGGATGGGCCGCCCGATGGGACCCACCCGGCTCGCGATCGCCTTGCCGTGATCCCGGCGATCGGGGCGCGCGGCGGATCGCCTGCCCGCTGACGTCCGGAGTAACGCGCCGGGATTTTTACCCTCCACACGCCCCGCTGGCGCTGCGCGAATGGCAGGATGCGATGCTACTGGCAGTCTGGAATAGCGATCGTAAGCACGGCACCCACTGCTGCGCAGATGATTCTGCCGGGGGAGCAGCGGGATGGCACCACGCCCACTGGGCCCCCTGGGCAACAGGTATCGCCACCGGGCCGCCCGCGAACGGGAGCAGCGGCGGCGGCCGGCAGCGTTCCGGCCTGCGGATTGAGCACTCCCATACCGCCGGCAGTCGGCTTTTTCGGCCAGGCCGATCCGCTTTTCAGGGTCGACATCCGCGCCGAAGAGTCAGGCACTGTTCACTGCCGCCGCGGCTGTCGATCTGCAGCGTCAGCGGCTGGTGACTCACCACCGTCACGCCGGGATCGCACTGCACGATGGTCGCACCGGCACAGGAGAGCGGCAGCGTCACCCGCAGCGCTAACTGACCGGCGATGGCAGCGAGGCAGAGCGTCACTGCGTCGCCGCTGTCGCGGTAGGCCAGCGCAGCCGGGCCATCGCAGGCGATCCCCGCGGCGGTACCGCGGTGAAAAAATAGCGCCAGCGTCGCCTGCTGCGCGGCCACCGCCACCACGTGGGCGATCGCGTTCTGCGCCAGTATCTCAACGCCGGGATGGCGATACCGGGCGGCAGTTTCCGCCGGCGTCGCACCAGGCAGTAGCAACCAGCCGTAACGCACCGCCTGCGGATCGCTACCGTGCTCAAGGGTGAGGGTCAGGTAGTTTTTGTGCCAGCGCCGCAGGCTGACCGCATTCGCGTCGCTGAAAATATCATGCCAGCTGCCCTCGCGCGCCACCCAGGCCGCGCGGGCCGGCGTATCCGTCAGCAACACGTAACCGCCGACGCCCGCCACGTGCAGGGTTTGCGCCCAGCCGCCATCGCTCGCCGCCGCCGGATGCGGCGGCCGTCCATCAACCGTTACCGCCGTCGCCGGGTCATCCAGCCAGCGGTTGTCGATCACCGTGGTGACTGGCGTACCGCTGCGTCCACTAATCGCGGAGCCGAGGCACAACACCGCATCCTCAAGCAGAAACCAGGATTTCAGCGCCGTGGTCGCGCCGGAAGCCGAGACCAGCGCTAATCCCGCCACGCCCTGCCGTCCGCACAGCGTGACGCCGCCGGCCACCTCGCTGCCGCCCAGCGGCGCCCCCTGATCTGTCTGCCCCGGCGCAGTGTGCTGACCGCTGGCATCGACGGTAATCCCCGGCAGGCGCGCAGGATCGACCGTGGGCCAGAAGTTATCGCTGAACTGCCCGCTGTCGCGCGCCAGGTAAAGAAACTGCATACCGTCACCCTGATACCAACCATGGCGATTTTCACGATTGATGTATTCGTAGCGGGCGATGCGCGTGGAGGCGAGATTAAGGGCAAAGGCCCATGTCGGACGCTGGTGGACCACCCGCGCCTGCGCGTTAAAAACCCGGGTAAAGGCATGCGGCTCAGTCTGCGCCCGCAGGCGCTGCTGCAGCAGCAATACCCTGGCCTTATCGCCAATTTTGCGCGTGGCATCATCGAACAGCGAATGCGGATTCTGCGCCAGCCAGCGACGCGCCAGCTGCTGCATCTCCCACGCCAGCGCCGGGGGCAGTGCCGCCGCCAGTCCGACCGTTGCACTGATCAGATCAAAACCGGCCTGATAATCTTTTTGAAACTCACGCGCCACATTGCGTCCGCGCACGCTGTCCATCATCCTCCCCTGCCACATAAAAGGCGCATAGGCGTGGCGTAGGCGTTCAGCAATAAACGTGCGCTCCGCTTCCGGGCGCGTCCAGGGGGTGCCGGCCATCAGGTGCAACATCTCCGCGAGGCTGGTCAGCAGCACCAGCCCGTATCCTCCGGCGTACGGCAGCGTGTCATGCTGAATAAATGATCCGTCGCGATAATAGCCATCGCCGTCGGTCACCAGACGAAACAGCGAATGCCGCCCCTGTCCAGCCTCATCCGCCAGCGCCAGCGCGGCCGCGTTCATCTCCGCCCAATCGGCAGACAGCAGACCGCGCATAAAGGTCATCAAGGCTTTATCCGCACGGTTAGCGCCGGTTTCCGGCGTGGTCCCCCGTCGTCCACGGGTGTTAGCATCCGGTGCATACCAGCGGCAGGCAGCCAGAAACGTTTCCCGGGTCGCGGCCGGTATCTCGTCGTACAGTAAAAACAGAATGTTCATGCCATCGCGAGGAATGCCAATTTCAAACTGCCACCAGTTACCCACCGTCCTGCGGCGGGCAAACAGCGCGCAGGCCAGTTCAACGTCCTGCAGTAGCGCGGCTTTCAGGCCGGGATCGCCGCTCAGCGAGCTGCCGGGCACGCACCACGCCAGCGCCATCAGATAGAGTCGCTGAAAGGCAATGGCCAGCCCGCCGGTATCACGACGCCTGTCGCCAAAGCGCGCTACCGAAATGTCCGGCCACAGCTGTCGACGCGGCGCCGACCGTTCACGAGAGAGCAGCAGAGGCGTAGCACGTATCACTAGCGCGGCGCGCGCAGCGTCCAGAGCAGGATGCGCCGCGGCGTCACCACCGGTCAGCCACGCCCGCCGTCGGGCGATAAGCCTGGCCTGCATTGCGACGGGCGCGGGCGCGGACGCGGCGGGCAACCGCACGGGCAGCGCCAGTCCGGCCGCACAGGCGGTGATGTGGCGAAGCAGGGAACGACGAGAGACGGGCAATACGGACTCCTTCTGCCGGGGGCCAGCGCGCAGTATCGCACTCCCGCGTATCGCATGCCGCCCCAAAAGACGGCCTGTGGCGTATTTTCAGAGTGCTACCCGATGCCCACCGGACCACGGAGCGCTGCGATCGGCCCGGACACCGCGCATTCCGGAGTAATGGCATAAGTAAACCGGACAATTCACGTTACACTGACAGCAGCACGGCGGCGTGGCCGCACGGCACCGCCGTTAAATCAACGATATAAAACAATAAGTAAGCAGAAAAAAACAGACTCACTGCATAAACGCCTGACGGGAGCCGGTATGACACAGCGGGAAACGGAGAAGATGGGGCAGAATATGCTGCTAAAAATGGCATCACTGGTGGTCATTCTGGCTGGTTTGCACGCTGCGGCTGCCTGGCTGGTGCCGTTTTTACTGGCGCTGTTCCTCGCCATTGTACTGAATCCGCTGGTGGCGATGCTGATGCGCCGCGGCCTGCGGCGGGGAGTGGCCATCAGCCTGGTGGTGGTGGTGATCATGCTGGCCATTTCGCTGCTGCTGGCGATGCTCGCCAGTTCGATCGATGAATTTAACAGCCTCTATCCCCAGCTGCAGGCGATGATGGAGCAGAAGCTGGCGGTAGTGCAGCACGTTGCCCGGCGTCTGCACATGAATTTATCCACCTCCGCGCTTGCCTCACGCCTCGATCCGGGCGCCATGATGGACGTCGCTACCGCGGTTCTGACCCATTTTTCTCACGCAATGACCAACCTGGTACTGGTGGTCATGACGGTGATTTTTATGCTGTTTGAAGTGCACCATCTTCCCTACAAGCTGCGCTATGCCCTGCAAAATCCGCAGATCCACATCGCCGGGTTACACCGCGCACTGAAAGGAGTAACCCACTATCTGGCACTGAAAACGGCGATCGGCCTGCTGACCGGCGTCGCCGTCTGGCTGGCGCTGCTGCTGCTGGACATTCGCTTCGCTTTGCTGTGGGGCGTGTTGGCTTTTTTGCTGAACTTTATCCCTAATATTGGCCCGATCGTTGCCGGTATTCCTCCGGTATTACAGGCGTTGCTGCTGAACAGCGTGGTGGACGCGGCGCTGGTCGGCGCGTTGTTTATGGCTATCCATATGCTGATTGGTAATATGCTGGAGCCGCGACTGATGGGGCGGGGGCTGGGTTTATCCACGCTGGTGGTCTTCCTGTCGCTCATCTTCTGGGGCGCCCTGTTTGGCCCGGTAGGCATGCTGCTGTCGGTACCGCTGACCAGCGTGGCCAAAATTTTGATGGAGACCACCCCCGGCGGTAGCAAGCTGGCCATTCTGCTCGGCCATGGCCGCCCGCGGGAGCGGCGACTATAACCGCTGCGCAATCTGCGACGCGCTGGCTACACTGTTATCAAATGCCGAACAGAAGCGACGCCGCCGCTGCGCCGGTCGCGCAGTCTGCCCTGTCAGCCGGAAGGATCCGTAACGATGGTCACCCTGCAGGGGAGACAACAGTGGAGAGCACAGGTGGGGGGATGGGGATTAGCCAACGCGTAAAAAACGTCATGCTGCTGCTGTGGGTTATCCTGCTGCCGCTGACGCTGGCGACAGGTTTCAGTCTGTACCTGGCGCAGCAGCAAATTCTGCGTCAGCAGCAGGCCGATGCCAGCCTGCTGATCGCCCAGGCCGAGAGCATCAGCGATGAAGCCTGGGATATGATTGACCGGCTGCGCCCGCTGGAGAGGCAGTCGTGTGATGAGATAGAAACGATGCTGCAGCGTTACAGTGCGCAGTATGCCTATTTCCGCTCCATCGGGATGACCGCCAGCGACCTGGTGACCTGCTCCTCGGCGTTTGGCAATGAAAACGGCTCGCTGCAGCAGATGATTCTGGGGCCGCTGCCGGAGGTAAATCGCGCCTGGTGGAGCCTCTCCGTCGCCGGCACCTGGGGCGTCCCAAATCGCCCGGCGGTGCTGTTTATCCGCCGGGGAACGCAGGGCTATGGTGCCTATGCCCTGGTCGAAGCGCAATACCTGTTGGACGTGATGCGCGCCATCCATGACCAGCGCGGTAATCACCTGTCGCTGCGCGTTGATAACGGCTATCGTATTGAAACCGATGATGATATGCCGGCAGAGCCAAGCTGGTTGGCGCCCCGCGTCTGGCAACAGAGTTCAGCGCGCTTTCCCATTCACGTCACGATCACCGTTCCCGGCGCCAGTGTCGCCGATGCGTGGCGGCAAAATTTCTTCACCTTCCTGCCGGTGACGCTGATCCTCACCCTGCTGTTAGCCGCGCTGGCCAACGTGTTTATCAAGCGCAAGCGTGCTTTTGCCGATGAGCTGCGTCGGGCCATCGCCCGCGAGGAATTCTACGTGCATTACCAGCCGCTGTACGACGCGCGCCACCGGCGCTGCTACGGTGTCGAAGCGCTACTGCGCTGGCGGCGGCGCGACGGCAGCGAGATGGCGCCGGATAGCTTTATTACCCTCGCCGAACGCGAGGGCTGCATCGTTTCCCTCACCCATCATTTGCTGAGGCTTATCGTGCGTGACAGCCAGCGCTGGCAGCTGCCGGATGGCTTTCATCTGAGCATCAATATCGCCGCCGCGCACCTGCAGGATGCGCAGTTTGTCGATGACATTCAGCATGTTGCCTCGCAGCTGTCCCGTCACCGACTGACGATCGTGCTGGAGCTGACCGAGCGCAGCCTGATTGGTGACGATGCCCTCGCCACCGCGCACCTTCGCCAGCTGCGTCAGGCAGGCATCCGCGTCGCGATTGATGACTTTGGCACCGGCCATTGCGCCCTCTCCTACCTGCAACGCTTTCCGTTGGATTACCTGAAAATCGATCGCGGCTTTGTTCACGCTATTGAGGACAAAGGTGGGGAGACGCCGATTCTGGAAGCGATTATTCACCTTGGCCATACGCTTGAGCTGCAGGTGGTGGCCGAGGGAGTAGAGACCGCCGCACAGTTTCACTGGCTGTGTCACCATCAGGTGCGCTTTATACAGGGCTATTTCTACGCCCGGCCGATGGGCAGTCAGGCCCTGATGGACTGGCTGGGTCTGCACGCCGAACAGCCCGCCCCCGGACATTGATTTTTCACCGCCTCCCCCGCAGAGTATACCGCTGACCATTTTGCTAAGCAGGGAGCGTCGCATGTCTATTCACTTCAATGCCTGGGGCCAACCGGTGGGGCCCGAACTGCCCCTCTGGACGCCGCGCCCATGGCCGCAGGCGGTAGTCCTGCAGGGTAAGCACTGCCGGCTGGTTCCGCTGCGGGCCGACGCCCACGCGGCGGCGCTGTATCAGACGTGGTCTGAAACCGACGATGGTCGGGGCTGGAGCTGGATGTCTGATGGCCCTTTCCTGCGCGAAGCGGACTTTATCGCTTACGCCGCGCGACTGGAGAGCTGCCGCGATGCGCAGCATTTTACCGTTATCTGCCAGACGTCTTCCCGGCCGTTGGGCACGCTGGCGCTGATGCGTATTGATACCGCCAGTGGCGTGATGGAGGTGGGCCATGTGGCCTTCACGCCCGTGCTGCAGCGCACATGGATGGCCACAGAGGCCCATTTTCTGCTGATGCAGTACGCATTCGATACGCTGGGCTATCGCCGCGTTGAGTGGAAATGTGACAGTCTGAATCGTCCCTCCCGGCGCGCCGCCGAGCGGCTGGGTTTTCGCTATGAGGGCACGTTTCGCCAGGCGCTGGTTTACAAGGGCCGCAGCCGCGATACCGACTGGCTGTCTCTCCTGGACAGTGAATGGCCGGCCAACCGTACCGCCCTGCTGAGCTGGCTGGCGGAGGATAATCGGGATGCGGAAGGTCAGCAGCGGCGCCCCCTGCGCGACTTCAGAAACGACGAATCGTTCCCTGACAAACAGGCATAACGTGTTAAATTTGATTTTCAACCTGGGTTTCCGCACGAATTCATAACCCTGTTGTCATGAATTTGGTGTTTTATGCCGAAAATGCTTACCGTGAGCCGCTGACGGCCCCGGGCATCCGTGCGTCCTGCCGGCAGGACAGCGTAAAACAACAATAAAAGGTCACTTTCATGGAAAGGAAAACAGAGGCAGCGTGGCGCATCAAACAGTGTGCCCGATTAACAGGCATAGCCACTTTACTGCTGAGCGGCGCGGCGTTGGCCGATCGGGCTCCGTTTGATCCCGACTCCCCCTGGCTGCTTGGCGACTGGGGCGGCTACCGCAGCCAGCTTCAGCAGGACGGCGTCGATTTTCAGGTAAATTACACCCTGGAATCCGCCGCGAACCTTGCCGGGGGCTATCACAGTGCCACCACGATGCGCTATACCGACCAGTGGGCCTTTGGCACGACGCTGGACCTGGATAAACTGCTGAACTGGCAGGATACGCAATTTCAATTCACTATCACTTCGCGTAACGGCCAGGATCTCACCCCCTACCTCAACGATCCGCGCAGCGGCGGCCTCTCATCAGTGCAGGAAGTGTGGGGGCGCGGGCAAACCTGGCGTCTGACCCAGTTCTGGCTGAATAAGGGACTGTTTGACAACCTGCTGGAGGTGAAGGCCGGCCGCGTTACCGTCGGCGAGGATTTTGATTCGCTCGACAGCAAATTCGAGAACCTGGCGTTTGGCGGCGGTCAGGCGGGCAACTGGCGCGGCGATCGCTGGTTTAACTGGCCGGTCTCCCAGTGGGGCGGCCGCGTGAAGCTGAATATCACCCCTGAGGTCTTCTTCCAGGTCGGGTTCTATAATCAAAACCGTAATAACTACGATCGCGGAAATGGTTTCTATCTCGATGGCAGCCCGACGCTGGGCAATCTGGTGCCGGTCGAGCTGGGCTGGAAGCCGCTGCTGGGGGCCAATAAGCTGCCGGGGAATTACCGCCTGGGCTTCTACTACTCCTCCGTCGACGGCGACGTCTGGCACAGCTATGACCGCGGTGATTATGGGCAAAGCGCTCACGCCTATGGCGGCTACGTGCTGGCACAGCAGCAACTGTTTGCGATGGACGGCGATAATACCCGCGGTCTGACGCTGGCCGTGCAGGCGGTGATGAACGATCACAAAACGTCAAAAACCGACAACTATCAGTCCATCTCTCTGGTCTGGAAAGGGCCGTTCGCCAGCCGGTCAGAGGATGAGATTGGGCTGGGCGCTGCCCGTATCCACGTCAACGACGACTATGGCCGTATGCAGCGCCAGGTCAACAATGAAAACCAGGTGCATGACTACCGCAACCCAACGTATCTGCCGGTGCAGAAAGGCTCTGAGTACAACTACGAGCTGTACTATAACCTGCACGCCACGCCGTGGCTGTCGGTGCGCCCCAGCCTGCAATACGTTGCGTCACCCGGTGCGGTAAGCCAGGTGAAAGATGCCTTTGTCGGCGGCATCAGCGCCAACATCAACTTCTGATGATGCTCGCCAAGCGAGGGGCCGGCACCGGTCCGGATTTTGCAATTTGATCCATGGGGCGCTAAGGTGCCCCTTTTTCAATGAGCGATCCCGGAATCATGAGATTCAAACCCAAAAAACGCTGGCTGGTGCTGGCGGTCATTGTTTTGCTGCTGGCTTACTGTAACCGCGCCAGCCTGAATCCCTTTGCCCCTGACTGCCAAACCACGCCGGAAGCCAGCGCGTGCAAAAAAACGTATTCTGCGCCGGGATTTGAGCTGTAGTCCCGGTGCCGGCCGGGCACCAATTGTTGCCGTAGTGAAACAATGCCCCCTTTTCTCTCTGGCGTCTTGCCGCAGAGAAAAACTGCGGTAGGATGCATGTATGCTTAACGCCGCAGGAGTAGCTGATGAAAATCGTATCGACCGACTTTACGGATAACGCCTTTTTAGCCAAAGCCCAGGAGTTTGACGGCTTCGGCGGCAGCGGCGAAAACCGCTCTCCGGCGCTGAGCTGGCAGGATGCACCGGCCGGCACTGCCAGCTTTGCCATCACCTGCTATGACCCGGACGCGCCGACCGGCAGCGGCTTCTGGCACTGGGTGGCGTTTAATATTCCGGCCACGGTGTCTGCGCTGGCGGCCAACGCCGGCATCGCCAGCGGTGAGCAGATGCCTGCCGGCAGCGTGCAAAGCATCAATGATTATGGTCTCGCCGGCTTTGGCGGCGCCTGTCCGCCGGAAGGGGATAAACCGCATCGCTATGTTTTCAGCGTGCATGCGCTGTCGGTGCCGTCCCTTGCGCTGGACGCCAGCGCCACCAACGCCGTCGCCCGCTTTATGATTGAAGCCCACACCCTGGCAAAAGCATCGGTGACGGGTCTCTACCAACGTTAATGACTTCTTCGATTTAAGTGAAAGGTATCGCTATGAGCAGCAAAAAAGTTCAGTGGAATGGAGGCTTACAGCCGGAAGCCGTTGAGATTTTATCGAAAGACGGTGGCATGATCGTCTGTCCGACCAAAGTCGGCTACATCATCATGACCTCAGACAAAGCCGGCCTGGAGCGTAAATTCGAGGCCAAGCAGCGTAACCGTAATAAGCCCGGCGTGGTGCTGTGCGGCTCGCTGGAGCAGCTGAAATCGCTGGCACAGCTCAATCCGGAAATTGAACAGCTGTATCAGCAGCACTGGGACGCGGACGTGCTGCTCGGCTGCATCCTGCCGTGGAAAGAAGAGGCCATCGCGCGCATTCCGGATGACGGCTCAAAAGAGCTGATGATGGACGGCCGCCAGACCAGCTGCTTCGTGATTAAATTCGGCAAGCCAGGTGAAATTCTGGCAAAAACGCTGTGGGAGGCGCACGGTAAATTCTCCTTCGCCAGCTCGGCGAATCCGTCAGGTAAAGGCAATCGCGGCCTGGTGGAAGGCATCGGTGAGCGCATTGAAGCACGCGCAGACCTGATTATCGGCGCTAACGACTACGTGAAATCCATTCAGCCCAACGACAGCGAAAAAACCCGCTATGAGCAGGGCGTGATGGTGTCAATGGTGGACGGCGACGGCAAGCTGGTGCCGGAACAGAAAGGCGAGCGCAAAGTTTTCCCCTGTCCGGTGCTGATCCGCAAGGGCCTCGACGTGGACAAGATCATGGCGATGATGTCCGATATTTTCACCACCTGGGACTACCGCCACGGCGACTACTACTGATCCCCTGTCGCGCGCGCTGAGCCGCGCGAGATAACGCGATGTATTTTCCTCCCCCTTCCCGCCCTGCGGTGACAGGGGGCTGTTGTTTTCCCCTCCACGTGCCTATCCTTAAGCCTCCCCCCTTTATCCCTTTCAGGACAGGAGACAATATGGCGACCTTTACCACTGCCGATGGCGTTAACATCTGGTTTAAAGACTGGGGCAGCGGTCAGCCAGTGCTGTTCAGTCACGGCTGGCCGTTAAATGCCGACATGTGGGACAGCCAGCTGACTCATCTGGCGGAGAACGGCTATCGGGCGATCGCCTTCGACCGGCGCGGATTTGGCCGATCCGATCAGCCCTGGAACGGTCATGATTACGATACCTTTGCGCAGGATATCCATGCGCTGATCGGCCATCTGGATCTGCACGAGGTAACGCTGGTGGGCTTCTCGATGGGCGGCGGCGACATCACCCGCTACATTGGCCGCTACGGCACGACGCGCGTCAAAGCGCTGGTGCTGCTGGGGGCAGTCACCCCGCTGATGGCGAAAAGCGACGATCACCCTGACGGAGTGGCGCGCCAGGCGTTTGAGGATATTCTCCAGGGCGTGCGGAACGACCGCGCGCAGTTTATCCGCGATTTCGCTACGCCGTTTTACGGTTTGAATGCCGGACAGCAGGTCTCTGAGGGCGTGCTGAGCCAGACGCTGAACATGGCGCTGCTGGCCTCGCTGAAAGGTACGCTGGACTGCGTTACCGCCTTTGCGGAAGCCGACTTCCGCGCCGACCTGGCCAAAGTGGACGTACCGACCCTGGTTATCCACGGTGATAACGACCAGATCGTGCCTTTTGCCGCCACCGGTAAACTGACGGCGGCGCAGATTGCCGGCGCGCAGCTAACCGTGTACGACAATGGCCCGCACGGCTTTACCGTCACGCATCAACAGCAGCTGAACGCCGATCTGCTGGCCTTTTTGCAGGGGCTACAGTAGCGGTCCGTCAGGCAATACGTCCACTGGCGCGGGCAAAGGCAAACAGGCCGCCCGCATCAATGATGTTGGCCAGTTCGCCAGCCGGCTCAAGGGGTAGCACCGCCTGCTGCCGCACCCGCGTCACCAGCTGCCTGGCCACGTCAATCACTACCTCATCCCCGGTACAGAGCCAGTCAGCCAGCCGGTGGGTGCAGGTCAGCGGCAGCAGCTCGCCGGTCGCCACGCAGTTACGAAAAAAGATCCGCGCAAACGACTCCGCCAGCACCGCTTTTACGCCCGCTGCGCCCAGCGCGACCACCGCGTGCTCCCGTGACGATCCGCAGCCCATATTGCGCCCCGCCACCAGGATAGCGTGCCGCGCCTGGCCAGCGTCCTGTAAAAACGGCGCCGCTCCGGGCGGTAATCCGCACATCGCCAGCGCGCCCAGCTGCGCCCGCCCCGCGGCGGTCGCCGGATTCACCTTAAGGTATTTCGCGCTCAGGATCTGATCGGTATCCACGTTGTCACCCAGCACGTAAACGGTGCCGCGAATGATCGTACTCATGCTACTGCCTCCGGGGCGATAATGTGTCCGGCGATCGCGCTGGCCGCGACGGTGGCGGGCGAGGCAAGATAAATTTGCGCCTGCTTATGTCCCATGCGGCCAACAAAATTGCGGTTCGTGGTGGAGATCACTGAAATCGGATCGTTAACCCGACCAAAGGTATCCGCCGGCCCACCGCAGCAGGCGGCACAGCCCGCCTCGGCGGTCAGCATCACCCCGGCATCACAGAGGATCTGATAGATCGACTGGCCCGCGATCGTGGTGACGATCAGCTGATGAAAGACGGCTTTGGTGGCCGGCACCGCAAAGGTCGGAATTGCGACCCGATGTCCCTTGAGAACCCGGGCCGCGGCGATAAAATCCTCTCGCTTGCCGCCGGTGCAGGAGCCGATATACGCCTGCCCGAGCGCCACCCGGGAGAGTGTATCAACCGGCACCACGTTATCCGGTGAGCCCGGGCGCGCTACCTGCGGCCTGAGCGTGCTGACATCCAGGGTCAGCGTGCGTCGGTAGAGCGCATCTTCGTCGGCGTGCAGTATCTCGCCCGGCGCTACGCCCCGCGCCGCCAGCCAGGCCAGCGTCGCCGCGTTTGGCGCCATGATGCCGTTTTTGGCGCCGCATTCAACCACCATATTGCACAGGGTCATGCGTTCATCCACGCTCATTGCCTCCACTACGCTGCCGCCAAATTCCAGAGTTTCATAGGTGGCACCATCTACCCGCAGCTGCCCCAGCAGCGCGAGGATCATGTCTTTGGCCATCAGCGTCGGCGGGGGTGTTCCAACCAGATTAACGCGCGTGGTGGCCGGCACTTTCAGCGGCAGCTGCCCGGTGCCCATGGCATAGGCGGCATCGGTAATTCCCACCCCGACGGCAAATGCGCCAAAAGCCCCGGCGGTGACGGTGTGCGAGTCGGTCCCCAGCAGGACCTCGCCGGGGCGCGCATGGCCCCCTTCTGCCAGACCGATATGGCACACCCCTTTGTAGGCGGGCGTACCGGGATCGTAAAAATGGACGATGCCCTGCCGGGCGGCAAAGTCGCGCATTACGCGAATGTTCTCATTCGCCTGCGCGTCCGCCGACCAGACAAAATGGTCCGGTATCAGCACCACGCGCTCGGGATCCCATACCCGCGCCTGCGCACCAAACTGCTGGTGAAAAACGCTGGCCACTCCTGGCAAACAGGGATCGTGAGACATCAGGCAGTCGATATTTACCCACAACATCTCGCCATCGTGGACGACGTCGCGTCCACTGGCGCGGGCCAGAATTTTTTGCGTCAGCGTGTACCCCATTTCCTGTTTCTCCGGCAATCCTCAGGCCTCTATCCAACCCCCCTGACGCCGTTCGCGCAACCAAAACCGTGCGGCAGCGGCGATTGTCCTCCTGTGCGAACAACAGTGCGCCACAGCATAACGGTGCGCGGGCTACCGCAGGCGGGGTCCGAATATGCTATGGTGTGCCTCTGATCCCGCTGCGTCTGACTGGAATCCAGGATGAACCCAATTGATAATGTGACCTCCATGGTGGTATTTGCCCGCGTGGTTGATACGCTGAGTTTTACCGAAGCCGCCAAAAGCCTGCAGTTATCAAAATCGTCCGTGAGCCGGGAAATCTCGCAGCTGGAGATACGTCTGGGGGCGCAGCTGCTGAATCGCACTACCCGCAAGATCACCGTGACCGAAGTTGGACTGAGCTACTACGACTATTGTACGCGTATATTAAGCGAGGTAAAAAATGCCGAACGCTTTATTCGCCATTTTCATGAAGAGCCGGTTGGCAGCCTGCATCTTATTTCACCGGTAACCTTCGGCTGTCAGTGTATTGTACCGGCGCTGAATCGTTTTATTGCTAATAATATTCACGTAAATATTGATTTAGACCTGACGGACAAACCCGTCAATATGCTGGAAGACCAGTATGATATTGCAATTGTTATCGACCGCGAGCCACCCGAACACCCGCTGGTTAAACCGTTAATTGACGTCACCTGGGGATTATATGCCACCCCGGATTATCTTCAGCCGCTGGGGAATATTGAGACCCCGGATGACCTGCCGCGCTATGATTATATATTGTTTCGCGGCCCGGCCCACACAATCTCATTACCCTTTCGTAAAGATAAACAGAAAGTGGACATTAACGTCCGCAGTCGATTCCGCGCCAATAACAGCGTGGCATTAATGCAGTCTGCCCTGGCCGGCAGCGGGATTGCCTATTTACCGAACTATATCGCCCGCGATGCGCAGGCCAGCGGCCAGCTGGTACGCCTGCTGCCGGAGTGGCGAATGGATACCTACCATGCGTGGATGCTGTTTCAGTCAGAGCACACGCTGTCGTCCCGGGTGCGTCATTTTGCCGATGACCTGCAGCAGCAGCTGCACCGCGAGCTGGGATAAGTGAGGCGGACAATTCCCATTTCGGCCGCGTGCGACGTTTTCAGAGTTTCCTCAGTCTGTATTTTTATTACGGTAAATCAGCCACCTGTATCTCCATCGACCCTGAACCACCGGATGAGCCCGAAAGAATGACATTCATCTCGCCTGACCCGGTGTTAACGTAGGCCGGCTGCCCGCGATGAGGCAGCCTTGTTGATGGTTTTCTATGGCGGATATAAATCTTATGAGTGTGCACCCCCCGCAACCCGGTCAGCGCGATTTCGTTATCGATCTGTTTCGCTTTCTCGGACTGTCGCTGATTATTCTGGCGCACGTTTTTCCCCCTAACGGACTGTTTCAGTTTCGCACTTTTGACGTGCCGCTGATGGTGTTTGTCTCCGGTATGGCGTTTTGCGTTTCCAGGGGGGGCCAGGCTAATATCATTCACTATTTTTTCTCCCGATTTAAACGCATGGTGCTGCCCGCCTGGGCCTTTATCACCCTGCTTTACTTCGTAATTTTTCCCCTCAGCGGCGGTCTGTTTGACGATATTGCCACCCACCAGCAACAGCTATCGAGCTATAAATTACAGGGATTTGGCTATTTCTGGGTGATCCGCGTATTCCTGCTGATTTCCCTGTTTTCGGTGGTGTATAAATTTCTGCTTGATCGCCTCTCTCCTCTGGCGCTGTTTGGCCTCTATCTGCTTACCGAAGTGGGGCTGTCACTGGTGTTTTATCAGTTTGGCGATGGAGTGAACAAAGAGAGCCCGATTGGCAAGCTGATTTGGCAGGTGGCTTTTCCCCTGCTCTCTTATGGCGTGATGTTTTGCCTCGGCTATTTGTATAAAACCGGACGCCGCGATCTGTATGCCTGGGGCGGCTTTTCGCTGCTGGTGATGATGACGATGGAGGCGTGGTCCCTGAGTCGGGGCCACGGCGCGCTTCTGTGGCCCCAGGATTTTAAATACCCGCCTACCCTGTTCTACCTCTCGTGGGGGATTGTGGCCTGCGCCGCACTCTGCGCCCTTGCCTCCTGGCTAAAACTGCAGCACGTGAGGGAAGGTAAGCTGAAGCAGGCGGTAGTGTTTATCTCCAGCAATACCATCTGGATCTACTTCTGGCATATTCCGATCGTGGAAGTGTTCCGCCGCGTGGAGGTGACCCCGTCGGTCATGCTGAAGTATTGGCTGGCCTACACGCTGCCGGTGCTGGTGGTGCTGGCTCAGCGCCAGCTGGTCGCCGTCCTGACCCGCAGCCGCTGGCCGCGCGTGAACGGCCTGATTAAAACGGTGTTTACCGGTTAAACTTCGCGGTCCTCCCGACGGAGGGCCGGCTGACTCACGCGCACCGGGCGAGGCAGCGATCCAGCGCCCCACCAGCCCCGGCACCGCATTGCCCATAATCAGCGGCGCCAGACCGCCAAAAATGGTGGCCCAGAAGCCCGATTTTTTCCCGGCATCAATCGCGGCCAGCCAGAAGATAACCGGTATCACCGTGTTAACCAGCAGGTTCGCCGCCGGCACCAGCACTTTCACCGCCGTGACCTGGAGCGCCGCCGGCACCGCCGAGGCGGTAGAGTTCAGGAACGCCAACACGATCATGCCGATAATGCCGCAGGCAATCGCCATCTTCTTCGGGTTATGCAGCGTGTCGGCAACGTTGTGGTTTTTGATCATCAGCGCTGCCGCGCCCCAGTTGAGGATAATGCGGTGGTCGAGGTCTTGGGTGAAGGACCCGGCGGCCACGGAGGAAGCCCAGGCGTTGAAGAAGAAGCCTAAACCAAAGGAGAAGTGAGAGGCGGGGTCACCCTCGCAGGAGTTGAGCTCGCCCAGTGTACGAAATGCGCCCATGCCTTGCGTGGTGGGCGCATGGTGGGCGCGGCACAGGGCGGCGTATTTATCGGCCTGCTGCTGGCGCCCGTGTTTGCCGGCAGCAGCAGCGACCTGGCAGGCTGGCAGGCGGTGTATCTCTGTGCCGCCGCGATGAGGCTGGCGCTGGCCTTACCGCTGTGGCGGCAGCTGCCTGCGGCCCCGGCCACTGCGCCAACATCCTCTTATTCCGCCCTGCTCCGCTCAATGCTGTCCCTGCTTTTGCGACGATCGTGTATTACAGGTGCGCGGCGTGCTCGCCATGCTGATGTTTGCGGTTTTTAACATTTTCTGGAGCGCGATGGTTCTGCCCCTCAGCCAGCCTCCGTTTTTGTTTTCTCACACGGTGATTGGCGCAACGGTCTGACAGGGGCAACCAGCACTGCGCATCAGCGTGTCATCCTGGCGCACAAGGGAAGAGGATATCTCGGTACTTCTGGATTTAATGACGCGGCTGAGTCAGCCAGGCAGCGAACAGGCGTTAGCAAACGGCGAGCGCCTTTAATCTCGGGGGGAAAGAACCCACCACGTTAAATGCGATTAACGGAACGGCCTGTGGTTTGCACCGCGCCTGGCGGCAAAGCCTTCTGCTTCTTTTTTGGCACCGACCAAATCGCCGCTGTTGGCCAGTTTAAGGCTGCTGTCAATCTGCCCAATCAGCGTATCTAACCCGGCATGATAGTCTTTGACCTGCGCGCTGTCAGCGGGCTGGCCTTGTCATTTATCCGGCATATGGCTTTTGGCATCTTCCGCTGCGGCACGCATATCGATTAATGCTTTGACCACTTCGCCCTTATCATTGCTTTTTTGTACGGTACGATAGGCCCCTTTCAGGATATCCATATCGCCTTCCAGGTCCTGCGCCAGCGCGGTATAGCTGGACAACAACAGGGTGCTACTCAACATTGCTATCAAAATTTTTACGCATTGCTTCACTCCTTATTGTTATAAAAAAGGCGGCTGTTTTCACCGCCGCCCTGTTAGCATTCGCGCAATTCAGCGCATGACTGTCCTGCTATTTGCCGCTGCCCAGGCGAGACCTGAGCCGGGCGATGCCGGACAGCGACCCCATGCTGCTGCGGGTGAGGCAGGATGCCATTCGACGGCTCAATGCCGCCTTCCGCAGCAGGGACTGGTGGGCGAGGCGCGCAGTCAGGTACAGCTGACGCTGATGCAGGGCGAGCCAACGCTTGAGACGATAGCGGATAAAATCGGGCTGTCAGGCTGTTCGCTGCAGCGGCGGCTGCGCGATGCGGGCACCCGCTTGACTCAACGGGCACGGGAGGTGCGCTGCTATCTGGCTGGGCACTATATGCGACAGCAGCAGCCCGTCTCGGAGATGGCGCTGCTGCTGGGCTACCCGAATGTGAGTGCATTTTTACCGGCCTGCCGCCGCGGGTTTGGCATCAACCCGCGTCAGTGGCGCAAAAACGCCACGCCGTATTAGCGGCGATCCCGCCACACGGTCTGCACATTGCAGAACTCATGCAGACCGAAGCTCGACAGCTCGCGTCCGTAGCCGCTCTTCTTCACCCCGCCGATCGGTACGCGCGGATCGGAAGCGGTATAGCCATTGATAAAGACCCCACCGGTCTCCAGCCGCGCGGCCATCTCCAGCGCGGTCGATTCGTCGGCGCTCCAGATAGTGCCGCCAAGGCCGAAATCGCTGTCATTAGCCAGCTCAACGGCGTGCTCCGCGTCGCGAGCCACAATCAGCGAAGCCACCGGGCCAAACAGTTCCTGGCGGAAGGCGGTCATCGCCGGCGTCACGTCGGCAAGGACCGTGGGCGCGTAGTAGTTACCGGGACCGGGTAGCTTTTCGCCGCCCAGCACCAGTCGCGCGCCTTCAGCCAGTGACGCCTGCACCTGAGCGTGCAGCTCATCGCGCAGGTCGGCGCGCGCCATCGGACCAATGTAAGTCTCCTCGTCCTGCGGATCGCCAACCTTCAGCGCCTGCACCGCGGCGATAAATTTCGCTTCAAACGTCGCCGCCACTCCGGCTTCAACAATGATGCGCTTGGCGGCAATGCACACCTGTCCGCTGTTCTGGAAGCGGCCAACCACCGCCGCCTTAACCGCCTCATCCAGATCGGCATCGTTCAGCACGATAAACGCATCGGCGCCGCCCAGCTCCAGCACGCTTTTCTTCAGCGCGCGTCCGGCCTGTTCAGCAATCGCCTGACCGGCACGCACGCTGCCGGTGACCGCCACCGTCGCGATGCGCGCATCGGCGATCGCCGCGGAAACGCCGTCGTTAGTGACATTGATCGCACTGAACACCCCGTCGGGTAATCCGGCATCAAGCAGCACTTTTTCGATCAGTTTGGCGCTGCCCATGACGTTGGGCGCGTGCTTGAGCAGATAGGGGTTACCGCCCAGGATCGCCGGTACGGCGCCGCGAAGCACCTGCCACAGCGGAAAGTTCCACGGCATCACCGCCAGCACCGTCCCCAGTGGACGATAGGCAACCACCGCTTTGTTATCCGGCACCTGAGTGGCCTGCGGCGCCAGCATCGCCGGGCCGTGTTCGGCGTACCAGTCACAGAGCGAAGCGCTCTTTTCAACTTCGGCGCGCGCCTGGACAATCGGTTTCCCCATCTCGCGGGTCATCATCTGCGCCAGCGACTCCGCCTGCTGGCGCAAGGCCTGCGCGATACGGGTCAGCTGCGCCGCCCGCTCACTGAGCGGAGTCGTCCGCCACTGGGTAAACGCGCGCTGGCTGCGGACCAGCGCCTTTTCTAACGCCGCCGCATCGTCGTAAGGATAGCGGGCCAGCTCTTCGCCGGTCGCCGGATTGCGCGACAGGGCGCCATCATTTACTGCGTTACTCATTATCACACTCCCAAAGTGGGTGAACGGATACTGTACGTTTTTTACTGTAGGTCAGTGAAACCATCTTTTAAAGTGAATTATAATGAATCCATCCTTCACTAATTGAGAAAGGTTATGGATATCAGTCAGCTGAATATGTTTTGTACGGTAGCCGAATGTGGATCGATCAGCCAGGCGGCAGCGCGCCTGCACCGGGTGCCCTCCAATTTATCGACGCGCATTAAACAGCTGGAGCAAGAGCTGGATTGTGAGCTGTTTATTCGCGAGAAGTTGCGCCTGCGTCTCTCCGCGGATGGCCACCTGTTCTGGCAGTATGCCAGCCAGATCCTCGCGAAGCTGGAGGAAGCGAAAAGCGTGCTATCGGGGGGCGAACCGCGCGGCCGCTTTGCCCTCGGCGCGCTGGAGAGTACCGCGGCGGTGCGGATCCCACCGCTGCTGGCCCGCTATCATCAGCTCTACGACCAGGTGGCGCTGGAGTTCACTACCGGCCCGTCGGACGATCTGACCGCTGCCCTGCTGGCGGGTAAACTGGACGCGATCTTTATTGATGGCCCGATTGATACCGATGTGCTCACCGGGATGGCGGTGTGGCAGGAGGAGATGGTGTTGGTGGCCGCAGGCGATCACCCGCCGGTGCGCCGTGCTCGCGACGTGGCCGGGGCACCGCTGTATGCCTTTCGCCGCACCTGCGCCTATCGCCGCCGCTTTGAACAGTGGTTTCAGGACGATGGTGCGACGCCGGGACGCATCTACGAAATGGAGTCTTACCACGGCATGCTGGCCTGCGTCAGCGCTGGCGCTGGACTGGCGCTGGCCCCGCGCAGCCTGCTTGATCACCTGCCCGGGGCAAAAACCATCAGCATCTGGCCGATCTCACCGACGCTGCGCAATGTACCCACCTGGCTGGTATGGCGAAAAGAGGCGCGCTCGGTCAATCTGACAGCGCTACGCCAGCTGCTGGTCGGCCAGCAGTGATCAGACGCGCATCGGGCGATCTCCGGCGTAACAGGCGGGACGCGATCGCGGTGCATCAATGTGTTCATCCGGAAGCTCGGCGCTGTCCGTTACGCCACCGTGGGTGGACAGCTGATGCGTGCCGCCATGGGGCAGCACGGATGCCGCCGGGGGGACGCTGCAGGCCGCCAGTGAAATCAGTAATAACAGCCAGGCGCAGCCGCGTGTTTTTCGCATAACCGTCTCCTTTTAACCCAGGACCGCAGTGTGCCGCGGATTGGGTCAGCCGACGTCAGTAAACATTAAAGCTGTGCGCTCACCCGTGAGCAAAGCTGTCAATATTTGTCACGCTGACACATTCGATTATTTTGCTAAATGATGACCGTTAATTAAGCCAACTATTCTCCAGTTACGCGATAAACAAAGACATAAAATAACTACCGGGCTAATGGTGAGCACGCTAGCGAACCGCGCGTCGGTTAAGGCCCTTTTTATCCCCTGTCCGATATATTACCAACGCATCGCTACGGAATAATCTTTAGCAAATAGACATGACAAGCTCGCGCCCCCCGCCTATCATCAAATAAGGCGTTTTTTTGGCGCGCCATTGGCGAAATCGCATCTGTACTGTTCCGTCGCCCCTTTTCCTGACTGTCCCTCCGCAGATCCCCGGAGCGGAGGAGACCATGTTGATTACGCTGAACAGCGATGATGACGCGGCCCAGGCCGCGCAGTTGTTGCGAACGCCGGATGAGAGTCGCGACAGGGTACTTAAGCGCTTTGTCGAGCTGGCCAGCCAGGCGCTGGCCATTCCGGGCAGTTTTATATCGGTGCTGGATCAGGAGCGCCAGACGATCCCCGTCGCCCACGCATTTCCCCTCACCAACTCCTCGCGCGACCTCTCTTTTTGTCGCTATGTGGTAGACGACGATGCGCCGATGGTCATCCCGGACACGTTTGACGATCCGCGATTTGCGCAGCACCCGTTGGCTGTCGGCACACCGGGGATCCGTTTTTACGCCGGCATCCCGCTGAAAAATCGCCATAACCACATTCTTGGCACCCTGTGCGTCACCGACACTCACCCGCACGCGTTCTCCAGCACGCAGCTGGCGACGCTCACCCTGCTGGCCGAACTGGTGACGGCGTTTCTCGACGCCTGGCACGCCGCCAGTTTCCTCGATGTCATCACCGGGCTGCCTAATCGCCAGCGACTGATGCGCGACCTGCAATCGCTGGAGGACGAAGCGGCGGGACGCGTTCATCAACTGGTGGTGATGGAGTGCATGGACATTGCACGCATTTATGATTTGGCCCGCGCGTGGGGCATGCTCCCAATGGAGCGCCTGCTCAAGCACATGGCCACGCTGCTGCCGCAGCGGCTCAGTCACGCAACCAGGATCAAGCTGTATACCGTCGCCACCGGTCGCTTCGCGATCCTTGCTCCGCCGGAGGCGCCGGTGAGCATCACGGCGATTGCCGCCGCGCTGCAGGGGATCAACGCCGATCTGGGCGACGGCATTGCCGTTGCGCTGACGCCGCGGGTGGGAGAAACCCGGTATACGGCGGGCGAGCTGTCACCGCAGGAGGGGCTGCGCCGGGCGATCAGTGCGCTGCATGAAGCCACCGATCGCGATCTGCTGGCGGTGCATTTTGATGCCGCGACGGACCGCCGCCGGACCAGCGATCTGATGCTGATGAATGACCTGGCTGAAGCGCTGCGCCATAACCACGGTCTCTACCTGGTTTATCAGCCGAAAGTTTGTCTGCACAGCGGGGAGACTATCGGCCTGGAGGCGCTGCTGCGCTGGCGCCACCCCCTGCGCGGTGAGCTGCCGCCGGGCATATTTGTTCCGCTGGCCGAGCAAACTAACCTGATGTCGGCGCTGACCGACTGGGTACTGCAACAGACGGTGGTTCAACTCTGCGCGTGGCGCGATGACGGACAGATGCTGCCGGTCTCGATTAATGTCAGCGAATGTGATTTTTCTCGCGAGGGATTTGCTTCGCGCGTTGATCTGCTGATGCACAGTGCCGGACTGCCGCGCGCGCTGCTGGGGATTGAGTGCATGGAAACACAAAGCATTCTGGAAAGCCCGGCGGCGCTCGACGGGCTGAAAAAACTCAGTCAAAAGGGATTCTGCCTGTCGCTGGATGATTTTGGCACCGGCTACAGCAATATCAGCTACCTCCGCCATATGCCACTGGACGTGATCAAGCTGGATAAATCATTGATCAGCGAGCTCGCCTCCGACGAAGCCTCACGCATTATTGCCCACAGTATCATCAACATGCTGAAGGCGCTGAATTATCAGGTGCTGGCGGAAGGCGTAGAGGATGCGGTCACCCAGACGCTGCTCCAGTCTTATGGCTGCGATCAGGCGCAGGGCTTCTATTATTCGCCCGCGCTACCTGCCGGCGCGCTGCGGAAGTGGCTGCATACGGGGCTGCCAAACGGTGATGCACGGATTGCTGATGCCCCCCCACCCGCGGCGGTGCGCCCGATCCGGCGCACCCGGCCGGTACGCTGATGCCGGCGCGCCGCCTGCCGCGGGCTCAGGCCGTCAGGCGAAATAGCGCAACGGTATTTTCCAGCGCGCGGGCCTGATTGGCCAGCGAGGTCGCCGCCGCGGCCGATTGCTCAACCAGAATGGCGTTTTGCTGGGTAACGTTGTCCATCTGATTTACCGCACTATTCACCAGGTGAATCCCCTGGCTCTGCGCATTTGAGGCGGTCAGAATGTCACTCATCATCAGCGAGGTCTGCTGAATCGCTGCCACCGACGGGCGCCTCCTGTCACCCGCCTCATCCGTCATGCGGATCCCCTGGCGACCGCGGTATCGATCAGGGTCCTGATCTCTTTGGCCGACAGCGCCGAGCGCAGCGCCAGCACCCGAACCTCGGTGGCAATCACCGCAACCCCCTTGCCGGCCTCACCGGCGCGGGCGCCTTCCACCGCGGCGTTCAGGGCCAGAATGTTGGTCTGAAAAGCAATGCCGTCAATCACGGCAGTCATGTCGCGAATCTGGCCGGCGCCGTGGCTGATGTCACGCATGCTTTGCAAGACATCATTCATCGCCTCACCGCTGCGCAGCGCGATATCGGAAGCCGACGTCGCGAGCCGTGAAACTTCGGCAGTTCCTGCGACATTGTGCTGCACAATTGCCGCAAGCTGATCCATGCTGGCAGCCGTCCCGACCCGCGAAGAAGCCTGCTCCTCAGTGCGCGCCGACAGGTGCGCATGCCCCTGCGCAATCTCCTCCGATGACTGGCGAATCTGCTGCGCATGCTGTTTCACCGTCAGCACCAGCCGCGACAGCTGCTGGCTCATGGTATTCAGCGCCTGCAGCAGCTGCATGGTCTCGTTATTGCCGCGTACCGACAGCGACAGATTATCCGCGGCGACCTCCCCGGCGAAGGACACGGTCTGACGCAGTGAGCGCGTGACGCTGAGCACCACCGCCCCCCGCAGGCGAGAATCAGCAGGCAGATGATCAGCAACGTGCCAGGCAGTAACCAGAGCGACAGCCTTTTTTCCGCTATTTGCTGCTGCTGCACCGACGCCAGCGCGCGGCTCACGGGCATCGGTGATGATCTGGTTTTCGTCATAGTCCGCACCGACGCCAGCGCGCGGCTCACGGCCTCTCTCAATACAAATCCCTGGTCAATCACCGCACTCCAGGCCGCGATGTGCTGCGTCGGCGTCGCGCGGGTGGCCGCGCCGGCAAACATCGTCTCGGTGCGCTCGGTCAGGGCAGCGATGGCGGCCGGCGTCTCAGTAAGCACCCCGCGCAGCACGCCCTTCAGCGCCGGATCCGCACCAAAGGCCCGGGTCAGATCGGCGTCAAGTCGCTGACGCTGCTGACGCACCGCATCGAGATAGAAACCGATTTGGTTGCTGTCCTCGCTGCTGGATGGCTCATCGCGCGCCAGCATCATGGATCCCCACGCACGCCACTTACCCAGACTCCCGGTCAGCTCCGGCAGCGCAATCCAGCCGCTGGACAACAGGGCACAGCTGCTCAGATCGCTGTCGAGCGGCAGCCCCCAGGCATCAAAAATATCCTGATTCGCCGTCAGCAGCTGGCCAATCAGCTGCTCATGCACTTTCATACTGCCGCTGGCATCATACTGGCCGGCGGCAATCGCGCGGCTCAGGTTTTGCCATGTGCTGTTATGCGGGCAGTACTGCCTGCTGCCGGAAGAGGGGGAAAGCGGGAACCGATCCGCGCTGAGCACCTCGCCGATCTCCGCCTGCGGTGCACGACGCTCGCGGCGCTGCAGCTACGCCAGCGGGCGCATCACCGCTCGCTCATCCGGCACGCCAGCCAGCTCGGTCTCCTTAATGGCAATCGCCTGTTTATTCGCGATCACCACCCGCGCCGTGGGAACGATAAACAGCAGGGACGCCAATGCCCAAGGAGTAAACTTGAGGGGACGATTGATACGATTTAACCACGCAGTCACGGTATGACTTGCCAGCATTTTATAATTATAAAAGGCGTTAATTACCCTGGAGAGCACAGGGCCAGTATAGAGAGTATGGATTAACTCGCCTGGCGAGAGAGGGCGAAATCTTTTAAACCATACGTGTTAAGTCAAATAGCCTTCCGAACTCACATTGCGTCCTGCCAGGATGTTTCGCAACCCGCTGGCGGGCAAAGCCGGTTTTCACCAGGGTAAATCCAGAAGACAAACGTTTCATCCGGGAGGAGGCCAGCGGCTCGCGAGCGGCACCTCCCCATCATCCGGCAGCGTGAGGTTAGGCACCAGGGGCAGCAGGGCAAGGCTGACCCTGCGGAGTACCCCCCACGCCGCGCGCCTTCAGCACAGGGACAACTGGCTCACGTGAATGAGAATGTCTTTTACCGGATGCACAATAAAATAGAACTGGCACAGGCTTCGGCAGCCGATTTTATTGAAAATTTTATTTTTATAGACCAGCACCGTCTTCGGTTTTATTCCCAGCAGCTCGGCAATCTTATTCTCTGAGTTCCCCTGAATGATGTGTACGACCACCTGCAGCTCCCGACGGGTAAAATTAACCCGTCGTCCGAAACATCCGCAGGAGATGCGGTATTGATGCCTGGACTTTTTGCAACTGATATCCAGCATGGCCCGCAGACTTAGCCGGCGGTCGATGCGTTCCATATCGACGCCAATGATATCCAGTATCGCTTCCTGTTGTTTATCTGTGTAGAGAATAAAAAATCGAGATGCGCTACGCTTAGTGTGCAGCATTTTAAAATGCATGTACATTTCCAGACTTAATCGACCGTGATAAAAGATATCCAGAACGTAATGAACATTGTTTTTATCCGCCTGGCAATGCAAAAAGTCATGCCATCGGATGGCAGATATGTTGCCAACACCCACCTGACTCTCTAATACTCCCGTAGAAAAGAAACTGTCGTCGGTAACAAAAATGACTTCTTTTCCAATTGCTGATCTGGTACGTAGTTCCATTACGCCACCTCCATAAATACAGTAAATATACGCAGGTGGATTTCATCAATCAATCCGCGCTCCCGGCGGCCAAATCGTGCATCTTGAAAACACTTTCTTTTTATGTTTTTAGTTGTTCACCCCCAGTAAAAAAAGGATTGATGCTTTATGGAAATTCTTATGGCAACACCCTTAATTATGATTTTTATACTTTACTGTTTTTACCGTCACTACCGCTTTATTAGTAGAAAATATTTTTTATTTATAATTCATAAGGCTGGTAACAGAACTCGCCTGTGGATCAAAAAAATCATGTGAGCACAGACCGTTTTTTAGCACCTTTATCAGACATTACACCCACATTCGTTTCCTGAAGACACCCAAAAAGCATACTTAAGAACCTCGAAAGCATTAATAGTATCTTATCTTTTTTTTTACATAAGCCGCGAAATCAGCGTAAAAAACTGCCGGTCAGATAAAAAACGGGCAGTTTTTTTTATCTGATTGATCTTTTTTTAAGATATTTACTATAACTGTATTCCGGTTTTTTCCACCCGCCGTGGTGCTGAATGCGCGCCCTGAATGCATGACGCCCGATACAGGGAAAAGCCCCCCTTCCGCCTGCCGGGCCCTTTGGCCGCCTGCGCAGCGACGGGCGGCGCAGCCAGATTACAGATCCTGCGCACAGGCCCACGCTGAGCTCCACGCCCACTGGAAGTTATAGCCGCCCAGCCAGCCGGTAACGTCGACCACCTCGCCAATAAAGTAGAGGCCGGGGACATCGCGGACCGCGAGGGTTTTCGAGGAGAGCTGATCGGTATCGACGCCGCCCAGCGTCACCTCGGCGGTACGATAGCCCTCTGTGCCATTGGGCTGGACCTGCCAGGCGTGCAGCCCGGCCACCAGCGCCGCCTGCTGCCTGGCGTTGAGTTGCTTTAGCGTGAGGTCGGGGATTTGCCCCAGCGCCTGAAGTATATCGACCAGTCGCCGCGGTAGCACTTTGGCCAGTGTGGTTTTCAGGCTTTGATTCGGATGTGCGTCGCGAACATTATCAAGCAGCTCCGCCAGATCCCGATCCGGTGAGAGATCGACGGTGACGTATTCCCCCGGCTGCCAGAAACTGGAGATCTGCAGCACCGCCGGACCGGAGAGCCCGCGGTGCGTGAATAGCATAGCCTCCTTAAAGCGCGTCCCATCCTGGGCGGTGATGGCGGTATCCAGCGCGACGCCGGACAGCGTGTGCAGCTGCGCCAACAGCGGCTTGTGCAGCGTAAACGGCACCAGGCCGGCGCGCGTCGGATAGACCCGCAGGCCAAACTGCTCCGCCACTTTATAGCCAAAGGGGGAAGCTCCCAGCCCGGGCATCGACAGGCCGCCGGTCGCAATCACCAGCTTATCCGCCGCCACCGTGGTACCGTTCAGCTGCAGCTGAAAACCACGCGCATCGCGGCTGACGCTGAGCACTTCGCTGCGCAGACGCAGCTGCACGCCGCCCCGCTGGCACTCGTTCACCAGCAGATCGACAATCTGCTGGGCGGAGTCATCACAAAACAGCTGACCCAGTGTTTTTTCGTGCCAGGCAATACCGTGGCGGTTGACCAGATCGATAAAGTCCCACTGGGTGTAGCGGGCCAGCGCGGACTTACAGAAGTGGGGATTGTGCGACAGATAGGCCGCCGGATCGGTATACAGATTGGTAAAATTACAGCGGCCACCGCCGGACATCAGGATTTTACGTCCCGGTTTTTTACCGTTGTCGAGCAGCAGCACGCGGCGCCCGGCCTGGCCGGCCTGCGCAGCGCAAAACATGCCGGCGGCGCCGGCCCCAATGATAATGACGTCAAACCTTTCCACCGCACCACCCTGCAGCCAGCAAAAGAGGCTGATTGTAGTGAGTCCGCCAGGGGGATACCAGCGTAACCAAAGCGTCATCGAAAGCGGCGGCCGTAACTCGCTCATTTTTCGCATAATTTCGGCCATTAAATGTACTAATCCGCCAACTTCTGCTAAAAAAAGCCAGATTTCGCTTTGCCGCAGCGTGATTTGTCGCAGATAATGCGCCGCGTTCATGTCCTCAAAAATGGCGTAACGTTATGCTGCATCTGTTTGCTGGTCTTGATTTTCACACCGGCCTGTTCTTGGTCATCGCCCTGCTGTTCGTCCTCTTTTATGAAGCGATCAACGGGTTTCACGACACGGCGAATGCCGTGGCTACGGTTATCTACACCCGCGCAATGCGCTCACAGCTCGCTGTGGTCATGGCCGGGGTGTTTAACTTCTTTGGCGTGCTGTTGGGCGGACTCAGCGTGGCGTATGCCATCGTCCACCTGCTGCCCACCGACCTGCTGTTAAATGTGGGGTCTACCCACGGCCTGGCAATGGTATTTTCCATGCTGCTGGCCGCCATCATCTGGAACCTCGGTACCTGGTACTTTGGTTTACCGGCCTCCAGTTCCCACACGCTGATTGGCGCCATTATTGGCGTTGGCCTGACCAATGCGCTGGTGACCGGCACCTCGGTCGTCGAGGCGCTGAACCTGCCGAAGGTGATTGGCGTCTTTACCTCGCTGATTGTGTCACCCATCATCGGCCTGATTGTCGCCGGTGGCCTGGTGTTTCTGCTGCGTCGCTACTGGAGCGGCACCAAGAAGCGGGCACGCATCCATATGACGCCGGCCGATCGCGAAAAGATTGATGGCAAGAAAAAGCCGCCATTCTGGACGCGGATCGCGCTGATTATCTCCGCGATTGGCGTGAGCTATTCACACGGCGCCAACGACGGCCAGAAGGGCATCGGCCTGATTATGCTGGTGCTAATTGGCGTGGCCCCGGCCGGTTTTGTGGTGAACATGAATGCCTCCGGGTATGACATTACCCGTACCCGGGACGCGGTGAACCACCTTGAGCAGTATTATCAGCAAAATAGCGATAAGCTGACGCACATCGTGAAGATGGCGCCGCCGGCCATTCCGGCACCGCAGGAAAACCTGGTCTCCACGCCGGAGACGGAGTTTCACTGCAATAGCGATCGCGTGATGCCGGCCATTAACCACGCGCAGCAACTGCTGGGGGATCTGCAGAGCTATGATGCGCTGGGCGTAGAGCAGCGTAACCAGCTGCGTCGCCTGATGATGTGCATCTCGGATACCGCAGATAAAGTGGCGAAGTTACCGGATACCAGCGCCGAAGATAAGCGTTTCCTCAGCAAGCTGAAAGGCGATCTGTTGAATACCATTGAGTACGCGCCGGTCTGGATAATCATTGCCGTCGCGCTGGCCTTGTCGCTGGGTACCATGGTGGGCTGGCGCCGGGTGGCAGTGACCATCGGTGAGAAGATCGGCCGTAATGGCATGACCTATGCTCAGGGGATGTCCGCGCAGGTGACGGCCGCAGTGTCGATTGGCGTGGCGAGCTATACCGGGATGCCGGTTTCCACCACCCACATCCTCTCCTCGTCGGTTGCCGGTACCATGCTGGTGGACGGCGGTGGCGTGCAGGGGCGTACCATCAAGAATATCCTGCTGGCCTGGGTGTTCACCCTGCCAATTTCTATCGTGTTGTCCGGTAGCCTGTACTGGATAGCGCTGAAGCTGATTTAAGCCTGATGCGCCAAAAAAAGGGGAAGCCGAGGCTTCCCCTTTTTTATCCCGGTGACTTAGCGCCAGGCTTTATAGCGGTTAATCAGGCCATTGGTTGAGCTATCGTGGCTGCCAATCTCACCCGCGTCCTCCAGCTCCGGCAGGATCCGGCTGGCCAGCTGTTTGCCCAGCTCCACGCCCCACTGGTCGAAGGTGAAGATGTTCAGGATAGCGCCCTGAGTGAAGATTTTATGCTCATACAGCGCGATCAGCGCGCCCAGGCTGTACGGGGTTATCTCACGCAGCAGGATCGAGTTGGTCGGACGGTTGCCCTCAAACACCTTGAACGGCACGATATGCGCGACGGACGCCGCATCCTTGCCGGCATCAGCAAACTCTTTCTCAACCACCTCTCGCGATTTGCCAAACGCCAACGCTTCAGTCTGGGCAAAGAAGTTAGACAGCAGCTTACTGTGGTGGTCCGCCAGCGGATTGTGGCTTTTCGCCGGCGCGATAAAGTCGCAGGGAATCAGCTTGGTGCCCTGGTGAATCAGCTGATAGAAAGCGTGCTGACCGTTGGTGCCCGGCTCCCCCCAGATGATCGGGCCGGTCTGATAGTCCACCGGCTGGCCGTTACGGTCAACGTACTTGCCGTTTGATTCCATGTTGCCCTGCTGGAAGTAAGCGGGAAAACGGTGCATGTACTGGTCGTAAGGCAGAATCGCTTCGGTTTCCGCACCGAAGAAATTGTTGTACCAGATACCGATCAGCGCCAGCAGCACCGGCAGATTCTCCTCCGGCGCGGTATTGGCGAAGTGCTTGTCCATCGCGTGAGCGCCGGAAAGCAGCTGTTCAAAATGTTCGAACCCCACGGAGAGGATGATGGACAGCCCGATTGCCGACCACAGTGAGTAGCGCCCGCCAACCCAGTCCCAGAACTCAAACATATTGTCGGTATCGATGCCGAACTCACCGACCGCTTTCGCGTTGGTAGAGAGTGCGGCAAAATGCTTCGCCACGTGGGCCACATCACCCGCGCTGTGCAGGAACCAGTCGCGCGCGCTGTGGGCGTTCGTCATGGTTTCCTGCGTAGTGAACGTTTTCGACGCCACCAAAAACAGCGTGGTCTCCGGATTGACCTGCTTCAGGGTTTCCGCGATGTGGGTACCGTCGACGTTGGACACATAGTGCATAGTGAGGTGGTTTTTATACGGACGCAGCGCTTCGGTCACCATGTAGGGTCCCAGATCGGAGCCGCCGATACCGATGTTCACCACGTCGGTAATCGCTTTACCGGTGTACCCTTTCCACTCACCGCTAATGATCCGCCCGGAGAAGGCTTTCATCTTCGCCAGCACGCGGTTGACTTCCGGCATCACGTCTTTACCGTCGACCACAATCGGGCTGTTGCTACGATTGCGCAGCGCAACGTGCAGCACGGCGCGGTCTTCTGTACGGTTGATCTTTTCACCGCTGAACATGGCGCGAATGGCACCGCTGAGGTCGGTTTCCCGCGCCAGCGCCTGCAGCGCGTCCAGCGTCTGCTGGTTAAGGCGGTTTTTAGAGAAATCCACCAGCATCTGATCATCAAATGTGGCAGAAAAACGGGAAAAACGATCGCTATCTTCGGCAAACAGATCGGCAATCGTCACGTCTTTCATCTGTTCATAATGGGTCTGCAGAGCCTGCCAGGCGGCGGTTTGTGTCGGATTAATATTCTTCATAACAACACTCTTTTAGTTTTTACAGGAACCGTCGATCGGGTCGGACCGGGTGTTCGCTTTGCCGCTTTAGCACAAAGCTTTTATGCTAAGTAAGCGTGGCCCTGCCACGCTGTTATGTGTCCTGACCCTGAAGATGTTGTTGCGGACATGAGGTCCGCATCACGTTTCAGTATGCGCCATTCCCCTCGAAGAAAGGAAAAGTTTTATGACGTTATCCGCCCCCCTGTTATTGGTGGTCATCGGCTTCAGTTCGCTGGCGGCGCAGTGGCTGGCGTGGTTGTTACGCTTACCGGCCATTTTACCGCTACTGATTTTTGGCATTCTACTCGGGCCAGTAAGCCACGTTTTGCAGCCCGATGCGCTTTTTGGTGATCTGCTGTTTCCGCTGGTTTCCCTGTCGGTTGCGATCATCCTGTTTGAAGGTGCCCTGACCCTGCGCATCGATGAGGTGCGCGGCCTGGGCGGCGTGGTGCGAAATCTGGTCACCGTCGGCATGCTGGTAACTTTCCTGGTGATCAGCGGCGCCTGCTGGTGGCTGCTGAATTTCCCTCCTGAGCTTGCGGCACTGGTGGGTGCCGTCACCGTGGTCACCGGCCCGACGGTGATCGCGCCGCTGATGCGGGTCGTGCGTCCAAACGCCGCCATTAACCAGATTTTGCGCTGGGAAGGGATCGTTATCGATCCCGTCGGCGCCATTTTCACCCTGCTGGTGTTTGAATTTATTGTGCTACATCAGAAAGCCGAGTCATTGACCCACCTGTTCTGGACCTTTGGTCTGACCCTCGGCGTGGGGCTGCTGGCCGGTGTGCTGTTTGGCTGGCTGACCGGGCAGATATTGCGCCGAGTGCTGATACCGGGCTACCTGCAAAACTTCGCCGTGTTGGCCATCGTGCTGACCGCCTTTGGCATGTCCAATGCGTTGGCGCACGAGTCCGGCCTGCTGACGGTCACGGTAATGGGTATCTGGCTGGCCAACATGCGCGATATCGACCTCAGCGATATCATCGCCTTTAAAGAAGAGCTATCAGCGCTGCTGATCTCCGGGCTGTTTATTATTCTGGCCGCCCGCCTGGATCTGCACGCGCTACTGGCACTCGGCTGGCCACTACTGGCGCTGCTGCTGGTGGTACAGTTTATCGCCCGGCCGCTGTGCGTGCTGGCCTCTACCCTCGGCGGTAGCCTGCACTGGCGGGATAAATTGCTACTCAGCTGGATCGCCCCGCGCGGTATCGTGGCCGCTGCCGTCAGCTCGCTGTTTGCCCTGACGCTTGAGCAGAATGGCTACCAGGGCGCCGGCCGGCTGGTGACGGTAGTCTTCGCGGTGATTATTGGTACGGTGGTGCTGCAGAGTCTCACCAGCCGCCCGCTGGCGCGCTGGCTGCGCGTGCAGCGTCGCGAGCCGCGCGGCGTCCTGATTATCGGTGCTAACAGCGTGGCGCGGGCTCTGGCTCAGGCGCTACACAAGCAGGGCCTGCCGGTGCAGCTTACCGACAGCAGCTGGGAGTATTACCGCCAGGCGCGCATGGAGGGGCTCGCAGCCTACTATGGCCACGCGTGGTCAGAGCACGCCGAGAACTATCTCGACCTGAGCGACACCGCACAGGTGCTGGCGCTGTCGCCTAACCGTCACCAAAACGCGCTGGCGGTGTATCACTTCAGCCATCTGTTCGGCGAGGATAAGGTACGCGCAATCCGCTCCGGTTCGGTGCTGCGCGGCCGAGGCGATGCCGAAAGCCCGCGCTTTCGCCGCCACGAGGTGCTGTTCGGCCCCGAGCAAAACTGGGCGCGCCTGAGCGGACTGATTGCCCGCGGCGCCACCGTTAAGAGCACCCGGCTGAATGAGAATTTTGGCTGGCTGGACTATCTGGAGAAAAACCCTGCGGCTATCCCGCTGTTTAGCCTGCGCGAAGAAGAAGGCCTGCTGCCGGTGAGCGCGGAGTCCCCACCGCAACCGCCCTGCACGCTGATTGCGCTGGTACCGCCGCCTGCCGGCGCGGGGGAAAGCGTGGACAATGTGAAAGACGTTCATCCATCTGCCATTGACACACCCCTGATAACCCGTTAAATGTAATGCACTACTTGCGCATGCGTGCGCAAGCCAGAAGAGGCGCGTCGACCAGGCAGTGTGTTGGAGGAACCGTATCCGGTGAAAACACATCAGGGGGATCGACGCCGAGGTGATTCCCGCCGCGGTAGCGGGGATCATCGACCGCAGGGGCTGAATCCTCTGGGTTGTCACCCGATACGTTCGCCCGGCGAACGTACCGCAAGGTGGGGCGCTTCTGGGTGACCCGTAGCGAATACCGCTCTACGCTCCCCCGTCTCTGCTCTTCCCTTGTGCCAATGCTGACAGAATATTCGCTTCCCGAGCGGCCGCCTTACGCCCCGGGAGAAGCTGACACGAGGTTGTAAATAGTATGTCCCAATCTGCATTAATCGTCGCCAAGTTCGGCGGCACCAGCGTCGCTGATTTCGCAGCGATGAACCGCAGCGCCGACGTGGTGCTGGCCGACGACAATACCCGCCTGGTGGTGCTGTCTGCCTCCGCCGGCGTGACCAACCTGCTGGTGAGCCTGGCGGAGGGGCAGGAGCAGGAACCGCGCGCGCGCCTGCTCGACGAAATCCGCCGAATTCAGTACGCCATCATTGATAAGCTATCGCAGCCCGCGGTGATCCGTGAAGAGATTGATCGGATACTGGACAACATTACCGTGCTGTCTGAGGCGGCCGCGCTGGCCAATTCTACGGCACTCACCGACGAGCTGGTCAGCCATGGCGAACTGATGTCTACCCTGCTGTTCGTCGAAATCCTGCGCCAGCGCGGGATCAATGCCGAATGGTTCGACGTGCGCAAAGTGATGCACACTAACGATCGCTTTGGCCGCGCCGAACCAGATGTCGCCGCACTGGCGGAACTGGCCAAAAACCAGCTGCAGCCGCGTCTGCGCGAGGCACTGGTGGTGACGCAGGGCTTTATCGGCAGCGAGGCCAAAGGCCGTACCACGACCCTGGGCCGCGGCGGCAGCGACTACACCGCCGCCCTGCTGGGCGAAGCGCTGCACGCCGGCCGCGTCGATATCTGGACGGATGTGCCCGGTATTTACACTACTGATCCGCGCGTGGTGCCAACGGCCAAGCGTATAGATGAAATTACCTTTGAAGAAGCGGCCGAAATGGCGACCTTTGGCGCCAAAGTACTGCATCCGGCGACCCTGCTGCCGGCGGTGCGCAGTGACATTCCGGTGTTCGTCGGCTCCAGCAAAGATCCGGCCGCCGGCGGCACCCGCGTGTGCAATGAAACGCAGAATCCGCCGCTGTTTCGTGCGCTGGCACTGCGGCGCCGCCAGACGCTGCTGACGCTACACAGCCTGAACATGCTCCATGCGCGCGGCTTCCTTGCGGAAGTGTTTAATATCCTCGCCCGTCACAATATGTCGGTTGACTTGATCACCACATCGGAGGTGAGCGTGGCGCTGACGCTGGATACCACCGGCTCGACCTCTACCGGGGATACCCTGCTGACCCAGGCGCTGCTGACCGAACTCTCTTCGCTGTGCCGGGTAGAAGTGGAAGAAAATCTGGCGCTGGTGGCCCTGATCGGCAATAACCTGTCGCAGGCCTGCGGCGTGGGTAAAGAGGTATTTGGCGTGCTGGAGCCTTTTAACCTGCGGATGATCTGCTACGGCGCCAGCAGCTATAACCTCTGCTTCCTGGTACCCGGACAGGATGCCGAGCAGGTGGTACAAACGCTGCACCGCAATCTGTTCGAATAACACACCTGCGATTCGACTGGCAAAACCCCACTCAGGTGGGGTTTTCTGCTGATTTTTCCCGTGCTTACCTCGCCCAGCCTCTTACGCGTTGATGCTATGATCGGGCGGACGTCTGCGCCCGGTTCCGGCCAGAAAAGACGTCTGTTTCTCTTCGACTGCTTAAGGACTACTGGACATGCTTGCCATTTTTACCCGGCTTTTCCCACTGTGGGCGCTGCTGCTCTCCTTCGCCGCTTTCACTGCACCCACCCCCTTTCTGGCCGTCGGCCCCTGGATCAGTACCCTGCTGATGCTGATCATGTTTGGCATGGGCGTGACGCTGCATATAGATGATTTTAAACGGGTGTTGCTGCGTCCGGCGCCGGTGATTGCCGGCACTTTTTTACACTATCTGGTGATGCCGCTGGCGGCATGGGGGCTGGCAAAACTGTTTCACATGCCGCCGGACCTCGCCGCCGGTATGATTCTGGTCGGCAGCGTGGCCAGCGGCACCGCCTCCAACGTGATGATCTATCTGGCAAAGGGTGACGTGGCGCTGTCGGTGACCATCTCCTCAGTGTCAGCGCTGGTTGGGGTGGTGGCGACTCCACTGCTGACGCGCTTATATGTCGATACCCATATCACGGTTGACGTGGTGGGCATGTTGTTGAGCATTGTGAAAATCGTGCTGATTCCAATCACCCTCGGGCTGATGGTGCACCACACCCTGAACCCACTGGTAAAGCGGATAGAACCCTATCTCCCCGCCTTTTCCATGATCTGTATTCTGCTTATCATCAGCGCCGTGGTTGCCGGCAGCCAGGGTTTTATTGGCTCCGTGGGGCTGGTGGTGATTGCCGCGGTGATCCTGCATAACACTATCGGTCTGCTCGGCGGCTACTGGGGCGGTAAGCTGTTTGGCTTTGACGAATCCACCTGCCGCACGCTGGCGCTGGAGGTCGGGATGCAAAACTCCGGTCTGGCCGCTACGCTCGGCAAACTCTACTTCTCTCCGCTGGCGGCCCTGCCCGGCGCCCTGTTCTCCGTCTGGCATAACCTGTCCGGCTCGCTGCTGGCGGGCTGGTGGTCCGGCCGCCCTACGCATAAAGATTAACCTCTCTGCCTCCGCCGAGCGGCCCGGACGCGTTGCCGGGCCGCTCGGCGCCGCACTCCACGCTGAACGCCTCCGACAAACACATCACATAACTTAATATTCTTCATGCCATGCCCGTTAACTGTCGATTAACTAGTCTAAATAAATCGTTTAGATTAACAAAACAAATACTTGCGATATAAAATATCGAAAGTAATATTAATGAATGTTTCTGTGTTTATTTTCTCTACCTGTTAATTAGAATACGTCGCTTATAGTTCATTAAAAAATACTGTCAGTTCGCAATGACGACGATTAAAGCTGGGCAAAAACCGCTCAGCCTATTAATTTTTATTGATAGAAAATAGAAGGAAGAGAAAATGAAAAAATCGCTTATCGCCCTTTTCCTGACCACGGTTATCAGCTTTACGCCGATCTTCGCGCAGGCCATCGATGGCACCATCAACTTTGAGGGGAGCGTCGAAGACAGCACCTGTTCAGCTTCCGTGACGGACGGTAATGGCAATAATAAGACCGTTCAAATGGGCTCGGTGCAAACCAGCAGCCTGCAAAATGCAAATGATACGGCGGGAGGGGCAACCTTTACGATTTCCGTAACCGACAGCGCCTCGGGCGGTGCCGGCAACTGTGATCTGACGGGGAAGACCGGTTCCGTTCGCTTTACGTCCATGAGCGGCACGGCGGGTGATAATCAGCAATATATTAAGTTAAAAGCCGACGGCGGCAAAGAAGCGAAGAACGTGGCCATTCGCCTGCTGGACAGTAACAACGCTGAATTGCTGATGGGCAAAGATTCCCCTGAGTACAGTCTGGAAAAACCACTCAGCTTTCAGGCGCAATATGTTGCTTTAGGCCAGGCGCAAGCGGGCTCGGCTGATGGCAAAGTCGGCTTTATCATCAGCTATAAATAATACGTTATCCCTCATAAAGCTTATGACCGGCGCAGCACTGCGCCGGAAAAAATGCAGACCAGGATGGATTGTATTTCCTCGACAAAAAACTTATTTGGATACGCTATGTCCCTGCGCACTTTTATCAAAAAAATGCTGCTCATTGCGCTTTTATCAACGATCTCTCTCTCCGCTGCCCGCGCTGGTATTATGGTCAATAAGACCCGGATCATATTTAATCAGAATGATAACAGCGCCACCGCCACTCTGAGCAACGTCTCTAAAGATAATTATGCCGTACAGGTCTGGATCAACGGCGAGAGCGAACGCAGCGATGAAGAAATTCCGTTTATCGTTACGCCAACGCTTTTTCGCGTCGCGCCTTCTGAGGAGCAAATCGTTAAGATTATCCCGCTGCCTCGCCCGGCGCTGCCCACCGATCGGGAGAGCGTGTATTACTTTAATGCACAGGAGATTCCCACGGTCAGTAAAACCGGCGCCAGCAATCAGCTGACCGTCGCGATTCGTACCCGGCTGAAACTCTTTTACCGCCCAACCGGGTTAGCCGGCTCGCCGGACCAGGCCGCGGCAACGCTCAAGTGGGCGCGAGTCGATCAGGGCGGTCAGGCACACCTGCGGGTCACTAACCCCTCGCCGTGGAACCTGAGCTTCTCTGAGATACGCTTCTCCAGCGGCGGTCATACCTTTAACGTGAGCGATCCCGTGATGCTGAAGCCCTTTAGCCACCACGATTATGCGCTGTCTGGCAAAACGGCTTCCCGCCAGGGCACTGTCCACTTTTCGATTATCAATGACTACGGTGGCATCTCACCAAAACCGGATGTGACACTGGACTGAGCGACGGCGCACGGATGACACGATGAACAGACAGTCACCTCAGTTTCGCGCTTCGTTACTGACCCTGGCGATTGGCATCGCGTGGGGAATGCCACCGCAGGCCGCCGGCAGTGAGGAGTTTGATCAGGACTTTATGAACCCCTCTCCGGCCGGTAGTAGCGATCGGCTGGACCTGAATGCGGTCCTGCAAAAGCGGGAGATGCCGCCCGGACAGTACCTGGTCTCCGTCTGGGTGAACCGCGACGAACTGGGACAGTATATGCTGGACTTTCGCCTGCAGGCAGGCAAGCTGGTACCTTGCCTGCCGACGTCGCTGCTGCAAGAGGCCGGCCTGAGTCGCTCCGCGCTGGACACCTTCGCAGACGCACACTGCGCGTCGCTCACTGAACACATTGCCGGGGCTACGATCGCTTTTGACAGTCAAAAGCTCAAGCTGATGCTGCAGATCCCGCAGCGTTTTCTGGACACCACGGCCAGAGGCTACATCGATCCCGCCGCGTGGGACGATGGCATTAACGCCCTGTTAGTGAATTATCAGCTGGCTGCGGCCCGGGTATCAGCCAAAAACAGCCGCAGTAGCGAGAATAAGAGCGCCTATCTTGACGGTGGCTTCAATTTTTATGGCTTCCACTTACGCTCCTCAGCCTCATGGAATGATCAGCGCCATTGGCAGACTTATAACACTTACGTGGAAAAAGATTTGCCCGGCACGCTCGGCAGCGCGCAGGCCGGAGAGCTATTTACCGGCGGAGACGTGATGGAAAGCGTGCCTTTTCGCGGTGTGCAATTTGGTTCCGTGGTGCAAATGCTACCCGACTCGATGCAAGGCTATTCGCCGGTGATTCGCGGCGTGGCAAATTCGCAGGCGAAAGTGGAAATTAAGCAGCACGGCTACTCTCTTTACACCACCTGGGTGCCACCCGGGCCGTTTGAAATTCGCGATCTGAATACGGCATCCGGCAATGGCGATCTTGAAGTGACCATCACCGAGGCCGACGGTTCGGTTCGTCAATTTACTCAGCCATTTGCCACGCTGGGTAATCTGCTGCGTCAGGGAACATGGCGCTACAACATCGCGATGGGCAAATATCAATCCCATTCCGGTGGCGGTGATTTTGTACAACCCGTATTTGGCCAGCTGTCGGGCGCGCGGGGGATGGGGCATGACATCACACTGGCCGCCGGCGCGACGATCAGCGACATGTTTCAGAAGGCGCAAATTAGCCTCGGTAAGAATCTTGGCCAATGGGGCGCCGTTGCGCTGGAAACGGCCTGGTCACGGACACACTATCGTGAGCTGCATAAAGCCGGTCAAAGTTACAGTCTGCGCTACGGGAAGGCGTTTGACAGTGGAACCAACGTACGCTTCGCCAGCTACCGCCACTCCACGGAGGGCTATCGCTCTTTTACTGAAGCGGTCAATGAGCGCCACGCTCTCCATCTGCTGGGCGGCACGGCGGACAATGAACGCAACCGGCTGGAAGTGTCACTGACGCAGAATCTTGGTGAAGGCAGCGCCTTCTATATGAACGTCTATCAACAGACCTGGTGGCACAGCGCCCGGAAGAGCCGACAGATACAGTCTGGATTCACAACCATGCTGGGCATCCTGAACGTAGGCATGTACCTCAGCCGGACATTTCATAAGAGCCAGAATCTGAAGGAACAGGATACTGAATTATCGCTGACGCTTTCAGTGCCGCTCGGCCGCATGAACGTTACCGCTTCGGGGAGTCGTCATGGCGACGGAGATTACAGTGAAAATGTGGGCCTTAACGGCTCCGCTGGCCAACACAGTCAGTTCAGCTACAACCTGAACCTGCAGCACCAGCAGCAGCAAAAGAGCACGGAATATGCGGCCTCCGGAGGCTGGCTGACGTCCTGGGCGCAGCTTAACGCCGGCGTGTCCCGCGGCCCGCAATACCATAGCGGAAATATGAGTGCCAGTGGTTCGCTACTGATGCACGCCGGCGGGGTAGAGTTCAGCCAGCGCCTGGGCGACACCGTCGGACTGGTTGAAGTCGATCACACGCCCGGCGTACGGTTACAAAATGCCCCCACGGCGGTAACCAACAGCCGCGGCTATGCGCTGGTGCCTTATCTCCGCCCCTATCGCGCTAACCGCGTGCTGCTGGATACGCGCAATGTGGATAACCGCGTCGATATTGATGGACGCGTTCAGCAAGTTTATCCACGACAAGGCGCGATTGTGGCCCTGCGCTATCGGGTGACGAAAAATCAGCGTTTGCTGGCCCAGCTCAAACGTCAGGATGGCAGCTATGTTCCGTTTGGTGCCGCAATATCGGATGAAAAAGGTAACGAATTGACGTTAGTCGGGCAGGCAGGACAGGCGCTCATTAATTTGCCCGAAGCGGAAAAGCGCGTGCGGATCACCGCCAGCTGGGGAATAAGCGCTTCGCAGCGCTGCGCAGCTGACATCACGGTAGACGGTGCTGCACACGCTGATGGTTTGAATTACAGTACCGCCGCGTGTCGTGGCCAAGTGAGTGAACAGCCCTGATGATCAATATAAAACCCATTTTTCTCCTGCTATTGTTTTTTACTTCGGCTGCCGGAGCCGCTCCCACCGCCACGAAATGTCAGTATTACACCAAGGGGTGGCTGGGGATAAAAACTTACAGTGATGCGACCCTTCAGGCATCCCGAACGCTCGGCGCGCAAGATATTCGCCGCAGCTGGACGCCGGGAACCGTAATTGAAACCGAAACGCGCACCGATCCGGTAAATTTTGGCAGTTACGAGGGACTGACGTGCGGAAAATCCGCCCAAATCATCAGCCGTATTACTAACGGTGCGCTGCTGCCCGATATTCGCGTCCCGGGCGTCGACAATAGCGACGGCAAGGTCCATTCCACGAATGTGCCCGGAATCGGCGTACTGGTAAAATTTAAGCTGAGCGGGGGCGCCTACGATGCGTTTTTTTTCCGACAACGTTTGACGCCGCCAATATGAGTGCATCACTCCCCCCGCAGTATTACGGCTTTGGCGTCTTCCTGATTAAAACGGGGGATGTCGAACCGGGGCCGCATCAGGTGACGACCACCATGGAGCTCAGCGCCGGGGGCTATACTTTTTTGCGCGGTTCGATGACCTTTTCCGTTCAGGCCGACAGCTGTACTGTCCCCGCCGACGCCGGCAGTAAAACGGTCAACATGGGCCATGTTGCCAGGGATGCCATCCGTCCCCCCGGCGTGACCGGCGCCCCGTTAAGCGCCTTCCACATTCCACTGACCCAGTGCGCGATCGGTAGCGCCTTAAGCAACATGGTTAACATTAAGTTTGACGGCGCGGCGGGCTCCGCCAGCGTTGGGCCTGAACAGGGCGTTCTGGGGCTAAAAAATGGTGCCACCGCGCAGGGAATTGGCATCCAAATTTTACGCGAAAACGGCAGCACGCCTGTCCCACTGGGGGTTTTTACGCCGGCGGCGCCGGTGCGGCCGGGAGAGATGACGCTGGATTTTCAGGCGCGCTACGTACAAACCCAGCCGGTGACGCTTTCCGGCTCCGCCAACGCTGCGGTAAACTTTACCCTAAGCTATAAATGACCCCGCGCGAGGCGGTGTGGATTATTCCCCGCCGCGTCTGTCGTCATCGTCGGGCTGCTCCAGCACGCTGTAGGCGACGGCGCAAAACAGCGAGTTTAAGCGCTTCATATCGCCCAGCAGCCCGAGATGCAGAGAACTGGTTTCCAGGCTTTGTACGTTGTGCTGATGCAGGCGCTCGACATGATCGTGGGCATAACGGCGGTTGGTGATGCGAAAGCGGTGTTTGGCGCGGCGCAGTCGTCGGGCACTGGTGATGTCACGCGAGAGAAACACCGACAGGCTGAGTCGCAGGTTGCCGAGCAGCTGTTCAAGTAACGTATCCAGCTCCTGAAGCCCCTCGGCAGAAAATGCCCGCCGCGCCGCCAGCGATTTATCTGCCACATCGCCCCCCATCCGCTCAATGATATCGCCCGCCATCTCGAGGTTCATCGCCGTTTCGATAATCTCCGCCCAGCGGCGGGAATCCTCCTGCGCCAGATCCTCCTTGGGCATCTGCGCCAGGTAGAGTTTGATGGCGGTATAGAGCACATCGACATCGTCGTCCAGCTTACGCACTTCGCGCTCGGCGCGCGGCTCGCCGTGCACCACGCGGCTCAGCCCCATCACCATCTGTTCCACCACGTCGCCAATACGCAGGGTCTCACGCGCGGCGTTGGCCAGCGCCAGCGTGGGTGTATCCAGCGCGCTGCTGTCCAGATGGCGCGGCTTAAGCCGCGACTCCGTTTCCGGCTCTTCGGCAATCAGCCGCTGACACAGCGCCGCCATCGGGGCGGCAAACGGTACCATGATCAGGCAACGAATCAGGTTGTAGAACAGGTGGAAGAAAATCACCAGCTCTTCGTCGTTCATCGGCAGTCGATCCAGCCAGGATGCCAGCGAATCAATAAACGGCAGTACTGCGAGACTGCCGATAAATTTAAACAGCAGGCTGCCAAGCGCCACGCGTTTACCTGCGGCGTTGGAGGCGCTGGTATTTAGCATAGCGACCAGTCCGCTGCCAAGATTGGCCCCTACCACCAGACAGAGAGCAACCTTAAAGGAGATCACACCGGTAGCGGTTAACGTTGCTGCGATCAGTACCGCCGCGAGGCTTGAATAGCTGATGATGGCAAAGACCGCCCCAATCAGCGCATCCATCATGATGTCACCGGTCAGGGAGGAAAAAATAACTTTTACCCCCGAGGCCTGCGTGATGGGGGCCGCGGCGGCAACAATCAGCTGCAGCGCCAGCAGAATCAGCCCCAGCCCAATCGCCGCGCGCCCCAGCTGTCCGGCACGGGTCTGTTTGCGCCCCAGAAAGAAGATCACGCCAAAGAAGATAAACAGCGGTGAGAGCCACGAGAGATCAAAGGTCAGCACCCTCGCCATCAGCGCCGTGCCAACATCGGCCCCCAGAATCATCACCAGCGCCGGGGTGAGTCCCATCAGTCCCTGAGCCACGAATGACGTCACCAGCATCGCCGTGGCGTTACTGCTTTGCACCAGCGCCGTCACGCCCAGTCCGGCGAGAAACGCCATCGGCTTACGCTCTACGCTGCGGCTCAGTATCCGGCGCAAATCGGCCCCCCAGACGCGCATGACGCCGCTGCGTACGATATGGGTTCCCCATACCAGCATGGCGACGGCAGACAGTAAATTCAGCAGCGTTAACACCTGTATCTCTCCTGGCCCTTAATGCTTACCGGCAACGCGCGCGGCGCGCCGTCTTAATAGTAGATAATAACAGCATGTTGGCGAGCAGGGTGCGATGTTCATCGTGACCGCGCGCCGGTATCCTCTTCCCTCCTGTCGCCGTACGGATATCACGTGGTCCGCCTTCACGGCCTGAGGAGTGGCACGTCCCGATCCCCTGCCGGGCGGGGAAGCGCTGCCGCGCCGATCGCATCCGGCTGTTAATATGTATGCGGAATACAGAGTGAATAATCGTAAAAAAACCCAGAAAAAAATAAATAGCGATACTATTAATCGCAAAAAATTGTAATCCGGTACTTAAAACTTTACCCATCGGCTGCGTTAACTAATTATTTACACTTTATTCTTCTTCACGGTATGATTTTAGGTGCGTTATCAACACGCCGTGCCCCTGCGGCTTGTCAGCATAGTACAACCCTGTCATACCGTGCGTCGCGGTATTCCCGGCTCGGGGCGCAGTCACGGAGCCGGGTCATTGGCACGCGGTTCTCTGCGACGCCACATTGAATAATCCAATATCGGGCACCCTTTTAAACAGCGCCAGAACCCGCCAGTCTTTTTCCCTGACGGGGATGAGTGACAATACTGTTCCGCCCGCGGACGGTAAGCTGCTTTATCCATTAATGATCACAATGCGTCAGGCCGCTTTCGCATCCTCATGCATTATTCACAGGCGCAGTCACCACCTGGTGCTTGCCTATAATCACGGAAATGATTAACGACGCAGTGAGAAAAAACCACAATAACTTACTGGATATTCTTCCCGGAAAATAAAAAATGAAATCAGCATCATTATTAATGTTCCTGCTACTCTGTTTTTTTTCAGTGCATGCACGCTCTGCCAACACGGTCGTACAGCCATCACATACCTGCATGTGGTCTACGGCGTGGAATATCTACGATGATACGATCAATGTCAGTGGAACATTCAGCGGTATCAGCGTGGCGCGATCGGCCCCCATCGGCAGCATTATTGGCGATGAAAAAACGCTGTATATTAACTGGAGTGGCTACGCCTACTTATACTGTTACTCTAATCCGATTATCGTTACGGCCATCAATACCTCAGCCGCCGCTCCGGTGGATGTGGTCGCTAACGGCTATCCCACATCGGCCGGCAGGGTCTTTCCGACTAACATCCCCGGTGTGGGCGTCTTAACGCGAATAAAAACGTTCGGTAACATTAAAGACTCCCTTTTTTTCCCGCTTAATCAGCAGGTTCCTGCTGGTAGCTACACTTATACGCCTACCCTCGGCGTCCTGCTGGTGAAAATCGGTGACATTGAGCCGGGTACGCACGTGGTGAAGGGAAAGTCGTCGCTGACCACGCTGAACAACACCTTTCTGACCTCAGACTTCTCCATCACGCTGACCGCAGAGAGTTGTACGGTAGCGAACGCCGGCGCGGTCACCTCGGTCCCGATGGGGAATGTCTCCATCAGCACCCTTCACCCGACGAGTAAACCGCAGCGCTTTCAAATTCCATTGACCAATTGCGCAACCGGTAGCAGCCTGAACAATATCGTCAATGTCACCTTCACGCCCGTCAATGGCTCGACGATAGTCGACGCCGTCAACGGCATCACAGGCCTGGACAGCACCTCTACGGCGAAGGGCGTGGGAGTTCAGATCTTGCGGGAGGATGGCGTTACGGCCTTTCCGCTCGGTACCGCCACGCCGGCGGGTGCCATCACGCGCGGCGAAACGGTACTGAACTTTTATGCGCGCTACATTAAAACGGCGGACAGTCCGCAAGCTGGCCGCGCCAATGCCAAAGTCAATTTTACCGTTAGCTATAAATGAGTTTCAGTCGGCGTCATAGCCCAGATTCGGTGCCAGCCAGCGCTCCACCTCGCCGATCGCCATGCCCTTGCGCACGGCGTAATCCTCAATCTGATCGCGCTGCAGCTGCGCTACGGCAAAGTATTTACTCTCGGGATGGCTGAAGTACCAGCCGGCAACCGACGCGCCCGGCCACATGGCAAACGACTCGGTCAGGCGCATACCGGTATGGTGTTCAACGTCAAGCAGCCGCCAGATTTGCGCTTTTTCCGTGTGCTCCGGACAGGCCGGATAGCCCGGAGCCGGGCGAATGCCCTGATAGTTTTCGCGGATCAGCTCGTCATTACTGAGATTTTCGTGGGCGGCATAGCCCCAGATGACCTTGCGCACCCGCTCATGCAGGTATTCGGCGAACGCTTCGGCCAGTCGGTCAGCCACCGCTTTCACCATGATCTTGTTGTAATCATCATGCTGGCGGTCAAACGCCTCGGCCAGCGCATCTTCTTCCAGCCCGCCGGTCACGGCAAACGCGCCGAGATAATCGGCCTTACCACTGCTTTTGGGCGCGATAAAATCTGCCAGGCAGTAGTTAGCAAAGCCGGATTTTTCTGTCTGCTGACGTAAGTGATGACTTACTTCAATAACCTGAGAGCGCGATTCATCGGCGTAAATCTCGATGTCATCGCCGACCCGATTAGCCGGAAAAATCCCCACAACGCCGCGAGGCGTCAGCGAACCTGCCGCCGCCAGGCTGTCGAGCAGCGCATTGGCATCGGTAAACAGCCGCTGCGCTTCTTCACCCACCACGTCATCCTCAAGGATGCGCGGATATTTTCCGGCCAGCGACCAGGTCATAAAAAACGGCGTCCAGTCGATGTAGTTGCGTAACGTCGCAATGCTGGCCTGCACCGGGCTGACGCCGGGGCGGTGCGCAACCGGCGGCGTATAGCCCGCCCAGTCCCAGGCAAAATCATTATCGCGCGCCGTTTTTAGCGTCACCGGTGGAGTGCGCGGCTTCTTACGCCCGTGCTGGATGCGCACCGTGTCATACTCCCGGCGCGTGCGGGCGACAAACGCGTCGCGCTGGCTGGCTGACAGCAGCGCCGATACCACGCCAACAGTACGCGACGCGTTTTGTACGTAGACCGTCGGACCGCTGTAGTGCTGCTCGATTTTTACCGCCGTGTGTGCCTTCGAGGTGGTGGCGCCGCCAATCAGCAACGGCAGTGTCAACCCCTGGCGTTCCATCTCTTTCGCCACGTTAACCATCTCATCCAGCGACGGCGTAATCAGTCCGGACAGACCAATGATATCCGCCTGTTGCTCGATGGCAGTTTTCAAAATCTTATCGCTGGGCACCATAACGCCAAGGTCAATGATCTCGTAGTTGTTGCACTGTAAAACAACGCCAACGATATTCTTGCCGATGTCGTGCACATCCCCTTTGACCGTGGCCAGCACGATTTTGCCGTTGCTGCTGCCCTGCGCTTTGCTGGCCTTGATAAACGGTTCCAGATAGGCGACCGCCTGCTTCATGACCCGCGCCGATTTGACCACCTGCGGCAGGAACATTTTACCCTCGCCAAACAGATCGCCGACCACATTCATCCCGGCCATGAGCGGACCTTCAATCACCTCAATGGGCCGGCTGGCGTTCAGCCGCGCGGCTTCCGTATCTTCCTCAATAAATTCAGTGATGCCCTTAACCAGCGCATATTCAAGGCGTTTTTCGACCGCCCAGCTTCGCCACTCGGCCTGCAGCTTGCTGCTGTCATCGTCGTTTTTGCTGCCGCGATAGCGTTCTGCCAGCGCCAGCAGCCGCTCGGTGCCGTCATCGCGACGATGGAGGATCACGTCCTCCACGGCCTCGCGTAATTCAGCGGGTAAATCGTCATAGATCGCCAGCTGACCGGCGTTAACGATGCCCATGTCCATCCCGTTGCGGATGGCGTAGTAGAGAAACACCGCGTGGATCGCTTCGCGCACCGGATCATTGCCGCGAAACGAAAACGAAACGTTGGAAACACCGCCGGAAATCAGCGCGTGCGGCAGTTCGCGCTTAATGTCTTCGCAGGCGCCGATAAAATCCATGGCGTAGTGATTGTGCTCTTCAATACCGGTGGCCACGGCAAAAATGTTCGGGTCAAAGATGATGTCCTCCGGCGGAAACCCGACGTCTTCAGTCAGCAGCCGATAGGCGCGGCGGCAGATCTCAATTTTGCGCGCGCGGGTGTCGGCCTGGCCGACCTCATCAAACGCCATCACCACTACCGCCGCGCCGTAGCGGCGTATCCGCCGCGCATGATCGAGAAACTGCGCCTCGCCCTCTTTCATCGAGATCGAGTTGACGATGCCTTTACCCTGAATACACTGCAGCCCTTTCTCGATAACCTCCCAGCGCGAGGAGTCGATCATGATTGGCACGCGGGCGATATCCGGCTCGCCGGCAATCAGGTTGAGGAAGCGCACCATCGCCGCCTCGGCGTCGAGCATGCCCTCATCCATATTGATATCAATGAGTTGCGCGCCACTTTGCACCTGCTGCAGCGCAACCTCCAGCGCTTCGTTGTACTTTTCTTCTTTAATCAGCCGCTTAAACTTCGCGGATCCGGTAACGTTGGTGCGTTCCCCGACGTTCACAAACAGGGTATCTGCACCGATGTTGAGCGGTTCCAGCCCGGAGAGCCGGCAGGCGATCGGCAGGGTTGGCAGCGGGCGCGGCGGTACGTTTTCCACCGCGCGCACCATCGCCGCAATGTGCGCCGGCGTGGTACCGCAGCAGCCGCCGACAATGTTTAAAAAGCCGGCGCGCGCCCATTCGCCAATCTGCCCGGCCATGACATCGGCATCGAGATCGTATTCCCCAAAGGCGTTCGGCAGCCCGGCGTTAGGGTGAGCGGTGACGTAGCCTTCGGCAATGCGCGACAGTTCGGCAACGTACATCCGCAGCTCATCCGGCCCCAGTGCGCAGTTCAGACCAAAGGAGAGCGGCTGCGCGTGGCGCAGCGAGTTGTAAAACGCTTCGGTCGTTTGCCCGGAGAGGGTCCGCCCGGAGGCGTCGGTGATGGTGCCGGAAATCATCAGCGGCAGCGTCACCCCCAGCGCATCAAATTCCGTCTGGACGGCAAAAATGGCCGCCTTGGCGTTCAGCGTATCGAACACCGTCTCAATCATAATGAGGTCTGCACCGCCGGCGATCAGCGCGCGGGTCGACTCCCGGTAAGCTGCGACCAGCTCCATAAAGGTGATGTTACGAAAGGCGGGATCGTTCACGTCCGGCGAGAGAGAACAGGTGCGGTTGGTAGGGCCCAGTACGCCAGCAACATAGCGTGGCCGCTCGGGTGTGCGCGCCGTCCAGGCATCGCAGCATTCGCGCGCCAGCCTGGCCGCGGCGAGGTTCATCTCCGCCGACAGCGCGCCCATTTGATAATCCGCCATGGCGATTGACGTGGCGTTGAAGGTGTTGGTTTCCAGAATATCGGCACCGGCCTCGAGGTAGCCGTGATGGATTTCGCGAATGATCGCCGGCTGCGTCAGCACCAGCAGATCGTTGTTGCCCTTCAGATCGCACGGCCAGTCGGCGAAGCGCGCCCCGCGATACTCCTGCTCCTCCAGCCGGTAGCGTTGGATCATCGTCCCCATGCCGCCGTCCAGCACCAGGATACGGTTGGCCAGCTGCTGGTACAGTGCGTCGATTCTGTTGCTCACGTCAATCCCTTCCTGCGTCCGCTGGCACGCTGCCAGCAGGACATACTGGCATATCTTCTGCGTGGGTAAAAGCTAACCATGCTGAGACATCTTCAGGCCAGTTAGCCGACAGATCCGACCAGACTCACAGCAGTTGCATTGTGCGCCAATAAAACGAAAATGATTTCCATATAGTGAAATTTACAGGAGTTCGTATGGCTACCCCCGCTCCCGCCAAACGCGGTAAAAAACCCCGCGCCGCCGCCGATAAAAGCGCCGTGCCCACCGGCCAAGTGCAGTCGCTGACCCGCGGCCTGACGCTGCTGGAGCTGATTGCCGAATCGCACGGCAGCGTGGCGCTGACCGAGCTGGCCCAGCAGGCTGGTTTACCGAACTCCACCACGCATCGTCTGCTGACCACCATGCAGCAGCAAGGCTTTGTACGTCAGGTGGGCGACCTCGGCTACTGGACCATCGGCGCCCACGCTTTTGTGGTTGGCAGCAGCTTTCTGCAGAGCCGCAACCTGCTGGCGATGGTGCACCCGATGCTGCGCAAGCTGATGGAGGATTCTGGCGAAACGGTGAATCTGGCGGTGCTGGATTTGAGCGATCACCAGGCGGTGATCATCGATCAGGTGCAGTGTACCCAGCTGATGCGCATGTCGGCGCCGATTGGCGGCAAACTGCCGATGCACGCCTCCGGAGCCGGCAAAGCCTTTCTCGCCAACCTGAACGATGAGCAGGTCAGCGAGCTGCTGCATCGCAAGGGACTGCATCACTACACGCCACGAACGCTGATGGCTCCGCAGGGCCTGAAGGAGAATCTGGCACAAATCCGCAAGGCAGGCTTTTCATTTGATGATGAGGAGCACGCCCTCGGCCTGCGCTGCGTCGCCGCCTGTATTTATGACGAACACCACCAGCCCTTCGCTGCGATTTCCATCTCCGGCCCGCTGTCGCGCATTACCGACGACCGGGTAACCGAGCTGGGGGCGCTGGTGATTAAGGCCGCCAAAGAGATCACCCGCGAATACGGCGGCGGACGCTAAGCCGGACGCGCGGTGGCGGCGGCAAAGCGTACGCAGAAGCGCTGCCGCCGCCGGTAGGCATAGACGTCTTCAATGTGTCCATCGCGAATGCGCTGCTGCAGCCCGCGCCAGTAGCTGGCCTGAAACAGTTCACCGTGCATCTCATCAAACAGCGCCGCAATGGCCGGATCGGCGCACAGGTAGTGGCGGAACTCCTCCGGGAAAACATCCTGCGGTGAGACGCTGTACCAGGGGTCGTGACTGAGTTCGTCCTCCGGATAGCGGGCGGCAGGGATATCGCGAAAGCACATCTCAGTCATATAGCTGATTTCATCGTAGTCGTAAAACACCACCCGCCCGTGACGGGTGACACCGAAGTTTTTGTACAGCATATCGCCGGGAAAAATATTTGCCGCCGCCAGCTGACGGATGGCGTTGCCGTACTCTTCGATCGCCTCACGCCGTTCCCGGTCGTTCGCCCGGGCCAGCCAGATGTTGAGCGGGGTCATCCGCCGCTCCAGGTAGAGGTGGCTGATGATCAGCATACCGTCACGCTCGCTTAGCTTCTCCGGCACTTCCCGCAGCAGATCGGCCAGCAGCGCCGGGCTGATTCGCGCCTTTTCCAGCGCAAAGTTTTCAAACTCCTGGGTATCGGCCATGCGCCCAACCCGATCATGCTCTTTGACCAGCTGATAGCATTCGCGCACCCGCTCTGCCGTCACCTCTTTCTGCGGCGCAAAACGATCTTTGATCACTTTAAACACCCGATCGAATCCCGGTAGCGTGAACACCAGCATGACCATCCCTTTGACGCCCGGAGCAATGACATACGGCTCATCCGTCTGGCGTATATAGTGTAGAAATTCGCGATAGCTTTCGGTTTTACCGTGCTTTTGACAGCCGATCGCCATGTACAGCTCGGCAGTGCTTTTACCCGGCAGGATCTCGCGTAGCCACTCGACCAGCGCCGCCGGCAGCGGAGCATAGACCATGAAGTAGGAGCGGGCAAAGCCGAAGACAATGCTGGCTTCGCGCCGCCGGGTCAGGCAGGTATCGACCACCAGCTCCCCCTCATCGCTACGGTGGATCGGCAGGAGAAACGCAAATACGCCGGACGGCAGGCACAGCTTGCCCACCAGCCAGGCGGCTTTGTTCCGATAAAACAGCTCATTCGCCACCTGCAAATATCCCGCGGCCAGCTGGTCGGCGGCAAAGTTTTCCTGCAGGTGGGCGTAAATGTAGTCGGCATCGCGCGCGACGTTTTGCCACGGCAGGCGCAGCGGCAGCTCGGTCAGCATCCGGGAGAGCATCGCCGGCCACCCCTTGTCGCCTGGCGTAAAGCGCCGCGCCAGCGGACGAGGGAACGATTTGAAGCGGCGCTCCGGCTGGGCGCTGAAGATAAACAGCCGCTCCGGGGTGAGAGCCTGATGATTAAATAACCGGCAGTAGACCGAGTTGAAAAAGCTTTCGGCAATTTCGAAGCGCGGGTATTCGGCCAGCATCCCGGTATACAGGCTTTTAATCCGCGCCAGCAGCGCCGGATCGGTTTGCCGGCCGCCGGTCATGCAGCGCAACTGTTCCACAACCAGCCCGACGTGATGATCGTAGAGATGGATACGGGCTTTCATCGCCTGCTGCACTGCCGGCCAGTCAGCCTGTTCAAAACGTTGCTGCGCCCCGGCGGTGATCTCCAGGAAGCGACCATACTGGGCGTCAAAGCCCTGCAGAATGGTGTGCGCTATCAGCGATTCCAGAGGGGGCATCGGATAATCTCCCGATCGAACGCAACGGTGACGGATGCCCTCCCACCGATAGCGGCGGGAGGGTCGGATGGCCCGGACGGGCGATCAGAATTGCTGCTCCTCCGTCGACCCGGTCAGCGCCGTGACCGATGAGGCGCCACCCTGAATGATCGTCGTGACGCTGTCGAAGTAGCCGGTACCCACCTCCTGCTGATGCGCGGAGAAGGTATAACCCCGATCGCGGGCGGCAAACTCCGGCTGCTGCACTTTTTCCACATAGTGACGCATTCCCTCGCCCTGCGCGTAAGCGTGCGCCAGATCGAACATGTTGAACCACATGCTGTGGATGCCCGCCAGGGTAATGAACTGAAAGGCATAGCCCATCTCCGCCAGCGACTGCTGAAAGTGCGCGATGGTATGGTCATCGAGATTTTTCTTCCAGTTAAATGACGGTGAGCAGTTATAGGCCAGCAGCTTACCGGGAAAGCGCGCATGAATGGCATCGGCAAAGCGTTTCGCCAGCACCAGGTCCGGCGTGGAAGTTTCGCACCACAGTACGTCAGCCCAGGGCGCATAGGCCAGACCGCGGCTAATGGCCTGATCAATCCCGGCGCGGGTGCGAAAGAAACCTTCCGCCGTGCGTTCGCCGGTCACAAACGCGCTGTCGTAGGGGTCGCAATCCGAGGTCAGCAAATCGGCGGCATCGGCATCGGTACGGGCAATCAGCACCGTCGGTACGTCCATTACGTCCGCCGCCAGTCGCGCGGCGATCAGCTTTTGAATCGCTTCCTGGGTCGGCACCAGAACTTTACCGCCCATATGACCGCATTTTTTCACCGCGGCCAGCTGGTCTTCAAAGTGAACCGCCGCCGCCCCCGCGGTAATCATCGCCTTCATCAGCTCAAAGGCGTTAAGTACCCCGCCGAATCCTGCTTCAGCATCCGCGACGATCGGCAGAAAATAGTCGATATACCGCGGATCGTCACGATCGATACCGCCGGCCCACTGGATCTGATCGGCGCGGCGGAACGTGTTGTTGATCCGATCCACCACCGCCGGGACGGAGTTGACCGGATAGAGCGACTGATCCGGGTACATGCTGCCGGCCAGGTTGGCGTCCGCCGCCACCTGCCAGCCCGACAAATAAATCGCTTCTACGCCGGCTTTCGCCTGCTGCAGCGCCTGCCCCCCGGTCAACGCCCCGAGGCTGTTGATATAGCCTTTTTTTGCCCCGCCGTTGAGCAGGCTCCACAGTTTTTCAGCACCGCGCTGCGCCAGCGTGCAGGCCGGATTGACCGACCCCCGCAGCTTGATGACCTCTTCCGCCGTGTATGAACGGGTAATGCCCTGCCAGCGCGCATCGCGCCACTGCTGTTGCAGCTGCTCAATTTGTTGGGTACGAGAAGTCATGGGATGCTCCTTATTATCAGGCCAGTAAGCGGTAACCCGGCAGGGTTAAGAATTCAACCAGTTCAGATTCGGTGGTGATGCGCTCCATCAGGCGGGTAGCCTCCTCAAAGCGTCCCTGACTAAACCGCTGATCGCCCAGCTCTTCCTGGATCACCCGCAGCTCTTCGCCCAGCATGCGCCGGAATAGCGCAACGGTGACCACTTCACCGTTGCTCAGGGTTTTTTGATGACGTATCCATTGCCAGATCGAGGTACGGGCGATCTCGGCGGTGGCGGCATCTTCCATTAATCCGTAAATCGGCACGCAGCCGTTTCCGCTAATCCACGCTTCGATGTATTGCACCGCCACGCGGATGTTGGCCCGCATTCCGGCTTCGGTGCGCTCACCGTCACAGGGTGCCAGCAGCATGTCGGCCGTAATCGGAGCATCTTCATCGCGCCGCACATCCAGCTGGTTGTGCCGCTCGCCCAGCGCCTGATCGAACACCTCGCGCACGGTATCGGCCAGGCCGGGATGCGCAATCCAGGTGCCGTCATGGCCGTTAGCCGCCTCACGCTCCTTGTCCGCACGCACTTTATTCAGTACCCAGGCATTACGTTCGCGATCCTTGCTGGGAATAAACGCCGCCATTCCCCCCATCGCAAAAGCGCCGCGCCGGTGGCAGGTTCTGATCAGCAGTCGTGAGTAAGCATCCAGAAAACCTTTATCCATGGTCACCGACTGACGATCTGGCAGTACCCGATCGGGATGCTGCCTGAGCGTTTTGATGTAGCTAAAGATGTAGTCCCAGCGCCCACAATTGAGTCCGACAATATGATCACGCAGGCTCCACAGGATCTCGTCCATCTGGAACACCGCTGGCAGGGTTTCAATCAGCAGCGTGGCCTTGATGGTGCCGCGCGGCATATTAAAGCGGTCTTCAGCGTAGCTGAAGACTTCGCTCCACCAGGCCGCTTCGCGCCACGATTGCGTCTTAGGCAAATAAAAATAGGGACCGCTACCCTTCGCCAGCAGCGCTTCCGCGTTGTGGAAAAAGTACAGGGCGAAGTCAAACAGGCAACCGGGAATCGGTTCACTGCGCCAGGTCACGTGCTTTTCCGGAAGATGCAGGCCGCGCACGCGACAGATCAGCACCGCCGGATTCGGCTGTAGCTGATAAATTTTTCCCGCCTCATTGGTGTAACTGATTGTGCCGCGCACCGCATCGCGCAAATTAATCTGCCCGTCGATCAATTTGTCCCATTCCGGTGCAAGGGAGTCCTCAAAGTCAGCCATGAACACGTTGACGTTAGCATTAAGTGCATTAATGACCATTTTGCGATCCACCGGCCCGGTAATCTCGACCCGGCGATCCTGCAGATCGCGGGGGATGCCGCGTATCGTCCAGTCACTTTTTTTAATGGAATCCATTTCCGAAGAGAAAGATGGGCATTTTCCCGCATCATACTCGCGCTGGCACAGCGTACGTTCCGCCAACAGTGCGGTACGTTTTGGTGCAAAGCGCACCACCAGTTCACGGAGAAAAGCGACGGCATCATCGGTCAGAATTTGCCGGTTTTTTTTTCCATCCTCATGATTAAAAACAAATTCATCGGTTAATGTCTGCTGCATTGGCGCCGCCCTCATCGTGAAGATCTTACCCTGCGATCGCGATCCGTCATGGAACACGCTATCGCCTGTTTTTTCGCCTGTCGATCCTCACTATAACGATCGAAAAATTAAAATCAAAACCTATTTCCATTTAATTGAACAAAATTAAATAACTAACTGATTAAATTAGTATTTTTATAATCAAAATAATGGTTTTCGATTTTGTTATTTAACAGAGGCAAAAAAAGGGCCGCCAGTGCGGCCCCAGGGAGGAGAGTCGCTTTACTCGAGGGTTGGATTCATCTGACGCAGATCGTACGGCGTAATCTGATAAACGTAGTAGTTCAGCCAGTTAGTGAACAGGAGATTGCCATGACTGCGCCAGCTGGCGCGCGGCGGTCGCTGGGGATCATCGTTCGGAAAGTAGTTTTCCGGCACCGGCGGCGCCAGTCCGGCCTCAACATCGCGGAGATACTCATTCGCCAGCGTGAACGCATCATATTCGGGATGACCGGTAACGAAGGCTATCCGCTTATCCGGGCTGGCAAACAGGTAGGCGTCCCCCTCCGCCGACTCAGCGAAGATCTCCAGATCGGTATACTGGCGAATCAGGTGAGCAGGAAAATCGGCGTAGCGTGAATGCGGTGCCAGGAAGGTGTCGTCAAAGCCCCGCGTCAGCAGCGCATGCGGATGACTTATCGTGTGTTCAAATACGCCTGACAGTTTGGTTTCTCGCGTTTGTTTGGGGATACCGTACAGAATATTCAGTGCCGCCTGCACCGCCCAGCAGACGAACAGCGTCGAGGTCACGTGCTCTTTTGCCCAGTGCAGCACCCTTTCAATTTGTGGCCAGTAAGCAACGTCGCAAAAGTCAACCAGGCCCAGCGGTGCGCCGGTTACGATCAGCCCGTCGTAATTGTCATGCTGGATATCTTCGAAGTTACAGTAGAAGTTGTTCAAATGTTCGCTGGGGGTGTTCCGTGATTCCCGACTATCGATGCGCAGCAGCTGGATGTCGATCTGTAACGGAGAATTCGACAGCAGCCGTAGAAACTGATTTTCCGTTTCAATTTTTTTTGGCATCAGATTCAGCACCAGCACCTTCAGCGGACGGATCTCCTGCGTGCTGGCGCGTGAGCTGGTCATCACAAAGACGTTCTCTTTGCGCAAAAAGCTCACGGCGGGTAAATCATCGGGAACCCTGATTGGCATTGCCCACTTCCTCACTCATAACACTATAACCGTTTAGACATCCAGATGCCTGAAGATACCCCGAATCTCCGGCGCTGTCGAGTGATGAGGCGATGGATGAAGATGTTTCAGGCTGCCGATCCGGCCGGCCTGTAGCCGGCCGCTTGTCGATCAGAAGTCGTAGCGCAGACGCACCAGATTCATATCGCCGAGGTTGTCGCTGCTGGAAGTAAATACGTGCTCATAATCCACGCGAAAGCCGTAGTCGAACTGAAAGGTGATCCCAAGGCCGTTATCAATGCGATGATAGTCACGCCCCGTGGTGTATTGCAGTCGGTCCCCCATGATATAGGGCTGTACGCTTTTCAGCGCCGCCCGCCCCACAGGCACCTTATAACCGGCAAAATATTCAATGCCCCAGGCATCGCCAGCAAAGTAGCTGTCCGGTCGATGACTGGCCGTCTTCAGGAAGTTTTTATACCAGCCGCCGCCGGCAGCAAAGGTCCATTGCGCCGGCGTCCAGCTCAGTGCGGTGCCAATAATGTGCTGATCGTAGCGTTTGGCATCGCCGCCAGCGGGCCGCTTGATCTCCGCGCGCGTCTCATTCCACGCAATGCCCCACACCAGGTCCGGAGAGAAGTGATAGTCGACACCCAGCGATCCGCCGCCCTTACGCCGATAGCGCGTACCGTCACCGGGCAGGTATTCGCTGTCGGGAAACAGCCAGGCCCCGTACAGCTCGGTCTGACCATAGCGGTTTTTGAACTTCATCTGCTTACGGGCGCGGTAAGAACCGTCGTAGTCACCGCTGATGCCATTTCCCGGCGCCTGGCCCAGCATATCATCGTCCCAGATATCGGTTTTCGCCCCCACCACATCGTAGTAAACGCTGTTCTGCTGGCCAAGGGTCAGTGTCCCCATCTCTCCGGCCTTCAGGCCGGTATAGAGCATCCGTTTTGTGGTATTAGGGGCACCCGGCGCGTAGTGCGGCTCCCAGTTAAACACTTTAGGGACATTGACCCCCACTTCGTAGTAGGTAATCCAGCTAACGCCATCGCGCAGGGCGTAATCGGCGCTGAAGCGGAACCGCGTGCCGCCATCAAAACCGTTACGCTTAAACGATCCTTTATCGCCGCTGCCGGTCATGTTATTGAATTGCGGGCGAATACTGCCGCCAACCGCCAGATTCAAACGGCTAAGCCAGTCGGGATTGTCCCGATCCTGCTGCAGCAGGGTGACTTCTGCCAGCGCAGCGCTGCTCCACAACACGCTGCCCCATACGATAGCCTGCGCCGCCCCTCTTCCCTTTGTGCCCTGTTTTGCCATTACTCACTCCGTGATGCAGTTGTTCAGCTACGTTCTTTTAAGCGGCTGGTGATTTTGAAAGAGCCGGGCGGGGATTACTGGGATTTTTGTGCTAAGCAGGCATGAACCGCTTTTTTAGTCTATTGCTGTATAAAAAAGCGTAATTTGCGGAAAAATATCCTGCACGGCTTGGAGATAGTCAGGTCGTCACCGCAGGAAAGTAGGGAAATAGTTAGCGCCCCTGCAGCATCCGCTCAGCCCCTGGTATCTGTTTGCCGCCTGCGATGCCCCCGCCATTCCACTGACCCTGGCCCGGGACCTCTAGCGGGCCAGGGGCGATCGACGCGCCGTGTGGGCCCGCGCCGGCGGCCGCGATCGCCCGACCCACGCCCTGCTGCACGCCACGCTGGCCGCACCGCTGGCCGCCTTTCTGGCGCGCAACGAACGGCGCGTACTGGCTTTTTTCAGTCAGTGCGGAGGGCTGGCGGTTGAGTTTGATACGCCCGCCGCTTTTGCCAATATCAATACGCCCGCGGCGCTGCTGGATAGCGGGGAGGGGCGCTGATGCGCGGCGCGTCGGGGTGGCGGCCGCGCGGGGCGCCTGAACGCAAAAAAACCCGACCGTCGGGCCGGGGCGCCCGCCGCAAACCGCGCGCAAAACAAAAGGCCCGGTCTT
>NZ_MRBS01000006.1 GCF_001922585.1 Pantoea sp. 1.19 | reverse complement strand
CATCGGATGTGCCCAGATGGGATTAGCTAGTAGGTGGGGTAACGGCTCACCTAGGCGACGATCCCTAGCTGGTCTGAGAGGATGACCAGCCACACTGGAACTGAGACACGGTCCAGACTCCTACGGGAGGCAGCAGTGGGGAATATTGCACAATGGGCGCAAGCCTGATGCAGCCATGCCGCGTGTATGAAGAAGGCCTTCGGGTTGTAAAGTACTTTCAGCGGGGAGGAAGGGATGACGGTTAATAACCGTCGTCATTGACGTTACCCGCAGAAGAAGCACCGGCTAACTCCGTGCCAGCAGCCGCGGTAATACGGAGGGTGCAAGCGTTAATCGGAATTACTGGGCGTAAAGCGCACGCAGGCGGTCTGTTAAGTCAGATGTGAAATCCCCGGGCTCAACCTGGGAACTGCATTTGAAACTGGCAGGCTTGAGTCTCGTAGAGGGGGGTAGAATTCCAGGTGTAGCGGTGAAATGCGTAGAGATCTGGAGGAATACCGGTGGCGAAGGCGGCCCCCTGGACGAAGACTGACGCTCAGGTGCGAAAGCGTGGGGAGCAAACAGGATTAGATACCCTGGTAGTCCACGCCGTAAACGATGTCGACTTGGAGGCTGTGCCCTTGAGGCGTGGCTTCCGGAGCTAACGCGTTAAGTCGACCGCCTGGGGAGTACGGCCGCAAGGTTAAAACTCAAATGAATTGACGGGGGCCCGCACAAGCGGTGGAGCATGTGGTTTAATTCGATGCAACGCGAAGAACCTTACCTGGTCTTGACATCCACAGAACTTGCCAGAGATGGCTTGGTGCCTTCGGGAACTGTGAGACAGGTGCTGCATGGCTGTCGTCAGCTCGTGTTGTGAAATGTTGGGTTAAGTCCCGCAACGAGCGCAACCCTTATCCTTTGTTGCCAGCGGTYCGGCCGGGAACTCAAAGGAGACTGCCAGTGATAAACTGGAGGAAGGTGGGGATGACGTCAAGTCATCATGGCCCTTACGACCAGGGCTACACACGTGCTACAATGGCGCATACAAAGAGAAGCGAACTCGCGAGAGCAAGCGGACCTCATAAAGTGCGTCGTAGTCCGGATTGGAGTCTGCAACTCGACTCCATGAAGTCGGAATCGCTAGTAATCGTGAATCAGAATGTCACGGTGAATACGTTCCCGGGCCTTGTACACACCGCCCGTCACACCATGGGAGTGGGTTGCAAAAGAAGTAGGTAGCTTAACCTTCGGGAGGGCGCTTACCACTTTGTGATTCATGACTGGGGTGAAGTCGTAACAAGGTAACCGTAGGGGAACCTGCGGTTGGATCACCTCCTTACCTGAAGATACTGCCTCGTGTAGTGCTCACACAGATTGTCTGATAGAAANGGAGTCTGCAACTCGACTCCATGAAGTCGGAATCGCTAGTAATCGTGAATCAGAATGTCACGGTGAATACGTTCCCGGGCCTTGTACACACCGCCCGTCACACCATGGGAGTGGGTTGCAAAAGAAGTAGGTAGCTTAACCTTCGGGAGGGCGCTTACCACTTTGTGATTCATGACTGGGGTGAAGTCGTAACAAGGTAACCGTAGGGGAACCTGCGGTTGGATCACCTCCTTACCTGAAGATACTGCCTCGTGTAGTGCTCACACAGATTGTCTGATAGAAAAGTAGAGAAAGCAGAACGGCTGCGAAGTCGACACGGTATCCAGTGTCCCCTTCGTCTAGCGGTTAGGACTCCGCCCTTTCACGGCGGCAACAGGGGTTCGAATCCCCTAGGGGACGCCACTGCTTGGTGACAGGTGAAAGGTGTCTCCCCCGATATCTCAAAACTGGTTTGCGAACCACGTTTGAGATATTTGCTCTTTAACAATCCGGAACAAGCTGAAAATTGAAACGACGCGTTGCGCCCATTCTTCCGTAAATAAAGAATGACGCGGCGACGCGTTCGAGTCTCTCAAATTTTCACGATTCACAGGACGCCTGTGGGTTGTGAGGTTAAGCGACTAAGCGTACACGGTGGATGCCCTGGCAGTCAGAGGCGATGAAGGACGTGCTAATCTGCGAAAAGCGTCGGTAAGGTGATATGAACCGCTACAGCCGACGATGTCCGAATGGGGAAACCCAGTGTGTTTCGACACACTATCGTTAACTNGCGGCGACGCGTTCGAGTCTCTCAAATTTTCACGATTCACAGGACGCCTGTGGGTTGTGAGGTTAAGCGACTAAGCGTACACGGTGGATGCCCTGGCAGTCAGAGGCGATGAAGGACGTGCTAATCTGCGAAAAGCGTCGGTAAGGTGATATGAACCGCTACAGCCGACGATGTCCGAATGGGGAAACCCAGTGTGTTTCGACACACTATCGTTAACTGAATACATAGGTTAACGAGGCGAACCGGGGGAACTGAAACATCTAAGTACCCCGAGGAAAAGAAATCAACCGAGATTCCCCCAGTAGCGGCGAGCGAACGGGGAGCAGCCCAGAGTCTGAATCAGCAGGTGCGTTAGTGGAACGGTCTGGAAAGGCCGACGGTACAGGGTGACAGTCCCGTACACAAAAGCGCACCGGCTGTGAGCTCGATGAGTAGGGCGGGACACGTGATATCCTGTCTGAAGATGGGGGGACCATCCTCCAAGGCTAAATACTCCTGACTGACCGATAGTGAACCAGTACCGTGAGGGAAAGGCGAAAAGAACCCCGGCGAGGGGAGTGAAACAGAACCTGAAACCGTGTACGTACAAGCAGTGGGAGCACCCTTCGGGGTGTGACTGCGTACCTTTTGTATAATGGGTCAGCGACTTATATTCTGTAGCAAGGTTAACCGNCGACGGTACAGGGTGACAGTCCCGTACACAAAAGCGCACCGGCTGTGAGCTCGATGAGTAGGGCGGGACACGTGATATCCTGTCTGAAGATGGGGGGACCATCCTCCAAGGCTAAATACTCCTGACTGACCGATAGTGAACCAGTACCGTGAGGGAAAGGCGAAAAGAACCCCGGCGAGGGGAGTGAAACAGAACCTGAAACCGTGTACGTACAAGCAGTGGGAGCACCCTTCGGGGTGTGACTGCGTACCTTTTGTATAATGGGTCAGCGACTTATATTCTGTAGCAAGGTTAACCGYATAGGGGAGCCGCAGGGAAACCGAGTCTTAACTGGGCGTTAAGTTGCAGGGTATAGACCCGAAACCCGGTGATCTAGCCATGGGCAGGTTGAAGGTTGGGTAACACTAACTGGAGGACCGAACCGACTAATGTTGAAAAATTAGCGGATGACTTGTGGCTGGGGGTGAAAGGCCAATCAAACCGGGAGATAGCTGGTTCTCCCCGAAAGCTATTTAGGTAGCGCCTCGTGAACTCATCTTCGGGGGTAGAGCACTGTTTCGGCTAGGGGGCCATCCCGGCTTACCAACCCGATGCAAACTGCGAATACCGAAGAATGTTATCACGGGAGACACACGGCGGGTGCTAACGTCCGTCGTGAAGAGGGAAACAACCCAGACCGCCAGCTAAGGTCCCAAAGTCATGGTTAAGTGGGAAACGATGTGGGAAGGCACAGACAGCCAGGATGTTGGCTTAGAAGCAGCCATCATTTAAAGAAAGCGTAATAGCTCACTGGTCGAGTCGGCCTGCGCGGAAGATGTAACGGGGCTAAACCATGCACCGAAGCTGCGGCAGCGACGCTTATGCGTTGTTGGGTAGGGGAGCGTTCTGTAAGCCGCAGAAGGTGGCCTGTGAGGGCCGCTGGAGGTATCAGAAGTGCGAATGCTGACATAAGTAACGATAAAGCGGGTGAAAAGCCCGCTCGCCGGAAGACCAAGGGTTCCTGTCCAACGTTAATCGGGGCAGGGTGAGTCGACCCCTAAGGCGAGGCCGAAAGGCGTAGTCGATGGGAAACGGGTTAATATTCCCGTACTTGGTGTTACTGCGAAGGGGGGACGGAGAAGGCTAGGTTATCCGGGCGACGGTCGTCCCGGTTTAAGCGTGTAGGCTGACTTTCCAGGCAAATCCGGAAAGTTAAGGCTGAGGCGTGACGACGAGGCACTACGGTGCTGAAGTAACTGATGCCCTGCTTCCAGGAAAAGCCTCTAAGCTCCAGGTAACGTCAAATCGTACCCCAAACCGACACAGGTGGTCAGGTAGAGAATACCAAGGCGCTTGAGAGAACTCGGGTGAAGGAACTAGGCAAAATGGTGCCGTAACTTCGGGAGAAGGCACGCTGGCGCGTAGGTGAAGGGACTTGCTCCCGGAGCCGAAGCCAGTCGAAGATACCAGCTGGCTGCAACTGTTTATTAAAAACACAGCACTGTGCAAACACGAAAGTGGACGTATACGGTGTGACGCCTGCCCGGTGCCGGAAGGTTAATTGATGGGGTTATCCGCAAGGAGAAGCTCTTGATCGAAGCCCCGGTAAACGGCGGCCGTAACTATAACGGTCCTAAGGTAGCGAAATTCCTTGTCGGGTAAGTTCCGACCTGCACGAATGGCGTAATGATGGCCAGGCTGTCTCCACCCGAGACTCAGTGAAATTGAACTCGCTGTGAAGATGCAGTGTACCCGCGGCAAGACGGAAAGACCCCGTGAACCTTTACTACAGCTTGACACTGAACATTGAGCCTTGATGTGTAGGATAGGTGGGAGGCTTTGAAGCGTGGACGCCAGTCTGCGTGGAGCCAACCTTGAAATACCACCCTTTAATGTTTGATGTTCTAACGTGGCCCCGTAATCCGGGGTGCGGACAGTGTCTGGTGGGTAGTTTGACTGGGGCGGTCTCCTCCCAAAGAGTAACGGAGGAGCACGAAGGTCAGCTAATCACGGTCGGACATCGTGAGGTTAGTGCAAAGGCATAAGCTGGCTTGACTGCGAGAGTGACGGCTCGAGCAGGTGCGAAAGCAGGTCTTAGTGATCCGGTGGTTCTGAATGGAAGGGCCATCGCTCAACGGATAAAAGGTACTCCGGGACGACGTTGATAGGCCGGGTGTGTAAGCGCAGCGATGCGTTGAGCTAACCGGTACTAATGACCCGTGAGGCTTAACCTTACAACGCCAGAGGCGTTCTTGAGAGACGATTTTCAGCCCAGTTCATAACGGATTGAAGCCGTGCGGCCGGATGGCGGCGCGGACAACAGAATTTGCCTGGCGGCTGTAGCGCGGTGGTCCCACCTGACCCCATGCCGAACTCAGAAGTGAAACGCCGTAGCGCCGATGGTAGTGTGGGGCCTCCCCATGCGAGAGTAGGGAACTGCCAGGCATCAAATTAAGCGTGCTGATATGGCTCAGTTGGTAGAGCGCACCCTTGGTAAGGGTGAGGTCCCCAGTTCGACTCTGGGTATCAGCACCAGTTAAGGCATGAGTTCGGTAAATAAAGAATTTGCCTGGCGGCTGTAGCGCGGTGGTCCCACCTGACCCCATGCCGAACTCAGAAGTGAAACGCCGTAGCGCCGATGGTAGTGTGGGGCCTCCCCATGCGAGAGTAGGGAACTGCCAGGCATCAAATCAGGCAAAAGGCCCGGTCGAAAGACCGGGCCTTTTGTTTTGCGCGCGGTTTGCCGGCGGGCGCCCTCCTGAGTGACAGCGCCGGCGGGAGCGGGGCTGAGCGGCGCCGCGGCGGTCCGGAGGGGGCGCAGGACGCCCGCCGGGCGCCATGTCGAGCGGGAGCCCCGGCCGACGGTCGGGGTTTTTTGCGTTTTGGATCGCAGAGCAGAAAAACGATCCACCGGGTAACCATGTTGACCCTCAGGCCGCGCAAAATCTGCGCGGCTCAGTCCGGTCAAACAGAGGGTGACGTGTTGATCACACCCCGAATCCCATTAAATGCAGCAGGTGATGAGCCTGTTGCACTGCCTGCTGGCGATGCGCGACGCCCATTTTCTGATACAAATTGCGGATATCAGTTTTGATGGTGGTGGCGGCGACATTCAGCTCGGCCGCGATCTGGTCGTTACTGTAGTCGGAATAAATCACTGCCAGCACCCGGCATTGCCGATGCGTCAGCGGGCTGGTTCGAATCAGTTCGGGTATCTGAGGATGACTCTGCAGGCGACTGACAAAGGTTTCATCGAAATGGGCAAACTTGTGGCGATGGTGCTGATTAAGGTCGCGTAAAATACGCTGCGCGCGCTGCTGTTCCAGATCTGGCAGTGCGCTGAGTTATAATAACTGACGCAGCTGCTGCGCCATCGCCTCACCCTCCACCACAAAGTGGCTGATAAAGCCGGTACGCACCGAAAGCTGCAGCGCCTGCCGAGCAAGACTTTTGCGTTCCGTTTGCCACCAGAGGCGGTTTAGCAGCAAGTAATTGCGGTTCAGATCGCTGATTAGCTGCAGACGATGCGCATTGTCGTTAAGCTCGTCCAGTACCACTTCCGCCTCGTCAAACTGCCCCAGCAGGATCGCGCCATATTGCGCCACTGTCCCTGCAGAAAATGGTTGTCGGCATTGGCCGGCTTTGGCGTGATGTGAAGCCAATTCGCCGTTGCCTGTCGGTCTCCGGTCATCTGCCAGTAAAGCAGACGAGGCTTATCGGCGTTGGTCACCCAGTCGCTGCGGTAGTGACCGTTACTGAGCAAATTTTCAAGGCGGGTAAGATGCCGGCGGGCGTTGTCCATATCGCCACGCGCCAGGGCGCATTTGGCCAGCATCGCCAGGCACTGCAGCTGTTGCTGCGGCTGGAAGTGAGTCAGCACCTCCAGACCCTGTCTGACGGCCTGTTCGGCGTCATCCAGACGCGACCATGACCACAGCAGCTGGGCGCGCAAGCGCAGCAGAAACTCATGCATCGGCAACTGTTCCAGCCCCTGCTCGCGAATCAGCGCAAAAGCGTTATCCCGTGTCTCGTAGGCGGATTGCGCATCGCCCTGCGCGATCAGGATCTCACTTTGCTGAAGCAGCGCCCACAGGGCGTCGTGGCAGATATCGTGATGCCTGGCCATCTGGCAGGTTTCCTGCATCAGCGACAGAGCCTGATTGAGATCGCCGCGGCAATGTAATACTTCACCCTTTATCGACGTGGCTACGATCCGACCGTAATAACTCGCGAGCGGAAACACTGCCAGCGCTTCACTGGCCAGCCTCCCGGCCTCGTCGGGTTTGCCGGCGTTGATCGCGACCTGCGCGCGCAGCGCGTTAAATTCGGCACAGAGCAGCGCGTTGGTGGCGAGCTGCTGCTGATCCATCACCTGCTCCGCGCGTGCCAGCAGGTGATTAACTTCGTTATAGCGGTGCTGACTCTGGGCCAGCCTGGCCTGCAATAAAATTAGACGCGGTGGGGCAATCAGCGATGACGAAGGGCAGCGCGCCCGATCCCTGTCCCAGCAGGCGCCGTTCGCTATGGTTAAGCAGCGTCCAGGCATGCTCCAGCAACATCGTTTGCAGCAGCGACAAATCTTGCGCAGCCAGGGCGTGGTGAATCGCCTCGCCGGCATAGCCCAATGCCATCCATTCCTGCGCTGTGGCGCGATGGATCGCCGACAGTTCCGCCGCCAGTTCCCATTGACAGCGCTGGCGAAGAAAAGGAGCGAACAGCGGATGAAAGCGAAACCATGCACCGCGATCGTCCATGCGCTGTAAAACCAAACCCTGCCGCCCGGTTTCCTCCAGCCGTCATTGTCCGTTCTCTTCACCGGTGACGGCGGCAATCAGCCGATCGTTCATCGAGCGCAGCACCGCGCTGCGCAGTAAAAATTGCCGGGTAGCACCGTCCACGCAGTTAAGCACCTGATCCACCGGGTAATCAGAGAGGTGGCTGGCATTAATGCCGGCGAGACGCCGTGCTGACTGATGTGTGGGCGTATTCGACTGGCGTTCTGATAGCGCAATTAACGGCAGCGCGGTGGCCCAGCCGGCAACGTCATCGCACAGCCGCTGCGACTCGCTTTCGGCGACGGGGTGCTGCAATCGGTGGTCGAAAAAAGTTTTTGCCTCACCGGCGGTGAACGCCAACCGTTGGCTGCTAATCTCCAGCAGCTGTTCGCGAATCCGCAGGTTAGCAATGCCAAGAGAAGGCAAATTACGCGACAAAATAACCAGCGTGAGATTATCGGGCTGATGGCGCAAATAAAACGCATGGCCTGATGTATCTCGTCGTTAGTGAGCAGATAGTAATCATCCATGACCAGATATACCGGATGGGGCCATGCGGTCAGTCGATAACCAGCGGTGAAAACAGGGCGCTCAGGCTGGCGTACTGGCGCTTCTGCGCCATTGCATCGCTGCGCTCGCAGTGATTAGCGGTAGCGTGTTGTATCGCGGCAAGCAAATAGGTAGCAAACTGCTCCGGGTAGTTGTTCGCCTCATCCAGAGAGTACCAATCAATATCCGCTTTATCGGCGCCCCACTGCGCGATCGGCGTGGTTTTACCGTATCCCGCCGGGCGGATAATTAACGCCAGGCGGTAATGCTGAACAGCCGCGAGTCGCGCGATCAGACGCGCGCGGATAACCGTGTTTTGCAGACGCACCGGTCGGCTTAGCTTCGAAGGTATGAGCATGGTGTCGGCTTCACCAAAGGGGCAGAAAGATACACGCTGAATTATTTTTAGCTGTGTAATTAAGTTACCTTCTGCCAGCCGATGGGCTAATGCAGGTGACTCATCATGCTAAATAGCCGCAAGTTGTGCTTATCACATGTCCATTTGTCCAGAATCCTTCTGGAACCGTGCGAACTGGCTGTCGGGTGCGTTAATCGCGGAGGGTAAACGCGCTGAAACGCCGGCAATCCGCCGTTGGCAGCAGATAATCCAGGCAAACTTGTGCAACAGGGTCTTTACTGAAATGAGGGAAAATGTCGCCGTCATCACACTATTGGCTACGCCCTGCGGCTTCTCCCCGTCTGATTTTATCCAAGGTGGATGCCGCTGCTCGTTTCAGCCGTCAGCATAGTCGCATAATGTTTCGCGCAACCATCCATTACGGGAAAAGAGTCGTATGTCGCAGCAAAAATTCAATCCAGCACGTTTTGACGCTGCTCTGACGCGTCAGTGGCAGGGCATGGGCCTGCACGCCGCCAGTGAGATGACCCGGCAGCAGTGGTGGCAGGCCGTTAGCGGTGCGGTGGCGGAAATGCTTGCCGCACTGCCGGCCAGCCCGCCGACAGCCGGCGCGTTACGCCACGTTAACTACCTCTCGATTGAGTTTCTGATTGGTCGCCTGACCGGAAACAACCTGCTGAATCTTGGATGGTATCAGGGCGTGGCGGAGCGGCTCGCCGACTGGGATATTGAACTCAGTGCGCTGCTGGAAGAGGAGATCGATCCAGCGCTCGGCAACGGCGGTCTCGGGCGCCTGGCGGCCTGCTATCTTGACTCCATGGCCACTGTCGGTCAGCCCGCTACCGGCTATGGTCTGAATTACCAGTATGGCTTGTTCCGTCAGTCGTTTGTCGATGGCGCGCAGCACGAGGCGCCGGACGACTGGCATCGCGGCCGCTATCCGTGGTTCCGCCACAACAGCGCGCGCGATGTGGACGTGCCGCTCGGTGGTAAGCTGATCAAGGATGCGGCCGGTTTGCCTATCTGGCAGCCGGCGGTGATCCTGCGGGGTGAAGCCTGGGATCTGCCGGTAATTGGCTATTTGAATGGCATCACCCAGCCGCTGCGCCTCTGGCAAGCCACACATGCGCATCCGTTTGACCTGACGCGGTTTAACGACGGTAAATTTCTGCAGGCTGAACAGCAGGGCATCGATGCCGACAAGCTCACCAAGGTACTCTATCCCAATGATAACCATGAGCCTGGCAAGCGACTGCGGCTGATGCAGCAGTACTTCCAGTGCGCCTGCTCCGTTGCGGATATCTTGCGCCGCCATCACCTGGCCGGGCGCACGCTGCACAGTCTGCCCGATCACGAAGTGATCCAGCTCAACGACACGCACCCGACGATTGCCATTCCGGAAATGATGCGCGTGCTTATCGACGATCATCAGCTGAGCTGGGATAAAGCCTGGACCATCACCCGCCGGACGTTTGCCTATACCAACCATACCCTGATGCCGGAAGCGCTGGAACGCTGGGATGAACGGCTGGTAAAAAGCCTGCTGCCGCGGCACTTCAGCATCATTCAGGAGATCAATAAACGGTTTAAAAAGGTGGTGGAGGCACAGTGGCCCGGCGATAAGGCGGTGTGGGCGAAACTGGCCATACTGCACGATAAGCAAGTCCGGATGGCTAACCTGTGTGTGGTCAGCGGGTTTGCAGTGAACGGCGTGGCGGCCCTTCACTCTGAGCTGGTGGTGAAGGATCTGTTTCCGGAATATCACCAGCTGTGGCCGACTAAATTCCATAATGTCACCAACGGAATCACTCCACGCCGCTGGCTGAAGCAGTGTAATCCTGCGCTCTCTGCGCTGATTGATGAGGTGCTACAGGGAGAGTGGGCCAACGATCTGGCGTGCCTGAAGCGGCTGGAGCCGCTGGCGGATGACGCCGCTTTCCGGCAGCGCTACCGCCAGATCAAACAGGAGAATAAGCAGCGGCTAACGGCATATGTTAAACGGGTCACCGGGATTGATATCAATCCACAGGCCATTTTTGATGTGCAAATTAAGCGTCTGCATGAATACAAACGTCAGCACCTGGCGCTGCTGCATATCCTCTCCTGCTACAAGCGGCTGCGCGACGATCCGCAGTCACCGATGGCGCCGCGCGTCTTCCTGTTTGGCGCCAAAGCGGCACCGGGCTACTATCTGGCAAAAAATATTATCTATGCCATCAATAAAGTGGCGGAGGTGATTAACAACGATCCGCAAGTTGGCGATCGGCTGAAAGTGGTATTTATCCCGGATTATCGTATCACCGTGGCCGAGCAGATGATCCCGGCGGCGGATCTCTCCGAGCAGATCTCCACCGCGGGCTATGAAGCGTCGGGGACGGGCAACATGAAGCTGGCCCTTAATGGCGCGCTGACCATCGGCACGCTGGACGGCGCCAACGTGGAAATTGCCGGTGAGGTGGGCGAGGAAAACATCTTTATTTTTGGTAACACCGTGGATCAGGTGAAAACGCTCAAGGCGCAGGGCTACGATCCACTGATGCGGCGTCAGCAGGATCCTCACCTCGACGCCATCTTGACCGAGCTGGAAAATGGCCACTTCAGTCAGGGCGACACTCACGCGTTTGACCGGTTGCTACACAGCCTAACCGCAGGGGGCGACCCCTGGCTGGTGCTGGCCGATTTTTCCGCCTATCTGGACGCTCAGGCACGGGTGGAGGCGCTGTGGGCCGATCGGGAAGGTTGGACGCGGGCGGCGATCCTGAACACCGCGCGTACCGGCCTGTTCAGTTCCGATCGGGCGATCCGCGATTACCAGCAGCGCATCTGGCAGGCGACACGCTAATAAGGAGAGGTATGGAGAGCGAACATCTGGCCGCGGAGGCTCGCGCGGCAGGCATTGCTGATCACTACATCAATGCCAAAGGCGTATCGGAAGCGATCGCGCCGCAAACGCTGCAGCGCCTGCTCAGCGCGATGGACGGCGAGCCGCAGGCGAGCGCGGCGCCGCTGCCTGCGGCCCTGGTCCTTCGCCACCGGCGCAGCGGCGCCATCAGCGTGGGCGGCCGCGGCCGCTGGCAGTGGCAGCTCCATGCGGAGAACGGCAAGCGCTGGTCGGGCACGGTGGCCGGCGGGGCCTCCCTCAGCCTGCCGACCCGTCTGCCACAGGGCTATCACCAGCTGACCCTCAGCCAGGGGAGCCAGCAGTGGCCGTGCCGGGTGATTGTTGCCCCGCGCCGCTGCTATGAGCCGCCCGCGTTGAAGCAGGGTGGAAAGCTGTGGGGGGCCTGCGTACAGCTGTATACGCTGCGCTCTGAACACAACTGGGGCATGGGGGATTTTGGCGACCTTCAGCAGATGATCCGCGAAGTGGCGGCGCGCGGCGGCGCGTTTATTGGCCTCAACCCGATTCACGCGCTTTACCCGGCCAGTCCGGAAAGCGCCAGCCCCTATAGCCCTTCATCACGCCGCTGGCTGAACGTGCTGTATATCGACGTTAGCCAGGTCGACGATTTTCAACAGAGTGCCGACGCCCAGCGCTGGTGGCAGCAGGCGGACACACAGGCCAGTCTGACCCAGGTGCGCGCCAGCGATAAGGTGGAATACGCCGGCGTCGCGGCACTCAAGCTGCAGGCGCTGCGGCTGGCCTGGCGCAGCTTCAGCGCGCGCGCTTCGCAGGATGCGGCGGTCGTTGCGCTGGAGGCTTTTATCACCGAAGGCGGCGCCAGCCTCTGGTACCAGGCGGCCTACGATGCGCTGCACCAGGCGATGCTGGCCGAGGACAGTCGTCGCTGGGGCTGGCCCGCCTGGCCAGAAGCGTACCGGCAGGCGCACAGTGAGGCCGTCACGCGGTTCTGCGAACAGCAGCACGATGAGGTCCGCTTTTTCCTCTGGCTACAGTGGCTGGCCAGCCGGCAGTTTGAGGCCTGCTGGCAGCTCAGCCAGCAGCTGCAGATGCCGGTGGGGCTTTACCGAGACCTGGCGGTCGGCGTCGCGGAAGGGGGAGCCGAAACCTGGGCCGAGCGAGAGCTTTACGCGCTGGATGCGCAGGTGGGGGCGCCGCCGGATATTCTCGGACCGCTGGGTCAGAACTGGGGGTTGCCACCACTCAATCCGCACGTGCTGCGCGCCCGCGGCTATCAGCCGTTTATTGATCTGCTACGGGCCAATATGGCCAGCTGCGGTGCGCTGCGCATCGATCACGTGATGTCTCTGCTGCGCCTGTGGTGGATACCGAAAGGTGAAACGGCCGATCGCGGCGCCTATGTTTTTTATCCGGTAGACGATCTCTTTGCGATCCTCGCGCTGGAGAGTCAGCGACAGCGCTGCATGGTGATCGGCGAAGACTTGGGGACGGTGCCGCCAGAGATCGTCGGCAAGCTGCGCGACAGCGGTGTCTACTCGTGGAAGGTTCTCTATTTCGAGCAGGAGAGCGAAGATCGCTATCGCGCGCCGCAGGCGTGGCCGCGACAGTCGATGGCCAGCGCGACCACCCACGATTTGCCAACGCTGCGCGGGTTCTGGACTGCCGGAGACCTGACGCTGGGCGAGCAACTGGGGCTCTACCCCGATAAGGTCATTTTGCAGGGACTGTATGTCGAGCGCGAGCGGCAAAAGCAGGCATTGCTCAATGCGTTGCACGCGGCAAACTGCCTGCCGGCGCGCGCCGGAAAGCGTGCGAAGCGAATGACCATGACGCCGTTGCTTAATCGGGCGATGCACCGCTTTATTGCCGATAGCGGCAGCGCGCTGCTGGGACTGCAGCCGGAAGACTGGCTGGATATGGCCGATCCGGTGAACGTTCCCGGCACCGTTGATCAGTATCCCAACTGGCGGCGTAAGCTCAGCGCGACGCTGGAGGCGATGTTTGCCAGCGAGCAGGTCAACCTGACCCTGCGCGATATTCACCGCCGTCGCCGCACGCCGTCCGGAGCGGGAACCATCGGAACGGATCCGTCCGGGCCCGATGTCTGCCTGGCTCGCTAAGCGATCGTGCCACAGTATGGTTAGCCATCGGCCTGCATTATCCTGCAGGCCGTTTTTACTGCCGGCATCGGCGCTATCGCCTTTCTTATGAATATTGCTCACCAGCCGCAGAACGGCGATTAGCGGCGTAGCCGGGCAATGGCGTTGATCAGTTTTTCTCAATCAAACTGCATTACAAGCCGCTCGGGGGAGGCATTGCGCCGCGACTGAAGGTATCGCTGACGCGTGTCCCGTCAGGAAAAAACATGACGCTGTCCTGATGGATCCGGGAAAAATGAGCCCGGCCGTGAGTTGGCCCGCATGATCGGCTTTGCTTTTGAAGCATCCGCGGGAGCGATGAATCGTTCGCGCGAATTTGCCCAGGGCGGCATCACGTATGCGGATGGCCCACAGCATTTTCTGGTGCGTTCGGGTTACCGTCATCCCACTGGCCAGAGCGGCCTGGTGACCCAGATTATCGTGATGAAAACCGCGTCGCAGGCCTCGACCTCCAGCCGGGGTAGCGCGCTGACGGACGCCGTGACCGCCACCGCAATCGGCGCTGAGATTACGGCTACCACGCCCGCCTGCGGTGCAATGATCATCACCGCGGGCGTCATGGTCAGCGGGGCCTTCGCCATGCCCATTATGGCCGGCGGCAGTGCTGCGCTGGTCGTGAACGGCTACGCCGGCGCTGCCGCGACGGGTTTGTCATGCCTGAACGGTATCTATCGCGCGTATGGCCCGATGGAAAACAGCGGGGACAATGTGGCCTGGCTCGACGCTCAGGAGCGCTATGCCGCAACGTCGGCCTCGCGAACGTGATGGCGCTGGCCAGCGCGGGCGGGGCGTTAAAAGAGATCGCCGCGACGCCGCGGGCGATGCCGTCCGTGTCTTCGCTGCAGGCAATGGAATGGTTGAAAGCCGGGCCACAGCAGGATCGCGGGCGACTCACCGAACGCATCAATCGTGCATAAAATACCGGGGCAATCCTAACGGAATCAACGCCGCGGTCCGCGCCGGTCTTTATCCGAAACGTTCCCTGGTTGAGCCGGTACACATGATGCTGGTCGCCAGCTGGGGAGGGGGCACCCGCGGCGGCTGCGCTGGCGGGCAGTGCCGTCAGCGGCGTGGTGGCGACACCGGGCAATCCGCCGCGAACCGGGCGCTACGCTGTGAAGACGCTTTAGTCTCTGGCGGTATGGTGATGTCGTTGATAGCCAGGCTTACCGGCGCGCTGTTTCATGCGCCAGGGCAGCAGGAGTGAGAAATAGCGCCGCTGAGCGTCCGGCAGGGCCGGGCGTAGTGACCCACCCATCGCCGGAGCGCTATTTTGACTGGCCGTCCACCGCGCTGCTCCGGCAGAATGGTTGCCGGTGGCGGTCCTGCTGCTGGCGTTTGCGCTGATTCTGCTCAGCCTGCCGCCGCTGCAGCACGCGCTGCTTTTTTTATCCCTGCGCTGACGCTGCTGATCGCTATCCTCACCAGCCGCGCCCAGCCGGCGCGCGGGCTGTGCCGAAATGACCTGTTTCTTGCTGGCGCAGGGGCGACTGGCAATCACCTTACTGAGAGGCATATCGCCGCTGCCGCAGATGATCGCGATGCTGGCATTACCGGGCGCGCGATGGGGAGCGATGAACGGAAAACGGCTTGTGCTGTTTACGCTGCGGTGTCGCTCCCCGCGCGTGGTCAGCGGGTGCAAAAAGCGCGGATAGCGGATAAAGATGGGCGAAGGCGCTGCCGGCGGCGACGTGAGGAGCGCGATACAGGGATGCTGGCCCGTGCCTGCCCCGATGGCTAAACATATTCGATTACATAATCGGATGTAAATTCGTTTAAAGATCGGCCAGCCAGGGTTATCTCGCCATGTAAACTGTGATCCGTTTCCGCTACTCTGCGAAGCGCCCCGTGGGGGAATGTAAGGATTTCAGGAGAAAAACAATGAAACAAGTGGCAATGGTGTGTGCAGGCCTCTCCCTGCTGGCAGTGGCCGGCACGGCGCAGGCGATCGAAGGCGGCATGGATGTGGGTAAAGATTACACCCACCTGCGCTTTGGTCTTGGCACCGACACCCCAGGTTTTGCGCTCAGCGGCGACTGGCTGCGCAGCGATCACGACGGTAACGTCGAGAGCCTCGGCCTGAATTATAACGTTGGCGTCGGGTCTTTCATGCTCTCTCCGGGAGCGAAAGTGATGTCAACTAACCCGAAAGACAGTAAAGATGGTTATGCGGTCGCTATCGGTGGTGGCGTAACAGTACCAGTTACCAATATGTTTAATGCGTACGGTGAGTACTACTGGTCACCGGATGCATTCTCGGCGCACATTGATAACTATCAGGAAGCCAGCGCCGGCGTCAGCTTCCGGCCGATCTCGCTGGTGGACGTCCGCGTCGGCTACAAATACATGGCGCTGAACGGCAAAGATGGCCGTAAGGACAACGTTGTGGCGGATGGTCCGTACGTCGGGGCCTCAGTCCACTTCTGAGTAGGTAAAAAAAGCCGGGTTATCCCGGCTTTTTTTTCAGTGCGCTTTGCCCTGATCGATCCCTATTCCGGTCTGGGAGCGAACAAACTGCGCGCGGAAGCGGAGACGCTCCTGCGCCCCTTCGGCGGAGTGATCGGTGATGGAGAACAGCCAGGTCCCGATAAACGCCGCCAGCATCGAAAACAGCGCCGGGTATTCGTAAGGGTAAATGGGTTTGGCGTGACCGAGGACTTGCACCCAGACGGTGGGGCCGAGGATCATCAACACCACGGCGGTAATCAGGCCCAGCCAACCGCCAATCATTGCCCCGCGCGTGGTCAGCTTCGACCAGTACATCGACAGCAAAATGATCGGGAAATTACAGCTGGCGGCGATGGAAAAAGCCAGTCCAACCATGAAGGCGATGTTCTGCTTCTCAAACAGGATCCCCAGCGCAATGGCAACCACACCCAGCACCAGTACGGTGATTTTCGATACCTTCAGCTCCTCGCGTTCGCTGGCGTTACCCTTACGAAACACGCTGGCATAAAGATCGTGAGAGACGGCTGAAGCGCCGGCCAGCGTCAGGCCAGCGACCACCGCCAGGATGGTGGCGAACGCCACAGCGGAGATAAAGCCGAGGAAAATACTGCCGCCTACCGCATCGGCCAGGTGCACTGCGGCCATATTGTTACCGCCAATCAGCTGCCCTGCGGCATCCTTAAAGGCCGGATTGGCGCTGACCAGCAGGATTGCACCAAAGCCGATAATGAAGGTTAGAAAGTAGAAGTAACCCATAAAACCGGTGGCCCAGAATACGCTTTTACGCGCTTCACGCGCGTCGCTGACCGTGAAGAAGCGCATCAAAATATGCGGCAGTCCGGCGGTACCAAACATCAGTCCGAGCCCCAGCGACAGGGCCGAAATCGGATCTTTCACCAGCCCCCCCGGGCGCATGATATCCGCTCCTTTCGGGTGTACCGCCATCGCTTCGGTAAACAGCGTATTAAAGCTGAATCCTACGCTCTTCATCACCATAATGGCCATAAAAGAAGCGCCAAACAGCAGCAGGATGGCTTTAATGATCTGCACCCAAGTGGTGGCTAACATGCCGCCAAACAGTACGTACAACACCATCAGAATGCCCACCAGCACCACCGCGACGTGATAATCGAGGCCAAACAGCAGCTGAATCAGCTTGCCCGCACCGACCATCTGCGCAATCAAATACAGGGCCACCACCACCAGCGAGCCGCAGGCTGAGAGGATGCGAATCGGCTTCTGTTTCAGGCGGTATGAGGCGACGTCGGCAAAGGTATAGCGCCCCAGGTTACGCAGGCGCTCGGCGATCAAAAACAGAATGATCGGCCAGCCGACGAGGAAGCCCAGTGAATAGATCAGGCCATCATAGCCGGAGGTAAACACCAGCGCGGATATGCCAAGAAACGAGGCGGCGGACATAAAATCCCCGGCGATCGCCAGGCCATTCTGAAAGCCGGTAATGTTGCCGCCGGCGGTGTAATAGTCGTTGCGTGATCGGGTACGTTTAGAGGCCCACCAGGTGATTCCCAGCGTCGCCACCACGAAGATCAAAAACATGATGATCGCTTCGTAATTGGTGGGTTGCTTATCGACCGCCCCGCTCATCGCATCGGCGGCCTGGCTGGCGGCGGGCAGCAGCAGAGCCAACAGCGAAATCAGATGCTTCATCCTTTTACCTCGCTCAGAATTTGCCGGGTCAGGCGATCAAATTCACCGTTGGCGCGCCACACATAGATGCCGGTCAGTAAAAACGACACCACGATAAGTCCGATGCCGATGGGAATGCCGCGGGTCACGTTGGTTCCGGGATGGAGCGGGGTGCCAAGCCAGCCGGGTGCGAAAGCGATCAGTAAAATAAACCCGACGTACAGCACCAGCATGATAAGCGTCAGCAGCAGCGCAAATCGCTGACGCTTGTGCACCAGCTCCTGAAAGCGGGCGCTCTTTTCTATGCGTTGATAAATGACATCATTCATCACGGCGTCTCCAGAGGTGATTAAACGTAGTCGTGTGGGTGTTCGACATTGCCCACCAGGTCCGTTGTCCTGTCAGGGAAAGGCGGTGCGATGCGGCGGCAGCTTCCGCTGCGCCTCCCGGTTTCCCGGAAGGCGCCAACGCGTTATGGCATGCGAATGGACTGCTTCTCCTCCAGCAGTTTCTCTACTACGCCGGGATCGGCCAGCGTAGAGGTATCGCCGAGGTTACTGGTATCGCCGGTGGCAATTTTGCGCAGGATGCGGCGCATGATTTTGCCCGAGCGGGTTTTCGGTAAGGCATCCGTCCAGTGCAGGACGTCCGGGGTGGCGATAGGCCCAATTTCTTTGCGCACCCAGTTGCGCACGTCGTTATACAGCTCCGGCGAGGGCGCTTCACCGCTGTTCAGGGTGATATAGGCATACACCGCCTGGCCTTTAATATTGTGGGGGATCCCGACCACCGCCGCTTCGGCGATTTTCGGATGCGAGACCAGTGCAGATTCAATTTCCGCCGTGCCCAGACGGTGGCCGGAGACGTTGAGCACATCATCCACGCGGCCGGTTATCCAGTAATCACCATCCTCATCGCGCCTTGCGCCGTCGCCGCTAAAATAGCAGTTTGGAAAGGTGGAGAAATAGGTTTGCTCAAAACGGTCGTGATCGCCAAACAGGGTGCGGGCCTGGCCGGGCCAGGAATCAACAATCACCAGGTTCCCTTCGGTGGCACCGTCAAGAATGTGGCCTTCATTATCGACCAGCGCCGGTTTCACGCCGAAGAAAGGTTTGGTTGCCGAGCCGGCCTTCAGTTCGGTGGCACCCGGCAGCGGGGTAATCATGAAACCTCCGGTTTCGGTCTGCCACCAGGTATCCACAATCGGACAGTGGCCGTTGCCGATCTTTTGGTAATACCACTCCCACGCTTCCGGATTGATCGGTTCACCGACCGAGCCAAGAATGCGCAGCGAATCGCGATGAGTACCGGTAATGGCCTGGTCGCCTTCCGCCATCAGGGCGCGAATGGCGGTTGGGGCAGTGTAGAGAATCGTCACCTGGTGTTTATCCACCACCTGCGCCATGCGTGCCGGCGTCGGCCAGTTTGGCACCCCCTCAAACATCAGGGTGGTGGCGCCGCAGGCCAGCGGCCCATAAAGCAGATAGCTGTGACCGGTTATCCAGCCGACATCTGCCGTACACCAGTAGATATCCTCCGGGTGATAATCAAACACGTATTTGAAGGTGGTGGCCGCATACACCAGATAACCGCCTGTGGTGTGCAGCACTCCTTTAGGCTTACCGGTAGAGCCAGAGGTATAAAGGATAAACAGGGGATCTTCCGCCGCCATTTCTACCGGATGATGATGGGCTGACGCCTGGTTTACCTGCTCATGCCACCAGAGATCGCGATCCGCCTGCCAATACACGCTATTACCGGTGCGCTTAAGCACGATAACGTGATTCACCGTGGTCACCTTTGGGTTGGCCAGTGCGTCATCCACATTTTTTTTCAGCGGTATGGTTCGGCCTGCGCGGACCCCTTCATCGGCGGTAATCACCAGGCGCGCGCTGGAGTCGATGATGCGGCCGGCCACCGCTTCCGGGGAAAAGCCGCCGAAGATAACCGAGTGAATGGCACCAATACGCGCACAGGCCAGCATGGCCACTGCGGCCTCCGGCACCATCGGCATGTAAATCGCCACCACATCGCCCTTGCCGATACCCAGCCCGGTGAGCACATTAGCGAAACGGCACACGTCGCGGTGCAGTTCACGGTAGGTGAGCGTTTTACTGTCGCTGGCGTCATCGCCCTCCCAGATAATCGCCGGACGATCGCCGCGATCGTGCAGGTGACGATCAAGGCAGTTAGCCGCCAGGTTTAGCGTGCCGTCTTCGTACCACTTAATCGCAATGTTGCCCGGGGCAAAGCTGGTATTCTTCACGCGCGTGTAGGGGGTTATCCAGTCGATGATTCTGCCCTGTTCGCTCCAAAATGCCTCAGGATCCTGAATGGACTGCCGGTAAAGAGTCGCATACTGCTCTGGATTAATCAGGGTATGTTGCGCAATGTGCGCCGGAACGGGATGGGTCTGTCGTTGGCTCATGGCTGGTCTCCTTGAAGATGTTAATGATATGTCAATCAAAGGTTAAAGGCAGCGGCGATAACAGCTTTGTTTCTTTTTTGCGCCACAGATCACGCCCTGTCAACCAAAGAGTACACTGCATTTTTATTTATCAACGCGGGAGAGGCTGGAGCAGGCCAGATGGCGAAAACCGCTCAAAGCGTGAACGCGAGGCGGTTAAAATAACAGCAAACGGTTCATCCGAATTTTTAACCTGAGTGCGGGTTTTCTGACTGTTATACCGTTTTGATGCAGTGATATACCTTTTTATAACAGTAAGTTAGTAACTTCATCATTTAACAGGATAATCTCCTGCGCTATTCGCCAATTTTCTGGGTAAAACGGCAAGGGTTGCTTTTCGCTGGTGGAAAATGGTACTTATCATCGCCCTGATCTTCAGGCGCATACCATCACTTACCCCTCAAATTGTCATACTTTCCTTGGGTATGAAATCTTCCGCAGAGAAGGGCGGAAGAGGGGTTTTGTTAAGGAACTTAAAAATGAAAGGTTTTAAAATCAGCCTGGCATGGCAAATCCTCATCGCCCTGGCGCTGGGTATTGTCGTGGGAGCTATCCTGCATAATCAGCCGGAAAACCGTGAATGGTTAGTCGTTAACATTCTCAAGCCCGCTGGCGATATCTTTATCCATTTGATTAAAATGATTGTCGTACCGATCGTGATTTCCACCCTGATTGTGGGCATTGCGGGCGTGGGGGACAGTAAAAAACTGGGGCGGATTGGGGTCAAAACCATTCTGTACTTTGAGGTGATCACCACCGTTGCTATCGTGATCGGTATTACCTTAGCGAACGTATTTCAGCCCGGCAGCGGCATTGATATGTCCACGCTGGCCACGGTGGACATCTCCAAATACGAAGCAACAACCGCCGAAGTGGAGAGCGGGCCCCACAGTCTGGTCACCACCATTCTCGGCCTGATTCCGCAAAACATCTTTGCGGCGATCGCCAAGGGCGAAATGCTGCCGATTATTTTCTTCTCGGTGCTGTTTGGTATGGGGCTGTCGGCGCTGCCGAAGGCGCAGCGTGATCCGCTGGTTAACGTGTTTGGTTCCGTATCGGCAACCATGTTCCGCGTGACCAATATGATCATGCGCTATGCGCCGGTTGGGGTCTTCGCGCTGATTTCGGTCACGGTAGCGACCTTCGGGTTTGCCTCGCTGGTTCCGCTGGCCAAGCTGGTTATCCTGGTGTACGCCGCTATCCTGTTTTTTGCCTTCGTGGTCCTGGGGATCGTGGCGCGTATCTGTCAGCTACGCGTCACTACCCTGATGCGCATCCTGAAGGATGAGCTGATCCTCGCCTATTCGACCGCCAGTTCCGAGACGGTACTGCCGCGGATCATGGAGAAGATGGAAGCGTACGGCGCGCCGAAAGCCATCACCAGCTTTGTGGTGCCCACCGGTTACTCGTTCAACCTTGACGGTTCGACCCTGTATCAGAGTATTGCTGCGATCTTTATCGCCCAGCTGTACGGCATTGAGCTGTCGCTGGGCCAGGAGATTATTTTGGTACTGACCCTGATGGTCACTTCCAAAGGCATTGCCGGCGTACCGGGTGTCTCGTTCGTGGTGCTGCTGGCAACGCTGGGCAGCGTCGGTATTCCGCTGGAAGGCCTGGCGTTTATTGCCGGCGTGGACCGTATTCTGGATATGGCACGTACCGCACTCAACGTGGTAGGCAATGCGCTGGCGGTGCTGGTGATTGCCCACTGGGAAAAACAGTTCGACCGCGACCAGCAACAGGCGTATGAGCGCCAGATGAAGCCGCTGTCAGACAGCGCTTCCTGATCGCCGCCGCGGCGGGCCTGTCGGCCCGCCGCGGTCATGTCTGACGCCCCGCGTTCGCTCTTCTCTTCTTGCCCTTCCAGCCAGCCTTACGACCCGCCCACCGCAATCGCTATCAAAAATACCGCTGAGCAACTAAAGCTTCTCCGCCCGGATGCCGACAACAGGAATACCCCTTTCAAATTTAGGTTCTTTGGCACTGCGGGAAACCACTATGCGCAACAATCAGCCAGTCACGCAGCAGGAATACGTTTTTGACAGCACCGCCACTCTGATGTCGACCACCGATCCCGATAGCTACATCACCTACGCGAATGATGCATTTATCGAGGTGAGCGGCTTTACTCCAGAGGAGATCAAAGGACAGCCGCATAATCTCGTCCGTCATCCGGATATGCCGCAGGAAGCGTTTGCCGATATGTGGGACACCCTCAAGCAGGGAGAGCCCTGGAGCGCGCTGGTGAAAAATCGCCGCAAAAACGGCGATCACTACTGGGTGCGCGCCAACGCCGTTCCGGTGATTCGCGATGGCAGCGTCAAGGGCTACATGTCCGTGCGTACTCAGCCGGGTGATGAAGAGGTCGCGGCGGCAGAGCAGCGCTATCGGGCATTTCGCGAGGGGCGTGGCGGACGGTTTCGCTTTCATAAGGGGCTGATTGTGCGTACCGGCCTGATGCGCTGGCGAACGCTGTTTACAACCCTGCCACTGCGCTGGCGCCTGCGGCTGGCGATGATCGTCGCCCTGCCGTCCAGTACGCTGGCCGCCTGGGGATGCGGGATGACGCCGGGCGCGCTGGGGCTGTTCGGCGCGGTGATGGCCGCAGTACTGCTCATGCTCGGCGTCTGGCTGGAATCGCAGGTATCGCGACCAATGGAGCGGCTGTGCCAACAGGCGCTGCGGGTGGCCACCGGTGCCAGCCTGCAGGTAGAGCCAATGGATCGCGTCGATGAGGTTGGCATGACGCTGCGGGCGATTGGTCAGCTCGGCCTGATGTTCCGCTGGCTGGTGAACGACGTCAGCGGCCAGGCCATTACCGTGCTGAATGCATCGGACGCACTGCGCGCCGGTAATGATGAGCTGAGTCGCCGCACCGATCAGGCGGCGGCTAACGTACAGCAGACGGCGGCCACGATGAATGAGATGACCGCAACGGTGAAAAGCAACACTGAAACCGCTGCCGAAGTGAATGCGCTGTCGCGGGAAACCCGCACGGCGGCGGAGCAGGGCGGGCAGGTGATGGGCAGTATGATTCAGATGATGGCGGCGATTGCCGACAGTTCAAAGCAGATAGCCAATATTACCAGCATCATCGACGGCATCGCCTTTCAGACCAATATCCTGGCGCTGAATGCCGCGGTAGAGGCGGCGCGTGCCGGCGAGCAGGGCAAGGGGTTTGCCGTGGTCGCCGGGGAAGTGCGCAGCCTCGCCCAACGTAGCGCCAGTGCGGCCAGCGACATTAAAAAGCTGGTGGAAAATAGCGTAGCGCACGTGCATTCCGGCAGCCAACAGGCAGACGATGCTGGAAAAACGATGCAGGAAATTGTCGACCGGGTGCAAAACGTCACCACGCTGATGGCGCAAATCAGTTCCGCCACGGCTGAGCAGGCCACGGCGCTGACGGAGATCAGTCTGGCGGTTGAAGACCTCGACAACATCACCCATCAAAATGCCGCCCGGGTGCAGGAGGGTGCCGAGGCGTCCGGGCGCATGCATCATCAGGCGACACGGCTGGTGGAGGCTATCTCGGTCTTTCGCTAGCCAATGAGGGCGGTAGCACGCCCTCCCTCGGCGATCAGCGACGGACGGCGATGGCTTCAATCTCGATCTTAACGTCCTTCGGCAGGCGCGCCACTTCGACGCAGGAACGGGCCGGGAAAGGGGCGTCGTGGGCAGAGAAAAAGGCCTCGTAGGTGGCGTTGACGGTAGCAAAATCGTTGAGATCTTTAACGAAGACGGTGGTCTTCACAATATCTGCAACTTTCAGGCCGGCGGCCTCCACAATCGCCTGCACGTTGGCCAGCGACTGCCGGGTCTGTGCGGCAATATCTTCTGCTACCGTACCGGTCTGGGGGTTCACCGGAATCTGACCGGAGGTGAGGATCATGTTGCCTAAATCTACCGCCTGAACGTAAGGACCGATAGCGGCGGGAGCGTTTTCCGTATTGATTGCGCGAGACATAGTTTCTCCATTATTAACAGGGGCAAAGCCTGCGTTATCTGCCACGGACAAGGCGCTTATCCGCGATTGCACCCCCGCCTGTGGCGGGGTGTGGTCCCATTATAGGCTATCAGGCCTCGCCGACCACCACCTGATGGGCAAAGCCTTTTTCGCAATACTTACAGGTCAGGATCACCTCGCCGTCGCGCTGCCTGACTGCAAAGCTGGAACACACCGGCTCGCTGCGGCTGATGCAGTTGCCGTTCGGACAAACCAGCACCCGCTCAATCCGGTCGGGCAGCGTCGGTGAGATCTTTCCGACCACCTCATACTCATCGATGCGGTTCACCGTCGCGTGCGGGGCATATACCGCCAGCTGATTAATCTGATCGTCGGTGAGAAAGGTATTCTCAATCTTGATCAGATCCTTACGCCCCAGCTCGCCGGAAGGCAGGTTCAGACCAATAGTGATACGCTGATCGGTTTCGGTCAGGCGAAACAGCGTCAGTAATTTGAAGCCCACCTGCGCGGGGATGTGATCGATCACCGTGCCGCGCTTGATGGCTTCAACCTGCAGTTTGTTATCGTGGGTCATGGCAAGCTCTCCTTACAGGATGGGATCGGCGTTCAGTACCAGTGCCAGCAGCGCCTGGCGGGCAAAAATGCCGTTACCGGCCTGCTGAAAGTACCAGGCGTGCGGGGTGGCATCGACATCGGTGGTGATCTCATCAATGCGCGGCAGCGGATGCAATACCTTCATATTGGCGCGCGCGCCGGCCAGGTCGGCCGCGCGTAGCACAAACTGTGCCTTCACATTGGCATATTCGGAGGGATCCAGCCGCTCCTTCTGCACCCGCGTCATATAGAGAATATCCAGCTGCGGGATCACCGCCTCCATGCTGTCATGACGGCTCCACGTGATGCCCCTCTCATCCAGCATATCGGTAATATAGGCCGGCATTGCCAGCGCATCCGGGGCGATAAAGCAGAAGCGATTACCGTCAAATTTGGCCAGCGCCTGGGTCAGAGAGTGGACGGTGCGTCCATACTTCAGATCGCCGACCATGGCGATGGTCAGGTTCTCCAGCCGCCCTTGGGTTTCCTGGATAGTAAAGAGATCCAGCAGGGTCTGCGTCGGGTGCTGGTTGGCACCGTCTCCGGCGTTGAGGATGGGTACGCCGCCGGAAAACTCGGTGGCCAGTCGCGCCGCGCCCTCCTGCGGGTGACGCATCACAATCGCGTCAACGTAGGTGCCAATTACCGACAGCGTGTCCGCCAGCGTTTCGCCTTTTTTTCCCAGCGAGGTATTGCTGCCGTCGGCAAAGCCCACCACTGATGCGCCCAGCCGGTGAATCGCCGTCTCAAACGAGAGGCGGGTGCGGGTCGAGGCCTCAAAGAAGCAGCTGGCAATCACTTTATGCTTCAGCAGCTCGGGCTGCGGCGCGGCTTTCAGCCGTGCGGCGGTCTCCAGCACCCGCTCCAGATCATCGCGACTCAGGTCATTGATTGAAATAATATGTTTACGATACAGCGGGTTGGCCATGCTTCCCTCCTGACGATTGCGGGTATAACGGGTGATTGCCGGACAAAAAAAAGCCCCTGCAATGAGGGGCTGTGTGACGATCGGGATCGCGGAAGAAAACCAGCGCGCCGCCAGCGTTGAGGCGGGGATGAGCGGCAATGTTGTCGGTGCTCTGGCGCATGGTTCCTCCCGGCAAATTGTCGGGCATTATACGCAATCGTTACCGTCTGGCAACCCTCACGTCAGCGTCGCCACCATGACCGCTTTAATGGTATGCAGACGGTTTTCGGCCTGATCAAACACGACGCTGCTGGCGGATTCAAACACGTCGTCGGTCACTTCCATGCCGCCGTGCAGCCCGTACTGTTCAGCCATCTGCTGGCCCAGCGTGGTGTGATCATCGTGGAAGGCGGGCAGGCAATGTAAAAATTTCACCTGCGGATTACCGGTCTTCGCCAGCATCGCGCGATTGACCTGATAGTCGCGTAGCAGGGCGATGCGCTCTGCCCAGACGGATTTTGCCTCGCCCATGGATACCCACACGTCGGTGTAAATAAAGTCGGCGTCTTTCACGCCATCATCGATGGTATCGGTCAGGGTGATGCGTGCGCCAGTCTGGGCACCGGCCGCGCGGCAGGCAGCGACCAGCGCTGCATCGGGCCAACAGGCTTTTGGTGCCACCAGCCGCAGATCCATCCCGGTCAGCGCTGCTGCTTCCAGCAGGGTATTTCCCATGTTATTCCGCGCATCACCCACGTAAGCCAGCACCATATCGCTCAGCGCTTTTTCCGGCAGGTGCTCCTGCATGGTCAGCAGATCCGCCAGCAGCTGGGTGGGATGAAACTCATCGGTCAGGCCGTTCCACACCGGTACACCGGCGTGCTGTGCCAGCGTATCGACCAGCGCCTGGCCATGGCCGCGGTACTGAATCGCGTGATACATGCGCCCCAGCACCCGAGCCGTGTCTTTTATCGACTCTTTATGGCCAATCTGACTGCCGCCCGGCCCCAGATAGGTGACGTTAGCACCCTGATCAAACGCGGCAACTTCGAAAGAGCACCGGGTGCGGGTCGAGTCTTTTTCGAAGATGAGCGCGATATTTTTCCCGGCCAGGCGGCGTGGCTCATGCCCGCTGCGCTTTTGCGCTTTCAGCTCGGCGGCCAGTGCCAGCAGAGCCTGAAGCTCAGCCGGGGTAAAATCCAGAAGCCGGAGAAAATGACGCTGCGTAAGCTGTCCCATAGCAGATTCCTTTTTTATTGAATTAAAATTCAATTTATATGGGTGTTTATGCAAAATCAACCCCGGCGGTCGGAATCTTTCTCACCAGCTATAGTGGTTCATGAAACGGTATGTGAAAATAGCGGCACGTCTGCCGCACCTGAGAGGATATCGTTATGGCAAATGAAGAATTACTGGAAGAGCAGCGCGAAGAGACGCGGCTGATTATTGAAGAGCTGCTGGAGGATGGCAGCGATCCTGATGCGCTCTATACCATCGAACATCACCTCTCCTGCGACAGCTTCGACGCGCTGGAAAAGGCCGCCGTGGAAGCGTTTAAGCTGGGCTATGAAGTGACCGAGCCGGAAGAGCTGGACCTGGACGACGGTAGCACCGTGATGTGCTGCGATATCCTGAGCGAATCGGCACTCAACGCCGAGTTGATCGATGAACAGGTCAAGCAGCTGGTGGTGCTGGCTGCGAAGTTCAACGTCGACTATGACGGCTGGGGCACCTATTTCGAAGATCCCAATGCGACGGATGATGATGACGGCGACGACGACGCGACCGGCATTGACGAGGATGATAACGGCGTCCGCCACTGATTTTGCTATCGGGCGGGCATGTGCCCGCCCATGATCCTGTCAAAAAAAATGATTACTCAACTGCTTGAACCCATTCACGCTTTCCTCCACTGTCGCACGCCCGAAGCGTGGATTGCGGAAGCGCGCAAACCGGACAATCTCACGCTGCTGCTCACCGATCACCTGGTGTGTGAGCTGAAGGCGGCGCAAACCGCCACCTGGCTGATTCGAAAGTACGTTGCTGATAAGCCGAGCAGCGAGCGCATTCACGGCTGGCTTAAACCCTGGGAAGATTTTATCTACCGCGAACATCACGACAGTGATTTTCTGCATGCCAATCGGCACCTGAGCAAAGGGGTCATTGCGCGCCGTCCGCTGCCGTGGGCGGACGATCTGGTCGAAAAAATGATGTTGTTGATCAAAGAGGAGCTGCATCACTTCTATCAGGTGTGGGAAATCATGCAGGCGCGCGGAATACCCTATCAAAAGATGACCGCCAGCCGCTATGCGAAGGGGCTACTGCGTGAGGTAACCACCCATGAGCCGGACACGCTGGTCGACAAACTGATCTGCGGCGCCTACATAGAGGCACGATCCTGTGAACGCTTCGCCTGCCTGGCACCGCATCTGGATGATGAGTTGGCGCGCTTCTATGTGTCGCTACTGCGTTCGGAGGCGCGCCACTATCAGGACTATCTGGCGCTGGCGGCGCAGGTCTCGCCAACCGACATTGCGCCGCGCGTGCGCCAAATTGGCGAAGCGGAAGCGCGCCTGATTAGCGAGCCGGATAGCGAGCTGCGCTTTCACAGCGGGCTGCCGGCCTGGTCAGCGCAACAGATCCCGTAGCATACGGATTTCACAGTCGCCGTGCCCGGTCTTGCCCAGCGGCGCGTCAAGATGGATAAAGCCCAGCTGCTCGTACAGGGCGACAGCCTGGCTCAGGGCGGCGGTGGTTTCGAGATAACAGCGTTTAAAGCCCCGCTGGCGGGCAAAATCCAGCGCGCGGCGCACTAACTCTCTGGCCGCTCCCTGACCGCGGGCCGCGGGCAGCAGGTACATTTTTTGCAGCTCACAGATGTCGGCTTCTCCTCCCGCCAGCGGCGCAATGCCGCCACCGCCCACGACCTTATCGTGCTGTACAACCACCCAGTACGCACTGTCAGCGGTAGCGTAAGCTTCGTACAGATCATCAAGCTGAGGGTCGGCGACCGCAAAGCCTTTATCGGCGGTCAGGCCAAACTCGGCGGACACGGTGCGGATAATGGCGGCGACGGCGGCGTTATCGTCGGGCTGCAGTAAACGAAACTGCAGCGGTGAAGCAGAACGTTGCGTCATAACAGATCCTGTTTGTTAGCGAAAAAAAGGGCCGCCCGGAGGCAGCCCTGATGGATCACACTCACGGGGCGTTACAGGGCGGCAATCACACCCTGCTGCTCAATCAGCTTGATTTTTGCCTGCTCAAACTCCGCCATGCGCTCGCGCTCTTTAGCGACGACCGCTTCCGGGGCGCGCGAGACAAAGCCTTCGTTAGCCAGCTTGCCGGCAATTTTGCCGACTTCCACGTCCAGCTTGGCAATCTCTTTCGCCAGACGCTCCAGCTCGGCGGCTTTATCTACCAGTCCGGCCATCGGGATCAGCAGTTCGGCACCGTCGATCAGTTTGGTCACCGACACCGGACCTTTTTCGCCGGCGGCCAGCAGGGTCAGGCTTTCCAGACGCGCCAGCTTCTGCAGGAAGCTGCGGTTCTCCTCGACGCGGCGCTGTGCTGCCGGTGAACAGTCGCGCAGCAGCACGTCCAGCGGTTTGCCCGGTGCGATGTTCATCTCGGCGCGAATGTTGCGTACCGCAATGATCGCCTGTTTCAGCCACTCGGTATCCGCCAGCGCCGCGTCGTCGGTGCGGGTAGCATCAACCTGCGGGAACGGCTGCAGCATGATGGTATCCTCGGTGATACCCTTCAGTCCTTTTACGCGCTGCCAGATGGTTTCGGTAATAAACGGAATAATCGGATGTGCCAGACGCAGCAGCGCTTCCAGCACCGTCACCAGCGTGTGGCGGGTGCCGCGCAGTTCGGCTTCGCTACCGCTGCTCATCACCGGTTTGGTCAGCTCGAGATACCAGTCGCAGAACTGATTCCAGGTGAACTCATACAGCACGTTGGCCGCGATATCATAGCGATGGCTGTCCAGCGCGTCGCGGAAGGCCTTCACCGTATTGTTGAATTCGGCCAGGATCCAGCGGTCCGCCAGCGACAGCACCTGCTCACCGCCGCTAAAGCCGCAGTCGTGATCCTCGGTGTTCATCAGCACAAAGCGGCTGGCGTTCCACAGCTTATTACAGAAATTACGGTAGCCCTCCAGGCGCTTCATATCCCAGTTAATGTCGCGTCCGGTCGAAGCCAGCGCCGCGAGGGTGAAGCGCAGCGCATCCGTGCCGGTCGGCTCAATGCCGTTCGGGAACTGCTTTTCGGTGCGCTTACGGATTTTCTCCGCCAGCTGTGGCTGCATCATATTACCGGTGCGTTTTTCCAGCAGATCCTCAAGGCTGATACCGTCGATCATATCCAGCGGGTCAATCACGTTGCCCTTGGACTTCGACATTTTCTGCCCCTCTTCATCGCGGATCAGCCCGGTCATGTACACGGTCTTAAACGGCACCTGCGGCTTGCCGTTTTCATCTTTGATGAAGTGCATGGTCAGCATGATCATGCGGGCGATCCAGAAGAAGATAATGTCGAAGCCGCTTACCAGCACGCTGGTAGGATGGAAGGTGCGCAGCGCTTCAGTATTTTCCGGCCAGCCGAGGGTCGAGAAGGTCCACAGGCCGGAAGAGAACCAGGTATCCAGCACGTCATCGTCCTGACGCAGCACCACGTCAGCGGCCAGCTGGTTGTCGGCGCGTACTTCGGCTTCGTTGCGGCCGACGTAGACGTTGCCGGCGTCGTCATACCATGCCGGTATGCGGTGGCCCCACCACAGCTGACGAGAGATACACCAATCCTGGATATCGCGCATCCAGGAGAAGTACATATTTTCGTACTGCTTCGGTACAAACTGAATTTCGCCCTGCTCGACGGCCTCGACCGCCACTTTTGCCAGCGGCGCGGTACGGACGTACCACTGGTCGGTCAGCATCGGCTCGATCACCACGCCGCCGCGGTCGCCGTAAGGCACCGTCAGATCGTGTGGTTTAATCTCTTCCAGCAGGCCCAGCGCCTCCACGGCAGCCACGATCGCCTTGCGGGCGGCAAAGCGCTCCAGCTTCTGGAAGGCGGCGGGCAGGGTGCCGTCGATACCGCTGTACTCTTTACCGTGGGTGTCAAAGACCTCAGCCACTTCGCGGACGTCGCCGTCGAAAGTGAAGATATTGATCATTGGCAGCGCGTGGCGCTTGCCCACATCGTAGTCATTAAAATCGTGTGCCGGGGTGATCTTCACGCAGCCGGTGCCTTTTTCCATATCGGCATGATCGTCACCGACGATGGGAATGCGGCGGCCGACCAGCGGCAGCTCGACATACTGGCCGATCAGATCTTTGTAGCGCGGATCTTCAGGGTTGACCGCCACGCCGGTATCGCCCAGCAGGGTTTCCGGACGGGTGGTGGCCACCACCAGGTAATTTTTGCCTTCCGCGGTTTTGGCGCCGTCGGCCAGCGGATAGCGGATATGCCACATAGAGCCTTTGGACTCGCGGTTTTCCACTTCCAGATCGGAGATCGCAGTACGCAGTTTCGGATCCCAGTTAACCAGACGCTTACCGCGGTAGATCAGGTCTTCCTTGTACAGGCGGACAAACACCTCTTTCACCGCATTGGACAGGCCATCATCCATGGTGAAACGCTCACGCTCCCAGTCGACGGAGTTGCCCAGGCGACGCATCTGGCGGGTGATGGTACCGCCAGATTCGGCTTTCCACTGCCAGATTTTATCGATGAAGGCTTCGCGGCCGTAATCGTGACGCGTTTTTCCCTCTTCAGCGGCAATCTTGCGTTCCACCACCATCTGCGTGGCAATGCCCGCGTGGTCGGTGCCCGCCTGCCACAGGGTGTTTTTACCCTGCATCCGCTGGTAGCGGATCATCGTGTCCATGATGGTTTGCTGAAAAGCGTGACCCATGTGCAAGCTACCGGTCACATTCGGCGGCGGGATCATGATGCAGAAGCTTTCCTGAGAGGTATCGCCATTTGGCTTAAAGTAGCCCTGCTGTTCCCAGTGCTCGTAGAGCGGCTGCTCGATATCTTGCGGGTTATATGTCTTGTCCATTCTCTGCTATGTCGTTTGCGGCTGTGGCGGCGCAGCCGTATTCAAGTGGAATCCGACGCTGCGATAGGCTTTATAGCGTTCGCGCGCCAGCTGTTTCTGTGCATCGTCGTGAGGGACGAAGTCTATCACTTCATGGAAAGCGGTGGCAAAATCTGCCAGCTGCGGCAGCAGGCTAATCAGCAGATCGCGTGGGGCATTGCCGCGCCGCTGTGGCCACGCCAGCTCCACCGGTGCGCCATACTTCGGTCCTTCACCGGCGAGGTTATGCGGTACAAAGGCGTTGGCCGGCCGCTGCCAGAGCGCTTCATCCAGGCGGATGGCCTGCTGCTCATCTTCGCAGGCGATCAGGATCCGCTTCCCGCTGCGCCAGTGGAGGGCGGCGAGATCGCAGACCAGCGCCTCGACCGTGCTCAGGTTGTCACTCTGCGCATCCGTGTTCAGCAGGTAGAAGGTGGCGTTTTTCATGTTCCGTTTCTCCGACGGGGCGAAGGGACCCTCGCCCGCGGTCTGGCGGCAGACAGGGCGGGAGCATCCCGCCCACTACCGCGTTATTCGTCGCCGTTCAGCCCGGCGCGATTGAGCAGGAACTGAGACAGCAACGCTACCGGACGGCCGGTAGCGCCTTTGGCTTTGCCGGAGCGCCAGGCGGTACCGGCAATGTCCAGGTGCGCCCAGTTATACTTGCGGGCAAAGCGCGCCAGATAGCAGCCGGCGGTGATCGCTCCGCCCGGACGGCCGCCGATGTTCGCCATATCGGCAAAATTCGACTCCAGCTGCTCCTGATATTCGTCGGCCATCGGCAGGCGCCAGGCGCGATCGCCGGCCTGCTCGGAGGCGCCGATCAGCTCATGAGCCAGCGGGTTGTGGTTAGACAGCAGGCCGCTAATATGATGACCCAGCGCAATGACGCAGGCGCCGGTTAGCGTCGCGACGTCAATCACCACGTCCGGATCGAAGCGTTCGACGTAGGTCAGGGTGTCACAGAGCACCAGGCGGCCTTCGGCATCGGTATTCAGCACTTCTACCGTCTGTCCGGACATGGTGGTCAGTACATCACCCGGCCGCATTGCGCGGCCGTCCGGCATGTTCTCACAGCCGGCCAGTACGCCGACGATGTTTAGCGGCAGGTTCAGCTCTGCCACCATGCGCATCACGCCGTACACTGCCGCCGCGCCGCACATGTCATATTTCATCTCGTCCATCGCTTCCGCGGGCTTCAGCGAAATCCCGCCGGCATCAAAGGTCAGGCCTTTGCCCACCAGAACGATCGGCTTGCTCTCGGCATCCGGATTGCCTTTGTACTCAATCACGGACATCAGGGATTCGTTTTGCGATCCGGCACCCACCGCCAGATAGGCGTTCATGCCCAGCTCTTTCATCTGCTGTTCGCCGATGACGCGGGTAGTGATGTTCTGGCTAAACGCGTCGGCCAGCTGCCGAGCCTGCGACGCCAGATAAGCCGGATTACAGATATTTGGCGGCATATTGCCGAGATCTTTTGCCGCTTTAATCCCGGCCGCAATGGCCAGACCGTGCTGGATGGCGCGCTCACCGCTGGTCAGCTCGCGGCGAGTTGGCACATTGAAGACCAGCTTACGCAGCGGACGGCGCGGCTCCACTTTGTTGCTTTTCAGCTGGTCAAAGGAGTAGAGGGTTTCCTTGGCGGTTTCCACCGCCTGACGCACTTTCCAGTAGGTGTTGCGGCCCTTGACGTGCAGTTCAGTGAGGAAGCACACCGCCTCCATCGAACCGGTATCGTTCAGGGTGTTGATGGTTTTCTGAATGACCTGCTTATACTGACGCTCATCCAGCTCGCGCTCTTTGCCGCAGCCGATCAGCAGGATACGTTCAGAAAGAATGTTCGGTACGTGGTGCAGCAGCAGGGTTTGCCCCACTTTGCCTTCCAGTTCGCCGCGGCGCAGCAGTGCGCTGATATAGCCATCGCTGATTTTATCGAGTTGTTCGGCGATGGGTGACAGACGACGCGGTTCGAAGACGCCCACGACGATGCAGGCGCTACGCTGCTTTTCCGGGCTACCGCTTTTTACACTGAACTCCATGCACTCTCCTGAATCTTAAAGACAACGGCGTCCGCTACCGTTAGAATGTGTGGCTCAAAACCTGGCGCACAACAAAGTGTCAAACGGACGTCAGAGTTTGTTTTGGTGATTTTTTTTGCAACTTCATCCCCAAAACGCGATTGTTGTCATACCATTTTAGCTATGACGTCAGCCATTGATGAGAAAAAATGGCGAATAAGCGATGAAACTAGCGATTTTCCTGCAAAAAGACAAGTTTTCACAGGCGTATGAAGCGTGATCATCATAAGATATCTGGTTCGGGAAACCCTTAAAAGTCAGCTGGCTATACTGTTTATCCTGCTGCTGATCTTCTTTTGTCAAAAGTTGGTCAGGATCCTCGGTGCGGCCGTGGATGGCGAAATTCCCACAAACTTAGTGCTGACCCTGCTGGGACTGGGCGTGCCGGAAATGGCGCAGCTCATCCTGCCGCTCAGTCTTTTTCTGGCGATTTTGATGACGCTCGGTAAGCTCTATACCGACAGCGAAATCACCGTTATGCACGCCTGCGGCCTGAGCAAAGCGGTGCTGGTCAAAGCCGCCGGAGTGCTGATGCTAATGACCGCCACGCTGGCGGCGGTCAACGTCCTGTGGCTGAGCCCCTGGTCGTCGCGATACCAAAACGAGGTCACGCAGAACGCCAAAGCGAATCCCGGCACCGCGGCGCTGGCCGCCGGCAAGTTTACGCCGTCGGGTGACGGCAATTCGGTGCTGTTCATTGAGCGCGTCAACGGCCGCGAGTTTCACAACGTCTTCCTCGCCCAGCTGCGGCCAAAGGGTAATGCCCGTCCGTCGGTGGTACTGGCGGACGGCGGCCATATGAGCGAGCGCGCCGATGGCTCCCAGGTGGTGACGCTTGATAAGGGGACCCGCTTTGAGGGCACCGCGCTGCTGCGCGACTTCCGCATCACCGACTTTGTGAATTATCAGGCCATCGTGGGACATCAGGCGGTGACGCTGGACCCCAACGATGCCGATCAGGCACCGCTGGCCACGCTGTTTACCAGTGACAAACCGGAGTTTCGTAGCGAACTGCACTGGCGGTTGACGCTGGTCTTCTCGGTGCTGGTGATGGGGCTGATGGTGGTGCCGCTCAGCGTGGTGAACCCGCGCCAGGGACGCGTGCTGTCAATGCTGCCGGCGATGCTGCTTTATCTGATTTTCTTCCTGCTGCAAAGCTCGCTGCGCTCCAACGGCGCCAAAGGTAAGCTGGACCCGGCCATCTGGATGTGGCTGGTTAATCTCAGTTATCTGGCGCTTGCGGTGGTACTGAACCTGTGGGATACCGTGCCGATGCGCCGCCTCCGTGCGCGCTTTACCCGCGGAGGGTCCGTCTGATGTTTGGCGTTCTTGATCGTTACATTGGTAAAACCATCTTTAACACCATCATGATGACCCTGTTCATGCTGGTATCGCTGTCGGGAATCATCAAATTCGTCGATCAGCTGCGAAAAACCGGGCAGGGGGAGTATTCGGCCTCGGCCGCCGGACTCTATACGCTGCTCAGCGTACCGAAGGATATCGAGATCTTCTTTCCGATGGCCGCGCTGCTGGGCGCGCTGCTCGGACTGGGGGCGCTGGCACAGCGCAGTGAGCTGGTGGTGATGCAGGCATCCGGCTTTACCCGCCTGCAGATTGCCGGATCGGTGATGAAAACCGCGATTCCGCTGGTGCTGCTGACCATGGCGGTCGGCGAATTTTTGGCGCCGCAGGGAGAGCAGTATGCGCGTAACTACCGCGCGCAATTAATCTCCGGCGGCTCGCTGTTAGCCACGCAGAGCGGCCTGTGGGCAAAAGACGGCAACAACTTCATCTATATTCAGCGCTTAAAAAGCGATAACGAAGTCAGCGGCGTCAGTATCTACACGTTCAACGATCAGCGTCGACTGCAAACCGTACGCTATGCTGCATCGGCCACCTACGATCCCGACAGCCGCAGTTGGAAACTGTCGCAGGTGGATGAATCAAATCTGACCAACCCGCTGCAGATCACCGGCAGCCAGACCCTGACCAGCGAATGGAAAACTACCCTGACGCCCGACAAGCTGGGCGTGGTGGCGCTGGATCCGGATGCGCTGTCGATCAGCGGCCTGTATAACTACGCCAAATACCTGAAGCAGAGCGGTCAGGAGTCCGGACGTTATCTGCTGAATATGTGGAGCAAAGTGTTCCAGCCGCTGTCGGTGGCGGTGATGATGCTGATGGCGCTGTCGTTTATCTTTGGCCCGCTGCGTAGCGTATCGATGGGCGTACGGGTGATCACCGGTATCAGCTTTGGCTTTCTATTCTACGTGCTGGATCAGATTTTTGGTCCGCTCAGCCTGGTCTATGGCCTGCCACCGTTCCTCGGTGCGCTGCTGCCCAGTGCGGCCTTCCTCGCGTTCAGCGTGCTGCTGCTGCTGAAGCGGCGCTAGCCATGACCCTCTCCGGGGCGGAAGCGATTTCCGCCCCTTTTTTATGCGCTTACTCGCGCTGTTCAATCACACCGTACCAGCCCAGCCCTTGATAGCTCTCGTACCCCGGCGTCAGCGCGAAAGCGACGGTGCGTCCGGGCTCAGGCTGCCAGATACCGCCTGGCCGGCCGCCGGTGCGCAGATCGAAGGCCTGACCCAGCGACAGCGCCGGATCGGAGCTGGCAATCACGCGGCACTGTGAATCCAACAGCATACAGCGAGTGCGCACCCACTCTGCCTCACTCAGACGCACGCTGCTGACCACCGTTTGCGCCTGCGGCGCCCAGTCAAAGAAGATCAGCAGTGCGCCAACCGGTTTACCGTGCGTCGCCCCCTGTTCACGGATTGCCGTGGCGTAGGTGGCGACCGCGGCGTTGTCCAGCAGCGGCAGGGAGGTGATATCCGCCGTTTGATAGTCGTTACCGCTGGCGGTGTTCAGCGCCTGTTTCACCACCGGCAAATGACCGACGTTTTTGCCCCGCACCGGGTAGCGCCCCTCCCGTCCACTGGCCAGCACGCGACCTTGCACATCGGTGATCCAGATATCCAGGTACACGGTATAGCTGCTCAGGATCACCGCCAGCCGTTCGGCAGCGTGCCGGCAGCAGGATGGCTCCGGTGAGGTTGCACAGTTAACCACGGCGGCATCGGTCGCCCACCAGCGAACGTCGCACGAGCGTTCATACAGGTTGCGATCGATGATATCGATCATATTCAGCGCCAGGTCTGCGTAGCGATGTTGCTCATGCTGCTGCAGCTGCTGGATCATCGCATCGCCCAGGTGCGTTAGCCGGGTCAGCGCACCGGCCAGCTCCTGGTTCAGACTGGTAGTCATGGCCGCGATAGCGGTTGAGACCTGTTTGACCTGATTGGCAACCACGGCAAAGCCGCGTCCGGCTTCTCCGGCGCGGGCCGCTTCAATCAGGGCATTCAGGGCCAGAAACGTGGTCTCGCGATTAATGTCATTAATATCCGCAATCTTACCGTTTGCCAGACGGCGAATATGGTGGCTCAGTTCTACGATGTCGCGTGGGTTTGCCATAGTTCGAACAGCCCTCTGGGCATAGCGCAATGAATTCAGCCGAAGCAATGCGGCCTGAGTCTCTCTGCAGGGTAAACCGACGGCGTCCGGCTTGTCAGCAGCGCCTGGGCAGGCGGGAAGGGGGATTTGGCTTAAGTCACGGAGAGGTGAGCTAACTTACTGGCGAAAAAGCTATTTTTTAGCGATATGAAAATCGTATGACAGCGGATAAAAAAAGGGCGGGGAAAACCCCGCCCGGCGATCGCAGAGAAGGAAAATTACTTCTCGTCTGGCAGCGCGAAGGCGACCAGTGCATCACCCATCTTGGTACCGAAAGAGCCATGTCCACCGGCCATGACCACCACATACTGCTTACCGTCAACCTCATAGGTCATCGGCGTGGCCTGTCCGCCTGCCGGCAGACGAGCCTGCCACAGCAGCTCACCGGTATTGGTGCTGAAGGCGCGCAGGTAGTTATCCGCCGTTGCCGCGATAAAGAACACGTTACCTGCGGTAGTGACCGGGCCGCCGAGCATCGGCATACCCATCTTGAACGGCAGCGGTACGGGCGCGCTGTCGCGCACGGTCCCAATGCGTTTTTTCCACACCACATCGTGGGTTTTCAGATCGATGGCGGTAATGTAACCCCAGGCCGGCTGTTTACACGGCAGGCCAAACGGTGACAGGAACGGATTCAGTTCCACGCCGTAGGGGACACCATACTGCGGCTGGATACCGGATTCGCTGCCGGTACCGGCGGCGCCTTTTGGCGGCTCCATCGGGTTACCCGGACCGCGCGGAATCAGCTTGGAAGTAAACGGCAGCGCCATCGGGTTAGCAATGGCAATCTGACGGTCGGTATCAATCGCCAGGCCTCCCCATTCGAACATCCCCAAATTACCCGGGAATACCAGCGTGCCTTGCTCTGACGGCGGAGTAAAGATGCCCTCGTAGCGCAGCTGGTGGAACATTACGCGGCACACCAGCTGATCAAACAGGGTGGCTCCCCACATGTCTGCGCCGGTCAGGTCGTTCTTCGGACGGAAGCTCAGGTCGGAGAACGGCTGTGTCGCGGAGAGGCGATCGCCTTTTGCCGGGCCTTGCGGAACCGGTTTTTCCGGCGCTGGCACGACCGGCTCACCGGTGCGGCGATCCAGAACGAAGATGTTGCCGGTTTTGGCCGGTGCGTAGATTACCGGTACGGTCTGACCGTTTTTATCCGTAATATCCGCCAGGGTCGGCTGAGCCGGCAGGTCCATGTCCCACAGATCGTGATGCACGGTTTGATAGGACCACGCCAGTTTACCGGTGGTGGCGTTCAGCGCGATGACGCTGCTGGCATAGCGTTCCTGCTCTGGCGTGCGGTTACCGCCCCAGATATCCGGCGTGGTCACGCCCATTGGCAGATAAACCAGGTCCAGTTTGGCGTCATAGGCCGCCGGCGCCCACGAGTTTGGCGAGTTCAGCGAGTAGCTCTTACCGTCAGCCGGGATGGCGTTCGGATCTTTGGCGCCCGGATCGAACGCCCACAGCAGCTTGCCGCTGTTAACGTCAAATCCACGGATCACGCCGGATGGCTCGCGAGTCGAGTAGTTATCGGTCACCGCACCGGCAATCACGATTGTGGTATCGGTAATGATCGGCGGCGAGGTTGGCTCGTACATACCCGGGGTTTTTACCGGCTGCAGGTGTTGCAGGTCGAGCTCACCGTTGTTGGCGAAGTCCGCGCAGCGCTCTCCGGTTTTCGCGTCCAGCGCAAACAGGCGACCATCGTTGACCGGCAGCAGGATGCGACGGGCACACATGGCGGCCTGCGATTTATCCGCCAGCGCTTTCACTTCCGGGGTTTCATGGTAAGAGACACCGCGGCAGGTTACGTGTTGGAAGCTCGGGTCGGTTTTCAGCTGCGGATCAAACTTCCACTTCTCTTTACCGGTCGCTGCATCCAGCGCGTGCAGAATCTGGTGCGGCGTGCAGAGGTACAGCATGTCACCGACTTTAATCGGCGTCACTTCGTTGGTTATCTCACCCGGATCGCTGTCGCGCTTGACGTCGCCGGTATTGAACGTCCACGCCGGCTGCAGATTCTTAACGTTGCTTTCGTTAATCTGCTTAAGCGGTGAGTAGCGGGTGCCTTCCTGATCGCGGCCATAGGCCGGCCAGTCAGCATCGGCAATGTTCGGATGGCTGCTGGCGGCCTGGCCGGCGGCGGGCAGCGTCCCGTTCACTTCCTGCGGGTCGTTAAAGCCCGCCCAGGTCAGCGCGGCGGCGCAGGCCAGCAGTACCACCAGCATCGCGCTGATGCCCGCTTTACGCGGCGCGTGGAAGAAGCGGAAGACGAACGGCAGTATCAGCCAGACGCCAAAAATCACCAGTACGCCCGTACGCGGTGCCAGCGCCCAGAAGTCAAAGCCGACCTCCCAAATTGACCACGCCAGCGTGGCCAGCAGTAATAATGCGTAGATGACCAGCGCGCGGCTGTTGCGCCGCCACATCATCACCGCAATCATCAGCATCACCGCGCCGCTGATGACGTAATACCATGACCCGCCGATCGCGGCCAGCCAGGCGCCTCCGGCGAGCAGGTAGATGCCCGTCAGCGTGGCGAATAGCGCCGTCAATATGCCGATGATGCGTGAAGGAGAGGAGCTGTCTCCCATAATGTTAACCTCTTAATTTGCCATAAACCTGGTGCACAATAACGCTGTGCCCGATGAAACAGGGTAAAGATGAAGGCATCCAGCTGTTGTGCGTCTCTTCCATAAGCGCTGCAGTCCGTGTAATAAGAATTTTATATTAAGTGTTAAAATTTTTTGTGTTTTTTTGAGTGGTTACTCAACTGAATAACTAAATTTTCAACAATTGTCAGTTTTTCAGAGGCATACTGAGGTGAATTTCATCGGGTCCCCCGCGCGTAGCGCCTCAGGCCCGGCTCAACGCACTGGACCAGGATATGCTACCATTTTCCAACGGATTTTTACTCAGTCTGTCACTCTGTCTCGACATTGGCATCGCCAACATCGCGATGCTCACGCTGGCGATGCAGCGCGGGTATTTTCATGGGCTATGGCTGGGTCTGGGGACCTGCGTGGGCGACATGATTTATGCACTGCTGGCGCTGGTGGGGATGAGCGTTCTGCTGCAGTTCACCAGCGTGCGCTGGGCGCTGTGGCTCGGCGGCAGTGCCGTGCTACTGTGGTTCGCCGGTAAAATGCTGCTGACCGCGCTGCGCCAGCATCATGCGATCCCGCTGACGGCGAGAGCGCAGGCCCGACCGCCGCGGCGAGAGTTCCTGCGCGGGATCGTACTGGCCATGTCCTCGCCCAGCGCCATTTTATGGTTTGCCAGCGTGGGCGGCGCGCTCATCGCCCGCATGGGGCAGAGCGGTACCGCCACCGCCGGCCTGTTTCTCGGTGGCTTTCTGACTGCAGGGATCGTCTGGAGTGCGCTGCTGTGCGCGGCCGGATCGCTCGGGGGGCGGGTATTGGGCAGCCAGCTGCTGCGCTACTGCTACTTTGCCTCAGCGCTGATTTTTAGCTATTTCGCCGTTTATGTGATGATCTCCGGCTACCGCGAATTCTTCTAATTCCGCCTGTGCGCCCGCCTCTTTTCACCGCGTTAATCCGCTTAGTAGCAGGTGTGTCCTGCGATTTATTTTAATAAAATTAGTAAGTTATATCGATAACACCTGCCGCTGGGCGCGGTGAGAAACGGCATTTTTATTGATGTGACGCAGTATTCCACGCGGCATTCCCCCCTACATTGCTCATCACATCAGCACGCAACAGATGGTCTGAGAGGGATGAAGGGGGACGGTGTGGAAAAACCAACGCAGCGCGGACTTTTAACGGAGTGGAAACCTGACGATGCCCGCTTCTGGCATGCAAGCGGGCAGGCCATCGCCCGAAGGAATTTAGGGATATCGGTCGCGGCGCTGCTACTGTCATTTTGCGTCTGGCAATTATTCAGTGTTGTCGCGATCAATCTGAATAAGGTCGGCTTTCATTTTTCCACCGATCAGTTATTTATGCTCACCGCGCTTCCTGCGCTGTCCGGCGCCTTACTGCGGGTGCCTTACTCTTTTATGGTGCCCATGGTCGGTGGCAGAACGTGGACAATGATCAGCACCGCCCTGCTGATTCTGCCCTGCGCCTGGCTGGGCTATGTGGTGCAGCATCCCGACACCGGATACGGGGTTATGGTGCTTATTGCCCTGCTGTGCGGCTTTGCCGGCGCTAATTTCGCTTCCAGCATGGGCAATATCAGCCTGTTTTATCCTAAAAACCTGCAGGGCAGCGCGCTGGGTATCAACGGCGGTCTGGGTAATCTCGGCGTGAGCGTGATGCAGCTGATTGCGCCGCTGGTAATGAGCGTGCCGCTGTTCGCCTTTTTCGGCGCTGACGGTGTGACCCAGGCGGATGGCAGTGCATTGTGGCTGGCCAATGCCGCCTGGATTTGGGTGCCGCTGCTGGTACTGGCCACGCTGGCCGCCGGGTGGGGAATGAATGACATTGCCGGCTTTCGCGCCTCGATACGTGAACAGCTGCCGGTGCTGCGGCGGCTGCATTTGTGGCTGCTGGGCCTGCTTTATCTGGCGGCGTTTGGCTCGTTTATCGGCTTTTCTGCCGGCTTTGCCATGCTGGCGAAAACGCAGTTTCCGGCCATTGACATCGTCCGGCTGGCGTTTTTTGGTCCGCTGCTCGGGGCGCTGGCGCGCTCCGCCGGTGGGATGCTGTCCGACCGGTTTGGCGGCGTACGCGTAACGCTTATCAATTTTATCCTGATGGCGCTGTGCTGCGCCTTGCTCTTCCTGACCCTGCCTGGCGGCGGTGATGAGGGGAATTTTCCGGCGTTTTACGCCGTGTTTATGGGGCTGTTTATCACCGCCGGACTGGGCAGCGGCTCCACCTTCCAGATGATTGCTGTCGTTTTTCGGCGTCTGACGCTGGCGCGAGTGAAAGCGCGCGGCGGCAGCGATGCCGCTGCACAGCACGAGGCCGTCACCGACACCGCCGCCGCGCTGGGCTTTATCTCCGCCATTGGCGCGCTGGGCGGCTTTTTTATTCCGAAAGCATTTGGCACCTCGCTGGCGATGACCGGTTCACCGGTCGGCGCAATGAACCTCTTCCTGATTTTTTATGTCGTTTGCGTGCTGATCACCTGGTGCGTCTACGGTCGCCATGCGGCGAGCTAACCCTGTTGGCAGGAGAATATAATGAGTAACTTACTGGATCGCCTGCGCTATTTCAGACAAAAGGGCGACCGCTTCTCGGCGGGGCACGGCCAGACGCTGGACAGGAATCGCGACTGGGAGAACGGCTATCGTCAGCGCTGGCAGTTCGACAAAATGGTGCGATCCACCCACGGCGTCAACTGTACCGGCTCCTGCAGCTGGAAGATCTACGTGAAAAATGGCCTGGTGACCTGGGAAACCCAGCAAACCGACTATCCGCGCACGCGCGCGGACCTTCCTAATCACGAACCGCGCGGATGCCCACGCGGCGCCAGCTACTCCTGGTATCTCTACAGTGCGAACCGGCTCAAATACCCGCTGGTCAGACAGCAGCTGATCGCGCTGTGGCGCGAGGCGCTGGCGCAACATGCCGATCCGGTGGAAGCCTGGGGCGCATTGGTCAGCGATCCCGCGCGGGCGAAGGGTTACAAAAGCCAGCGTGGACGAGGCGGCTTTGTGCGCGCCAGCTGGCAGGAGGTCAATCAGCTGATTGCGGCCGCCAATGTCTGGACGGTGAAACACTGCGGGCCAGATCGCGTGGTGGGCTTCTCGCCGATCCCGGCGATGTCGATGGTTTCTTATGCCGCCGGCAGCCGCTATCTCTCTCTGCTCGGCGGCACCAGCCTCAGTTTCTACGACTGGTACTGCGATCTCCCGCCGGCGTCGCCGATGACCTGGGGGGAGCAGACTGATGTTCCGGAGTCCGCCGACTGGTATAACGCCGGCTACCTGATTGCCTGGGGCTCCAACGTGCCGCAAACCCGGACCCCGGATGCGCACTTCTTTACGGAGGTGCGCTATAAGGGAACGAAAACCGTTGCGATCACCCCGGATTATTCAGAAGTCGCCAAGCTGTGCGATCAGTGGCTGGCGCCGAAGCAGGGCACCGACAGCGCGCTGGCCATGGCGATGGGGCACGTGATCCTGAAAGAGTTTCACGTGGATAACCCCAGCGACTATTTCCTGAACTACTGTCGCCGCTACACCGATATGCCGATGCTGGTGTTGCTGGAGCCGGACGATGCGGGAAGCTATGTTCCCGGCCGGCAGCTGCGCGCGGCCGATCTGCAAGAGGGACTGGGCGAACACAATAATCCCGAATGGAAAACCGTGGCGCTTGACGCCGGAGGACGGCTGGTGGTGCCCAACGGTTCGATCGGTTTTCGCTGGGGAGAGAAGGGGAAATGGAACCTGGAGGCGCGCGCCGGCGACGATGACACTACGCTCATGCTCAGCCTGCTGGAACAGCATGATGAGCAGGTCGCGGTGAGTTTTCCTTACTTTGGCGGTCAGGAACGCGCGCATTTTCGCCACGTCGCCCAGTCACCGGTTATTCGGCACACGCTGCCGGTGAAGCGGCTGACGCTGGCGGACGGCAGCGACGCCCGGGTGGCCAGCGTCTACGATCTGCTGCTGGCTCATTATGGCGTGGAGCGCGGGCTGAACGATGCGCAGTGCGCTTCCGACTACGATTGCGTGACGGCCTACACTCCGGCCTGGGCGGAGCAGATCTGCGGCGTGCCGCGCCAGCAGATTGTACAAATTGCGCGGGAATTCGCCGCAACGGCGCATAAAACCCACGGTCGTGCGATGATCATTCTCGGTGCCGGATTAAATCACTGGTACCACATGGACATGAACTACCGTGGGTTGATCAACATGCTGGTATTTTGCGGCTGTCCGGGACAAAGCGGTGGCGGCTGGGCGCACTACGTCGGCCAGGAAAAACTGCGTCCGCAAACCGGCTGGCTGCCGCTGGCCTTTGCGCTGGACTGGCAGCGGCCGCCGCGCCAGATGAACAGCACCTCTTTCTTTTACAACCACGCCAGCCAGTGGCGCTACGAACAGCTGACGGTAAAAGAGCTGCTGTCACCGCTGGCCGATCCGCAGCAGTTTCACGGCCATCTGATCGATTTTAACGTGCGTGCTGAACGCATGGGCTGGCTGCCCTCATCGCCGCAGCTGGATGTGAATCCGCTGGAGATTGCGGCCAGAGCGCGGCAGGCCGGCGTAACGCCGGTGGATTATACCGTCGCGGCCCTGCAGTCCGGCGAGATCCGCTTCGCCAGCGAGCGCCCGGACGGCGGCAACCACCACCCGCGCAATCTGTTTGTCTGGCGCTCCAATCTGCTTGGGTCGTCCGGAAAGGGGCACGAGTATCTCCTGCGCTATCTGCTGGGGGCGGAGAGCGGTATCTGCGGAGAGGAGCAGCTGGCAGAGGGGCAAGTGCGCCCCGAAGAGGTGGAGTGGCGGGACGCCGCCATTGAGGGCAAACTCGATCTGCTGGTGACGCTGGATTTTCGCATGTCCACCACCTGCCTCTACGCCGACGTGGTGTTGCCCACCGCCACCTGGTACGAGAAAGACGATCTCAATACCTCCGATATGCATCCCTTTATCCATCCGCTGTCTGCGGCGGTCGATCCCGGCTGGGAATCGCGCAGTGACTGGGAGATCTACAAAGGATTGGCGGCATCTTTCTCGGCGCTCTGCCCACCGCACCTGGGTGAAGAGACCGACGTCGTGCTGCAGCCGATGCAGCATGACTCCCCCGGTGAGCTGGCGCAAGGGGGAGCGATTCAAGACTGGAAGCGCGGGGAGTGTCCGCTGATTCCGGGGAAAACCGCGCCGACGATCGTGGCGGTAACCCGGAATTATCCGGCGCTGTACGAGCGTTTTACCGCACTGGGGCCGCTGCTGGAAAGCCTTGGCAATGGCGGTAAGGGGATCCACTGGAATACCGACAGCGAAGTCGCGCTGCTGCGCCAGCTTAACCGGGTGAAAACGGCGGGCGACGCGGCGGGACAGCCCTGTATCAGCAGCGCAATCGACGCGGCGGAAGCAATTCTGACGCTGGCGCCGGAAACCAACGGCCAGGTCGCGGTTAAGGCCTGGGCAGCGCTGGGGGCGTTTACCGGTCGCGATCATCGCCACCTCGCGCTGCCGAAAGCGGATGAAAAGATTCGCTTTCGCGATCTGCAGGCGCAGCCGCGCAAAATTATCTCCAGCCCAACCTGGTCCGGTCTGGAGGATGAACATGTCTCCTACAGTGCCAGCTATACCAACGTGCACGAGCTGATCCCATGGCGCACCCTTTCCGGACGGCAGCAGCTGTATCAGGATCACCCCTGGATGCGGGCCTTTGGTGAAAGCCTGGTGGTTTATCGTCCTCCGGTCGATACCCGCAGTATCGCCCGGCTGGCGCACATTCCGTCGAATGGCTTTCCCGAAAAGGCGCTCAATTTCCTGACGCCTCATCAGAAATGGGGTATCCACTCCACCTACAGCGAGAATCTGCTGATGTTGACGCTGTCGCGCGGCGGGCCGATTGTCTGGCTGAGTGAGGATGATGCCCGCGAACTGGGGATTGCCGATAACGACTGGATTGAAGCGTTCAATGTCAACGGCGCGCTGACCGCGCGGGCGGTGGTCAGCCAGCGGATACCGGCCGGCATGACCATGATGTACCACGCTCAGGAGCGGCTGGTCAACATTCCCGGATCGGAAGTCACCGGTCAGCGCGGTGGGATCCACAATTCGGTGACCCGCGCCTGTCCCAAACCGACCCATATGATCGGCGGCTATGCGCAGCTGGCCTATGGCTTTAATTACTACGGCACCGTGGGATCGAATCGCGATGAGTTCGTGATGGTGCGCAAAATGAAGCGCGTGGACTGGCTGGATGACGAAGGCCGGGATCGGGTTCAGGAGGCGGCGCAATGAAGATCCGTTCACAGATTGGTATGGTATTGAACCTGGATAAATGTATCGGGTGTCACACCTGTTCCATCACCTGTAAAAACGTCTGGACCAGCCGTGAGGGCACAGAATACGCCTGGTTCAATAACGTTGAAACCAAACCCGGTATCGGCTACCCCCGAGCCTGGGAGGATCAGCAAAAATGGCAGGGCGGCTGGATCCGCAAGATCAACGGTCAGCTGGTCCCGCGGCTCGGTAACAAAGTGGGCGTGCTGAAGAAAATTTTTGCCAACCCGCAGCTGCCGGGTCTCGACGACTACTACGAACCCTTTACCCTCGATTATCAGCATCTGCATCAGGCCGGCGTCAGCCAGCATCAGCCGATTGCGCGCCCGCGCTCGCTGATAAGCGGGCAGCGCATGGATAAGATCGAGGGCGGTCCCAACTGGGAGGAGCTGCTGGGCGGCGAGTTTGCCGGCCGCGCGGAGGATCCCAATTTTGCGCGAATGCAGAAGGCCATTTACGGCCAGTTTGAGCAGACCTTCATGCTCTACCTGCCGCGACTGTGTGAACACTGCCTGAATCCCAGCTGCGTGGCTACCTGTCCCAGCGGGGCGATCTATAAGCGGGAAGAAGATGGGATCGTGCTGATCGACCAGGATAAGTGCCGCGGCTGGCGGCTGTGCGTCAGCGGCTGCCCCTACAAAAAAATCTACTTTAACTGGAAAAGCGGCAAGTCCGAAAAATGCATTTTCTGCTATCCGCGCATTGAGTCGGGGATGCCCACCGTCTGCTCGGAAACCTGCGTCGGACGCATCCGCTATCTGGGCGTGCTGCTGTATGACGCCGATAAAATTCTGTCGGCCGCCAGCAGCGAGCAGGAGACCGATCTCTATTCTCAGCAGTGCGACGTGTTTCTCAATCCCCATGATCCCGAGGTGATCGCCGAAGCGCTGCGGCAGGGGCTGGCGCAAAACGTGATTGACGCGGCGCAGGCCTCTCCGGTGTGGAAGCTGGCGATGGAGTGGCAGCTGGCGCTGCCGCTGCACCCGGAGTACCGCACCCTGCCCATGGTATGGTATGTGCCGCCGCTGTCGCCTGTGCAGTCACTGGCCGATGCCGGCGCGCTGCCGCAGAGGGAGGACAGCGTACTGCCGGCGGTTGAGAACCTGCGTATTCCGCTGCAATATCTGGCGAATTTGCTCGCTGCCGGAGACACCGCACCGGTGTTGCGCGCGCTGAAGCGTCTGATGGCGATGCGCCACTACAAGCGCGCCGAATCGGTGGAGGGGATAACCGATCTGCGGGCGCTGGAGGAGGTTGGACTCAGCGCCGCGCAGGCCGCGGAGATGTACCGCTATCTGGCCATCGCCAATTACGAAGATCGCTTTGTGGTTCCCTCCAGCCATCGCGAGCTGGCGCGGGATGCCTTTGGCGAAAGTCACGGCTGTGGCTTCAGCTTCGGTGATGGCTGCCAGGGCAGCGACAGCCGCTTCAATCTGTTTAATAGTCGGCGGATTGACGCCATTGACGTCGGGCAAGCCTCCCCGCGGGGAGGGCGCTGATGACCTTGTTAAAAGTGATTGCGCTGCTGCTGGACTATCCCGACGAGGCGCTGTGGCCGGCTCTGCCTGAGCTGGAACGGCGCATCCGGGAGAGCGATCCGGCGCTGCTGCCGTTTCTGAGTCGCTATTTTGCCTCCCCGCCGCTGGATAAACAGGCGGAGTGGTGCGGGCTGTTCGAACGCGGCAGCGCCACCTCGCTGTTGCTGTTTGAACACGTACATGGCGAGTCCCGCGATCGCGGTCAGGCGATGGTGGATCTGCTGGCGCAGTATCAGCGCGCCGGGCTGCAGCTCAGTCGCCGGGAGCTGCCGGACTATCTGCCGCTGTATCTGGAGTATCTCAGCCTGCAGCCAGAGACGGTGGCCCGCGAGGGCGTGCGGGATATCGCGCCGATCCTGGCGCTGATTGGTGGGCGCCTGCGGCTGCGCGACAGTGATTTCAGCCAGCTGATGGATGCGCTGCTGCGGTGTGCCGACAGCCCGCTGCGCAGCGCCAGCCTGGCGGCGCGTCTGACCGGCGAAGCGCGCGACGACACCCCGGCGGCGATGGACGCTATCTGGCAGGAAGAGCAGGTGAAATTTGGTGAAGATCCGCGCCGCTGTGACCACGAAATGCAGCAGCATCAGCAGCGTTTTCGTCAGCAGGCGGGCGCGGAGTATCTGGACCTGTCTGGTGGAGAATCAACATGATGGCCTACTGCACCACCTTCTTTTTTGACATCTATCCCTACGTCTGCGGCACGGTGTTCCTGTTGGGCAGCTGGCTACGCTACGACTACGGACAATACAGCTGGCGGGCTGGCTCCAGCCAGATGCTGGCGCCGCAGGGAATGCGGCTGGCGTCTAATCTGTTTCATATCGGAATCATCGGTATCCTATTCGGACACCTGTTTGGGTTGCTCACCCCGCACTGGGTCTATGCCGCGGTACTGCCGATCGACGTGAAGCAGAAGCTGGCGATCGGTGCCGGCGGGGTGTTTGGCATTATGACGCTGGTGGGGGGGGCGCTGCTGCTGAAGCGTCGCCTGTACCAGCCGCGGGTACGCGCTACGTCGACCCATGCCGACATCATGATTCTGGGGCTGCTGCTGGCGCAGTGTTTGCTCGGGCTAATCAGCATTGGTTTTTCGCTGCACCATCTGGATGGTCACGAAATGATGAAGCTGGCGGGTTGGGCGCAGGCGGTTGTGACCTTTCAGGGGCATGCTTCGGCGTACCTTGAGGGCGTCGATGGCATCTACCGGGCGCATCTCGTGCTGGGGATGACGCTGTTCTTGCTGTTCCCTTTTACCCGGTTAGTGCACGTCTGGAGCGCGCCGTTCACGTACCTGACCCGCCGCTATCAGCTGGTCCGATCGCGCCGGTAAGCGAGGCGGATCCAGCGGCGGCGGACGGTCGGATGCCGGGCTACACCGGCGTCTGCTCCAACGATTCGGCACCTGAAAGTGAGACGATCGGGATGAAATATTGCATTCAAGATATATCTTGGATATATTTTCATAACTGAGAATGTTTCCCATTTCGTCATCAGGAGCCAGCATGTCATCTCATCAGCTTCCCCAGCGCGTGCGCCACGCGCTGCGTTTCCGGCAGTTACAGGTTGAAAGTAAAATCCGCGTCGCCGACAGCTTCTGGCGCATTGTCTTCACCAGCGATGGGCTGCAGGGGTTCCAGTCCGCCGGTTTTGACGATCATATCAAGCTGTTTTTCCCGCCAACCGCCGGCGGCGCGCCGGCGTTACCGACGGTCGGGGATGACGGTATCCACTGGCCCGATGGCGTGCAGCCAGCATCGCGTGATTACACGCCGCTGGCCTTTGACGGCGAGCGTCGCCTGACCCTCGATTTCTACATTCATCAGGACGGCCTTGCCAGCGACTGGGCGACGCAGGCGCGGCCGGGCGATACGCTGATCGCCGGCGGACCGCGCGGTTCGCTGGTGATTCCAGAAGACTACGCGTTCCAGCTGTACGTATGTGACGAGAGCGGCCTGCCCGCGCTGCGGCGCAGGCTGGCCACCCAACGCGCTCAGCAGGTCCACCTGTATGCCTTTGTTGACGCGGACGTGGGGGAGAGCTACCTCCCCGCGACGGCGGGCCTCACTGTACACTGGCTGGGGCACGATGCGCAGCAGCCGGGCAAGGTCGACAGGCTGCTCGACGCGCTGGCGGCGCTGCCGCTGCCGGAAGATAATTACTACATCTGGTTAACCGGTGAGGGTGGAGTGGTGAAACGCCTGAGCGATCACTTCCTGCAGCAGCGCCAGTGCGATCCGCGCGTGGTGCGGGCGGTGGCCTACTGGCATCAGAAGTAAGCCAGCCGGGGCGGTTGTATTTTGCCGGATGGGCCTCTACCATCGCCCCTTTGTCCTTCACGGATGTGCTATGAAGCAGAGTGATGAGGCGCGCAGCGCCTGCGCCAGTCAGCGCCGCAAGCGGCGCGAAAAAATGCTCGATGCCGGTGATCTACGCCTGCTGATACTGGATTTCCTCCAGGCCGGTCCGGCGCACGGCTACGAGCTGATTAAAGCCATCGAAACGCTGTCGCAGGGGGAATACAGCCCCAGCCCCGGCATGATCTACCCGAACCTGACGCTGCTGGAGGAGATGGGGTATATCAGCGTGGTGGATCCGCTGGCCGCCCGCAAGGCCTGCCAGCTGGAGGCGGAAGGGCGCCAGTGGCTGGCCCGCCATCCGGTCGAGCTGCGCGCGGTGCGCGAACGGCTGGGGTCGCTGGCCATCCTCGCCGGCAACCGCAGCCGGCCGGAGATGGATCGCGCAGTACAGAATTTACGCGCCGCGCTGCACGCCCGGCTGGCGCAGCCTGACCTGTCGCGTGAGGTCCTGCACGCCCTGATTGATGTGCTGGATGAGGCGGCAAAAAAAATCGAACGCGCCTGAGTGCGGTGCGGCGCTGAATAGCCTGATGTGTCTAACTCCCTCCCCACCTGCCTGCTATAACTCCGGAAGCTGAGCAGGATTTCTCCTGCCCTTGTCGCGGTGCAGCCCACGCGCTTTCTGGCTGCCGCACGTTCGCAGGGCTCAGCGATCCCCGCCTGCCGCAGAGCCGCCAACGCTGGCGCGCTGCGCCCGCAGGCATGTCTCACGATGCCCGTCGCGGCGGCGATGCGGCAAAGGAAAAGTGAATATGAGCAAACAGCCTCCCCCGCAGCCCGCATCCCGGCGGCGCTTTTTACAGCGTACCCTGTCACTCATTCCGCTGGCGGCGCTGGGCAGCCGTGCCTTGCCCACCAGCGCACAGGCCAGCGAGCCGGTCGCAGAAGCGGTCAGCGATGGCTATCTCCCGCAGTTTTTTAATGATGAAGAGTGGCGGTTTGTTCTTGCCGCGACCGATCGCCTGATTCCCGCCGATGCGCTGGGGCCGGGCGCGGTAAGCGAGGGCGTGCCGGAATTTATTGACCGACAAATGGAGCTGCCGTATGGCTACGGTCAGCTGTGGTATATGCAGCCACCGTTTGCCACCGCGGTGCCGGAACTGGGCTATCAGTCGTCACTGGTGCCGCGGGAGTGCTGGCGGCGGGGTATTCGCGCCGTCAACGGCTGGTGCCAGACGCAGTTTGGCCAGCCGTTTGCCGATCTCAGTCAGGCGCAGCAGGAGCAGGTGCTGACGCAGCTGGAGCGGGATGATCTGACCTTTGCCGGGCTGCCGGGCGCGCTATTTTTTACCCAAATGCTGGAAAACACCCGCGAAGGCTGGCTGGCGGATCCGCTGCACGGCGGCAATCGTACGCTGGCCTCGTGGCGGCTGATCGGCTTTCCCGGCGCGCGCGCCGACTATCAACAGGTAATGGATAATCCCGGCCAACCCTATCCACTGGGGCCGGTCAGCATCTCAGGGAAGAGGAGCGCATAATATGGCACGTACGCAACCGCCGGTGGATATTCTGATCGTCGGCTTTGGCTGGACCGGATCGCTGATGGCGATGGAGCTGGCCGGGACCGGCCTGAAGATACTGGCGCTGGAGCGCGGTGAAGCCCGCGACACCTACCCGGATTTTGCCTATCCGCGCAATACCGATGAGCTGACATACGGTATCCGGCTCAGGCTGTTTCAAAATCCGGCCCAGGAGACCGTGACCGTCCGCCACACGTCGCGTCAAACGGCGATGCCATACCGCCGCTTTGGCTCTTTTTTACCGGGCAACGGCGTCGGTGGCGCCGGAGTTCACTGGAACGGCATGCTGTGGCGTCCGCTGGAGGCCGATATCAAGCTGCGCAGTACTGTGATATCGCGCTACGGTGCCGGCGTGATTCCGCCGGAGATGCAGTTACAGGATTACCCATTTACCTATGAGGAAATGGAACCGTTCTTCGATAAATTTGAAAAAATCTGCGGCACAGCGGGGCAGGCCGGGAACCTGAACGGCGAGAAGATTGCCGGCGGCAACCCGTTTGAAGCCCCGCGCAAAAATCCCTATCCGACGCGTCCGCTGAAGACCCAGTTAGCCGGTCAGCTGTTTAGCGCGGCGGCCAGTGAGCTGGGCTATCATCCGTTTCCGATCCCCTCTGCTAACTGCTCCGAGCCCTATAAAAATCCTTACGGTGTGCAGCTGGGGGTATGTAATTACTGCGGGTTCTGCGAACGCTATGGCTGTTTCAATGCCGCTAAGGCCTCACCGCAAAGCGCGGTGCTGCCGGCGCTGCGGCGTTACGCCAACGTTGAGCTCCGTACGCGAGCGCACGTGCTGCGGGTAAATACCGACGCCAGCGGCACGCGGGCCACCGGCGTGACCTACGTCGATGCTGACGGGCAGGAGATTGAGCAGCCGGCGTCGCTGGTTATCCTCAGCGCGTTTCAACTGCACAACGTGCGTTTGCTGCTGCTGTCAAACATTGGTCAGCCGTGGGATCCGGTTAGCGGTGAGGGGGTGGTGGGACGTAATTATGCCTACCAGATGAACGGCGGTATTAAGCTGTTTTTCAACGCCGATCGCACCTTTAATCCGTTTGCCGCCAGCGGGACGACCGGCATCTTTATCGATGATTTCAATGCCGAAAACTTCGATCACAGCGGTCTGGGGTTTATCGGCGGCTCAACGATTTCAGCGACCCTCAGCGGCGGCAGGCCAATCCAGCAGATGAGCCTGCCGCACGATGCGCCCGCGTGGGGCAGCGGCTGGAAACAAGCGCTACGCCAGCATTACCTGCACACCATGAACATCGGAGCCTCCGGATCGGTGATGCCCTATCGCCACTGCTATCTCGATCTCGATCCTACCTATCAGGACGCATGGGGACAGCCGCTGCTGCGCATGACGTTTGACTGGCAGCCCAATGAACTGGCCATGACCCATTTTATCGGACAAAAAGCGGAGGCGATTGCCAAAGCGATCGGGCCGGCGCGCTACGAAAGGGGGTTTATGGCGGCCGGGGCGCATTACGATGTCCGCCCCTATCAGTCCACTCACACTACCGGCGGCGCCGTGATGGGGGATAATCCGCGTACCAGCGTGGTCAATAAGTATCTGCAGAGCTGGGACGTTCACAATCTGTTTGTGCTGGGGGCCTGCTGCTTTCCGCAGAATCTGGCCTACAACCCGACCGGCATCGTCGGCGCGACGGCGCTGTTTGCCGCCGACGCCATCCGCACCCGCTATCTGAAGCAACCCGGACCGTTGGTTCAGGCCTGACAGGGAGAGCACGTCATGAAAATATGGAGACCCATTGCCGGACTGCTGCTGCTGCTGCTGGCGCAGCAGGCGGTGGCAGATCAGCAGCAGCTGGCGCGCGGGGAGTATCTGGCGCGCGTTGCCGACTGCGCAGCATGCCATACGGCCCCTGGAGGGCAACCCTTTGCCGGAGGCTTAAAAATGCGCTCGCCGATCGGCAATATCTGGTCCAGCAATATTACGCCGGACGCTCACAGCGGGATTGGGGCATACCGTTACGAAGACTTTGCCCGTGCGCTGCGCGAGGGGATTGCCCGCGACGGGCGCCATCTCTATCCGGCGATGCCCTACACCGCTTTCACCAAAATCGACGATGCGGATATGCGCGCGCTCTACGCGTATATCCAGCAGCGTGTCGCGCCGGTCAGCCAGGCGAACCGGCCGACGGATATTCCCTGGCCGCTGAACATGCGCTGGCCGCTGACCATCTGGAATGCCCTGTTCCACGAAGAGGGACGCTACCGACCGGACACCACGCGCACGGCGCAGTGGAATCGCGGCGCCTACCTGGTGCAGGGGCTGGCGCATTGCGGTACCTGCCACACGCCGCGCGGCATAGCGCTACAGGAGAAAGCCCTCGATCAGCGCGGCAGCGGCTGGCTGACCGGCGGCACGCTGGAGGGCTGGCACGCCCCGGACTTAACCGCCAGCCCGCGCGCCGGGCTGGGGCGCTGGTCTGCCGCGGAGATTGCCCGCTTTCTGGCCAGTGGTCACACCGGTCACAGCAGCGCGTTTGGGTCAATGGTGGCGGTGGTGGAGCAAAGTACACAGCATCTGACCGGGGCGGATCGCGCGGCGATAGCCAACTATCTGGCTTCTCTGCCGGCCGCCGATCCGCGCCGCGCCGCGGAAGAAGATCCGGGTACGACCGCCGCGCTGATCAAGGGTGACCTCCGGCAGCAGGGGGCTCAGGAGTATGTCGATAACTGCGCCGCCTGCCACCGCCTCAATGGGAAGGGGTGGCGGGATACTTTTCCGGCGCTGGCGCAGAATCCGGCACTGCTGAGTGACGATCCCTCATCGGTTATCAGCATCGTGCTGAAAGGAGGGCGAACGCCGATCACCGCCCGGGCGGTAACCGGGCTGACCATGCCGGATTTTGGCTGGCGACTCAGTAACCAGCAGGTGGCTGACGTGGTGACGTTTATTCGCCACGGCTGGGGAAATGAGGCGCCCGCGGTCAGCGCCGATCAGGTAGACGCGCTACGCAACGCGAAGTAGCGCCGCGCGGGGCCGCCCCATGGCCTCGCCGCACTCAGCGGAAATAGATATCGCCGGAGATGGCCTGCACCACTTTGCCTTCGCTTTCGGTTAACTGAATATAGTTGCCGTTCAGGTACGCCCAGTGTGCTCCGGACTGCGGAGCCGGCAGATGGCGTTTTTGCCAGTCGGTAATCTGGTACTGTTTTTCCAGAAAATGAGTGGGCAGGACATCGCCCACCTGATAGGGCTGATACTCAATAAAAAACTGTTTAATCTCATAGGTTTGTGCATTATCCGGCTTTTGTGATGCCGGGTGCGGAACGTTGTTATCTTCGGCATAGCTCAAACCGGCGCTGCAGGCCGCGAGCAGCACGATAGCCGGCAAAATGCGTTGATGCGTCTTCATTCTGACTCCTTATTACGCCGCGATCGGAAAACAGACTCTGATAAACAGGAGACAATACCTTAAACGGAAATGCACAGGTTGCCTGCAAAATGAGTGTAACTGTTTATAGGCAGCACCGGAGACATGAGTCGGCAGCGAGGGCGGGACGGGGTCCGCGTCGCGGCGACAAAGAGGGGGAGGGGGATAATGGCGGTATCGGCGCGCAGAAAAGCAAAAACCCCCGCCGAAGCGAGGGTTGCAAATTGTGGTGCCCGAACCCGGAATCGAACCAGGGACACGGGGATTTTCAATCCCCTGCTCTACCAACTGAGCTATTCGGGCAACGGGGCGCATTAAACCGTAAAGCCGCTGAAGCGTCAACGGGTTTTTTGCAAAACCTCCGCAAATATCGCCCGTTTGGCTGCTTTTCAGTCAGTCCGGAGGCGTTCTTAACCCAGCGCACCGTTTTTGCGACACAGCGCGAGGGTCAGTAAATCTTCCGCCAGCATACGGGCGGTTTCGATGTCCTGCGGATGCCGCTTGACCAGCAGGCGGCTCAGGCATCCTTCCATAATCAGCTCCATCTGCCCGGCGACCAGTGCGGGATTGTCCACCTCCAGCTCGCTAAGCAGATCGTGCGTGTGCTGCCATGAGGCCTGTTTCTGTCGTTCGGCCAGACAATGTACCGGATGGCCGGGGTCAGGATAGAAGCTGCAGGCGGCGATAAATAAGCAGCCCGGATAGCGCTGGTTGCTGACGTATTCGCTGAGCGTGTCAAAGCGACGCAGGAGCTTTTGCTGCGCCGACAAACTCGTATCGTGCAGCAGCTGGTGGCGCCAGGCGTCGATCTGTTCGCCGTGATAGCGCAGCGCATCGTAAAGCAAGGCTTCGCGATCGGGCCAGAAGCGGCGCAGATCGGTGGCGCTGCAGGAGGTATCGCCAGCCATCATCTCCAGCGAGATCTCCGGCGACAGCCCGTGCAGCTCCAGTACGCCCAGAGCATGTTCAAGTACCTGTTCACGTTGCACTTTCTTCTCCTTCTGAGGGTGTCAGATCCCGCCACACCATCGTAAAAACAGCTAACAGTGTTGCTTACCTGAGCACTTTCTGCAAATGGCGTTGAAACTGTTCGGCGTCCATAAAGCCGGCGACCCGCGCATGCGGGATCTCCTGACCGTGGGCATCAAAAAACAGCAGGGTAGGCAGGCCCGGTACCCCCAGCTGGCGCAGCAGCGCGCTGTCGGCCGCGCTGTTGGCGGTAACGTCGGCCTGCAGCCGCTGTACGTTGCCGAGTGCCGCCTGCACGCCGGGATCGCTGAAGGTGTATTTTTCAAACGCTTTGCAGGCGACACACCAGTCGGCATAGAGATCCAGCATGGTCACACGCCCCGCGGACTGCTGCAGCGCCTCACGTAGCCCATCGCTGTCGCTGATGCGCGTAAAGTTGAGGGACGCGGCGGCCGGCTGGGCCGCGGGGGCGCCAAATGCCCACTCCTGCAGCGGTTTGGCCGCCACGATGGCCGCCAGCAGGCAGGCCATCTGCACAATACGGACCAGACCGCGGCGACCGGGAAGCAGACGAATAAATGCCCAGATAAAAAAGCTCGCCGCCAGCAGGCTCCAAAGCCGCATGCCCCAGAGATCGCCGACGATGCGCTCCAGCAAAAAGACCGGCAGAGCGAGAATAACGAAGCCAAAGCCCTCTTTGACCGTCTGCATCCACGGGCCGCTTTTGGGCAGCAGTTTATGCCCAAATAGCGTCACCAGAATCAGCGGCAGACCCATGCCCAGCGCATAAAGATACAGCGTACCGGCGCCCGCGGCCAGATTGCCGCTCTGCGCGATATACAGCAGAATGGCACTGAGCGGCGCGGTGGTGCAGGGCGAGCAAATCAGTCCGGCCAGCGCGCCCATCAGAAATACTCCCGGCAGCGAGCCGCCCTGCTGACGGTTGCTCCACAGCGTCAGGCGGGTTTGCAATCCGGCCGGCAGCTGCAGGGTAAACAGCCCAAACATGGAGAGCGCCAGCAGGACGAAAAGTACGGAAAGCGCAATGAGCACCGCCGGCGCCTGTAGCGCCGCCTGAAAACGCAGGCCAGCGGCAGCCACGATCAGCCCCATCAGGGTGTAGCTCAGCGCCATCCCCTGCACGTAGACCATTGCCAGCGTAAACAGTCGTACCGCTCCATAGCGCCGGTTGCCGCCCAGAATGAGGCTGGAGATCAGCGGATACATTGGTAGCACGCAGGGGGTGAAGGCAACGCCGATTCCGATCAGCAGCGCCCACAGCGGTGAGAAAGGCAGGGGCGCTGCCGACCCGGCTTCAGCAGGAGCGGGCGGGTTAGTCACCGCCGGCGATGCCGGAGGCGCGCTGAGTGCGCTAAGCGGCACCTCCCGCGTCTCCGGCGGATAGCAAAAACCCGCCGCCGCGCAGCCCTGCCAGGTGACCGTGAGCGTTGCGTCGGGCTGCGCGGCGGTGAGGGTCAGCGGCACCGTCAGCGCGTCGCGCCAGATGTCGCTTTGACCAAAAAACTCGTCGTTGTGCGGTTCGCCGGCAGGCAGGGTATAGGGCGCGAGGGTTGCGCCCTTTACCGACAGCTTTAGCTGCTGCCGATAGAGGTAATACCCCGGCTTAATTTGCCAGCTCAGCGTGAGCTGCTGCTGCCGTTGGCTGAAATCAAAAGCAAACGCCTGGCTGGCGGGTATGAACTGGCCGGACGCTGGGGGGGAAAACAGCGAGGCCTGCGCACCGCTGGCCAACAGCATCAGCAGCCCGAACAGCAGAGAAAGAAGGCGCGTCGTCATTGATCATTACTCTCCATGTGGCGCCAGCGCCGGCAGGCGTGTGAACGCGGGCGGGGCGGCGTGGATTGGGCGCGTGATTTTTGCACGGCGAGGGCGGTGGTGAAAGCCCGGCGTCGCCGACAGGTGTTACAAAATGACATTGCCAAGGACAAAACCAAACAGTACCGACAGTACGATCGCTAACACGCCGGGAATTAAAAAGGGGTGGTTAAACACGTAGCGGCCAATGCGGGTAGAGCCGGTATCGTCCATCTCTACGGCGGCCAGCAGCGTCGGGTAGGTTGGCAGTACAAACAGCGCAGACACCGCGGCAAAAGAGGCCACGGCGGTCACCGGCGACACGCCCAGCATCAGCGCCGCGGGCAGCAGCGCTTTGGCGGTGGCCGCCTGCGAATAGAGCAGGGTCGATGCAAAAAACAGAATGATCGCCAGCATCCACGGGAAATCGCTGAGCCACTGCCCGGCCACTCCCTGGATATCGCTCAGGTGGGCTTTCACAAAGGTATCGCCCAGCCAGGCGACGCCCATAACGCAGATACAGGCGCTCATTCCGGATTTAAACGTACCGGCCGAGAGAATGTCACCGGTATCGATGCGACAGGTCAGGCAGATCAGCGTGGCAACGGTCAGCATAAACACCACGATGGCGTCATTGCGCGGCAGAACCGGGTGGCTTAGCAGCCCAACCGCATCGCTGATGGCGGTGGCGTAGAGCACCACGGCGACGATACCGAGTAAAAACAGCAGGACGGCACGCCTGGCGCCGGGCTTGCCGGTGAAGACGCTGGCGCCGCGCAGGGTCACTTCGCCGCGCGCCAGTCGAGCCTGACAAATGGGATCATCCTTCAGCTCTTTGCCGAGGAAGTTAGTGATCAGCGCCGCAATAAAAATCGCGGCCATGGTAGCCGGGATGGCCACGGCCAGCAGGGCAAGATAGCTGACGCCGCGCGGCTCCAGCAGGGCGGCAAGAAAGACTACCGCCGCCGAAATGGGCGAAGCGGTAATGGCAATTTGCGACGCGACGACCGCGATCGACAGCGGTCGTGAGGGGCGAATGCCCTGCTCTTTTGCGACTTCGGCGATCACCGGCAGGGTCGAGAACGCCGTGTGACCCGTTCCGGCCAGCAGGGTCATCGTGTACGTGACCAGCGGAGCCAGCAGCGTAATATAGCGGGGATGGCGGCGCAGCAGGCGCTCGGCAAGGCTGACCAGATAGTCCATGCCGCCGGCTACCTGCATCGCGGCAATGGCCGCGATCACCGCCATGATAATTTCAATCACGTCAAAGGGGATCGCGCCCGGTGCTAAACCACATCCCAGCGTCAGCACGCCCACGCCGAGTCCTCCGGCAAAACCAATACCGATGCCGCCCAGTCGCGCACCCAGATAAATTGCCAGCAGGACGATCGCCAGCTCAACCACCACCATATTCAGGCTCCCAAAAAAGAGACACACAAAAAAGGCACGTCGTTCAGGGAACTGACGTGCCTTAAGGAGGCTAGCTGGCGAGCAGGTTACTGTTCGTTTTCATCCGTGTAGCGTTTGGCTTTATAAGCCGGATGCTTCAGGTTCTCCACGGAGAAAATATCGTCCAGTTCCGCTTCGGTCAGCAGGCCGCGCTCCAGCACCACTTCGCGTACGCTTTTACCGGTTTCCGCACAAATTTTGCCGACAATGTCACCGTTGTGATGACCAATGTACGGGTTAAGATAGGTCACGATACCGATGGAGTTGAACACGTAGGCTTCGCAAACGGCCTTGTTCGCGGTGATGCCATTGACACATTTTTCCAGCAGATTGTAACAGGCGTTGGTCAGAATGTGGATGGATTCAAACAGCGCCTGGCCGATCACCGGCTCCATCACGTTCAGCTGCAGCTGGCCAGCCTCTGATGCCATGGTAACGGTCAAATCGTTGCCGATCACTTTGAAGCAGACCTGATTGACTACCTCCGGTACCACCGGGTTCACTTTGGCTGGCATGATCGACGAGCCGGCCTGCAGTTCTGGCAGGTTAATTTCGTTCAGGCCGGCGCGCGGGCCGGAGGAGAGCAGGCGCAGATCGTTACAAATTTTCGACAGCTTGACCGCCAGGCGCTTCAGCGCACTGTGTACCATCACGTAAGCGCCGCAGTCCGAGGTGGCTTCAATCAGATCCTCCGCCGGCACAACCGGCAGATTGCTCACTTCCGCCAGCTTCTGCACCGCCAGCTGCTGGTAGCCGTCCGGGGTGTTCAGACGCGTGCCGATCGCCGTGGCGCCGAGGTTGACTTCCAGCAGCAGCTCTGCGGTGCGGGTGATGTTTTTGATTTCTTCGTTCAGCAGCACATTGAAGGCGTGGAACTCCTGGCCCAGGGTCATCGGTACCGCGTCCTGCAGCTGAGTACGGCCCATCTTCAGAATGTTGTCAAAGGCTTCTGCCTTACGCTGAAAGCCTTCTCCCAGCTGGCTGATGCCGTCGAGCAGCTTCAGCGTCGAGCTGTATACGGCGAGGCGAAAACCGGTGGGATAGGCATCGTTGGTGGACTGGCATTTATTCACATGATCGTTAGGATTGAGGAACTGATACTCCCCTTTCTGGTGTCCCATCAGTTCCAGACCGATGTTAGCCAGCACCTCGTTGGTATTCATGTTGACCGACGTGCCTGCGCCGCCCTGATAGACGTCCACCGGGAACTGATCCATGCATTTACCGTTATTCAGCACCTCATCACAGGCCTGAATGATGGCGTTAGCAACATTGCGGGGAATGGTTTGCAGCTCTTTGTTGGCCATTGCCGCCGCTTTTTTTACCATCACCATGCCGCGCACAAACTCAGGGATATCGCTGATTTTGCTGTTGCTGATGTAGAAATTCTCAATCGCACGCAGAGTATGAACACCGTAGTAAGCGTCCGCAGGGACTTCACGCATGCCTAACAGGTCTTCTTCGATACGAATGTTGTTTGCCATGGGAACCTTCTTGTTATTGCGATTATGCCATCACATCATTATGCCGTATTTGCGCGCCTCGTGAGCGGGTTGACGGCCCGGATGGTGCGCGAATATTTGCGGTCAGCAAATGGTGATTATGTTGTCGTGGAGTGCCAGTGCCGACATTTTAACCAGCATCAGTCTGGCGAGCGTGATCATATGCTGTTATGCCAGAAAAGCCTCTAGCCAGATCACTATCCTGACAATTCACGAGGCCACTCCGTTAACAAAATGTGATCATCTTCGCAAAATTAAGGGTAATCGATTTATTCCCGGTGCGCGGTTGAAAAAGTGACAAAACGCGCCCATAACTGCATTTCAGAGTAAACTGACCCATTTATGCCGTGGTATACGCACGACGGCAACTGAAGAGGAGAGTGCGGTGCGCTGGTTACCGTTTGCAATCATGTTTGTCCTGGCCTGGATTGAGATTTCCCTGTTTATCCAGGTTGCGCACGTGCTGGGAGTATTGGTCACGCTGATTCTGGTGATCCTCAGCTCGGCGGTGGGGATTTCGCTGGTGAAAAACCAGGGAATCAAAAATTTTATGCTGATGCAGGAAAAAATGGCGCGCGGTGAGAGCCCGGCTGCTGAAATGGTGAAGAGCGTATCGCTGGTGATGGCCGGCTTCCTGCTGCTGCTGCCCGGTTTCTTTACGGATTTCCTCGGGTTACTGCTGCTGTTGCCGCCGGTACAGAAGCGCCTGACGCTGAAGCTGCTGCCGCATCTGCGGGTGTGGCGCGGCGGCGCGGCGGGGGGCACGGCCAGCGGCGACGTGTTTGAGGGCGAATTCGAGCGTCGCGATAGCGAACGGCTGACGCAGCGCGACGACGCGGACGACCGCCGCGATCGCTAAGGCAACGCCGTTGCCGACGTCAGGGGCCGGATCTGTCCGGCCTTTTTTTTGCCTCTCGCCGGCAGCTGGCAACGGCCCAGAATATCCCCTTGTAGCACCTGAAGAAAAAAAAATTATTTTTTGCCCTTGAAAGCGATAGCTCCCGTCCTTATCTCTCTTCCCACAACGCCGGCGCGCACAGCGACCGGCTTTTACCCCAAACACTGATTGGACTTCTCAAAGGAGAGCTTTCACATGAATATTCGTCCATTGCACGACCGCGTTATCGTCAAGCGCAAAGAAGTTGAATCCAAATCCGCTGGCGGCATCGTTCTGACTGGCTCCGCGGCGGGCAAATCTACGCGTGGCGAAATCCTGGCCGTGGGTAAAGGCCGCATTCTGGAAAATGGCGAGGTGAAGCCGCTGGACGTGAAGGTCGGCGACATCGTTATTTTCAACGACGGTTACGGTGTGAAAGCCGAGAAGATCGACAATGAAGAAGTGTTGATCATGTCTGAAAGCGACATCCTGGCGATTGTTGAAGCGTAAGTTTCCCCCGTTCAACCTCATATCGAAACAAGTTAAGGGATAGCATAAAATGGCAGCAAAAGACGTAAAATTCGGTAACGACGCTCGTGTAAAAATGCTGCGCGGCGTCAACGTACTGGCAGACGCGGTGAAAGTCACCCTGGGCCCGAAAGGCCGCAACGTCGTACTGGACAAATCCTTCGGTGCGCCGACTATCACCAAAGACGGCGTCTCCGTTGCGCGTGAAATCGAGCTGGAAGACAAGTTCGAAAACATGGGCGCGCAGATGGTGAAAGAAGTGGCGTCCAAAGCGAACGATGCGGCAGGTGACGGCACGACCACCGCTACCGTACTGGCGCAGTCTATCGTCAACGAAGGCCTGAAAGCGGTTGCGGCGGGCATGAACCCGATGGATCTGAAGCGCGGCATCGACAAAGCGGTTATCGCAGCGGTGGAAGAGCTGAAAACGCTGTCGGTACCTTGCTCCGATTCCAAAGCGATTGCCCAGGTAGGTACCATCTCCGCCAACTCTGATGAGACTGTGGGTACCCTGATCGCGCAGGCGATGGAAAAAGTGGGTAAAGAAGGCGTCATCACCGTTGAAGAAGGCACTGGCCTGCAAGACGAGCTGGACGTGGTAGAAGGTATGCAGTTTGACCGCGGCTACCTTTCCCCGTATTTCATCAACAAGCAGGAAACCGGTGCGGTTGAGCTGGACAGCCCGTTCATCCTGCTGGCGGACAAAAAAATCTCCAACATTCGCGAACTGCTGCCGGTGCTGGAAGCGGTTGCTAAATCTGGCAAGCCGCTGCTGATCATCGCAGAAGATGTTGAAGGCGAAGCGCTGGCTACGCTGGTGGTGAACACCATGCGCGGTATCGTGAAAGTGGCCGCGGTGAAAGCGCCGGGCTTCGGCGACCGTCGTAAAGCAATGCTGCAGGACATCGCGATCCTGACCGGCGGTACCGTTATCTCTGAAGAGATCGGTATGGAGCTGGAAAAAGCGACCCTGGAAGACATGGGCCAGGCGAAGCGCGTAGTCATCAACAAAGACACCACTACCATCATCGATGGCGTGGGTGAAGAAGCCGCAATCTCTGGCCGCGTCACCCAGATCCGTCAGCAGATCGAAGAAGCGACCTCTGACTACGATCGTGAAAAACTGCAGGAGCGCGTGGCGAAACTGGCAGGCGGCGTGGCCGTACTGAAAGTGGGCGCTGCCACTGAAGTGGAAATGAAAGAGAAGAAAGCCCGCGTTGAAGACGCGCTGCACGCAACCCGCGCGGCCGTTGAAGAAGGCGTGGTTGCCGGCGGTGGCGTCGCGCTGGTGCGCGTGGCGGCAAAAATTGCCGATCTGAAGGGTCAGAACGAAGATCAGAACGTCGGTATCAAAGTTGCGCTGCGCGCAATGGAAGCCCCGCTGCGCCAGATCGTGTCTAACGCCGGTGAAGAGCCGTCCGTGGTCGCGAACCTGGTCAAAGCCGGCGAAGGTAACTACGGTTACAACGCGCAGACCGAAGAGTACGGCAACATGATCGACTTCGGCATCCTGGATCCGACTAAAGTGACCCGTTCTGCGCTGCAGTACGCGGCCTCCGTCGCTGGTCTGATGATCACCACCGAGTGCATGGTAACCGACCTGCCGAAAACCGACGCGCCTGATTTAGGTGCCGCCGGCGGTATGGGTGGCATGGGCGGTATGGGCGGCATGATGTAAGTCGCCGCGCGCCCCGCTTAACGGTGGGGCCAACGCCTGAACGCCCCGACAGCACCATGCTGTCGGGGCGTTTTCTTTTTGCGGCGTGGGAATTTTTCTTTTGCAGATGAAACAGGTATAAGTAACAGCAGACAAATAACGATAACGAGGACGAGCATGCGAATTTCACTAATGGGGCTTTCTCTGGCGACGCTGTTGCTGGCGGGCTGCAGCAGCCATCACACCTTAACCTCGGCGGGTCAGCGCGTCACTTTTACCGACCAAAAGCCGGCCGGCCAGTGCCAGCTGCTCGGTGAGGTGACCGGTTCGCAAAGCAACTGGTTTACCGGTGCGGGTGGGGAGGGCAGTTCACTGCGCGGAGCGGCCAATGACCTGCGCAATCGCGCGGCGGCGATGGGGGGCAATGTGATTTACGGTGCGGTCAGCCCAACGGAAAATATCTGGTCCAGCTTCGCCCCGCTGGACAGCAAGATGACCGGCCTGGTCTATCGCTGTCCCTGACCGTTGATCCTGGGCCCTGAGACTCACTGCTGTCGCAGCGCCAGGTCGAGGGGCGTCTTACTGGGTTCGCCCCCAATTTCCCGCGTCAGCGTGGGTACCAGATAACCGGAGACCTGACTCAGCAGCCCACGCATGATCTCCCGCGCCTCGGCGTCGGAAACGTAAAAGTGGGCGGCGCCCTGCACTTTGTCCAGTACGTGAAGGTAGTAGGGCAGAATACCGGCATCAAATAGCGCGTTACTCAGCGCCGCCAGCGTATCGGCACAATCGTTGATGCCGCGCAGCAGCACGCTCTGATTCAATAGCGTTACGCCGGCCCGCTTCAACTGGCCAAACGCCGCGATCAGTGCCCCGTCGATCTCCTGGGCGTGATTAATATGGCTGACCATGATCACCTGCAGGCGCGACTGCGCCAGCCGTTGGCACAGGCCGTCGGTGATCCGTGACGGAATCACCACCGGCAGTCGGCTGTGGATACGCAGCCGCTTCAGATGCGGGATCTGCTCCAGTTCGCTTATCAGCCAGTCCAGCTCGCTGTCTTTGGCCATCAGCGGATCACCGCCGGAAAAAATAATCTCATCCAGCTCAGGATGCGCAGCGATGTACGCCAGCGCGGTGCGCCAGTTGCGTTTATTGCCCTGGTTATCTTCGTAGGGAAAGTGGCGACGAAAACAGTAGCGGCAGTTGACCGCGCAGCCGCCCTTCACCAGCAGCAGGGCGCGGTTGCGATATTTGTGCAGCAGTCCGGGCACTGCGCTACTCTGTTCATCCAGCGGATCGGCGCTGTAGCCGGGCGTGGTGATAAACTCTTGCTGGTCGGTCAGCACCTGACGTAGCAGGGGATCGTGCGGGTTTCCCGGGGTCATCCGGGCGACAAAGGCGCGCGGTACGCGCAGGGCGAAAAGCCGGCGTGCGTCGCCGCCCGCGGCCAGTTCGGCATCGTGGTCGAGTGCTAAAATCTTTAGTAATTCAGCAGGATTGGTGATGACATCAGCAAGTTGCTGCAACCAATCTTCTCTGACAGGGGTATTTAGGGTTACAATGTTTGCCATTTTTTTGGCTAAGTACCAGTATTCAATTGTAGAGGGCCTTTATGGCAACGTATTCTAGCAACGATTTTCGCGGCGGTCTCAAAATCATGTTTGAAGGCGAACCTTACGCCATCGAATCCAGCGAGTTCGTCAAACCGGGTAAAGGACAGGCGTTTGCACGCGTAAAAATGCGTCGCCTGCTGACCGGCTCCCGCGTGGAAAAAACCTTTAAATCGACCGACTCTGCGGAAGGCGCGGACGTGGTAGATACCAACATGGACTACCTGTACAACGACGGAGAGTTCTTCCACTTTATGCACCCGGAAACCTACGAGCAGCACCAGGTGGAAGCGAAAGTGGTGGGTGATGACGCGAAATGGCTGCAGGACCAGGCGAAGTGTATCGTCACCCTGTGGGACGGCCGTCCTATCGCCATTCAGCCGCCGAACTTCATCGAGGCCGAAGTGATTGAAACCGATCCAGGCCTGAAGGGCGATACCGCCGGTACCGGCGGTAAGCCGGCAACCCTGAGCACCGGTGCGGTAGTCAAAGTGCCGCTGTTTGTACAGATTGGCGAAGTGATCCGCGTCGATACTCGCGACGGTGGCTCTTACGTTTCTCGCGTAAAATAAGCCGCTGCCTTCCGCCCGGAAGGCGCAGGCCCTCTCCCGATCGCGCCGTGCGCGATCGGGATGCCGTCACAGATTCCGACCCTGCCCCCGCTTTTTCTGCGCATCCCCGCGCGACTTGTTGAAAGCTGTCTATATTTAAAAGTGCTGTAGACATCCGGTACATCAACAAGGAAATGACTATGAATAAGAAGACCATTGCCGCGCTGCTCTCTGCCCTGGTACTTTCATCCCTGCTGTCTGCCTGTAACACTACGCGCGGCGTAGGCCAGGATGTGGAAGCGGGCGGCGAAGCCATCCAGCGCAGCGCCCAGTAACGGGATTAGCGGTACGGCCGCGTGCCGTACCGCTGATTACCTTAACCCGCCTGTTTCACCCAAATCAACGTATCCACCGGGAAATCCAGCTGTCGCGCCTTCTCCACCAGTGCCGCTTTGACCTTGTCATCCAGCTGTGGCGTGCGTGACAGAATCCACAAATAGTCGCGATTCGGGCCGCAGATCAGCGCATGCTGATAGTCATCATCCAGCGCGATGATGTTGTAGCCGCCGTAGAAAGGGCCAAAGAAAGAGACTTTAAGCGCCCCTTCATTCGGTTTACCGGTAAAGTAGGCTTTGCCCTCGCTTTCGCTCCATGTCTGTTTTTTAGGGTTGTAGCCGCGATTGATCACCTTAATACCGCCGTCGTCGCGCGGACTATAGGTGGCAGTCACCTGCTCCAGGCCCCGCTCAAACGGATGATTAAGCCGGGCGATTTCGTACCAGCGGCCGAGGTAGCGCTGGCTATCAAAATCCGAGATGACCTTCACCCCTTTGGGCGGCGTGGTCGAACAGGCCACGGTGAGCAAAGAGCCGGCAGCGGCGATCAATAATTTCCAGAATGTCATGTTAGTTTTCCTTTTCAGTGGCTTAGTCAGAGTATAGACACTTCGAGCCGGCCTGCGGATTTTCGGCGCCGCGCGGGCGACCGGATAGCCATTGTCTGGCTGGAAATGAACGGGTAGACTGCCTGCCCCTGTATGACTGCGGAGTATGAAACATGAGCGAATCGGCCAGTTGGCAACCCAGTGCCCCGATTGCCAATCTCTTAAAACGCGCGAAGATCCTGCGCGATATCCGGGCCTTTTTTGCCGATCGCGGCGTGCTGGAGGTGGAGACGCCGGCGATGAGCCAGGCGACGGTCACCGACGTTCATCTGTTTCCGTTTCAGACCCGCTTTGTCGGCCCGGGTGCGGCTCAGGGCATCGATCTCTATCTGATGACCAGCCCGGAATATCATATGAAGCGCCTGCTGGCGGCAGGAAGCGGCCCGATTTATCAAATGGGCCGCAGTTTTCGGAATGAAGAAGCGGGTCGGCACCACAATCCGGAATTCACCATGCTGGAGTGGTATCGCCCCCATTATGATATGTACCGACTGATGAACGAGGTCGACGATCTGCTGCAGCAGGTGCTCGACTGCGACAGTGCGGAGAGCCTCTCTTATCAACAGGCGTTTATTCGCCATCTTGACACCGATCCGCTGTCGGCCGATAAAACGCAGCTGCGCGAGCTGGCGGCAACCCTTGGCGTGGGCGATCTGGCTGACGCCGAAGACGATCGCGATACGCTGCTGCAGCTGCTGTTTATGCTGGGCGTAGAACCGAAAATTGGTCTTGAGCGACCGACGTTTATCTATCACTTCCCGGCCAGTCAGGCGGCGCTGGCGGAGATCAGCACCGAAGATCACCGCGTTGCGGAGCGCTTTGAGGTTTACTTTAAGGGCATTGAGCTGGCCAACGGCTTCCGCGAACTGACCGACGCCCGCGAGCAGCGCGGCCGCTTTGAGCAAGATAATCGCAAGCGCGCGGCGCGCGGCCTGCCGCAGCAGCCGGTCGATCACTATCTGCTGGCGGCGCTGGCACACGGGCTGCCAAACTGCTCCGGGGTCGCGCTGGGGGTTGATCGCCTGGTGATGCTGGCGCTGCAGGCAGAATCGCTCAGCGAGGTGATCGCTTTTCCGGTCGATCGCTGCTAATTAAATGCCCGGCGCGGTCGCGTGCAGCGACCGCGCCGGGCGCCACGCTTACAGACCGCCCGATTTGTACTGACGGGCGGCCGGCGTGCCGTTGCTGGCTGGAATTTTCCGGCCGACAGTCTCCATCCGAACCTGGAACGGCGGGAACGGCATCTCGAGCCCGTGCTCGTGGAACGCATTCAGGATCAGGCTGTGCAGCTCATGGCGCAGTGGCATCCGGTGCCCCATCTCTGCAGCGTAGATACGCAGTTCATACAGCTGGATCCCCTGCTGTAAATCAACCAGAAACACTTCCGGAATCGGGTTATCCAGCACCAGGCTGCAGCGGTTCGCCGCCGACAGCAGCAGCTGGGTCACCTGATCGCTATTGGCCTCGGCCGGTGCCGGAATAGTCAGCACCACGCGCGTCACCGAATCTGACAGCGACCAGTTGATAAACTGTTCGGTAATAAAGGCCTTGTTGGGCACGATAATCTCTTTCCGGTCCCAGTCGGTAATGGTGGTGGCCCGCGTATTGATGCGGGTAATGCTGCCGGTCAAATCGCGGATAGTCACCGTATCGCCGATGCGAATTGGCTTCTCAAACAGGATAATCAGACCAGAGATAAAGTTAGCGAAGATCTCCTGCAGACCAAAGCCGAGTCCGACACCCAGCGCCGCGACCAGCCACTGCAGTTTCGACCACTCAATGCCGATCAGTGAGAAGCCGGCCAGGCCGCCAATCAGCAACAGCAGGTATTTGGTCAGCGTGGTGATGGCGTAGCCGGTGCCGGGCGATAAGCTGAGGTGCTGCAACAGTCCAAGCTCCAGCATCGCCGGCATATTTCTGACCAGCTGAGCGGTAATGGCAAACACCAGAATCGCAATCAGCACCGCGCCCAGAGTAATGGGCTGCTGGCTCTCAATGCCCTGCACGTTGGTGGTGACATCCCACAGCTTAATGTTCTCCAGAAAACCAAACGCCGAATGGATCTCGGACCACAGGACAATCACTGAAACCAGCGCAATCAGGGTCAGCAGCGAGCGCACCAGCCGTAGCGATTGTGCACTGATCGCATCAAGGTCAATGACCGGCTCTTCAACGTCCTGACCGCCGTCGGCGGTAGCCGCCAGGGCGCTGCTCTCCTCCTCGCCGCGGGCGCGCTGAGCCAGAATTTCGGCGCGGCGGGTACGGGCGCGATCAAAGGCGATGCGTCGCCGCTGGATCAGCATCCAGCGGCGAATAATGTGATACACCACCAGCAGCAGGAACCAGATGGCCATTGAGGTTTCCAGACGGGCCAGAATCGCCTGCGCGGTAGCCAGATAACCGATCGCGGAGGCCAGCGCCGCCAGCAGCGGAATGCCGATCATCAGGTTCCAGAACACGTTATTTAGCAGGTTCTCACCGTTACCCTCTTTGTCGAGATGCAGCGGGATACCGGCGCGCTTCAGGCTCAGGGTCACCAGGCTCAGAGCGCCGCAAATCAGGATAAAGCACAGCCGACCGAGGGTGCTGGAAAACTGGCGATCGTCCAGGCTGTCGAAGGTAATCAGCAGCATAATCAGCGGGACAATCAGCCCGATTGACAGGCGATAGTAGCGCATGGCGCGGGACACGCGCGCCTGCGGCCAGCGAAAGTGGACCACAAACAGGCCCTGCGGCCGGGCAAACGACGCGCTGATCATAAAGGCCCACAGCACCGGCAGGGCGGCGGTGACGCCTTTACCGATCGCCACCGCAATCGGGTAGGGCCAGGCCTGCTGCAAGCCATATCCCAGTGCGCCCCAGAGTACCGGCAGCGGCAGGGCCACGAGGATCGACCAGAATACCGTGCGCATAGTCAGGCTGAACTGATCTTGGGTCACCTTACCAACCCGACTGGCGGCGCGGGCGAGGAAGGCATGATAGTGGCGACGTGAGCTGATGGCGAAGCCGACCAGCAGCAGCGCACCGATCACCGGCAAAATGGTGTCGCGGCTGGTAAACATCATCATCAGCGCTTTGCCCAGCTGGCCCAGGGTATCCAGCGACAGCAGGCGCTGTAAATCCTGCGCCACGTGCAGCGGATAGCTCAGGCCGATCGGATTGACGTCCGCGCTCCAGAACAGATAGCGGTGTGCAGCCTGTTTAATCTCGTTGAGCGCATCTTCCAGCTGGCCGTTAGCGACCTTCAGCTTGGTCACTTCCAGAATCAGATTATCGCTGCCGGAAATCAGCGATCCGAGCAGCTCGCGCTGAGTACGCAGCTGGGCATCCAGAATCCGCTTTTGTTCGCTGGTCAGCGGTTCGCCGTTGTCTTGTTTCAACTGGCGCAGCTGGGCCTGCTGATCCAGCCTATCTTCGTAGGAGAGACGCTGGACGCGCAGCTGAGCCATGTCGCTATCCAGCTGCTGCGACTTCGGCATTTCCGGCAGGCGTGCCACCTGCGCTCGCAGGGCTTCGCCAAGTACATTTGAGACGCCCAGCCACTGCGACTGCTCGCGAATAGTGCTCAGCGCCTGCCGAACCTGAATGGTGTTATTGGTGGCCTGGCGCTGCTGCGAAGCGATCAAATCCATCCGCTGCGCCTGCTGGTTCAACGCCGCGGACAGCTCGCGGTTGACGCGAAACTGCTCGGTAATTTTGGCCGGCAGATCTTCGCTGTTTTCCGCCAGCTGCTCGGTGCGCTCCAGTGCAACCTCGGCTTCGCGCTGCCGCAGCGTATTCAGCTGATTACGTAGCGCCTGCAGGTAGTTATCCAGCTGCTCAGCGCGTTTTTGATGCAGATCGGCACGCATGCGTGCCAGTTCCTGGCGGTTGTTGGCTGACAGCTGCTCCAGCTGCAGTTCATCCACCCGCGCCTTCAGAGCCGCGGACTCGCTCTGCCGGGCCCACACCTGCGCCTGAGTAAAGACGTTGGTTGGTGCCGGCATGGCCTGCAGCCGGCGATCCAGCTCACTCAGGGCGCGGCGGGTGTCGGTTTGCTGCTGCGGCAGCTGGCTGAGCGAGTCGCTGATCTCACGGCTGCGCTCCTGTTCCTGCTGTGCCTGCCGACTCTCTTCGATCTGCTGACTGCTAACCTGCAGGATCTCTTGATCCAGTTCGGCGCTGTTCATGGTGCTGCGCACGGTTTTACTGCTGTCGCTGACCGCGGTAATTTGCTGGCGCAGCTCCCGCGACAGGCGCGGAAAATCGTCGATTACCTGCTGGTACTGCTTCGCCCGCGCGAGAGACTCGTCGCGATCTTCCAGCGATTTCAGCGCCGTTTCCAGCGTTTGCACCGTGTCGGGTTGGTTCGGCGTTTTCGCCGATTTTGCCGACTCCAGTTCCTGCTTCAGCTGCGCGCTGTCGGGCACTGCAGCGGCCCACAGGGGCTGGCTCACACACCAGCAGATCAGTAACGTCAGTATCAGGCGCACGGCCAGTATCCTTACGCGTCGGGCGGGGTCACCGGCTCGCTCTGCGGCGACAGCCCCTGCGCCAGCGGCTGACCCAGGCGCGTTACCGAGCGGGTGGTAAGCGTGTTATTCAGGCGGATGCGATCGGCGGCGAACAGGTTGATCACCGTCGAGCCGAGCTTGAAGCGTCCCATCTCCTGACCTTTCAACAGCACCACCGCACCTTCGCTATCGGCGGCCGGCCACGTCCAGCGCTTGATCACCCCTTCGCGCGGCGGGGTAACGGTGCCGGCCCAGACGGTTTCGATGCTGCCAACAATCGTGGCCCCGACCAGAATCTGCACCATCGGGCCGAAATCGGTATCAAACAGGCAAATGACGCGCTCATTACGGGCAAACAGGTTGGGCACGTTGGCGGCAGTCAGCGGATTCACTGAATAGAGATCGCCCGGTACGTAGATCATCTCACGCAGAATACCGTTGCAGGGCATGTGGACGCGATGATAGTCGCGCGGTGCCAGGTAGGTCGTGACAAAGTGGCCATCACGGAACCGCTCCGCCATCTGTGCGTTACCGGCAAGCAGCGCCTCAAGCGAATAGCTGTGGCCCTTCGCCTGGAAAATCTGATCGCCGTTAATCGGCCCCAGCTGGCTGATGGCGCCGTCGGCCGGCTGGATAAGCTCATTGGCATCGGTCGCCATCGGGCGCGCGTCTTCGCGCAGCGGTCGGACGAAGAAATCATTAAAGGTGCGATAGCTGGCAGTGTCCGGTTTCTGCGCTTCGGACATATCCACTTTGTAGATCCAGACAAACAGGTCAATCACCGCCTTGGTCAGGCGACCCGCTCGCTTACTGGCACCCCAGCCGGCCAGCTCTGTCAGCCACTTTTGCGGCAGGACATGCTGCAGGGCAAGTTTAATTCGATCCAACACGGTAGCCTCCGGGCTCGTTAATCGTTGAAAAAAGGGGGCGAATTGTAACCACGACAAGGGTAAATGTCAGTCTTCATTGCCGGAAAAGGTTTTACGCGTTTTTACCTGCGCCATGCTGTCTAAAATGCGATGGTAGTTATCAAAGCGCGATTCATCGATTTTACCGTTTTCTACCGCTTCGCGCAGTGCACAGCCGGGATCATCCTCATGCTTGCAGTCGCGAAATTTGCAGTGGCCGAGGTAGTCGCGAAATTCGACAAATCCGCGGGTAATTTGTTCCGGCTCCAGGTGCCACAGGCCAAACTCGCGCACCCCGGGGGAGTCAATCACGCTGCCGCCGTGCGGGAAATGGTACAGGCGCGCGGCGGTCGTGGTGTGCTGGCCAAGTCCGGATACGTCCGAGACGTCATTGGTCAGGATCGCCTGCTCCAGGCCGAGCAGGGTATTCAACAGGCTCGACTTGCCAACGCCCGACTGACCGGCAAAAATGCTGGTGCGTCCGGTGAGGGCCGCTTCCAGCGGCTGGAGACCGGCGTGAGCATGACTGGATACCATCAGCACGCGATATCCAATGTCGCGGTAGATCGCCATCTGTTCGTCAACGAAGGCCAGGCCCTCCTCATCCAGCAGATCGACTTTGTTCAGCACCAGCAGCGGCTCAACGTCCAGCGTTTCGGCGGCAACGAGGTAGCGATCGATAATGTTCAGCGACAGCTCCGGCAGGATTGCGGAGACGATGACTATCTGATCGATATTGGCCGCGATCGGTTTCACTCCGTCGTAGTAGTCCGGGCGGGTCAGCACCGACTGGCGCTCATGTACCGCCTCGACAATGCCTTTTACCGTGGCGGTTCCCTCGGCACCTGGTCGCCAGACCACGCGGTCACCGGTGACCAGCGATGAGATGGTACGGCGAATGTTGCAGCGGTGCACCTCGCCGTCGGCGTATTCCACGTCAGCGTGCATGCCAAAGCGGCTGATCACCGTGCCGTCGCGAGGCTCCCCAAACAGGCTGTCATCGACTTCCACCCGGGGTTCACGCAGTCGGCGCTGATGGTTGGCTTTAACGCGACGCTGCTGGCCTTTCGACAGTTTGTTTTTGCTCACGCACCCTCTCTGAAATTGATTGATTTCGCCCGGACGGGCAAAACGTCTATGATACACCGATAAATGGGGATAACACAGGTAACGCAACGCATGAGTGAAAATGACAACCGCCTGATTTGGATCGATCTGGAGATGACGGGCCTCAATCCGGAGCAAGATCGGATCATTGAGATCGCGACGCTGGTCACCGATGCCGAGTTGAACATCCTGGCGGAAGGACCGGTACTGGCGGTGCATCAGTCTGATGCCCAGCTGGCGCTAATGGACGAGTGGAACGTGCGCACCCACACCCACAGCGGCCTGGTTGATCGGGTTAAAGCCAGTTCTTACAGCGAGCGTGCCGCCGAGCAGGAGACCCTTGCCTTTCTGCAGCAGTGGGTGCCGGCTAATGCTTCACCGATCTGCGGTAACAGCATCGGTCAGGATCGCCGCTTCCTGTTTAAATACATGCCGGAGCTGGAAGCCTACTTCCATTACCGCTATCTGGATGTCAGCACGCTGAAAGAGCTGGCGAAGCGCTGGAAACCCGATATTCTGCCCGGCTTTAAAAAGCAGGGGAGCCACAAGGCGCTGGACGACATTCGGGAATCGGTGGCCGAGCTGGCCTACTATCGCGAACACTTTCTGGCGCTGTAAACGGCCCACAGGGCAGGGAAGTTAGGACGCCGGCGGCTGCAGCCGGCTGAAAGCTGACGCTTTTTTCGGCCAGCTGACGCATAAATCAGCGGTTGAAAGAAAAATGCAAAAAAGTCGGGAAAGAGTCTTGCAGCCGCCTCTTTTTCTCGTATAATGCGCCTCCCGTACCGATGCAGTTTTCTTCGTCAGTACGTATTGCGGGAATAGCTCAGTTGGTAGAGCACGACCTTGCCAAGGTCGGGGTCGCGAGTTCGAGTCTCGTTTCCCGCTCCAAAATTTGTTTGACTGTACAGTGCCATTGATGCGGGAATAGCTCAGTTGGTAGAGCACGACCTTGCCAAGGTCGGGGTCGCGAGTTCGAGTCTCGTTTCCCGCTCCAATCTGGTTCACTGAACGGCACCTCCGATGCGGGAATAGCTCAGTTGGTAGAGCACGACCTTGCCAAGGTCGGGGTCGCGAGTTCGAGTCTCGTTTCCCGCTCCAAATTTTCTCCCTGATTCACCCTCTCTTTATCCACAGATGCTGGTCGCGATTATCCCGCTCTTCCGGCAGAATTTTCCCGTCCGTCAACAGACTTATCCACAGGCTTTCTGTCTGGCTTCCTGGCATTGCAGGCCAAGGTTAGTCGGGGTGTTTTTTATAACGTCATGATAATAAAATAAAAATAAAGATTAAGATTTGCTATCCAGATCCCTTGTACTTTCTGTGTCAGTTGAATGACAACGTTTTTTTAATTTTATGCACAGTGTGTGGATAACGCGACGCCGGTCTCAGGCATCGCGCGGTAGCCCTTTTTCAATGGCGCGGACCAGCCGCTTTTGCTGCGGCGGTTGCACGTCCACGGCCAGTGCCCGGCGGCGTGCCAGCTGCTGGGTAATTGCCCAGGTAATGTGTTCGTCCAGCAGAGCGTTTTCACCCTGGCGGCTCTGCAGGGCGTGGAGGATCGCCTGATCCCACGGCGCATTGCCCATGGCCACGGCAATATTGCGCAACCAGCGAAAGTGACCGATGCGTCGGATGGCAGATCCTTCGGTCACGCGCAGAAACGTCGCTTCACTCCACGCAAACAGCGCAATCAGTTCCGGCGCGTGCAGTACGCGACGCGGCGAGAAATCATCTTCATCCGTTAGCTGGCCGTAGCGGTTCCACGGGCAGATCAGCTGGCAGTCGTCACAGCCGTAGATGCGGTTGCCCATCAGCGGGCGCAGCGCTTCAGGAATGGCGCCCTCCAGCTCAATGGTCAGATAGGAGATACAGCGTCGCGCATCCACCACATAGGGCTCAACAATTGCGCCGGTCGGGCAGGTGGTCAGACAGGCGACGCAGCGGCCGCACTGTTCCGGCTGCGGCGCGTCAACCGGCAGCGGCACATCGATCAGCAGCTCACCCAGAAAAAACCACGATCCCGCTTCGCGATTCAATACCAGCGAGTGCTTTCCCGTCCATCCCAGCCCGGCCTTGACCGCCAGCGGCCGCTCCAGCAGCGGCGCCGAGTCGACAAAAGGGCGGTAGTTCAGCGCGATGCAGTGCTCGCGAATACGATCGCCGAGCCGTTTCAGCCGCTGACGTAATACTTTGTGATAATCGCGCCCCAGCGCATAGCGACTAACATATCCAAGGCGAGGATTTTTTAACGTGGTGGCGAAGGCGGCTTTCGCCGGCAGGTAGTTCATGCGCACGCTGATCACGCGTAGCGTGCCGGGCAGCAGCTCATGAGGGCGCGCGCGCATCATGCCGTGCCGCGCCATCCATGCCATCTCGCCGTGATACTGCTTCTTCAGCCAGGCCTGCAGCCGGGGCTCCTCCGGGCTCAGATCGGTATCGCAGATGCCGACCTGCTGGAAGCCCAGTTCGCGACCCCACTGTTTAATGTTTTCCGTCAAGGCGACGAGATCGAGAGGGTGTGACATGCAAGACCTGAAAACGTCAAATAGGAGCGGCAGTTTACCACACTCTGCCTGGCCCGCCGACCGCCTGCGGTCGCTGGAGCGGAATGCCGCCGATGCGCTGGGGCTGACGCTGTTTGAACTGATGCAGCGGGCCGGGGAGGCGCTGTGGCGCGCGGCATCGGCGCGCTTTCCCGCCGCCCGTCACTGGCTGATTCTCTGCGGCCACGGCAATAACGGCGGGGACGGCTACGTGCTGGCCCGGCTGGCGCGATCGGGGGGATGCAATGTGACGCTGCTTGCCGTTGAAAGTGAGCGACCACTACCAGAAGAGGCTGCTCTGGCGCGGGATGCCTGGCTGAATGCCGGTGGGGAGATTCATTCGCTGTCGGCTCCCTGGCCTGAGCAGGTTGACGTGATTGTTGATGCGCTGCTCGGCACCGGACTGAATCGGGCGCCCGACGGACCCGTTGCCGCCGTGATTGCGCAGATCAATCAGCATCCGGCCCCGGCGGTAGCGGCGGACGTGCCCAGTGGGCTGATGGCCAGCAGCGGTGCAGTACCGGGCGTGTGCGTCACGGCAGCACTGACCGTCAGCTTTATTGTCTTAAAAAGCGGATTGCTAACCGGGAAAGCGCGCGACTACGTGGGGGAGCTGCAGTGCGATGCGCTTGGCCTGAGCGTCTGGCTGAAGGCGCAACCCGCGCCGTGGCAGCGGCTCGATGCGGCGCTGCTTCCCGGTTGGCTGCCACCGCGCCGTCCCACGTCGCACAAGGGCGATCACGGTAAACTGCTGTTGATCGGGGGCGATCGCGGTACCGCCGGGGCGATTCGGATGGCCGCAGAGGCGGCGCTGCGCACCGGTGCTGGACTTGTGCGAGTGCTTACTCACAAAACGAATCTGGTGCCGTTGCTGACCGCGCGGCCCGAACTGATGGTCGATGAGCTGGATGCGGAGCGGCTGGACGCGGCGCTGGCGTGGGCGGACATCATCACTGTCGGTCCGGGGCTGGGGCAGCGCGAGTGGGGTAAAAATGCGCTTTCGCAGGTGAAAACTGCGCAAAAACCGATGCTGTGGGATGCAGATGCATTAAACCTGCTGGCTTTCAGCGCGGAGAAACGTCAAAATCGCGTCATTACGCCGCACCCTGGGGAAGCGGCTCGCCTGCTGGGATGCACGGTGACGGAGATTGAGCACGACCGCCTGCGTGCCGCGCAGCGGCTGGCCGAACGCTACGGTGGCACCGTGGTGCTAAAAGGTGCCGGCACGCTGATTGTCAGCCAGCAGGGCGAGCAGGCCATCGCCGATGTGGGTAATCCGGGGATGGCCGCCGGGGGAATGGGCGATGTGTTATCAGGGATCATCAGTAGCCTGATGGCGCAGGGCCTGGCACCCTTTACCGCCGCCTGCGCCGGTTGCGTGGTACACGGTGCCGCGGCCGATCTGCGGGCGCAGCGCTACGGCACACGCGGCATGCTGGCAACCGATTTGTTCACGGCCCTTTATCCTTTCGTTAATCCTGGAATCGCACAAGAAGAATGAGTATCCGAGTAGAGAAATTGCCTGATGAAGCCGCTACCCTCGCACTGGGTGGCCGACTGGCGTCCCTGTGCCAGGGGACGGTTGTGATTCACCTGAGCGGCGATCTCGGTGCCGGAAAAACCACCTTTAGCCGGGGGTTTCTGCAGGCACTGGGGCATCAGGGTAATGTTAAAAGCCCCACTTATACCCTGGTTGAACCCTATGCGCTGGGCGATCGTCAGGTATACCATTTTGATCTCTACCGGCTGGCCGATCCTGAAGAGCTCGAGTTCATGGGGATCCGCGATTATTTCAGCGGCGATGCCATCTGCCTGGTGGAGTGGCCACAGCAGGGCAGCGGCGTTCTGCCGGAGCCGGACCTCGCCCTGACCCTGAGCTGGCTGGACCACGGTCGCGAAGGGGTTATTCGCGCCTGTTCGGCGAAGGGCGAGGCGATGCTGGCGCGGCTGACCCCGCCTGAGGCGCAGCCATGATTCGCGCGCTGCTCAGCGGTTTACTGCTGTGGCTACTGCTGGGCGCAGTGTCGGCCGGCGCGGCGAATCTGGCCGATATTCGCGTCGCTAACGGCAGTAACCATGCGACCGTGACGCTGCGCTTCAGCGGCCAGCCGGTATATGCCTTTTTTCCGCTGAGCCACCCCAACCGCGTGGTGCTGGATATTCGCCAGAGCGGTGTAATTCAGGGGCTGCCGCTGACCTTCAGCGGTGACAACATCGTGAAGCGGATTCGTTCCAGTCAGCCAAAAGACAGCCAGAGCATCCGACTGGTGTTCGAGCTGACCCAGCCGGGCAAAACCCGTGCGGTCACGCAGCGCAGCGGCAATGACTACAACGTGGTGTTTACGATTAAAGGGCAGCAGCCCACCGCGCCGACGGCCGGTAACGCCCGCGTCACCGCGCCGCGCCCGTCGGTGCCTGCCCGCAATCCCTTTGATGAAAACAAAATCACGGTCGCCAGCAGCGGTAACACGCGCGTGGCGCCGGGGCAGCGGAGCCAGCACCGTAATGACACGGTGGTGGTCGCCATTGATGCCGGTCACGGCGGTCAGGATCCGGGGGCCATCGGGCCAGGCGGAACCAAAGAGAAAAACGTCACGATTGCCATTGCGCGCAAGCTCAAGGCGTTACTCAATGCCGATCCGATGTTTCGCGGCGTGCTGACGCGCGATGGCGACTATTTTATTTCGGTGATGGGCCGCTCGGATGTGGCCCGCAAGCAAAATGCTAACGTGCTGGTATCCATTCACGCCGATGCGGCGCCCAACCGCAGCGCGACCGGCGCCTCGGTGTGGGTGCTGTCGAATCGCCGGGCCAACAGTGAGATGGCCAACTGGCTGGAACAGCATGAGAAGCAGTCTGAGCTGCTGGGCGGGGCCGGCGATCTGCTGGCCAACAGTCAGGCGGACCCGTACCTCAGTCAGGCGGTGCTGGATCTGCAGTTTGGCCACTCGCAGCGCGTCGGCTACGACGTGGCGATGAAAGTGATTGCTCAGCTACAGCGCGTCGGTTCGCTGCATAAGCGCCGGCCTGAGCACGCCAGTCTTGGCGTGCTGCGTTCGCCGGATATCCCCTCACTGCTGGTGGAAACCGGCTTTATCAGTAATCCTGCGGAGGAGCGGCTGCTGGCAAGCAGTGCGTACCAGGAAAAGATTGCCGAGTCGATTTATAAAGGCTTGCGTAATTACTTCCTGACGCACCCGTTACAATCTGTCCCAAAGGAGGAAAACCGTCCGTTGCGGTCCGCAACGGCGGTTGAAACCCAGCCCGCAACGGCCGCCCGTCAGGGGGTGACCCGGCGTCACGTGGTACAGCGTGGCGAAACGCTGTCCGGTATTGCGGTGAAATATGGCGTCAGCATGCAGACCCTGATAACGCTCAACCACCTGAAGAAACCGGGCGTGTGGGTCGGGCAGCGACTTCGCGTCCCGGCGCCGTACGCGCCGGCGCGTACAGCGCCGGTGCGGCGACATAAGGTGGTGATCGGCGATTCGCTCAGCGCCATTGCCGCCCACTACGGCGTCAGTTCGCAGGCGATCATGCAGACCAACAAGATGAAAAGCAGCAACGTGATGCTGGGGCAAACGCTGACCATCCCCGCATCCTGACGCGGCGCAACACGGGATATTTTATGCCAATTCAGATCTTAACCCCGCAGCTGGCTAACCAGATCGCCGCCGGTGAAGTGGTGGAACGCCCGGCCTCGGTGGTGAAAGAGCTGGTGGAAAACAGCCTTGACGCCGGGGCGACCCGCATCGATATCGATATCGAAAAAGGCGGTGCGAAGCTGATTCGCATCCGCGACAACGGTCAGGGCATTGGCAAAGAGGAGCTGGCGCTGGCGCTGGCGCGGCACGCCACCAGTAAAATCAGCTCGCTCGATGATTTGGAAGCCATCCTCAGCCTCGGTTTTCGCGGCGAAGCGCTGGCCAGCATCAGCTCGGTATCGCGCCTGACGCTGACGTCACGTACCGCTGAGCAAAGCGAAGCCTGGCAGGCCTACGCCGAGGGACGCGACATGGCGGTAGCGGTAAAACCCGCAGCGCATCCGCAGGGGACGACGCTCGAAGTGCTGGATCTGTTCTACAACACCCCTGCCCGACGCAAGTTTATGCGCACCGAAAAAACCGAGTTTAGTCATATCGATGAAGTGGTGCGCCGGATTGCGCTGGCGCGCTTCGACGTTGCCATTAACCTGAGCCACAACGGCAAAATGATGCGCCAGTACCGTGCGGCTGGCGATCCGGCCCAGCGTGAGCGGCGGCTGGCGGCCATCTGCGGCGCGCCGTTCCTCAGCCACGCGCTGGCCATTGAGTGGCAGCACGGCGAACTGGCGCTCAGCGGCTGGGTGGCGGATCCAGCGGGATCGCGTCAGCTGACGGATCTGCAGTATTGCTACGTCAACGGTCGGGTGATGCGGGATCGGCTAATCAATCACGCCATCCGTCAGGCTTATCAGGACAAGCTGGGCGACGACTGCCAGCCGGCGTACGTGCTCTACCTGACGCTCGACCCCCACCAGGTGGACGTTAATGTGCATCCGGCCAAGCATGAGGTGCGTTTTCACCAGGCGCGACTGGTGCACGATTTTATTTATCAGGGCGTGGTGAGCGTTATTCAGCAGAGCGCCGCGCCAACGCTGCCGGTGCTGGACGACGACACCGCCGCTCTCCCGCGCTGGCAGCCAGAAAACCGCCAGGCAGCGGGTGAAAATCACTTCAGTCGTCCCGTGGCGCCGGCCGCCGATGCCAGCGCCGGGCGGCGCAGCGGCGGATCCGCCGGCCGGGTGACGCCGGCGTGGCCGCAGCAGCAACCGGGATACCACCGCCGGGAAGGGGCGCTGTATCGCAGTCTGCTGCAGCCGGATACCGACGGCGCGGAGGCATCGGTCGACGCCGGTGAACCGCCGGCGCGTCAGCCGCTGTTCCCTTCCCGTGCGGCCGCTTCGGCGGATGCGGCCACCGCCCCGCCGGCGGAGCCGGCGCTGAGCGGCCACACTCACAGCTTTGGTCGGGTACTGACGGTGATTGCCGACTGTGCGCTGGTGGAACGTGCCAGCGGGCTGGCGCTGATTGCGCTAGCCACCGCCGCGCGCTGGCTGTGCCAGGCGCAGCTGACGCCGCCTGCCGAGGGACTGAAGCCGCAACCGCTGCTGATCCCGGTGCGGTTAAAAATCGACAAACCGGAGCGGGCCATTGTCGCCTCTCATGCGGCGCTGTTAGTGCAGTTTGGCCTCGATTTGCAGCAGGAGGCACAGCATGTGACGCTGCGCGCGGTGCCTTTACCATTGCGCCAACAAAATTTACAAATCTTGATTCCTGACCTGTTAGGCTATCTCGCCCGGCAGCCGGATGTGGACCCCGAGCGGGTTACGCAGTGGCTGGCGCGTCACGCGGTGACGCCGCATCCGGAGTGGAATCACTCACAGGCGATTGCGTTGTTAACCGAGGTGGAGCGGCTCTGTCCGCAGCTGGTCAAAGCGCCGCCGGCGGGATTGCTACAACCGGTCGCATTGGAGACGGCACTAAACGCCCTGAAACATGAGTGATATCGGTACGGCTGGCCTGCCTAAGGCTATATTTTTGATGGGGCCCACGGCCTCCGGCAAGACCGCGCTGGCGATCCGTCTGCGTCAGCATCTGCCGGTGGATATTATTAGCGTGGATTCGGCGCTCATTTACCGCGGCATGGACATTGGTACCGCCAAGCCTGACGCGAGCGAGCTGGCCCAGGCTCCCCATCGCCTGTTGGATATCCGCGATCCGGCCGAGGCTTACTCGGCGGCCGAATTTCGGCGCGATGCGCTGGCGGAAATGGCTGACATTACCGCCGCCGGCCGCATTCCCCTGCTGGTGGGTGGCACCATGCTCTATTACAAAGCGCTACTGGAAGGATTGTCGCCGTTGCCCCCGGCTGACCCCGCGGTGCGCCAGCAGATAGAGCAGCAGGCCAGTGAGCAGGGATGGGAGCGTCTGCACGCGCGGTTGTGTGAGATTGATCTCGTTGCGGGTAAGCGTATTCATCCGAATGATCCGCAGAGACTTTCCCGCGCACTGGAAGTTTTTTTTATTTCGGGTAAAACTTTAACGGAACTGACAAAAACTGCCGGCGAAGCCTTACCCTACCGGGTTCATCAGTTTGCCATCGCCCCGGCGAGTCGCGAACAGCTGCATCAGCGTATTGAACAGCGCTTTCAGCAGATGTTGGCGTCAGGATTTGAAGCGGAAACGCGTGCGCTGCTGGCGCGCGGTGATTTGCATACGGATTTGCCTTCTATCCGTTGTGTCGGCTACCGCCAGATGTGGTCATATCTGCTGGGGGAAACCGGTTACGATGAGATGGTTTACCGGGGAATTTGCGCGACGCGACAGCTGGCGAAGCGCCAAATGACCTGGCTGCGGGGTTGGGATGCTGTCCACTGGTTAGACAGTGAACAACCCGATGCGGCTTTGCACAGCGTGTTACAGGTAGTTGGTGCACCGTAACCGCGAATGTGTACAATTGAGCCGTTATCGTGCGCGAATTTTTTAGGTAGTTTTTCAGAGCCGACAGGCTCTTAAGTGATAAACAACAAGCATATAAGGAAAAGATAGAATGGCTAAGGGGCAATCATTACAAGACCCGTTCCTGAACGCACTGCGTCGCGAACGTGTTCCGGTTTCTATTTATCTGGTCAACGGTATCAAGCTGCAGGGGCAGATTGAATCCTTTGACCAGTTTGTGATTTTATTAAAAAACACGGTAAGCCAGATGGTGTATAAGCACGCTATCTCGACCGTTGTTCCGTCCCGTCCGGTTTCCCACCACAGCAATAATAATGCGGGTGGCGGTAGCAACAACTATCATCACGGCGGTAATCATCAGGCTGCAGCAGCGACTCAGCCGCAACAAGACAGCGGCGACGCAGAATAAGCGTGCGCCCTGCCAGCCACGACGGGGAGCCCGGCTGGCTCCCCGTTATGGTGCCTAAAACGAGAGAGGTCCCGCTTGTTTGACCGTTATGATGCCGGTGAGCAGGCCATCCTGGTTCACATCTATTTTTCGCAAGACAAAGACATGGAAGATTTGCAAGAGTTTGAAACTCTTGTCTCTTCTGCCGGTGTTGAAGCGCTTCGCGTCGTGACGGGCAGTCGTAAAGCTCCGCATCCCAAATATTTTGTTGGCGAAGGCAAAGCCGTGGAAATTGCCGAGGCGGTGAAAGCCTCCGGTGCTTCGGTAGTGCTGTTCGATCACGCACTGACGCCGGCGCAGGAACGTAACCTCGAGCGGCTGTGTGAATGCCGGGTAATTGATCGTACCGGCCTGATTTTAGATATTTTTGCCCAGCGCGCCCGCACCCATGAAGGGAAACTGCAGGTTGAGCTGGCGCAGCTGCGGCACCTCGCGACCCGACTGGTGCGCGGCTGGACCCACCTTGAGCGCCAGAAGGGTGGGATTGGCCTGCGCGGCCCGGGAGAAACACAGCTGGAGACCGACCGCCGCCTGCTGCGTAATCGCATTGGTCAGATTCTGTCGCGGCTCGAGCGCGTGGAAAAACAGCGCGATCAGGGGCGGCAGGCGCGGGCCAAGGCCGACGTGCCTACCGTCTCGCTGGTGGGCTACACCAACGCCGGCAAATCGACCCTGTTTAACGCCATGACGTCGGCGGACGTGTATGCCGCCGATCAGCTGTTTGCTACGCTCGACCCGACCCTGCGCCGCATTGATGTGCATGACGTTGGCGAGGTTGTGATGGCCGATACCGTTGGCTTTATTCGCCACCTGCCACACGATCTGGTCGCCGCCTTCAAGGCGACGCTGCAGGAGACGCGGCAGGCCACGCTGCTGCTGCACGTCATCGATGCCGCCGATGTGCGGATGGATGAGAATATCGACGCGGTCAATCTGGTACTGGATGAGATTGAGGCGCTGGACATTCCTCAGCTGCAGGTGATGAACAAAATCGACATGCTCGATGGCTTTGAGCCGCGTATCGATCGTGACGAAGAGAACCGACCGATGCGGGTCTGGCTCTCGGCGCAGAGCGGCGCGGGCGTGCCGCTGCTGCTGCAGGCACTCACGGAGCGTCTCGCCGGTGAAATCGCGCAGTTTGATCTGCGTCTGCCGCCGGAAGCGGGACGCCTCCGCAGCCGTTTCTATCAGCTGCACGCGATAGAAAAGGAATGGAATGAAGAAGATGGCAGCGTAGGGCTTCACGTCCGTATGCCTGTTGTTGACTGGCGCCGGCTGTGCAAGCAGGAACCGACGCTAACCGGTTACATTGTTTGATCGATTTTGCCTGAGACTTGTATATTCCGGCCGCTGGCGAGCGTCAGCGGCCTGTATATCCACCGCACACATAAAGAATGGAGCATAAACATGGCGTGGAATCAGCCCGGTAATAACGGACAGGACCGCGACCCGTGGGGAAGCAGCAATAATCAAGGCGGCAACTCTGGGGGAAACAAGGGAGGGCGCGATAAGGGGCCTCCTGATTTAGACGATATCTTCCGTAAGCTGAGCAAGAAGCTTGGTGGACTGGGCGGTGGTAATAAAGGCGGTGACAGCAACAGCGGCAAAACCGGCCAGGGTCACGGCGGCCGCCTGTTTGGCATCGTGGCGGTGATTGCGGTGTTAGTCTGGGCCGCCAGCGGCTTCTATACCATTAAAGAAGCGGAGCGTGGGGTCGTCCTGCGCTTCGGTAAGTTCAGCCACCTGGTCGATCCGGGTCTGAACTGGAAGCCCACTTTTATCGATCAGGTGCAGGCGGTAAACGTGGAGGCCGTACGCGAGCTCTCCGCAGCGGGTACTATGCTGACCTCGGATGAAAACGTGGTGCGCGTTGAGATGAACGTGCAGTACCGCGTCACCAATCCGGAGCAGTACCTGTATGCGACCACCAATGCGGAAAACAGCCTGCGGCAGGCTACCGACAGCGCGCTGCGCGGCGTGATTGGCCGCTCTACGATGGATCGCATCCTGACCGAAGGGCGTACCGTGGTGCGTAGCGAAACGCAGCGCGAGCTGGAAGAGACCATTCGCCCGTACGACATGGGGATCACGCTGCTGGACGTCAACTTCCAGACGGCGCGTCCGCCGGAAGAGGTGAAAGCCGCGTTTGATGACGCCATTGCCGCGCGGGAAAACCGCGAGCAGAAAGTGCGTGAAGCGGAGGCTTATGCTAACGGCATCATCCCGCAGGCACGCGGTAACGCTCAGGAAACGCTGGAAAAATCCCGCGCGTACAAAACCCGCGTCACGCTGGAAGCTCAGGGTGAAGTGGACAGCTTTGCCCGCATCCTGCCGGAATATAAAGCCGCCCCGCAAATCACCCGCGAGCGTCTCTATATCGAAACCATGGAGCGCGTGCTGGGTAACACCCGTAAAGTGCTGGTTAACGATAAAGGCAATAACCTGATGGTGCTGCCGCTGGATCAGCTGATGCGCGGTCAGAGCGGTGCCAGCGCCCCCCGCGAGCAGAGCAACACCAACCTGACGCGCGTGCCGCCGGCCAACACGAACAGCGATCGTCCTGCCCGTTCGTCGTTCAGTCCTGAGGACATTATGGATCAGCGCCGGATCAACTCCGTGCGCAACGACACCCAGCGCGAAGGGAGAGAGTAATCAATGCGTAAGCCATTAGTCATTTTGTTAATTATCGTGCTGGTTGTGCTTTATGCCTCACTGTTTGTGGTGCAGGAAGGGCAGCGCGGCATCGTCATGCGCTTTGGCAAAGTGCTGCGCGATGACGAAAATAAGCCGATGATTTATGCTCCCGGTCTGCACCTGAAGATCCCGTTCCTCGAGTCGGTGAAAACCCTCGATGCGCGTCTGCAAACCATGGATAATCAGGCTGATCGCTTCGTCACGAAAGAGAAGAAAGATCTGATCGTCGACTCGTACATCAAGTGGCGGATCAGCGACTTTAGCCGCTATTACCTGGCTACCGGCGGTGGCGATACCTCCCAGGCGGAAGTGCTGCTGAAGCGGAAATTCAGTGACCGTCTGCGCTCTGAAATCGGTCGTCTGGACGTGAAAGACATCGTTACTGACTCGCGGGGACGGCTGACTACCGACGTGCGCGACGCGCTGAACACCGGAACCGCTGGCAATGATGACGTCGCCACGCCGGCGGCGGACGATGCGATTGCTTCGGTTGCCAAACGCGTTGAGCAGGAGACCAGCAGCAACGAGCCGGCGCCTAATCCAAACAGTATGGCAGCACTGGGTATCGAAGTGGTTGATGTGCGCATCAAGCAGATCAACCTGCCAACGGAAGTCTCTGACGCGATCTATGCCCGTATGCGCGCCGAGCGTGAGTCGGTGGCGCGCAGCCAGCGTGCGCAGGGTGATGAAGAGGCGGCAAAAGTGGTCGCTCAGGCAGATTACGAAGTGGCGTCCATTGCCGCAACGGCCGAGCGCCAGGCGCGGATCACCCGCGGTGAAGGGGATGCGGCAGCGGCCAAGCTGTATGCCGATGCTTTCAGCCAGGATCCGGACTTCTACGCCTTTATTCGCAGCCTGCGTGCGTATGAGAACAGCTTCAAGAGCAATAACCAGGATGTGCTGGTGTTGAGCCCGGACAGCGACTTCTTCCGCTATATGAAGACGCCGTCTCACACCGCGCCGTAATTTCTGTTATAACTCAGATCACGGGTCGGCTCTCGCCGGCCCGTTTTTTTTGGGGATAAGCGGATGAGTACAACGGTATGGCTGGCGCTGGCGCTGGTGCTGGTGATTGAGGGGATTGGCCCGATGTTTTTACCCCGTATCTGGCGGCGGATGATCCTCTCTATGGCGCAGCTGCCCGATCGCCTGCTGCGTCGCTTTGGTGGCGGGCTGGCGGTAGCCGGGGTGGTGATTTACTGTATGCTGCGCAGCCGCGGCGATCTGTAAGGCCTTATTGTGCGCTTTGTTCTTCAGACGGCTGCAGCGGTCAAAAAAACTGCGCAACCGTATGCTAAAAGTGCTGAAAGCTAAAAATGACGATGGTAGAATCCATTTTTAAGCAATCGGTGATTTTAGGAAATGGGTAAGAACGTCGTCGTACTGGGCACCCAATGGGGTGACGAAGGAAAAGGTAAGATTGTTGACCTTTTAACTGAACGCGCGCAATACGTGGTGCGCTACCAGGGTGGTCATAATGCGGGCCACACACTTGTCATCAACGGTGAAAAAACCGTCCTCCACTTAATTCCCTCTGGCATTCTGCGTGCAAACGTCACCAGCATCATCGGCAACGGTGTGGTGCTGTCACCCGCTGCGCTGATGAAAGAGATGAAGGAACTGGAAGATCGCGGCGTCCCGGTGCGCGAACGTCTGTTGTTATCTGAAGCCTGCCCGTTAATCCTCGATTATCACGTCAAAATGGACCTCGCGCGTGAAAAAGCGCGCGGTGATAAAGCGATTGGTACCACCGGTCGCGGCATCGGTCCGGCGTACGAAGACAAAGTGGCTCGCCGCGGCCTGCGCGTCGGCGATCTGTTCAACAAAGAGACCTTTGCTGCGAAGCTGAAAGAGATCGTTGATTTCTATAACTTCCAGCTGGTTCAGTACTACCAAGAAGAAGCGGTAGATTATGATACCGTTCTTCGCGACGTGATGGCGGTGTCTGACATCCTGACCGGGATGGTGGTCGACGTGTCCGATCTGCTGGACACCGCTCGTCAGAACGGCGACCTGATCATGTTTGAAGGCGCGCAGGGCACCCTGCTGGATATTGACCACGGAACTTACCCCTACGTTACGTCGTCCAACACCACCGCCGGCGGCGTGGCGACCGGTTCCGGTATCGGTCCGCGCTATGTCGACTACGTGCTGGGCATTGTGAAGGCGTACTCCACTCGCGTGGGGGCCGGTCCGTTCCCGACCGAACTGTTTGATGAGACCGGCGAATTCCTGTGCACTCAGGGGCACGAATTTGGCGCGACCACCGGACGCCGCCGTCGCACCGGCTGGCTGGACGCGGTTGCGGTGCGCCGCGCGGTACAGATCAACTCACTGTCGGGTTTCTGCATGACCAAGCTGGACGTGCTGGACGGTCTGAAAGAAGTGAAAATCTGTGTGGCTTACCGCATGCCGGACGGGCGTGAAGTGACCACCACGCCGCTGGCCGCGGAGGGCTGGGAAGGCATTGAGCCGATTTACGAAACGCTGCCGGGCTGGAGCGAAAGCACCTTCGGTGTGAAAACCGTTGAGGGGCTGCCGCAGGCCGCACGCGACTTTATCAAGCGCGTGGAAGAGGTGACCGGCGTGCCGGTAGACATCATCTCTACCGGACCTGACCGCAGTGAGACCATGATTCTGCGTGATCCGTTTGACGCCTAATCATCGTCGCGGCCGGGACCGTTGTCCCGGCCGCTGTTTTTTGCTTCCCGCCTCTGTTGTATCTGCCTTTTTCCCCGTCATCACATGAAGGTAACCGCTTTTTTGCTGGCTGGTTTATCATCATTAGGTGCGCGCGTTATTTTCGCGTCGTGCGTCCGCTACACCGTGTTGATTCAGAGGTCATCGTGCAGTTAACGAGTTTTACTGATTATGGTTTGCGCGCCCTGATTTACCTGGCGGCCTTACCGCCGGACAAAATGACCAGCATCAGCGAAGTGACGGAGACCTATGGCGTGTCACGTAACCACATGGTCAAAATCATTCACCAGCTTAGCCGCACCGGCTACGTCGACACGGTGCGCGGCAAGCATGGCGGGATCCGGCTGGGCAAGCCGGCGCGGCAGATTGGTATCGGCCAGGTAATCCGCGATCTTGAGCCGCTGCAGCTGGTAAATTGCCACGGTGACTTTTGCCATATTACGCCGGCCTGCCGGTTAAAAACCGTCCTGCGCGACGCGGTCACTGCCTTCCTTCAGGAGCTGGACCGCTACACGCTGGCCGACTTAGTGGCCGATAACGCGCCACTTTACACATTATTGCTGGGTGACAAGACGTCATCCGGCCCGCGATGACAACGGAGGAACCGCATGTCACACGATCCTTTTCAGCAACGAGAAGCAGAAAAATACGATAACCCAATTCCCAGCCGCGAATTCATTCTGGCGCACTTAGACAAACGCGAGAAGCCGGCCAGCCGTGAAGAGCTGGCTAATGAGCTGGGATTGAGCAGCGAAGAGCATCTGGAGGCGCTGCGTCGTCGCCTGCGCGCCATGGAGCGCGACGGGCAACTGGTCTTTACCCGCCGCCAGTGCTACGCGCTGCCGGAGCGTCTCGACCTCTCCCGCGGCAAAGTGATTGGCCACCGCGATGGCTATGGCTTCCTGCGGGTGGAAGGCAGTAAAGATGACCTCTACCTTTCTGCTGAGCAGATGAAGATGTGTATGCACGGCGACGAAATTCTCGCTCAGGCGCTGGGCGCCGACCGTAAAGGCCGGCGTGAAGCGCGGGTGGTACGGGTCGTGGAACCGCGTAATCCGCAGATTGTCGGCCGCTACTTCACCGACGCCGGCGTCGGGTTTGTGGTACCAGACGACAGCCGCCTGAGTTTTGATATTCTCGTGCCGCCGGAAGAGACCCAGGGCGCACGTATGGGCTTTGTGGTGGTGGTGGAGCTGCTGCAGCGTCCGACTCGTCGCAGCAAGGCGATCGGTAAAGTCGTCGAAGTGCTGGGTGACAATATGGGTACCGGTATGGCGGTAGACATGGCGCTGCGCACCCACGATATTCCACACGTCTGGCCGGAAGCGGTTGAGAAAGAGATTGCCAGCCTGCGCGAAGAGGTGCCGGAATCGGCGAAGCAGGGACGCGTCGATCTGCGGCAGCTGCCGCTGGTGACCATTGATGGCGAAGATGCGCGCGATTTCGATGATGCGGTCTACTGTGAGAAAAAGCGCGGCGGCGGCTGGCGCCTGTGGGTGGCGATCGCTGATGTCAGCTACTACGTTCGCCCCGGCAAGCCGCTGGATGACGAGGCGCAAAACCGCGGGACGTCGGTCTATTTCCCGTCTCAGGTAGTGCCGATGCTGCCGGAAGTGCTCTCGAACGGTCTCTGCTCGCTGAATCCGCAAGTTGATCGCCTGTGTATGGTGTGCGAAATGACCGTGTCGGCGAAAGGCAAGCTGACCGGCTTTCGCCACTATGAAGCGGTCATGAACTCCCATGCGCGGCTGACTTACAACAAGGTGTGGCACATCCTGCAGGGCGACGCCGAGCTGCGCGCGCAGTACCAGCCGCTGGTGAAGCACCTGGAAGAGCTGTATAGCCTCTATCAGGCGCTGGACGGCGCTCGCGCTGAGCGCGGCGGGATTGCCTTTGAGACTGAAGAAGCGAAGTTTATTTTTAACGCCGATCGCCGCATTGAGCGCGTGGAGCCGACGGTGCGCAACGACGCCCACAAGCTGATCGAGGAGTGTATGATCCTCGCCAATATCGCCTCGGCGCGCTATGTGGAAAAGCTGAAACAGCCGGCGCTGTTCCGCGTGCACGATCGCCCGAGCGAAGACAGCATCACCAGCTTCCGCTCGGTGCTTGGCGAACTGGGGCTGTCGCTGCCTGGCGGCAGCAAAGCGCAGCCGAAAGATTATGCAGAACTGCTGCACACCATTGCCGATCGTCCCGACCACGAAATGCTGCAAACGATGCTGCTGCGCTCCATGAAGCAGGCTATCTACGATCCGGAAAACCGCGGACACTTCGGCCTGGCGCTGACCTCTTACGCACACTTTACCTCGCCGATCCGCCGCTATCCGGATCTGCTGCTGCACCGGGCGATCAAATACCTGCTGGCGCAGGAGGCGGGCACCCTGCAGGGCAACAGCACGCCGACCGGCGGCCATCACTATAGCCTTGAGCAGATGCTGCAGCTGGGCCAGCACTGCTCAATGGCCGAGCGCCGTGCGGATGAAGCGACCCGCGACGTTGCCGACTGGCTGAAATGCGACTTTATGCAGGACCAGGTGGGCCAGACCTTCAACGGCATCATCTCCAGCGTCACCGGCTTTGGCTTCTTCGTGCGCCTCGACGATCTGTTTATCGATGGCCTGGTGCACGTTTCGACGCTGGATAATGACTATTACCGCTTTGATGCGGTGGGGCAGCGGCTGATCGGTGAGGCGGGTGGGCGCACTTATCGCCTTGGCGATGCGGTCGAAGTGCGGGTAGAAGCGGTACACATGGACGAGCGCAAAATTGATTTCGCGCTGATTTCCAGTACCCGCAAGCCGCGCGGCGAAGGCAAAACCGCCCGTGAAAAAGGGAAAAAGCTGCGCAGCGACGGCGGAGCAGGGGGAAAGCGTCGCCAACAGCGTAAAGGGGTGAACTTTGAGCCGGACGCCGCCTTCCGCAAGGAAAAACCGGCCGCCGCGAAAACCGACAAGGCGAAGAGTGAGAAAAAAGCCAAAAAAGTGTCGGAAAAAACCCGTAAAATCGCCGCTGCCACCAAAGCTAAGCGGGCGGCAAAGAAAAAAACCAGCGCAGAATAATCGCCTGGCGGGAGGGCCTCCCGCCCGACAAGGTACAGGAACGACATGAGTGAAATAATTTTTGGTATCCACGCGGTGCAGGCGCTGCTGGAACGTGATCCCCAACGCTTTCAGCAGGTTTTTGTGCTGAAAGGGCGCGACGATCGCCGCCTGCAGCCGACCATCAAAGCGCTGGAGGCGCAGGGCGTGGTGGTGCAGCTGGCGAACCGTCAGTGGCTGGATGACAAGACGGAAGGTGCCGTTCACCAGGGCATCGTGGCCCTGGTGAAGCCGGGACGGCAGTATCAGGAGAACGATCTGCCGGATCTGCTGGCCAGCCTCGAACAGCCATTTCTGCTGATTCTTGATGGCGTCACCGATCCGCACAACCTGGGTGCCTGCCTGCGCAGCGCCGACGCCGCCGGTGTCCATGCGGTAATTGTGCCACGCGACCGCTCGGCGCAGCTGAACGCCACGGCGAAAAAAGTGGCCTGCGGCGCGGCGGAGAGCGTCCCGCTGATCCGCGTGACCAACCTCGCGCGTACAATGCGTCTGCTGCAGGAGTCTGGCGTCTGGCTGGTGGGGACCGCGGGTGAAGCTGACCACACCCTGTTCCAGAGCAAAATGACCGGTCCGATGGCGCTGGTCATGGGCGCAGAAGGCGAGGGGATGCGTCGCCTGACCCGCGAACACTGCGACGAGCTCATCAGCATCCCGATGGCCGGCAGCGTCTCTTCGCTGAACGTCTCCGTGGCCACCGGCATCTGCCTGTTTGAAGCGGTGCGCCAGCGCAGCGCTCGCTGATTAGACCGGGGCGCAACGTGCGCCCCGTTTCGCAGGCCACTCTGCCCCGCGGCCAGATTGTCCCTCCCCTGTGGCCGCGCCGGGGGCCGGCGAAGTCCGCCCCGCCTGTGTGCTGTATTGCCCACTCACTCCCCGTACTGGCAACGCGCGCCGTGGCCCCGGAAAAGTAAGCGTGTGCTTACCCTGTTGTAGACCGAAAGCGTTGCTGCGTTTTGGCCTGCCCACTGCGCGGACCGGCGCAGCCGGCAGCGTGTCTGCGCGTCACGTTCACGAGTGATTACTTACCGTTGGCTGCCGACGCTGCGGGACCGTAGAGCACCGCATCGGCACGCCATACGCCGGTGAGCATCTCATCATCCAGCGCCACGATACGGTACCAGGACGCACCCTGCGCGCGCGCTTTGGCGGCGATCGCCCGCGCGGCGTCATCGGGTGAACCGCGCACTATCGCGCTGACGTTGCCGATTTTTTGCAGCGTCAGGCTTTGCGCGCGGTTGATCTCCTGCGGCTCCGCCCCGGGCGGCGGCGCAGGCTGCGGGGTGAGCGAAGCGCAGCCTGTCAGTAGCAGGCCAGCCATTACGGTGAACACCCGTTTCATTGTGGTGACGCCGGGAGGGGAACATGCGTTAAGTGTATCACTCCCTGAGCGGGAGCGGGCTGAGGGCGGGGACGACGGACAGCCCTGCGGGCTGGGCGATCTGCGCGGGCCGACGAAGCCATCGGTCATTCTGCTGGATTGCGGCCCCTGTCTGCGGCAGCGGCGGGGCAACCCGGACGATGCCGGGCGATCGCCACATCATCCATCAGCGCCCTGAGCCAGGTAAGCGGCCGCGGATGCGTATCATTGCTGCCGGCGCCGGGCGTGCGGCTTCACTCCCTGGCTCAGCGACTCGCCGATCAGATAGGTCACCTCTTCCGCCGTCCGGACGCTGCGCCCGTGCCGCTGCTGCACCCACCGCAACGCCTCCTGCCGTATGCGCCCGTCAGGGGGGGCTTGAGGGCGGCCCGCCGCGCCAGCATGGTAGAACAGAGGGCTATCTCCGCCATTCGCATGATCCATGCCCGCCACAGGGCGCGGGTATCCCGGATCGGGCCGGTGGTGCTGGCGTTGCGGGTCACGGTGGTCACGCCGGCCGCGCGCAGCCGGTAGTCGTCGCAACCCGCGTCAGGGGCTGGCCGTCGCGGTTGGCATGGCTGTTACCCACCGCCGCGGCGGCAGATTTTATTTTGACTGGCGGCTTGAGTTCGGCGCGCGCTGCCAGTATGATTACGCGTCAATTTTTCAGCCGCATTTACAGGCTGTGCGCGGGCCGCATCATGCGATGCGCCAAACACGGTCTTTCACGTTCCTTGCTTCCACGGGCCGCGGCTGACCCTGACAGGAGGCTGAATAATCCGTAAGGAGCAATTTCGATGCGTCATTACGAAATCGTATTTATGGTTCATCCTGACCAGAGCGAACAGGTTCCTGGCATGATCGAGCGTTACACTGGTGCTATCACTGGTGCTCAGGGCACGATCCACCGCCTGGAAGACTGGGGCCGTCGTCAGCTGGCTTACCCGATCAACAAACTGCACAAAGCGCACTACGTTCTGCTGAACGTGGAAGCACCGCAGGAAGTGATCGACGAGCTGGAAACGAACTTCCGCTTCAACGACGCCGTTATCCGCAGCATGGTTATGCGCGTTAAGCACGCGGTAACTGAAGCTTCCCCGATGGTCAAAGCGAAAGATGAGCGCCGTGAGCGTCGTGAAGATTTCGCCAGCGAATCCACCGAAGAAGCCGAAACTGGGGATTCTGAAGAGTAATCGCTGGTGACGGATAATCGACTGACGCTGTCTGGCACGGTGTGCAAGACCCCGTTGCGGAAAGTCAGTCCGTCAGGCATTCCACATTGTCAGCTGGTGCTCGAGCATCGGTCTCAGCAGGTGGAAGCCGGGTTTACCCGGCAGGCGTGGTGCAGAATGCCCGTTGTGATCAGCGGCAAAGCTCACCTCGCTATTACTCACAGTATAACGGTCGGCACGCACCTTACCGTTTCAGGCTTTATCAGCACCCATCAGGGGCGTAACGGTCTGAATAAAATGGTTCTGCATGCCGAGCAGATTGAATTGATAGATTCTGGAGACTAGCCAAATGGCACGTTATTTCCGTCGTCGCAAGTTCTGCCGTTTCACCGCGGAAGGCGTTCAAGAGATTGACTATAAAGACATCGCTACGCTGAAAAACTACATCACCGAGAGCGGTAAAATTGTACCGAGCCGCATCACCGGTACTCGCGCTAAATACCAGCGTCAGCTGGCTCGTGCTATCAAGCGCGCGCGTTACCTGTCTCTGCTGCCATACACCGATCGTCATCAGTAATTGGCCGCTGTCCATTAACGACTTTAAGAGGATAAGGTAATGCAAGTTATTCTGCTTGATAAAGTAGCAAACCTGGGCAGCCTGGGTGATCAGGTTAACGTTAAAGCGGGCTACGCTCGTAACTTCCTGGTTCCACAGGGTAAAGCTGTTCCGGCTACCAAGAAAAACGTCGAGTTTTTCGAAGCGCGCCGCGCTGAACTGGAAGCCAAGCTGGCAGACGTTCTGGCCGCTGCACAGGCGCGTGCTGAGAAAATCAGCGCCCTGGGCACGGTGACCATCGCGTCTAAATCCGGCGACGAAGGTAAACTGTTCGGCTCCATCGGTACCCGCGACATCGCTGATGCTGTTACTGCAGCTGGCGTTGACGTGAACAAAAGCGAAGTTCGCCTGCCGAACGGCGTTCTGCGTACGACCGGTGAGCACGAAGTGGACTTCCAGGTTCACAGCGATGTGTTCGCAAAACTGACTGTTAACGTGGTTGCTGAATAAGCATTGCGTTTGCGGTCAAAAGAAGCGCCGGCCTTGTGCCGGCGTTTTTTTTTGCCTGCGGCGTGGGCCGTCACTGCGCGCGCAGAAAGCTGCCGTCGGGTTGCCGGGTAAACAGCACCGGACCGCTGCTGCCCTCGACGCTCAGCGCCGTCACCACCCCCTGCGCATCCTGGCGGATTTTTACCGCCTGCCCGGCGCTCAGGCTACTCAGCGGCTTGTCACTACCCTCTTCGCGCGCCATCGCAAATACATCATTGACCGGCAGATTATTATCACGAAATAGCTGGGCGAGGGTTTGGCCAGCGGCTACGCGGTAGCTGCGCCAGCTGCCTTCGCTGTCGCTGGCGGCCGGCGCTGGATCGTTGTCGGGTGCGGCGGGTTCAGCCGGGTCAACCAGCTCGGCCTGCAGCGGGACCTCCGTGGCCGACGGTGAGGCGGGCGCGGGCGTGCTGCGCGGCGCCGGCGTGGGCCATAGAAAGGCCAGCAGTACGATCAGCAGTGTGAGCATGATCGCGCGGCGGTGTGGTACAGGCAGGGGATCCATCCAGCGCAGCTGCGCCGGCCAGTGCCACAGGCGCTGGATAAAAGTATGGCGTGAGGAGGTCTGCGGCATACGGTTCTCCTTTGGCGGCGGCAGCAACTGTAGCAGCCGCGTTTGTAACCGGCGTGCGGACAGCGACAGGGACGCCAGCGCAGACGCGCGTGCAGGCGATTTACGCCGCCGGGGGGCTATCTGACCCATGTAATCTCTCTTAACTGTAGCAAATCATTTTGTTATGCGGAGGTTGGCGCGCGGAAGCGGCGATGCCGGGGCCAGAGATCCTGCGGCGCTATTGTTTCTTTTTCGCGGGCAAAAGTCATCTCTCCATCAGAGGATTTTACGCCCGTGGCTGTCGCTGTTATGCTGCGCAGGACATTTACACGATTAAGGAAAAGTCATGACCACCCCTTCTTTTGACAGCGTCGAAGCGCAAGCAAGTTACGGAATTGGTTTACAGGTCGGCCAGCAGCTGCTGGAGTCGGGGCTGCAGGGACTGCAGCCGGAAGCCTTACTGGCGGGCCTGCGCGATGCGCTGGAAGGGAATGCCCCGGCGGTCCCGGTAGACGTGGTACATCGCGCGCTGCGTGAGGTTCACGAGCGGGCCGATGCGGTGCGTCGCGAGCGTCAGGAAGCCATGGCGGTCGAAGGTCAGGCCTTCCTGCAGGAAAATGCGCAGCGCGACGGCGTGAGCACGACGGAATCCGGTCTGCAGTTCCGCGTGCTGACCCAGGGGAGCGGGGCGATCCCGGCACGTACCGATCGCGTTCGCGTGCATTATACCGGCAAGCTGATTGACGGCAGCGTTTTCGACAGCTCGGTGGCGCGCGGTGAGCCGGCAGAATTTCCGGTCAGCGGCGTGATTGCCGGCTGGATTGAAGCCCTGACCCTGATGCCGGTGGGTTCCAAATGGGAGCTGGTCATTCCGCATCAGCTGGCTTACGGTGAGCGCGGCGCCGGTGCTTCTATTCCGCCGTTCAGCACGCTGGTATTTGAAGTCGAGCTGCTGGAGATCCTCTAAGCGGTCAGGCGCCCCCGGCCGCGGGGGCGTCTTCAGCGTCACTTCTGCTGTAAATCTACCCGCCACAGCGCAAACCCCATCGCATCCTGTCCCACCGGCGTCATTGGATAGCGCGCCCGCTGCTTGATAAAGGCGGTGGCTTTCGCGCCCGGGGCGGTTTCAACGCGAATATCCAGCGGCGTTTGGCCAGAGATCGGCGCAATACGCCAGTTGTTATCCGCCGCGGGCTGTACCGCGCCGTACGCACGCGTCTGCGCGCCAATCCAGTCGGCGAGGATCGCGCGGATTTCATCCGGCGCGGCAAATGCAACAAACTGCTCGCCGGTGCCGGCAAACTTTCCGCCGTACGCGCGGTAGTTATTCGTCGCGATCAGGAAAGTAGCCAGCGGATCCATCGGTTTTCCCTGCCAGCGCAAGTCGACGATGCGTGAGGCATCGGGATGCAGAGGCTGACACTCGGCGTCATAGCGGGCCGGTTGCGTCACATCGATCTGATAAGTCACACCGTCGATCACATCGAAGTTATAGGTGCGAAAATCCCAGTTGATCAGCGACTGCGGCGCGCTGCGGGTCGGATCAATCTGCGCAAACTGACCGGCGGCACACTCCAGCCACTGCTTCACCTGCGCGCCACTGACCTTCAGCACCACCAGCGTATTCGGGTAGAGATAGAGGTCGGCCGCGTGACGGAAGCTCAGCGCGCCTTTTTCCACTTCAACATACCCGTGGGGATCGTTCTTTCGCCCGCCGGCTTTAAACGGCGCCGCGGCAGACAGGACCGGCAGGCGGGCAAGGTCAGGATCGCCCTGAATAAAGCGCTCAACGTAGTCGCGCTGGGCGCGATTGACAATCTGCACGGTGGCGTCGTTCTGTATCAGCGACAGGTAGCTGTACATCACGTCTGCCGATCGCCCAATCGGTTGGCTGACAAAGTCGCGCGTCGCCCGATGATCGGCAGCCAGCACCCGGGTCAGCGCCGGATCCGGTTCAGCCAGCACCCGGGCGGCAGTGTTGTCATAGACTGGTCGCGCTTGCGCCCGCGCCTCGCTCACCTGCCAGCGGCCACCGTCGTTGCTGAGGGTCAGATCCACCACGCCAAGGTGACTGCCCCACATGCCTGGCATCACCGCCGGGATCCCGTTGATCAGCCCGCGGGCGATATCCACGCCGGGCAGAGCGGCGAAGTCGCCGCCGGGGAACACCGCGTGGGCGTGACCAAACAGAATGGCATCGATACCGGGTACCTGACTCAGGTAATACACGGAATTCTCCGCCAGCGCGTGCCAGGGGGCGGCCGACAGGCCGGAGTGCGCCACGGCGACCACCAGATCGGCACCCTGACGGCGCATCTCCGGCACCCACTTTCTGGCCGTCCCGGTGATATCTTCCACAGTCACTTTGCCCTGCAAATGCTGACGGTCCCAGCTCATGATTTGCGGTGGCACAAAGCCGATATAGCCGATCTTCAGCGTCTGCGGCTGGCCAGCGCTGTCGATCACGGTCAGGGGTTTAATCAGCCACGGCGTGAACAGGGGCTTACCGCTGCGTATATCAATAATATTGGCGTTAATATAAGGAAACGCTGCGTCTTTTATCGCTCTCTGCAGATACGGCAGGCCATAATTAAATTCGTGGTTACCCAAATTTCCCACGGTGTAATCCAGCGTATTCATAGCCTTGTACACCGGATGGATTACGTCTTTCTGCGGCTCTCTGGCGGCGGCATAATCCCCCATCGGACTACCCTGAATTACATCGCCATTATCAATCAATACGCTATTTTTCACTTCTTCACGCGCGGCACGAATTAGGCTGGCGGTACGCACCAGACCAAACTGGTCGCTGGGGGCATCTTTATAATAATCATAATCCATCATATTGCTGTGCAGATCAGTGGTCTCCAGCAGGCGTAATGCCACCGTGGCGGCGGGCAACTGGGCCGAAATAAGCAGCGACAGCAGCGCCACAGAGATAGGCTTCATCGTCATTCCTTTTCGTTACAGATGTCAGCGAGTAACGATCTCAGAAATTTTGCAAGGGTAGACGTTTATTTCATAGAAATGTGAGATGGGGCAATGTTTAACGTCGGCGCCCCGCGTCAGGGCGCCGGTGAATTGGCTTCAGACGCCGCAAAAACGCGGTTTGCTGACGCCCGCAACGCCCACGCGCAGGGAAAATATCGCACCGGCCAGCGGCGTTTGTGCGATCTCCTCCGCGCTGAAGTGTTCGCGCGTAGTGGTGACAAACAGCGTGCGCATATCCGCCCCGCCAAAGCAGACCATGGTCGGACAGCGCACCGGCAGGCGGTGGCTTTCGAGCACCTCACCGTCCGGCGAGAAGCGGCAGAGCCGCCAGCCGTCGTACAGCGCGCTCCAGTAGCCGCCCTCAACGTCCATCGCCGCACCGTCCGGCAGGCCATCACCGGGCTGAAAGCGATGGAATGCTGAGCGTGCGCCGGGCTCACCGTCATCGCCGATCGGCGCGCGCCAGATGACGCCATTCGGCGTATCGCTGCTGTACATCCAGCGGCCATCGGCGCTAAACGCCAGGCCGTTATGCCCCATGATATCGCACTGGATCACGCGGGTTTGCAGCTGCGTATCGACCCGGCACAGTAGCGCGCCGTTAAAATCCCCCGGGGCCCAGAAGGTACCGGCGTAGAAACGCCCCTGTGAATCAACGCCGCCGTCGTTAAAGCGACACAGCGCCGGATTACTGGGATTATCACACACTTTTTCGCTGAGCTGCCCCTGTGCATCGCAGAGCCAGATACCGGAGCGCAGCGCCACAATCAGCCCGCCTTCCCGGCGCAGGGCAAAACAGCCGGGCTCTTCCGTAAAGGTGATAATCCGGTGCTGCTGGCCCTGCGCATCGCAGCAGTGGATCTCTTTTTTCAGGATATCTGTCCACCACAGGGTTTGCGTGGCGGCGTCCCAGGTGGGACATTCCGGTAATTCGCCGCGGTAATCGGGCAGAAACGGAGTAATGGCAGTTGACACAAGAATCCCTCATCTGGCTGGTTTAGACGGTAACGCTTCGGGTATGCTGTTGAAACAGGTCTCCCTTTTTCTCCGCGCGTACCGGTCCGGAGCACCTGCTATGCTCAACCACAGGCCGCGCGCTAACCTGGCGCAAAATGCGACAAGAGTGAGGTAATCATGTTAGACGAGATTTGCCAACTGGCCCGCGATGCGGGGGCCGCTATCATGACCATATATACCGGCGATACGCCAATAGACGTTGGGCAAAAAGCGGATGACTCACCGGTTACGGCGGCAGATATCGCCGCACACCGCACGATCATTGCCGGATTGCAGGCCCTTACCCCCGACATTCCGGTACTCTCGGAAGAAGACCCGCCGGGCTGGGAAGTGCGACGCCACTGGCAGCGCTACTGGCTGGTTGATCCACTGGACGGTACCAAAGAATTTATTAAGCGCAACGGCGAATTTACCGTCAATATCGCGCTAATTGAGGCGGGAAAACCGACGCTGGGCGTGGTTTACGCGCCGGTACTTGACGTTTTATACGCTGCCGCTGACGGCAAAGCCTGGAAAGAGGAGCAGGGTACGCGTCAGCCGATCCACGTGGCAGATGCGCGTCCGCCGCTGGTGGTGGTCAGCCGTTCTCACGGTGACGATCCGGAGCTGCAGGAGTACCTGCACTCGCTGGGCGAGCATCAGACCGTGGCGATTGGCTCCTCGCTGAAGTTTTGCCTGGTGGCAGAGGGCAAGGCGCAGCTCTATCCACGCTTTGGGCCGACCAACAGTTGGGACACCGCTGCCGGGCACGCGGTGGCACTGGCCGCCGGCGCGCATGTGCACGACTGGCAGGGGCGCGAGCTGGATTACACGCCGCGCGAGCGTTTTCTCAATCCCGGTTTTCGCGTTTCGCTTTACTGATCTCCTGCCCATCCGTTGGATTATCCGGGGATGGGCTTCCTGTCAGCAGCGTTATTTTCTGGAGACAACAGACGGTATCATATTCCGGCTGGTCGTTTTATTTTTTCCGGTTGCTGTTGATTGTTGATTTAATTATTCGGCAGAAAACAACCCCCCCTGAATAAAATGGCGAATTCAGCGTTGACTTATTATCTGACTATGGTGTTAGATACCCCACGTTGCCGGTAGGGCACAGTATTTAACTTATTATAAGGGAAATGAAGATGAATGCTTTAATTAAAGCCGCGCTGGTCGCTGCTGTGATTACCTCTGTCTCGGGATGTACGGGGAGTGTATATAACAAGCAGAAAAATTGTAATTACGACTATTTATTCCATCCGGCAATCTCGCTGTCAAAAATGATTGGCGGCTGTGGCCCGGTTGATAAATCGTAACGCCATCAGCCAGCGGCAGCGGCGATAAATCCGCCGGGCCGGTCGGTGCAGCACCGCCCCGCGAATGCGTACAACTGAGCGTAAGCGGGGCGGAAAGTCGGTTATTTTAACAGCTTGTGCAACAAGTCGGTGACCTGCTGAACCTCCTGCTGCGATAAAGCTCCGTCCTTTTTAAACTGCACCTTACCCTCTTTGTCCAGTACGGCAATCGCCGAGCCTTTAGGCTGTAAATCCCAAGCCTTGCGCACCACGCCATCGCTGTCGACCACAAACTGTGACCATGGGTACTGCTGCTTATTGCTCTCAATACTGCTGCGGACAAACATGCCGGTACCGGGAATGGCATCGTCGGTATTCACGATGGTCGTGGTTTGATAGCGATCGTGCGGTAGCCTGGCAGCCTTGATGGCTTCAATCAGCGCGGCATTCATCTCTTTGGCAGAGGAACGCCCGGCGATATGCTGGATAACGCGCACCTTGCCCGGCAGCCTGGCGCTGTTCCAGGGCTGATAACTAAACTGATCCTGTGCCAGCACCAGTTCGCCCTTATCGCCGACGCCAACCGGGGGCACGCGCTGGCCGTCGCTAAGATTCATCGCCAGAGAGGAGAGGGGCAGGCACAGTGCCAGGCCGAGACACAGCTGACTCATACGCATGGAGAGCTCCTGAAGAGTGATCAGACCAGATGGTCATGCGCGTGTAATAATAAGCAGGGATGATGCGTTTGTCGCAGCGGGGGCGCGCTTTTGCAGTGCAGCGCACAAAACCCCTCTTTTTGAAGGTTTATCATGGATAATCGCGCCATGCCCGCAGAGTCCGCTGTCATCATGTGTAAAGACAGTAAAAAAAGTCACCTTTGGGAACATACTCTCCACAGAGGCGTCTATACTGTGCACAGTAATTTTCCGCTCCAGGAGATCGGCCCCCATGTTGAGGGCGTAGGAGCGACCATTCGTTGAAGGAGTAGAATGAGAAAATGAAAATTTTTAGCCGTTACAACCCACTACAAGTCGCTAAGTACGTGAAGACGCTGTTCAGAGGGCGGTTGTACATCAAAGACGTCGGCGCGTTCGAATTCGATCAGGGTAAAATCCTGCTGCCGCGCATTAAAGATAAGCAGCATTACTCGGTGATGTCCGAGGTCAACCGTCAGGTGTTACGTCTGCAGACCGAATTTAACTGACGACACCGGATGAAAAAAAGGGCGCCCTGGCGCCCTTTGTGTAGTTACTCTCCCGTGCTGTCCGGCAGTCTGGCCTTGGGCAGGGTAATGCCCGGCGTGGCCTCAATTCGCGTTACCAGCAGCTGATCAATACGGTAGCTGTCAATGTCGACCACCTCGAACTTATAGCCAGAAAACTTCACAAAATCGGTGCGTTTAGGAATTTTACGCAGGGAATACATCATAAAACCGCCAATGGTTTCGTAATTTCCCGACTGTGGAAAATCGTCGATATCCAGCACGCGCATTACGTCATCAATTGGCGTACCGCCTTCCACCAGCCAGGAGTTTTCATCGCGGGCAACAATCTGCTCTTCCATCCCCTGGCCAACCAGATCCCCCATGAGCGTGGTCATCACGTCGTTAAGGGTGATGATACCGACCACCAGTGCGTACTCATTCATGATGACCGCGAAATCATCCCCGGCGGTTTTAAAGCTTTCCAGTGCTTCAGACAGGGTCAGGGTGTCGGGCACAATCAGCGCCGAGCGGATCTGCACGCCGCTGTTCAGCGTCAGGCTCTGGTGCCCCAGCACGCGGTTCAGCAGCTCTTTTGAGTCGACGTAGCCAATAATGTGATCGATATCGCCGTTGCACACCAGAAACTTGGAGTGCGGATGCCGGGCTATCTTCTCTTTCAGGCTGGATTCGTCTTCGTGCAGATCGAACCACACAATGTTTTCTCGCGAGGTCATCGAGGAGGGGACGGTGCGCGATTCCAGCTCAAACACGTTTTCAATCAGCTCGTGCTCCTGCTTGCGCAGCACCCCGGCCAGCGCACCGGCCTCCACCACCGCGTAGATATCGTCAGAAGTGATGTCATCTTTCCGCACCATTGGAATTTTAAACAGGCGGAAGATCATGTTGGCCATGCCGTTGAAGAACCACACCAGCGGGCGAAACACCAGCAGGCAGAAGCGCATCGGATTGATTATCCGCAGCGCGATCGCCTCCGGGGCGATCATCCCAATCCGCTTAGGCGTCAGATCGGCAAACAGAATAAAGAAGCTGGTCACCAGGGTAAATGAGCAGATAAAGCTGAGCTGTTCAGCCAGTTCTGGCGACATAAAACGGTGGAAAAGATCGGCAAATGCCGGCGAGAAGGCGGCATCGCCGACGATACCACCGAGAATGGCCACGGCATTCAGGCCAATCTGCACCACGGTAAAAAACATCCCCGGGGTCTCCTGCATCTTCAGAATGCGCTCCGCGTTGATGTTGCCCTCATCGGCCAGCAGCTTCAGTTTAATTTTGCGTGACGCCGCCAGCGAGATCTCCGACAGGGAGAAAAAGGCGCTCACGGCGATCAATAACAGTATGACAAGCAAACTATCTAACATGAATGTTCCCATTTTTTTAACAACTTGTCATTTTTGGCCTGGGCAGCGTCAATACACCTGAAACCGGGCAGAAGGGCTATCCGTGCCAAAAATGTCTGCCGCAGGTGCCTGATGTTGTGCGAAAGCGATGTCGTGGCGGGCAGATGGATGAACGCGTGCTGTACCAGACAGCAGCGCGTTAGTGGGCGGGATTATAGCAGCAGGGCGAGGCCTGCTGCCAGACTCTGTATTGAAATTGCGCAGCGGCCGGCGATCAGGCGTCGGGCGGCAGGCAAACGCCGATACCGCCCAGGCCGCAGTAACCGTGCGGATTTTTGTACAGATACTGCTGATGGTAGTCCTCGGCGAAGTAAAACGGACCGGCCTCGCACACTTCGGTGGTGATCTCGCCGGGGCGTCCCGCCGCGATCAGCGCATTTTCAAAGCGGTGCAGGCTGGCGTTAGCCGCGTTGGCTTGCGCGTCGTCCAGCCAGTACAGAGCGGAGCGATACTGACTGCCAATGTCGTTCCCCTGGCGCAGCCCCTGCGACGGATTGTGATTTTCCCAGAAGAGCGTCAGCAGCTGCTCGTAGCGCACGGTGGTGGGATCAAACACCACTCGCACCACTTCGGCATGGCCGGTGCGGCCGGAGCAGACTTCGTCATAGGTGGGATGCGGCGTGTAGCCCCCGCTATAGCCGGCGGCGGTGCTCCAGACGCCGGGCTGTTGCCAAAACAGGCGCTCCACTCCCCAAAAGCAGCCCATGCCAAACAGGGCGACCTGCATCCCCTCGGGGACGGCAGTCAGTGAGTGCCCATTAACTGCGTGATGATCGGTGAGCGGCAGTGGCGTCTCCCGCCCGGGTAATTCCCGATCCCATTTCACCACCAGGGATTTCTCTAATTTAGCGACCACGTGTAACTCCTGTTGGTTTCGTAACGCAATGCATGTTGTACTGCCGGACGACATTGCACACAATACCGCTTGAACGTAAATTTTAGCTAAAAATGTTATCTTGCGGCGTGCAGGGCGGCAGATTGCCTGCATAATTGTCGCGAGAGATTGCGATTGAAGCCGGGGCAATGGTGAGAAAATGACCATCAGGAGCGCGTCCCGGCGGTCAGACAGGAGTGAGCGTGGCAAACATTCGTCTTTTATTGTTCACCGGCAGCCTGCTAGTGGCGGCCACCACCGCCGATGCCGCGAAGGTGCGTCTGCAGCTGGAAGGGCTGACTGGCGAGCTGCAAAAAAATGCCCGGGCGCGGCTCTCCACCATCGACAGCGATGAGGTTAACGCCGACGGACGCTTCCGTGCGCGGGTCGCGGACGCCATCAAAGAGGGACTGCGGGCGCTGGGCTATTACGATCCCGACATCGACTTTGTGTTTCGCCCGGCGCCGCCGGGGGGCGGACGACCGGTGCTGATTGCCCGCGTCAAGCCCGGTGAACCGGTGCGCATCGCGAAAACGACCGTCGTGCTGCGCGGCGGCGCGCGTACCGATGAGGATTATCGCCAGCTGGTGAAAACCGGTCAGCCGGCGAAAGGGACGATCCTGAACCACGGCACCTACGACAAATTCAAAAGTTCACTCAGTAATCTGGCGCTGCGTAAGGGCTACTTTGACGCTGACTTTCTGAAAAGTGAGCTGGGGGTAGCGGCCGACCTGCACGAAGCCTTCTGGGACATCGATTATGACAGTGGACAGCGCTATCGCTTCGGTGAAGTGACCTTTGAAGGATCGCAGATTCAGGAGGCATATCTACACAATCTGATACCGTTTAAACGCGGCGATTACTACAGCTCTCGCGATCTGGCGGAGCTGAATCGACGCCTCTCGGCCACCGGCTGGTTTAACTCGGTGGTGGTCGCGCCTGAGTTTGAACAGGCGCGGCAGAGTAAAGTGCTGCCGCTGGAGGCCGTGGTCTCGCCGCGAACCCAAAATACCGTCGAGACCGGCGTGGGTTACGCGACCGATGTCGGACCGCGGGTCAAAGCCTCATGGCGCAAACCGTGGGTCAACTCACGGGGTCACAGCTTCACCGCCAGCACCAGCCTGTCGGGGCCGGAGCAGATTCTGGATTTCAGCTATAAAATTCCGCTGCTGAAAAGTCCGCTGGAGCAGTACTACCTGCTGGGCGGCGGCTACAAACGCACCGATCTCAACGACACAAAATCAGACTCCACCACGCTGGCCGCCTCGCGCTACTGGGATCTCTCCAGCGGCTGGCAGCGCGGCATCAATCTGCGCTGGAGCCTTGACCACTTTACGCAGGGCAGCGTCACGAACACTACCATGCTGCTCTATCCCGGCGTCAGCGTAAACCGCACCCGTTCGCGCGGCGGTCTGATGCCGACCTGGGGCGATACCCAGCGCTACTCCATTGACGTTTCCGACACCACCTGGGGATCGGATGTCGACTTCCTGGTATTGCAGGCGCAAAACGTTTGGATCCGTTCGCTGGCGGAGAAACATCGCTTCGTCGCGCGCGGTAATCTTGGCTGGATTGAAACCAACGACTTTGAGCGCGTTCCGCCGGATCTGCGCTTCTTCGCCGGAGGTGACCGCAGTATTCGCGGCTACAAATACAAAGGGATCTCGCCGCGCGACAGCGAAGGTAAGCTGACCGGGGCCTCAAAGCTGGCGACCGGTTCGCTGGAGTACCAGTACAACGTCACCGGAAAATGGTGGGGGGCAGTATTTGTTGACTCAGGCGAAGCGGTAAACGACATCAAAAAAAGCAATATCAAAACCGGTGCGGGCGTTGGCGTACGCTGGCAGTCGCCGGTGGGGCCGATCAAGTTCGACCTGGCGGCACCGGTCGGGGATAAAGAGGAGCATGGCGTGCAGTTTTATATCGGTCTGGGGCCTGAGCTATGAGTCGCTGGAAAAAGGGTCTGATAGGGTTACTGATCGCTGTCGTCCTGCTGCTGGGAGGCGTGGCTTTCCTGATTGGAACCACGACCGGCCTGCATCTGGTCCTGAACGGCGCGGCGCGCTGGGTGCCGGGGTTGGCTATTGCTGAAGTAAAGGGCGGCTGGCGCGATCTGACTATCAAAGGCGTCGCATACCGGATGCCGGGCGTGGAGGTGGACGCCGGTGAGCTGCATCTGGCGCTGAAGCTCGCCTGCCTGCGCGACAGCGCGCTGTGTGTCAATGAATTGGCGTTAAACGACGTCCGGGTGCGGATCGACAGTAAGCAGTTACCCGCGTCGCCGCCCGTGGAAGAAGAGCCGGCTTCGACGGGCGATCTCAGCACCCCCTGGCCGCTGACCCTGAGCAAGCTGGCGTTGCACAATATTGATCTGCGGATCGATGATACCGCCGTCTCCCTGCGCGATTTCCGTACCGGGATTGACTGGCGTGAGCGCTCACTAACGCTTTTGCCAACGCAAATAGAGGGGTTACTGATCGCTCTGCCGAAGGCGACGCAGGTCGCTCAGGAGCAGGTGATTGAACCCAAAGTGCAGCAGCCGCAGGCAGATGAAAAACCGCTGGGCGAGACGCTGCGCGCGCTGTTCGCGCAGCCGCTGCTGCCGGCACTGCCCGATTTCCGCCTGCCGCTGGATGTGGATATTCAGAACATTGTGGGTGAAAACCTGCGTCTCACCGGCGACACCGACGTGCTGGTGACCCGGCTGCAGGTACAGGCAAAAACCGTTGATCGCGATTTACAGCTGCGCACCTTCGATGTCGATTCGCCCCAGGGACAGCTCAATCTCAGCGGCGGCGTCACGCTTACTGACGCCTGGCCGGTCAACCTGACGCTAAACAGTACGCTCAATGTCGAGCCGCTGCGGGGAGAGAAGATCAAACTGGACCTCGGCGGCGGACTGCGCGATACCCTGACGCTGGCGCTCAACCTCTCGGGGCCGGTCCGTATGACGCTAACGGGGGATACCCGCCTTGCCGAAGCCGGCCTGCCACTCAATCTGCATCTGCAAAGCCCGCAGCTGCGCTGGCCGCTGACCGGCAAGGTGCAGTATCAGGCCGACCAGCTCGATTATCGCTTTAGCGGTAAAGCGACTGACTATGCGATGTCGCTGAACGCTGCGCTACAGGGTGACGGCGTACCGCCGGCCACGCTGGCGCTGGCGGGCACGGGCAACGTGGAACAGTTTACACTGGAGAGGCTGCGGCTCAATGCCCTGCAGGGCAGTGCCGAACTGCGCGGCGTGGTCGACTGGAGCAAGGCGATCAGCTGGCGCACCGAGCTGGCCCTCAGCGGCATCAATACCGCCAAACAGTATCCTGACTGGCCGGCCAGACTGGACGGTTCGCTAAAAACCACCGGCAGTCTCTACGGCGGTAGCTGGCAGGTACGGGTGCCGGAGCTGAAGCTGAGAGGTAACGTCAAGCAAAACGCCGTGTCCGCTGACGGCACGCTGTACGGTAACAGCTATCATCAGTGGACCATTCCTGGCATCAGGCTGGTGCTGGGCCGCAACAACGTCAACCTGAAAGGGGCACTCGGCGAGACGCTGGCGCTGGATGCCGATATCGATGCCCCGCATCTCGATAATGCACTGCCGGGACTGGGCGGCGTGGCAAAAGGCACGATTAAAGCGCGGGGTAACCTGGAGGCGCCGCAGCTACTTGCCGATCTCACCGCGCGCAATCTGCGCTGGCAGGCGCTGCGCATTGGCCAGGTCACCCTTAACGGCGATGTGCGATCCGGTGAGCAGGTTGGCGGTAAGCTGGCGGTGCGCATTGAGCGGCTGCAGCAGGAGGCGCTCAATCTGCGGCTGATCACCCTCAACGCTGACGGTAACGAGAAAAAGCACCAGCTGAAGCTGAATGTCGATGGCCAGCCGGTCTCCGGGCAGCTGGCGCTAAACGGCAGCTTCGATCGCGCTACGCAGCGTTGGCAGGGCAATCTGCATAACACCCGCTTTGATACGCCGGTGGGAGAATGGCGCCTGACCCGCGCTATCGCGCTGGATTATCTCAATGCGAAGCAGACCGTCACGGTCGGACCGCACTGCTGGCAAAACCCCAATGCGCAGCTGTGCGTGCCCAAAACCATTGAGGCCGGACCGAGCGGCAGCGCCAGCGTGGTGCTGAACCGCTTTGACCTGGCGATGATCACCCCCTTCCTGCCGGCGGAAACGCGCCTCAGTGGCGTCTTCACCGGCAATGCTGACGTGCGCTGGCAGGCGGGCGAAGGCCTGCCGCAGGGCAACGTCACGCTGCGCGGCAGCGGCGTGAAGGTGGTACAGGATGTGCAGGGGAACGATCTGCCGATTGCGTTTGATACCCTGACGCTGAACGCCGGACTGAAAAACAACCGGGCGGAACTGGGCTGGCTGATTCGCCTTGCCAATAACGGCCAGCTGGACGGCAAGGTGCAGGTGGCCGATCCGCAGGGGCGGCGCACGCTGTCGGGCAACGTCAATATCGCCAACCTGTCGCTGGCGCTGCTCAATCCGGCGCTGATGCAGGGAGAAAAAATCGCCGGCATGATTAACAGCCAGCTGCGGCTGGGCGGCGACGTGCAGCGTCCGCTGGTCTATGGTCAGTTAGGGCTGCGTAACGTCGATGTGGATGGCAACTTTATGCCGGTCGACCTGACCGGTGCCAACCTGACGATGGTGTTTAACGGTATGCGCTCCACGCTGGAGGGGGTGGTTCAGACCGCTCAGGGGCAAATCGCGCTCTCCGGCGATGCCGACTGGGCGAAGCTGGATGCCTGGCGCGCGCGCATCGCCGCCAAAGGGGATAAGGTGCGGGTGACCGTACCGCCGATGGTGCGCATGGACGTCTCGCCGGATTTGGTGTTTGAGGCTACCCCACAGCTGTTTAACCTTGATGGACGGGTTGATATTCCCTGGGCGCGTATCACCGTGCAGCAGGTACCGGAGAGCGCGGTGGGCGTCTCGCCGGACGAGGTGATGCTGAATAACAATCTGCAGCCGATCGCGCCAAAATCGGCCGCCATTCCTATTAACAGCAACCTGATAATCCACGTTGGCGACAATGTGCGACTTGATGCATTCGGACTGAAAGCGCGGCTGAACGGCGATCTGAAGCTGATTCAGGATAAGCGCGGACTGGGGCTTAACGGGCAGATCAATATCCCGTCTGGCCGCTTCCATGCCTACGGCCAGGACCTGCTGGTGCGTAAGGGTGAGCTGCAGTTTGCCGGGCCGCCGGACCAGCCCTACCTCAATCTTGAAGCGATCCGCAATCCGGAAGCTACCGAAGACGATGTCATTGCCGGAATCCGGGTCACCGGGCTGGCTGACGAACCGAAAGTAGAAATCTTCTCCGATCCGGCAAAATCCCAGCAGGAGGCGCTCTCTTACCTGCTGCGCGGCCAGGGGCTGGGCGGCGAAGGGGACAGCAACGCCTTAACGTCGGCGCTGGTCGGTCTGGGGGTTGCACAAAGTGGTCAGGTTGTGGGTAAAATCGGCGAGACCTTTGGCGTCAGTAACCTCGCGCTGGATACCGCTGGCGTTGGCGATAGCCAACAGGTACAGGTGAGTGGCTATGTGCTGCCGGGTCTACAAGTAAAATACGGCGTGGGTATCTTTGATTCACTGGCAACGCTCACGCTGCGTTACCGGCTGATGCCTAAGCTATATCTGGAAGCCGTGTCTGGTCTCGACCAGGCGTTGGATCTGCTCTATCAGTTTGAGTTTTAGCCATGCGAATAATTGTATATGGCAGTTTGCGCCGCAAGCAGGGAAACAGCCACTGGATGACCAACGCCCAGTGGCTGGGTGATCACACCATTAACGGATACGAACTCTACGATTTGGGGCTCTATCCGGGCGTTATTGTGGGAGAAGGGCAGGTGCAGTGTGAGGTCTATCGCATTGATGCCGGTACGCTGGGCGAGCTGGATGCGCTGCGCACCAAGGGGGGGGAATACAAACGCCACCTGGTGCACACGCCTTACGGCAGTGCCTGGCTTTATCTGTACCAGCGATCTGTCACCGGTAAGCCGCGTATTGACAGCGGTGACTGGGTCAGTCGCTAACGGCCTTGCCGCAGAGTAACAGCAATCAACCCGCTGGAAACGGCGGGTTTTTTATGCCCGCAGCGAAAAAGCCCAGCGAATTTGCCGGCGGCGGGGGAATGCGTCGGCCGCGGCGTAAAAGTAGGGGCCACAGAGAAGCGGTTTGCCATCGGATGAATGCGCGCCGGCGGAAATAGCTGCGCGGTGGTCGGTCAGGATAAAAAAAAGGCCGACGTCGCGTCGGCCTGATGCAGAAACAGCGCTTACTTCTGCTGAGCGCGCTCAAAAGAGGAGAGGATCTCCGCTTTGGCCGCTGCGGCGTCGTCCCAGCCATCCACTTTCACCCACTTGCCTTTTTCCAGCGCTTTATACTGCTCGAAGAAGTGGGTGATCTGCGCGCGCAGCAGTTCCGGCAGGTCGTTCACATCCTGGATGTGATCGTACTCTTTGGACAGCTTGGTGTGCGGCACGGCCACCAGTTTGGCATCTTCGCCTGATTCGTCGGTCATCTTCAGTACGCCCACCGGACGGCAGCGGATCACGGAGCCCGGCTGCAGCGGATACGGGGTCGGTACCAGCACGTCCACCGGGTCACCGTCCAGTGACAGGGTGTTATTGATGTAACCATAGTTGCACGGGTAAAACATCGCGGTGGCCATAAAGCGATCGACGAACAGCGCGCCGGTGTCTTTATCCACTTCATATTTGATCGGGTCGGCATTGGCCGGGATTTCGATCACTACGTAGATGTCTTCTGGCAGATCTTTACCCGCCGGAACCTGATTTAAACCCATGATGCATTCCTTCAATCGTTAACGGTGCAAGTGGCGGTCATTATAGCCAGGTGCGTCCGCCGATGTCCTGCCCTTTTTCCGCTTTCAGACTGCGTCCAATGCCGCTAAATCCTGCGGGTTAGCGGTCCGCGGCGGGCGGTGACGCTACTCCTGCGCTTGCAGGCTGCGCAGCATCAGCGTCTGATTTTTGTTCAGCATCAGCAGCTGTACAGCCTGTGAGACGCTGGCCAGCGTTCCCTGATCAAAGCGCGCGCGGCTGGCCGTCATCCACGCGTCACGATAGCTCAGCCAGCGCCGCTGAGCCTCCCGCAGTGTTCGCTGTCGCGCCGGCTCGCCGCGGGCCAGCGCCTGCTGATAAGCCTGATTCATCGCCGCATCCCAGCCGGTAATTGCCGCCTGATAACAGGCGTTCATCTGTTGAGTAGTATTTGCGGTGTTCAGACAGCCGTTCAGCGTGCGATCCAGCGCATCCTCCTGCGCCTGCGCCTGCGCCTGCGCCGCCAGCGGCAGCGTCAGCAGCAGCGCCGCCGTCATCATTCTTATTCTGTGCATGATCCTCTCCCGTTCCGGTGTGCTATGTCGCCAGCCTGACGCAGGGCGCCGCCGGCGTCAATCACCCGACGGCGGCGAAAAAGATAAAGAAGTGCGCCATGTCTGCCGATATGACGCAGGCGAAACGTTTCGCTTTTGATGACATATGCATTTGCACAGGGAAAAAATATGCTAAATCGCCTTTCTATACGGACGGGATTGCTGGCGCTGCTGCTACTGATGACGCTGATGCTGCTGGTGGTGAGCGTGATGGGGATTATCGCTATTGATAAGGGCAATCAGGCCCTGAACGCCGTCAACCGCATTCAGGCTATTGAGCTAAACAGTTTGTACGTTAGCAACAGCGGGCTGCTACGCACCCGTGCTACCGCGGCGCTGGTGGTGCGCAAGCTGGAGATTGGCCTGCCCGATGAGGCGCGTCAGCATACGCGGCGCGCGGCCAGCTATGTGGCGCTGTCTGAGCAGCAGTTGAAGCGTTTTATTGCCGCCGGAACCGTGACCCGGCGCGGGGAAGTGCTGGCGGAGCGGGTAGTGAAAACCTATCACGCCTATCTGCAGCAGGGGATTGCTCCGCTGATGGCGGCGATTGACGCGCAGAATACCGATGCCTACTACGCGCTGCTGGAAGGCAACATTAGCCAGCTGGCGGCACACTATGGCGATGCAGTCAGCGCTTTCGCCGGCTATGCCAATGAGGTGACCCGGCAGCAGATGGCGCAGGCGATGAAAAATCAGCAGTACCTGACCTGGCTGATAATCGCCTGCGGCGCTATGACTCTGATGCTGATGGCGCTGTCGTGGCTCCTGCTGCGTCAGATGCTGCTACGGCCGCTGCAGCGCACCCTGAGCCATCTGCAGGGGATTGCCGGTGGTGATTTAACCCAGCCGCTGCCGCCGGCGGGGCGCAACGAATTTGGGCGCCTGGCGGCGGCGCTGGAGCAGATGCAGCAGGGATTGATTGCGTCGGTAAGCCGGGTGCGCGATGCCAGCCTGCAAATTGACACCGGCAGCCGCGAGCTGGCTTCCGGCAACCGGCACTTATCACAGCGCACCGAAGAGTCTGCCGCCTCGCTGGAGCAGACCGCCGCCAGCATGGAACAGATCACCGCCACGGTGCGGCGCAACGCCGATAACGCCCGGCAGGCACATCAGCTGGCGCAGAACGTGTCGGAGACCGCCGATCGCGGCAGTGAAGTGGTCTGCTACGTCATGGAGAAGATGCAGGCCATTACCGACAGCGCCCGCCGGATTGCCGATATCCTCAGCGTCATCGACGGCATTGCGTTTCAAACCAACATCCTGGCGCTGAACGCCTCGGTGGAAGCCGCCCGCGCGGGCGAGCAGGGACGCGGGTTTGCGGTGGTGGCCAGCGAAGTGCGCAATCTGGCCCAGCGTAGCGCCAGCGCGGCTAAAGAGATCCGCACGCTGATTGCCCAGTCGCAGGGGCGGGTCAGTGAGGGCACCGAAATGGCGCTGCAAGCCGGGGAGACCATGGACGCTATCTCCGCTGAGATCACGCAGGTCACCACGCTGATGCGGGAGATTTCGCTGGCCTCGCAGGAGCAGCGTAACGGCATTGAGCAGGTCAATCAGGCGGTGACGCAGATGGACGAGGTGGCGCAGCAGAATGCCGCGCTGGTGGAGCAGGCCACGGCCGCCACCCGCTCGCTGGAAGATCAGTCGCAGCAGCTGCTGGCCAGCATGGCGGCTTTCCGCCTGCAGCGCTGAGCCCGGAGGCGTCGCCGGCCGCGGATCCCGTTCGGGGGGAGCCCGGTACGGGCCGGCGCCGCTATCTGAAACAGGGCCGGTGATCCCGGCCCTGAACGGATCGCCGAGGCGGGGGATTACTGATCCGGATACTCGCGCAGGAAGCGCTCGACGTCGTTCACCATCTCTTCATTGCCGACAAAGAACGGACAACGTTCGTGCAGGGCGGTCGGCTCCAGATCCAGAATGCGGTTAACGCCGTCGCTGGCCTTGCCGCCGGCCTGCTCGGCCAGATAGGCCATCGGGTTGCACTCATAAAGCAGGCGCAGTTTGCCCTTCGGGTGGCTGGCGGTGCTGGGATAGAGGTAGATGCCGCCCTTCAACAGGTTGCGGTGGAAGTCGGCCACCAGCGACCCAATATAGCGCGTGGTGTAGGGACGGTGGGTGGCTTTATCCTCTTCCTGACAGAACTTCAGGTACTTCTTCACCCCTCTCGGGAAGCGAATATAGTTGCCTTCATTGATGGAGTAGGTGTAGCCGTGCGACGGAAAGCGCATCTGCTCCTGGCTCAGGCAGAACACGCCCAGCGAAGGATCGTAGGTGAAGGCGTGTACGCCGCAGCCGGTGGTATAGACCAGCATGGTCGATGAGCCGTACACCACATAACCGGCGGCGACCTGACGATTGCCCGGCTGCAGGAAGTCCTCTTCGGTCACCGGCGTGCCGGCTGGGGTGACGCGGCGGTAGATGGAGAAAATGGTGCCGACTGAGACGTTAACGTCGATGTTGGAGGAGCCGTCGAGCGGATCCATCAGCACGACGTATTTGCCGTTTTCCACCCCTTCAAAAATGACGATTTCGTCCTCTTCTTCCGAAGCAATGCCGGCAACCAGACCGCGGGCCTTCAGCGCCGCCTTCAGCTTTTCGTTAGCGAACAGGTCGAGCTTCATCTGCTGCTCACCCTGCACGTTTTCCGCGCCGCTGGCGCCGAGAATATCGACCAGGCCCGCTTTGTTAATGTCGCGGTGAATAATTTTGGCGCCGAGTTTGATGGCTGACAGCAGGGCGGTCAGCTCACCGGTGGCGTGTGGAAAGTCGTGTTGCTTTTCGACGATAAATTCGCCCAATGTTTTCATAACACAATCCCAAAAGATTTGCGGTAGGAGGAGGTAAGCGTCTTAACAGTTATGACATCTGTAACACAGTTTAACGAAATGACCGCCAAAGACCTATAGGTTAAATCCGTTTCTTCCCACTCTTCCCGGCGGTACACTGTGCGCCGATTCTTGCTGATGTGGAAAAGTTATGCATATTCATATTCTCGGCATCTGTGGCACCTTTATGGGCGGCCTGGCCGCGCTGGCCCGCTCACTGGGCCATCAGGTGACCGGCTCGGACGCCAATGTCTATCCGCCGATGAGCACGCTACTCGAAGCGCAAGGGATTGCGCTGATTGAGGGCTACGATCCCGCCCAGCTCGATCCGGCACCGGATCTGGTTATCATCGGTAACGCGATGAGCCGCGGTAATCCCTGCGTTGAGGCCGTGCTGGAGCGCAATATTCCCTACGTCTCCGGACCGCAGTGGCTGCATGACTTCGTGCTGCGCGACCGCTGGGTTATTGCGGTGGCCGGTACGCATGGCAAAACCACCACCGCCGGCATGGCCGCGTGGATCCTGCAGGCGTGCGGCTATGAGCCGGGCTTTGTCATAGGCGGCGTGCCGGGTAATTTTGCCGTCTCCGCTACGCTGGGCAACAGTCCGTTCTTCGTCATTGAAGCCGATGAATATGACAGCGCCTTTTTTGATAAGCGCTCCAAGTTTGTTCACTACTGCCCGCGAACGCTGATCCTCAATAACCTCGAGTTCGATCACGCCGATATTTTTGACGATTTGCGCGCCATTCAGCGCCAGTTCCACCATCTGATTCGCATCGTGCCGGGACAGGGACGGATCCTGCTGCCGGAGCAGGATGCCAATCTGAAGCAGGTACTGGCGATGGGCTGCTGGAGCGAGCGCGAGTCAACCGGAGAGCATGGCCGCTGGCAGGCGAAAAAGCGTAGTCAGGATGCGTCACACTGGGAAGTGTGGCTGGACGGCGAGCGCGTCGCCGAGGTGAACTGGTCGCTGGTTGGCGAACACAATATGCACAATGGTCTGATGGCGATTGCCGCTGCCCGCCACGTCGGTGTGAAGCCGGAGGATGCCGGCCGGGCGCTGAATGACTTTATCAACGCCCGCCGCCGCCTTGAGCTGCGCGGCACGGTCAATGACATCAGCGTCTACGACGATTTTGCCCACCATCCGACTGCTATCCACGCTACGCTACAGGCGCTGCGCGGTAAAGTAGGCGGTTCGGCGCGCATTCTGGCGGTGCTGGAGCCGCGCTCCAACACCATGAAAATGGGCATCAGTAAAGACGATCTGGCGCCGTCGCTGGCCCGCGCTGACCGGGTGTATCTCTACCAGCCAAAGCATATCCCCTGGCAGGTGTCGGACGTGGCGGACGCCTGTATGCAGCCCGCCAGCTGGAGCGCCGACGTGGACACGCTGGTAGAGGCGATAGCGAAAGAAGCGCAGCCCGGAGACACCATTCTGGTGATGAGCAATGGCGGCTTTGAGGGGATCCACCAGAAGCTGCTGGCGCGGCTGGCCCGCTAAGCATCAAGCCGGGGCGGCCGCCGCCGCCCCAGAGCCGGCGTTACGCTTCGGCCAGTTCGCGCAGATACTGGAAGATCTGACGGGCAGATTTCGGTGGCTTATTGCCCGCTTTCTCTTTCTGCGCATTGCGGATCATGCTGCGCAGCTGCTGGCGATCGGCGTCCGGATACAGTGCCAGCACCTCCGGCATCGCCTCGTCACCCTGTTCAATCAGGCGGTCGCGCAGCTGCTCCAGCTTATGAAACAGCGCCACCTGCTGGTTATGACGGTTTTTCAGCTTATCCAGCGCCTGGCGGATCGGTTCTACGTCGCGGTTGCGCAGCAGCTTGCCGATCAGTTGGATCTGGCGGCGGCGCCCCTCTTTCTTGATCTTTTGCGCCAGCTCAATGGCGGCACGCAGCTCTTCATCCAGCGGCAGCTTGTCGAGGGAGTTCTTCCCCAAATCGACCATCTCATTGCCGAGGCGCTTCAGCTCTTCCGCATCGCGTTTAATTTCACTTTTACTGACCCAGATAATCTCTTCATCTTCTTCATCCTGATTATCGGGTACGTCATCGAGCCACTCGTCGGGCTGCCTGGTCATGTTTGGCTCCTTAAAAAAAGAGGCTAATGCTATCAGGTTACGGGGGACGACGAAATTGTTCTCAGATCCTGTTAGACTCAAAATATCACTTTCCTCCCAACAGTATGGCAAATGAATGAAAGTACACTCTCAGGTTGCAGAGCAGCGTAAGGTACTGACCGAGGCGGTATCCCTCGCGCTGGAGCTGGCTAACGCACGCACCGACGGCGCCGAAGTGGCGGTCAGTAAAACGACCGGTCTCAGCGTCAGCACCCGCTATGGTGAGGTGGAAAACGTCGAATTTAACAGCGATGGTGCGCTCGGCATCACCGTCTATCACCAGCAGCGTAAAGGCAGCGCCTCCTCCACCGATCTCAGCCCGCAAGCCATTCAGCGCACCGTGCAGGCGGCAATCGATATTGCGCGCTACACGTCAGAAGATCCTTTCGCCGGCGTGGCCGATCGCGAACTGCTGGCCTGGGAGGCGCCGGATCTGGACCTGTTTCACCCCTGCGATCTGGATGCCGAGCGCGGGATCGCACTGGCGGCGCGCGCCGAACAGGCGGCGCTGCAGGCGGATCCGCGCATCAGCAACACCGAAGGCGGCAGCTTCAACAGCCACGTCGGGATCAAAGTATTCGGCAACAGCCACGGCATGCTGCAGAGCTACTGCTCCAGTCGCCACTCGCTCTCCAGCTGCGTGATTGCCGAAGTCGATGGCGAAATGGAGCGCGACTACGCCTACACGCTGGGACGCGCCTTTGAGGACTTGCACAGCCCGGAGTGGGTGGGCGCCGAATGTGCCCGCCGCACGCTGTCGCGGCTGTCGCCGCGTAAGCTGCCGACCATGAAAGCGCCGGTGCTGTTCGCGCCGGAGGTGGCGACCGGCCTCTTCGGCCATCTGGTGGGCGCCATTAGCGGCAGCAGCGTGTATCGCAAGTCGACTTTTCTGCTGGACGCGCTGGGCCGCGAGATTTTTCCGTCGTGGCTCAGCATTCAGGAGCAGCCACATCTGCTGAAGGGGCTCGCCTCGACGCCGTTTGACAGCGAAGGGGTGCGCACGCAGCCGCGCGACATCATCACAGACGGCGTGCTGCAGGGCTGGCTGATGACCAGCTACAGCGCGCGCAAGCTCGGTCTGCACAGTACCGGCCACGCCGGCGGCATCCATAACTGGCGTATCCGAGGTCAGGGCGAGAGTTTTGATCAGCTGCTGAAGCGCATGGGCAAAGGGCTGGTGGTCACCGAGCTGATGGGGCAGGGCGTGAGCGCCATGACCGGCGACTACTCGCGCGGTGCGGCGGGCTTTTGGGTTGAAAACGGTGAGATTCAGTTCCCGGTCAGCGAAGTGACTATTGCCGGTAACCTGAAAGAGATGTGGCGTAATATCGTCACTGTCGGCGATGATATCGAAACCCGCAGTAATATCCAGTGCGGGTCGGTGCTGCTGCCCGAAATGCACATTGCCGGACAATAAATGCGTCATGATGTTAATTCAGTTGGGCGGCCGTTTGAACCGCCCCGTCCCCCCCGAGAAGGAAGCTGAGCATGCGTAAATCGATAGTGTCGTTGTTAGCCGTAGCCTTACTCTCCGCCGGTGGCGCCGCCTCTGCGGCCTCGCTGGAAAAAGACATGAAAGACATGGGTGCCATCTACTCATCGCTGGACAAAGCGAAAAGCGGTGAGGAGATGCACAAGATGCTGACCGATCTGCGGGCTAAAGCGCAGGATGCGAAAAAAGGCACTCCGGACAAGCTGGTAGGCAAGGCGCCCGACAGCCCGGAGATCAAAGGCTACCATCAGGGGATTGACGATCTGATTGCGCAGATCGACAAAACCGACGCGCTGGCTAAAGCGGGCAAGCTGGATGAGGCCAAAGCGGAAGCGAAAAAACTGGCGGACATTCGTAACGTAAATCACCAGAAATTCCGGTAATTGTCGGTGTAATACCGCGCCATTTTCTGCGATACCCCTGCTCTGCAGGGGTATTTTTTTGCCCCGCCAGTCTTCCACTTTGTGCGCCCGATCGCCTTGGGTAATGTGGGTTAAGTCCGGTTCGGGATATGATGGGGCGACTTTTACCACCTAAAATACAGGGATGTAGTATGGCAATGACCGGTGATAACACGTGTGTCACCAGCCTCAGACCGACGTATAAGACCGTAACATGTGGAAAGCAGAAGCTTTACTGGCTGGAGCTGCAGTTTGTGGACGAGAACAACCAGCCGGTATCCGGGCTGAAGGTGCAGCTGGAATACCATCCGCTGGCGACCGCGGCGGAGCTGGCGCTGTGGGCCAGGGGCGGCCATACCCGGTTTGACCCCACGTCGCCGCCGAATCCGCCTGCCGGCGTCACCGACAGCCAGGGCGTGGTGCGGTTCGACGACCTGTACTGGCTAGCGGTTGACGTGAAAACGGACGGGCAGCAGCTGGCCGACGAGATGGAAAAGCGCCCGCTGAGCCTGCGGCGCAACCCGAACAGCCAGCCGGTGAGCGGAAACGCCTTTCGCCGTGAGACGCGGGACAGGATCTGGCGTACGGACGTGCAGGAGAAAGCGGAGGCTTCTGGCTATCACCATCACTATGTGACTATCGGCGAGCTGTGCGATCGGCTGCCGGAGATCGAGGACTGGACTGAGCCGGAGCCGCCGGTGTTCCATTTTCCGCCGGGGAAGGCGCTGAAAGGGACGGAAATCACGCGGGATGCGCTGGAGCAACGTCACGTGATAGAAATCTGCCCGTTCCGGGCGTGGGTGCTGGCGCTGCACGACACAAAAGAGTATGACCTGGCGAACGCACTGAACCTGGGCATTATGGCCGATCTGGCGTATGCAGAAGAGTTTTTACCCGACAAGGGCGCCCACCTTATCTCGTATTTTTTTGAGCAGAAATGTCAGGATCTTTCCTGTCTCCCGCAGTTTGCGGAATACCCGAATTATTTTCATACGCTGGCGGTGGACGTGCCGTTCCGGGAGCGGTACCTGAAACAGATGTATCTGAACACGGCCCATCCGGGGAGGGATGAAAATCCGGAGGGGGACTCGCGGCTGTTCACGGTGGAGTGCGGAGCGCATGTCCTGGTGGCGTGGTGCGGGACGGCCAGCGGGCTGAATGTCGTGACGGATTTTTCCTTTGCGCCGAAGCGCTGTCCGGCAGAGCTGGGCGGAATGGGGAATGTGCACGGCGGTTTTCTGGATGCTTATCAGCTAATGAATGGTAAGTACCGGGACAAGATTGATGCAGTGAGGGGGGGCTTAGTAAAGAGGGGTAAACCTTTATTCATCAGTGGTCACAGTCTGGGCGGGGCGCTGGCGTTGCTGTACGCCGCCGAGATGAAAACCTTTAACCCTGTCCTGTACACCTACGGAATGCCACGAACGTTCAGCCGTCTGGCGGGGTACCTTCTTAGGGATATCACTCATTACCGTCACGTCAATGATAACGACTTAGTGCCACAGATACCGCCGGAGGTGGATCTGGACAGCGAGCTTTACGAGAAGCTGGGGTGGCTGGGTGACAAACTGGGCTTTGACTGGCTGGCAACATCGGCCATCGGTCTTTTACCGCGAACCTTCGGGGGGAATGCGGGCGTGGATATGGGTATTACGCAGGAAAGAGATCCGTACTGGCATCACGGAAAAACGGTTCTGTTTTTACGTGCAGAACAGAGCGTCATGAAGTCCGGTGATAGAAATACGCTGTGGATAGGGGGCGGAACGGTAAGCTACACGGAGAAAGCGTCGGTCAAACTGTATCTTGTCCCTTCCCTGAATGAAGAATGCCTGAAATCCACGGGAGAGCATCAGGCGGCGTTTATACAATGTCTGGCTCCGGGAGAGCTGGAGAAGCGTTTTCCCCAGAGAGAAAATGTGGCCTCAGCGGGCTTATTCACCAAACCCCTGAATCATTTTATGGCGAGTAAGTACCTTCCCTATATTCACAATCAGTTGCTGGAACTGGCCGACACGACGCGGAAAATGGACAGAAAAGCCATGCGAACCCTGTTCCGGGAGGCTGTAGAACAAAAGGCAAACTTCAGCAACCCAGATGAAGTTGAACGTAACCGCGAGTTTCTGGCGCTTCAGGACATGCTGCCAGTGGCGCTGAGGCTGACACAGGCAGAGGAAACCGGAAAAAATGCCCTGCTACGCTTTGCGGCAGTCACGGAGGAAGAAGTTGAACTTCCTAACTAAAAAGCGCGTCATGCTTCTCATTTTTCTGGTTCCGGTTCTTCTGTACATTGGATACGAACTGTCTCTGACACGGAAACTTTCACCGCCCGCCGACTCTGAGCTGCTCACCGTGTCTTTCCGTGTGCCGGAAGGCGTCACGCTTTTGCCGCTGGGAGGGCTCTATACGTCATCGGAATGTACTAATACAAACTTTACCGCCGGGGGCCACACCTATCAGGCAGATGCTACTACGGGAGTTTCCCTGCCCTTTGTCAGCCAGGGGGCGGCAAATATTATGTCGGTCAGTATCGCTAAAGACGGCGGTGGGCGTTGCCGGTGGCAGCTGAGTTCTGTGGGAGTGGGGTTCCGGGTGTCAGATGATAATCCTCTGGTTAAGGGGAAAGAGGTTATTGAGACCAGTTATGACTTTGACTTATTAGGGAATGGAAACTGTGGTGGTGTCTTTGGTGTGAAGCAGGTAAACGCGGCTGGCGGTGATCTGGATATAAAAACGGATTTTTTCCCGATGATATATATCAGACATATTCCTCGTAATAGGACGACCGTAGAACTTTTTGGGGGGGATACGGATTATGAAAAATGGAGCCGTTGTTATCGGTTGTCTGATACCGAGAATATATCAATTAATCCGATAGTACATTTTGGCAAGGTGGTTACCCTTGAGGAACCGAATAATCTGCATGGGGATTTTACTGTAATTTATCCTGACGGAAGTCGCGGCATTCCACTGAATATATCCCCTGACTATAACAAGTTGCTGTCAATGAAATAGGCGATACATGTACCGAATAAAAAAGGATCTTCTTGAGATCCTTTTTATTGGGCGTAATCTCCGGTTCTGTAAACGAAAAAACCACCCGCTAAGTTGGTTTTTTCGAAGGTTAAGCCAGCTTGCAGATTGCTTAACCGGGTAACTGTCTTGTGCTGGACGAATCACCAAAACTGTCCTTCCAGTGTAGCCGCACTCAGGCCACCACTTCAAAAACGCTCATATCTCAATCCACCTTTTCAGTTACCAGTGGCTGCTGCCAGTGGCGTTTTTTCGTGTATTTCCGGGTTGGACTCAAGTGAACAGTTACCGGAACAGGCGCGCTGTCGGACTGAACGGAGGGGCGTGCATACAGCCCAGCTTGGAGCAAGCGACCTACACCGGGCCGGGATGCCAGCCGCGTGAGCGATGAGAAAGCGTCACCCTTCCGAAGGAAAAAAGGGGGAATAGTAACGCTTTTCCACTTTCCAGCGGAAAAAGTCCTGCTCCACACGTCATCGCCTGCCCGTTAGGGTAGATCCATCGGCCACCAGGGTCGCGGAGTAACGGGACGACAGGCACGATGAGCGACAGCAACGACGCGCAGCAGCGGGCGGCAGACGCGCTGGCAGCAGAGAAACTGGCACAGCTTCTTCAGCTGTATGCCGCCCACCAGATTGTGCCGGATGCCGTACAGCGTCAGATGCTGGTCTCGCACGTCCGGGCGATGGCGTGGCGCTCGCTAACCGGCGAACCGCTGCCGGCGGTTGAGGCCGACCTGTTCGACGACATTTCCGCCGGGAGCCTGGCGCTGGCGCAGCAGGGCGTCGATCTGTTCGGCAACCTGCCGCCGCAAGAGGCCTGGCTGCTCTCGGTGCACATTGAAGTGGCAAAAGCCAACACCGATTCAACCCGCTAAGGAGAGACAGCATGATAACCGTAGTGATTGGCGATCGTTTGGGCAAAGGGCAGAAAGTGGCGGCCGGGGTAGAAAAGGCCGGTGGTCGCGCCATCGTTGTACCGGGCGTCGCGGCGGACATGAAGCTCGGGGAGGTGATGCACGCCGAACAGGCGGATTTTGGCATCTCATTTTGCGGCAGCGGCGGTGCCGGTGCGATCACCGCGCAAACCCGGTATGGCTATCGGGCAAAACACGGCATGCGCTCGGTGGAGGAGGGCGTCACCGCCATCAACGAAGGCGCGCAGGTGCTGGGCTTTGGCTTTATGGACAAGGAAGAGCTGGGCGAGCGACTGGTAAAGGCGTGGACTAACAAACACGGTGGATAACCATGAAAGAGACCTTGACCACCACGGTGACGGTCAGCGGTCGCGGCGATAGCAAAGCCGCCGCCATGGCCAGCGCCCTGAGTCGCGTACAGAGCACGCTGCTGCGCAGTAGTCAGCACATCCTGCTGCGTATTGAGCCGCAGGACGTCAGGGTGCTGCGCGCCGATGCGCACGTTCGCCGCGAAAAATTTCTGTTCTTCTTTCTCGCGCGCACGCGCTGCCGCTACGCCGTCGAGCTGGCGGTCACGGTGAACGTCACCCGCCTGGACTGCGAGGCGGTGATATTTACGCCCGTCTGGCGGTCATCTGCTGCGGCTACGGATAAGGAAAGAGAATGTTCTTAATCATTTTGCTCAAATCGTTAGTGATAGGCGCGCTGGTGGGCGTTGGCGTGGGCGCCGGAGCGGCCCGCATGTTCCATGCGCCGACCTGTCAGGGCATGGGGGCGTTCCGCACGTTGGGTGAGCTGAACGCCTGCGAAGGGGATCCGGCCTCGCATTTCTCCTTCGGACTGGGTTTTTTCTTTAATGCCTGGGCCTCGTCGGTGGCGGCCGGCGCCTTCACCCAGGATGTGGATCACCGCATTATCCCCCACTGGGGGGCGGCGGCGCTGATGATCAACCACCGCAGCGTCGGGGCCACGCTGCACAATCCTAAAAAAATGGCCTTCACCTGCGGTCTGATCGGCATGGTGGTAGTGGCGTTCCTCAATTCGACCGCTTCCGCGGTGCCGGCCGCACTGCAAATTACCGCGGTGAAGGTGCTGGTACCGGCTGCCAATCTGCTGGTGACCATCGTGATGCCGGTGATCTTCTGGCTGGCGGCCATCGATGCCGGCAAGAAGGCGGGCTTCTGGGCCACTATCTTTGGCGGTCTCGCGCAGCTGATCATGGGCAACGCCGTGCCCGGACTGGTGCTGGGGATCCTGATTGGTAAAGGCGTGGAGGAGAGTGGCTGGCATAAGGTCACCACCGTGATGATGTTCGCCATCGTCACGCTGTTTCTGCTCAGCGCGTTCTTCCGCGGTTTTGACATGCACATGCTGGCAGCGTTTCGCCTCGGCGTGCCGGGCTGGCTGGAACAGCTGCACAGCGTTCTGGGCGGCAAATAACGGGGGCATTGATGGAAGACAAGAAAGGATTTTGGTACGCCGACGGGGCGTTCCCGATCTTGGTGGGCCTGCTCTCATCGGGCGTATTTGCCGGCACGCACATGTACTACCTGTACGGCATCGGGGCGTTTAATGAAGTGGCGTTTGTGTCGATGTTGCGGGCGGGGATGGACACCGGTGCCTGGGGAGCGGTGGCGGCCTTTGGCGCCAGCTTCCTGTTTGCCCGCATCATTGAAGGCTCGCTGGTCGGCATCCTCGATATTGGCGGGGCGATCCAGACCGGCGTTGGACTCGGCGTGCCGGCGCTGCTGCTGGGAGCCGGCGTGGTCTTTCCGGTTGCCAACTTCATGGCCGCCCTGCTCACCGGACTGGGGGTGGGGCTGGCCATTGGCTACCTGATCATCTTTGCCCGCAAGTTCACTATCAGTGACAGCAACAGTACCTGGGGCGCCGACGTGATGATGGGCGCCGGTAATGCATCGGGCCGCTTCCTCGGGCCGCTGATCATTCTGTCGGCGATGGGCGCTGCGATCCCGATCGGCGTGGGATCGCTGATCGGATCGCTGCTGTTCTATCTGTGGGGTAAGCCGATCACCGGCGGTGCGATCCTTGGAGCGATGATCCTCGGTGCGCTATTCCCGGTGGCGATCGGCTAAGGAGGTACCGTGTACGATCTGATCTTGCGTCGGGCACGTCTGCCCGATGACACGCTGACCGACATTGCCGTCAGCGAGGGCAAAATTGCCGCTATCGGCACGCTGTGCGGCGCAGCGAAGCAAGAACGGGTACTGGCGGAGGGGGTGTACCTCAGCGCGGGCTGGATTGATGCTCACGTGCACTGCTACGCCCGTTCGCCGATCTATCACGATGAGCCCGATCGCCTTGGCGTCGACGCTGGCGTCACCACCGTGGTGGATGCCGGCAGCACCGGCGCCGATGACATTGATGATTTCTGGCGGCGGACCCGTCAGGCAACCACGCGCGTGCAGGCGCTGTTAAACATTGCCCGCAGCGGCATGGCGACGCAACACGAACTGGCGGATCTGACGCAGATTGACGCGCCGGCGGCGCTGGCGGCGCTGCGTCGCCACGCCGGATTCGCGGTGGGGCTAAAAGCCCGCATGAGCGGCAGCGTGGTGGGCGAAAACGGTATTACCCCGCTGTATCTGGCCAGGTCGCTGCAGCAGGCGGCAGGCGGTCTGCCGCTGATGGTGCACATCGGCAATGCGCCGCCCGATTTGGATGAGATTGCCGACCTGCTCGAGGCTGGCGATATACTGACCCACTGCTACCACGGTAAACCCAACCGCATCCTGACCGCGGCGGGTGCGCTAAGGGAGTCGGTACGGCGCGCGCTGGCGCGCGGGGTACTGCTGGACGTCGGACACGGTAGTGCCAGCTTCAGCTTTACCGTGGCCCGGGCGGCGATCGCCTGCGGGATCCTGCCGCACACCATCAGCTCTGATATTTATTGTCGCAACCGGCTGCACGGCCCGGTGTACACCCTGGCTCACGTGATGTCGACGTTTCTCAGTCTCGGCATGACGCTGGTACAGGTCATCGCCTGTGTGACCGAGCGGGCAGCCGCTGCGCTGCGGCTGAGCGATCGCGGCGTGCTGATCCCCGGCGCCCAGGCCGACTTTACGCTGTTCAGCCTGCGCCGGCAGCCGCTTCCGCTGCGGGACGCTGAGGGACTGACGCTCACCGGCGATCGCCATCTTATCCCGCTGGCGGCGCTGATCGCCGGGCGGTGTTACCTGACGGAAGAGGGGAGAAACAGCGATGTCTTTGTATGAAAAATATGGCCTGAAGCCGGTCATTAACGCCGCCGGGCGGATGACCGTGCTCGGCGTGTCCACGCCGGGCCCTGAAGTGATTGCGGCGGTGGATGACGGCCTCGCGCACTATTTTGACATCGGCGACCTGGTGGATAAAACCGGGGCTTACATCGCCGGTCTGGTGGGCGCCGAGGCGGCGGTGGTGGTTTCCTGCGCCTCCGCGGGGCTGGCGCAGGCGGTGGCGGCGCTGATTGTGCGCGATGATGGCTGGCTGCGCGATAATTTGCACGCCGCGCCGCTGCGGGTGCCGCACCATATCGTGTTGCCGAAAGGGCACAACGTCCATTACGGCGCTCCGATCGCCACCATGGTACGGTTGGGCGGTGGCCGGGTGGTGGAAGCCGGCTATGCCAATGAGTGCACACCGGCGCAGCTGGCGGCGGCGCTAGACGATCGCTGTGCGGCAGTGCTGTATGTGAAATCCCATCACTGCGTGCAAAAAAGCCACCTCAGCGTGGCGCAGGCGGCAGAGGTGGCGCATCAGCACGATCTCCCGCTGATCGTTGATGCGGCGGCGGAAGAGGACCTGCGGGCCTATCTGCAGGCCGGGGCCGATCTGGTGATCTACAGCGGGGCGAAAGCGATCGCCGGGCCGACCAGCGGTTTGGTGCTTGGCAAGGCGCAGTATATCGCCTGGCTGAAGCAGCAGAGCAGTGGCATCGGGCGGGCGATGAAGGTGGGAAAAGAGAGCATTCTCGGTTTGACCCAGGCGATTGAACACTACCTGACGCAGCCGGGAATCAGCGGCGCACAGATGGTAGAGAAAATGACGCCGTTTATCGCCAGTCTGAATGCGCTCAGCGGCATCAGTGCGCGTGTCGTCTGGGACACCGCCGGGCGCGATATTGCCCGGGCGGAAATTCACGTTGATGAAACCCTCGCCGGTCTTACCGCCGGCGACCTGGTCCAGGCGCTGAAAACCGGCCCGGTGGCCATCTATTTTCGCGGATACAAAGCCAATGAAGGCATCATTGAAGCCGATGTACGCAGCGTCAGCGCGGCGCAGCTGGTGACGATCGCGGATGCGATTCGTACGCGGCTCGAGGAGAAAACAGCATGAGACTCACCCCGGATTTTTATCGCGATCGCGTCTGTCTGAACGTGCTGGCCGGATCGGTCGCCAACGCCCGCGCGGTATGGCAGGCGGCGGAAGGACACGTGCTGGTTGGCCTGCTGTCAACGCACTATCCCGACGTGGCAACGGCGGTGGCCGCCATGCGCACCTACGCGGCGGCGCTCGGGAATGCCATTTCGGTAGGGCTGGGTGCCGGCGATCCCCGGCAGTCGGCGAAGGTCAGCGCTATCGCCGCCGCGCTGCAGCCGCAGCACGTGAATCAGGTGTTTTCCGGGGTGGGTTCCAGCCGGGCGCAGCTGGGACAACGCCAGACGGTGGTTAACGGCCTGATCTCGCCAACCGGACGTCCTGGCTGGGTCAATATTGCTACCGGCCCGCTCAGCGCGCAGCAGCCGGCGGCGGTGGTGCCGGTGGAGACGGCGATTGCGCTGCTAAAGGAGATGGGCGGCAGCTCGGTTAAATATTTTCCCATGGGCGGCCTGAAGCATCTGGCGGAGTTCCGCGCCGTTGCCGCTGCCTGCGCAGCGCAGGATTTCTGGCTGGAGCCAACCGGCGGTATCGATTTGACCAACTACGAACCCCTGCTGGCCACCGCGCTGGAAGCGGGCGTCAGCCGCGTTATTCCGCACGTCTACAGTGCGATCGTCGATCCGGCCACCGGCGACACCCGTCCGCAGGACGTGACGAGGCTGCTGGCGCTGACGCGCAGGCTGGTGGGCTAGTGGTCCCGGCCGGCATTCACCTGTCTGACTGCGACGAGGCCCGCCGTGAGATTTCCCCATCCCCGTCTGGCGCGGGTATTCCGCGCCCTGCAAAGTGAAACGCTACCGCAGGACGAGCTGGCGCGGCGCTTTGCCGTCTCCACCCGGACGGTACGCACCGACATCACCGCCCTGAACGCCCTGCTGATCGACCGGGGCGTACAGCTGGTGTTGGTGCGCGGTGCAGGCTACCGGCTAAGCGTGACCGATGACGCGCGCTATCAGCAGCTGTTGGCGGTAGCGCCGGTGCCGCTGCGGGTGCCGCGCAGCAGCCGTGAGCGCGTCCGGGCGCTGCTGGCACGCTTCCTTACCGTCGCTTACGCGCTCAAGCTGGAAGCGATCGCCGACGAATGGTTTATCAGCCGCACCACGCTGCAGGGGGATATGGCGGACGTGCGCGACTGGGCGGCTCGCTATCAACTTAGCATCGAAACCCGTCCGCGCTATGGCATGAAGCTGTTTGGCTGTGAGAGGGCGATCCGCCACTGCCTGGTCGATTTACTGTGCCAGAACGGCTCGCACGACGGTGAGCCTGTGCTGCCGGGTCAGCCAGCGCTCCCCGGGCTGGACATATTACCGGCCGCCGCGCTGCTTCGACAGGTGCTCAAAGAGCATCAGATCCGCGTCAGCGATGAAAGTGCCGGCTGGCTAAGCCACTATGTCGCTGTGACGCGTTATCGTCTGAGCGAAGGGTACCCACTTGGGGAGTTCAGTGTCGAAGAGATGGCCCCGGACGTGCAGCGGGCCGCCGCGGCAATCGTCGCGCAGCTGCAGCGCTGGCTGGACAGGCCGCTGGCGCGCAGCGAAACGCGGCTGCTGGGGATAAATATTGCCGCGCGCCGCAGTGCCGGACTGGCCGCCAGCGATATCAATGCTGACGACGGTGATGCGCTGGTGAGCCGGCTGCTCAATTACATCAACCAGCACTTTCGCTACGATTTGCGCCGCGATGCGCAGCTGCGCGCCGATCTGCTCACCCACGTGAAAACCATGATTACCCGGGTACGTTATCAGATAGCGATGCCCAATCCGCTGCTGGCGAACATCAAGCAGCATTATCCGATGGCCTGGGACGTTACCCTTGCGGCAGTCTCTGACTGGAGCAAATACGCCCCGTGGCAGATCAGTGAAGATGAAATCGGGTTTCTGGTACTGCACATCGGCGTCGGGCTGGAGCGTCACTATCAGGTCGGTTATCAGCGCCGGCCGCGGGGGCTGCTGGTGTGCGATGCCGGCACCTCAACCGCGCGCCTGATTGAAGCCACACTGCGGCGCCACTATCCGCAGCTGGAGATTGCCGCAGTGCTGTCACAGCGTGACTACGACGAGCGCCAGCCGGGTGAGGAAGATTTTATTGTCTCCACCGTTCGCCTGGCGGAGACGGCGCGGCCGGTGGTGGTGATCGCGCCTTTCCCGACCGCCTATCAGCTGGAGCAGATCGGCAAGCTGGTGCTGGTGGATCGCACCCGCCCCTCGCTGCTGGAAAAATATTTTGATGCGGCCCATTTTCGCGTCATCGACCCGCCGATCTCACGCCGCGCGCTGTTCGCACAGCTGTGTCAGCAGCTGCGCGAAGAGGGCCACGTGGAAGACGATTTTTACGCGTCGGTGGAGGAGCGGGAAGCGATCGTCAGCACGCTGCTCGGGGAGGGCATTGCCCTGCCGCACGCGCTGGGGCTGAAGGCGCATAAAACCGTGGTCTATACGGTACTGGTGCCGCAGGGGATGGTCTGGGGCGACGGGCGTGCCTCGGTGATTTTTCTGCTGGCGATCAGCAAGCGGGATTATGAAGAGGCGATGGGGATCTACGAGCTGTTCGTCACGTTTTTACGCGAGCGGGCCACCGCCCGCCTGCGCGACTGCCGCGACTTTAGCCACTTTATGCGCGTCGCCCGCGCCTGTCTGCAGCGGCCGTAGCCGCGAAAGACCGGGGCGCGAAGGCCCCGGTATCGGCGGTTATTTCACCGGTGTAAACGCGGTGGTCACGTGTTTCACGCCGCTGACCCGGCTGGCGATATCGGCCGCCGCTTTGCCCTCAGCATCGGTCACCAGGCCCATCAGGAACACCTCGCCGTTTTCGGTGGTGACCTTCACGCTGGAGGATTTGACCTGATCGCTGCCCAACAGCTGCGAGCGCACTTTGGTGGTGATCCACGCATCCGATGAGGTGGTACCAAAGGTGGCCTTTGGTCCCTGGCGGATCTCGTTATACACCTCGGTGGCACCCTCCACGCCCATCGCAATCTGCTTCGCCCGCTGCGCCAGTTCGCTATTTGGCGTCTGGCCGGTGAGCAGCACTTTGCCCTGATACGCGGTGGCAATCACCCGCGCGTCGGTTTTAATCTGGTTGTCCTTTGCCAGCGCGTTGCTGACGCGCAGTTCCAGCGTGCCGTCGTCAACCTGGGTGCCGACGGTGCGGGGATCGGTGGCGGTCTTGGTGGCCACGGCGGCGCTGCCGACGACGGCGGCCACGCAGCCCTGCAGTAACAGTGCCGCACTCAGTACGGCGATAGCGGATAAGCCCTTCATCGGTTCTCCTTTAGTCATCCTGGTGAGGAAAAAGCGTATTGTCGATTAAATCGCACAGGCAGTTGACGGTCAGCATATGCATCTCCTGGATGCGCGCGCTGCGGTGAGAGGGGATGCGAATTTCCACGTCCTGTGGACCGAGCAGTCCTGCCAGCTCACCGCCGTCGTGGCCGGTCAGGGCGATAATATTCATGTCGCGGGTCACGGCCGCTTCAACCGCTTTCACAATCTCGCGGCTGTTGCCGCGGGTGGAAATGGCCAGCAGGACATCGCCGTTATGGCCCAGTGCCCGGACCTGCTTTGCATAAATTTCATCATGCAGCCGATCGTTACCGATCGCCGTCAGCAAAATGCTGTCGGCGCTGAGCGCAATGGCGGGCAGGCTCGGACGCTCGGTCTCAAACCGGTTGATCATGCTGGCGGCGAAGTGCTGCGCGTTGGCCGCCGAGGTGCCATTACCGCAGCACAGGATTTTATTGCCGTTCAGCAGTGACTGCACCATGGTCATGGCGGCACGGGAAATGGCATCCGGCAGCGCCTCAGCGGCTGCAATCTGGGTCTGGATGCTCTCGGTAAAACAGACTTTGATTCTTTCCTGCACGATAGACTCGCTTAGACTCCTGCATTAAAGGCATCGGGAAACCAGCTAATCTGGTCCCCGGTGATGGCCACCACGTCAAAGCGACAGGCCTCCGCGTGGAGATCGCGCTGCTGACTCAGCAGCCAGTGCGTGGCGGCGTTGATCACCCGTCGCTGCTTGCGGCGAGTAACACTGGCGGCGGCGTCGCCGTATCGGGCGCTGCGGCGGAAGCGAACTTCCACAAAGATCCAACCCTGCGCGTCGCGCATCACTAAATCCACTTCGCCGCCGCGGCACGCGACGTTGGCGGCAATAAAGCGCAGTCCCTGCCGCTCCAGGTAGCAGCGGGCGAGGCGTTCATGCGCCTCGCCCAGCGCCCGGCGGTCTAGTTGACCGGAACGATCTGTCCCTGTTGATACTGGTTCCATGATAACTTCCTGTTAATCATGCAGTTTTGATCGGTAGTGAGCGTGCCGGTTTCGCCCTTCAGCTGATAACCCGGCAGCTGACGTACCTCGCTAAAATGGCTGGCCAACTGCCAGGCATCGGCGCCCATGGCGTACAGGCGCACCAGCGAATAGTCGTGGTTAAACTGGCCCGCCACCTGCTGCATCAGCGCCGGATTACCGCCGCTGAGCAGTGGGATATCGCTGTACTGAATCCCTTCCATCTCCAGACGGAAGTCCGGACCGGCGCCGGCCTGCGCACTGCGCGAGCTGGCATACAGCGCCACGTTGCTGCGGCTGCCCGCGCGCATGGTGATCATCGGTTTAATCAGCGCCAGCTCCGACTGGGTCGCCACAATATAAGCGCTATCAAGCCCGCCGCCGGTGCTGCTGGCGGTCGGCTCACTCTGCGGGGCCGGAATGCTCAGGCCGGCAATGGCAATGCTCTGCGGCGGCGGTGCCGCCACCGGCGTACCGCTCAGGCTAATACCGGCGCCGCTGTTAATGTTTTGCTTCAGTTCGCCGGTAGAGCCGAAGCGCTGCTGCAGCACGGTGCTGCCGCCCAGCTCGCTCCACTTGCCGGCAAAGGCGCTGGCGACGCGATCGCCAAGGTCGTTGCGCGGCAGCAGCAGCAGCGGGCTGCGTTTACCCTGGTCCCACATATGTTGCGCTGCATCGCGCGCTTCGTCTTCAGGAGACAGCGCAAAATAGCAAAGATTCGGATGGTTCTGCATGTGCGCCGGCGTGTTCAGCGCCAGCACGTTCAGCGGCGTCTGGCTGGCGGCAACGCCGTCCACTTGATTTTTCAACAGCGGGCCGACCACCAGGGTGGCACCGTCGCGCTGGGCCTGCGCCAGTAGCTGATCGATCGGCTGCGCGCTGGAATCATACACGCGGATCTCCGCGCTGCTGGCGGCCGGGGTCGGTGCGGGAGCAGGCGCCGCGGCCGGAGTCGCTTCGGCCGAGGGACTCACTACCGCATCAGCCTCGCTCGCCGGGGCGGATTCGCTGGCCGGCGTGGTTTCCGGGGCGCTGAGCAGGCCGTTTTTGGCGTCGTTAAAGCCCTGTTGGATGGCTTTACCAAAATTTTGTGCCTGACCGTTCAGCGGCAGCAGCAGCGCAATGCGCCCGGTCGAGGCCGGCTGCATGTTCTGTAACTGATCGAGGGCCGAGGGCAGGGTTTTCGCCCCCGGATTCTGCGGGTAGCGAGTCTGCCAGTCGCTGATGGCGGTTTTTAAACGATCCGCGTCGCTACGTTGAGTGCTGTACACGTTCAGCAGATCCAGCCAGCCCTGCAGGGTATTTTCATCGGCGTTAATCACCAGGCTTTGCAGCTGCGCCGGCGTCAGCTGGGTCAGGGTTTGCCAGGTGGTATCGATATTTTTCTGATGCGCCTCCCCGGTCAGCAGCGGCTCTTGTGCTATCAGCGCCCGCAGCAGCGCCAGCGAAGGCTGCCCCTGCAGCGCGGTGATTTGCAGCTGGTAGTAGCGCGCTTTTTGCGCGTCAGACAGCAGGGCCACATCGATCTCCTTCAGCTGCGCCTGCGCCTGCCGGGCGGCATTTTGCGCCAGCAGCAGCTGGGCGACCAGCAGGTCACGTTCGCGGCTTTGCGGCGCATTCAGCTGGCCGGGCAGGGCATCCAGCTGGGCTTTGGCGGCATCAGTCTTTCCTTCGTTCAGCAGTGCACGAATGGCAAGTAATTGCCAGTCAGCCTTGTTATCATCTGCGCTTTGCTGCAGCTGCTGCAGGTAATAATCGGATGACCTGGACGCCGCGCCCTGAATGTCAACGGGCGACGTCCGGGTGCCGGTGCCGGTACAGCCGGCGAAAAGAATAGCGGCCAACAGCAGGGGCAAACGGCGTCCTGCTTTGGTAACAACGACTGATGAAGGAAGCATACTGTATCCAGTGATGTTTTTTTCAAGATGCTCAATATTAAATCGGCAATGCGGATCAAACAATGAAACAACACGATCGGGCGGAGATTTCTGCCAGCACGCTCTATATCGTTCCCACTCCGATAGGCAATCTGGGCGATATCACCCAGCGCGCCTTGTCGGTGCTGGAGGGCGTCGATCTGGTCGCTGCGGAAGATACACGTCATACCGGCCTGTTGCTACAACATTTCGCCATCCATGCGCGGCTGTTCGCCCTTCACGATCACAATGAACAGCAGAAAGCCGAGGTGCTGTTAGCGAGGCTGCAGGCCGGCGACAGCATCGCGCTGGTCTCCGACGCGGGGACGCCGCTGATTAACGATCCCGGCTATCATCTGGTGCGCCGCTGCCGCGAGGCAGGCATTCGCGTGGTCCCGCTGCCCGGCCCCTGCGCCGCGATCGCCGCCCTCAGCGCCGCCGGGCTGCCCTCCGATCGTTTTTGTTACGAAGGGTTTCTTCCGGCCAAAAGTAAAGGCCGCTGCGACGTCCTGCGGGCGCTGGAAAACGAACCGCGCACGCTGATTTTTTATGAGTCCACCCATCGCCTGCTGGACAGCCTGCAGGATATGGTCAGCGTCTGGGGGGCATCGCGCTATGTGGTGCTGGCGCGGGAGCTGACCAAAACCTGGGAAAGCCTTCACGGTGCGCCAGTCGGGGAGCTGCTGGCTTGGGTGCGGGAGGATGAAAACCGCCGTAAAGGCGAGATGGTGCTCATTGTTGAGGGCGCCAGCCAGCAGGATGAGGCGCTGCCGCCGGAAGCGCTGCGCACGCTGGCGCTGCTGCAGGCGGAACTGCCGCTTAAGCGCGCGGCGGCGCTGGCAGCAGAGATCCATGGGGTGAAGAAGAACGCGCTGTATAAGTACGCGCTGGAGCAGCAGGGGGAGTAAGCCCCTGCGACCTGTTATTGCCGGGAGGCGCCTAACCCGGCTGCGTACTTTTACTTAACCGGCGTTGTTTCAAATACCAGCGTTTCCAGCGGCTTAAGGGTAATCACCACCGCATTTTTGTACGTATCCGGTACGCTATCGTTACTGCCGTACACCGCTTGCAAACCGAATTGCGTCGTGCTGCCGGCCGGGATCTCTAAATCTCTGGCGAGATCCAGATAGTAGCTTTGCGGCTTATCCGACGGGTTACGCAAGCCGAAAATGGCTTTGTCCTTGCTCCAGGATGCCCAGCCGTAAACCTGAAGTGCGGTGGGGTCGCCGCCTATCCAGTGGGTATCCAGCAGCACGCTGGCGTTATCACGGGACCACTTCGCGGCCTGCGCCAGCGTATCCCACTTCGCCTCGTTCAGCATGGAAGGGGTAACGTACAGCTCCTGCAGCTGGGTGCCGGTGGCAAAGTAGCTCCACACCTGATCGGCAAAATCGCTGTCCGTTTGCACTTTCTCCAGTCCGTAATAGGCGTTCTCCGCGCTGACAATGCCGTGCAACATCAGCGAATTCAGCGGGAACAGCGGTCCTTTACGCACTATCGATCGGTACGTTTCGGCATCGCGGTAGGTCATCCATCGCTGTACCGGCGTGCCGGGGCCATACAGGTTGATGTCATCCCCCTGACGCCAGATGGCATCCGCATAGAACAGCCAGGACGGGCTGGCGTTGGTACCGGTCGTCAGGTTAATAAACAGATGCGGGTTAGCGCTGCGCATGTTATGCAGCAGCGCGATGGAGGCGTCAAAATCGGAGGCGAACGGGCTGCCTTGCATATGCGCGTTAGCGTTCCCCATTCCGTCCAGCTTGAACGAGCTAATGTGCTCGTTGTTGATGAGCTTAACGATCTGCTCATTAAAGTTGTTAAAATAGTGCGGGCCTGACAGCGCCAGCTTCCCGTCGACGGTTTCGAACCCATAGTTTTTTGCCTGCGAGACGCGAACGTCGCGCGGCTTGTTGTACCCTCCCCACGGTGAGAGCCACAGTCCGACCGAACTGTGCAGGCTGTCGGCTTTTTTCCGTACGTTGCCAAAACCGTTGCGGAAAGCCGTGCCGAACAGCCAGCGTCCGGTAAGGTCGTCCCAGCCATCGTCCAGCAGGAAGGCGTCCAGCGGCACGCCGCGTCCGCTGATGAATGCCTTATTCCATTCATCCATCCGCTCCAGCACGTCCTGCTCGGAGTAGGGCGTAAAGAAGCCAATATCCATCCAGCTGTTGTAGTGCAGATAAGGTTTATACGGGCGCGGACGCACGGCATTAATAAACTGATTTACGCTGCGGCGCAGTTGGCTGGCCTCCGGGAAGGTGCCGAAGTACAGGGTATAGCCGATCGGCGTTGCCGGCTGAACCGGCGTTTTCAGCTCCACGTTGAGGTTGGTCGTTCCTTCATAGGCGTAGGTGTTAACGATGGGTTTATCCGGCAGAATAAAGAACGTATCTGCGACGATGGGGGAGCTGATGATCGCTCCGTCAACGTAAGGTGCCTGAGCCTGCTTTTTGGTGGGAAAGAAGGTGATTTTAGCCACATCCCGGGGCTGACCAACGGCGGCTAGCGTGTAGTCGATGCTGGCGTATTTACCCTTCACCAGGTTCAGCTTCACCGTCACGTTAAACTCCGGATGGGTGAAATCGATAACTATCCTGCCGTCCTGTTTGTCAACATGCGTGATGTTGAAATCAGCGGCGTGGATGTTGCGCTCGTCCGGCAGCGTCAGAAAAAACAGCTCCTGCGGCGTGAGCGAAGGGGTAGCTCGGGTGTCCTTAACCACGACCGTTGAGTCCGCATCATCAAATGACAGGGCAATATTGTCGTTACTGAGGGTAGCGTTCTCGGCCACCGCGGCAGGGGAAATGCACAGGGCAAGCATGGAGAGCGTGAGGATTTTTTTCATCAGGATAAACCCCTTAATCAGGCTTCAGCCGGAAGCCGCAAGCGGTTTGCCGAGCCGCAAACGGTGATTTTGCTTCTGACCACCTCTTTCATGGCGTCCATACCCACCCGCATATAGCAGCGCGGATCGTTGCCCTGCGGGTTGTCGGCAAACCAGGCTTTCACCGCGTCAGAAAAGGCAATTTTCAGCTCGGTGGCCACGTTGACTTTGCACACGCCCAGCGCAATGGTGCGGCGAACATCCTCATCCGGGACATCGCTCGTGCCGTGCAGCACCAGCGGCACGGTGACCACCTCGCGGATCTCGGCCAGCCGCTGGAAGTCGATTTTCGGGCGTTGGGGATACAGGCCATGTGCGGTGCCGATGGCGACGGCGAGGCTGTCGACGCCGGTCAGTTCGACAAAGCGTTTCGCTTCCTGCGGATCGGTGAGAAACGCGCTGCCGGCGTCGACGCTCATGTCATCTTCCACGCCGCCGAGGCGACCCAGCTCGGCTTCGACGCTGCAGTCGTTGTGGTGGCAAAAATCGACCACCGATTTCACCAGCTTCACGTTTTGTTCGAACGGATAGTGGCTGCCGTCGATCATCGCGCTACGTACGCCAGCGTTGACCTTGCGACGAATATCGTCGAGGGATGCGTGGTGATCGAGATGCAGCGCCAGCGGCATGTCGTAGGTTAACGAGTAGGCGCTGCACAGGGCGTAAATCTCTTCCAGCGCAATGTGTTTAAAGGTGCCCGGCGTGCCCGCCAGGATAACCGGCGATCGCATTTCGCTACAGGCTTCGAGGATAGCCTGGATCGTCTCAGCGTTGTGGATGTTGAACGCCGGTACCGCGTAGCCATTAGCCTGCGCGTCCTGCAAAAGGTATTTCGTCGAGATAATACTCATCGTCAGCTCCTGTTAAGCCTGCCACGGATGAATAACCACGCCCTGCACCACCCGATTGACCGCTCCACTGGCGGAGGGGGTATCGGGCGTATTGCCTACGCGAAGCGACTGTGTGAGGGCAAAGACCTGGGCATACATCAGAAAGCAGAACGCCTGTTCCATATCGATAAACGGCCGGGAGGGCGGCAGCAGAATATGCGGACCCGCGGCAATGACCGGATCGTTTTCAGCGGCGATGGCAACGATACGCAGGGCCTGACTTTCGCGGCGCAGTTCCGCCAGCAGATCGAGATCGTACTGACGCGTATACGGATGGCTGGAGATAAACATCACCACCAGCGTTTCGTCATTGACCAGCGATTTCGGTCCGTGGCGGAAGCCCGTTGCAGAATCATAAAATGCTGCCAGCTTGCCCGCCGTCAGCTCCAGTACCTTCAGCGCCGATTCACGTGCCGCGCCCTGCAGGCCGCCGCTCCCCAGATACACGATCCGTTTCCACGGTGCGTTGCCAAAGACGCCGGGGCTAAAATCGCCGAGGGAGGCGAGGATCGCCTGACAGCGTTCGGCCACGTTGCGAAAGGTGTGGCTGTCGAACGTCTCCGGGGCGAATACCGCCAGGCAGCTCGCCATCATGGTGGTGATGCTGCTGGTCATCGCGAAGCCGCGATCGTGCGTTTCGGCAGGCATCAGCAGGGCATAAGCGTTATCGCTATTGATGGCGTTCTGGTACAGGCTCCCCGCCTCGTTACAGGTGATCGACAGGTGGTAGCACTCCGGCACGAACTGATTGGCCAGCTCTACCGCAGCCACGCTTTCCGGGCTGTTACCGGAACGGGCAAACGAAACCAGCAGCAGCGGATGTGCCGGGCGGAAGTAATCCATCGGGTTGGTGACCAGATCGGTTGTTGGCACGGCGGAGATATTTTTCCCGCTGTGGCTTGCCAGCCATGGCGCAATGATGTCGCCTATAAACGCGGACGTGCCCGCGCCGGTTAGCACGATCTGCAGATCCTGTTTGCGCAGCAGCGGCGCCAGGAAACGGTCAATCGAGGAGCGCAGCTTATTGATGTTGTTGAGCGAGCGGATCCAGCTGGCGGGCTGCTGGCGGATCTCCTCCTCGGTCCAGGTGCCGGTTGCGGCGGCAAGAGGGGTGTGTGGCATAACTCAGTCCTTAGTCGCGTGAATTCCACATCAGACGCGGGTAAACGCATCGCCATCTTTCGTTTCATTTCAATTTGTCGCATTAGCAATGAAATAAAATCTATAGAAAAGACATCGAAACTTCAACGCGCATCAGGAAATAAAATGAAAAGTGTGATCGCGTAAGGAAAGCAAAAAAGAAAGAAAGGGAAGGTGGGTTTTTACCCGCGCGTTGCGTGAGGCCAACGGGCAAGCCCCTAAATGCGTTGCAGAGGGCGGGTCTGACCCTGAATCCGGATCTGCTGGCGGTGTAAGCCCGCGTCCGGCAGATCGGACGCCTCTTCCATCACCTCCGCCTCCGCGCCGGCGTGAAGTGGTTATCGATCAACGCCGGGCACAGCGGCTCCCGCCTCGCGCGGCGTCACGCCCGCCGGGACAGGTTCACTCGCCGCAATTACGCCATTTCAGTTCGTAGCGGGCGCTCGCCCGCCCCGACCGGAAAGCTCCCGTCACGCGCCGCAGCGGGCTATATTCCTTCCTCAGCGGGAGTCTGCTCGCGACCGCGCTCCAGTTCATCCACCAGGCTGGTCAGACCGCGGTGGCCGCACTCCAGCGCCTGCAGACGAAACGCTTTACTGCTCAATCCGTCACGTTCCAGCACCATCTCCAGCAGAAGCTGGAGGTTGGTGCCGGTTAACACTTCGCTGCCCGGCCTTTGCATGGCAAGCGTCGACGCCACGCGAAATGGCGTACCGCCCAGCAAGTCGGTGAGAAACACAATATCGTGCTGCGCGTCGAGTTCGTTCATCGCCTGATCAAGCTGCGCAGTCAGCCCGGCCGTGGTGGCGGTTTCCGGAAAATCGATGGCGATAAACTGCGGCTGCTCGCCGAGGATCTGCTTCATCGCTTGCTCAAGCCCGCTGGCAAAACCGCCGTGACCCGTCAAGATAATGCCCAACATGGTAACCTCTTTGCGTTTACAGGAAGTGACAGAATTTACCGACAACGCCCAGCGCCACGGTGAGACCGATCAGCCGCAGCGGGCTCCAGCCGCGGCGTACCAGCCAGAACATGGTCAGGGTATACGCCAGCGGCAGAAAGGCAGGCATCAGCTTGTCGATCACGTCGGTTTGCAGTTTAACGACCGCATCCCCGGCTTTGATGTCGAGCGGGGTACTGAGGCGAACATAGGTTGCCACCAGCGCGCCGATCACCGTCATCCCAACGACGGAGGCCGCATGGCCGACCTTTTTGGTGTTGGCCTTAATCAGCGGAATGGCCGCAACGCCCATTCGGTAGGCGTAGTGGGCCAGACCAAAGCGCAGGCCGAGGTGCACCACGTTAAACAGCACGATAAAGACCACGGCACCGAGTATGGATCCCTGTAGCGCCAGGCTGGCGCCAATGCCGCCGCAGATGGGCAGCAGGGTCAGCCAGAACATGGCGTCACCGATACCGCCGAGTGGGGCACCGACGGCAATCTTCGTGCTCTGAATGCTGTTAACATCCTGCTTGGAGCGCTCCATCGCCAGGATGATGCCGATGACAAAGGTGACCAGGAACGGATGGGTATTAAAGAAACCCATATGACCTGTCATGGCGCGCGCCAGGTCCCGCTTGTTGGTGTGGATCTTTTTCAACGCGGGTAGCAGCCCATACAGCCAGCCAGAGGCCTGCATGCGTTCGTAGTTGAACGAGGCTTGCAGCAGCATGGAGCGCCAGGCGATGCGGTTAATGTCTCTTTTCGTCAGCGCTGCGCCAGTGGTCTGGTCTTCATAAACGTTTGCATTCACGCCGGTGAGCAGCGTCGCTTCATGTTCCGCTATGTCAGGCAGCGTGGGTTGATTAGATGCCATCTTCAAATTCCTCCTTGTGGGCGGCGGGCGCCGTCGCTTCAGGTGATTGACGCATCAGGTCGATCAGCGCCATGGCCAGCGCCGCCGCCGCTATCGCCAGCACCGGGAGTGTGAGCCAGGCCGCCGCGACAAAGCCGATGATGAAATAAGGGATGTAGACGTTTTTCATCATGATCTTCAGCAGCACGGCGAAGCCAATGGCTGGCATGATGCCGCCCGCAACGCCGAGGCCGTCTATCAGGCGCTTCGGCAGAACATCCATGGCGGCTTTCGCATGCTCCGCCCCAAAGTAAATCGGCAGAAAAGCACACAGGAAGTAGAAGAGGCCCAGCGCCAGCAGGGCCAGATAGTTAATCCGTTCGATGCCGCGTGTATCGGCATTCGCCGCCATGCGGTCGCAGCGGGACATCACCCCGGACATCACCGAGAACAGGAAGGTGATCCCCATCTGAACCGCCACGGCAAACGGCACGGCGACGCCAACCGCCACCTCTGGCTTCACACCCGTACGGATGGCGAATGCGGTGCCGACAACCGTACCGATAATCACGTTTGGCGGCTGCGCTCCTGCCAGCGGTGCCAGCCCCATCCAGACCAGCTCTAACGTACCCCCCGTCAGTATTCCGGTATGCAGATCGCCCAGAATCAGGCCAACCAGCGGCCCAAGTACCACGGGACGGTGCAGGTGTGTTAAACCGTTAAACATATCCAGGCCCGCGATTAGGGCGAGAAGCCCCAGGGCGAATGCTTGCAACAGGCTGATTTCCATTGTGCATCCCTCAAAGCCGTTTAAAGAGATCTAAAGCCGTCTCGGTGGGCACGCCCTGAATAAAGCATTCCACTCCGGCGGCTTTCAGGCGGTTGAACGCCGTGATATCGTCCGCGTCGACAGAGACCGTTTTGGCAATGTGCCGTTTGCCACTGGCATAGTGCATATTTCCGACGTTAATGCGGGAAATGGGGACTCCGCCGGCGACCAGCGTTACAAAATCGGCGGGAGATTGGCAGACCAGCAGAATTTTCTGGCGGTCGGCGGCGCGGTGAATGTTGTCGATCACTTTTTGCAGCGACCAGAAGCGCACGGCGATCCCCTCCGCCAGCACCATTTCCATCAGGTGTTGTTGAACCGGATTTTCCGCCACCGCATCATTCGCCACCAGCACCAGGTTTGCCCCCGCAAATCCCACCCACTGCACCCCGACCTGACCATGGATCAGGCGCTCATCAATGCGGCATAAGACAATGTTTGGCATAGTGTTTTCCTCATTTTAATTAGGCGCGCTGAGTCGTTACGCCTGCGCAGGCGGTATGGTACTGCCGGAGTATGTCCTGAATATGGTCAATGATGAGTTCCCGCGGAGTGGGCTTAAGCGCGCCCGCGCGAACGTTGCTGTATTGCATCGGCAGATACTGGCTGATCAGCGGCAGTGGAATGGGATCGTTTGCCAGATTACGCACCAGTCGTTCACAGGCATCATCAATCTGGCTGTCCGGCCAGTAATAGCGTACGCGATCGGAGTAGCTGTAGCCGCGGGCCAGCCGTTGAGCATTGCCGTCGCCGCGGTAGTGGCTTTGCCAGTATTCCGGGCGATCGCGCATCACGTCCTCCAGTACGTGACGCAGACCAGAGCTGGCTTTCGCCGGCAGCAGCTCCTCTTCAATGGCGGCCAGTGAGAACAACGCTTCGCGCAGGGCAAAGGTCAGAGCCGGGCCGACTTTTAAGATAGCGAAGTGATCGTTCACCAGCTGGCGCAGCGCCTGCGGCGTCTGGTAATCGGTAGAGTGCGCTTCGAATACCAGCGTCTCGTACCCTGCGATCGTCTCTTTCAGCGCGACAGCCTTGTGTGGCTGGTAGTCGCAGACGTGCGCGTGGTCGAACTCTACGCCAGGCTGAACCACCAGGCCAATGATGCGCGGCCAGATAGCGTTCAGGCCTTCTTGTGCCAGTGCATAACGATGCGCTTCAAGCGTTGCGCGAGCCGCGTCTGGCGCGGTGACCGCAAGCTCGATGAGCGCGTCGTGTGCGCCACCGGGCACCGGTACTTCGGTGCCGATAACGTAGACCAGATCGGCGACGCCCCATTGTTCGCGACAGGTTGCCTCGGCAATCCTTGCCAGGCGCGCCGCGCGCCCGGCGACGATGGCGTCGGTCAGCGGCACCGGGTCGCCCTTGCAGGACATGCTGCAGTCGAGGTGAATCTTTTTGAAGCCGGCAGACACGTAGCTTGTTATCAGCGCGTCGGCATGGGCCATCGCCTGTTCCGCCGGTAAATGTTGCCAGCGGTTAGGGCCCAGATGATCGCCGCCGAAGATCAGTTGTGACGCTGGAAAACCCAAAGACGCCGCCAGCTGGCAGACAAACCTGTGAAAATCTGCAGGCGTCATGCCGGTATAGCCGCCAAACTGATCCACCTGGTTGGAGGTGGCCTCGACCAGCAGCGGTGACCGCTGCGCATGTGCGTGACGAATTGCCGCTTCCAGTACCAGCGGATGGGCGGAACAGACGGCATAAATTCCGTTTGAATGCCCGCGTTTATGCTGGTCCACCATGTCTGTCAGATGTTTCACTTTCCTCTCCGTATGGGATGATGATGGAATATATCTTTCGTTTTATTTCATATTATCCTGCGCCAGGATGGTTTAAAAATGAAACGAAAGATGATGGATTTCCGATCTGTTTCACAAAAGGAATGTCATGAAAGGTTTCAGCACCGTGTCAGCTTGTGCAGAGTCATCATACAGGGCTTGCATTCCCGTAAAGGAAAGCCCTTAATAGTCAAAACGAAATGAAACGAAAGCAGACTTATCAAGGAGTGCGTATGAGCGGCATCGATCCCTCTGCGGAGAAGCGCATCACCGGTACCAGTGAGAGGCGAGAGCAGATCATCCAGCGGCTGCGGGCGCAGGGAAGCGTGCAGGTCAACGATCTGTCTCATCGGTACGGCGTATCGACGGTGACCATCCGCAACGACTTGGCCTTTCTTGAGAAGCAGGGGATTGCCGTTCGTGCTTACGGCGGGGCATTGCTGTGCGAAGGGAATATGCCGGGCGTAGAGCCTTCCGTCGAGGATAAAAGTTCGCTGAATACGGCGATAAAGCGCAAAATCGCGCAGGCCGCCGCCGCGCTGGTCAAGCCCGGCCACCGTATTATTCTGGACTCCGGCACCACGACGTTTGAAATCGCCCGAATGCTGCGCCAGCACGCGGACGTGATTGCGATGACCAACGGGATGAATGTGGCAAATGCCTTACTGGAAGCGGAAGGGGTGGAATTGCTGATGACCGGCGGGCATTTGCGTCGCCAGTCGCAATCCTTCTACGGAGAACAGGCGGAACGGTCGCTACAGAATTACCATTTTGATCTGCTGTTTCTGGGCGTCGATGCCATCGATCTCGACCGGGGGGTAAGCACGCACAACGAAGATGAAGCCCGTTTGAATCGCAAAATGTGCGAAGTGGCAGAGCGCATCATTGTCGTGACTGACGCCAGCAAATTTAACTGCTCAAGCCTGCACAAAATCATTGATACACAGAGGATTGATATGATTATTGTCGACGAAGGCATTCCCGCCGAGAGTCTGGAAGGATTACGGAAAAACGGGGTTGATGTCGTGCTGGTGTAAAAGGGGCTGTTCCTCCTCATCCACGCGCTCTCCAGCGGAGAGGGGGGAGGGCCCGGCATGGCTTTTCACTCTGCTGACAGGCACGCCGGCCACCGGCGCCGGCGTATATCCCGACAGCGCCGGCGCGGGCAGCGTTTTGAAGCGGGTGAATCAGGCGGTCGTGGCGCGCAAAAACGTTTTGCCTCCGCCTGAGGGTGACAGCGGCGGCTAAACCCTCTATACTCCGCGCCGAAGCTGACCAGACAGTCGCCGCTTCGTCGTCGTCCCTCTTGGGGGAGACGGGCGGAGGGGAGGAAAGTCCGGGCTCCACAGGGCAGGGTGCCAGGTAACGCCTGGGGGGGAAACCCACGACCAGTGCAACAGAGAGCAAACCGCCGATGGCCCGCGCAAGCGGGATCAGGTAAGGGTGAAAGGGTGCGGTAAGAGCGCACCGCGCGGCTGGTAACAGTCCGCGGCACGGTAAACTCCACCCGGAGCAAGGCCAAATAGGGGTTCATCAGGTACGGCCCGTACTGAACCCGGGTAGGCTGCTTGAGCCAGTGAGCGATTGCTGGCCTAGATGAATGACTGTCCACGACAGAACCCGGCTTATCGGTCAGCTTCACCTTCTTCTGATAACCCCGCCACGGCGGGGTTATTGCTTTCCGGGCGGCTAACGGTGCGCGCTCGGATGACCCCCGCGCCCGGGGGGACCCACGGACTCGCGCACAACCAGCGCGCCGCGCAGCGCCGCCTGTCCTGCTTCCGCTTCGCCCAGCAGCTGGGCGATGGCCTGTTCGACCATTTCCACGACCGGAACGTGCAGCGTGGTCAGCGCCGGGGTGAGATAGCGCCCCATTTTGGCATCATCAAATCCGGCCACGGACAGATCTGCGGGTACCTGCAGCCCGGCCTCCGCCAGCGCGCGCAGCGCCCCGGCGGCCATATCATCATTGGCCGCCAGCACAGCGCTAAACGGCGTCGGCTCGGCCAGCAACTGCTGCATTGCGCGGTAGCCGCTGTCCATCGTCCAGTCACCCTGCGCCCGCCGCGCATCGGGATCCACGCCGTGCTGAACCAGTGCGCGGCGCCAGGCCGCTTCGCGAAAGCCGTTGCTCCACGAGTGGGCCTTACCGGCGATAAAAGCAATCTGTCGATGTCCCTGCTCGAGCAGATAGGCCATCATCGCCTGACCCGCGTGGGCGTGATCGATCCAGACGCTGTTTGCCGGGTGGCGCGGCAGGCGGCGATTGAGTACGCAGACCGGAACCGGCGAAGACGCCGCCAGCCGGTCCAGCTCATCAACCGACAGATATTCGGGGTAGATAACCACCCCGGCACAGCGCATGCGCAGCAGATAATCGATCGCTTCGCGCTCCTCGTCCGCGCTGTATTTACTGTCGGCAAAGATCAGCTGATGCTGCGACTGATTGATCCGCGTGGCGGCGCCGGACATCATGGAGGCGAACCACGGGCCGTCATACAGTTCGCTGCTCATCACCAAACCGATCAGGCTGGTTTTTTGCGTCGCCATCTGGCGCGCCAGCAGGTTGGGGCGATAGCCCGTTTCCGCGATGGCCTGCAGTACCCGCTCCCGGACCGCATCGGCCACCACGTTGCGCCCGTTCAGTACCCGCGATACCGTGGCTTTGGAGACGCCAGCGCTGCGCGCCACGTCCAGCATGGTGACCATATTGACTCCTTCACTGTTACCGATTGCGACCACGACGGCCCGCGGTAGCCTTGTACTCTAGCAGAGCGGCGCCAGTGAGAGTACCGGCATTCCTACGTGAACCGGTCCCTCCGCCTGCAGCGGTCGCACGGTAAAATCGTCACTGTTCACGATAAGGAACGGCGTGGTGATATCGTAGCCTGCCGCCAGTACCTGCTCGCGATCGAAGCGTATCAGTGGTTGCCCCGCCCGAACCCGCTCGCCGATGCTGACCTGCGGGGTGAAAAATTGCCCCTGTAGTTTCACCGTGTCCAGACCGACGTGGATCAGCAGCTCCGCGCCGTTATCGCACAGCAGGCCCACGGCGTGGCCGGTGTCGATCACCGAGGCAACCTCCGCGTCGCAGGGGGCGACCACCTCCCCGTCATCGGGCAGAATCGCCACCCCCTCTCCCAGCGCGCCGCTGGCAAAGGCCGGGTCCTGAACCTGCGTCAGCGGCATCAGCCGCCCGCTTAGTGGGCTGTTCAGGCTCAGCGCCGGGCCGGCGGCCGGCGTAGCGGAGGGGGGCGGAGTGGTTGAGGGGGCCGACGGGAGCGCGGCGGCGGGCTCATCGTTCAGCTGCGGTTCCTTAAATGCGACCAGCCATACCAGCGCAAAAGTAAGCACCACGGTGACCGCCGCGCCGCTGATTTCACCCATAAAGGAGGCGGGGTTCTCCGGGCTGATGGCGTTAACCACGGTCAGCAAACCCGGCAGGCCGGCATAAGCGTAGTAATAGCTGCCAAACAGGCTGGCGACCACCGCTCCCGCCGCGGCGCCGATGCAGCCGCAGATAAAGGGTTTTTTTAACCGCAGCGTGACGCCGTAAATGGCCGGCTCGGTGATGCCAAAGATGCCGGTGATGCCGGCAGAGAGCGCCACGGTGCGAAAACGCTTCTGCCGCGTGCGCCAGGCGCAGGCGAAGGCGGCGGCCATTTGCCCCATTACCGCCATGGTTTGAAAAGCCTGAAAAGAGTCGCGGCCGTAAAGATCGAAGTTGGCAATGATCACCGGCGTGATGCCCCAGTGGACGCCAAAGATAACCAGGATTTGCCAGAAACCGCCAATCACGGCGGCGGCCAGCGGCGGCGCGGCGGCGAACAGGCTGTTATAACCGGCGGCGACGGTGGTGGCCAGGCCGGAGGTCAGCGGCCCAATCAGCAGCAGGGTCAGCGGCACCATCACCACCGCGCAGATCAGCGGAGTGAACAGCGGCGAGACCACTTCCGGCAGGCGGCGGCTGACGCCGCGTTCCAGCCAGGCGAGCAGCCAGACCAGAAACAGCGGCGGCAGCACTGAGGAGGTATACACCGTTTCCGCCAGCGGCAGATGCAGGAAGGTCAGGCGCGCGCCGTTAGCAATTTGACCGGCCAGCACCGCCCATTCCGGGTTGATCAGCGCGCAGCAGCAGAACAGCGCGATAAATGGATTACATTTAAAGTGCTTCGCCGCGGTAACAGCAATAAATACCGGCAGAAAGGCGAACGGCGTCCAGGAAATAAAATTCAGCACCGCGACGGTACTGCTGGCGGAGAGCGTCGGCCAGAACAGCCGCAGCAGAATCAGCAGTCCCTGCAGGATCCCGGCGGCGGCCAGTATGTAAATGATCGGCGCGAACACCGCCGACATGGTGGCAATCACCGCATCCAGCCAGCGTTTTTTTTCCGGCCCGTCATGCAGTGTGCTGCTGTCCACCAGCCCGGCGAAGGCGTCATACACGTCGGCAACGTGGGTACCGATCACCACCTGAAACTGGCCGCCGCCGATCACCACGGTGATCACCCCGGTCAGGGCTTTCACCCGCGCTTCCGCGTCCGGGGGCAGGGTTTTCAGCACCAGCCGCAGCCGGGTAGCGCAGCGTGAAAAATTCACCAGGTTTTCCTGACCACCCACCTCGCTGAGAATGTCGGCCGCCAACCGTGAATAATCTCTTACCGTGTTCATCGTCATCCCTTCTCCGTCGTATCACGCCAGTTATCCTGCACTCTGTAACCGGTTTCAATTTACTGCAACCGGTTACAGTACAGAGTGTGTGATGCGCCACACTTGACGCCTGTCCGTAGCGGATTGTGTGATCGGCATCACCGCGGGCGGCAGAAGAAGAAAAAAAACGGCTCCCATCGGGGAGCCGCTGGACAATGCGGGCAGCGATCAGCGCAGATCGAAACGATCGAGGTTCATCACTTTCACCCAGGCGGCGACAAAATCCGTGATGAATTTCTGCTGTCCGTCACGGCTGGCATAGACCTCTGCCAGGGCGCGCAGCACGGCATTGGAGCCAAAGACCAGATCGGCGCGGGAGGCGGTCCAGCGCGGCTCACCGCTTTGACGATCCCGTCCCTCAAAGTGTTCTGAGGTGTCGTCGCTGGCGTGCCAGGCGGTACGCATGTCCAGCAGATTTACGAAGAAATCGCTGCTCAGCACGCCCGGGCGATCGGTCAGTACCCCTTCTGCGCCGTCATCGGCATTCACGCCCAGCACGCGCAGGCCACCGATCAGCACCGTCATTTCCGGCGCGGTGAGGGTGAGCTGCTGCGCCTTGTCGATCAGCAACGCTTCGGTGCTGGCGCGCCCAGGCGCCGCGCGGTAGTTGCGAAATCCGTCGGCCACCGGCTTCAGCAGTTCAAACAGTGCCTCATCGGTGTCTGCCTGTTTGGCATCCACCCGGCCCGGCGTGAAGGGGACGGTCAGCATTACGCCGGCCTGCTGTGCCGCCAGCTCAATACCGACGCCGCCGGCCAGCACGAGAATGTCCGCCAGCGAGACGCGCGGGTTACGCTGCTGGATAGCTTCCAGCGTAGGCAGCGCCGCCGTCGCCCGGGCATTAACCGCCCAGTCGCGCTGCGGCGCCAGCGCCAGCCGACCGCCGTTGGCTCCCCCGCGCTTATCGCCGCCGCGGAATGTGGATGCCGATGCCCAGGCGACCGACACCAGCTGGCTAACGCTCAGCCCGCACTGCGCAATCTCCACTTTCAGGCGGGCGATATCCGCGTCGTCGGGGTGGTCATTCGCCGCGGGTAACGGATCCTGCCAAATCAGATCTTCCTGCGGGACTTCCGGTCCGAGGTAGCGCGATTTTGGCCCCATGTCGCGGTGGGTCAGCTTGAACCAGGCGCGGGCAAAGGCTTCATTGAACGCCTGCGGATCGTTCAGGAAGCGGCGGGAGATCTGTTCGAATTCGGGATCAAAGCGCAGCGTCAGATCGGTAACCAGCATCGTCGGCTTGCGCTTTTTATTGGCATCAAACGGATCCGGGATGGATGCCGGCGCGTCGACCGCTTCAAACTGGATAGCACCAGCCGGGCTGCGGGTCTGCACCCACTCATAGTTGAACAGGTTCTCGAAAAAGTAGTTGCTCCACTGGGTTGGCGTCTGGCTCCAGATCACTTCCAGTCCGGAGGTGATTGCATCGGCGCCCGTGCCGCTGCCGTAGCGGCTGGCCCAGCCAAAGCCCTGCGCCTCCAGCGGCGCGGCTTCCGGATCGTCACCGACGTAGCTGGCTGCCGCCGCGCCGTGGGTTTTCCCCAGGGTGTGGCCACCGGCAATCAGCGCGACCGTCTCTTCGTCGTTCATGCCCATATTGCCAAACGTGGCGCGAATCGCGGCGGCGGCGGAGCGCGGGTCGCCGCTGTGCTCAGGGCCTTCAGGGTTAACGTAGATCAGCCCCATTTCCGTCGCGCCCAGCGCGCCGTTGGCCAGCGATTCGGGGTGGCGGTGCGCCAGCCATGTCTGCTCATCCCCCCAGTTAACGTCCAGGTCGGGCTCCCAGACGTCTTCGCGCCCGGCGCCAAAGCCAAAGGTGCGGAAGCCGGCGTTTTCCAGCGCCACGTTGCCCGCCAGCACGTAGAGATCGGCCCAGGAGATCGCCTGGCCATATTTCTGCTTAATTGGCCACAGCAGCCGCCGCGCTTTGTCCAGACTGACGTTATCCGGCCAGGCGTTCAGCGGCGAAAAGCGCTGCTGGCCGCGTCCGGCACCGCCGCGCCCGTCGGCAGAACGGTAAGTGCCCGCACTGTGCCAGGCGAGGCGAATAAACAGCCCGGCATAGTTGCCCCAGTCCGCGGGCCACCAGGGCTGCGAGTCGGTAAGCAGCGCCTTCAGATCGCCCTTCAGCGCAGCATAATCCAGCTGGCTAAAGGCCTGACGATAGTCGAATGCTTCGCCGAGCGGATTGGATCGGTTGGAATGTTGATTGAGAAGGTCGGTGCGCAGCTGTGTTGGCCACCAGTCGCGGTTGCCGGTGCCGGCACCGGCGCTGGGATCGCGGCCGCCCTGATGAAACGGGCACTTCCCGGCGCCGCCGCCGCGTTCGGTGTTATCTGACGTGCTCATCATTTTACTCCCTCTGCAAAAATTCTCCCTAGAGTAAAACCGCCCGGGCAGCGGAGATAGACGTTATCACCCTTAGATTTGATAGCTGAAGCCTTTCAGAAAGCGGCGGCGCGGTGGCCACGCTGGTCAGGAAGCTGCTACAGGTCACGCTGCATATGAAAACAGCGCAGATCCGCCCCGGCCAGCGCGGAGTGGTGAACAGATTCCCGCAGCAGGATAAAACCGTGGTGCCGGTAGAAGGAGACGGCATTTGGCGTGGCGCTCAGGGTCAGTCGGGGCATTCCGCGCTGAATCGCCGCCAGAATCGCGCTGCCGTAGCCGCGGCCGGCCCAGGCCGGCAGCGTAAACAGCGCCTCCACGCGGCCCGCGTCAGCGTCAAGAAATCCGGTGGCAACGGGGTAGCCCGCCCCGGCGTCGGCGACGAAAAAAGGGTGGGCGGTCAGCACGGCGGGAAAGCTGGCGGGCATGGCCTCCGGCGTCCAGGCCGTAATGATCGCCGGACTATAGTGGGTGGCGCAGCCGCTGCGGATCGCCTGGTTGCGGATCCGCCAGCAGGCTTCGGCTTCATCCGGATGGGCCAGTCTGATTGACATCTGCTATTCCATTAAGGAAGGAAACCCTGTTGTAACATCAGCGCGGTTGCAGGACAAATCTATCCGGGAGCGGTAGGGCCACGACAGGTCAGTCAGGGCCGGCTGCAGAGGGTATTGAGTTAACGGGGCGCTCAGAGCCTGACAGAATGAGAGTCGCGGCGGCGTCGGGCGGCCGCGGCGCGCATAAATGCCGCGTAGACTGCGGCAATGGCGGGGTGATCCCTGGAATGATCGCGAAAAGCGAGGCGGTGGGCGATCCCGGCGTCTCCGGCGGCAAACGCACGCCGGTGGTGACGCCGCGGATCGTCGCGCGTGATGACGCCGCGGCGATCCGCACTGCGTGCCTTACCGCGCGCCGCGCGCTGGCCGTGAGCGTCACTGGCGTCCAGCAAGGTGATATCGCGCACCTCCGGCAGGATTGCGATGACGGGCCTGGAACAGCGCTGCCAACGTGGTGAGTTGCCATACCCATTGCGGCAGCCTGCTTCGGTATTCGCTCACGATCTGCGCTAAATCGGCCACGCCTGGTCGTAAGGCGCAACCGTGACGCTTCGCCTCGGGTGCTATCTCCTGTGCATGACGTTGCCCGGCGCACGCCGGCCTCATTTCAGGGTAAATCAATCAGCAGCGCGCGCATCGGGGTCTCCGCGCGGAGGATCACCCGCGCTTCGTCCCGCAAAAAAGCCGCGTCGCCGCACTGCAGGCGGGCGGTCTGTTCGCTGGCGGCCACGACGCGCAGGCTGCCGTAAATCGATTGCAGATAGGCGTGGGAGCCGCTCAGCGGCAGCGACTGCTGTTCGCCGGCGGCCAGCTGCAGGTGGGAAATGTGAATCGCGTTTCGCAGCTGCAAACGCGTGTCGCTGCCCTCTGGCGACGCGATCAGCGTGCTGCCCGGGCCGGCGGGCAGGCGCAGGTGCTGCGCTCCCGGATTTTCCCGCATCGGGCAGGCATCCAGCCAGAGCTGCAGCCGGGTCAGCGGCTGGCTGGCGGACAGATTATGCTCACTGTAGCTGATCCCGGGATGTGCAGCCAGCAGCAGCGCATCGCCGGCGCGGGCGGTGTGGTAATGCCCCTGACTGTCGCGGACGGCCATGTCGCCCTGCAGCACCAGATTGAGCACGTCTACCCGCGGCCACGGGCGCGGCTGCAGCATGGCGCCGGGGGCCAGCACCTCCTGATTCAGGGCTCGCAGGGCGCCGAAGCCCATGAGCGCGGCATCAAAATAGTGACCAAATGAAAAGCTGTAGCGCGCCTGTAGCCAGCCATAATCGGCGTGGCCGCAGCTGCTCGCTGTGCGGGTTGTGATCATCAATTCCTCCCGGCAGGCGCTGCCCGTTTGTCCTGCCCTGACTGACCAGCCATGGTAAGACGCTGGACGCCGGATTGTTAGCCAGTTAATCTGCGGGGAATATTCAAAAATCCTGAAGGAGTACGGTGGCTATGGCAAAAGATCGGGCCCTAACGCTGGAAGCCCTGCGCGTGATGGACGCTATCGATCGCCGCGGCAGTTTCGCCGCGGCGGCGGAAGAGTTGGGCCGCGTGCCGTCGGCGCTGAGCTACACCATGCAGAAGCTGGAAGAGGAGCTTGACGTGGTGCTGTTTGACCGCTCTGGCCACCGGACTAAATTCACCAACGTCGGGCGGATGCTGCTGGAGCGCGGGCGAGTCCTGCTGGAGGCGGCGGATAAGCTGACGACCGATGCCGAGGCGCTGGCGCGCGGCTGGGAGACCCACGTTACGCTGGTTAACGAGGCGCTGGTGCCGACGGAGTCGCTGTTTCCACTGGTCACCCGGCTGGCGGAGAAGGCCCATACGCAAATCTCGCTGCTGACCGAAGTGCTGGCCGGTGCGTGGGAACGGCTGGAGCAGGGGCGGGCCGACATTGTGATTGCTCCGGATATGCATTTTCGGGCCTCATCGGAGATCAATACCCGCAAGCTCTACACGCTGGTGAGCGTCTACGTGGCGTCGGCCGATCATCCGATTCACCAGGAGCCGGAACCCTTTGCCGAGGGAACGCGGGTCAAATACCGCGGTATTGCGGTGGCCGATACTGCCCGTGAGCGCCCGGTGCTGACGGTACAGCTGCTGGATAAACAGCCGCGGCTGACGGTGAGCTCGATGGATGACAAACGGCGAGCGCTGCTGGCCGGGCTGGGCGTGGCCAGCATGCCGTTACCGCTGGTGGAGCAGGATATTGCCGAAGGGCGGCTGCGGGTGGTGAGTGCGGAATACACCCGCGAAGTGGATATCATTATGGCCTGGCGACGCGACAGCATGGGCGAAGCCAAGGCCTGGTGTCTGCGGGAGATTCCGCGGTTGCTGAATAAACCGCCCCACGGGCTCAGATAAGGTGAAACAGCCGCAGGGTATCGATATAGAGATGGGCAACATACGCCAGATAGCCCAGCGCGATAACCCCCAGTACGAAAAACGGTAGTTTACCTGTCATCACTCCCTCCTGATTGCACGGGTCAACGCGTCCATTCTCAGGCCGGAGCGGCGCTCTTCACTTGCGCCAGATCAAGGTCTTTGCACTTTGTCGCCGCGGCTGCCCGCCGCGGCGCCGCGATCAGCAAAAGCGCGCGTCGCGATCGTGTGGTCTATCCCAGTCAATTGCCGGTCCGATCGGAATAATGCCGGTGGGGTTGATGTGAGTATGGCTACGGAAGTAGTGGTGGCGAATGTGTGACATATTGACCGTCTCCGCCAGTCCCGGGGTCTGCCACAGATCGCGCAGAAAACCGCTCAGATTGGGATAGTCGCTGAGCCGGTAGCGATCGCATTTGAAATGGCTGACGTACACCGGATCAAACCGCACCAGCGTGGTCCACAGCCGCAGGTCCGCCTCGGTAAGTTGGGCACCGGTCAGATAGCGCTGCTGGCCGAGCAGGGTATCCAGCCGATCCAACGAAACAAACAGCGCGTCGACCGCCTCGTCGTAGGCCGCCTGACAGGTGGCAAAACCCGCCTGGTAAACGCCGTTATTGACCGTGTGATAAACCCAGTCGTTGATCTCATCAATCGCTGGCAGTCGCGCCGCAGGGGAGTAGTCGCCGGCTTTCGCGCCGACGGCGTCAAAGGCGCTGTTCAGCATCCGCAGGATATCCGCCGATTCATTACTCACCAGCGTGTGCCGCTCCTTGTCCCACAATACCGGCACGGTCACCCGACCGCTGTAGTGCGGGTCGGCATGCAGATAGAGCTGATACAGAAAATCATTTTGATACAGCACATCGCCGGTGGCGGCCGGGAAGTCGTCGTCAAAGGTCCAGCCGTTTTCCAGCATCAGCGGATGCACCACGGATATGCCGATGTGATCCTCCAGCCCCTTCAGTTTGCGCATAAGCAGCGTCCGGTGCGCCCACGGGCAGGCCAGCGATACATACAGATGGTAGCGGTCTTTCTCCGCCTTAAAGCCGGCCTCGCCGGTCGGCCCGGCGCGCCCGTCCTGAGTGACCCAGTGGCGCCAGGCCGATGCGCGGCGGGTGAAGCGCCCGCCGGTGGCGAGGGCATCATACCCGCTGTCGTGCCAGACACCGTCAATCAGCTGTCCCATCGCTCCTCCTGTAAAAAAAACGGGCGGCCAGTGCGCCGCCCGTTACAGTATAGCTGCTGCCGGTTACCATTTTTTACCGAGGGCGCGATCCAGACTGTAGGCGCCGGGGCCGGTAATACCCAGCAGCAGGAAACCGCCGGCGATGGTAAGATTTTTCATAAACATCAGTGCGTTGGGATCCACCGCAACGTTGTGGTGGAAAATAAACGCGGTCAGCAGGGTAAAGCCGGCGATGAACAGTGCGGTGGTGCGGGTCAGGAAGCCGACCAGAATCGCCAGGCCGCCGCCAAATTCCAGCAGAATGGTCAGCGGCAGGAAGAAGCCCGGCACGCCCATTGCGGCCATATATTGCTCTGTTCCGGCGTAGCCGGTAATTTTACCCCAGCCGGCCACGATGAACAGGATTGGCATCAGAATACGGGCAATCAGAAAACCCACATCGTCGATTTTTTTCATTATCAGCTCCAGACTACGCTAAAGGCACTACAGGGAAGAATGCGCCGCTGATTTCAGTCGCGTAGCGTGATAATCGCACGGTGCGTTGGTGTGTCACTGATAATAAACAGAGTAAGCGTGGGTTGTAAGCGAGAACTCTTGTTGAAGTTGTTCAAGGATTTTGAAATGTGGACGGGGCGGATGGGTATTGCCCCGTCGCGGACGTTAACGTAGACGATTTCGCACCAGTCGCCAGGTGCTCCACAGGCCGACGCCGCGTCGCGCCCAGCGGAACAACCCGCGCGGGTGACGCACAGACCAGATTGCCATCAGCCCGCTGCCGACGGTGATCCACCGGCGCAGGTTCAGCAGGGTCATAAAGCCGTGATCGTAGCGGCCGGTAACCGCAAACCAGTCGCGCCGTGCCGCGCTCAGATCGAGCCGCTGCTGCCGGATCTGGCTGAGCAGGCGCGCTTTACGCACCTCGCGCTTGCGCCGGCTCACGATTCGTCCTCCAGCAGGTGGCGATCGGTCTCCAGCTCTTTACGCGTGGCGCTCAGCAGCGTGGATTTCCGACTTTTACGCAGTGCCCACAGCCCAAAAAACAGCGCGAGGGCAAACAGCACGCCGGTGGTGATGCCAATCGCCATCAGGCGATACTGCACATCCACTGCCCAGATGATCAGCACCATCAGGCTCATCAGCCCGAAGGCGGTGAACAGCATCGTCAGCCCGACCATCATCAGCATCTGCAGGAGATTGGCTTTTTCCTCCTCCAGTTCTACGACGATCAGCCGCAGACGCGTCTCCACCATTTTCACCAGCGTGGTGACGATGCGCTGCCCAACCTGGACGACCCCTTTAGCCGGGCCCTGCTGGTTTTCGCGTCCCGCCATAGGTTAGCGACGCGCCAGCAGAACGCCCAGCACCACGCCTACGGCGGCGCCGATGCCAATCCCGGTCCAGGGGTTTTCACGCACGTACTCGTCGGCGCGGTCGGCCGCTTCGCGGGTATGCTGCGCCAGGCGCTCGCCGGATTCCCCCAGGCGGGCGCGAGTTTCGCTCAGGGTGCTTTGCGCTTTGGCGCGCAGTTTATCCAGCTCTGAACGGGACTTATCCGTGGAGGTGCTCAGCACTTCTTCCAGAGTATCGGCAAGATTTTTCAACTCGGCGCGCAAATTTTCAGATGTCGTATCTTTAGACATGGTGACTTCCTTTTAGTGTTGAACAAAACCATTTCAGTATGGCTGAGCTTTAAGCGTAGCCAGTTCTTCACGAGCTTCCGCTAATTTTTTCTCGCGTTTGGCGATTTTCTTGCTGTCACCGCTCGCCTGCGCTTCCCGCAGATCCGCTTCCCGTTCGCTCACCTTCTCCTGATGCTCCGCCACTTTACTGGCGTGGGCGGCTTTCAGCTCCGCATCGGTACAGTGGCCGCGCACTTCGCTGAGCGCACGCTCAAGGCCGGTGATCCGACGGGCGTTATCGTGCTGTTTAGCGTACTCAATTTGCTGCTGGATGGCCTGCTCTTTCTGTTGGCAAAGCGGATTGGCAGCGTAAGTGGTGCCGGCGAAGGCCAGCAGCAGTAGGGTAAGAACGGGTCGTAACGTCATGGATGATCCTTCCTGGTTGCGCGAGCGTAGCGCGGTAATTTCCAAAAAAAATGTGATGGGCTCATCAGGCGCATCACATTCACTATAGACAGGATCGGGGTAAAGCTCAAAGCCCTGAGCGGGTCAGGGAGGCGATGACGCCGCCCCTATATCAGCTTTCCCGCAGTGGAATTCGGCTCCGGCGCCGGGGTTTGCGCGTCGACCTGAGCGACGATAAAGCCCGGCGGCAGCACCTTGTACAGGGCCGAGACGGCCGCCGCACGCTGATCCTGCGACTCCAGCGTCACCAGCAGCGCATCGCTGCCTGGCGTAATGCTTTTGATGCGGATCCCCTGCGCGCTGAGGCGCTGATAAACGAAAAACCCATCGGGCAGTGACAGCCCCTGATGAGCGGCGCGGATTTGCAGCGCCGTTTCGTCACGAAACAGCGCCGGCAGAAAGGTCGCCGCCAGCAGCATCAGTACGCCGCACAGCAGCCAGGGAAGAAATCGGGGCAGGCCCTTTATCCGCATCAGGATTATCCTTTTCCTGCGCTGACGCTGCGTTTTTTACGCCACAGCACATACAGTGAGCCAACCAGGCCGACGACCAGCAGCACCAGCGGCAGCATCATCAGACAGAACATCAGCTCATCTTCATACTTACGAAACAGTGGGGTTTTCCCCAGCGCAAAACCGAGGACGGTGAGGATCAGCACCCACAGGAAACCGCTCATCCAGTTGAAAAACTGAAAGCGGGCGTTATTCAGTCCGGAAAGCCCGGCAATGGTGGGCAGCAGCGTACGTACAAAGGCCAGAAAGCGGCCTACCAGCAGCGCGGAGAGGCCGTGGCGGTGAAACAGCTGATGCGCACGCTGGTGGTACTGTGCCGGCAGGTGGGACAGCCAGTTTTGCACCGTTCGCGTATTTCCCAGCCACTTGCCCTGTATATAACTGACCCAGGCGCCGAGGCTGGCGGCGGTGGTCAGGATCAGCAGAGTCAGTGGAAAGTTCATCGTGCCTTTTGCAATCAGCACGCCGACCAGAATCAGCAGGCTGTCTCCGGGCAGAAACGCGGCGGGCAGCAGGCCATTTTCCAGAAACAGAATCATGAACAGCACGAAGTAGATCGCCCAGACCAGAGAGGGATCGGCGAGGGTTTCAAAATCCTGATGCCAGAGCGCATTCACCAACTCTTTTAAGATATCCATCAAGTCATCCTAACAGCCAAAGTCATCACGCCTTATCAGGGACGCGCCGGAGAAAATGGCCGCAGCGGGGAGTGAGACGATTGGAGCCGCTGCCATTGTCTACTGAATATGCCAGGGGTGACCCCTGAAAACGCACAGCGTCTGAGAGGGGACTCGCGCCGCCGCACAGGGTAAAAAAGGGTTACAACTGTAACAAAATTCACCGCAATGAGACAGGGAAAATGTGGCCATGCCGGGCTGTTTTACCTTGAGGCGCGCCGCGGTGAAAGCGGTTTTACACAGTCTGACATAATTATAGAAGGGGGCGGCGCATCTGGCCGCCAGCGGGCAGGAGAGCACCTGCCCGAAGCGGAAAATATTCCGTGGCACCAGGGTCAGATGCGCTGTTCCGCACGCTGCTCATCCGCCATGCAGGCGGCGGCGGTAAACAGAATATCCGTTGAGGAGTTCAGCGCGGTCTCGGCCGAGTCTTGCAGCACACCAATGATAAAGCCCACGGCGACCACCTGCATCGCAATATCATTCGGGATCCCAAACATGTTACAGGCCACCGGTATAAGCAGCAGCGAGCCGCCGGCCACGCCGGAGGCGCCGCAGGCGCAGAGCGTCGCCACCAGGCTCAGCAGGATCGCGGTCGGAATATCAATGCTGATCCCCAGCGTATTCACCGCCGCCAGCGTCAGCACGGTGATGGTGATAGAGGCACCGGCCATGCTGATGGTGGCCCCCAGCGGAATCGATACGGAGTAAGTATCCTCGTCCAGATTCAGCTTCTTCGCCAGCGCCATATTCACCGGGATATTGGCCGCCGAGCTGCGGGTAAAGAAGGCGGTTACGCCGCTCTCACGCAGGCAGGTAAACACCAGCGGGTAGGGATTGCGGCGGATTTTCCACCACACCAGTGCCGGGTTGGCAATCAGCGCCATAAACAGCATGCAGCCAATCAGCAGCGCCAGCAGATGCGCATAGCTCCACAGCGCGCCAAAGCCGGCGGTGGCCAGCATGGCGGCGACCAGACCAAAGATACCCAGCGGCGCGCAGCGGATAACCAGTTTCACCATCCAGGTCACCGCATCAGAGGCATCGTTCAGCAGCTGGCGGGTGGAGGCGCTGCTGTGGCGGAAGGCCAGTCCGAGGCCGATAGCCCACACCAGGATGCCAATGTAATTGGCGTGCATCAGCGCGTCGATCGGGTTCGCTACCATACTCATCAGCAGGCCGCGCAGCACCTCCAGAATCCCGGAGGGCGGGGTGATATCGGTCTGCGCCGTGCTCAAGGTCAGCAGCTGCGGGTAGAGGTGGCTGCCGACCACCGCTATCGCGGCGGCAAACAGGGTGCTAAACAGATACAGGAACACAATCGGGCGCAGCGACGTTTTCTGGCCGTGGCGATGGTTGGCAATCGAAGCAATCACCAGCACCAGTACCAGCAGGGGGGCCACGGCTTTCAGCGCGCTGACGAACAGCGTGCCCAGCAGTCCAACCGCCTCGGCGGTCGGGGTCGACACTGCCGCCAGCAATATGCCGGCGACCAGCCCGATCAGAATTTGTTTCACCAGACTGCCCTGTACCAGCCGGCGCAAGAGACCCGAACCTTGTTTTTCCATGAGGATATCCATCTATTGTCATTATCAGGAGCCGCAGGCGACGGCCCGGAACGGGGGCGTATCGCATCTGCGTAAGCGTTTGCAGCGGGGAGTATAAGGAAATGTGTCGGCGGGAAAAGCGAAAAATCGGCGATTTTCATCGCCGATCAATTTTTATCACTTTTTTTTAACAGTATTGCAGCATGACGCACAGGCGCCAGTCGGCACCCGCTGCGGATCAGTGTCCGGTGCGATCGCGCTGATGATTGACCCAGCTGTTAATCAGCAGCGTGACGGTGAGAATACCGCCAACCACGCCCAGCGACACCGCCACCGGGATGTGGTAAATATCCACGATCAGCATCTTGACGCCGATAAACACCAGAATCACCGCCAGCCCGTACTTCAGCATAGAGAAACGCTCGGCAACGCCGGCCAGCAGGAAGTACATGGCGCGCAGGCCCAGAATGGCGAACAGGTTAGACGTCAGCACGATAAAGGGGTCGGTGGTGACGGCGAAAATCGCCGGGATGCTGTCGACGGCAAAAATCACGTCGCTGATCTCAACCATGATCAACACCAGCAGCAGCGGCGTGGCGTAGAGCAGGCCATTTTTACGGACGAAGAAGTGTTCGCTCTCAATGGTATCGGTCATGCGCATTTTGCTGCGTAACCAGCGCACCAGCGGCTTATCGCCGATGGCGGCACCGTCCTCTTTCGCCAGCGCCATTTTGATCCCGGTAATTAGCAGGAAGGCACCAAACAGATAGAGGATCCAGCTAAACTGCGACACCAGCCAGCTGCCGGCAAAAATCATAATAGTACGCAGTACGATAGCGCCCAGTACGCCGTAGATCAGCACGCGGCGCTGCATCGTGGCCGGCACGGCAAAATAGCTGAACAGCATCAGCCAGACAAACACGTTGTCCACCGCCAGCGCTTTTTCAATCAAATAGCCCGTCAGGAAGGCCAGCGCCTGGGTATTGGCCACTTCGCGGCCGGAGACATCATCGAGATACCACCAGAATGCCGCATTAAACAGCAGCGCCAGCGATACCCACAGCAGTGACCAGCCCGCCGCCTGTTTCATCGACATCGCCTGTGCGCCGCGTCGTCCCTGCAGCAGCAAATCGATGGCCAGCATTACCACGACAATGGCGGCAAAGCCGCCCCACAGTAGAGGGGTACCCACAGTATTCATGTCTATTTTCCTGTTCGCAAAAAAAACGGCCAACATCAGAAGACATTAGCCGCTTATGGGGGATAAGCAAACCCTGCCTTCCGGCAAGGTCTCACTTACCATTCGTGACCGGAATGGCTCAGGAACCGGGCGCCTGTGGCTGCCGTAATGACGATTCGCTGACGAAAAGTTACTCCCCTTTGCTGGACTAAAGGTAGAGTAGCTGCCTGTGTGATGCAAGGGATGCGCTGACATATTTAGAAATATTTACACAATTCCGGTCATCGACGATAACGGGTTGCAATTCGCGTTCCGCTCTTACAGGATCGGGCTGACAGCTCAACAGCGGGGAGAGGCCGATGCAGGCGGGCAGTAAACACGCACTTAACTGGACCAGCGTGCTGGTGGCCATCCCGGTCGGGATCGTGGCCTCGCTGGTGACGCTGCTTTTTCGCTTTGTGCTGGAACGCAGTAACGCGCTGCTGTTTGCTTCCGAACCGGATATCACCCGGGGGATAGCCCACTACCCTTGGTATGCCTGGCCGCTGATTGTCGGGCTGGGCGGCGTAGTCGCCGGCTGGTTTTTGCGCTACGCAACCGATCTCGAGCGCCGCCAGACGATAAAGACCGATTATCTGGAGGTGATCAACGCCCGGCTGGACGCCGTACCGACCAAAACTTCACTGTTTCGCGCCCTCTCCTCGCTGGCCAGCATCAGCAGCGGCGCTTCGATCGGGAAAGAGGGGCCGATGGTCCAGCTGTCGGCGCTGGCAGGCAGCCTGATGGGGCGCTTCTGCTTTCGCCGGCTGCCGCTCAGGAACAGCGATATCGTGGCGATGGCTGCCGCTGCCGGTCTGGCCTCGGTCTACCATGCGCCGCTGGCGTCGGCTATCTTTGTTGCCGAAATCGCCTTCGGCATTTCGGCCATGCAGCGCCTGATCCCGCTGATTATTGCCGCCGGCAGCGGGGTGCTCTGCATGTGGTTACTGGGCTTTCGTTCGGCACTCTATCCGCTGGCCGCGGGCAACTTTGCGCTGACGGCGACCGGCATCGGCCTGTCGTTGGTGATTGGCCTGGCGGCCGGCCTGCTGGGCTGGTTGATGATTTGGCTGATTGCTCGCAGCAAACGGCTGTTCGGCCGGATCGCGGCGCTGCCGCTGCGCCTCGGAGTGGGGGGCGCGCTGGTGGGGATTCTGGCCATAGCCAGCACCGACATTCTGGGCAACGGCTATGAGGTGATAGTGGCTATCATGGCCGGGCGCCTGCTGCTGGCGACGGTTATCCTGCTGCTAATACTGAAGATGGTGGCCACGGCGGTGTCGGTGGGGTCCGGTGCGGTGGGCGGCCTGTTTACGCCGGCGCTGCTGATAGGCGCGCTGCTCGGCGTGCTCTGTGCGACCCTTGTCGTGCGGCTGGGGTTGCCGGCCGGTGACGTGCTGCTGTACGCGGCGGTGGGCATGGGCGCGGTGCTGGCGGCGGTCAGCCAGGCACCGCTAATGGCGATGCTGATGGTGCTGGAAATGACCCTGAACAGTTCGCTGCTGTTTCCGGTGATGCTCGCCAGCGCGCTGGCGGCCATGACCATGTATCGCCTGCAGGCCACCAGCGCCTATCCGGTTGTCAGCGGCCATTTTAGCCGCTCAGAGGCGAAGTTCGATTTTGACAACGGCGTGATTGGGCAGTTTATTGTCTCCGGCGCGGCCCTGCAGCCGGATGAAACGGTGGGCAACGCGCTGGCGGTCTGTTCACTGAAGCGCGAACGCTTTGTTTATGTGATCGATGCGCAAGGCACTTTTCTCGGCGCGGCGTCGATGCACGACATCTCGCGACAGATTCTGGAGCAGCGCCTGACGCTTGATTCGCCGGTGGCGCTGGTTACCGACAGCCAGTTTCCCTGCGTGTATCAGCAGCAGACTATCCGCGAAGGCTGGAATGCCTTTGCCGCGGTCACCCTTGAGCGATTGCCGGTGTTAAATAATCCGCAGGAGCGCAAGTATCTCGGCGCGCTAACCAAAACCAGCCTGATTCAGCAGGCCGAAGCCTTTATTTAGCTACTGAGCCAGCGGCTGCCAGGCGACCACCGCATCCCGCAGCTGGGCAAACTGTTCGCCCAGCGTGGTCAGCCCCGGACGCAGCTGCGACAGAGGCTGCCCCTCACTGAGCTGCGTTTCCAGCGCGGTCAGCGCGTCAGAGAGCGGCGCGATGCGCAGCACCTGCAGCGTGCCGTTCATGCGGTGCAGCGTAGCGGCCAGCCCGGGGCGATCCTCATGGCTCAGCTGCTCCCCGGCGCGCTGTAGATCGCGTTCCCCCTCGGCGATGGCCGCGTGTAAAAAGGCCGCAATGCTCTGCGGATCGTCGGGTAAAAACAGCGACAGGGCCGGCAGGTCAATCCACGCCGCCAGCGGCAGGGGGGTGGGCTTCGTCGCCTCGTCGCGGGGCACCAGGCGCTCGAGGGTCTGCCGCAGCTGATCCAGCTCCAGCGGACGAAACAGGCACTCATCCATTCCGGCCGCGAGGCAGCGCTCGCGCTCGGAGAGCTGGGCGTTGGCCGTCAGGCCGATCACCACCGGTGGAGTCGGCTGCTGGCGCAGATGCTGACACAGCGCGAGTCCGCCCATCACCGGCATATTGATATCGGTGATCACGACCCTGGCCGGCGCCGTCCGCCACTGCTGCAGCGCGACGTCGCCGTTTTCCGCTTCGCTCACCTGATGACCAAGGACGCTCAGCTGGCGCGTCAGCAGCAGCCGATTGGCGGCACTGTCATCCACCACCAGGACGCGCAGGCTGTGCAGGTGGCGTTCGACCGGCGCCGCCGCGACCGCGGCCGGAGGGACCGCCTCCTCCGCCCGACACGGTAGCGTCAGCCGCACGCGAATGTGGGTGCCGACGTTGGGCTGGCTGTCGAGCGTCAGCGTGCCCTGCATCATCTCGACCAGCTCTACGCAGATGGCCAGCCCGAGTCCGCTGCCCTGCAGGCGATCGTCAGCCAGTTGCTCAAACGGTTGCAGAATCCGCGACTGGCTGGCGGGATCGATCCCTTTGCCGCTGTCCTGCACGCTGAGCAGCAGCTCAGCGTGCTGATCGTCAACACGCACGGCGCTCAGCTGCACCTGCACGGTACCGCTGTCGGTAAATTTGATGGCGTTGCTGATTAAGTTGGTAAGAACCTGACGCAGACGCAGGGGATCGGCATAGAGCGCCAGCGGCGCGGGCTGCTGCAAATCCGCCGTCAGCTGCAGCGCTTTTTGCCGCGCCAGCCCGTCAAACACCCGGATCACCGGCGGCATCAGCGCGCTGACGGCGATCCACGCCGGCTGCAGCTCCAGCTTGCCAGATTCAATTTTTGACATATCGAGGATATCGCCAATCAGCCCCATCAGCGCTCGCGAAGCGTCCCAGGCCACCCGCAGCGTGTCGCGATCCGGGGCGGGCATCTGGTTAACATTCAGGTCCAGCAGGCCAATGATCGCCGACAGCGGGGTGCGGATTTCATGGCTCATGGTGGCAAGAAAATGGCTCTTACCGCGATTAGCCAGTTCGGCGCTCTCTTTCGCCTGTGAGAGCTCATCCAACAGCTGCAGGTACTCCGTAACGTCCTGCCAGCCGCAAATCCAGCCGCGCTCACCGTCGGCCGACTCGTTAAACGCGGTCAGCCAGTGGCGGATTTGCCGTTCGCCGTCCGCGGTCAGCAGAGTAAACTCCTGCTCCTGCACGCGATCCGCCGCCAGCTCGGCACTGGGCGCGCCGTCCTTCAGCACGGCATAAATCTGGCTGAGGGGGTGGCGGCTATCATACAGCGGCAGCGCCAGCAGTGGCTGCTGCTGGGGCGAAAACACGGCGGTAAAGGCCTGATTCTGATGAGTGATCAGGCCCTGATTATCCACCACGTACACCGGCCGCGGCGGACCGTTAATCAACCGATCGCGAAAATTGAGTTCGGCGCGCAGGCGCGCCTCCGCCTGCTGCTTGCGGGCCACGCGCTGGCGCAGCGTGATGCCCCAGAACAGGGCGCCGAGAATCAGCAGCCCGGCGCTCAGCGCCACCAGATAGAACTGCAGGCGATAGACCGACCAGGTTCGCAGCTGGGCATCGGGGGTTCCCTGCCAGCGGGCGATCATATCGTTATAGAGCTTGGGAGGGACCAGCGTCAGCACCTTATTGACAATGCTGTACAGCTCCGGCGCATCGCGCCTGATGCCGAGCGAGATGCCGGCCTGCGGCATCGGCAACAGCGTGTTAACCCGCAGTTGGTTAGCGAAATAGCGGCCGATCATGTAGTCGGCGCTGATCAGCGTATTGACCGCTGCATCCGCTTCTCCCTCCGCCACCATCTGCATCGCCACGCTGGAGGTTCCCACTTCGCGAATCACCATCGCAGGGTGGTGGGCGCGGATCCAGGCTATCGCTCCGTGGCCGGCCGGCACGGCGATGCGGCTGCCCGGCGTCCAGTTGAACGCCGGCGCCCCGCTGGCGGTGACCAGCACATTCGGCGAAAACATAAACGGCTGGGTCAGCAGCAGCTGGCTGGCCCGGCTCTGGCTCCAGATAATCGCGCCAACCATCGCCGTGCCCGGCTCCTGCAGACGCCGCGGCAGCGCTTCAACGTCATCCTCATTTTCCGTGCGAAAGCGCAGGCCGGTCTTGAGATGGATCAGGTTCAGCACCTCGGCGGTAATGCCGTAAAAATGTTGGCGATCGTCAAACAGCATAAACGGAGCATTAAACTGGGTCACCAGCACGGTAATGTCCGGATGCTCCGCCAGCCACGCCTGTTCGGCGGGAGTGAACAGCAGCGGCGCCTGGATGAACTGAGATATGGCGCCCTGATCCCAGTGGCGCAACAGTAGCTCCCGCGTGCTGGCGGGCAGTTGCTCCAGCAGGGCGTTAAGGATCTCCCTGAGCGGCATCGCCTCTTCGCGTAGCATCAGGCGGTAACCTGGCGTGGGCGCATTCAGCACCGTATCCAGCTGCAGCAGATTGGTAAAGTGGCGCTCAATCAGATAGTTGTTTTCCAGCAGATTGCCGATGGCCGCATCATTCTCTCCCAACGCCACCGAGCTTAACGCCGCCAGCGTCGTCTCATAAACGCGCAGCTTGTGGTCAGGATACCGCGCCCGCAGCTGCGCTATTGGCAGAATACCGTCTACCACCGCCAGGCGTTCGGGGCGGACGCTGGGGAGAAAAGCCTGACGTTCCGGCGATACCATTACCGGCTCAGCCGCAAACAGATCGGCCGAGGCAGTGAGGCCGCGAAGATCAGAACGGGCGCCCGGGGGAACCAGCAGGGCATCTATCTCGCCGCGGCGCAGCGCCGCCTCCGCTGCGGCGTCGTCAACGTAGTCACTAAATCGCACGGTCAGGCCGAGGCTGCGGGCCATCAGCTGAAGCATATCGGGCAGGATGCCACGCAGGGTCTCGTCGGTGGCAATTTGCACCATCGGCGGGCTCATTCTCCGTCCGGCGAGGCCAATGGTCAGCTCACGCTTTTTGCCCAGCCAGCGCCAGTCCGCATCCGGCAGATCGACGTTGACCGGCGGCAGCGGTGACGCTGTCGGCAGCTGCAACGGCTGTCCGCCAGGGGAGACTGCCCACGCGGGAGCGCAAAGCAGTATCAGCAGCAGCCATAGCCAGATGCGCATCAGGACACCTGATTACGGCGGGTGAAATCCAGCAGGTCTTTACGGGTTTTCAGCCCCAGCTTCTCCATCAGCCGTGACTTATAGGTGCTGACGGTTTTGTTGCTGATCTTCATTTTGTTGGCGATGCTCATCACTTCCTGGCCCTCGGCCAGATATTGCAAAACCTGAAACTCCCGCGTTGACAGGGTCTGGATGCGCTGACTGTCATCGGCATTCGGCTCCAGCAGCCGGGTGTCATTAATGCGCAGCGGGAAATAGCCGTAGCCGGCGCAGACGGTGTTGACTGCGTTCAGCAGATTATCGAGGTTATTTTTCTTACTGATAAAGCCATTGGCGCCGTAGCGGGCGCTTTGCAGGGCATAGTAATCGGGATTTTTGCCGCTCATCACAATGATCGGCAGGGTAAACATGGACTTGCGCAGCTGCTCAATCACCTCGATGCCGTTCAGGGTCGGAATATCAATATCAATCACTAACAGATCCGGCGCATGCTGCTGCACCAGCGGCAGGACCTCAGCACCGTCGTCGGTTTCCGCCACCACCTGGTATCCCTGCTTCTCCAGCAGCAGCCGGATCGCCATACGGGCAATCGGATGATCATCGACCACGATAAATCGGCGCACAGTCACCTCCGGGCAGCCGCGATAAGAAAAATCCAGTGTAAGCAGGCGCGCTTCGCGTCTCAACGGAATAATGCTGAGTGTAGTCAATTTCCTACAGGCGGCGCCGGAAATTCCTGGCGCGTGGCGGGGGAGATACGCACGATTCGGCGTTCCGGCGGGCGAGCGAACGCGTATAAGCAAGGCAGGCCGCGCGATGACGCGCGGCGGACGTCACGGATAAACGAATCAAGGAGCCGATGATGAAAAAACGTTGCGTTTACGCACTGCTGTTTTTCCTGTCGTCAGGGTGTGCCAGCGCGCTGGCGGACGCTGACGCGTGCCGGGTGGATGGCCTGATGCAGGCCCCGCAGCCTTGCGATCGGCATCTGCCGCCGACAGGCAGTCTGCTGTCATGGTCGCCGTCCCAGCAGCTGATCGGGTTCCGTAATGATTACCGGCAATATCCCGGCGATCGCTTCAGCCACGGCAGCGTGGTGAAAGCGCTGCCTCCGGCGGCAGCGCCACTGCCTGATATCCGCTATCACTGGCGGGGCAAAATCCGTCATCTTGATGACTATCTGCGCGCGCAGAATGTGCAGGGAATGCTGATTCTGCACGACGGTAAAATTGTGCTGGAGCGCTACCTGCACGGCAATACCGCGACCACGCTATGGACATCGCGTTCGGTAGGCAAATCGGTGGTATCGACGCTGGTGGGCATTGCCCTGAAGCAGGGGAAGATCGCCTCGCTTGACGATCCGATCACCCGCTACGAGCCGGATTTTATCGGCACCGCGTGGGACGGGGTGACGCTGAAGCAGCTGATCACGCATACTTCTGGGGTGGCCTGGAATGAAGACTATACCGATCCGCACGGAGATTTTGCCGCGCTGACCCAGTGTGAAACGCGGCCCGATGCTTACGCCTGCGTGCGCCAGCTGGTGCGCAATGTGCGGCGCCTGCCGGGCGTGGCGCCGGGGCAGCGCTGGTCTTACAACACCGGCGGCGCGTGGCTGCTGGGTGACATACTGGAGCGCGCGACCGGCCAGCCGCTGGCGCGCTGGCTGCAGCAAACGATTTGGCAGCCTTATGGCATGGCGCGCGACGGTATCTGGCACGCTTATCAGCCGGGCGTTCACGATATGGGCGGGCATGGATTCAACGCCACCCTGCGCGACTGGGGGCGGTTTGGCCAGTATATTCTTGATGGTGGACAACTGGCGGATGGCCGCGAAACCTTGCCGCCGCACTGGCTTGACGATGCCACTCGCTGGAGCCACGCGCAGGGATCGGTGTCGGCGGACTACCCGGAGGGGCGCTACGGTTACCAGTGGTGGAATAATCGCGTACCGGCCACCTGGCATGGGGATTCCGCCAGTGAGCAGCGCGGGACGAGCGCGCTGTGGGCGCTGGGCATTTACGGCCAGGTCATCGCCATTGACCGTCAGGCGAAGGTGGTGATGGTTCAGTGGTCAACCTGGCCGCAGGCAGAACCGGCGGCGGATCGCCAGCCGCTGGAGAGCGCGCTGTTTTTCCAGGCGCTTACTGCGGCGCTGAGCGCGGATTAGCCTTCGCCCTGGCCGGCTAACGCCCGCTGGGTCAGCCACAGGCGGGTGTCAAATTCCAGCTGGTGATAGTGCGGCTCCATATGACAGCACAGCTGGTAAAACGCCTTGTTGTGATCCTTCTCCTTGAGGTGCGCGAGCTCGTGCACCACGATCATTTTCAGGAAGGGCTCCGGCGCCTGCTTAAACAGCGTGGCGACGCGGATTTCCGCCTTGGCTTTCAGTTTGCCGCCCTGCACCCGCGAGACGGCGGTATGCAGCCCCAGTGCGTGCTTCATCACCCGGATTTTACTGTCATAGGCGACTTTATTGATGGGCGGCGCGTTGCGCAGCCAGCGCTGTTTTAACCCGGTGACGTACTCCCAGAGGGCGCTGTCGCTGGTAATGCTGTGGCGATCCGGGTAGCGGCTGGCCAGCACGTCGCCCAGCCGCCGCTGGGCAATCAGCGATCGCACCTGTTCCAGCAGCGTCTCGGGATAGCCTTGCAGGTAAATCAGTGAGGACATCAGGACTCCGTAAACAAAAACCAGTATACTGCGCGCCCGTTTTGCGGGCTGCTCATCTTACCACGGAGATCCCATGAGCCAACTTGAACTGAGCAACCGGACCCTGACGCTACACCGCTTTCCTCATCGCGAGGGGCAGGCGGGTTCGCTGCAGGCCTGGGATGCCGCGGATGAATACCTGCTGGCGCAGCCGCTGCCGACGCAGGGGCCAGTGCTGGTGCTGAACGATGCCTTCGGCGCGCTGGCCTGCGCGCTGGCGCCGCGGGAGGTGTGGAGCGTCAGCGACTCATGGATAGCCCAACAGGCGACCCGGCAAAACCTGCAGCGTAACGGCCTTGACGACAGTGCGGTGACGCTACTGGATAGCCTGGCCCCGCTGCCGTCGGCGCCGGCCTGCGTGCTGATCAAAATCCCGAAAACGCTGGCGCTGCTTGAACATCAGCTGCGCGCCCTGCGGACGATCGTGACGCCGGAAACGGTGATCATAGCCGGTGCCAAGGCGCGTGATATTCACCGCTCTACGCTGCAGCTGTTTGAGCAGATTCTGGGAGAAACCCGCACCTCGCTGGCGCAGAAGAAAGCCCGGCTGGTGTTCAGCATCGCCACGCTGCCACCGCTGGCCGAACGGCCGGAGACGCTGACGTGGCCGCTCGAGGAGCAGGGCTGGACGCTGCACAACCACGCCAACGTGTTTTCCCGCGGCGGCCTCGATATCGGCGCGCGCTTTTTTCTGCAGCATCTGCCGCAGGGGCTGCGCGGTGAGATCATTGATCTAGGCTGCGGCAACGGGGTGATTGGCCTGCAGGCACTGGCGTTGAACCCGGACGCCACGCTGCAGTTTGTTGATGAGTCCTACATGGCCATCGCCTCCAGCCACCGCAATGTGGTGGAAAATCTGCCGCAGGCGCTGCCGCGCACAACCTTTACCGTGAATAACGCGCTGGCCGGCTTTGCGCCGGACCGGGCGCAGGCGGTGCTCTGTAATCCGCCCTTTCACCAGCAGCACGCGGTCACCGATCACATCGCCTGGCAGATGTTCCGCGACGCGCGCCGCTGCCTGCAGCAGGGCGGCGAGTTGCGCGTGGTGGCCAACCGCCACCTCGACTATTATCGCCAGCTGAAAAAGCTGTTTGGCAACTGCACGACCGTTGCCACCAACCCCAAGTTCATGGTGCTGCGCGCGGTCAAGCTGCGCTAGGCGGCTGGTCCCTCCAGCGCCAGCGCCAGCGCGGTTCCCTGCGCAATCGCGCGGCGCGCATCCAGCTCCAGCGCCACGTCGGCGCCGCCGATCACGTGGACCGGCTTGCCGGCGTCCCGCAGCGGCGCGGCCAGCGCCCGCTGGGGCTCCTGTCCGGCGCAGATAATCACATTATCCACCGCCAGCGTCAGCGGCTCGCCGTCGCGCAGCAGATGCAAACCGGCATCGTCAATGTGCTGATACTGTATGCTGCCCCACAGTGTCACGCCGCGCATCTGCAGGCTGGCGCGATGGATCCAGCCGGTGGTTTTCCCCAGCCCGGCGCCGGGCTTGCCCGCTTTGCGCTGCAGCAGCCAGATTTGCCGTGCCGAAGGCACCGGCGCCGGTCGGGTCAGGCCGCCGCGCTGCTGCAGGCTGGTGTCGATCCCCCATTCGGCGCAAAACGCCGCAATATCCTCACTCGCCGACGGGCCGTTCTGGCTGAGAAACTCTGCCACATCAAACCCAATGCCGCCGGCGCCGATGATCGCTACCCGCTGGCCGACCGGCCGCCGGTCGCGCAACACCTCGAGATAGCTCATCACCGAAGGGTGATCGAGACCGGGGATCGCCGGCGTGCGCGGAACAATGCCGGTTGCCAGCACCACCTCGTCAAAGTCGAGCAGCGCCGGCGCGTTCACCCGCTCGCCCAGCCGCAGGCTGACGCCCGAGGCATCGAGCTGATAACGGAAATAGCGCAGGGTTTCGGCGAACTCCTCTTTGCCGGGAACGGTTTTGGCCAGGTTGAACTGGCCGCCAATCTCTGCGGCGGCGTCGAACAGCGTCACCTGATGGCCGCGCTGCGCGGCGGTGAGCGCGCAGGCCAGCCCGGCCGGGCCGGCACCGACGACCGCCAGCCGCACGGGCCGGCGCGCCGGCAGCAGCGGCATCAGCGTCTCCCGACAGGCGCGGGGATTAACGAGGCAGGAGGTTATCTTGCCGACAAATACCTGATCAAGGCAGGCCTGATTGCAGCCGATACAGGTATTGATCGCCGCCGCCTTGCCGGCGGCGGCTTTGGCAACAAAAGCCGCATCGGCCAGGAACGGACGCGCCATCGATACCATATCGGCCGCGCCCTCATCCAGCAGCGCCTGAGCCACATCGGGATGGTTGATGCGGTTGGTGGCAATCAGCGGAATGCGCAGATGTGGACGCAGCGCCCGGGTTACCCAACCGAAGGCGGCGCGCGGTACTGAGGTGGCAATGGTAGGGATACGCGCTTCGTGCCAGCCAATGCCGGTGTTGATCAGGGTGGCACCCGCCGCCTCAATGGCCTGGGCCAGGCTGATGGTCTCCTGCAGGGTGCTGCCGTCTTCCACCAGATCGATCATCGACAGACGAAAAATAACAATAAAATCCTGACCCACCGCCGCACGTACCGCTTGCATAATGGCGATGGCAAAGCGCTGCCGCGCCGCCACGCTTCCCCCCCAGCCGTCGCTGCGCTGATTGGTTCGCGCGACCAGAAATTGATTAATCAGATACCCCTCGGATCCCATGATCTCGACGCCGTCGTAGCCCGCCTGCTGTGCCAGCCGCGCGCAGCGGGCAAAGTCGGCGATCAGCGCGTTAATCTCCTCCTCGCGCAGGGCATGGGGCAGAAAGGGATTGATGGGTGCCTGCAGCGCGGACGGTGCGACCAGATCCGGCTGATAGCTATAGCGCCCTGCGTGCAGAATTTGCAGGGCAATTTTACCGCCGGCGGTGTGGACCGCGGCGGTAATCTGCTGGTGATGCGCCAGCTGGCTCTCGCTGTCCAGCACGGACGCGCCGGCGCTGACCACGCCGCTGGCGCAGGGGGCAATCCCACCGGTCACGATCAGGGCCACTCCGGCGGCGGCCCGCTCGGCGTAAAACGCCGCCAGCCGGGCGGCACCGTCCGGATGCTCTTCCAGCCCGGTATGCATCGATCCCATCAGAAAGCGATTTTTCAGCTGGGTGAAACCCAAATCAAGGGGAGAAAAAACGGAGGTTGTGGTCGCCATAGCAGCCTGAACAGTCAGTGGTCGGATGAGTTAACTTTACCTGCTGGGTCGTCAAAGGCCAGACGGCGAGCGCAAAGCTGTGAGTCGCGTCAAAAAAGGGGCCGCCCTGCGCGCTGCACCAATATGGCGCATCGTTTGAAAAATTCTAATTCTATTCCGCGTTCGAATTACTTTTTATTATCTGAAAAGGCGCGGGTGGGATGAAAAAAAGCGGTGATAAAAATGGCTGACTGCCCATCACATCGGTGTTTTACCGAACAGGTCTGATTTTGTGTGGCATGTGCCGCATTTTTCCAGCTCAAAATGCTGCACACTGCGATCTCTTTTTTCGTGCACCGAAACGGTTCACCCTCATTTAGCTTATGGTTAATCCCCGCTGAAGGTGATAACTTTGCCGGCATGGTATCGTTTGCGTCGCGCTGTTTTGCGACCATTCGTGCAGGCTGACTTGACTCCCGAGAGGACCCCAATGACCCAGCAGACCCCTTTGTTTGCTCAGCACCAGGCCTGTGGTGCCCGCATGGTTGACTTCCACGGCTGGATGATGCCGCTGCACTACGGCTCGCAGCTGGACGAACATCACGCGGTGCGCAGCGATGCCGGCATGTTTGACGTTTCGCACATGACCATCGTGGATCTGCAGGGCGTGCGCACCCGTGAGTTTTTGCGTTATCTGCTGGCCAACGACGTGGCCAAACTGACCCAGCCCGGCAGAGCGCTCTACACCGCGATGCTCAACGCATCGGGCGGCGTCATTGACGATCTGATTGTCTATTTTCTCGCTGAAGATAGCTTTCGCCTGGTGGTCAACTCGGCCACGCGCGAGAAGGATCTGGCGTGGATCGCCCGCCACGCGCAGGCGTATGACGTCACCCTGCGCGAGCGCGACGATCTGGCGCTGATTGCCGTGCAGGGGCCGCAGGCGCAGGCGAAAGTACAGACGCTGCTCAGCGAGGCACAGCGTCAGGCTATTGACGGGATGAAACCTTTTTACGGCGTGCAGGCCGGCGACCTGTTTATCGCCACTACCGGCTATACCGGTGAGGCTGGCTATGAGATCGCGCTGCCCGCGGCGTGCGCCGCGGATTTTTGGCAGCGGCTGCTGGCGGCGGGCGTGCAACCGGCCGGGTTGGGCGCGCGCGACACGCTGCGGCTGGAGGCCGGTATGAACCTGTATGGCCAGGACATGGATGAGCAGGTCTCGCCGCTGGCGGCTAACATGGCCTGGACGGTTGCCTGGGCGCCGCCCGATCGCGAGTTTATCGGCCGTGAGGCGCTGGAGCGCCAGCGCCACACCGTCGGCGACAAGCTGGTGGGGCTGGTCATGAAAGAGAAAGGCGTGTTGCGCAGCGGTCTGCCGGTACGCGGCAGCGATGCGCAGGGCAACCTGCTGGAAGGGACGATCACCAGCGGCACCTTCTCACCGACGCTGGGCTACAGCATCGCGCTGGCCCGGGTACCGGTGGCCCTCGTCGACAGCGCTACCGTGGTGATCCGCCATCGTGAAGTGCCGGTGGCCGTCACCGCCCCCCTGTTTGTTCGCGCCGGCAAGCCGGTTGCGTAATTCCGCTGATGTTTTTTGGAGAACCCGTAATGAGCAATGTACCAAACAGCCTGAAATATTCTGCCGAACATGAATGGGTCCGCGCCGAGGGCGAGGGCGTCTACGTGGTGGGCATCACCCATCACGCTCAGGAACTGCTGGGCGATGTGGTGTTTGTCGAAGTGACGCCGGCGGTGGGCGAGCAGGTGAACGCCAATGACACCGTGGGGGTGGTTGAATCAGTCAAGGCTGCCTCCGACATCTACAGCCCGATTTCCGGTGAGATCCTCGAAGTGAACGCCGGTCTGGACGGAAGCCCGGAGACCGTCAATGGCGCCCCCTACGCAGACGGCTGGATCTACAAGATCAAAGCCAGTGATGAAAGTGAAGTCGCCGCGCTGCTGGATGCCGCCGCCTACAGCGCGCTGATCGCCGAATAATTTTCTGTCGTAACCAGGATGTATCGCTATGACCCAGACCCTCAGTCAGCTTGAACATACCGGCGCCTTTATTGAACGCCATATTGGGCCTTCTGCCGATGAGCAGCAGCAGATGCTGGCGGCCGTGGGCGCCGAGTCGCTGGCGGCGCTGATTGGCCGCATCGTGCCGACCGATATTCAACTGCCGGGCCCGCCCGCCGTCGGTGATGCCTGCACCGAGCATCAGGCGCTGGCCGAACTGAAAGCGATGGCCAGTCAGAACCAGCGTTATAAATCCTGGATCGGCATGGGCTACAGCGCGGTGCTGACGCCGCCGGTGATTCTGCGCAATATGCTGGAAAATCCCGGCTGGTATACCGCTTATACGCCTTATCAGCCGGAAGTGTCACAGGGACGGCTGGAAGCGCTGCTGAATTTTCAGCAGTTGACGCTCGATCTGACCGGCCTCGACGTGGCGTCGGCCTCGCTGCTGGATGAGGCCACCGCCGCTGCCGAAGCGATGGCGATGGCCAAACGCATCAGCAAGCTGAAACACGCCAATACCTTTTTTGTCGCCGCCGACGTCCATCCGCAAACCCTGGACGTGGTGCGCACTCGCGCTGAGACCTTCGGCTTCACCCTCGTGGTGGATCAGGCGGAAAAAGCCCGCGATCATCAGGATCTGTTCGGCGTGCTGCTGCAGCAGGTCGGTACCGGCGGCGAGGTGCATGATTATCGCGCGCTGATCGACGAGCTGCGCGAGCGGAAGGTGGTGATCAGCGTGGCCGCTGAGCTGATGGCGCTGGTTAGCCTGACAGCCCCGGGTCAGCAGGGCGCCGATATTGTGTTTGGCTCGGCCCAGCGCTTCGGCGTACCTATGGGCTACGGCGGGCCGCACGCGGCATTCTTCGCCAGCCGCGACGAATTTAAACGCGCCATGCCGGGACGTATTATTGGCGTGTCGCGCGATGCCGCCGGCAACACCGCGCTGCGCATGGCAATGCAGACCCGCGAACAGCACATTCGCCGTGAAAAGGCGAACTCGAATATTTGCACCTCGCAGGTGCTGCTGGCGAATATCGCCAGCCTGTATGCCGTCTACCACGGGCCGGTGGGGCTGAAGCGCATTGCCGATCGAATTCACCGCCTGACGACACTGCTGGCGCTTGGCCTGCAGCAGGGGGGCGTCAGGTTGCGCCATCATCACTGGTTCGACACCCTGACCGTGGAGGTCGTTGACAAGGCGGCGATCATTGAGCGCGCGCTGAGCTTTGGCGTCAATCTGCGGAGCGATTTACGCAATGCGGTGGGGATCACGCTGGACGAAACCACCACCCGGGACGATGTGAACACGCTGTTTGCCATTCTGCTGGGTGACGCCCACGGAATACACATTGCTGCGCTGGATGCGCAGGCACAGGACAGCGCTGCGATCCCGGCGGCGATGCAGCGCCGCACGCCAATTCTCACCCATCCGGTGTTTAACCGCTATCACAGCGAAACCGAGATGATGCGCTATATGCACAGCCTGGAGAAAAAGGATCTGGCGCTGAACCAGGCCATGATCCCGCTGGGATCCTGCACGATGAAGCTGAACGCCGCGGCGGAGATGATCCCGATCACCTGGCCAGAATTCGCCGAGCTGCACCCCTTCTGTCCGGTGGAGCAGGCCGGTGGCTATGTGCAAATGATTGGCCAGCTGTCGCAGTGGCTGGTGCAGCTGACCGGCTACGATGCGCTCTGTATGCAGCCGAATTCCGGTGCGCAGGGCGAATATGCCGGGCTGCTGGCGATCCGCCGCTATCATGAAAGCCGCAATGAAGGCGCACGGCATATCTGCCTGATCCCCTCTTCGGCGCACGGCACCAACCCGGCGTCGGCGCAGATGGCCGGGATGAGCGTGGTGGTGGTGGCCTGCGACAGGCAGGGCAATATCGATCTGCACGATCTGCGTGAAAAAGCGCAGCAGGCGGGCGAGGCGCTCTCCTGCATCATGGTCACCTATCCGTCGACCCACGGCGTCTATGAAGAGACCATCCGCGAGGTATGCCACATTGTGCACCAGTTTGGCGGTCAGGTTTACCTTGATGGCGCTAACATGAATGCGCAGGTGGGGATCACCACGCCGGGCTACATCGGCGCGGACGTGTCACACCTTAATCTACATAAAACCTTCTGTATTCCACACGGCGGCGGCGGCCCGGGCATGGGACCGATCGGTGTGAAAGCCCACCTTGCGCCCTTTGTTCCCGGCCACAGCGTGGTGCAGCTCGACGGCGTACTGACGCAGCAGGGCGCGGTGTCGGCGGCGCCGTTTGGTAGCGCCTCGATCCTGCCAATCAGCTGGATGTATATCCGCATGATGGGCGCCGAGGGGCTGAAGCAGGCCAGCTCGGTGGCGATCCTGAATGCTAACTACCTTGCCAAACGTCTGGGCAGCGCCTGGCCGGTTCTGTACACCGGTCGCGAGGGGCACGTGGCGCACGAATGCATTCTCGATATCCGGCCGCTGAAAGAGCAGACCGGGATCGGTGAGCTGGACATTGCCAAGCGCCTGATTGATTACGGTTTCCACGCGCCGACCATGTCATTCCCGGTAGCCGGCACGCTGATGGTCGAGCCGACCGAGTCGGAGAGCAAAGCCGAACTGGATCGCTTCATCGACGCCATGCTGGCCATCCGCATGGAGATCGATCGCGTGGCCGCCGGGGAGTGGCCGGCGGACGATAACCCGCTGGTTAACGCCCCACACATTCAGCCTGAGCTGATGGGGGAGTGGTCACACCCCTACAGCCGTGAACTGGCGGCGTTCCCGGCGGGCTATCACAATAAATACTGGCCAACGGTCAAGCGTCTCGACGACGTCTACGGCGATCGTAATCTGTTCTGTGCCTGCGTGCCGATGAGCGAATACGCCTGAGAGCGCTATAGTCATTAACAGGCCGGGCGCTGCTGCCCGGCCTTTTTTTTAGGAGGGGAGCGATGAATATTGCACTGGTGACCGGCGGCAGTCGCGGTATTGGCCGCGCGACATCGCTGCTACTGGCGCGTCAGGGATACCGGGTGGTGGTCAACTACCGCCAGCGCGTTGACGACGCGGAGGCGCTGGTATTTCAGATTGAAAAAGAGGGCGGGCGCGCGTTTAGCGTGCAAGCCGATATTGCCGATGAGCAGCAGGTGCTGGCGATGTTTGCGCGTATCGATCAGGCGCACGGTCATCTGGCCGCGCTGGTCAATAACGCCGGGGTACTGTTTACCCAGTCGCGGGTGACCGGACTGACCGCCGAACGGATTAACCGGGTGCTGACGACCAACGTCACCGGCACCCTGCTGTGCTGCCGCGAAGCGGTGAAGCGCATGGCGCTGCCCCACGGCAAAGGCGGCGCGATTGTGAATGTCTCCTCCGCCGCCGCCCGGCTGGGCGCACCCAATGAGTACGTTGATTACGCCGCCTCGAAAGCGGCCATGGATGCGATCACTCAGGGACTGTCACTGGAGGTGGCGGCGCAGGGGATCCGCGTAAACGGCGTCCGCCCCGGCTTTATCTACACCGAGATGCACGCGGACGGGGGCGAGCCGCACCGCGTTGACCGGCTGGCCGCGTCGATACCGATGCAGCGTGGCGGTCAGCCGGAAGAAGTGGCGGAGATCATCGGCTGGCTGCTGAGCGATAGCGCTTCCTACGTCACCGGCTCGCTGATCGACGCGGCCGGCGGGCGCTGATCGCGGCGCGGGCGCGGCGGTGGAAGGCCGCGCCCGCAGGGATTACAGCGTCTCACCGTTGCTGGCAATCACCTGCTGATACCAGTAAAAACTTTGCTTTTTCGCACGGGCCATACTGCCGCTGCCGTCGTCATGTTTATCAACGTAGATAAAGCCGTAGCGTTTGCTGTACTGCCCGGTGGTAAACGAGACGCAGTCCAGGCAGCCCCACGGCGTATAGCCCATCAGCGCCACGCCATCCTCGCAAACCGCCTTTTTCATTTCGGCAATGTGCGCTTGCAGGTAGGCTATCCGATAGTCATCGTGAATCGTCCCGTCGGCGGCCGGCTTATCGATGGCGCCAAAGCCATTTTCCACAACAAACAGCGGCTTTTGATAGCGCTCCCACAGCGCCGACAGGCTATAGCGCAGCCCTACCGGATCAATCTGCCAGCCCCAGTCGGAGGCGTTGACGTGCGGGTTCGGAACGCTGCCTTCAAAGCCGGTCAGCGCACTGCCGCCGCCGTCACCGTGCGCCTGCACGGCATTGCTCATGTAATAGCTCAGGCCGATATAATCGGTGCAGCCTTCGCGCAGGATCTGCGCATCCTCGGGCTGCATCGTGGGGGCAATATCTTTGCGCGCCCACTCATTCACGATATAAGAGGGATAGTAGCCGCGCACCTGTACATCGCTGAACAGCCAGCGCTGGCGCATCGCTTCCTGCGCGACCATGACGTCGTCCGGGTGGCAGGAGAAGGGGTAAATTGGCACCATGGCGATCATGCAGCCAATGTTGAACTGCGGATTGATGGTGCGCCCCAGCTTGACCACTTTCGCGCTGGCGACAAACTGGTGGTGCAGCACCTGATACAGGGTTTTTTCCGGATTCTCGTGTTCGGTAAATACCACCCCGGAACAGCAGTAGCCAAACAGCGGATACTTCCAGTTGCGCTGGTTATTGATCTCGTTAAACGTCATCCAGTATTTCACTTTGTGACGATAGCGCGTCATCACCACTTCGCTAAAGCGCACAAAGCAGTCAACGACCCGACGATCGGCCCAGCCGCCATAGGCTTTTACCAGGTGCCACGGCATTTCAAAATGCGACAGGGTAATCACCGGCTCAATGCCGTGTTTTAACAGTTCATCGAACATCTCATCGTAGAACTGCAGACCGGCTTCGTTAGGTTCCTGTTCATCGCCGTTCGGAAAGATGCGCGTCCAGGCGATTGAGGTGCGAAAACATTTGAAGCCCATTTCGGCAAACAGCGCAATGTCGTCGCGAAAACGGTGATAAAAATCGACCGCTTCGTGATTAGGATAGTGGTACCCGGGCTGGATGCCGTCGGTGATTACCCGGTCGACGCCGTGTGCCCCGCCGGAGAGGACATCGGCGATGCTGATGCCTTTACCGCCGCGATCCCAACCGCCCTCAACCTGGTGCGCGGCGACCGCGCCGCCCCATAAAAAGTCCTGTGGAAACTGCTGCTGCATGCTCATGGTCTCTTCTCCTTGCTGCCCGACGTCGCGTCGCGCTCAGAACCGGTGTCTGCCGCAGTGTAGCAAAGCAAAAAGCCTTGTCACGCTATAACACCGGTGGGGAAAAGTGACATGTTACCGTAAAAAAACAGCCTGTTTTTTTATCCCCGCAACGCCAGCGAACGGCCGAGGGTTTCCAGCAGATACATCACCGGAATTTGCGAGGTGATATCGTACTGTCCGGCCAGGCGGTCCTGTGGAATGTGATAGGAGAGGTTGAGATCCGACAGTCCGGCCAGTGAACAGTGTGCACTGCGGGTCAGGCTGATCACGCGGCAGTGCTGCTGGCTCAGCTGGCTGGCCAGGCGCAGGATCTCCGCCGTTTCACCGGAGACCGAAAGGATCACCGCCACCGCATCGCGGTAGCCGTCGCGATTGATAGGATACCAGGGGTCGTCAATATAGCTGCTCAGCTTTCCCATGTTAGAAAAGAAACGTGCGCCATACTTGCCCAGCGTGCCGGAGCTGCCCGCGCCAACAAAAATCACCTGCCTGGCCTCGGCAAGCAGCCGGGTCGCCCTGGCGATCTGCGCGTCAAATTCCGCATTATCGATGCTGCGGAAAAAGCCCATGATGTCGCTCAGACCGAAATTTTCCGGCTGTTCAGCGGGTTCTGCCAGCCACAGCTTGACGCGGATGCGGAACTCCGCCCAGCCATCACACTCCATTTTGCGGCAGAAGCGCAGCACGGTAGTGGTCGAGACCCCTGCGGCTTCTGCCAGCTGGCGAATGGTCATCGAGCAGATGGTATCGCGATGCGTGATAACGAAGTGATACACCTGCATTTCCAGCGCGTTAAGCGTCGCCAGTGCCGCATGAGAAAACATGACCTTGCCCCAGAAAAAACACCGAGCCGTTACCTTAGCAGATTTCGCCCGCCCGGGCAGGCGAGGCGGCGAGGATTCGCGGTGGCTGGCGGAGCGATGCAGTAAGCTTATCTTCATAATGATTGCGATTTGTTTCCGCTTTACATGACCAGTTAAATTTAACTTATTGATTAACTAGATCATGCCATCAAGTTGCCGGTGGATAATGTGAAACTTTATTAACGATAGCGCGTGAAGGGGATTGCTTTATCTACGCGCGTAGATATAATGACGACAGGATGAAAGCTGATGCGTCACGGCGCGGACAGGCAAACATTGGGTTGTTCTGCACACAGAGATCGACGATAACGTCGGCGCGGGCTGAACAATAACAGATTCCAACACCAGGGAATTCCAATACATCGGCACCTGACCAGCGGTTTCCTCCTTCATCGGAGCCCAGGGACGGGCACTGATTGATTTGTACGTTAACAGGGACTTTTCATGACTACACCGCACACTTCTCCTGCACCGGCCTCCTCCGCTGCGGATGCCCGTTTTGCTACCCCCGAAGGTCGTCAGGATTTCTGGCGTGCCACCTTCTCCTGTTGGTTAGGCACCGCCATGGAGTATGCCGACTTCGCGCTGTATGGCCTTGCCGCCGGGATTGTCTTCGGCGATGTGTTCTTTCCGCAGGCCACGCCGGCCATGGCGCTGCTGGCCAGCTTTGCGACCTGGTCGGTCGGCTTTCTGGCCCGTCCGCTGGGGGCGCTCTTCTTTGGCTGGCTGGGCGATCGCCGCGGGCGCAAGGTCGTCATGGTCAGCACCATTATCCTGATGGGGCTCTCCACCACGCTCATCGGGCTGATCCCCAGCTACGCGGCGATCGGCCTGTGGGCCCCGCTGCTGCTGGTGCTGCTGCGCTTTAGCCAGGGCTTCGGTGCCGGTGCGGAGCTGTCCGGCGGTACGGTGATGCTCGGTGAGTACGCCCCGGCGCGGCGGCGCGGGCTGGTGTCGTCGGTGATCGCCCTCGGCTCTAACAGCGGCACGCTGCTGGCTTCACTGGTCTGGTTGGCGGTCGTACAAATGGACCAGCAGAGCCTGCTGGAGTGGGGCTGGCGCATTCCGTTCTTAAGCAGCGCGGTGATTGCGCTGGTGGCGCTGTGGCTGCGTCGTCAGCTGCGCGAAACGCCGGTGTTTGAACAGCAGAAAGCGCAGCTACAGGCCGAGCGCGCCGCAGTGGTCTCACAGCCGGCGCCGGCGGCGCGCCGCAGCTTCTGGCAGCGTAGCCGTGCGTTCTGGGTGATGGTTGGCCTGCGCATTGGCGAAAACGGCCCCTCCTATCTTGCGCAGGGCTTTATCATTGGCTACGTGGCGAAAGTGCTGATGGTGGACAAGTCGGTGCCGACCTCGGCGGTGTTTATCGCCTCGCTGCTGGGCTTTCTGATCATTCCGCTGGCCGGCTGGCTGTCCGATCGCTTTGGCCGCCGCATCACCTACCGCATTTTCTGCCTGCTACTGATGGTCTACGCATTTCCAGCTTTTATGCTGCTGGACTCCCGCGAGCCGGCGATAGTGATTCCGGTAATTGTGGTGGGCATGGGGCTGGCTTCGCTGGGGATCTTTGGCGTGCAGGCGGCGTGGGGGGTTGAGCTGTTTGGCGTACGTCACCGCTACACCAAAATGGCGGTGGCTAAAGAGCTGGGCTCCATCCTGTCCGGGGGCACGGCGCCGCTGATTGCGGCCGCGCTGCTGTCGTGGACCGGGCACTGGTGGCCGATTGCGCTCTACTTTATGGTGATGGCCGGGATTGGCTTTTTCACCACCTTTGTGGCGCCCGAAACGCGCGGGCGCGATCTGAACCTGCCAGAAGACGCCGTATAGCGCGTCGTCAGGGAAAAAGCGGTCATGAGATATTTCGCCGGCCTTCAGGGCCGGTATGCCATTGCTATCAGGGTAAAATAAGCAGGAACCAGATTGGCGAAAACAACTCCGCCGCGCATCACCCGCGCGGATGTCGCGAAGGCAGCGGGCACCTCGGTGGCCGTCGTCAGCTACGTCATTAATGATGGACCCAGACCGGTTGCCGAGGCGACCCGGCAGCGAGTGCTGGACGCAATCAAAGCCACCGGTTACCGGCCAAACGGCGCCGCGCGCTCGCTGGCATCCGGACGCAGTAAAACCTACGGGCTGGTTGTGCCCAATATCTCCAACCCTTTTATTGCTTCGGTGGCGCACGCCTTTCAGCAGGAGGCGCTGAATAATGGCCTGGTGATGCTGCTGGGGGATGCCGGTGACTGCCGTAAACGCGAAAAAGCGCTGCTGCACCACCTGCTGTCCCATCCGGTCGACGGCCTGTTCTACACCAGCGTCGATCGCCATCCCTATATCGACATGATTCAGGCCAGTGGCACCCCCTTTGTGATGCTGGATCGGGTTGATCCGGCGCGTAACGTCAGCGTACTGCGGGTGGATGAGCGCGCGGCCGCGCGACAGGTAACGCAGCACCTGCTCAGCCACGGCTACCGCGACGTCGGGATCCTTGCCGGCCCGCAGGAGATGCTCAACACCCACGATCGGCTGGATGGCTGGAAAGATGCCATGGTTGAGGCCGGGCTGGCGGTGCGGCCGGAGTGGGTGTTTCACAGCGATTACAGCCGGCAGGGCGGGTTTGCTGCCGTCTGCGCCATGCTGTCCGGACGATCGCGTCCGCGGGCGCTGTTTTGCAGMAATGAGGGGCAGGCAATCGGGGCAATCAGCGCGCTAAATCGTCATCGACTGCGTGTGCCACAGGATGTGGCGCTGGTGTGCTTCAACGGGACCGCGCAGTCGCGCTACACCGTCCCCACCCTGACCACCGTGCGGCAGCCGGTACGAGAGATGGCTAAAACGGCCATTGCCCTGCTTCAGCAGTGGAGCGGCGAGACCGTGCTGCGTGAGTTTGATTATCAGCTTGAGCTGGGTGAGTCTTGCGGCTGCCCCGCCGGAGAGCTGCATAGCGGAGACACCGATGAAAAGCGTGATTATTGATTGCGATCCGGGAAATGGCATTCCCGGTGCGAACACCGACGACGGCCTGGCATTAGCGCTGGCGCTGGCCTCACCGGGGCTCAGGCTGGAGCTGATTACCACCGTTTCCGGCAATACTCCCAGCGAGACGGGACTGGCAGTGGCGCAGGACCTGGTGGCGCGCAGCGGTCGCGCGGTGCCGGTAGTACGCGGGGCGTCTGAGGCGCTGGTGGAGCCGGCAGAACCGTGGCGGGCCCAGCTGGATCGCCGCGTTCACGAAAACGGGCTGGCGGGGCTGTGGCAGGGAGTGGCCGTGCCGCCGAAGGGGCCGGCCGGCGAACCGCGTGCGGCGCAGGCGATGGGCGAGCTGATTTGCGCGCGTCCCGGTGAGATAACCCTGGTAGCCATTGGCCCGCTGACCAACGTGGCGTTAGCGATGCAGCTCTTTCCGGCAATGGCCGGGCAGGTGGCGGAAATTGTCATTATGGGCGGCGTGTTTGCCGTTGATCACTACCTGAAGGACACCAACTTTGGTCTCGACCCCGAGGCCGCGCACAAAGTGTTGCACAGTGGCGCGCGCATCACGCTGGTGCCAATGGATGTCACGACGCAAACCCTGATGACCGAAGCGGATCTCGATCGGATTGCCGGCCTGCATACGCCGCTGGCTGACTATATTGCTCATACCATGCGCCCGTGGATCGCCTACGCGATGCAGACCCGGCAGCTGCCGGGCTGTTGGATCCACGATGCGCTGGCGGTGGCGTGGCTGCTGGATCCTTCACTGGTCGAGCGGGCAGCGTTTCAGGTAGGGATTGATCTGCATGCCGGGCCAACCCGCGGGCGCAGCTGGCGCGTTCGCCATCCGCTGCGTCTCGACGTGGGGATAGTGCTGCCGCCGCAGCCGCCCATTACTGTTTTGACGCAGGTGGATAATGTTCGCCTGCTGGCGCTGATTAACAGCGTACTGGCCAACACGTAATCAGGATATTGAGATGACACAGGAAGGAATCTGGCTGCTACTGGCCATCGCGCTGGGGCTGTTATTTGTCCAACGTACGCTGGCTACTGGCCTGGCCGGGGTCGCAGTGCTGCTGGGCTGGTGGCAAGGAAGCATCGCCCTCAGCGGCGTGCTGATCCTGATCGCCGGCGGGATGCTGGCGCGCGGTCATGCGCTGCTTGGCGATCGGCCACGCTGGCAGGCCGCCAGCGAGGCGCTGCTGGTGCTGCTGTGCGCCGGGCTGTTTCTGCATCTGCTGCCGGGCTTCACAAATCTGAAGGTGGTGGACAGCGTGGCGGTTGGGCCGCAGAGCGCCCCGGCCAGCCTGTGGTTTAACCTGGACAAAGCCATGGTGCCGTTTCTGCTGGCGGCGATGCTGCCGGGCGTGCTGGCCCGTACGCCGGCCCGGCCGGTGGGGCGGAGGCGGTGGCTGCTGCTGGCGCTGAGCGTACCGGCGTTACTGCTACTGGCGGTGGCGCTCGGCGGCCTGCGCCTGGAGCCGCATCTGCCGGCGTGGCTGCCGCAGTTTGTACTGGCCAATCTGTTTTTTGTCTCCCTGGCGGAAGAGGCGCTGTTTCGCGGCTGGCTGCAGTCCCGACTGCAGGCGTGCTGCGGCGGCTGGGGCGGACTGCTGCTGGCCTCGCTGCTATTTGGCCTGGCGCATCTGGCCGGCGGCCCGCTGCTGGTAGCCTTTGCCGCGCTGGCCGGGGTCATCTACGGCCTCGCCTGGTGGTGGAGCGGCCGGCTGTGGGTAGCTACCCTGTTTCACTTCTCGCTGAATCTGATCCATCTGCTGTGCTTTACCTGGCCAGTGTGGCGACCGGCCTGAGGCGCAGCAGGATTGTTTCTCGCCGCCGGATCGGTGAAAATGGCGCCCAGTGTGTATTAACCCCATGCGTCGCGTCGTGGCGCCGTCAACAGAAGAATCCTTTACATGTCTAATGCTCCTTTTATGCAGGAGGTTGCGCGTCGTCGCACCTTCGCGATCATCTCGCACCCCGACGCCGGTAAAACCACCATTACTGAAAAGGTGCTGCTGTTCGGACAGGCAATCCAGACCGCCGGCACGGTGAAAGGGCGCGGCTCAAATCAGCACGCAAAATCCGACTGGATGGAGATGGAGAAACAGCGCGGCATCTCTATCACCACGTCGGTGATGCAGTTTCCCTATCGCGACAGCCTGGTAAACCTGCTGGACACCCCGGGCCACGAAGACTTCTCCGAAGACACCTACCGCACGCTCACCGCCGTGGACTGCTGCCTGATGGTGATTGATGCCGCCAAGGGCGTTGAGGATCGTACCCGTAAGCTGATGGAAGTCACCCGCCTGCGCGACACGCCAATCATCACCTTTATGAATAAGCTGGACCGCGATATCCGCGATCCGATGGAGCTGCTGGATGAGGTGGAGAGCGAGCTGAAGATTGCCTGCGCGCCGATCACCTGGCCGATTGGCTGCGGCAAATTGTTCAAGGGGGTTTACCATCTTTACAACGATGAAACCATCCTGTACCAGAGCGGGAAAGGGCACACCATTCAGGATGTGCGAGTGGTGAAAGGACTCCATAACCCGGAGCTGGATGCCGCCGTCGGCGACGAGTTGGCGCAGCAGCTGCGCGACGAGCTGGAGCTGGTGCAGGGCGCCTCGCACGAGTTTGACCGCGAACTGTTCCTCGCCGGCGAGCTCACGCCGGTGTTCTTCGGCACCGCGCTGGGCAACTTTGGCGTTGACCATATGCTCGATGGCCTGGTCAGCTGGGCGCCGGCGCCGATGCCGCGCACCACCGACAGCCGCGTGGTGGAAGCGAAAGAGGAAAAATTCAGCGGCTTCGTATTTAAAATTCAGGCCAACATGGACCCGAAACACCGTGACCGCGTGGCCTTTATGCGCGTGGTATCCGGTAAGTATGAGAAGGGCATGAAGCTGCGTCAGGTGCGCACCGGTAAAGACGTGGTGATTGCCGATGCGCTGACCTTTATGGCCGGCGATCGCTCACACGTGGAAGAGGCTTACCCGGGCGACATCATCGGCCTGCACAATCACGGCACCATCCAGATTGGCGACACCTTTACCCAGGGCGAAGCCATGAAGTTCACCGGCATTCCGAACTTCGCCCCGGAGCTGTTTCGCCGCATTCGCCTGCGCGATCCACTGAAGCAGAAGCAGCTGCTGAAGGGGCTGGTGCAGCTGTCGGAAGAGGGCGCGGTGCAGGTGTTCCGGCCGGTTCACAACAACGATCTGATTGTCGGCGCCGTCGGCGTGCTGCAGTTTGACGTGGTCGTGGCGCGCCTGAAAAGCGAATACAACGTCGAGGCGATTTACGAATCGATTAACGTTGCCACCGCCCGCTGGGTGGAGTGTGGCGACGTGAAAAAATTCGATGAATTTCAGCGTAAGAATGAGGTGAACCTCGCGCTCGACGGTGGCGATAACCTGACCTACATCGCGCCAACGATGGTGAACCTTAACCTGACGCAGGAACGTTTTCCCGACGTCACCTTCCGCAAAACCCGCGAGCACTGATCCCACTGTTTTGCAGCGTCCGCCACTGCGGGCGCTGTTTTCTTCCGCAATTCTTACAGACTGCTCCTAAAAAAACGCCATTATGCGCTGTTTTCGAACAATTATGCCGTCCTGTCCGGTGAAAATCGCAATCTTGTCTATAGTTATTCTCAACGGGCAATGATGACCCCGCGTCTCAGTCCAGGCACCGTCATGGCGTATATGACGGGAAAGTAACAAGAAAAGGAAGAAACAGATGAATAAGACTACGATTGCAAAGACGTTTACGGCGATGATTATTGGTTCACTCTTTGTGGGCGGTTCCGCGCTGGCTGAATCTTCCATGATGGATAAAACGCAGACGTCGGCCAGCGAGGCCGGGGCAAAAATTGACAGCTCGATGCAAAAAGCTGGCGCCTGGATGGACGACAGCGGCGTCACCGCAAAAGTCAAAGCCGCGCTGGTGGATGCTGACGACATTAAAAGCAGCGATGTGTCGGTGAAAACCGAGAAAGGCGTGGTGACCCTGAGTGGCTTCGTGCCGTCGCAGGACCAGGCAGAAAAAGCCGTTGCGCTGGCGAAAAAAGTGGAAGGGGTTAAATCCGTCAGTGACAAGCTTCACGTAAAAGACAGCACCAAGGCCTCGGTCAGCGGTTATGCCGGTGATTCCGCCACAACCACCGAAATCAAAGCTAAACTGTTAGCGGATGACATTGTTCCGTCACGGAAAGTCAAAGTGGAAACCACGCACGGTGTGGTTCAGCTCTCCGGCAATGTGGACAACCAGGCGCAGGCTGATCGCGCTGAGTCGATTGCCAAAGCCATTGAAGGCGTCAAAAGCGTTAAGAACGACCTGAAAGTTAAATCGTAACCCCCCAGCTGGCGTGGTGCAGCCCGCCAGCAGGGCGCAATAACAATGATATTGTCCGGGGTGCCAAATCCCGGCAAGCAGTTTGATGCTAACTATGGTTAAGGAGAGGCTTATGTTTAGGTGGGGCATTATTTTTCTGATCATTGCGCTGATTGCTGCAGCGCTGGGCTTTGGCGGACTGGCCGGTACGGCGGCCTGGGCGGCGAAGGTCGTGTTCGTGGTCGGTATTATCCTGTTTCTGGTCAGCCTGTTTACCGGCCGTAAGCGACTCTAGTCAGACGCGGCCAGTTGGAACACCCTGCGCCGGGCGCCTCACTGAGGCGCCCGGCGTTTTCTATTATTCTCTGGTTACAAACTTCTCCGCTGGATAGCAACATCCGCTTCGATCGCCGGCGCGTGAACCGTTATCCTGCACAACCAGATTATCCGTCGCCGTAATGGAGTCCACCGTGGGAAAACGTATTCAGGTCACGCCGGGCAACATTGAGCCGCTGGCGACCCGGCCCTTTACGCCGGGAAAAATGGCGCTGGTGTGCGAAGGCGGCGGCCAGCGCGGCATCTTCACGGCCGGGGTACTGGATGAATTTCAGCAGGCGGGCTTCGACCCCTTCACCTACTATCTCGGCACCTCCGCCGGGGCGCAGAATCTCTCGGCCTTTGTGTGCGGCCAGCGCGGCTATGCGCGGCGCGTGATTACCCGCTACACCACCAATCCACTGTTTTTTAATCCGCTGCGCTTTGTGCGCGGCGGCAATCTGATTGACCTCGACTGGCTGGTGAAGGTCACCGCTAAAGAGCTGCCGCTGGCGATGCCGGGCGCGGATGCGCGCTTTAGCGCCGGCAAACAATTTTTCATGGCCGCCTGCCGCAGCGACGATTTTGCCGCGCACTACTTCGCCCCGCGGGCGGAGAACTGGCTGGACATAATTCGCGCGTCCAGCGCGATCCCGGGCTTTTACCGCCATGGGGTAGAGCTGGAGGGGAGCACGTGGCTGGACGGCGGCATCAGTGACGCCATACCGGTGCGTGAAGCGGCGCGCTTGGGGGCTAACACCCTCGTGGTGGTGCGCACCGTACCCTCGCAGATGTTCTACACGCCGCAGTGGTTTAAGCGCATGGAGCGCTGGCTCGGCGACAGCAGCTTGCAGCCGATGGTGCGCATTGTGCAGCATCACGAGAAAAGCTATCGCGATATTCAGCGTTTTATTGAAAAACCGCCGGGCAAGCTGCGGATTGTGGAAATTTTTCCGCCGAAGCCGCTGGCCAGCAGCGCGCTGGGCAGCCGCGTAGGGGCGCTGAATCAGGACTACCACCTCGGGCGGCGCTGCGGTCGCTACTTTCTTGCCACGCTGGGGCAGTGGCTCAGTGACGGCGAGCCGATCGCGCTAAAGCGTCACCGACGCAGCGTTTCACTGGCGACGCTGCGGGTGCCGACGGTCGCCGACAATGACGCCGGGCTGGATGAAGGGTCGCTGGCATGAGCCTGCGCTTCGTCGATACCCACTGCCATTTTGATTTTCCACCGTTTGTCGGTGACGAGGCGGCCAGCCTGGCACGCGCTGCCGCCGCCGGCGTGGAGCGGCTGATTGCCGTATCGGTTTCCGCCGCGCGCTTTGCGCCGGTGCTGGCGCTGGCCGCGGCCCATCCGCCGGTCTATGCCGCACTGGGCCTGCATCCCATGGCGGTAGCGGAGCATGATGATGGCAGCCTGGCGGCGCTGGAGCAGCAGCTGCGGCGCGCACCAGAGAAGCTGGTGGCCGTTGGCGAGATTGGGCTGGATAAGCTGATGGCGGATCCGCAGTTCGCGCGCCAGCAGGCGCTGCTGGATGCCCAGCTGCGGCTGGCCAGGCAGTACGATTTGCCGGTGATCCTGCACGCGCGCCGCAGCCACGATACGCTGGCGATGCACCTGCGGCGGCAGAATTTGCCACGAGGCGGCGTGGTACACGGCTTTGCCGGTAGCCTGGCCCAGGCGGAAGCCTACGTGCGCCTTGGCTATCTGATCGGCGTTGGGGGCACCATTACTTATCCCCGTGCCAACAAAACCCGGCAGGCTATCGCCCGGCTGCCGCTCAGCGCGCTGCTGCTGGAGACCGACGCGCCCGATATGCCGGTCAGCGGCTTTCAGGGGCAGCCTAATCGCCCCGAGCGCATCGTCAACGTGTTTCACGCGCTCTGCGCTCTCCGCCCTGAGCCGGCCCCGCAGATTGCGCAGCAAATACGCGCCAATACCCACCGGCTCTTCCGAATTTAGTGTGATCTGTGTCACTAAATAAGTTTTACCTTTGCTTCCAGTTGTATTTATTTGTGACATTTTTCCAGTTTCAATGCGTCCCCGCCGTTATAATCGCCGCAGTTTCGTGTTTTAGTTTGCTAAAGCACGCTTTTCTGACCGGGGGCGAATCGCGCCTTATTGATTCTGAGGAAAATTATGCAACTCATTATGGGTGTGGTGGGTATGGTGGCGCTGCTGCTGTTCGCGGTGCTGCTGTCAACAAACCGGCGGGCCATTAAGTTGCGCACCGTCGGCGGTGCGTTTCTGATTCAGGTGGCCATCGGCGCGCTGGTCCTCTACGTGCCGACCGGCCGGCGGGTGCTGCTGGCGATGTCTGAAGGGGTCGCCAACGTCATCGCCTACGGCAACCAGGGCATCTCGTTTATCTTTGGCGGGCTGGTTTCAGACAAAATGTTTGAGGTGTTTGGCGGCGGCGGCTTTGTGTTTGCTCTGCGCGTTCTGCCAGTGATTGTGTTTTTCTCCTCGCTGATTGCGGTCCTCTACTACCTCGGCATTATGCAGCTTATCATTCGCGTACTCGGCGGCGGGCTGCAAAAACTGCTGGGCACCTCGCGTACGGAATCCCTGTCGGCAACCGCGAACATTTTTGTGGGCCAGACCGAAGCGCCGCTGGTCGTACGGCCGTTTATCGCGACCATGACCCGCTCGGAGCTGTTTGCCGTGATGTGCGGCGGCCTCGCCTCGGTAGCCGGTTCGGTGCTGGCGGGCTACGCGCAGATGGGCGTACCGCTGGAGTATTTGATAGCGGCCTCCTTTATGGCGGCACCGGGCGGTCTGCTGTTTGCCAAACTGCTGCTGCCGGAAACGGAAACGCCGCACGACTCCCCGTCAGACAGCGCGCTGGCCGGGGCGGAAGACAAGCCGGCCAACGTGCTGGATGCCGCCGCCGCCGGCGCGGCGTCCGGCATGCAGCTGGCGCTGAACGTTGGCGCGATGCTGCTGGCGTTTGTGGCGCTGATTGCGCTGCTTAACGGCATTCTCTCCGGCATCGGCGGTTGGTTTGACTACCCGCAGCTGACGCTGCAGCTGATCCTCGGCTACCTGTTCGCCCCGGTGGCATTCCTGATTGGCGTGCCGTGGAACGAAGCGGTGGTGGCCGGCTCGTTTATCGGTCAGAAGCTGGTGGTGAATGAATTCGTCGCCTACCTCAATTTCGGCGAATACCTGAAGGGGGATGCCGACGTCGTGGCGGCGGGCTTGCAACCGCTGTCAGACCACACCAAAGCGATTATCTCTTTTGCCCTGTGCGGCTTTGCCAACCTGTCGTCGATTGCCATTTTGATCGGCGGCCTCGGCAGTATGGCGCCAAATCGTCGTCATGATATTGCCAGCCTGGGGATCAAGGCGGTGATTGCTGGTACGCTGTCGAACCTGATGAGCGCCACCATCGCCGGTGTCTTTCTGGCGCTGTAAGTCTGAACAATGTTAGAATAATCACAACGCCATGCGCTGTTTCCCCAGCGGCATGGCGTTTTTGTGATTAATGGTGTTGCTAAGTTCACATTGAGCAATTAAGTGTGATTTGAATCACTAAAAAATGATCTCTTTGTCATTCTTTCATGTTGTCGTGTGACTTTGAGCACAAAATAGCCATGACTGGCGATGTTACCATACGCACATCCCCCGTCTTCAAGTGGAGAGCCCCATGACTGACGTTACCGCTGCCGCCCTGCGCGCCCTGGCCCTGATGGATTTAACCACCCTCAATGACGATGACACCGATGACAGCGTGATTGCGCTCTGTCAGCAGGCAAAATCACCGGCCGGTAATACGGCCGCCGTCTGTATCTATCCGCGCTTTATTCCGGTAGCGCGCCGGACGCTGAATGAGCAGGGTACGCCTGAGATCCGTATTGCGACCGTGACCAACTTTCCCCACGGCAATGACGACGTGGCGGCGGCGCTCGCCGAGACGCGGGAAGCCATCGCGCTGGGCGCCGACGAAGTGGATGTGGTGTTTCCGTACCGTGCACTGATGGCCGGAGATGCGGAGGTCGGGTTCGCGCTGGTGAAAGCCTGTAAAGACGCCTGCGCCGACGCCAACGTCCTGCTGAAAGTGATCATCGAAACCGGCGAGCTGCAGAGCGATGCGCTGATCCGTCAGGCTTCAGAAATTGCCATTCACGCCGGCGCCGACTTCATTAAAACCTCCACCGGCAAAGTGGCGGTCAACGCCACGCCGCACGCCGCCGAACTGATGATGCGGGTGATTGCGCAGATGGGCGTAAAAGCGCGCGTAGGCTTCAAACCGGCCGGCGGCGTGCGCACTGCCGAAGACGCCGCCGCCTACCTGCAGCTGGCCGACGGTATTCTTGGCGCCGGCTGGGCCGATGCGCGGCACTTCCGTTTTGGCGCCTCCAGCCTGCTGGCCAGCCTGCTCAACGCGGCGGGCCATCACGGCGCCAGCAGCCAGTCCGGCTACTGATTTTCACCTGTTGGGCGGGGGCTGACCCGCCCGTTATCCTCACCGGGGGTATGCGTGTATCTGCCACAAGAAATCATTCGAAAAAAGCGTGACGGCCAGGCGCTCAGCGAAGACGAAATCCGCTTTTTCATTAACGGCGTTCGTGACAATACCGTCAGCGAAGGCCAGATCGCCGCGCTGGCGATGACCATCTTCTTTCACGATATGACCCTCGCGGAGCGCGTGGCGCTGACCCTGGCGATGCGCGATTCCGGCAGCGTGCTGGAGTGGCGCTCGCTGGGGCTGAACGGTCCGGTGGTGGATAAGCACTCTACCGGCGGCGTCGGCGATGTGACGTCGCTGATGCTGGGGCCGATGGTGGCCGCCTGCGGCGGCTACGTGCCGATGATTTCCGGCCGCGGTCTCGGTCACACCGGCGGTACGCTGGATAAGCTGGAGGCGATCCCCGGTTTTGATATCTTCCCGAACGACGCCCGCTTCCGGCAGATGATCCGCCAGGTCGGCGTGGCGATCATCGGCCAGACCAATTCGCTGGCACCGGCCGATAAGCGTTTTTACGCCACCCGTGACATCACCGCGACCGTCGACTCGATCCCGCTGATCACTGCCTCGATCCTGGCGAAAAAGCTGGCGGAAGGGCTGGATGCGCTGGTGATGGATGTCAAGGTGGGGTCGGGAGCGTTTATGCCCACGCTGTCGCTGTCGCTGGCGCTGGCTGAATCCATCGTCGGCGTGGCCAACGGAGCGGGGTGTCAAACCACCGCGCTGCTGACCGACATGAATCAGGTACTGGCCTCCAGCGCCGGTAACGCGCTGGAGGTGCGCGAGGCGGTACGGTTTCTCACCGGCGAGCAGCGCAACCCGCGCCTGCTGGAGGTGACGCTGGCGCTGTGCAGCGAAATGCTGATCTCCGGCGGGCTGGCCGGCAGCGATGCCGAGGCGCGCAGTCAGCTGCAGGCGGTACTGGACAACGGCCGGGCGGCCGAGGTATTCGCGCAGATGGTGGCGGCACAACGCGGCCCAGCGGACTTTATTGAGCGTATGGACAGCTACCTGCCGGCGCCGATGCTGAGCAAAGCAGTATATGCCGACGCGCCGGGCATCATCACCGCGATGGATACCCGCGCGCTGGGCATGGCGGTGGTCGCGTTAGGCGGTGGACGCCAGCGCGCCAGCGATCCGCTCGACTACAGCGTGGGGCTGAGTGAGATGGTTCAGCTCGGCGATGCCGTGGATGGACAGCGCCCGCTGGCGATCATTCACGCCGCCAGTGAAAGCCAGTGGCAGGCCGCGGCGCAGGCGGTGCGTCAGGCCATCGTACTCGGCGACCGCGCCCCGGCGCCCACCCCGGTAGTGTATCGCCGGATTGCCGGTTAACCGCGGCTAAACCGCCCGACGACAGGCGGTAACGCGCCGGGTTTGCGGTATACTACTCTGATCGCATTTTTGCAGTAACCACACGGGAGCGTGACATGAAACGTGTATTTATGATGGTGCTGGACTCCTTCGGGATTGGTTACAGCGCCGACGCCGACAAGTTCGGCGACCGCGGCGCAGACACGCTGGGCCACATTGCGCAGGCCTGCGCTAACGGTGAGGCCGATAAGGGACGCCAGGGCGCGCTGCATCTGCCGAATCTGACGGCGCTGGGACTGGGCAAAGCGGCTGAAGCTTCCAGCGGCCGGTTTCCGCCGGGGCTGGATAAAGATGCCAATATCATTGGCGCATACGCCTATGCGAAGGAGCTCTCCTCCGGCAAAGATACGCCGTCAGGACACTGGGAGATTGCCGGCGTACCGGTACTGTTTGACTGGGGTTACTTTACCGACCAGGAAAACAGCTTCCCGCAGGCGCTGCTGGACAAACTGGTGGCGCGCGCCGGGCTGCCGGGCTATCTGGGTAACTGCCATGCTTCCGGCACGGTGATCCTGGACCGCCTTGGTGAAGAGCACATGCAAAGCGGTAAACCGATTTTCTATACTTCGGCGGATTCGGTGTTCCAGATCGCTTGTCATGAAGAGACCTTCGGCCTCGATCGTCTGTATGCACTCTGCGATATCGCCCGCGAAGAGCTGACCGAAGGCGGCTACAACATCGGTCGCGTGATTGCCCGGCCGTTCGTCGGCGATAAGCCGGGCCGCTTTGAGCGCACCGGTAATCGCCATGATCTGGCCGTCGAGCCGCCGTCACCCACGGTGCTGAAAAAGCTGGTGGACGAGCGCGGTGGCGAAGTGATTTCGGTGGGCAAAATCGCCGATATTTATGCCCATGTTGGCATCACCAAAAAAGTGAAAGCCACCGGGCTGGATGCGCTGTTTGACGCCACCCTGGCCGAGATGCGCAGCGCGCCGGATAACGCCATCGTTTTCACCAACTTCGTCAACTTTGACTCCGACTGGGGACACCGTCGCGACGTGGCCGGCTATGCCGGCGGGCTGGAGCTGTTCGACCGCCGCCTGCCGGAGCTGATGGCGGAAGTGAAAGAGGGCGACATTCTGATCCTCACCGCTGACCACGGCTGCGATCCGACCTGGCACGGCACGGAACACACCCGCGAGCACATACCGGTACTGATTTACGGACCGGGCGTACAACCGGGCTTCCTCGGTGCGCGTGACACCTTTGCCGACATTGGCCAGACCGTCGCGCGCTACTTTGGCCTGTCCGATATGGAATATGGCAAATCAATGCTGTAAAACAGCATCCGCACAGGTGACCGGGGCTGCCCGCCCCGGCAAAATGAAAAAGGATAGAACATGGCAACGCCACATATTAATGCAGAGATGGGTGATTTCGCGGACGTGGTGCTGATGCCCGGCGATCCGCTGCGTGCGAAACACATTGCGGAAACCTTTCTGGACAACGTGCGTGAAGTGAACAACGTGCGCGGCATGCTCGGTTACACCGGCACCTATAAAGGCCGGGCGATTTCAGTGATGGGCCACGGCATGGGCATTCCCTCCTGCTCCATCTATACCAAAGAGCTGATCACCGATTTTGGCGTGAAGAAAATCATTCGCGTTGGCTCCTGCGGCGCGGTGCGCGCGGACGTTAAGCTGCGCGACGTGGTCATCGGACTGGGCGCCTGCACCGACTCCAAAGTCAACCGCCTGCGTTTTAAGGATAACGACTTTGCGGCGATCGCCGATTTCGAGATGGTGCGTCACGCGGTGGACGCGGCGAAAGCGCTGGGCGTGGAGGCCCGCGTGGGCAATATTTTCTCCGCCGATCTGTTCTACACGCCGGATCCGCAGATGTTTGACGTGATGGAGAAGTACGGCATCCTGGGCGTGGAAATGGAAGCGGCGGGTATCTACGGCGTGGCGGCGGAGTTTGGTGCCAAAGCCCTGACTATCTGCACCGTCTCCGACCACATCCGCACCCACGAACAAACCACCGCGGCGGAGCGGCAGACCACGTTTAATGACATGATTAAGATTGCGCTGGAGTCGGTCCTGCTGGGCGACAACGCGTAATGCGCAGCGAGGCTGGCGCCCGCCAGCCTCGCTTGCTGTCTGCCCATCAGGCGTCAATCGCAGTGATTTGACAGCTTCAGCTGATTAACGTCAAACACACTGTCATCCGCGGCCGAGAACACGGCCAGCCCGGTCACTTTTTTCTGCGGCTTCAGGTTGCCTTTCGTCAGTTTATCCTCGATGCGCGCGACCGGAAATTCCCGGCCGTCGTGTGCGTAGCCGCGTAGGCAGACGGTGCGCAAATCGATGGTTTCCGGGGTCAGATTCTCCAGCGTCACTTCAAAGGTGGTGCCGAAGTTATTGAGATCGCCGGATGAGCGGGAGGTTTTGGCTTTTTCGGTGGCATAAACTGTCAGCACCTGCGGATCGGCGGCAAAGACGCTGCCGGCGCTGGCAAGGCCCGCCGTGGCCAGCAGGATCGCGATCAGAGAGTTCCGTTGCATAAATAGCTCCTTAATGACTGGATTGGACACAGGACGCTGCTGCGCCTGACCAGGCTTTAAGATGCGGCGGAAAATGTCGGGTGTATAGCACCAGACGGGCTATCGGCAAAAAACAGCTCTATTTGTCCGTTTTTTTATCCGTGGCCGCGTTATCAACGCCAGCGGGACCGTCGCCGTCATGCTCTTCCTTCACCGGGTGATTAGCCGTCAGCAAAAACGGCGATTGTTGCCAGCGGGTGCGCTGTCCGCGCAGCAGCGTGCGGGTGAGAATAATGCCGATTGCCAGCGCCAGCAGCATCATCAGGCGCAGGATATTGGTGGTGTTATCCACCTGCTGCGCCTCGGTGGCCAGCACGTGCGTATCCAGCGTCAGGCGCAGAAATCCGCCGGGCGCCTCCGGCGCGTCGAGCGGCTCAACGATTTGGTAATTAAAATAGCTACCGGCGCGCTTGCCATCCAGCGCCAGCCGATCGCGAACGTTAATCCGTTCACCACTGTGGGCAATCAGCGCGCCGCTGCCGTCATAGATGCTGGCGTCGAGAATGCGGCTGTTGTTGGTCAGATTATCCAGTGAGGCCTGGATGCGCGGCTGATTATCGTCGACGTTTTCCATGAGCGGGGTCAGGCTAAAGGCCATCTGCTTCGCCAGCGTATGGGCCAGCTCATCGACCTGAGCGTGGCGAGCCATCTGATGACCAAGGCTGAACCAGGAGGCGCCCTGCATCAGCAGCACCACCAGCGCCAGGCAAAACAGCACGATCACCGTTCGGTGCAGACGAAATTTTAAGCGCGACCCGACCATCCTAACCCTTATTTATTGCCCGCCAGACTGCTGTTTATGTTGCCAGAAGCGAGGCAGACAAGGTAGCCTCTTGCGTGGTTAAAATGTCCCTACAGGAGCTGTAATGCCAAATCGTCTGACCTGGTGCGATCTGCCGCTTGATGTCTCTCTCTGGCCCGGATTGCCTCTCTCACTGAGCGGTGATGAAGTGATGCCACTCGATTACCGAGCGGGCCGCAGCGGCTGGCTGCTGTATGGACACGATCTGAATAAAGAGCGCCTGACCGCCTACCAGCACCAGCTGGGCGCGGCGATGGTGATTGTCAGCGCGTGGAACGTGGATGAGTATCAGGTGGTACGCCTGGCCGGCTCATTAACCCCGCGGGCGACAAAGCTGGCGCACGAATCGGGACTGGACGTGGCGCCGCTGGGTAAAATTCCCCACCTGAAAAGCCCGGGACTGCTGGTGATGGACATGGACTCCACCGCCATCCAAATGGAGTGTATTGATGAAATTGCCCGGCTGGCCGGCTGCGGCGAGCGCGTTGCCGAGGTCACCGAGCGGGCGATGCGCGGCGAACTGGACTTTGCCGCCAGCCTGCGCGAGCGCGTCGCGACCCTGAAAGGGGCCGACGGCAATATTTTGCGCGAGGTGCGAGAGGCGCTGCCGCTGATGCCGGGCCTGCGCGTGCTGGTACAAAAACTGCAGGCGCTGGGTTGGAAAGTGGCTATCGCCTCCGGCGGTTTCACCTATTTCGCCGACTATCTGCGCGATACCCTGCACCTTGACGCCGCCTATGCCAATGCGCTGGAGATGCGCGACGGTAAGCTAACCGGCAGCGTCATCGGCACCGTGGTCGATGCGCGCTTTAAAGCCACGGTGCTGCGCGAGCTGGCCGAAAAATACCAGATCCCGCCGGAGCAAACCGTGGCCATTGGCGATGGTGCTAACGATCTGCCGATGATCGCGGCGGCGGGGCTGGGCATCGCCTATCACGCCAAGCCGACGGTAAACGAACAGAGTGAAGTGATGATTCGCCATGCCGATCTGATGGGGGTGCTGTGCATCCTGACTGGCAGTCTGGTTCATGAAGAGCGATAAGGGGTCAGTTTGGCTAAAGCGGTAAAGCGCGCGTTTGTATGCAATGAGTGCGGCGCAGATTATCCCCGCTGGCAGGGACAGTGCAGCGCCTGCCACGCCTGGAACACCATTACCGAGGTGCGCCTCGCGGCGTCGCCGACGGTGGCGCGCAACGAGCGACTCGCCGGCTATGCCGGCAGTGCCGGCGTCGCCAAAGTCCAGAAACTTTCCGAGATCAGCCTCGAGGCGCTGCCGCGCTTTAGCACCGGGTTCAAAGAGTTCGACCGGGTGCTGGGCGGCGGTGTGGTGCCCGGTAGCGCCATTCTGATTGGCGGCAGCCCCGGCGCCGGAAAAAGTACCCTGCTGCTGCAAACCCTGTGCAAACTGGCCGCCGGGATGAAAACCCTCTACGTCACTGGCGAAGAGTCGCTGCAGCAGGTGGCGATGCGCGCCCACCGGCTCGGCCTGCCTACCGAGAATCTGAACATGCTGTCGGAAACCAGCATTGAGCAAATTTGTCAGATTGCCGAGGATGAGCAGCCGAAGCTGATGGTGATCGACTCCATTCAGGTCATGCATATGGCCGATATTCAATCCTCACCCGGCAGCGTGGCACAGGTGCGTGAAACCGCGGCTTACCTGACGCGCTTTGCGAAAACCCGCGGCGTGGCCATCATCATGGTGGGACACGTGACCAAAGACGGTTCGCTGGCCGGCCCGAAGGTACTGGAGCACTGTATTGACTGTTCGGTGCTGCTGGACGGCGACGCCGACTCCCGCTTTCGCACCCTGCGCAGCCATAAAAACCGCTTCGGCGCGGTGAATGAGCTGGGAGTATTTGCCATGACCGAACAGGGGCTGCGTGAAGTCAGCAACCCGTCGGCCATCTTTCTGAGCCGCGGCGAAGAGGTGACCTCTGGCAGCGTGGTGATGGTAATCTGGGAGGGCACGCGGCCGCTGCTGGTGGAAATTCAGGCGCTGGTGGATCAGTCGCTGATGGGCAACCCGCGCCGCGTGGCGGTAGGGCTGGAGCAGAACCGCCTGGCGATCCTGCTGGCGGTGCTGCACCGCCACGGTGGCCTGCAAATGGCCGATCAGGACGTGTTTGTTAACGTAGTGGGCGGGGTTAAAGTCAGCGAAACCAGCGCCGACCTGGCGCTGATGCTGTCGATGGTCTCCAGCCTGCGCGATCGGCCACTGCCGCCGGATCTGGTGGTGTTTGGCGAAGTGGGGCTGGCGGGGGAGATCCGTCCGGTGCCCAGCGGCCAGGAGCGCATCACCGAGGCGGCCAAACACGGCTTTCGCCGCGCCATTGTGCCGGCGCAAAACGTGCCGAAAAAAGTGCCGGACAACATGAAAGTCTACGGTGTGAAAAAACTGGCTGACGCGCTGAGTATTTTAGACGACCTATAATAGCTGACGGGCCGTGCGGCCCGCACCCTTATGCAGGAGGCAGACCATGTCGTCATTTGAGTATCTGAAAACCGCGATTCGCCAACAGGGCTGCACGCTGCAGCAGGTGGCTGAAGCCAGCGGCATGACCAAGGGCTATCTCAGCCAGCTGCTCAACGCTAAAATTAAGAGCCCCAGCGCGCAAAAGCTGGAGGCCCTGCACCGCTTTCTCGGTCTGGAGTTTCCCCGCCGTGAAAAGAAAATCGGCGTGGTATTTGGCAAATTCTATCCGCTGCACACCGGGCATATCTACCTGATTCAGCGCGCCTGCAGTCAGGTTGATGAGCTGCACGTGGTGATGGGCTACGACGAACCGCGCGACCGGCGGCTGTTTGAAGACAGCGCCATGTCACAGCAGCCGACGGTCAGCGATCGCCTGCGCTGGCTACTGCAAACCTTTAAATATCAGAAAAATATTCGCATTCACGCGTTCAATGAAGAGGGGATGGAGCCCTATCCGCACGGCTGGGACGTCTGGAGCGAGGGCGTCAAAGCCTTTATGGCCAGTCAGGGTATCGATCCTGGCTATCTCTACACCAGCGAAGAGCAGGATGCGCCGCGCTTTCTCGAGCACCTTGGCATTGACGTGCGGGTGATCGATCCGAAGCGATCCTTCATGAATATCAGCGGCGGGCAGATTCGTCAGGATCCATTCCGCTACTGGGAATATATTCCGACCGAGGTAAAGCCGTTTTTTGTGCGCACGGTAGCCATTCTCGGCGGCGAATCCAGCGGCAAATCGACGCTGGTCAATAAGTTGGCCAATATCTTTAATACTACCAGCGCCTGGGAGTATGGCCGCGACTACGTCTTTTCCCATCTTGGCGGCGATGAAATGGCCCTGCAGTACTCCGACTACGACAAAATTGCGCTTGGCCAGGCGCAGTACATCGACTTTGCCGTTAAATACGCCAATAAAATTGCCTTTATTGATACCGATTTTGTCACTACTCAGGCGTTCTGCAAAAAGTATGAAGGCCGCGAGCATCCGTTTGTTCAGGCGCTGATTGCGGAATACCGCTTTGATCTGGTCATACTGCTGGAGAATAACGTTCCGTGGGTAGCCGACGGCCTGCGCAGCCTCGGCAGTTCGGTCGATCGTAAAGCGTTTCAGACGCTGCTTATCTCCCTGCTGAACGCCAATGGTATCGACTATGTCCACGTAGAAGAAGATGACTACGACACGCGTTTTTTACGCTGCGTCGAGGTGGTAAAAGCGCGTTTATTTTTGTAATGCCCTGCTGGCGCAGAGATCGTCTGCGCCGCGCTCCCCCGTGATGCCAGACCCACCATCGCCAACGCGCCCCGTACCGGCGGCGCTGTGGGTGATGCCCCGATTAATCATCTAAGTTAATAATTAAATTTAAACGTCGAAATTTTGCGAAAAGTGCATTTTTATCGATATTTAAAAATAACTTTTATATATTATGCGATATAAAAGATCAATATCGTACCAAAACGGGTCCTGAGATTGAGCGCGAACGGGAAACGGCCTAAGATCCCTTTTCGACAGATAATTATCAGGATATGTTATGGAAAACATACGCATTATTATCAAACCGTTAACGCTCGCGGTTTCACTGAGTGTGGCCGGGCAGGTGCTGGCCGTTGGGAACGGAAATATCGTCAGCGGCTCGGGTAATATTACGCAAAATGCAAATAATACCGTCATTCAGCAGCACAGCGACAAAATGATTATCCAGTGGGATAACATGAACGTAGCGAAAAACGAATCGCTAAACTTTAAGCAAAACAGTGTTAATTCCGCGGTGCTGAATAAGATCGGCAGTCTCGATCCTACCCTGATTCAGGGCGCGCTTAATGCCAACGGTAAGGTGTTTATTGTTAACCCTAATGGCGTGCTGATTGGCAACGGTGCCAAAATCAATGTCGGTAGTCTGATCGCTTCCTCACTGGAGATTGGCAACGACGATTTTATAAAAGGAAACAACCGATTTCACGGCGGCGGTAAAGGCAAGGTCAGCAATGACGGGGAGATCGTCAGCGGCCAGTCCACGGCGCTGATTGGCGCGGCGGAAGTGGCTAACAGCGGGCGGATTACCGCCGAGCATGGCGACATTCATCTCGCGTCCGGCGGCGATATTACCCTCTCTTTCCCGGCGCTGGGCAAAATGCGCGTGCGCATCAATCAGGGAAGCTTGCAGGCGCTGATTAATCACGGCGGACTGGCGGTATCCAGGGATGGCAACGTCATGCTCACCGCCTGGGCCACCGATAAACTCACCCGCGGGGTGATCAATAGCACTGGCGTGCTGGAAGCGAACGATATGCGCTTTGTCGGCGACGGCAGCGTTCTGCTGAGTAGCCAGGGCCAGGGGCTCGTCAATGCCGGTGGCCACATGACCACCCGCGGTCTTGGTTCGGTTGAGGTCAGCGGTGAAGCCATCAACGTGGCAGACGGGGCGGTCTTCAACGGTCCCGGCAACACCACGCTGACCACGACCAAAGCGAACAGCTATGTGCAGACAGGTAACGCCACCTTCGGGTCCGGCGCCACCACGATACTTGCTGACAACGTACTGACCGGCCCGCACGGGCACGATGCGCGTTTCAGCGGTGAGGTGACCGTTGTGTCCCGTTCGACGAACCACGATGTGGCGCTGGCGGCCAGCGACGTCAGCGGCCCGCAAGGGATCCGCGCCGGTCAAAATGTCCTGAGCAGCGGGCTGGTCGATGCGGTAGCCCACAGCCAGCAGCGGCTGGTGGTGCGCAGTAATGACGGCAACATAAATGTTAATCGCGCCGGACAGTCGTATGGCGATCTGGTGTTGGATTCCCGCGGCGGTACCATCCAGGTCAATCAGGCGATGCAGGCGAAATCCCTGGTGCTGTCGGCGCAGCAGGTGAAACAGGCGGCGGGGGCGCACATCCGCGGGCAGGATGACGTCACGGTCAGCACGCGGGGGGATTACCAGCAGACGGCGGACATCCGCGCCGGTGGTGATGTCAGAATCAACAGCGGTGGCAAGCTGTCACAGCAGGCGGGCGTAACGACGCAGGCGGCAAAAAATGTCTATTATTCCAGCCGTCAGGCGGAGCTGCAGGGGCACACGCAGGCGCAGACCGTAGCGCTGGACGTGCGGGACACGACCACGCAGGGACGCACCGCGTCGCTGCAGGCCGGCGATCTGCAGCTGACCGGCGGTGCTTATGATCTTTCGCAGGGCCGCAACGCGGCGGATCGCATCAGGGTGACGGCGGATACGCTGAATCTGACTACGACCGGCGACACCGAGCTGCAATCGCGTAGTCGGGTAAAAAACGATCTGACGCTGACCAGCGGCGGCGATCTCACCCTTCACGATCTCAGCGTGCAGGGGGATACGCAGATCCGTGCGCAAAAAGAGGTACGCCTGAACGGGATGCTGAACGGTCAGCAGGCGGTGGATATCCGCGCGCAGGACATCCGCCAGTCGCCGCAGAGCGCTAACGCCGGCGGCGGCATCCGGGCAAATAAGGCCATCACGCTTAGCGCCGATCGGCAGATCGACGTCACTACCCTCAGCAGCAGCGCGGAGGTTGCGCTGCGCGCCGGTCAGGACGTCAAGGCCGGCATTGCGGCGCGCAGTGCGACCGTGAACGCCGGTGGTAACGTCCTGCTGAACGGCGCCACGCTGCGTGACGATATGCAGGTGGTGGCGGGCAAAGACATGGTGTTTAACGGCGCCCTGACGGCCGGTCGCGATGTCACCATCGCCGCCAGTAATATCCGCGATCGGACCGTATCCTGGTCGGGAGCCCCGACGGTATCATCCGGACGGCACACCACGCTCAGCGCGAACAATACGCTGCAGGTTAACGCGGTGCGGGCCGGCACCTTTAGCCATAATTCTCCCGATCCCCAGCGCTCCCGACTGGTAATGAACGGCAAGACCATCGCGGTAGATCGCTACGCAGCGGCCTATGAAGTGGAGCAAAACGGCCGCGTAATCGCGCGCTCACCTGAGGCCACGGGCGTCAGCAACAGCGCCGCCGGTGTGCCGTCCGATCCCGCACAGCCGCCGCGCCCGGGAGAGGATACACCGCCGACCAAGCCTACACCGCCGGCCACGCCGGGCTTTCCGTTTGAGCATGAGCCGGTAGGGCAAAAGGCTTTTCTGGAGTTTCTGACCGTGCCGGCGCAGCGGCAGTGGTTTAACTCCGAGGCGGGGCAGCGCTGGTATTACGCCGCTGAACGCCGCGGCCAGTTCCGCTCCCGCGTCTGATGTCACGATGCATCCAGACCCTCAGCCATCCGGCTGAGGGTTTTTTCTTACCGGAATACTGAACACCTGATGAAGATGCCACGCTTAACGACACCGGGTCTGGCGGCGTTGCTGGCGCTGTGTTGCCTGCACTTTTCGCCGCTGACGCCGGCGGCCCCCACGCCGGCGCCCCCCTCGCTGAGTGGTCAACTGCTGCAAACCAACCCGATGCTGCACAATCGCCTGTCTCCGGTGCGCGGCGAAGAAGAAAAATTGCCGGCACCGGCGGAGCCGCCGCTGGCGGAGAGCCGCTCCGATCTGCCGGCGCTATGGGTGCGCACGATCCGCGTACTGCACGTGCCGGAGGCGGCAAAATCGGCGGTTTCCGCCTGCGTGGCGCCGTTTGCCGGGCGTCGGATGAGCTTAAGCGCCCTCCAGCATCTGGCGGTGACGCTGACCGCGGTGCTGCAGCAGCAGGGCGAGCGGCTAAGCTACGCTTACCTGCCGGACCAGCGCGTGGTCGACAATACGGTCGTGTTTGACATCATTCACGGCCATATTGAGCGCGCGCGAGTGGCCCGCAACGCCTCTTTGCTGAGTGATCGCACGCTGCGCGGCTATCTCGGTGCGGGCGATGCCGACGGACGCGCCATCGGCGACTGGGAAGCGATGATGACCCGCCTGGCTGACCTCCCCGGCGTCGGCGAGGTCTCCTCGTATCTGACTCCGGGCGATCGGCCCGGCGGCAGTGTGCTTAACCTCAAGCTGGCAGCGGCGCCGCGCGTAGAGGGCGCGCTGGTCATGGATAATCTGGGCTCCCTTGCCAGCGGCCGCAACCGGCTGGGCGGACAGCTGACGATCAACAGCCCGGCCGGCTGGGGAGACCGGCTGCAGGCGCTCGCCTGGCTGGCGCCGGATTTTCTGCAAATCGACCACCGCAGCGATCGGGGTAACACGCTGATCGGCCGCCTCGCCTGGGATCTGCCGGTTACCGCAAACGGCAGCCGGCTGGGGATGGCCGCTTCGCGGGTGAGCTACCGGCTCGGCGGCCCGGTACTGCACGGGCTGGGGGATGGCTTTGCCGATATCCTGTCGCTGTATGCCAGTTCGCCGCTGCGCAGCGGCGAACGCGCCCGGCTGACGCTGGGGGGCAACCTCGATATCAAGCGCATGATGGATCGCTTCTGGGGAATGGAAAACAGGCGCCGCGCACCGGTAGCGGGACTCCAGCTGGCGGGCGATTTCCAGGGCGCGCTGCTGGGGCGCCCGTGGCGCATCCAGCTGCAGCTGGCGCCGGCGATCGGGCGCCTGAGCAACCGCGACGAGTGGAATGGCGCCGCCACCCGCGGCCGCTTTCTGAAGCTAATGGAAACCCTGAATCTGCTGCAGGCGCTGACGCCGGGGATCAATCTGGCGCTCAGCGTCAGCGGCCAGCAGGCCAGTAAAAATCTGGACGGCGCGGAAAAGCTCTCTCTGGGTGGGGCTTACGCGGTACGTGCCTACGGCAACTCGGCGGCCAGCGCCGACAGCGGAATCATTGTGTCGCCGTCGATCAGCGCACCCATTCCGCTGCTGGCCAATGCGCGCGTCGAGCTGTTTTATGACTACGGCCGGGGTAAGCTGCAGAAGTTTGCGCCGCAGAAGCAAACGGTGATCATGAAAGGCTACGGGATCGGGGTCAGCTGGCAGTTTCATCCGCGGGCGTTTATCAATGCCAGCTACGCCTGGCGGCAGGGGAGCGATCCGCGGCTGGGGCCGCAGAACAAGGCCAGCGGCTGGGTGACCGCTGGCCTGCAATTCTGAGGCGCGCGGGCGAACCGGCGCCCGCGCAGAAGGGATTTATTTGATCATCCGCTTGTACTTGATGCGCTTCGGCTGCAGGGCTTCGGCGCCCAGCGTGCGCTTCTTATACTCTTCGTACTCGGTAAAGTTCCCTTCAAAAAACTCCACCTTACCTTCGTCCTGGTAATCCAGGATGTGGGTGGCGATGCGGTCGAGGAACCAGCGGTCGTGCGAGATAACCATCGCGCAGCCCGGGAACTCCAGCAGGGCGTTTTCCAGTGCGCGCAGCGTTTCGATATCAAGGTCGTTGGTGGGTTCATCAAGCAGCAGCATGTTGCCGCCAACCTGCAACAGCTTGGCCAGATGCAGACGTCCGCGCTCACCGCCGGAGAGTTCGCCGACGCGTTTGCCCTGATCGGTGCCCTTAAAGTTAAAGCGGCCGACGTAGGCGCGGCTCGGCATTTCGGTGGTGCCAATGCGCATAATGTCCTGACCGCCGGAGACCTCTTCCCACACGGTTTTGCTGTTATCCATCGCGTCGCGGAACTGATCGACGGAGGCCAGGGTAACGGTATCACCCAGCACGATCTCACCGGCATCGGGCTGTTCCTGACCGGACATCATGCGGAACAGGGTCGATTTACCGGCGCCGTTCGGGCCGATGATGCCGACAATGGCGCCCTTCGGCACGGAGAAGGAGAGGTCGTCAATCAGCACGCGATCGCCGTAGGATTTGCGCAGGCCGCTCACTTCAACCACTTTGTCACCGAGGCGCGGGCCCGGTGGAATAAACAGTTCGTTGGTTTCGTTACGCTTCTGGTATTCGCTGCTGTTCAGCTCTTCAAAGCGCGCCAGACGGGCCTTGCCTTTAGACTGACGGCCTTTGGTCCCCTGGCGCACCCACTCCAGCTCTTTCTCAATTGACTTGCGGCGGGCCGCTTCGGCAGACGCTTCCTGCGCCAGACGCTGATCTTTCTGCTCCAGCCAGGAGGAGTAGTTGCCCTCCCAGGGAATGCCCTCGCCGCGATCCAGCTCGAGGATCCAGCCCGCCACGTTATCGAGGAAATAGCGGTCGTGGGTAATGGCAACCACGGTGCCTTCGAAATCATGCAGGAAGCGCTCCAGCCAGGCCACCGACTCGGCATCGAGGTGGTTGGTCGGTTCGTCGAGCAACAGCATGTCCGGCTTTTCCAGCAGCAGGCGACAAATAGCGACGCGGCGGCGCTCCCCCCCGGAGAGGTTAGCGATTTTGGCATCCCAGTCCGGCAGACGCAGCGCATCGGCGGCGCGCTCCAGCTGGGTATTCAGGTTATGACCGTCGTGGGCCTGGATAATCTCTTCCAGCTTGCCCTGCTCGGCGGCCAGCTTATCAAAATCGGCATCCGGATCGGCATACAGCGCGTAAACTTCATCCAGACGCTGCAGCGCGCCTACCACCTCCGCGACCGCTTCCTCAACGGATTCGCGCACGGTGTGTTCCGGATTCAGCTGCGGCTCCTGCGGCAGGTAGCCTATCTTGATTCCCGGCTGCGGACGCGCTTCCCCTTCGATATCCGTATCGATCCCGGCCATGATGCGCAGCAGGGTCGATTTACCCGCGCCGTTCAGGCCCAGCACGCCAATTTTGGCGCCGGGAAAGAAACTGAGGGAGATGTTTTTCAGGATATGACGCTTCGGCGGAACCACTTTGCCGACGCGGTGCATACTATAGACGAATTGAGCCACGATACTTTGCGCCTTATGGTCTTGTTTCAGGATTGGAGCGAGATGCTCACGCAGGGGACAAGTTTAGCCGTTTTTCGCGGCCAATCACAGTCAGTGCGCGCTGGAATCTGCGTTTTGTCCCGCAGCGTGCCCAGCCGGTTGCGGACGGCGAAAGCGGGCGATAACCGCCGTTGCGCCAGATAAACTGAAAAAATCGCTAAAATGCCCGTTACGGTGAGGCTGCCATACGCGCCGCGATTAACGCTAATAGCTAACCAATTGAATATAATAGTTATTAACGGGCGCCCCCCGCCCGGGAACGGTGATGCTTTTTTGCGATGCATGCCGGCTGCGGCGGGGTTTTTAGCGCACGGCCGGCCCGGATATTGTGCCAAAATACCGGTTAGGCTGGGCTGTCAGGCTGAGGGAAACGTTATCGCCTTCGCGCGACGCAGTGGCCATCTCTGTGAGGTCAGCACCCAAAATTAATCATTGGTGTCGAAGCGCTCTCAGGTTAGGGTTGTGGGCCGGGACCAGCGGAGGAGTGAAACCATGAGCACGCCGGGTGGGATGCCCCTTCACCGAGCTTTTGCCGCCAACGTGCGCGGCAGAGATTTTTTTTGTGGCGATATCCACGGATCGATGGCCGAACTGACCCGCGCGTTGGCGCACGTCCACTTTAACCCCGCTGACGATCGCCTGTTCTGCGTGGGTGATATCATCGATCGCGGTGAGGACTCCGCCGCCTGCATCCACCTCTGCGAGACCGGCTGGTTTTTTTCCGTGCTGGGCAATCACGAAGAGATGCTCCTTAAGGTGCGGCAGCAGCAGCAGCCGTTTGACCGCTGGCAGCGCAACGGCGGCGGCTGGTGGCAACATACCCCCCCCGATGAGCAGGCGCGGCTGGCGCACACGCTGATTCAGCACCTGAGCCTGACGCTTACTGTTGAAACGGCAGCAGGCGCCATCGGCGTGGTTCACGCCGGCTATCCTTTTTCGCGCTGGCCCCTTGCTACAGCGGACGCCGTCGATACCGCCTCGGTGGATACGCTACTGTGGGACAGAACGGTACTCCGTCAGAATCTCTGCCGGCACGTTGCCGGTGCGCGGCTGCTGATTTCCGGGCACACGGTACTGCCGGCACCGCGCTTACTCGGCAATCATCTGTTTATTGATACCGGCTGCGGATACTCTCCCGATGATGAGGTGTCCGCACCGCGGCTCACCCTGTGTGAAATCGTGGCCGGCAACACGCTGCGCTTTTACTGCGCGGACGCGCCGGGCGACCGGACCATGCCGCTTCCCTGAACGTCAGGGCGCAGAGTGGATAATCCCCGTTTCATCCAGAGCGGTCGGTAAATCACGCGACGCGTGAATAGTCATCGCCGTCATTGCGCGGATCCTCCTCCGGACACGTCTCGTCATGTCGCCGGCGACGTCGTTTTTTTATTCTTTTTTTATCGTTATCGCGCGCGATAGCGGGTGTTCCCCCTCGCGGCGGCGTGCGATCGCGCCGTCCTGTACGCCGACCGCCAGCGGGCATCGCGAGACTGCCGCGATCGCTGTCGCCAGCGCGTTCTCTTTTCTCATTAACTCTTTTTTTTTATTTCGTTCCTTTTCCCCAGCCGCTGCGGCCTTGCCGTCAGCGGTATGGCTGAGGATACTGGCCGCCGGGGAGAGGCGCGCGTTGCCGGATAATGTATCCCCTTCTCACTGCGCCACGGAATGCACTCGCTATCTCTATATTTTATCTGACTCACGGGGAGGCATCATTATGGCCGGAAAGTGTTATATTCGCATCGTCGACACGGACGCCTATTTTGTTATCGGTTTAAAAAGCCTGATTCAGTCTATCTTTCCCACCACCCTGTTTCACTCACTGGGGCTGACCCGGGTGAAGCGCGATGCGGATTGTCTTTTTTTTATGCCGGGAAAATCCCCTGCCGCCGGCAGCGACGGTGGTAAAGCGCGGGACATTGTGGTCGCGCTGCGCGAACCGCTGGGACAAACCGGAGGCGAACTGTATCCGCGCTTCCGCGGCCGGGATATATTTTATTTATCCCGATCCGATGATCTGTTTGTGTTTAGCGCGGCGCTCAAATCGCTGATTGGCCCGGATACGGACGAAATTATTTTTCTTGAGCCGGACGGGCCGCTCAATAGCCGCGAACGGGAACTGATGTATTTACTCGGCATCAACTCCTGCGGTAAACGCGCAGCCCGGGCGATGGGCATCAGCGAAAAAACAGTCAGCAGCTATAAGCGTAACGCGATGCGCAAGCTTAATTTCATGACGAATGTCGAGCTATACAAATATATTCTTGAGCATTATACCGTCGTTTAATACCCGACCTGTCTTATCGTCACTCCGGGGCGTTGCATCACGCACATGCGCGGGATAGGGAACGCTGTTGCTATTTTTTTCACCGGCTGCGGCTGGCTTACACACGGGAGAGGGCGTTATGACCGCATCTGAAAGTCGCGAGGAGGTGATCGCGGCCATTGAGCAGCGCGCCGCAGAAATTCTGCGCCACCCAAAAATCGATACGGCACTTCTGTCTCACTTTTACCTGTTAGTGACGCTTTGTAAGAGCAAACCGCTGTATTTCAAAACGCTGTTTAAAACCCACCGCTTTTTACTGTGCCTGATTCTGCTGCACCGGTTTCACACCTCGTCGACGCCGTCGATCAAAGGTCTCAAGGCACACTGTCTGCGGCTGGGCCTGGTCAGTAAAAACACGGTCGATGCCTTTATCGGTTTTCTGCACGCCGGAAAGCGTCTACAGCTGACGCCGGATGCGGACGATCGCCGCTGTCTGCAATTCGCCATCACCGCGAAGGCGCAGGCCGAAACCGCCGAGCTGCTGCTGTCGCTGATCGCGCCTTTCGGCACGCTGTTTCCCGACAGCCAGCTCTTGCAGGGAATCGGCGACGGTGATTTTGTGGCGCGCTTTTTTACGCGCTACGCCCGGGTGCTGCGGCACGACATCTTTATCAAGGATCTGCTCAGTGCCGGGCAGAGCCTGCTCAGCCGCGATGCCGGTCACATGATGCTGTTTTATGTGTTCAGCGAAGCCGTGCGCGCGCCGCGCGCGCCGCTGCTGATTAACTATCAGCAGGCCGCCTCGGTGTGCGGCGTGTCGCGCGCGCACCTGCGCCGCTTTCTGGCCGCCTGTCGCGCAGAGGGGCTGCTGCATACCGACGCGGATACCCGCGGCATCGTCCTGTCCGCGCGCTTTCTGACGCTGGTACGCCGCTATTTTGCGCTGTATCTGGCATCAATGGAGGTGGCGTTTAGCGCTGACGAGGCGCTGCCTGCCGGACGCTGGCGCACCAATTGTGCCAATCGTGCCGCGCCCGTGCCGCTACAGTAAAGGCGGCACCGCGTGATGTGCCGTTATTTGATGGCGTCAGGGAGCGTATCGATGAAAACGTTAGGATTACTGGGCGGCATGAGCTGGGAAAGTTCTGCCCACTATTATCGCATTATCAATCAGCAGGTGATGGCGCGGCTGGGGGCGCCGCATTCGGCAACATGCCTGCTGTGGTCGATGGATTTTGCCGAAATTGAAACGCTGCAGCACGCGGGGGAATGGTCGGCGCTGAGCGTCAAACTGGTGGCGGCGGCGCAAAAACTGGCGCTGGCGGGCGCAGAAGGATTGGTGATTTGCACCAACACCATGCACCGCATGGCCGATGAGATCGCCGCCGGCAGCGGCCTGCCGCTAATACACATTGCCGACGCGACGGGACAGGCCGTCCGCGAGGCCGGCCTGCACACCGTCGGGCTGCTCGGCACCGCCTTCACCATGGAGCAGGCGTTTTACATCGGGCGCCTGCGTGAACGTTTCGGCCTGCAGGTGCTGGTACCGGATGCGCCAGGACGTCAGCGGGTGCATGACATTATCTATCAGGAGCTGGTTTCGGGCGTGGTCCTGGCGCGCTCGCGAGAAGTCTACCAGAAAGAGATTGCCGCGCTGATCGCCCGCGGTGCGCAGGGCATTATCCTGGGCTGCACTGAGATTATGCTGCTGATCGGCCAGCAGGACTCGCCGGTGCCGGTGTTTGACACCACGGCCCTTCACGCTCACGCCGCGGTTGACTGGATGCTGGCACCCTGACGCTCTCAACGCGGTGATAGCCGGTTGGCGCTCATCATCAGCAGAAAAGGGCATAACGCTGCCGTTTAGACGTCTGGACATATAGCCATCATTCCCTGTAGCATGCATAGCGACTTGATAACTGACTGTGGCAGGGACAACGATATGACATCGCAGGTGACAATTCTTGATGGCGGTATGGGCCGTGAGCTGGCGCGCATTGGGGCGCCTTTTCGTCAGCCGGAATGGTCTGCCCTGGCGTTATATGAGGCACCGGAGCGGGTGCGCGAGGTGCACGACAGCTTTATTCAGGCGGGCGCTGAGGTGATCACCACCAACAGCTATGCCGTGGTGCCTTTCCACATTGGCGAAGCGCGCTTTCAGCAGGACGGCGCGCGGCTGGCGGCGCTGGCCGGTCAGCTGGCGCGTCAGGCGGCCGATGCCGCTGCGCATCCGGTGCGCGTGGCCGGCTCGCTGCCGCCGGCGCTCGGCTCCTACCGTCCCGATCTGTTCGAAAAACACGCCGCGCAGGCGATCCATCGCCCGCTGATTGACGCGCAGGCCGCGTCGGTCGATCTCTGGTTAGGCGAAACCATCAGCAGCCTGGCCGAAGCGCAGGCTATCGCCGAACTGCTCGCCGACAGCGACAAACCGCTGTGGCTCTCCTTCACCCTGCAGGATGAACACGACGCCGCCCGCCGCGACAGCGTGCTGCGTTCCGGCGAAACCGTGCCTGACGCGGTGCAGACGGCGGTGCGGCTGGGAGCCGCGCAGATCCTGTTTAACTGCAGCCATCCGGAAGTGATGCGTTCCGCCATTGCCCAGGCGAAGGCGACGCGCGACGCGCTGGGTGCCGATTTGGGGATTGGCGTTTATGCCAACGCCTTTGAGCACAACAGCAACGGCGGCGGCGCTAACGAAGGGCTGAGCGCCCTGCGGAAAGATACCCATCCGGCAGGCTATCTGCTGTGGGCGCAGGAGTGGGTTGCGGCCGGTGCGACGCTTATCGGCGGCTGCTGCGGCATCGGGCCGGAGAATATCGCCGCGCTGTCTCAGGCATTAAAATAATACTCACCCGCGCCGCCGCGGGACAAGAATAACGCTTACGGGGAAACCGCATCATGAATCGTCGCCATTTTTTAAAAACCACCGGGGCGCTGTCGGTCACCACGGCGCTGTCGGGCTGGCCGCTGTCGGCGGCGTTGGCCGCCGGGACGCCCAGGCAGGGCGGTCACCTGATCGTGGGCATGGATAACGCCTCCAGCACCGATCGCCTCGATCCGGCCTTCTGGTTCGAGTCCTGGATGTATTTTGTTGGTTCGCAGCTGTTTAACTGCCTGGCAGAAGTGGATGATCGGGGAAAAGTGGTGCCCTCACTGGCCGAAAGCTGGGCGGTGAAAGACGGCGGCCGCGGCTGGGTGCTGCAAATCCGCAAAGGGGTCACCTTCCATGACGGACGCAGCCTGACGGCGAAAGACGTTATCTGGTCGCTGAACCACCACCGCGGAGAAACCTCCACCTCGTCGGTGAAAGGCTACCTGGAAACGGTGACCGAGCTGCGCGCCAGCGGTAGCCACGAAGTGACCATCACCCTCAGCGAACCGAACGTGGAATTTATTGCGCTGCTGAGCGACGTCCACTTTGTTATCACGCCGGAAAATACGTCATTCGACAAAGGCATCGGGACCGGCGCCTTTATTCTGGAGAGCTTCAAGCCGGGCGTGCGCGCGCTGGTGAAGCGCAACCCGAACCACTGGAATCCGGATCGCGGCCACGTTGACTCGGTAGAAACCCTGGCCATGAATGACTCCACCGCGCGCGTCGCCGCGCTGGCCAGCGGCTCTGCTCACCTGATCAACCGCGTGAACCCGCGCATTGTAAACCGGCTGAAAGCGATGCCGACGGTGCAGCTGGTCACGGCAAAAGATAGCCAGATTTTCACCTTTCCGGGACTGGCCACTCTGGCGCCGTTTAACACCCTCGACGGGCGGCTGGCGCTGAAATACGCCATCGATCGGCAGCAGATGATCGACACGGTGCTCGGCGGCTTCGGGACCGTCTCGAACGACAACCCGATCTTCCCGTCCAACCCCTGGTTTGCAAAAGATCTGCCGCCGCGTCCCTACGATCCGGAGAAAGCGAAATACCACTGGCAGAAGGCCGGCTTTAGCGGTCCGCTGGTGCTGTCGGTGGCCGATGCCGGTTTCCCCGGCGCGGTCGACGCCGGCCAGCTGTATCAAGCCTCCGCCAGCAAGGCGGGGATCCCGCTGCAGGTGGAGCGCGTGCCGGATGACGCCTTCTGGGATAACGTCTGGATGAAAAAACCGTTTGTCTCCTCCAACTGGTCGCTGCGCCCGACCGCGGATGCGCTGCTGTCGCTGGTGTTCACCAGCAATGCGCCCTGGAATGAATCGCAGTGGAAAGAGCCGGCGTTTGATCAGCTGGTGAAAGCGGCGCGCGGCGAGCAGGACGAGCAGAAGCGTCGGCAGATTTACCAGGACATCCAGCTGATGCTGTCGGAAAAAGGCAGCGAGATCATTCCGCTGTATGCGGACGCGCTGGATGCCGCCAGCACTAAACTGAAAGGCTTTACCGCCATTCCCGGCTTCAGCATGAGCGGGAACCGGGCGGCAGAAAAAGTGTGGTTTGCCTGATACCTTATGACTGTTCAACGTTCACGCTCGCGCCGGGTGCCCTTCACCCTGCTCACGCTCATCGGCCAGCGCCTGCTGGCCGGTCTCCTCATGCTGCTGGTGGTATCTGCCATCATCTTTACCGGGATCCAGCTGCTGCCCGGCAACCCCGCCAGCGCCATCCTGGGTCAGACCGCGACGCCGCAGGCGGTGGCCGCGCTGAACCAGCAGCTCGGCCTGGATCAGCCGGCGATCGGCCGCTGGTTCGGCTGGCTCAGCGGCGTGCTGCAGGGGGACTTTGGCCGCAGCTTCTCCACCCGCGAGCCAATCGGACCGGTACTGGCCGAACGGCTGAGCAACAGCCTGGCGCTGGCGGGGCTGACCGCGCTGTTTGCCGTGCCGCTGTCGCTGCTGGTGGGGTTCACCTGCGCCCGCTGGCAGGGGCGCTGGCCGGACCGGCTGCTGAACCTGTTCACCCGCAGCACCGTCTCGCTGCCGGAATTTTTTTCCGGCTATCTGCTGATTGCGGTGTTCGCCATCGGCCTCGCCTGGCTGCCCAGCAACAGCAGCGTCAGCAGCGGCATGAGCGCTGGCGATCGCCTGCTGGCCATGGCGCTGCCGTGCCTGACGCTGACGCTGGCGGTACTGGGGCACATGAGTAACATGACCCGCGCGGCGCTGGTCAACGCGCAGAATGCCGCCTGGGTCGATACCGCGCTGCTGAAGGGACTGTCGCCCGGCGCGGTGCTGTTTCGCCACGTGCTGCCCAACGCCTGGGGCCCCATCATCAACGTGATGGTGATCAACCTGGCGTGGCTGATGGTTGGCGTGGTCATTGTGGAAAACGTGTTTGTTTATCCCGGGCTGGGGCAGTACCTGGTCGACAGCATCAGCAAGCGCGATATGCCGGTGATTCAGGATTGCGCGCTGCTGCTGGCGGCGATTTATATTCTCCTCAACCTGCTGGCTGACGTGGTGGCGCTGCTGGCCAACCCGCGTCTGCTGCATGGACGCTAAGCCCGGAGGCTGGTGATGATACGCTCTCTCTCTTTGCTGCCCGGCGTGCTGGGCATGCTCCTGTTTGTTGGCGTGGCGCTGGCCGCGCCGTGGATTGCGCCTTACGCCGCAGATCAGATTGTCGGTGGCCCGTGGGAGTTCGCCTCGGCGCGCTTTCCTCTCGGCACCGACAACCTCGGACGCGATCTCTTTTCCCGGCTGGTCTGGGGAACCCGGGTGTCGCTCGGCGTCACCCTGCTGGCGACGCTGCTGGCGTTTATCCTCGGCACGCTGCTGGGTTTTATCGCCGGTTACTGCCGCGGCTGGGTCGATCAGCTGATCTCCCGGCTGAACGATATGCTGATGGCGATCCCGACGCTGATTCTGGCACTGGTGGTGCTGGCGCTGCTGCCAAAAACCCTGCCGGTGATCATCCTCGTGCTCGGGGTGCTGGAGTCGACCCGCGTGCTGCGCGTGGCGCGCTCGCTGGCGGTGGACATTGCCGCCCAGGAATATATCGAAGTGGCGCGGCTGCGCGGCGAGCGCATTGGCTGGATCCTGTGGCGCGAAATGTTACCGAATGCGCTGACCACGCTGATCGCCGAATTCGCCCTGCGCTTTATTTTTATACTGCTGTTTTTGTCGGCGCTCTCATTCCTCGGCCTGGGTATTCAGCCGCCCACCGCCGACTGGGGCGGGCTGGCGCGTGACAACAAAGACGGCATTCTCTTTGGCGTCTGGGCGGCGCTGATCCCCGGCGCGGCGATTGCGCTGTTAGCCCTCTGTCTGAACAGCGTCGCGGATACGCTGCTCGGCCGTCGCGGCCGCCGCTGGCAGGAGTAACTGATGAACAATCAACTGTTAACCGTCTCCGACCTGCAGGTCAGCGCCGGAGAGAGCGTGCTGGTGGATAGCATCAGCTTTACGCTGGCGCAGGGAGAAGTGCTGGGCCTGATTGGCGAATCCGGCGCCGGCAAATCGACCATTGGCCAGGCGGTGCTGGGCCACTGCCGGGAAGGCATGCGCATCACCGCAGGCGCCATCTGCTTTGACGGTGTTGATCTCACCCGGCTGCGCGAGCGCCAGCTGCGCGCGATCCGCGGCCGCCGCATTGCCTACGTCGCGCAGTCCGCCTCGGCGTCATTTAATCCGGCGAAGCCTATAGGCGAGCAGGTGATTGAGAGCGCACTGCGCCACCGCGTGCTCAGTCGTCAGGCGGCGATTGCCCGCGCCATCGCGCTGTTTACCCAGCTGCAACTGCCGCAGCCGGCGGCGTTTTTTCACCGCTATCCCCACCAGGTTTCCGGCGGACAGCTGCAGCGGGCGATGATTGCCATGAGCCTGTGCGCCGGGCCGGATCTGATAATCTTTGATGAGCCCACCACCGCGCTGGACGTCACTACGCAGTTGGAGGTCCTGCGCGCGATCCGCGAGGCAATCCGCGACAGCGGCGTGGCGGCGATTTATATCAGTCACGATCTGGCGGTGGTCGCCCAGCTGGCTGACCGCATCATGGTGCTACGCCAGGGGCGCGAAGTGGAGAGCGGTGAGACCGCCGCGCTGATCGGTGCGCCGCAGGAGACCTACACCCGCGACCTGCTGAATTGTCACGGCGAGCCACACCGGCCGCGTCCGGCGGCGCCGCCGCTGCTGCAGGTTCAGGGGGTATCGCTGCGCTATCAGCAGCAGCCGATTCTGCGCGACATCTCTCTGACGCTGGGACAGGGGCGGACGCTGGCGCTGATCGGCGAATCCGGCGCCGGTAAATCGACGCTCGGCCGGGTGATCTGCGGGCTGGCGACGCCGGAGCAGGGCCACGTCAGCCTGGCCGGCGTGCCGCTGCCGCTCACCCTGCGCGGCCGTAGCCGCGCCGAGCTGGGGAACATTCAGCTGATTCATCAACATCCTGACACGGCGCTAAACCCGCGTCTGACCATCGGGCAGCAGATTGCGCGCTCGCTGGTCTGCCTCACCTCACTCAACGCCAGCCAGCGCCGGGCGCGCGTCGCGACGCTGCTGGAGCAGGTTGGGCTGCCTGCGTCGCTGGCGTCGCGCCTGCCGGGGCACCTCTCCGGTGGCCAGAAGCAGCGGGTCTGCATTGCCCGCGCGCTGGCGGTCGAGCCGACGCTGATCGTCTGTGATGAGCCCACCTCGGCGCTGGATCCGCTGGTGGGCCGCGATGTGCTGGCGCTGCTGCGCCGTATTCAGGAGGAAACCGGCATTGCGCTGCTGTTTATCACCCACGATCTGCAGGTCGTACGGGCCATTGCCGACGAGGTGATGGTGCTGCGCAACGGCGCAACCGTGCGTGAAGGGCCGCTGGACCGGGTGTTCAGCGCGCCGCTGGATGACTATACCGCCACCCTGCTGCGCGCGGTGCCGGAGATGCGCCCGGGCTGGCTGGAAGCCCAGGCGTAGTGCGCATGCCGCCGCGCCGGGCGCGGCGGAGCGCCGGCGTGCGCGGGCGTAAGGTTTTGCTGATTGATTTAATACGCCCAACGAATTAGCCCTGCGTCACAGATTTCGGTACTTTTTCCTCCAACGACAACAGGAGGAAACCACATGTCCCTGATTAATACCAAAATCAAACCCTTCACCAACCAGGCCTTCAAAAACGGTGAATTCATCGAAGTGACCGAGAAAGATACCGAAGGCCGCTGGAGCGTGTTCTTCTTCTATCCGGCCGATTTTACCTTCGTCTGCCCGACCGAGCTGGGTGACGTAGCCGATCACTACGATGAGTTCCAGAAGCTGGGCGTGGATATCTACTCTGTCTCCACCGACACCCACTTTACCCACAAAGCGTGGCACGGCAGCTCTGAGACCATCGCCAAAATCAAATACGCCATGATAGGCGACCCGACCGGCGCGCTGACCCGTAACTTCGACAACATGCGCGAAGATCAGGGCCTGGCCGATCGCGGCACCTTTATCGTTGACCCGCAGGGCATCATCCAGGCCGTTGAAGTGACCGCCGAAGGCATTGGCCGCGACGCTTCGGACCTGCTGCGCAAAGTGAAAGCCGCCCAGTACGTGGCTGCGCACCCGGGTGAAGTCTGCCCGGCCAAATGGAAAGAGGGTGACGCGACGCTGGCGCCGTCTCTGGACCTGGTCGGTAAAATTTAACGCGGATCGCCATGGGCGTTCATCATTGACGTGTTCACGGGTGCTGCGGCACCCGTTTTTTCGCCGGGGAGGCTTTAATGCTCGATACCACTATGCAAGCCCAGTTAAAGGCTTATCTTGAAAAACTCACGCAGCCGGTAGAGCTGGTCGCCACGCTGGACGACGGCGCCACATCGGCGGAAATTCGTGAACTGTTAACCACCATTGCCGGTCTGTCTGACAAGGTCAGCTACCGCGAAGATAATCAGCTGGCGGTGCGCAAGCCGTCATTTATGATTGCCAATCCGCAGACCCAACACGGCCCGCGCTTTGCCGGCTCGCCGCTGGGGCACGAGTTCACCTCGCTGGTGCTGGCGCTGCTGCAGACCGGTGGCCACCCCTCGAAAGAGGCGCAGGATCTGCTGGTGCAGGTGCGCGAGCTGGATGGCGATCTGCATTTTGAAACCTACTATTCCCTCTCCTGCCATAACTGCCCGGACGTGGTGCAGGCGCTGAACCTGATGGCTATCCTCAATCCGCGCATTCACCATACCGCGATTGACGGCGGCGCGTTTCAGCAGGAGATTGGCGATCGTAACGTAATGGGCGTTCCGGCGGTATTCCTGAACGAGCAACCCTTTGGCCAGGGACGCATGACCCTGGCGGAAATCGTCAGCAAAGTCGACGTTAACGCTGAAAAACGCGCCGCGGCGGCGCTCAGCGCGCGCGAAGCGTATGATGTGCTGATTGTCGGCAGCGGCCCGGCGGGCGCGGCGGCGGCGGTGTACGCGGCGCGTAAAGGGATTCGCACCGGACTGATGGGCGAACGCTTCGGTGGTCAGGTGCTGGATACCGTCGACATTGAAAACTACATCTCGGTACCGAAAACCGAAGGGGCAAAGCTGGCCGGCGCGCTGAAAGCCCACGTTGATGATTATAACGTCGACGTCATTGACACCCAGAGCGCCAGTCGCCTGATCCCGGCGGCAGAGGGCGGCCTGCACCAGATCGAAACCGCTTCCGGCGCGGTGCTGAAGGCGAAAAGCCTGATCATTGCCACCGGCGCCCGCTGGCGCAACATGAACGTGCCGGGAGAAGAGCAGTACCGCACCCGCGGCGTCACCTACTGCCCGCACTGCGACGGCCCGCTGTTTAAAGGCAAGCGCGTGGCGGTGATTGGCGGCGGTAACTCGGGCGTGGAAGCCGCTATCGATCTGGCGGGCATCGTCGAGCACGTCACGCTGCTCGAGTTTGCGCCGGAGATGAAGGCCGACAAGGTGCTGCAGGATAAAGTGCGTAGCCTGGCCAACGTTGACATCATCCTGAATGCGCAGACCACCGAGGTGAAGGGCGATGGCAAGACGCTGACCGGGCTGGACTACCGCGATCGCGTCAGCGATGCCGTACACCACCTGCCGGTGGCCGGAATTTTTGTGCAGATTGGCCTGCTGCCAAACACCGGCTGGCTGGACGGGACGGTCGAGCGCAACCGCATGGGCGAGATCATCATCGATGCGAAGTGCGAAACCAGCGTCAAGGGCGTGTTTGCCGCCGGCGACTGTACCACCGTGCCTTACAAGCAAATCATCATCGCCTCCGGGGAAGGGGCGAAGGCCTCGCTCAGCGCCTTCGACCACCTGATACGCAGCGCGTAATCCCGACCCCTGCCTCGCGGCGGGGGTTTTTGCTCTTCTGACGCCCGGAGGATGGCGTGCGCGCCGCGGTGATGGCCACCGCTGCGAAGCAAGGCGCCGATCCCGATCGCGCGGGTCAATCAGCCATGCGGCTGCACCACCATGCATCCCTCCATCCTCTCTTTCGCGCCGGCAGCCCGTAAAACGGGGCATCCCTGTGTCTGCTTCGCTGGATCGCCGCTGAGCAGGGCGCGCTGGGGCGGAGTCACGCCAGTGGGATACCAGTCAGACTGGGTGAACGCGGCCGGCGTGCTCCGCCTGTCCGCCCGCATGAAACCTGCCGGGGACGCGCCCGGGATCGGCTCAGCGCCTGCCATCACCCGATACTCCGCACGCCATCGCGCTTCGCAGCGGTTTTTTTAGCGCATTGCGCGCAAAGCGGGAGGCGATCGGCGCGGCGCCGCTCCGCCGGCGGCAGATCCAGCCCGCGTTGATGCATCACGCGGGCTCCTCCGAGCACCGCCGGCTTTACCGCCAGCCACGGCGTCCAGGCATAGACGGCAACGATGCGCACTGCAGGCCGATTTCGGTAAATGGCAGCCGCGGGCCAGCGGCCGGGGTAGCGGTAACATCTCTCCTGCGTCACCGCGGGGGCTCTGGTGAACGAAAACGTCTCACTGCTACAGGCCGCCTGGCCGCGGCTATCGCCCGGGGATGCCGTTCAAGGCCGGCGGGCCTACTCCTCCTCCATAATGCTGGCCGCCAGCGCGGCGCTGCCCGGCGTGTTGCCGATAAGCTCGGTGAGCAGGTTATTGGCTCCGTTGCTCATTGGCGTAAAGCGGGTTTCCGGCGAGCGGGCCACCACCACGAACACCCCCACGCTATACTCCGGCACCGTGGCCATATAGGTGATAAAGCCGCCGCCGCCGCCGGTTTTCTGCATGATCCCTGGCCGTCCCTCTTTCGGGGCCATGTATACCCAGCCCATCCCCAGCGCGTCCGCCTTGCCCGGCACGTCCATGCCAATCACCTGGCTCAGCTGCCCGCGGCGGTAGATCAGGGTTTGCAGACGGTCGGCCTGGCCGCTGCGCGCGTGCACGTCCGAGGAGAGAAACTGCTGCATCCAGCGCCCCATATCGTCGGGCGTGGAGTAGACGCCGCCGCTGCCGATGGCGGCGAGGGTGTTATTACAGGGGCTCGCCCCTTTGGCGGGGATCATCAGCCGGCGGCACTGCTCGGGCGAAGGGGTAAAGGTGGTGTCTTTCATCCCCAGCGGTCGGGTAATCAGCTGCTGTAGCAGCAGCGGATAGGGCTTGCCGCCGGCGACCGCCAGCGCATCGCCCAGCAGATCAAACGCCAGATTCGAATAGGCGGCGACCGTGCCCGGTGTGTGGGTCAGGCTGGCGCTGTTAACCCAGCTCCAGCGCTGGCTCCAGGTCGGCCAGACAAACACCGGGCGGTGCGGTTTGCCCCCGGGCTGCTCGCGCGGCAGGCCGCTGGTGTGGGTCGCCAGATTCAGCAGGGTAATGCGCTGTCCGCCGGCCGTTGGCACGCGGCGTCCCGGCGGAGCATACTGGCTCAGCGGGTCGTTGAGATTCAGCCGCCCCTGTTCGGCCAGCTTCACCATCACTTCGCTGGTCAGCAGCTTGCTCAGGGAGGCAATACGCACCAGCGAATCTTTTTGCGGCCGCTGGCTGCTGCCGGGACTCACCGCCCCCCGGCTGGTGAAGATCCGCTGATTCGCGTCAATCACCACCATCGCCATGCCGGTGGCTTTGGTGTTGGCATAAATAGAATCAGCATAGCGCTCAACAATTTGCGAGGCCATGAGCGGGTCGACCACCCCGGCGGCCAGCGCCGGTGCGGGCAGCAGGGGGGTGAGCAAAGCAATAATCAGGGTGCGCAGCGATTTCAACGGTTCTATCCAGACCAGGTGATGACAGGAAGCACCATAGTAATCGCTTTTTCAGCCAGTTGAAGCGCACCCCGCGGCTTTTTTTCTGCCAGCCTGGGGAATCAATCCGCCTGTGGCTGAATGTGCACGCGCACCAGTCCGACGCCCAGTTTACGCGTGGGTGCCCCCTCCACGGTGCCCAGCGTCGAGCTGACCGGCGCCGGTGGCACAATCACCACGCTGTCGGCCCCCTGTGGGTTAGCAAACCGCAGGGTCACGCTCTTCGCCTCGCGATCCAGCGAGATCAGCTGCTCGCTGTCGCCCACCCGCACCGCCACCGGTTTGCCGACGTTATCGCCCAGCGCTTTGGCCGTGAGCGTTAGCGTAAAGGCGGCCGGTAGCGGGGCGTCCCAGCGCAGGGTGACCGCCGGCGCCAGATTGGCATCGGACCAGCGCCCCCAGTTTTCGGCAAAGGAGAGGCCGCTCACTGACTTCACCCCCTCCGGCAGGCCCGGCAGGGAGAAAATCAGGCTGTCAGACGGGTAGTGAAAGTCGCTATCGGGCACGTTCAGTCGGGCAACATTGCGCGCGCGGGTCGCATCGTCCCCGGCGGGCAGCTGACTGAAATCCACCCGGCCTTGACTGCTGCCAAACGGCAGCTTGCGCAGGGTGGGAATGCTGTTCAGATCGCCCGAGGCGATGCACAAGCCAACGTCGGTCATCAGCGCCGGCTGCCAGACATTGCCCATTTTGTAGCAGCTGTCGACCCAGACAAACTTATCGTCCGGGGCAAAGCGCGCCAGCTGTAGCTTCAGCCGCTCCACGATATAGACATCAAATTTCGGCTCCACCTGGTGTGGGGTGACCCTCAGCAGCAGCGGCAGCTTGTAAGTGGCGCCGGAAAAGCTAAAGGTGCCTTTCTGCGTATCTACCTGATAGTCGCTGATGCGTTTAGGCAGGTTCCACAGGCCGATGATATCTGGCTTCCAGCTGAGGATTTTCGCTTTGATATCCGGAAACACCGCGCTCAGCGAGGTCTCCGCGAGGCTGCTGCGGCCAAGACCCATGGCGCGATCGCCGCCCAGCATATCCAGCACGGTAGCGCCGTTATCCAGCGTGCTGCGCGGAGCATCACTCAGCGCGGCCTGCGGCCGATCGCCGCGGATCACGTAAAACAGGTTATTGCGCGGATGCTGATTGAGGTATTTAAACGCGGTATTGTTCATCGCCAGATGATCCGACGACACCACGATCACGGTATTTTTGAACCACGGCGACGCTTTAATGCGCTCAATCAGCTGCGCCACGTGCTCCTGGCTGCAGGCCACCGCCGCCAGCGACCGGTTCTCTTTCCCGTCAAACGCGTAGCGATTGCGCTGACAGCTGCGGGAGATAAAGCCATCGGGGTGATGCGTGTCCACCGTCAGGGTAAACAGCGAGAAGCGTTTACCGGCCTGCGACAGCGCAACATATTGCTGCCAGACCTCATCCAGTACGGTGTCATCGTACCAGCCCCAGTCGTTGCGGTAGTCCGGCTCATCCACCCGGCTCTGCAGCTCATTCAGGCCGTAGAGGTGGTCGAACCCGTGCGAGCGTAAAAACAGATCTTTGCCGGCAAAGCTGAGGTTAGCGCCCTGCATAAAATAGTTTTCATAACCGTTGGCTTTCAGAATATCGCCCAGACAGACGTTGCGCGGATAGAACGTGGACATCGAGCTGGAGGCGTTACCGTCGAAGGGGGCAAAGAGCGGAATGCCGCACTGCGACGCCACCATGCCGGCAATGGTGTACTCGGTTCCCGGCAGCTGCCGGGTGGCGCTGAAGTCCAGCGCGTCGGCGCGGGTCCGGTTCAGCTCCGGCGCCAGATCGGGAAAGTGGTGATTATCCAGGTAGGTACGTTCCAGGCTTTCGACGTAAATCCACACCAGGTTGGGCGCTGACGCGGGCAGGGTTTTAGCCGGCACGCGGTAATGGCTGGCAAAGTCGGACTCGCCGTGGCGAATCTGCGAGCGAATCAGCGACGACACCTGTTGCCAGGCCGGAGAGGTATTAATTGACGCCAGCGCCAGCAGCAGCGCCAGCAGGCTGAAGCGGCCGCTGTAGCGGGTGCGGCGTCGGCCGCGCAGGATCCAGGCCAGCCCGCAGAACAGCGCAATCAGCGCCACCATCAGACCTCCTGCCGGCAGCAGGTATTTGCCGATCCCGGCGCCCTGCAGGCTGTTCGTCAGCGTGTACAGCACCGCATCGTTGATGCCCTCGCCGGTAAAATAGTTACTGGCCAGCTCGGTCGCATTCAGTATGACAAACAGCGCGGAAAGCAGCAGCAGCAGCGAGAACCATAACCGGTGGCGTCCGGCCAGGGTGGCGTAAATGGCGACCGCGGCCGCAAAAAGTAACAAAGAGAGCCATTCAGATGACATGTTTCCTCTCGTGATCGTGGGCGCATCCCGGCGCCTGGCAGGTGTCTGTGTTTCATCGCGAGGGCGTAATTTATCCCGCTGGGGGAAAAGTGGCAATCTTTCAGGCCGAAGCCGGCATCCTGTCCGTTTCTGTCGGGAACCTCACGGCGTTGGCGGTGCGGTGCGGTTAGTGGGCACGGGCGGGGCGGGGGCTTCAGAGGACCCCCGAGTGCAGGCCGAAGCCGGCATTCTGTCCGTTTCTGTCGGGAACCTCACGGCGTTGGCGGTGCGGTGTGGTTAGCGGGCGCGGCGGGGGCCTCAGAGGCCCCCCAAATGCAGGCCGGGGTCGCCATCAGCCCGCTGCCGGTGGCGAGGCGGCCGCCGTCTCTGCGCCGGCGGTGGCGAGGGGGGCTAACTGGCTCAGCCCGTGCAGTCGCACCAGGCGCTCGCCGGTCTCGGCCAGATGCCGGCGGGCGTCGTCTGCCGACAGCGCCAGCGCGGAGGCCAGCAGAGCGGCGATCTCCGTCACCAGCGGAGCGGTCAGCTCGCCGGCGATGGCCAGCGCGGTGCGCCGCAGCAGCAGATCTTCCAGCCGGCAGACCTGTTCATGCCGAATCAGCCAGCGCAGCTCGTTCTCGCTGTAGCCGGCGTGATGGCGCAGCGGGCGATCGCCGTCGCGGCTCAGCAGGGCGATCAGCGGCACCGCACGGGTGCCGTAGCGGGTGACCAGCTGCGTGATGCGCGCCGGCGGCAAACCGCTGGCCTGCGCCAGCTGCGCCTCCCAGGCCCGCCGCCGCGCCGGGCTGGGAAAGTTCTGGCCGCCGCCAATCGGCAGCGCCGCGCTGGAGACGCGGCGGCGTTCGCCCAGCAGACGCAGCACCCGATCTGCCGCCTCCTCGCCAAAGCGGCGGAAGGTGGTCCACTTGCCGCCGACCAGGCACAGGGTGACAAAATCGCGATCTCCCTCCGGCGGCAGCAGGACCAGCGAGTGGCTGCGCGGAATGGCACCGTTGCTGTGCGCTTCGCTCACCGGCAGCGGGCGCACGCCGCAGTAGGTATAGCGCACCGCATCGGCATCGATGGCGATAGCGGGAAACACAAACCGCAGGGCGTCCAGCAGGTAATCGCGCTCTTCGCTTTCACACACCACCTCGTCCGGATCGTCTACGCGAATATCGGTCGTGCCAAGCAGTACGTGCTGATACCACGGAAACAGGATGCAGATGCGGCCTTCTCGGTTCTCAAAGTAGATCATCTCACCGTCCAGCGCGGCGTGCAGTGCCGGGCAGTCGAGAATCAGGTGCGATCCTTTGGTGCCGCCAATCAGCCGCGGGGCCGGGGCGGCCAGCTGTTGATTCAGGTTATCGATCCACGCACCGCCGGCGTTGACCACCACGTGCGGCTGCAGGGTGAAACGCTCGCCGCTCAGTGTGTCCTCCAGCGTCACGCGCCCGTCGCGGCAGTGCACCAGCCGCAAGTAGTTCAGCGCCAGGGCATGCGGACAGGCGCGCTCGCTGTCCTCAATCAGCTCCAGGCCGAGCCGCTCCGGCGCGCTGATCCAGGCATCAAAGTAGCTGGCGCTGCAGGTCACCCAGTCGGCAAAGTCGGGCCAGCGCTCGCGGGTGGCGGCCTTATCGTGCAGGGCGTGTTTCGGCAGGGTGCCATAGCGGCGGGTGTAAAGATCGTACAGCGTCAGGCCGCTGTGGATAAGCATCGCGCTGCGCCGTACCGGCGCCTGCGGCTGGCCAAAAAAACGCCTGGCGGCCGTGAGCATTCCGCCGTTCCAGCGGTCAATCGGAATGGTGGTGCGCAGCGGAAAGACGCAGTGGGGTGCGTTTTTTAACAGCCGATCGCGCTCAGTCACGGCTTCCTCGACCAGGGAAAATTCGCCGTTTTCCAGGTAGCGCAGGCCGCCGTGAATCATCCGCGACAGCGCGCTGCTGGCGCCCTGACACCAGTCGCCCTTCTCGATCAGGATAGCGGGGATGCCCTGCAGGGCCAGTTCGCGGAAGGTGCTGATGCCATTGATCCCCCCGCCAACAATCAGCACCGGCACCGGTCGCGACTGCCGCGCGCGCAGGTCGTCCAGGCGCGCGGCGCGGTGGATAACGCGGCGTTCAGTTAACTCAAGCATGTGTCCCTCCCGAAAGCGGCCGGCGATGCGCCGGACGGGCGCGACTCTGGCCGGGCCGCCGGGAGAGTATAGATGATTTCCGCCCCGCGCTGCGGCAAACCCCGCAGCGACGGTTACAGTGCCCCGGTCACGTACTGCGCCTCACCCCGGGCAAAACTCCAGTCGCTTTGCGCATTATTGATGAAGGCAATCATCAGGTCGCGTCCGTCCAGCCCGCAGTGGGTGTGCAGCTCACGCGCCAGCTCGGCCATAAAGTGCTGCTTCTGCGCATCGCTGCGCGGGCTGGTAAACACCCGCACCAGCACCTGCTGCGGACTGCGCTCAAAGCCCAGTCCGGTATCCTGCAGGATCATCCGGGAAGGTTTGTTTTCATAAACAATCTGGTAGCGATCGCGCTCGGGCACCTGAAAGGCGCTGAGTACCGCGCGGTGCGCCGCATCCAGCAGGGTTTGCAGCTCTTCATCGCTGCGTCCTTCCAGCAGATCAAATTGCAGTAACGGCATAAAAACCTCCTGAGTTATCGATGCAGAGGCCAGATTACGCGGAAAAAGGGGCGGGAAAAACCACTATACTGAAACTCATTATTTACTGTCGTGAACAATGGTAATGGACGAGATAACACCGGATGCGCTGTGGCTACCGCTCTACTGGCTCACCGTGCTGGCCGATCGGGGCAGCTTTACCCGCGCAGCCGAGCAGCTGGGGGTCAGCAAAGCGGCAATGAGTCAAAAAATAAAAGCGCTGGAGCGGCAGGCCGGCGTGCCGCTGGTCAGCCGCACCACCCGCAGCGTACGGCTCACGGCGCAGGGCGAGAAGCTGGTGGCGGAGTTACGGGAACCATTTAGCCACATCAGCCAGAGTTTTGCCGCGGTGCGCGATGCTTCCGGTCCGCTGCGCGGCCGGATCCGGGTCACCGCGCCGGTGGCTTTTGCCCGCCAGCAGCTGGTGCCGCACGTCACCGGTTTTTTGCGCGCCCATCCGCAGGTCAGGGTGCAGCTGGAGGTCTCTGACCGGCTGGTATCGCTGGTGAGTGAAGGCTACGATCTGGCGATTCGGCACAGCGATACGCTGCCGGATAGCCACATTGCGCTGCCGCTGTGCACTACGGAGCCGCTGCTGGTGGCTTCGCCCGACTATCTGCGCCACTGTGGTCAGCCGGCCACGCCGGCCTCCCTCGCCGCGCACCACTGCCTTTACTACCCGCGCGGATCGGCACCACCCGACTGGCACTTTACCCGCGATGGCGATCGCCCGGTGAGCGTCCGGGTCAGCGGTCCGTTTGCAACCAATAACAGTGAGTCGATCCGCGACGCGGCGCTGGCGGGTCTCGGCATTGCCCTGCTCCCGGACTTTAGCGCCCGGGGCGCGCTGGAGAGCGGGGCGCTCTGTCGGCTACTGCCGGACTGGCAGGTTCGCGGCGCGTTTGCCCGCCAGATCTCCCTGCTGCGCCCCTGGGCGCCCCAGGTACCGCGCGCGGTAACGGCGTTTAGCCAGTGGCTGCGCGCGGCGTTTGCCGCACCCTCAGGCTAACCATCCCTGCTGCTGCGCCAGCTGGAGGTGCTGGCTGAGGTGCTGCCACAGCGCCGGCCAGTCGCGCGCCAGCGCGGCGTTGCGGGCGATCACCTGCTCGAGGCGAATGCCGTTCTCCCGCCAGCTCTGCCCGCCGTTGTGCAGATTAAGCAGGATCGGCAGCGCCCGATCGAGCATGTTCGCAAAGCGCGCATCGGCGGATTCGCCGGCCTCATACTCCTGCCACAGGGCGCGAAAACGTGCGCCCTGCGCGCCCGGCAGCAGCCCAAAGATCCGTTCCGCCGCCGCCTGCTCCTGCGCCTGAACGGCCTCCCGTGCGGCGAGGTCGTATACCATCACGTCGCCGGCATCGATCTCCACCACATCGTGCAGCAGCGCCATCTGAATCACCCGATCCAGGTTCACCGCCTCGGCGGCCCACGGCGCAAGGGTCATGGCGGCCATCGCCAGGTGCCAGCTGTGCTCGGCGGAGTTCTCCTGGCGCGCATTGCCGATCAGGCGGGTGCGGCGCTCAACGCTTTTCAGCTTGTCGAGCTCCATCAGAAAGGCGACGCCGTCGCTCAGCGGGCCAAAATCAAACGTAGGGTGTGACATGGTCAAACTCTCCTTACTTATCCTGCCGGAATTGTAAAGTAATCGTTTGCGCAGCGCACGGCCCGCTGTGTTACAGCCATTCATAATTTATTTTCAGCTAACGCCTGTACTCTGAAATTATTCCCAGTTAGAGTGTTTCTGACTATTTTTAGCGCAACGTAGCGTTGCAGGGGGAGTCACTCAGGTGGATGTTATGCAAGATCGCGGCGCCCTGAAACAGGGATATTCACTGGCGGAAGAGATCGCCAACAGCATCAGCCACGGGCTCGGACTGGTGTTTGGTATTGTCGGCCTGGTGCTGATGTTAACCCAGGCAGTAGAGAGCCGCGCCGGCGTCACGGCGATCGTCAGCTACAGTCTCTACGGCGGCAGCATGATTGTGCTGTTTATGGCCTCCACCCTCTATCACGCCATCCCGCATCCGCGGGCGCGCTTCTGGCTGAAAAAAATTGACCACTGTGCTATCTATCTGCTGATCGCCGGCACCTATACCCCGTTTCTGCTGGTGGGACTTGGCTCGCCGCTGGCGCACGGACTGATGGTGGTTATCTGGAGCCTGGCGCTGCTGGGGGTGGTCTTTAAGCTGGCTTTTGCCCACCGCTTTGAGGTGCTGTCGCTAATCACCTACCTTGGCATGGGCTGGCTGTCGCTGATCGTGATTTATCAGCTGGCGATGCGCTTATCGGCCGGCAGCGTCTGGCTGCTGGCCCTCGGCGGCGTGATCTACTCGCTGGGGGTGATCTTTTATGCCAGCAAGCGTATTCCGTACAATCACGCCATCTGGCATGGCTTTGTTCTTGGCGGCAGCGTCTGCCACTTTCTCGCCATCTATCTGTACGTGAGGTGATCGGGCGGACGGGGCTGCGCCTCCGCCCGCGCGGTATCGCTACTCCGCCAGCGAATAGGGCAGCGGCTGAATACGCAGCTCGCCGCCCTCATCGCCTTCCAGCCGCAGCACGCTGTCTGCGGCGATATCGTTATTCAACACCGCCTGCACCCAGCAGGTGCCATCATCCAGCCGGACGCTGGCCAGAATGGTGCCGGTGCGGCGCCACTTATCGCCCATCTGCAGCTCCAGCGATCCGTTGACGTCGCCAGCGGCGCTGGCGCGGCCGGCCAGCCACCACAGGGCGCGCTTATTGGCACCGCGGAATTTGGCACGTGCCACCATCTCCTGTCCGGTGTAGCAGCCCTTCTTAAAGCTGATGGCGTCCAGCGCCTGCAGGTTGACGGCCTGCGGAATCAACTGCGCGCTGGTGGCGGCGTCGATCACCGGCAATCCGGCCTCAATATCCAGCGCCAGCCACTGCTGGCTGTCGTTTAATTGTGCGCTGGCGCGCAGGGCCGACGCCACCCGCTGCGCATCGGCGGTGGTCAGCACCAGCAGAAAACGCTCGGCGGGGCGGTCAAACCACAGCAGGGTCGCGTCCCCGGCCTGCACCACCGGGCTGTCGGCATCTGGCAGGTGCTCGAACAGCGGCGCCAGCGCGGCGCGCGCCTGGAAGCCGGCCACGCCCAGCAGCACCGCTTCGTTATCGGCGGCAATGGTCACTTTGGCGAAGATGGCATACTTTTTCAGCTCGGCGATTTGCGTCTCGCACAGTGACCGGCGTGCCAGATAGCCGTAGCCCTCGCCGCGATGAAACAGGCGCAGGGTGCTCCACATTTTGCCTTTGGCGTCGCAGTGAGCGGCTGGGCGATGCTGATCGGCCGCCAGCGCCGCGACGTCGAGGGTCAGCTGTCCCTGCAGATAGGTCGTGCTGTCGGTGCCCTGCACGCTGACCAGCGCCCAGTCGTTAAGCGACATCAGCGTCAGCGGCAGGCGCGCGGCGGCGGCGGGCTGGCGGGGGGGAAAAGTCATTTCAGACATGGGCATATCCTGGCAGTCAGTGAGTGACGAAATGCCTCCTATGTTAAAAGAGCCGAAAGCCAATGCAACACCTTTCCGACCCGGCGGCACAAAAGTGTGCGGATGCGAGCAGTGCCGCAAAGGGGCAAAAACGGCGTCGAGCCGTGCGGGTAAACGCGCTACACTAGCCGGCACTGTTTAGCTGCGAGCGCATCGATCATGGAAATCAACGATACAGCACGCATTCAGTGGGCCTGCCGCCGCGGCATGCTTGAGCTGGATGTCACCATTATGCCCTTCTTTAAGTATGAATATGCCGCGCTGAGCGACGCGCAGAAGCGGCAATTCATTCGCCTGCTGGAGCAGCCGGATCCGGATCTGTTTAACTGGCTGATGAACCACGGCGAGCCGGCCGACAGCGAGTTAAACGCGATGGTGCAGCTGATTCAGCAGCGTAATCAGGCGCGTGGACCGGTGCCGGTCTGAATGGCGGCCGTCGCGGCTGGCGCGGCGGCTGGCCGTGCTCCCGGCGCTGCTGATTGCCGGATTGCTGCTGGCCGGCTGGCCCACCGCCTGGCCGGCGCGCGGCCTGAACGCCTGTGGGCTGCTGGCCGTCGCGCTCGAGGCCCTGCGCTGGCGACAGCGCCTGGCAGCGGTCAGCGGCACCCTGCGACTGAGTGAGACGGGCGAGATTCACTGGCAGCAGCAGGTGTGGCAACGGCGCGGGCCGCTCTGGCTGCTGCCCTGGGCCGTCGGAGTGCCGCTGCGGCAGGGCAGAGGGCGTTATCGCGTGCTGTGGCTGATGCGCGATGCGCTCAGCGAAGCGGAGTGGCGCAGCTGGCGACGCGGCCTGCGGCGCGACTGACCGCGGGGGATCAGAGGGTGTCGGCCATCTCCGTCAGGATCTGTTCGCACCAGACGGCCAGCCGTTCATCGGTGAGGTCGAACTCATTGACGTCATCCAGCGCCAGGCCGGTAAAGTGCGTGCCGTTGTTCATCACCGCTTTGGAGGCGGTAAAGGTATAGCCCGCCACCGGCCAGTAGCCGACAAACTGCACGCCCATCGGCGTCAGCAGATCGTGCAGCAGACCCAGCGCGTCGAGGAACCACTCGCCGTAGCCCAGCGCATCGCCCATGCCGTACAGTGCCACCACTTTCCCGCGCAGCTGCAGCGTCGGCAGGGTGCACCAGATCGCCTCCCAGTCCTCCTGCAGCTCGCCAAAATCCCAGGTCGGGATCCCGAGGATCAGCATGTCATACTGCTCCATGAGCTGCGGCGGGTCGTCTTTAACGTTGTGCAGGGTCACCAGCCCGTCACCGATAATGTCGCGGATTTTCTCTGCCACCATTTCGGTATAGCAGGTGCTGGAACCGTAAAATAAGCCTATCTTCACGCGGAAACACTCTTTTCTGAACGCCTGCCGGCGAGTGTAGCAGAAAGCCGTTGGCGGCGGCAGCGTGGGGCGTGCGCGCCGTCAATAGCGACCCGGGACGATAATTTGCGATATACTGGCGACGATTTCACTGGCGGGAGGCCGCGTGCAGGACAGCGCACTACTTGAACAATTTCTCGATGCTTTGTGGATTGAGCGCAATCTGGCGCAAAATTCGCTGGAGGCCTACCGGCGCGATTTACGCACGCTGGCGGCGTGGCTGGCGGCGCGCGGCAGCGGGCTGCGCCATGCGCAGGCCAGCGATCTGCAGGACTTTCTCGCCGATCGGCAAGCGGGCGGCTATAAGGCCAGCAGCGCCGCCCGTCTGCTGAGCGCGATGCGGCGCTTTTATCAATACTGCTACCGGGAAAAGCTGCGGAGTGACGATCCCTGCGCACAGCTGGCGTCTCCCAAGCTGCCGCAGCGGCTGCCGAAAGATTTGACCGAAGCGCAGGTGGAACGGCTGCTGCAGGCGCCGGTGCTGGACGTGCCCATTGAGCTGCGCGACAAAGCGATGCTGGAACTGCTTTACGCCACGGGACTGCGCGTCTCAGAACTGGTAGGCTTAACCCTCAGTGATGTCAGCCTGCGCCAGGGCGTGGTGCGCGTCACCGGTAAGGGTAATAAAGAGCGGTTAGTGCCGCTGGGTGAAGAAGCGGTGCACTGGATTGAGCAGTTTATCGAATATGGCCGTCCCTGGCTGCTGAATGGTCGCACCATGGACGTGCTGTTTCCCAGCAATCGCGGGCAGCAGATGACGCGACAAACCTTCTGGCACCGGATCAAACACTACGCGGTGCTGGCCGGCATCGACAGCGAGAAGCTCTCCCCGCACGTGCTGCGGCATGCGTTTGCAACCCACCTGCTGAACCATGGCGCCGATTTGCGTGTCGTACAAATGCTGTTAGGGCACAGCGATCTCTCCACCACCCAAATTTATACGCATGTGGCCACCGAGCGCCTGCGTCAGTTACATCAACAGCATCATCCGCGCGCCTGACGCGCGGAGAATAAGGAAATAAGATGAAAAAGCGTGTAGTGCTGCTCTCCCTGCTGATGGCCGCTGCCAGCGGCTTCGCTCAGGCGGATAATGCAGCCATTCAGCAATCCCTGAACCGTCTTGGTCTGCATGAGACGGAAATTCAGCCGTCGCCGCTGCCGGGGACCAAAACCGTGCTCAGCGAGAGCGGCGTGCTGTACGTCACCGACGACGGCAAGCACTTTATTCAGGGGCCGCTGTATGACGTCAGCGGCAACCAGCCGGTGAACGTCACCAATCAGCAGCTGATGAAGAAAGTGGACGCGCTAAAAGATGAGATGATCGTCTACAAGGCGCCCAAAGAGCAGCACGTGATTACGGTGTTTACCGACATCACCTGCGGCTATTGCCACAAGCTGCACGAGCAGATGAAAGACTACAATGCGCTGGGCATTACCGTGCGCTACCTGGCTTTCCCGCGTGAAGGCATGCAGGGCAAGGTGGCGAAAGAGATGACCGCGATCTGGTGTGCTGCCGACCGTAATAAGGCGTTTGACGCGGTAGAAAACGGCAAGGCGCCGGCGCCGGCCAGCTGCAATATCGATCTCAGCAAGCACTACAAGCTGGGCGTGCTGTTTGGCATCCAGGGCACCCCGGCGATCCTGCTGGAGAACGGCATGATGGTGCCGGGTTACCAGGGACCGCAGGAGATGAAGCAGATGCTGGATAAGGTTAGCGCGCCACAGTGAAGCCGGTGACCGAACTGCGTCGCCGCCCTGTGCCGGCGGACGCTGCACTGCCGGAAAGCCTGTCGCCGCTGCTGCGGCGCCTGTATGCCAGCCGCGGCGTGACCGATGCCCGGGCGCTGGAGCGCGGGGCAAAACACCTGCTGCCGTTCCAGCAGCTGAACGGTATCGATCGCGCGGTGGCGGTCCTGCACCAGGCGCTGATTAACCAGCAACGCATCGTCATCGTTGGCGATTTTGACGCCGACGGTGCCACCAGTACCGCACTTAGCGTGCTGGCGCTGCGCAGCATGGGGGCCAGCAACGTCGCCTATCTGGTGCCCAACCGTTTTGAAGACGGCTATGGCCTCAGTCCGGAAGTGGTCGAGCAGGCCCATGCGCGCGGGGCGGAGCTGATTCTGACCGTGGATAACGGCATCTCATCGCACGCCGGGGTGGACAGCGCCCGGCAGCGCGGTATCCCGGTGGTGATCACCGATCACCACCTGCCCGGCGAGACGCTGCCGGCCGCGGCGGCGATCGTCAATCCCAACCTGGCGGACTGCGCGTTTGCATCGCGCGCGCTGGCCGGGGTCGGCGTGGCCTTCTACCTGATGCTGGCGCTGCGCGCCCACCTGCGTGAGCAACACTGGTTCAGCGACGCGCTGCCGGTACCCAACCTCGCCGATCTGCTGGATCTGGTGGCGCTGGGCACCGTGGCCGACGTGGTGCCGCTGGATGCCAATAACCGGATTCTGGTCTGGCAGGGGCTGAGCCGCATCCGCGCCGGCAAGTGCCGGCCCGGCATCCGCGCGCTGCTGGAGGTGGCCCGCCGCGACGGCAGCCAGCTGGCGGCCAGCGATCTGGGCTTTGCGCTCGGCCCGCGCTTAAACGCCGCCGGACGACTGGATGATATGTCAGTCGGGGTAGCGCTGCTGCTCAGCGACAGCATTGCCGAGGCGCGGATGCTGGCCAGCGAGCTGGATGCGCTCAATCAGACCCGTAAAGAGATTGAGCAGGGGATGCAGGCGGAGGCGCTGACCCTGTGCCAGTCGCTGGAAAATCAGCGCGAGGCGCTGCCCGTGGGCATCGCCATGTACCACCCCGAGTGGCATCAGGGCGTGGTCGGCATCCTCGCTTCGCGCCTGAAGGAGCGTTTCCATCGCCCGGTGATCGCTTTTGCGCCCGCCGGCGATGGCACTCTGAAAGGCTCGGGCCGGTCGGTCGCCGGGCTGCACCTGCGCGACGCGTTGGAGCGGTTGGATACCCTGTACCCCGGCATGATGCTGAAATTTGGCGGCCACGCCATGGCGGCGGGGCTGTCGCTACGCGAAAGCGAGTTTGATGGCTTTCGCGAGCGCTTTGCCGCGCTGGTGGCGGAGTGGCTCGACGCCGCGACGCTGCGGGGGGTTATCTGGTCCGACGGTGAGCTGCAGCCGCACGAGCTGACGCTGCACACCGCCGAGACGCTGCGCGAAGCCGGTCCGTGGGGGCAGGCGTTCCCGGAGCCGACCTTTGACGGCAGGTTTAAACTGCTGCAGCAGCGGCTGGTCGGCGAACGGCACCTGAAGGTGATGATCGAGCCGCTGGGCGGTGGGCCGCTGCTGGACGGCATTGCCTTTAACGTCGATACTGCGCTGTGGCCCGATCCGAGCGTGAAGCAGATTGAGCTGGCCTATAAGCTCGACGTCAACGAGTTTCGCGGCAATCGTAACGTCCAGCTGATTATCGACCATCTCCAGGCGCTGTAACCCGACAAAGCGTGACCGATCCTGCCCGGTTCGGTGCTGAAGGCGAATCGCTCCGGCCCTGGCAACAGGCCGGAACGTTACGCCACACTTACCCCGGGCGGCGGCTCAGCGCCAGCCTGGCGGCAAACAGCAGGAAGACGGCACCGGTGGTGCGATCCAGCCATTGCACCACGCCCTGGCGCTTCAGCAGTCCTGACAGGCGGCGGGTGCTGCCAATTAGCAGACCGGACCACAGCGTACCCAGCAGAATATGGATAAACACCAGGCCAAAGGTCCACAGCACCGGCGAATGGCCGCTGGGGATAAACTGCGGCAGAAATGAAACGTAGAAAATACCGACCTTGGGATTCAACAGGTTGCCGAAAAATCCGCGGACAAACCAATTTTGCGTGCTGCCCTCGAGTCTGACTTCCCCCATCCGCTGGCGAGGGTTAAGCAGCATGAGGACGCCCAGCCAGGCCAGATAAGCCGCGCCGCACCACTTCAACAGGTTATAGGCCAGCTCAGAGACGGCAATCAGCGCACCGAGGCCAAAAGCCACCGCCGCCGCCCACGCCAGACAGCCGGCGTTGATCCCCAGCTGCGCCTGTATCGCTTTTTGGGTTCCCTCCACCGCCGAGGTGCGCAAAATCAGGGCCGTATCCAGCCCTGGCGTCAGAGTCAGCAGCGTGGCAGCAAAGGTAAATGCCAGCAGGGCATCGGTCACGGTCATCTTTTTCTCCATTAAGACAAGGGATGCAGGGTTACGCGAAAAAAGTGGCGCAATGCTGAACAGGCAATGCGCGTTCAGTGCTACAAACAGGACGCCATTTCGGTTAAACTGCGTGGTTACCATTATGCCCTTTTCGATCACCTAATAAGATCTCAAAACCATGTTTGAAATTAATCCGGTAAAAAACCGTATCCAGGATCTCACTGAGCGCAGCAGCGTTCTTCGGGGGTATCTTTGACTATGATGCCAAGAAAGAGCGTCTTGAAGAAGTAAACGCCGAGCTGGAACAGCCGGACGTCTGGAACGAACCTGACCGCGCGCAGGCGCTGGGCAAAGAGCGATCCTCGCTGGAAGCGATTGTTAATACGCTCGATGAGCTGGCGCAGGGTCTGGAAGACGTCACTGGCCTGCTCGAACTGGCGGTCGAAGCCGACGACGAAGAGACTTTTAACGAGGCGGTTGCCGAACTGGACGGGCTGGAGAAGAAGCTCGGTGAGCTGGAGTTTCGCCGGATGTTCTCCGGTGAGTACGACGGCGCCGACTGCTACCTCGATATTCAGGCCGGCTCCGGCGGCACCGAAGCGCAGGACTGGGCCAGCATGCTGCTGCGCATGTACCTGCGCTGGGCCGAAGCGCGCGGATACAAAACCGAAGTTATCGAAGAGTCAGAAGGCGAAGTGGCCGGTCTTAAATCCGCCACCCTGCGCATTCAGGGCGACTACGCCTTCGGCTGGCTGCGTACCGAAACCGGCGTGCATCGCCTGGTGCGCAAAAGCCCGTTTGACTCCGGCGGGCGCCGTCACACCTCATTCAGCTCGGTGTTTATCTATCCCGAAGTGGATGACAACATCGACATTGAGATCAACCCGGCCGATCTGCGCATTGACGTCTACCGCGCCTCCGGCGCCGGCGGTCAGCACGTGAACAAAACCGAGTCCGCGGTGCGTATTACCCACCTGCCGACCAACATTGTGGTGCAGTGCCAGAACGACCGTTCGCAGCATAAAAACAAAGACCAGGCCTTCAAACAGCTGCGCGCCAAGCTGTATGAATATGAAATGCAAAAGAAAAATGCGGACAAGCAGGCGGCGGAAGACAACAAGTCTGATATCGGCTGGGGCAGCCAGATCCGCTCTTACGTGCTGGACGACTCGCGCATCAAAGATCTGCGCACCGGGGTCGAAACGCGTAATACCCAGGCGGTGCTGGATGGCGATCTGGACCGTTTTATCGAAGCAAGTTTGAAAGCAGGGCTATAAGGAACCGACATGTCTGAACAACACCCGCAGGGCGCCGATGCCGCACTTGAACTCAACAACGAACTGAAAGCGCGTCGCGAAAAGCTGGGCGCACTGCGCCGCCAGGGCGTGGCGTTTCCGAACGACTTCCGCCGCGACAGCACGGCGGATCGGCTGCACGCGCAGTATGACGACATCTCCGCTGAAGCGCTGGTCGGGGAGGGCGTGGAAGTGCGCGTTGCCGGCCGGATGATGACCCGCCGCATCATGGGCAAAGCTTCATTCGTGACCCTGCAGGACGTCGGCGGACGCATTCAGCTGTATGTTTCACGTGACGATCTGCCGGAAGGACACTATAACGAGCAGTTCAAAAAGTGGGATCTCGGAGACATCCTCGGCGCGCGCGGTACGCTGTTCAAAACCAAAACCGGTGAGCTGTCGATCCACTGCACCGAGCTGCGCCTGCTGACCAAAGCGCTGCGTCCGCTGCCGGACAAGTTCCACGGCCTGGCCGATCAGGAAACCCGCTATCGCCAGCGCTATCTGGATCTGATTGCCAACGACGAGTCGCGTAACACCTTTAAAATTCGCTCACAGATCATGGCCGGTATCCGCCACTTTATGGTGAAGCGCGACTTTATGGAAGTGGAAACGCCGATGATGCAGGTGATCCCGGGCGGGGCGTCAGCGCGTCCGTTTATCACCCATCACAATGCGCTGGATATCGACATGTACCTGCGCATCGCGCCGGAGCTGTACCTGAAGCGCCTGGTGGTGGGGGGCTTCGATCGCGTGTTCGAAATCAACCGCAACTTCCGTAATGAAGGGATCTCGCCGCGCCATAATCCGGAGTTCACCATGATGGAACTCTACATGGCGTACGCGGATTATAAGGATCTGATCGAACTCACCGAGAGCCTGTTCCGCACCCTGGCGCAGGACGTGCTGGGGCACACCGAAGTGCCTTACGGTGACCACACCTTCGATTTTGGTAAGCCGTTTGCCAAACTGACCATGCGCGAAGCGATCAAGCAGTACCGTCCGGAAACCGATCTTGCCGATCTCGACGATTTCGACAAGGCGGTGGCCATCGCGCAGGCGATCGGCATCAAGGTGGAAAAGAGCTGGGGACTGGGCCGCGTGGTCACCGAGATCTTCGAAGAGACCGCCGAGGCGCACCTGATCCAGCCGACCTTCATCACCGAATACCCGGCCGAGGTGTCGCCGCTGGCGCGCCGTAACGACCAGAACCCGGAGATCACCGACCGCTTTGAGTTCTTCATCGGCGGCCGCGAGATCGGTAATGGCTTCTCCGAGCTGAACGATGCGGAAGATCAGGCCGAGCGTTTCCTGCAGCAGGTCAACGCCAAGGACGCCGGTGACGATGAAGCGATGTTCTACGATGAAGACTACGTCACCGCGCTGGAGCACGGTCTGCCGCCGACCGCCGGCCTCGGCATCGGTATCGATCGCCTGGTGATGCTGTTTACCAACAGCCACACCATTCGCGACGTGATCCTGTTCCCGGCGCTGCGCCCCAGCGCCAAATAAGAGGTTAACGAAAACCCGCCGCTGGCGGGTTTTTTTATTCACTTCAGGGGGAGACTATGCCAACGCGACCGGCGTTTATTCGCCACTGGCAGGAACTGGAGCAGGAAGATTGTCCGCCGTATCCCGGCAGTGATGAACGTATGGCGTTCGGCGCCCCGCTGGGCAGGGCACTGGGGCTGACGCGAACAGGTATTCATCACGAGCGGCTGCTCCCCGGGCGGCGCCTGTCATGGCCGCATGCTGAGAGCCATGAAGAAGAATTCGTCTATGTGCTCGAGGGAACACCCGACGTCTGGATTAATGGCGAGTGCTATCCGCTTATCCCCGGCGATGCGGTTGCCTTTCCCGCCGGTACCGGCATTTGTCACACCTTTATTAATAACGGTGACGCAGAAGCGCGCTTTCTCGTTGTGGGGGAAGCAAACAAACCGGATAACCGCATCTGGTATCCACTTCATCCTGACTATGCCGCCACCCGCGACGATCGCTGGGAGAACCCGCCGCCGCAGATGATGGGGGCACACGAGGGTAAGCCCGCGCGGAAATAAGCCCGTGCGGCGGACTTATCATTAGATTAGCCCTGCCGTCTTATCCACGAATAGCGTGAGGCATAGCCCTCGCCGGTGTGGGTATTACGCCGGTAGCTGGCCTGCGCTTCCGCCTCGCAGTAGGTACACACCCCCAGCCGCTCAATCTGCGCGGCCGGTACGCCTTCGCGGCGCAGCAGCGCCTCCGCCAGCGCCGGCAGATCGCACCACTGACCGTGTTGCTGCGCCCGGGCCTGCGGCCGCCGGGCGCGCGGATTGTGCGCGGCCGTGGCAAAGAGGGGCAGCGTCGTGTCGTGCAGCAGCGGCGCGGCGCGCAGGCGGGCGATAGCCTCTTCGCCCAGCTCGTAGCAGCAGGGGCCTATCGACGGGCCAATCGCCACGAACAGCTCCCCGGGCGCGCTGCCCGCCGCCGCCAGCGCGCGCACCGCGGCGTTAATTACCCCCGCCGTAACCCCCTGAAGGCCGCCGTGCACCGCGGCCACCCGCCGTTGACGATTATCGGCAATCAGCAGCGGCAGGCAATCGGCGGTATACACCGCCACGGCGTGTTGCGCGCTGCCGATCACGGCGTCACCCGGCTGGCTTTTGGCCGGCCAGGCCTGCCGGTCGGTCAGCACCGTGGCGCTGTGGCGCTGATGCGCGTAGCGGGCGTCGGCGGGCGGCGGCTCGCCGGCCGGCTGAAAGGCGTGCTCCACCCAGGAAAGCTGGCGAAGCAGCGGGGAGTACAGGGGAGTAGACATCGTGCGCTCCTGACAAAACATCACGCCCTCATCATAACCTGAAACAGCGTTTTGCAAAGTCGTCATTCGCTACGCTGAGCGCTTCGCGGCGGGCGGGGCAGCGTAGCGCAACGGGACGATAATGAAACCGCGATGGCGGACGGCGCCGCATTGCTGATGGCACTGGCGGGCTGTGCACCTGATGCGGACCGCGCGCGGCAGCAGCTGCCTCAGCAAACGGTCATGGGGCTGAACCGGTTCCAGCAGTCCGGTGAGTATCGGGCGCTGGCGCTTCAGACGTTTCGCCTGGCGACGCAGGCATTCGACCGGGCGCCGCCTCCGGATGCGAAGCCGCGGGCGGCGGCGGTGGATCTGGGTGACACCCTGCTCGATAACCGCGCCTGCAGCGCCTGGCAGGTGCGAAGCGCGCAGCCTGACGGCAACGCCAGCGGGTCGTATTTGACGCAGGCGCGTCAGGCCTGGCCATTCCCGGCGCGGGTCGACGTTGCGCAGCACGTTCCCCGCGCGGGGGACACGCTGTTTTACGTATCTCACCGCGATCGGCAAGAGCACGCCGCGATCGTCGCGAACCTGACCCAACCGGGCTTCCGGCCGTCAATCATCCCCTGCGTCTGAAGCGCGGCAGCAGTAACAAGCAGGCGCGTTATGATGCCATTCCGGCTGCGGGTTATGCACCGTGCGGTACGCTGGCGATACCTCAATGATTCTGGCGCCGCCACCGGACATCAGGTTCATGCGCCGCGTCGGGCATGTGTCCGGCCGCATCAGGCGCAGGGTGGCACGCAGTCTATTACGCTGCCGAACCCGCTGTACGGTGACTGGGCGTCGGGAATGGCGCCGCACGACTTCCAGCTTAGTCCTGCAGGTGCGTGACGATCGGCTGCACGCCTCGCGGGAGTCATCATCGATAATCAGGCGGATAATACCGACTCTCACCGCCGTGATTCCCTCACTATTATTAATCAATAAAAAAAATTTAGTTATTTAACGAGATAGCCGTCTTTAAATTATCTTTATTTTTGTAAGTGTAATAAGTTTACATTGAGCAGTGTGTTTGTCGGATTACGATCCTATCATAATGATTTAATTAGTTACTCTCTGGGGTATGTCAATGCGCACCCTGCGCAGTAATGCCTCTCTGTAAAAACCGTACTTTATTTTAATAAAATTACAATTTTAATTAATTGTTGCTTATAAGATTAATCCTGGTTAATTCATTAATCCGCCGGTGCTAATAGTGATGGACCGAGATGAATGCACGCTTAACGGAGATCTCCGGCAAGTCGTGGTGAGGAAAAAGCGGACGGGCAGGCGTCAGGCCTGTTTGTCCCCGCAGAGAGAGCGTCATGTTAACCACCCTGAGTTCGCTGATTGCCAAAAATCGCAGTTGGGCCTTGCAGTGCCGTGACCGCAATGCCGACTATTTCGCCAAAGATGCCGAAGGGCAGGCGCCACACTCGCTGTGGATTGGCTGCTCCGACAGCCGCGTCCCCGCCGAGGTACTGACCGGCTCGCATCCCGGCGAGCTGTTTGTCCACCGCAATATCGCCAATATGGTAATGGCGGAGGATGACAACCTGATGAGCGTACTGCAGTACGCCATTGATTATCTTCGGGTCGCTAACATCGTGCTGTGTGGTCATTACGGCTGCGGCGGCGTGCAGGCGGCGGTCAATCTGCCGCAGATGGCGTTGAATGACGAAAACTCTGCGCTGTCGCGGCGAATTACCCGACTGCGCGGTGATTTGGCCGCGCACCTCCCCTGCGGTCGGACGGACGTGGCGCCGGAGGAGAACGTGGCGCGGCACGCCGCGCTGGTCGAGGCTAACGTGCTGGCGCAATTTGCCCATCTGATCCGCGTCGAGCCGGTGCGCAACGCCTGGCGGCGCGGCGCGCCGCTGGCGCTTCACGGCTGTATTTATGACCTGCACAGCGGCCACTTGCAAGCGCTTATCACCCAACAGCAAGAGGAGCTCTCCGCATGACGCTGAAAACGTTACGTCAGGATATTCCGGCCGGCCTGGTGGTCTTTTTGGTGGCGCTGCCGCTGTGCCTCGGCATTGCTCAGGCCAGCGGACTGCCGCCGTTTGTCGGGCTACTGACCGGGGTGATCGGCGGTTTGGTGGTCACCAGTCTGAGCCCGTCAACCTTTGCCGTTAGCGGGCCGGCGGCCGGCCTGGTCACGATTGTGGTGGCCGCGATCGCCTCACTGGGATCCTTCTCCGCCTTTCTGCTGGCGCTGGTGCTGGCCGGGATCCTGCAGGTCGCGCTGGGGATGCTGCGCGCCGGGCGTTTTATCTCACTGGTGCCGGGGAGCGTTATCAAAGGCATGCTGGCGGCGATAGGTATTTTACTGATCGTGCAGCAAATTCCGGTCGCGCTGGGGGCGGCGGACGGCAGCCTGTCGGCGCTGTTCGGCGGTGAAGTCGCCCTCTCACCGGCGGCGATCGCCGTGGCGCTGGGCGGGCTCTTCACCCTGTGGCTCTGGACGACGCCGGCGATCGCCCGCAGTAGAGCGCTGGGCTGGATCCCCGGCCCGCTGATGGCGGTGCTGCTGGGCTGCTGCGCGACGCTGCTTGGCGATCGTCTGGTTCCCGGCATGGCGCTGCCGCGCATCACGTTACCCGAGTTTAACAGCTTCGCCGCGCTGACCGCCGAGCTGGAGGCTCCGGACTGGCGGGCGTGGACCGACCCGTCGGTATACGTCGTGGCGCTCACCCTGGCGCTGGTCGCCAGTCTGGAAACGCTGCTCTCGCAGGAGGCGCTGAAGAAGCTGCGCCCGCAAAACCCGCCGCCGTCGCCGGATAAAGAGATGCGTGCGCAGGGCGTCGGCAATGTGCTGTGCGGCCTGCTGGGCGGGCTGCCGGTCACCGCGGTCATCGTACGCAGTTCGGTTAACGTCAGCGCCGGCGCGCAGAGTAAGACGTCTATTTTACTGCACGGCGTGCTGCTGCTGATCTGCGGATTGTGGTTCAGCCCGCTGTTAAATGCCATTCCGCTGGCCAGCCTGGCGGCCGTGCTGCTATGGACCGGCTATAAGCTGGCCGCGCCGCGTCTGGTTATCGACCAGCTGCGCGCCGGATGGCAGCAGGCGCTACCGTTCTTTGCCACCCTGGGCGGCATCCTGGCATTTGGCATGCTGGCGGGGATTGCGCTGGGGCTGGTGGCGCAGTTGCTGTGCAGCATTTACCAGAGCCATCGTTACGCCCTGCAGCTGACCCGCTATGAAGATCACTACGTGCTGCGCCTGCGACAGAACCTGACTTTTCTACACAATCCGCGTCTGCACAGCCTGCTGTCGCAGATCCCGGACCAAAGCGTGCTGATCGTCGAGCAGGAAAACGCCGGGTACATTGACCCGGACGTAAAGGCGGTGCTCAAAGACTTTGGTCAGGACGCGCCGGCGCGCGGAATTCAGCTCAATCAGTGGCCGCTGGCACAGAGCGGCTGATCACCGCCGGGCGCGCCGATCGTATGCGCCAGCGCGGGCCAGGAAGGGTATCGACCGCGCAGCCCGGGCCCGCCGGCCCTGAACAGCACACCGGCGCAGGGGAGCGAATCAATATCATTCGCTATCCCTGCTCCGCCACGAGGCCGCGCCCGTATTCTCTCAACTCCGCTATCCGATCAATATTCATCAATGCCGTCAGGTTTCTGTTACAGGCGTCCGCCTGATGCCCGCGCCGCTTGTAGCGGTACGAAATCCGCGGGCCGGACGGCCCCTCTTTTCATCACCGCCGTGGGCGGCGGGTCGGTCAGCCCGCGAAAGCCACAGAGTGGCATTCTGTTTCGCGGATTTGCGTAGCGCGAATGATTGCGTTACTCCGCGGCAGATATTGCCGTGCGCCACGCCAACAGGCGTCCGCCTGATGCCTGCGCCACTTGTAGCGGTACGAAATCCGCGGGCCGGACGGCCCCTCTTTTCATCACCGC
>NZ_MRBS01000005.1 GCF_001922585.1 Pantoea sp. 1.19 | reverse complement strand
TCCGGAGTCTCTACTTCAACCTTCATGATCGGCTCAAGCAGAACTGGTTTTGCTTTCTTAAAGCCTTCTTTAAAGGCGATAGAAGCGGCCAGTTTAAACGCCAGTTCAGAGGAGTCAACATCATGGTAAGAACCGAAGTGCAGGCGAACCCCCAGATCCACTACCGGATAGCCGGCCAGCGGACCAGACTTCAGCTGCTCCTGGATACCTTTGTCCACCGCAGGGATGTATTCGCCAGGAATCACACCGCCTTTGATGTCGTTGATGAACTCGTAACCTTTCGGGTTGGAGCCCGGCTCCAGCGGGTACATGTCGAATACGACGTGACCATACTGACCGCGACCACCCGACTGTTTAGCGTGCTTACCTTCAACGTCGGTAACTTTGGAACGGATCGCTTCGCGATACGCCACCTGCGGCTTACCAACGTTTGCTTCTACGTTGAACTCACGCTTCATACGGTCAACGATGATGTCGAGGTGCAGCTCACCCATACCGGCGATGATGGTCTGGTTTGACTCTTCGTCAGTCCATACGCGGAATGACGGGTCTTCTTTCGCCAGACGACCCAGAGCCAGACCCATTTTTTCCTGGTCAGCTTTGGTTTTCGGCTCAACGGCGATAGAAATTACCGGCTCAGGGAACTCCATACGTTCCAGAATGATTGGCGCGTTCGGGTCACACAGGGTGTCACCGGTCATCACGTCTTTCAGACCGATCGCTGCAGCGATATCGCCTGCGCGAACTTCGCTGATCTCTTCACGCTTGTTGGCGTGCATCTGAACGATACGGCCCAGACGCTCGCGCGCTGACTTCACGGAGTTCAGCACGGTGTCACCGGAGTTAACCACACCGGAGTAGACGCGGAAGAAGGTCAGGTTACCGACGAACGGGTCGGTAGCAATTTTGAACGCCAGCGCAGAGAACGGCTCTTTGTCGTCAGCATGACGCTCAGCCGGGGTATCTTTGCCGTCATCCAGCATACCGTTGATTGCCGGTACGTCAGTCGGTGCTGGCAGGTACTCAATGACCGCATCCAGCATCGCCTGGACACCTTTGTTCTTAAACGCAGAACCACAGGTAACCAGAATGATTTCGTTGTTCAGTACGCGCTTACGCAGTGCGCCTTTGATCTCTTCTTCAGTCAGCTCTTCGCCGCCAAAGAATTTCTCCATCAGCTCATCAGACGCTTCTGCCGCAGACTCAACCAGCTTCTGGCGCCACTCTTCGGCCAGTTCCTGCATGTCCGCCGGGATCTCTTCGTATACGAAGGTCACGCCCGCATCTGCATCGTTCCAGTTGATGGCTTTCATCTTGATCAGGTCAACAACGCCGGTGAAGTTCTCTTCCGCGCCGATAGCCAGCTGCAGAGGAACCGGCGTGGCACCCAGACGTGATTCGATCTGGCCAACCACTTTCAGGAAGTTCGCGCCCATACGGTCCATTTTGTTAACGAACGCAATGCGCGGAACTTTATATTTGTTCGCCTGACGCCATACGGTTTCAGACTGAGGCTGAACACCACCAACCGCACAGTAAACCATCACTGCGCCGTCGAGAACACGCATGGAACGTTCTACTTCGATGGTGAAGTCAACGTGTCCCGGGGTGTCGATGATGTTTACGCGGTGTGGCTCGAACTGCTTAGCCATACCAGACCAGAATGCCGTGGTTGCGGCGGAGGTGATGGTAATACCACGCTCCTGCTCCTGCGCCATCCAGTCCATGGTGGCCGCGCCATCATGAACTTCACCGATTTTGTGGTTAACACCGGTGTAGAACAGAATACGTTCGGTAGTGGTGGTCTTACCGGCGTCGATGTGTGCGCTGATACCGATGTTACGGTAGCGCGTAATGGGTGTTGTACGAGCCATTTGATTCCTCTGATTCTCGGACGTTCTAAGTTAGTCAATCCCAGCGGGTTGGCTTGCTTAGCGCCCGCTGGGTTAATAACAACTACTGAGCTGTTACCAGCGGTAGTGAGCGAACGCCTTGTTGGCTTCGGCCATACGGTGAACGTCTTCACGTTTCTTCACTGCAGTACCTTTGTTTTCTGCAGCATCAGAAAGTTCGTTCGCCAGGCGCAGAGCCATAGATTTATCACCGCGTTTACGAGCAGCTTCTACGATCCAACGCATTGCCAGCGCATTACGACGGACCGGACGGACTTCAACTGGTACCTGATAAGTCGAACCACCTACGCGGCGGGATTTTACTTCCACGGTAGGGCGGACGTTGTCCAGGGCGACTTCGAAAGCTTCCAGTTCGTTTTTACCAGAACGCTGAGCCAGGGTCTCCAGCGCGGTATAGACGATTGCTTCAGCAGTAGATTTTTTACCATCTACCATCAGGATATTTACAAATTTGGCCAGCAGCTCTGATCCGAACTTAGGATCCGGCAGGATTTTACGCTGACCAATGACGCGACGACGTGGCATGGAAATACTCCGTTGTTAATTCAGGATTGTCCAAAACTCTACGAGTTTAGTTTGACATTTAAGTTAAAACGTTTGGCCTTACTTAACGGAGAACCATTAAGCCTTTGGCTTCTTCACGCCATACTTGGAGCGAGCCTGCTTACGGTCTTTAACACCGGAGCAGTCCAGCGCGCCACGAACAGTGTGGTAACGCACACCTGGCAGGTCTTTAACACGACCGCCACGGATCAGGATCACGGAGTGCTCCTGCAGGTTGTGACCTTCACCACCGATGTAGGAGGTGACTTCAAAACCGTTGGTCAAACGAACACGGCAAACTTTACGCAGTGCGGAGTTCGGTTTTTTCGGGGTAGTAGTGTATACACGAGTACATACACCACGTTTCTGCGGGCAAGCTTCCAGCGCTGGCACGTTGCTCTTTGCAACTTTGCGCGCGCGTGGTTTGCGAACCAGCTGGTTAACTGTTGCCATTAAATAGCTCCTGGTTTTGCTTTTGCTTCGTAAACACGTAATAAATCCGCCTCGTAAGAATACGAGGACGCGGAATTTTAGGGCTGAGCGTTAAGGGTGTCAAGAAATAACCAGGTTTCCGCCATCACCAGGCCATCTGCTGACGGTGGCGGGTGGTCATTGCGACAAACTCAGTATAGCTGATCGCGGCAATGTCGCTCACTATTTGCTCAGACAGCCCCCGCGCCGCAACATCATCAGCCAGCACGCTTACCGCCACGCCCGTCTGCGACAGTTGCGCCCAGGCTCGACTCTGCGCCAGCGCGCCAAGTACACCATCCTGAAACAGCAGCAGCTCATCGCCGGCGCGCAGGCTGCGCAGCAATAGTTGAAAATCGCAGCGGGTCGGGGAACGGCTCAGCGTATGCAGCATCGGGACTCCTTAAAAGGTCAGCACTACGTCAAACCCGGCCAGCTTGTCGCGCCACGCGGCATCACCAAGCACCGCGGCCGGCAGCACAAACGGGCCGTTTACCGGCAGTCCGCGTTCAGCCAGTGAGGTGGCACACAGGTAATACTGCTCTACGTCATACAGCGGCAGTACCCCAAAGGTAGCGATATAATCGCGTGACCGAATACGCTGCGGCTGCTGTGCCGGCAACAGTTGCAATACGCCATCCCCGATAAAGAACAGGGCAATCTCCTCGCTCAGCGCCGACAGTGCCAGTACGGCGTCCAGCCCTTCCCGGCCGGCGCTGCTGCCGTGCGGCGGTTGGGTAAAAACGACGGCAACGGTATTCATCAGAATTGCACCACCCGGTCACAGGTCAGACTGGCTTCAGCCAGCGCTCCCAGGCCGCTGAGCATAAAGCCGGGCTGGAGATTAGCCGCCGGCAGCGCCAGATTTTGCGCCTCCTGCGCGTCAGCCACGCCGCGGCGCAGCGCGGCCGCTACGCAAATATTCAGGCTCACTCCGTGCTCCTCATGCAGCCGCTGCCAGCCACGTACCAGATCAAATTCATCACTGGCGGGCGACGTCAGCTGGTTCCCGTTGAGCACCCCTTCGCGGTAGAAAAAAACGCTCTCCAGCTGATGCCCGGCGGCAATCAGCGCCTCGGCGAAGCGCAGCGCGCTGCTGGCATGCTGGGTGCCATAGGCCGGGCCGGTCACAAGCAGGGCGTAGCGCATCAGCGATCCTGCCCGCCAACGTCGCCACTTTTAAACTGGCGAATGTACAGATAAACCGTGTGCTTAGAAATATTCAACCGCTCGGCCACCTGGTTAATCGCATCTTTAATATCGAAGATGCCCTTCTCATAGAGATTCAGAACAATCTGGCGATTCTTGGCGTTGTTGGAGACCGTGCGATCGGCACTCACCTCTTCGATGGTAAACTCCAGCGTCTGCGTCACCAAATCCTCTACCGAGCTGGCAAAGTTGACTGAGGAGGCCATCTCCAGCTGCTCCGGCGGCATAAAGGTCGCCATCACCTGTGAGAAAGGCACATCCAGGTTCATATTGATACACAGCAGGCCGATCACCCGCTGCCGGGCGTTGCGAATGGCGATGGTAACCGATTTCATCAGCACCCCGCTCTTGGCCCGCGTAAAATAGGCGCTCGACACATTGCTGTCCGCATCGGTCATGTCGTGCAGCATGCGCAGCGCCAGATCGGTGATCGGTGACCCCACCTGCCGTCCGGTATGCTCACCGTTGGCGATCCGCACCGCCGAACACTTTAAATCCTCCAGCGAGTGCAGCACGATCTCGCAGTGGGCGCCGATCAGCATCGCCAGGCCATCCACGACCGCTTCATACGACTTAAGTATCTCGCGATCGCCTGCGTTAAAAGGACGCGGTTCCAGTACCTCGGTGTCGGAAAACTCACCGGGCAAAAGCGAATTTGACATGACAAGACCATCCAGGGTGACAGAGAGTAAATTCAACACCGTCTCACTGCTGCAGCGTGGCGTCGACGTCAGGAGGCACGCGGCGGACAGCAAGGCCATTGCGACATTATGGGTTATTTGCCTGGCGGGCGGAAGGAAGAAAATCGGGGACAAGTGCCTGCCCCCGCGGGGGCAGGCGCAGGACTTATTTTGCCGCCGGTTTGGCCGCGTCAGCAGCCGGTGCGGCCGCTTTATCATTGCCTTTGGCAGCCGGCTTAATGTCCAGCAGTTCGACATCAAACACCAGCGTGGAGTTGGCCGGAATGCCCGGTACGCCGTTTTTACCGTAGGCCAGGTCCGGTGGGATAACCAGGGTAATTTTACCGCCTTTCTTCACGTGCTTAAGGCCTTCAGTCCAGCCAGGGATCACGCCATCAAGGCGGAAAGAGAGCGGCTCGCCGCGGGTGTAGGAGTTATCGAACTCGGTACCGTCGGTCAGGGTACCTTTATAGTTCACCACCACGGTATCGCTGTCTTTCGGTGCGCTACCGGTACCCTCTTTCTCTACTTTGTACAGCAGGCCGCTGTCCGTCTTTTTCACGCCCTTCTCTTTGGCAAACTTCGCGGCGTAGGCTTCGCCCTTCGCGGCATTCTCAGTGGCGTCTTTTTCCATCTTCGCCTGGGCTGCGCCCTTCACCTGGCCTTCAAAGGCCTGCAGGGTCTGCTCAATTTCTTTGTCGGACAGCTTGCTCTTACCGGCAAACGCATCCTGAACGCCGGCAATCAGCTGAGATTTGTCGAGCTTGATACCCAGTTTTTCCTGCTCTTTCAGAGAGTTATCCATATAACGACCCAGCGATGCACCCAGCGCGTACGCGGACTGCTCATCACTGTTTTTAAACGCAGCGTTCTTCGGCGCGGTCTGGGCAGCAGCGGCATCAGCCGGGGCCGCTTTATCGGCAGCGCTCACCAGCGGCGCATTGAACGCGGTGGCCATTACGGCGGCTAACATCGTGACTTTAAATAACGCTTTCATCCATTTTCTCCAAACCCGAAGCCTCTCACCTCGGAAATCATTATGCAGCCCTGTCGGGGCCGTCGATACAGGATGCGAGCAACCTGTGGTTGGCTCGCAACGCCTTCGCTGAGTTAACTTCGGACTCCGGTTTTTCCGGGAAGTTTCACCCCAGAGATGATGACGGTATCCTCTTTTTTCAAGCGCACTGGCGAAAGTAGCGGTAATTTGCTTCTTTGCGCAAGTGATTTCGCCTTAAAATAGCGTATACGCCCCGCTCGCGCGGCAACCGGTCACAAGAGGATACTACATGCCACATGCCAGTCTGGAAGATCGCCTGGAGATGCTGGAAAGCCGACTGGCTTTTCAGGAAGACACCCTTGAGCAGCTTAACGAAACGGTGGTCCAGCACGAACTGGAAATGGCGCGACTGCGGGAACAGATGCGTCTGTTAACCGACAAGCTGAAAGCGGCGGCGCCCTCGCTGATCGCCTCACAGTCCGAAGAGACGCCGCCGCCGCACTACTGAACCGTTCGGCGCAGCGCAAAAAAAAAGCCACCCGTCGGTGGCTTTTTTTGGTCGACAGCGATCAGTGCTTGCAGCCGCAGCCGCCCGTACCACAGCCTTCTTCGCCGTGATCGTGATCGTGATGATGATCGTGTTCGCCGTGGACGTGTCCGTGGGCGATCTCTTCTTCTGTGGCTGCGCGAATCGCGACGACTTCCACGTTGAAGTTCAGGTTCTGCCCGGCCAGCATATGGTTGCCATCAACGGTAACGTGGTCGTCTTCAACGGCGGTGATTTCTACCGGCACCGGACCCTGGTCAGTCTCGGCCAGGAAGCGCATGCCCACCTGCAGCTCGTCCACGCCCATGAAGACGTCTTTCGGTACGCGCTGCACCAGGTTTTCGTCGTAGTCGCCGTAGGCATCAGACGAAGCGATGTTCACTTCAAACTTCTCGCCAACGTCGCGGCCTTCCAGCGCTTTTTCCAGGCCGGAAATCAGAGAGCCATGGCCGTGCAGGTAATCCAGCGGTGCGCTCACCGGAGACTCATCAACCAATACACCGTCTTCTGAACGTACCTGATAGGCCAGGCTGACCACCAGGTCTTTTGCTACTTTCATGATATCTCCTAAGCGTTAAATTCTGTATACCCTGCCAGCGCGCCTGGGCCGCCGACACAGAGGGTATGGCGGCAATTGTAACGGAAATCAACGCCGCTGTATGGTTTCAGGCAAAAAAACGGCGTAAGTGCGCTATTTTGGGCGGAAAATACCGATTACCGTTTCCTGCGGACGCACCTGTTTCTGCGCCTGCTTATCCGCTTCACGCATCTGATGGCCGCATGTTACGCAAGCGACCACGTCCACATCGTTTTCCCGCCATAGGGCGAGCGTGTCTTGTTGTTGACACTGCGGGCAGGTAGCGCCCGCGATAAATCGTTTACGCATCGTATTACCTTTTCAGAGGCGGCGTGCCCCGGTCTGCCAGCGGATCATGCTCGTCCCAGTCGTCGATTTGCCGCCGTTCATGCTGCATCTCAGTCTGGAAGATATCTTCCAGTTCGCGCCGCGCTTCCTTCACGCGAGAGATCTGCGCGCTGTCGTCATGATTCGGCATCAGCTCGCGCAGCATGCGCATGTCCAGCCGGCGAAAATGCTGCTGCGCGCGAAACGCCTGATGCGGATGCATACCCAGCGTCATTAGCGTCTTGCGTCCCAGCTCCAGCGCACTGGAGAAGGTCTCTCGGGAGAACTGCGACACGCCGGCCTGTAGCAGCTCATGTGCTTCTACGCGTCCGCGCGCCCGCGCCAGAATTTGCAGATGCGAAAAGTGCTGCTGGCAGAGATGAACAATGGTCATCGCATCTTCCGGATCGCTGCAGGTAATGACGATCGACTGCGCGGTATCGGCACCGGCGGCCCGCAGCAGCTCCAGCTCGGTCGCATCGCCATAGTACACCTTATAACCGTATTTACGCATCAGGCTCACGGCACTGATATCGCGTTCCAGCACGGTGATCCGCTTTTTATTGGCCATCAGCAGACGCCCTACCACCTGGCCAAAGCGACCAAAGCCCACCACAATCACCTGCGGCTTATCGTCTTCCACCCAGGGTTTCTCATCATGGCCGTCCGGCTCGTTAAACCGCCGCGCCAGAATGCGGTCAATGCCCTGCATTAGCAGCGGCGTAGTCATCATCGACAGCGTGACGGTCACCAACAGCAGCGGCAGCTGATCGCCTGTAAACAGCTTCGCCGAGGCCGCCGCCTGAAACAGCACAAAGGCAAATTCACCGCCCTGGCTGAGCACGGCACCGAACTGCAGCCGCTCCGAACTGCGCAGGCCGTAGATCCGCGCCAGCAGATACAGCACCAGCGCCTTTACCGCCACCAGCGCCACCACGCCGATCACAATCTCCAGCAGGTGGGTGTACAGTACGCCCAGATTCAGCGCCATCCCGACCGAAATAAAAAACAGGCCGAGCAGCAATCCCTTGAACGGTTCAATCGCCACTTCCAGTTCGTGGCGGTATTCGCTCTCGGCCAGCAGGATCCCGGCAATAAAGGTCCCCAGCGCCATCGACAGACCCAACGTATTCATAAACAGTGCCGATCCCAGCACCAGCAGCAGCGAGGCGGCGATGAATACCTCACGCACCCCGGACGCCGCAATAAAGCGCAAGATGGGCCGCAGCAGGTAGCGTCCGCCCACCAGCATGCCGCCAAACGCCAGCACCTTCATCCCCACTTTCATCCAGTCAGTATGACCGCTGTCACCGCCGGCCAGCAGCGGTACCAGCGCCAGGGCAGGAATCACCGCGATATCCTGGAATAGCAACACGGAGAAGCCCAGCTGGCCGGATTCGTTATGATTCATCCCCTTATCGCGCATCAGCTGCAGCGCCATTGCCGTTGACGACATCGCGAGGCCGATACCGCCGATCAGCGCTGCCTGCCAGGCAAAATCCGTCAGCAGCAGCAGACTGCCCAGTACCGCTGCGCTCAGCAACACCTGAGCGGCGCCGACGCCAAAAATCGATCGCCGCAGCTGCCAGAGTTTGGCGGGATTCAGCTCCAGCCCGATGATAAACATCAGAAACACTACCCCCAGTTCGGAGAAGTGCAAAATCTCGTCGACGTCGCTGATAAAGCTCAGCCCCCAGGGGCCAATCGCAATGCCCGCCAGCAGGTAACCGAGTACCGCCCCAATCCCCAACCGCGAGGCGATCGGCACCATTAATACGGCCGCGCAGAGGAAAATCACGCCCGCGGTCAGTAAAGTATCTCCTTCCACTTACGCGCCTCCCAGCGGTAACGGCGACGCCAGCCAGTCGCCGTAGGCGCGCGCAGCGTGCTGCATCACCTCACGAGACTGGCGGCGCGCCCAGTAGATGATCATCGGCGACAGCCAATGCATTTGGCACATTTGTGCCGTCAGCTCAAACGGACGCATAATGTCCGACATCGGGTAGCGGTTCAGCCCGTGCTGGTGATAGGCCGTTTCCGGCTCGCCGGTGGTGATCACGCTGCGCCAGTACTTTCCCGCCAGCGCCGTGCCGTTAGCGCCATTGGCAAAGCCGCGCGACAGGACGCGATCCATCCACTCTTTCAGCAGCGCCGGACAGCTGTAGGTATAGAGCGGATGCTGAAACACAATCACCTCGTGCTCGCGCAGCAGCTGCTGCTCATGATGCACGTCGATGAAAAAATCCGGATAGTGCGCATACAGGTCATGTACGGTGACATGGCTTAAGCGCTGCGCCGCCTGCAGCAGGACGCGATTGGCGATGGAGTCCTGTGATTCCGGATGCGCATACAGCAGCAGCACCTTTGGTGGCTGAGACATCATTCCCCCTTAAATCGTCGTCACGGAAGCTTTTTTTCGCTACCATGCTGACGCAACTTCATTACGCCCGCAGGCGTAGAATACGTTCTGAATAAGACGATTAATTTAACACGATACGGCGCTTTATGATCCTCTTCTCCTCCCTGCAAATTCGCCGCGGCACCCACGTTCTGTTGGATAACGCCACCGCCACTATCAACCCGGGCCAAAAAGTGGGTCTGGTGGGAAAAAACGGCTGTGGAAAATCCACACTGCTGGCGCTGCTCAAGCAGGAGCTGGCGCCCGATGCCGGCAGCGTCACCTGGCCGGGAAACTGGGCGCTGGCCTGGGTTAATCAGGAGACGCCCGCCCTCGATGTACCGGCGATAGAGTATGTTATTGACGGCGATCGCGAATATCGTCAGCTGGAGTCCGAATTACAGCGCGCGAATGAAAAAAATGATGGTCACGCCATCGCCACCCTGCACGGCAAGCTGGATGCCATTCAGGCCTGGAGCATTCACGCCCGCGCCGCCAGTCTGCTGAGCGGGCTCGGTTTTGCACAAGAGCAGTTACAGCAGCCCGTACGAGCCTTTTCCGGTGGCTGGCGAATGCGCCTTAACCTGGCGCAGGCGCTGCTGTGCCGCTCCGACCTGCTGCTGCTCGACGAACCCACTAACCACCTCGATCTTGACGCGGTCATCTGGCTGGAGCGCTGGCTGAAAAGCTACCCCGGTACGCTGATTCTGATTTCCCACGATCGCGACTTCCTCGATCCGGTGGTCGATAAAATCCTGCACATAGAGCAGCAGTCGCTCTGTGAGTACACCGGCAACTACAGCGCCTTTGAAGTGCAACGCGCCACCCGGCTGGCGCAGCAGCAGTCACAGTTTGAAAGCCAACAGCAAAAAGTTGCGCATCTGCAGAGCTTTATCGATCGCTTCAAAGCCAAAGCCAGCAAAGCTAAACAGGCGCAAAGCCGAATCAAAATGCTGGAGCGTATGGAGCGGATCGCGCCGGCTCACGTGGACAACCCGTTCAGTTTCAGCTTTCGTCCGCCGGAAAGCCTGCCCAGCCCGCTACTGAACATGGAGAAGGTCAGCGCCGGTTATGGCGAAAAGGTCATCCTTGAGGCCATCAAGCTAAACCTGGTTCCCGGCTCACGCATCGGCCTGCTGGGACGCAACGGCGCCGGTAAATCAACGCTGATCAAGCTGCTGGCCGGCGAGATGCCGCCGCTGCGCGGTGATATCGGCCTGTCAAAAGGCGTCAAACTCGGCTATTTCGCTCAGCATCAGTTAGAGTTTCTCCGGGCGGAGGACTCTCCGTTGCAGCACCTGGCGCGCCTGGCGCCGCAGGTGAGCGAACAGCAGCTGCGTGACTATCTTGGCGGCTTTGGCTTCAGCGGCGATAAAGTGACCGAGCGCACTGCGCGCTTTTCCGGCGGCGAAAAGGCGCGGCTGGTGCTGGCGCTGATCGTCTGGCAGCGCCCCAACCTGCTGCTGCTCGACGAACCGACTAACCATCTCGATCTCGATATGCGTCAGGCGCTCACCGAAGCCCTGATCGATTTCGATGGCGCGCTGGTCGTGGTCTCGCACGATCGTCACCTGCTGCGCAGCACCACCGATGATCTCTATCTGGTCCATGATGGCCAGGTCGAGCCATTTAACGGCGACCTGGATGACTATCAGCAGTGGCTAAGCGATCGGCAAAAACAGGACGCTCAGCGCGAGGTGGCGCCCAAAAGCGACGGCGCTAACAGCGCTCAGGCGCGGAAAGAGCAAAAACGGCGCGAGGCGGAATTGCGCAGTCAGAGCCAGCCGCTGCGTAAGCAGATTGAGAGACTGGAAAAGCACATGGCGCAGTGCGAAGCCCAACTGGCCGAGGCCGAGGGCCAACTGGCCGATACCGCGCTATATGATCCGGCGCGGAAAGCGGACCTCAGCGCAGTACTGAAGGCGCAGGCAGAAGCGAAATCCGCGCTGGAAACGTGTGAGATGGCGTGGCTCGATGCCCAGGAGCAGCTCGAAGCCCTACTGAATAGCTGATATGCGCCGCGTGGCCGCTACACCGGCTTATCCCCCAAAATGGTCGCGCGGTGCATAATGCGCCGCGCGGGCAGATAGTCCGCATTCGCATAATGCTGCGTCACCCGGTTATCCCAGATCGCCACGTCATCCTGCTGCCAGCGCCAGCGCACCTGAAACTCCGGTTTTGTCATATGGGCAAACAGAAAGTTTAGGATTGCCCGGCTCTCTTTTTCGCTAAGATCCACTATCCGCGTCGTGAAGCCTTCATTAACGAACAGCGCCCGTTTCCCGGTCACCGGGTGAGTGCGAACCACCGGATGCCGCAGCGGAGGGTTATTTTTCACCGCCTGCTGCCAGCGTGCATGCTCTTCCGGCGTGGCGAGAAACGTCTGCTCCGGAAAAGCGTGCGCAAAGCTGTGCTCCGCCTGCAGGCCGCTCAGTAATTGCTGGAACGGCGCCGAAAGTGCCTGCCAGGCCGCAATGCCGCTAGCCCACAGCGTATCACCGCCGCTCGGCGGCAGCTGCTTCGCAGCCAGAATCGCGCCGGCGGGCGGTGTCTTAATAAACGTGACGTCAGTATGCCAGTTATCGTTATCAGGCGGGTTATCGTTATGGGTATCCAGCACGATAATCTCTTCCACACCCTCCGCATGCGGATAAACCGGATGAATATGCAGATCGCCAAAGCGCCTCGCCAGCGCCCGCTGCTGCAGTGGGGTCAGCGGCTGCTGACGTAAAAACAGCACCTGATGCCGCAGCAGCGCATGGTACAGCTGTTCGAACTGTGCGTCGCTGAGTGGACGGCGCAGATCCAGCTGGCTCACCTGCGCACCGATATGCGGCCCGAGCGGCGTAATGACAATTTTCTCTTTCATTATTCCATTCCATGCCAGGGGGTCAGACGCCGCTGCAGCACGCGCAGACCCAGTTCTACACCACAGGCTACCAGGGCTATCACCGCGATCCCTGCCAGCACCACATCCGTCGCAAGGAATTCCCCGGCGGATTGCACCATAAATCCGAGACCGCGCGTGGCGGCGATCAATTCGGCCGCCACCAGCGTCGACCAGCCGACCCCCAGCCCGATGCGAATACCGGTCAGCATCTCCGGTAGCGCGCCCGGCAGAATCACATACCACAGTACCTGCCAGCGGCTGGCGCCCAGCGATTGAGCAGCGCGCAGCCGCGTCTGCCGGGCGCTGCGGACGCCGGCCAGCGTCGCCAGCGCGACAGGTGCAAAAATAGCTAAATAGATCAGTAAGATTTTTGCGGTTTCGCCGATGCCAAACCAGATCACCATCAGCGGTAAATAGGCCAGCGGCGGCACCGGTCGGTAGAGTTCAATCAGCGGATCTAGCACGCCGCGCAGGGTGGGACTCAGGCCCATCGCCAGCCCTACCGGCACCCCAATCAGCACTGCGGCCACCAGTGCCAACACGATGCGCAGCAGGCTGGCCGCCAGATGCTGCCACAGCGTGGCGTCCATAAAACCCGACGGCCCGGCAACCGTGATCAGCTGGTGCAGCACCTGCTGCGGCGGCGGCAAAAACAGCGGATCAATCCATCCCCGCGCCGTTATCGTCCACCACAGCAGGCACACCGCGATCGGCGTAAGCAGGCTCAGGGTACGCTGTCGCGAGGGGCGGCGGCGCGGGGCGGCGTGTGCGGTCGGCTTATCTTCAGAAACCAGACTCATGCAAAAGCCTCCCGCTGCTGGAAAACGCGGGCTAATACGTGCTCACGGCAGGCGATAAACGCCGGATCGGACTTCACCGCGCGGCAAGGTTCACCGTCGGCCACGCGCCGGCCAAAATTCAGTGACAATCGCTCCACGATGCGTCCCGGCCCGGGCGACAGCACAATCAGCTCGGAGGCAAGGAACACCGCTTCTTCAATATCGTGGGTGATCAGCAGCACCTGTTTGCCGCTGTCGCGCCACAGCCCCAGCAGCAGCGTTTGCATCTGTTCGCGCGTAAACGCATCCAGTGCGCCGAAAGGTTCGTCCAGCAGCAGCAGTTGCGGATCGGCAACCAGCGCCCGGGCAATCCCCACCCGCTGACGCTGGCCGCCGGAGAGCTGCCACACCGCCTTCCGTTCGGCGCCGGCCAGCCCGACGCGTGCCAGCATCCGCTGCGCGCTGAGGTGGCGTGCCGGCTTCGACACGCCGGCCAGCTGCAGACCCAGCGCCACGTTGTCCAGTACGCTGCGCCACGGCAATAGTCCTTCATGCTGGAATACCACGCCGCGATCGGCGCCGGGCGCCATAATCGGCTGACCATTCAGCGTTAGCGTGCCGCTGTCTGGCCGTTGAAAACCGGCTATCAGGTTCAACAGCGTAGTCTTGCCACAGCCGGAGGGGCCGAGCACAACCAGCAGCTCCCCGGATGCGACGCATAGCGACAGGTCGCTCAGCGCCAGCTGCTGGCCGTAGCGCGCCGTCAGGTGGGAGAGATTCAGCATTTATTCCTCCCGCTGCGCCAGCGGTTTAACAAAGCGATCGGTGACGAAATCGCGGTAGTCCGTAGCGACCCGCGCCACTTTGCCCTGCGCCTGCAGGAAGGTCGCGGTATCCACGATCGCCTTATTGACCGGCTGGCCCAGCTGCACCACCTGCTGCTGGGCCGTCAGATAGGTGTTGCCCTTGACCAGCTCCGGTACCTGCTCAATCGGTACGCCGCTCAGCCGCGACAGCTTTTCAAGGTGAGTGCGGTCCTGCAGCCAGCCGCTGGGATCCGCCAGATAAGCCTGCTGGGCGGCCAGCGCGCTGCGGGCAAAGGCCGTGACCACCTCCGGATGCTGACGGGCAAAATCGGTGCGTACCACCCACACGTCAAGCGTCGGCGATCCCCATTTGCCCACCTGTGCCGAGTCGGTTAGCACGCGACCGTTTTTCGCCAGCGCATTGACCGCCGGCGCCCAGACGTAAGCACCATCGATATCCCCGCGCTGCCAGGCCGCCACGATCGCCGGCGGCTGCAAATTAACAATCTGCACCTGTTTTGGGTCGATCCCCCAGTGTTTCAGCGCCGCCAGCAGGCTGTAGTGAGTGGTCGAAATAAACGGCACGGCGATGCGCTTACCCCGCAAATCCTGCGGCGAGGAAAGGTTATTTTTCACCACCAACGCCTCCGAATTGCCGAGCTGCGACGCCAGCAGGAACACCGCGATCGGCAGTTTTTGACTGGCGGCTATCGCCAGCGGGCTGGAGCCGATATTGCCGATCTGGACATCCCCGGAGGCCAGCGCGCGCAGTACGCCGGCGCCGCTGTCAAACTTACGCCAGTTCACCGTCGCTCCACTCTCGCGGGCAAAGGTGTTGTCAGCCTGCGCCACTTTGGCGGGTTCTGCGGAGGTTTGATAAGCCACCGTGACCGTCACCGCCTGCGCACTCAGTGCGCTCAGCGACAGCGCGGCCGCCAGTAACGATTGTGCGATTTTTCCTGTTAACATCCTTCACCCCGGTAGATAAACGTGGCCAGTAAGGCTACGGCCTGCGTGTTGTTATGGGATGAGTTGTACCGACGGTGACGGGCAGAATGAAGGAATTAAAACTTATCGGTTATACCGAATTATCCTTAGAACTTATTGCGCATTCGATTGCTGACATCCGGCAAGCGTAACGACCTTGCGCAGGATGCGTAACCGAGGCCATAACAGAAGCAGACGCGGACAGGATTTCTCCTTTCCTGCCGCGCAGGATGAACGGTCAGATGCCATTGCCAGCCGCGCCCCGTCTGAGCAATGCGGACGTTGACAGAGGAAGAGGCCAGCCGGGAAGCAGGACGGCTCCGGGAACGCCGGACTTCCCCCTTATACCGTGTAAAACGCCTCAGTGCCAGATCAGCAGCACGCAGGCGGCCGTCAGCAGCCCCATCGCCACATTGAACAGGCGCCAGGCGCGCGGCGATCCTAACAGGCGGCCAATCAGCGTGCCAAAGCCCAGCCAGGCAATACCGGCAACCAGATTCACCAGCAGCAGACCGCCGCTGATCGCCAGCACCGAGCCGCGATACGCCTCGCCCACCAGGCTAAAGCTGGCGACCGCGCCCAGCGCCATCAGCCAGGCTTTGGGATTGATCACCTGTAGCAGGCCGCCTTGCCAGAACGGCATACTCTTTGCCGGGGCGCCGGGGGTATCCAGGGTTTCAAACGGCGCGCTGGCAATTTTCCACGCCAGCCACAGCAGATAGAGGCTGCCGGCGATTTTCAGCAGCAGATGCAGCGCGGGGTAGAGGAGAATCAGGCCGCCCACGCCAAATGCCACCAGCAGCAGGACGATTTGCATCCCAATCATGATGCCGATCATCAGCGGCAGAGATCGCAGAAAACCAACGTTCGCCCCGGAGGCAGTAAGTAACATATTATTAGGGCCTGGGGTGATGGCGGCGACCCACAAAAAACCCAGCATCGACAAAAACAGACTCAGCTCCATGAATACGGCATCTCCACGCCAGAAAGGTAGCGAACCGGAAAAAATTAACAGTGTGATATGAATCGTACAAGCCCCCAACGCATAATTACGCCGCGCGACGACACCGCATTTGTGCCGCTGCGAGGATTCAGTAATCCTCATCTGCAAACGCTACTTCCGCGCCTGCTGCGCCGTCGCGTCACTTTTCATCCGCACTGGCAGCGTCTGGAGCTGCCGGACGGCGATTTTGTCGATCTGGCATGGAGTGAGGATCCGGCGCAGGCGGCGCATAAGCCGCGCGTTGTCCTGTTCCATGGTCTGGAAGGCAGCCTGCACAGCCCGTACGCTCACGGCCTGCTCTCTGCCTTTCAGCAGCGAGGCTGGCTGGGGGTGGTGATGCATTTTCGCGGCTGCAGCGGTGAGCCTAATCGTAACGCGCGCATTTATCACTCTGGAGAAACTGGCGATGCACGCTACTTTCTCGACTGGCTGCCGCGCCGCTGGGGACGGGTACCCACCGCCGCGGTTGGGGTGTCCCTCGGTGGTAATATGCTCACTTGCCTGCTGGCCGAGATGGGCGACGCCTGCCCGCTGGAGGCAGCAGTGGTGATCTCGGCCCCGCTGCTGCTGGAGCCCTGTAGCCGCCGTCTTGAGCAAGGATTCTCGCGGATCTACCAACGCTATCTGCTGGGGTTATTGAAGCAGAATGCGCGCCGCAAGCTGCTGGCCTGGCCCGGCACGCTGCCGGTGGATCTGCATCAGCTGCGTAACGTACGCCGCCTGCGCCAGTTTGACGATGCCATTACCGCCCGCGCCCACGGCTTTGCCGACGCCAGCGACTATTATCAACGCGCCAGCGGTCTGCCACGCTTGCACGCGGTGCGCAAGCCGCTGTTGATCATTCATGCGCAAGACGATCCCTTTATGACCGACGCAGTGATCCCCGATCCCCGCACCCTGCCACCGCAGGTCACGTGTCAGCTGTGTGAACACGGCGGTCACGTGGGCTTTGTTGGCGGTACCTTACGCCAGCCGCAAATGTGGCTGGAACAGCGCGTGCCGCAGTGGCTCGCGCCCTGGCTGGAGTCCTGAATGATTATCCCCTGGCAACAGATTGATCCGGCAACGCTGGAAAATGTTATTGAGGCGTTTGTCCTGCGCGAAGGCACCGATTACGGGGCGGAAGAGCGCTCGCTAACGCAAAAAGTCGACGACGTTCGTCGCCAGCTGCAGAGCGGCGAGGCGGTGCTGGTATGGTCAGAATTACACGAAACGGTCAACATCATGCCGCGCGGCGCGTTTCGCGGTTAGCCCATTTGCCCCCGTCGGGCAGGCGTGTTAACAATGAACCTGCCAACCATTCAGGGAGTTCGCTATGTCTGCCAAACATCCGGTCATTGCCGTCACCGGTTCCAGCGGTGCCGGTACCACCACCACCAGCCTGGCTTTTCGCAAAATTTTTCAGCAGCTGGACCTGCGGGCGGCGGAAATTGAGGGCGACAGCTTCCACCGCTACACCCGTCCGGAAATGGATATGGCGATCCGTAAGGCCCGCGATGCCGGCCGCCATATCAGCTACTTTGGCCCGGAAGCCAATGACTTTTCCCTGCTGGAAGAGACCTTTGCCGAATATGGCCGCAGCGGCAGAGGGCAGTCGCGCAAATACCTGCACACCTACGATGAGGCGGTTCCGTGGAATCAAGTGCCCGGCACCTTCACCCCGTGGCAGCCGCTGCCGGAACCAACCGATGTGCTGTTTTACGAAGGGCTGCACGGCGGCGTCGTCACCCAACAGAATAAGGTGGCGGATAAAGTGGATCTGCTGGTGGGCGTCGTACCGATTGTCAATCTTGAGTGGATTCAGAAACTGGTCAGAGATACCAGCGAGCGCGGTCATTCCCGCGAAGCGGTCATGGATTCTGTGGTGCGCTCAATGGAGGATTACATTAATTTCATTACGCCGCAGTTCTCCCGGACCCACATTAATTTTCAGCGCGTGCCAACGGTGGATACCTCTAATCCTTTTGCCGCCCGCGGGATCCCGTCGCTGGATGAAAGCTTTGTGGTCATCCACTTTCGCGGTCTCGACGATATCGACTTTCCCTATTTGCTGGCGATGATTCAGGGATCGTTTATCTCCAATATCAATACGCTGGTGGTGCCTGGCGGCAAAATGGGCCTGGCGATGGAGCTTATCATGGCGCCGCTGGTGCGGCGCCTGATTGAGGGAAAAACCATCAGCTGATCGCGTCCGCTCCCGCCGCCATGACGGCAAAACTGTGGGTTACGGTCACGCCGGCGCCTCCGGCACCCAGCATGATTGCCACCGAACAGTACTTGTCGGCCGACAGGGCTACCGCACGCGCGACCGCGCTTTCCTTAAGCGCGCGGCCGCTAACAATGAAATGCAGGTTAATGGCGGTAAAAATGCGCGGCGCGTCGTCGCGGCGCGTGGAGGTAAGTTTTACCTCGCAGTCGGTCACATCGTGACGCCCTTTTTGCAGGATCGACACCACATCAATCGCGCTGCATCCGCCCGCCGCTATCAGCACCATTTCCATCGGGCTCGGCGCCTTCTCACCGGAATTACCGTCCATCACCATCTGGTGGCCCGACGCGGACTCTCCCAGGAAGGTCATCCCCTCTACCCACTTCACGCGTGCCTGCATGATTCTCTCCTCAACGCGGCTTTGATCCCGGTTCAGACTACGCTTTCTGGTAAAAAACGGCAATTGCGACCCGCCCTGCGGGTGCTGAAGCGAGACAACAGGAGACACTCAGAGAAAGCTGTGCTACAACCATGGCTGTAATAATTTTTGTCTGCGCTTGCCGCACGATAAAAAAAACAGGACGACACGAAGAGCCTTGCCACCCCAGAGGCCCGCGTCATTTCCTGCAGGAAACGCTTGATTATTTCAACGCCTGACGGGGTATCCCCCTGATTTAGGGCACGATTACAATAAGAGGATAACAGCGAATGGTTCTCGGCAAACCGCAAACAGACCCTACACTGGAATGGTTCCTGTCACATTGCCATATTCACAAATATCCATCCAAAAGCACCCTGATTCACCAGGGTGAAAAAGCCGAAACGCTCTACTATATCGTCAAAGGTTCAGTCGCCGTGTTGATTAAGGATGAGGAAGGCAAAGAGATGATCCTCTCTTATCTTAATCAGGGGGACTTCATTGGCGAACTTGGCCTGTTTGAAGAGGGTCAGGAGCGCAGTGCCTGGGTGCGGGCGAAAACCGCCTGTGAAGTGGCGGAGATCTCCTATAAAAAATTCCGCCAGCTGATTCAGGTCAATCCCGATATCCTGATGCGCCTCTCCGCGCAAATGGCGCGTCGCCTGCAGGTCACGTCGGAAAAAGTGGGTAACCTCGCCTTCCTGGACGTGACCGGACGCATCGCGCAGACGCTGCTGAATCTGGCAAAACAACCGGATGCCATGACCCACCCGGATGGAATGCAGATTAAAATCACCCGGCAGGAAATTGGCCAAATCGTCGGCTGTTCCCGCGAGACCGTTGGCCGTATTCTGAAAATGCTGGAAGATCAGAATCTGATTTCCGCCCACGGTAAAACCATCGTGGTCTACGGTACGCGTTAATTCTGCTCTGCGGCGCGACGGCTCGCCGTCGCGCCCTGTTCTACGGCTGATGCACCATGTGGCGCCGAATTATCTATCACCCGGAAGTCAACTACGCTCTGCGCCAAACGCTGGTGCTGTGCCTGCCAGTGGCGGCAGGCTGGCTGCTGGGCGATCTGCAAAAAGGGCTGCTGTTCTCACTGGTCCCCGCCTGTTGTAACATTGCCGGCCTCGATACCCCACACAAACGCTTTTTTAAACGCCTGATCGTCGGAGGCTGCCTGTTTGCGTTTAGCAGCCTGCTGATGCAGTGGCTAACCGCCGAACAGCTCCCGCTGCCGGCGATTTTGTTTATGATGGCGATGCTACTTGGCGTGACTGGCGAAATTGGCGCACTGCACGCCCGCCTGCTGCCCGCCTCGCTGATCGCCGCCATTTTTACCCTGAGCCTGATTGGTCGTGCCCCGGTGTGGGAAGCACCGCTGCTCTATATCCTCGGCACCATTTGGTACGGGCTGTTCAACTGGTTCTGGTTTTGGCTCTGGAAAGAGCAGCCGATGCGCGAAACGCTGAGCCTGCTCTATCACGAGCTGGCGGACTATTGCGAAGCCAAATACAGCCTGCTCACCGACCTGACCGATCCGGAAAAAGCCCTGCCGCCGCTGCTGGCCCGGCAGCAAAAGGTGGTGGACTTAATTACCCTCTGCTATCAGCAAATGCACATGCTGGCAGCCAACCGCGATACGCACTATAAGCGGCTCACCCGCGCCTTTCAGGTGGCGCTGGATCTGCAGGAACATATCTCGGTCAGCCTGCATCAGCCTGACGAAGTGCAGCGGCTGGTGGAGCGCAGCCACGCCGAGGCGGTGATCCGCTGGAATGCCCGCACCATTGCGGCGCGCCTGCGCGAACTGGCGGATGACATCCTCTATCATAAGTTTCCGCCGCGCTTTGAGATGGATAAGCCGCTGCAGGCGCTGGAAAAGATTGCGCGCCAGCACGACGATAATCCGGTTGGCAGCTTCTGCTACTACCACTTCAGCCGCATCGCCCGGGTGTTAAAAACCCAGCGGCCGCTGTTCCAGCGCGATCTGATGGCGGACCGCCAGCGCCGCCTGCCGCTGTTGCCGGCGCTAAGAAGCTACCTGAACCTGAAATCGACGGCGCTGCGCACCGCGGCGCGCTTTGCGGTCATGCTGGCCGTGGCCAGCCAGCTGGCGCAACTGTTTGATATTCCCAAACCGTACTGGATTCTAATGACGGTAATGTTTGTCAGCCAGAACGGCTACCGCGCCACCCGCGTGCGTATCCAGCACCGCGCACTGGGCACGCTGGCCGGCTTGATCGTCGCCGCCGTCACGCTGCGCCTGCAGGTGCCGGAGAGTTGGGTACTGATGCTCATGCTGGCGATCACGCTGATAAGCTACCTGTTCATTCGCCAGTATTATGGCTGGGCCACCATCGGCTTTACCGTGACGGCAGTCTACACCCTGCAGCTGCTGACGCTGAACGGCGCACAGTTTTTGCTGCCGCGGCTGCTGGATACGGTGATGGGCTGCGTGATTGCCTTTGGCGGCATGATCTGGCTGTGGCCGCAGTGGCAGAGTGGCCTGCTGCGACAGAACGCCCACGACGCGCTGGAGGCAGACCAGGAAGCACTGCAGCTGCTGCTCAGCGACGATCACGACCCGGTAAAACTGGCGTATCAGCGCATCCGGGTGAATCAGGCGCATAATGCCCTGTTCAACTCGCTCAATCAGGCGATGCAGGAGCCTGGCTTTGATGCTAACTATTTGAAGGACATGCGACTGTGGGTCACCCACAGTCAGTATATCGTCGAGCACATCAACGCGATGACCATCCTGGCGCGCGAACATACCATGCTGACGCCGCGGCTGGCAGAAGGCTATCTGCAATCGTGCGAAATCGCGCTGCAGCGCTGCCAGCAGCGCCTGGAATACGATGGTGCCGGTGGCAACAGCAGCAGCGTGCTGGATACGCGACCGGACGTGAATGAAGGACCGATGACCATCATGGAGCGACACGTTAAGCGCATCCTTAGCCACCTCAGCGCCATGCACACCATCTCGTCACTGGCGTGGAGCCAGCGGCCTCATCACGGCAGCTGGCTCAAGCGCACGCTGCGCCGTCGTCCCCAGGCCTGAGTCTCAGGCCGCGACCAGCTTACCGATGGCCGTCTCCAGGCGCGCCATGCCCTCAGCAATCTCCTGCGGTGTGATCACCAGCGACGGCGCCAGACGCAGCACGTTTGGCCCGGCGTTCAGAATCATCAGGCGTTCCGCGGTCGCGGCGTTAAGCAGATCGCGCGCTTTTCCGGCCCAGGCCGGCGTCAGCTCAGCGCCAATCAGCAGCCCCATACCGCGGATCTCACTGAACAGCCCGAAGCGGGCATTGATTGCCTGCAGGGCCTCCACAAACTGGTGGTGACGCGCGGAGACGCCCTGCAGCACTTCCGGGGTGTTGATCAGATCCAGCGCCGCCTCAGCCACCGCGCAGGCCAGCGGATTACCACCGTAGGTGGTGCCGTGGGTTCCCGGGGCCATCACCTGAGCAATCGCGTGGGTCGTCAACATCGCGCTGACCGGAAAGCCCCCGCCCAGCGCTTTGGCGGTGGTCAGAATATCTGGCTGGATGCCGTAATGTTCATGGGCAAACAGTTTTCCCGTGCGGCCCATGCCGCTCTGCACCTCGTCAACCACCAGCAGCGCCTGATGGGCATCGCAGAGCGCCCGCAGCCCTTGCATAAATGCTGGCGTAGCGGGCGTGACGCCCCCCTCCCCCTGAATCGGTTCCACCACTACCGCACAGGTATGATCGTCCATCACCGCCCTGACCGCATCAAGATCGTTAAAGGGTACGTGGACAATATCGGCCGGTTTTGGCCCAAAGCCATCGGAATATTTTGGCTGTCCGCCGACGGAAACGGTAAACAGCGTGCGGCCATGAAACCCGTGGTGGAAGGCGATGATTTTGCTCTTGTACGGCGAGTGGATGTTCGACGCATAATAGCGCGCCAGCTTAAACGCCGCCTCATTGGCTTCCGCGCCGCTGTTGGCAAAAAAGACCCGATCGGCAAAGGTGGCCTGGGTCAGGCGCGTGGCCAGACGCAGGGCGGGTTCATTGGTAAAGACATTGCTGACGTGCCACAGCGCTTCACTTTGCGCGTGCAGCGCCGCCACCAGCGCCGGATGGCAATGACCGAGCGCCGTCACCGCGATGCCGCCGGCAAAATCGATGTACTCATTGCCCTGCTGATCCCACAGTCGGCTGCCTTTACCTTTTACGGGCACGCACTGGGCAGGTGCATAAACCGGTACAATCACCTCGTCAAAGGTTTCCCGCGTCACCGCCATTTTTTCTGCCGCCATTTCCCACCTCACTGAAATTTTTCTCTACCGCTGATGTGAAAATATAATCAACAAATATGCATAAAAAATCAAATCAATTCACGATGAAGGAAATTTGCCAGCAGCTGGTGCCCCTGTTCACTGAGGATACTTTCGGGGTGAAACTGCACACCTTCCAGCGGCAGCGTGCGATGACGAAAGCCCATGATTTCATCCGGCTCGCCATCACGCACGGTCCAGGCCGTCACGTCAAACTCTGCGGGCAGGGAGTCTCGCGCCACAATCAGGGAGTGATAGCGGGTCACATTCAGCGGCTGATTCAGGCCGCGAAACACGCCGCGACCGGTATGAACCACCGGCGACACTTTGCCGTGCATCACCTCGCGCGCGCGCACCACCTCACCACCGAAAACCTGTGCGATAGCCTGGTGCCCCAAACAGACGCCGAGGATCGGGATGCGCCCGGCGAAGTGGCGAATAGCCGCCAGCGAAATGCCCGATTCGTTCGGCGTACAAGGGCCGGGCGAAATCACCAGATGACTGGGGGCGAGGGCCTCGATGGCGGCCAGCGCGATTTCATCGTTGCGCACCACGCGCACCGTAGCGCCCAGCTCACAAAAGTACTGGTAGAGATTCCAGGTGAAAGAGTCGTAGTTATCAATAATCAGCAGCATGGGAAATCCGAAAAGACGCCAGGCCGCTATTCTACGCGGACTCCAGCTCACTCACCACTTTGCGAAAGAGGCCGGTTAATCCGCTGAGATCGCCGCTGGCTCCGGCGCGATTGGCGGCGATCCAGTCGCTGCGTTCGATAGGTGCCCAGTCCACCTGGTAACCGCGATGGATCAGCAGCTGCTCAACAAAAATGCGCAGCGCGCGGCCGTTTCCATCGCGGAACGGATGCAGCATATTCAGCTCGCAGTAATAGTGGGCCAGTCGGGCGGCCAGTTTTTCCACGGGCAGCCCGGCCAGGTATCCCTCGTCGGCCAGCTGGCGCATCAGTGTATTACCCTGCTTCTCCAGATACTCAAAATGACAAAACGGCGTATCGTCGAGGTAGAGGTCTACCTGCCGCATTTTGCCGGCCCAGTCGTAAAGATCCTGAAACAGCGCCCGGTGAATGGCGCACAAATGGGGCAGCCCCGGCTCCAGCGGACCGAGGGGCAGCTGGGCAAGGCGCAGCGTGGTTAATGCGCCCTCCGCTTCCGCCAGCCGCTGCGCCTCACGGATATTCAGGCGATTTTTTAAAACCTGAATGTCCTGCCAGTAGTAAGGATCGTGCGCACTCATCGCATTAGCGCTCATAGTGCCTCCTTAACGCCATCAGGCGGGCCGGGAGCGCCGCGTCATCCAGCGTCACCGGTACAATACTGATCCCATCCAGCCGGCAGCTGGCCTGGAAACTGTGCATGCGACGCTGTTGCCACAGCGTCGCTTTCTGTTTGTCGGTCAGAGTTCGGGCCATCGGTGCCTCCCGGTATTTTCGGAGTGTAGCCCTTAGTATAATGAGCCATGACGATTTTGCCGGAGAGGGGGAGACGCTGCCGCGCCCGATAAGACGCGGCGGGAGGATCAGGGCAGGACTTTCGCAGAGAGAATCACGATCGGTTTCACCGGCACATTCTGGAACGGCCCGACGTTTTGCGTCTGAGTCTGGGCAATCTTGTCCGCCACGTCCATGCCTTTTACCACTTTACCAAACACAGCGTAGCCAAAGTCACGCTGGCCGTGGTCGAGAAACGCGTTATCCGCCACGTTGATAAAGAACTGACTGGTGGCGCTGTCTTTTTCAGCGGTACGCGCCATCGAGATGGTGCCGCGCTTATTCAGCAGACCATTATCGGCCTCGTTTTTGATCGGCGCACCGGTGGGCTTTTGCTGCATATCCGTGGTGAAGCCGCCGCCCTGAATCATAAATCCGGGGATCACGCGGTGGAACGTGGTGTTGTTATAGAAACCGTTGTTCACGTAATCCACAAAATTTTTCACGCTTACCGGAGCTTTCTGGCTGTTCAGCTCCAGCTCGATGTTGCCGGCAGACGTGGTCAGCAGCACGTGGGGATCGCCTTTCGCCGCGCTGGCCGGGAGTGAAACGGCGGAGAAAGCCAGAGCGGCCACGACCGCGGTCAAAGTACGTTTCAACATGAAGTGTTCCTTTCTGAATGGCAATAGCCCGAAATAGCCATTAATTGTAAAGAGGCTGTTATATAAGAGCCAGCCTTTTACCTTTTTTTACCTTGCGACGATGTTACAGATTATGAAGACCCGATCGCGCGGCTTGGGCAATTTTAGTGATACTTATCACATTTCGCATGAATCCTGACAAATGTGTTTCACAATAAATAGGTCTGAATCACGATTATCGGTAGAATTTTCGGGCACCATTCTCGCAACGCACGTTTTTCTCACTACAGGTACAAGATGACCAACTTCAACCGCATCGGCCTCACTTGGGTCAGCTTCCTCTCTTATGCGCTTACCGGCGCGCTGGTCATTGTCACCGGCATGGTCATGGGCGACATTGCCGCCTGGTTCTCACTGCCGGTCTCGCAAATGAGCAATACCTTTACCTTTCTCAACAGCGGCATTCTGATTGCCATCTTCCTGAACGCCTGGCTGATGGAGCTGATTCCGCTGAAGCGTCAGCTGATTTTTGGCTTTGTCCTGATGCTGGCCGCGCTGGTTGCACTGATGGGCAGCCACAGCCTGGCGGTCTTCTCTCTCTGTATGTTTGTCTTTGGCGTGGTCAGCGGCATCACCATGTCGATCGGTACCTTTTTAATTACCCATCTGTATGAGGGACGTAAACGCGGCGCCTACCTGCTGTTTACCGACTCCTTCTTCAGCATGGCCGGCACCGTCTTCCCGATCATTGCCGCAGCGCTGCTGGCGCGCCATTTGCCTTGGTACTGGGTCTATGTCTGCATCGGCGTCATCTATCTGGCGATTTTCATCCTGACCCTGTTTATCACCTTCCCGGCGCTGGGCAAAAGCGCGCCGCAGGCCGCCGTGGCGCAGCCGCGAGAGAAGTGGGGCCCGGGCGTGCTGTTCCTCTCCATCGCCGCCCTCTGCTATATCCTCGGCCAGCTCGGCTTCATTGGTTGGGTGCCGGAATACGCCACCCGCAGCCTCGGGATGACGCTGCAGCAGGCCGGTGGCCTGGTTGGCAACTTCTGGATGGCCTATATGGTCGGTATGTGGGTATTTAGCCTGGTGCTGCGCTTCTTTGATTTGCAGCGCATTCTGATGGTGCTGACCGGCGCCGCCACGCTGCTGATGTACTGGTTCGTAAGCGATCGCGATGCCAGCCAGCTGAAGTGGGTCATCATGCTGCTCGGCTTCAGCTCCAGCGCGATTTACACCACCATCATCACCCTGGGCTCGCTGCAAACCCGGGTAAGCTCTCCGAAGCTGGTTAACTGTATCCTGACCTGCGGTACCATCGGCACCATGCTGACTTTCGTCGTCACCGGACCGATCGTTGAAAAAGCCGGCGCTCACGCGGCGCTCATGACGGCGAACGGGCTGTACGCGGTGGTCTTTGTGATGTGCGTACTGCTGGGCTTTGTCACCAAACATCGCCGCCACGCAGCGGCCTGACAGGCCCGCCGCCCGGAGTGAACGCTACGGGCGGCTGAAATCGACCCGCTCCTCCTGCGCCAGCCAGATACGCGTTTGCGCCGGCTCCGTGGCGGCAATCACCCGCCCGTTCCGCAGCGACCAGCGCACCGGCACCTGGCGGCGTACCGCATCAAATCCGCTGATGGCAGGCAGAACGATCAGGCTGGCCGGGCGTCCCGCTTCCACCCCATAGTCCGTCAGATTCAGGGTGCGGGCGCTGTTGCGGCTAATCAAATCCAATCCGCTATCGATCTGTTCATAGCCCATCAGCTGACAGACGTGCAGCCCCATATGCAGCACCTGCAACATATTGGCCGTCCCCAGCGGATACCAAGGGTCAAAGACGTCATCATGGCCAAAGCAGACGTTAATTCCGGCCGCCAGCATCTCCTTCACGCGGGTAATACCGCGCCGTTTGGGATAGTCATCAAAACGTCCCTGCAGATGAATGTTCACCAGCGGATTGGCGACAAAGTTGATGCCGGAGAGTTTCAGCAGGCGAAACAGGCGCGAGGTGTAAGCACCGTTATAGCTGTGCATCGCCGTAGTATGGCTGGCGGTAACCCGCGCGCCCATCCCCTCTCGCAGCGCCAGCGCCGCGACGGTTTCAACGAAGCGCGACTGCTCATCATCAATCTCATCGCAGTGCACGTCTACCAGACGCTGGTATTTTTGCGCCAGCGCAAACGCAATATGCAGGGATTCAACGCCGTACTCACGGGTAAACTCAAAGTGCGGGATTGCGCCCACCGCGTCAGCGCCCAGCCGCAGCGCTTCCTCCAGCAGGGCGGCACCGTCGGGATAAGAGAGAATTCCCTCCTGCGGAAAGGCGACTATCTGCAGCGCTATCCACGGTGCGACCGCCTCCTTCACCTCCAGCATCGCCTTCAGCGCCGTCAGCGTGGGATCGGAGACATCGACGTGGGTTCGCACATGCTGGATACCATTGGCAATCTGCCAGCGCAGGGTCTGCATCGCCCGGGTTTTCACATCCTCGTGGCTGAGCTGCGCCTTGCGATCGGCCCAGCGCTCAATGCCTTCAAACAGCGTACCGGACTGGTTCCATGCCGGCTCACCGGCAGTTTGGGTGGTATCCAGATGAATATGCGGCTCAACGAAGGGCGGCAGCACCAGCCCCCCTTCGGCATCAAGGCTATCCGCCTGCGCGGCGCCCTTCGGCTGCGGGCCAATATGCGTAATTAGGCCATCGCGGATGGCCAGTTGCCATAGGCCTTCCCGTCCGGGAAAGCGGGCGTGATGAATCCAGTGAACGGGCGGGTGTGGCATCGTAACCTCCAGCAGAACGGCAGTCGTTGCCTTCACGCTAGCACAGGTTAACGAGCCATGCCGCAGAGAAACGCCGCGGTGGGGGAATACACCGCGCGCGACGTCTGCCCAGCGACGTCACGTGCGGTGAGCGGGGTTACAGCGGGCTGGCAACGAATCCGACGGCGTCGTAGACCTTTTTCAGGGTCTCCTGCGCCCGGGCGCGGGCTTTCGCTGCACCGTCGCGCATGACGGATTCCAGATAGGCCTCGTCATTACGAAACTGCGTAAATCTCGTCTGCAGCCCGGTCAGCATCTCGGATACCGCATCGGCCACTTCACCTTTCAGGTGGCCATACATCTTGCCTTCAAAGGATTTCTCCAGCTCGCTGACCGGTTTACCGGTCACGCCGGAGAGAATATCCAGCAGATTGGATACGCCGGCCTTCTCTTTCAGGTCATAGCGCACCACCGGCGGCTCATCGGAGTCGGTCACTGCGCGTTTGATTTTCTTCACTACCGATTTCGGATCTTCCAGCAGGGTGATGACGTTGTTGCGGTTATCATCCGACTTAGACATTTTCTTCGTCGGCTCCAACAGCGACATCACGCGCGCGCCCGATGTAGGAATGAACGGCTCCGGCACCGTGAAGATATCGCCATACAGGGCGTTAAAGCGCGCCGCCACGTCGCGGCTCAGCTCAAGGTGCTGCTTCTGATCTTCCCCAACCGGCACCTGCTGGGTTTGATACAGCAGAATATCCGCGGCCATCAGCACCGGGTAGTCAAACAGCCCGGCGTTGATGTTCTCTTCATAACGCGCCGATTTGTCTTTGAACTGGGTCATCCGGCTCAGCTCGCCAAAATAGGTGTAGCAGTTCAGCAGCCAGCCCAGCTGGGTATGCTCCGGCACGTGTGACTGGACAAAAATGGTGCTTTTGTTGGGATCGATACCGCACGCCAGGTACAGCGCCAGCGTATCCAGGGTCGCCTTGCGCAGCGCCGCCGGATCTTGTCGCACGGTGACCGCGTGCAGATCTACGATACAGTAAATGCAGTGGAAATCGTCCTGCATCTGTACCCACTGCCGCAGCGCCCCCATGTAGTTGCCAATGGTCAGTTCACCTGAAGGCTGTGCGCCACTAAATACGATGGGTTTGCTCATTTTTCTGTCCTGATAATGACTGCCCGACGACGGGCAAAAGCTGATTGAAGTGATCAAAAATAACGTCGGGGCTACTGTCGGCAATCGGTTCGTCGTAGTTGTAGCCATAGGTCAGGCCAACGCAGGGGCATCCCGCCGCCTGCGCCGCCTGAATATCATTACGGGAGTCACCGACGAACAGCAGTTCGCGCGGCAGCAGACCCAACCTGCCCAGCACCAGAAACAGGGGCGCCGGATGCGGCTTCTTCACCGGCACGTCATCACCGCCGATCGCCAGCGTAAACAGCGAGGTCAGGCCGAGATCGTGCAGCAGCGGCGCGACAAACCGCGTGGGTTTATTGGTGACCAGCGCCAGCGGCCAGCCCGCCCCGGCCAGCGTCGTTAGCGTGGTTTTCACGCCGGGAAACAGCCTGCTGCCACCGGCGGCCGTCTGTGCGTAATGCCGATCAAAGCTGGCGCGCGCGGTATTCGCCTGGGCGGCGGTCGGTGCCCGCCCCAGGGCCCAGCTCAGCGCGCGGACGATCATCACGTCAGCACCGTTGCCAATCCAGGTGGCCACCCGAGCGATACCCGCGGGAGGCAGTTGCTGCTCAGCCAGTGCGAGATCGACCGCGGCGGCCAGTCCCGGCGCGCTATCGACCAGCGTCCCATCCAGATCAAACGCCAGCGCACGTAACTCAGTGAAAGGCGCCATGACGTGACTTCTCCAGCTCGGTCCGCATATGATCAATCACCGTCTTATAGTCCGGCTGACCAAAGATAGCCGAGCCGGCAACAAACATATCGGCACCGGCCGAGGCGATTTCGGCAATATTCTCTACTTTCACGCCGCCGTCCACTTCCAGACGGATATCGTAGCCGCTGGCATCAATCCGCTTGCGCACATCGCGAAGCTTATTCAGGGTGCCGGGGATAAAGGATTGTCCGCCAAAGCCGGGGTTGACCGACATCAGCAGGATCACGTCCAGCTTATCCATGACGTAATCCAGCACGTTCAGGGGCGTCGCCGGGTTGAGCACCAGCCCCGCTTTACAGCCGTGCTCTTTGATCAGCTGCAATGTGCGATCAATGTGCTCAGAGGCCTCCGGATGGAAGGTGATATAGCTGGCACCGGCTTTCGCAAAATCGGGAATCAGGCGATCGACCGGTTTGACCATCAGGTGCACATCAACAGGCGCGGTAATACCGAAATCACGCAGGGCTTTCAGCACCATCGGCCCCATGGTCAGATTGGGAACGTAGTGATTATCCATCACATCAAAGTGCACCACGTCCCCGCCCGCTGCCAGCGCTCTGGCGGTGTCTTCACCCAGACGCGCAAAATCTGCCGACAGAATTGAAGGGGCAATCAAAAATTGTTTCATCCGTTTCTCCCAGTTTGCGCGCCAGTGCGAGCGATTAATGCAAGTTAACGCGGCGGGCGGCCATAGAGCGCCAGCAGCTCATCAACCCGGTTGCGACCCTGAATGCGACTGCTGATGGAGCGGCGGGCCGACACCACGTGCAGTTCTGCTCCGGCGTACCATTGCCGCGTCAGCGCGGTATCGTGATTGGAAATCAATACCGGGATCTGGCGCTCTCCGGACAGTTTTTGCGCCAGCGCCGCCAGGTGCTGCTGCTCATGCAGTGAAAAACTGTTGGTATGATAGGCGGTAAAATTCGCCGTAGCCGACAGCGGCGCATACGGTGGATCGCAATACACCACCGATCCGTCCGCGGCATTGCTCAGCGTAACATCGTAGGCTTCACAGACAAAGGTCGCCTGCTGCGCTTTTTCCGCAAAGGCATACAACTCTGCCGCCGGAAAATAGGGGCGAACATAGCGACCAAAGGGGACGTTGAACTCGCCGCTCAGGTTATAACGACAGAGCCCGTTGTAGCAGTGACGATTGAGATACAAAAAAAGCAGGGCGCGCTGATAGCCATCGCGGCTGCGGTTAAACGCCTGACGGTGGGCATAAAAGACGTCGGCATCATTCGTCTCAGCGGTGAAGTAACCGGCAGCCTCACGAATAAACGCATCCGCCCGGGTTTTCAGAATGTTATACAGATTGATTAAATCGCTGTTGATGTCTGCAAGCACGTAGCGCGCATAATCTGTATTCAGGAATACCGAGCCGGCCCCAACGAAGGGTTCGATCAGGACCTCACCCTCCGGCAAGTGGCGACGGATGTCGTCCAGCAGGGGGTATTTGCCACCGGCCCACTTTAAAAAAGCGCGATTTTTCTTCATGCAACGTAACTTTTATTCTCTTTATAGCCGGACTTCGCCGACGGCTTTGTGCGCTTTTAACAAAAAGCGGGTTATACAACCCGCTATCCGTCAGCTGTGATCCGTTACCTGTCTGAACTACTGCAACTCTTTCTTCACCTGACTGACCGGCTTCACCCACGGGCTCTGTGCTCGCACGTCCGCAGGCAGCGCGGCCGCGGCGCGCCGGGCCTCGGCTGGCGTAGCATACGCCCCACTCACCAACACATACCAGGGCTGACCATTGCGGGTGGTTTTATAGACATGGTAACCGGACAGATTTTGCTTCTTCGCCCAGGCATTCAGCGTATCCGCACGGGAGGCACTGCTCAACTGGAGCGTATAATTACCTGACGGCACGCCGGCACGGCTGCCGCCTGCCGCCGCGGTGCCGGACGGTTTGCTGCTCGCGGTTTTACCGTCGCGCACCGGTGCCTCGCGGGTCGGCGTGCGACCGGGAGATTTTGCCGCCGTCTGTTTAGGTGCCGCGCTGGCATGCGCCGCGGTTTCGTTCTTCTTCACCGGCTGCAGAGACTCACTTTTACCGCTGGCGGCGCTGACGGTTGCCGGTGCGGTTGGCAGGCCTGCGTGGGTTGAAGGGGGCGTGACGTTGGCCATCGCGTCAGGGGAATTGCTCAGCGCGGTATTCAGATCGCCGGGCAGATCCACCCGCTGCTGATCCTCTACGACGGGCTGAGCGTGAGCGTCGGTAGGCGATGAGGCTATCGGCGGCATCGCAATGTCCTGCGGCGCACCCGGCGCCGCGGCATTCTCAGCGGACGCCGCAGGGGCCGGCGTCTCGCCGCGGCTCTGGCTCATAGAAGAGGAGCCGGAAAGATCAATCGCTTTCTCCCCGGCGTTGCTACCCGCGGTTTGCGGGGCAGAGGACGTCGTCTCACCCGGACCTTTCAGCGCCGAGCCCAGGCCAATGACCAACAGTAACAGCACCAGGATGCCCACACCCATCATCAGATGCTGGCGTGATACCGGTACTTTCGGCGTGCTCGCCGGGCGACGGGCACGCGCAGGGCGACGATCGCTGCTGTCAGCTTTTAATTCATCTTCCGGTTTAAATTCATCCATTTAATCCCTCCCCTCTGCGGCATGACCGCCCTCATATCGTGGACAATCCTGAACGTTTATCAGAGTTTTCACTGCGACAGACAATCAGCAATCGCGGCTAAAACAATAGCATGCGGCACGCCAGCGCGCACTTCCGCATCGCCAATATTGCGCGGCAGCACCAGCCGCAGCTCGCCGGCCAACACCTTTTTATCACGCAGCATGTGTGGCAAAAACGCCTCAGGCGTCATACCCGCCGGGCCGCTTACCGGTAAACCCGCGCGCGTTAGCAGCGCCATAATACGGGCGGTTTGCTCAGGGCTACACTGACCGAGTCGCTCAGCGGTGCGGGCGGCCATCACCATCCCGGCGGCAACGGCTTCGCCGTGCAGCCAGTTGCCATAACCCATTTCGGCTTCAATGGCGTGACCAAACGTATGGCCGAGATTAAGCAGCGCCCGCAGGCCGGTTTCCCGCTCATCCGCGGCCACCACCTGGGCTTTCAGCTCGCAGCAGCGGCGAATACACCAGGCCAGCGCGACCGTATCTAACGCCAGCAGCGCATCCAGATTAGCTTCCAGCCAGCTGAAAAAAGTATCATCGAGGATAATGCCGTATTTGATAACCTCTGCCAGACCGGAAGCCAGCTCGCGCGGCGGCAGGGTTTTCAGGCAATCGAGATCGATCACCACCGAGGCCGGCTGGTAAAATGCCCCGATCATGTTTTTGCCGAGCGGATGGTTAACGGCGGTTTTTCCCCCCACGGAGGAGTCGACCTGTGACAACAGCGTGGTGGGTACCTGAATAAAACGCACGCCGCGCTGATAGCAGGCCGCCGCAAAACCGGTCATGTCCCCGATCACCCCGCCGCCCAACGCCAGCAGCGTAGTATCGCGCCCGTGCGGTTTTTGCAGCAGCGCGGTAAAGATCTGATCCATCACCGCCAGCGTTTTAAACTGCTCTCCATCCGGCAAGATCACCTGATCCACCCGGATACCCGCACCGGTGAGGGTGGCCCGCAGCGCCTCAAGATAGCGCGGAGCCAGCGTCTCGTTGGTTACCACCATGACATTATCGCCCGCTGTTAACGGCCAAAAAGAAGCCGGATCCTGAAACAATCCGGCAGCGATGGTGATAGGGTAACTGCGATCTCCCAATGAAACGGTAATGCTTTCCATATCGTGGACGACCCTCTGTGCGTTATGCCGGAGAGCGCTGGGCTCAGCGTTTTTCCAGCAGGGTAATGATTTGGTTTGCCACCACTTTGGCGCTCTGATCGTCAGTGCGGATGGTAACATCAGCAATCTCTTCGTAGAGCGGATTGCGTTCGTCAGCCAACGCTTCCAGCACCTCACGCGGCGGACTTTCCACCTGCAATAGCGGGCGCTTTTTGTCACGCTGCGTACGGGCCAGCTGCTTCTCAATGGTGGTTTCCAGATACACCACGACACCTCGGGCGGAGAGACGGTTGCGCGTTTCGCGGGACTTTACAGAGCCGCCGCCGGTCGCCAGCACGATGCCCTGCTTTTCGGTGAGTTCATTGATGATTTTTTCTTCACGATCGCGAAAGCCAGCCTCGCCTTCGACATCAAACACCCAGCCCACATCAGCTCCGGTGCGTCGCTCAATTTCTTGATCGGAATCGAAAAACTCCATATTGAGTTGTTGAGCTAACTGACGACCAATAGTGCTTTTGCCGGCACCCATGGGTCCAACCAGAAAGATATTGCGTTTCTCTGCCATTTTTTCGGTATTACTAAGACAATTCGTTGATGATTCCCTGTTCGCTTTACTTCAGCGCGGACAGGACATGAACTGAAACCTCATGAGCGATAGTGCGAGAGTCAGATAGAAAAAATTATCTCAACACTCAAGGTCGTTTGGCAACCGGAATCCAACGCGGTAGTGCCGATTAAGATCGGTCAGTTCCGATCGTTATGCGGGTCAGGGAGCGCCTGCCGGGGTGATACTGGCTCACCAGGGACATTGAGCCACCTCCCCAAACATGACGTCACCGTACTAAAATCGCTAAACCTTGTAAGCCAATTCGTCGGCCACGTCAAATTTGATGCTGTTTTCTGAGCGATTTTTACCGCCGCGGTTCGATCAGGCGCGCGGGCTCACAGGGCGATCGGCAATCAGCCGCGGGGTAATAAAAATCACCAACTCCCGCCGTTTTCCCTCATGCATGTCGTGGCGAAATAGCCGCCCAACCAGCGGCAGCGCACCGAGCAGCGGCACCCGCTCGTCTCCGCGCATTCGCTGACGCTGAAAGATGCCGCCCAGCGCCAGCGTTTCCCCGTTGCGGACCACTACCTGCGTGTCAATTTCCTGCTTATCAATGGTCAACAGCTCCCTCTCCTCACCGCGCAGGCTGCGACCGGGAATATTTTGACTGATGTGCAGCTTCAGCAAAATACGATCGCCGGCCTGCACCACCGGTGTGACCGCCATGCCTAATACCGCCTCTTTAAATTCAATGGCGGTCGCGCCACTGTTGCCGCTGGAAACCTCGTAGGGTATCTCCGTACCCTGCTTGATGCTGGCCGGCTGCTGGTGCGAGGTAAACAGCCGCGGGCTGGCGATAATCTCCAGTTGATTCTGCCGTTCCAGCGCGCTCAGCTGCACTTCCAGCCGACGCGAATCGATGCGCGCCACGTTCATGCCCAGCACGCCGGCCGCCCGGCGCGCCGCCAGGTTCACCGCCGCATCGCCGACGCCGGGGACGCGCCCAACGCCATCGGCCAGGCCCCAGCTCACCCCCAGTTCACGCAGCCGATCCGCGCTGATGGTGACCATATGCGCCGCCAGCTCAACCTGCGGTACCGGCACGTCTAAGTCAGTCACCCAACGCTGCACCCGCTCGACGGCCCGACGCGTATCGCGGATCAGCAGCGAATTGGTGCGGCCATCCAGCGTCAGGCTACCGCGCGGCGTCAGCAGCTTATCACGCTCCGCCTGCAGGCTGTCCGCCACCGCGCCGGCGTCGGCCCAGCGCAGTGCGATGCGGCGGCTGATCAGCGGCATCCGCGCCTGCGCCGCCTCGCGCTGCGCGGTCAGCCTTTGTTGCTCCGCCGCCTGCCAGCCAGCGGGGAAAACCAGCAGCAGTGTCCCCTCTCGCTGACTGACCACGCCGCTCAATCGGGTGATCACGCTCAGCGCCTGGGGCCAGGGAACCTGATGCAGGTTCAGCGATAGCTGCCCCTCTACGCCGGGTGCCATCACCAGATTTAACCCCTGATGCCGCGCCAGCGCCTGTAAAATGCTGCTTACCGGTGCGCGATCAAATACCAGTGAAATCTTCGGCGCCGCCGCGGCGTGCAGGGCGATCGTCAGCCCGATCCATACCATCCTTTTCATCACTCACTCCCTGAAGTGACAGCCAACGCTGCCCGTGCTGGCAGGGCGGCAGGCCTTGCAATGATACGCCTCGCAGGCTGATCCGGTGGATACGCCATGGCGTATCGCCGAGCTGCGCACCGCCGGCCAGCCCGATCAGGCGGCCGGAGTCCGCGTGAAACCAGGCGATGTCCTCACCGCCGCGTCGGGTCACCCCGAGTAATCGCCAGCCCACCGGTGCGGCTTGCTGCAGCGCACAACGGGCACCGGGCGGGGCATAAAATGGATCGCGTCCCCACGCCGCCGCCGCGCACGCCATCGCTATCCACGCTATACGCCACCCGCTACGTTTCATCAGCTATCGCCAGTTGCAGCCGGAACCGCAGCCCTGCAGGCTGTGGCTCCACGCTAAATCCCACCGGCCGCCAGCCCGGCGCTGAGGTTGCCAGCGCCCTCGTTAAGCGCAGCAGAGCTGGCCAACTGAGCAAAAAGCCGGTCTGGACACCGTCCGGCTGCACCTGCCAGTGCTCGAGGTCCGCGCCACTCTGTGCCACCAGCCACGCCCGCAGTGCCGACGCCGAGCGGGCATCTTCCAACCGTTGCCGCCACAGGCGCAGCCCGGCATCCAGCGACTGCAGCCGCGGTTTTACCTGCAGCTGATGCAGCTGCTCCTGCCAGCGCGTCGCCAGCGCGGGCTCGAAAGACGCCGGCAGCCAGTCGGTACTGGCCTGCCAACACCACGCGCAGGCCGCCACCAGCAGCAGCGCCAGCGGACGAAGGCTGCGCTGAAAATACCGTGCCCTACTCATCGTCACCTGCCGGCGTCAGCGCGAGCGTAAAGGCCATCCCGCCGTCGGTCTCGCGCTGACGCTGCACGACGCTCACCTGTGCCCAGGTTGGCGCCTGCGTCAGCGCGGTCAGCCAGGCGTCAAAGCTGCGTTCGCTGACGATGATGCCGCGCAGGAAGAGACGCGGTGGCTGCCAGGAGATCTGCGTCAGCCAACCATCATCCGGCAGGCTGTCGGCCAGCATATCCAACCGGCGAAACCACTCCCGGGACGCGTCCTGAGCGCTGACCATCTGCCGCCAGCGGGCCTGCAATGCCACGAGCCGCGCCTGCCGCTGAACGATCTGACGCAGTCGCGCCTGCCACTCTGCCGTCGCCAGCTGATACTGGCGGTGCCAGACCCGATTCATCTGCTGCTGCTGTCGATCCTGGATCGCCGCCACCAGCAGCAGCATCACCAGCAGCAGCAGCGGCGGCAGCAGCCAGATGAAGGCCGCACGCACGGCCTGCCGGCGCTGCTGCTGGCGCCACGGCATAAAATTGACCGGCGTCACTGCGAATCGGCGACGCGCAGGGCCAGTCCCAGCGCCAGGGTAAAAGCGTCGGGGTAGTCAGGCAGCGGCGGCTGCTGCAGCGCCACCGCGCGAAGCGGCTGCAGTGGGTGGCTTCCGGCAGGCTGCGGCTGCGGCGTTGATGCGCTAAACCAGAACGGTCCGCTCCCGGGCAGCATCTGCTGCCGCAACCGTTCAACATCGGCGATGTCATCGCGCGAGGCCCAGCCCCATACGGGGCCCTCGGCAGCACGGCGCAGCCACAGCCAGTGATCGGCCAGCGCATACACCACCGCCTGATCCTGGGGGAGCGCCAATGCACCGGCCGTGACGCTCAGCGCATTGGGGGTCAGTTCCAGCACCTCTGGCTCCAGTTCGGCATCGGCCAGGCCGCTCAGCCAGCTGTCTATCGTCTCGCGTCGGGTAGCGGTCAGCACCAGGCTTTCCGCCGCACCGTCGCGCGCATCAATGGCTAATCCCGCGGGATCAATTGGGAATAATCGCCTCGCGCTGGCGGCCAGATAATGTTTACGATCCCGCGCGCTGATGGCCGGTCCCGGTGCAGCCAGCCGGTGTTGCTGTACCGCGTGCGGCGGATAGCCAACGCGCAAACTGTGCCGGCGCGGCAGCCGCCGGCGCAAGATCCGCAGCGCGTGGGTCAGCGCCGGTGAGCGCTGCAACTGTCCGTTTTGCACTATGCTGTCAGGCAGCGGCGTTCGAAACCAGTGGCGTAATTGCCAGCCCTGGCGGCGGCGCAATACCGCAAGTGCGCACAATTGCCCATTTTGAATATCAATACCCACTTGCCATGTGTGATAAGTCATCTCCGCATTCTCCCTGGCATGAGATTGTTCAAGCGGACGTATCAAAGCGTCCACGTTGCCTTTATACTAGCGCGCGGTTGTTTATAAACTGCCCAACGGTCATTTAATGGGAATTCTCAGGTGAAGTTCGTAAAGTATTTATTCATCCTTGCAGTCTGTTGCATTCTGCTTGGAGCCGGTTTGGTATTTGGCCTGTACAAATACATCGAACCGCAGTTACCCGATGTCGCCACGCTGAAAGACGTGCGGCTGCAAACCCCCATGCAGGTCTACAGCGCAGACGGCGAACTGATCGCGCAGTATGGCGAAAAGCGCCGTATTCCACTCCGGTTGGATGAGATGCCGCCGCTGCTGACCAAAGCGTTTATTGCCACCGAAGACAGCCGCTTTTATGAGCATCACGGCGTGGATCCGGTGGGGATTTTCCGCGCCGCCAGCGTCGCGCTGGTGTCCGGCCATGCCTCACAGGGTGCCAGTACCATTACCCAGCAGCTGGCGCGTAACTTCTTTCTCAGTCCGGAAAAAACGCTGGTTCGCAAAATCAAAGAGGCCTTCCTCGCGGTGCGCATTGAGCAGCTGCTGAGCAAGGATGAGATTCTCGAGCTGTACCTGAATAAGATTTACCTCGGCTACCGCGCGTATGGCGTGGGCGCTGCCGCGCACGTCTACTTTGGCAAAGACGTCAAGGACCTGAGCCTGAGCGAAATGGCAATGATCGCCGGCCTGCCGAAAGCGCCGTCGACGTTTAATCCACTTTATTCCATGGATCGCGCGCTGGCGCGCCGCAACGTGGTGTTATCGCGAATGCTGGATCAGGGTGACATCACTCGCGAGCAGTACGACCAGGCACGCAATGAGCCGCTGGATGCGCGCTATCACGCTCCCGAAATCGCTTTTTCCGCTCCCTATCTGACCGAGATGGTGCGCCAGGAAATGGTGAAGCGCTACGGGAAAAACGCCTATGAGGATGGCTACCGGGTGACCACCACCATCACCCGCAAGCTACAGCTGGCCGCCCAGAAATCCGTGCAGGATAATGTTATCGCTTACGATATGCGCCACGGCTACCGTGGCCCGGCCAACGTGCTGTGGAAAGTCGGAGAAGGCGCCTGGGATCGCGATAAAATCGTGGCCTCACTGCGGGCTCTGCCGGTGTATGGCCCGCTGATACCCGCAGCGGTTAATACGGTAAACAGCGATGAGGCTTCCGTTACCCTGCGTGATGGCAGCTCTGTCAGCCTGACGATGGCGGGCGTACGCTGGGCGCGGGCTTATCAATCTGATACCGCACAGGGACCAACGCCGCGTAGCGTCAGCCAGGTGCTTCAGCCGGGCCAGCAAATTTGGGTTCGCCAGGTGGACGATGCCTGGTGGCTGGCGCAAGTGCCGGACGTCAACTCGGCGCTGGTCTCCCTCGATCCGCAAAACGGCGCCGTCCGCGCGCTGGTCGGCGGCTTCGATTTTAACCAGAGCAAATTTAACCGCGCCACCCAGGCGTTGCGCCAGGTCGGTTCTAACATTAAGCCGTTCCTGTATACCGCCGCCATGGATCGCGGCCTGACGCTGGCTTCAATCCTCAACGATGTGCCGATTTCGCGCTGGGATGCCGGTGCCGGATCCGACTGGCGACCGAAAAACTCTCCGGCGCGCTACGACGGTCCAATCCGCCTGCGGCAGGGGCTGGGGGAATCGAAGAACGTGGTCATGGTGCGGGCGATGCGCGCCATGGGTGTCGATTACGCGGCAGAGTATCTGCAGCGCTTTGGCTTCCCGGCGCAGAATATTGTGCATACGGAATCACTGGCGCTGGGTTCCGCGTCTTTTACGCCGATGCAGCTGGTGCGCGGCTACGCGGTGATGGCAAACGGGGGATTCCTGATTGATCCCTGGTTCATTGCCAAAATCGATGACGAACAGGGCAACACGCTGTTCGAAGCGCGGCCAAAAATTGCCTGTGAAAGCTGTAACCTGCCGGTGATCTACGGCCAGACGCAGAAATCCGTGGCGCTGGGCGAAGAGAGCGTAGAAAACGTGGCGGTTTCGCAACAGGCACCGGCACCGGGGCTGCCACAGCCGGAACTGGAACAGATCGGCAATGCTCAGGCGCAGCAGCAGGCGCAGCAGCAGTACGCGCCGCACGTGATCAATACCCCGCTCTCCTTCCTGATTAAGAGCGCGCTGAACAGCAATATCTTTGGCGAACCGGGTTGGATGGGAACCGGCTGGCGGGCCGGCCGCGAACTCGGCCGCAACGATATTGGCGGTAAGACCGGCACCACTAACAGTTCCAAGGATGCCTGGTTCTCGGGCTATGGTCCCGGCGTGGTCACCTCGGTGTGGATTGGCTTTGACGATCACCGACGCAATCTCGGCCGTACTACCGCCTCCGGTGCCATCCCTAACCAAATTTCTGGCTATGAGGGCGGCGCAAAGAGTGCGCAGCCGGCGTGGGATGAGTACATGAAAGCGGCGCTGGAGGGCGTGCCGGTGGCCCCGCTGACGCCGCCGGAAGGCGTCGTCACTGTGACCATCGATCGCAGCACCGGTAAGCTCTCTAACGGCAGCGGTAATACACGCCAGGAGTTCTTCATCGACGGCACTCAGCCGACGGAATACTCCGTACCTGATGCGGGCACCACGGTGATCAGTAACGGCGAGTCTCAGGAGCTGTTCTGACGGACGTCAGCATTCAGCGACAGAACCGATGCCGGTGGCCATAGGCCACCGGCATTTTTTTCTCCCGCGTTCGCAACTCAGGCCAGCCGCCCCTGTTCGCGCAGCCACTCGCGCACCAGGAACAACGCACTCACGCAGCGGGCCTCGCGAAAGTCGGGTTCGGCCAGCAGCGCCATCAGATGGGTCAGCGGCCAGCGCATTACCGGTAAAGGCTCAGGTTCATCGCCCTCCAGCTTCTCCGGATAGAGCCCCTCCGCCACCACAATGTGCATCTGGCTGGAAAAGTAGGAGGGAGCCAGCGTCAGCTTGCTGAGGGTGTGAAGCCGGGTCGCGCCGAATCCCGCTTCCTCTTTCAGTTCGCGATCGGCCGCCTGATGCGGCGTTTCACCCGGATCGATCAGCCCCTTGGGAAAGCCGAGCTCATAGCTTTCGAGCCCTACGGCATACTCCTGAATCAACAGCAGGTGATCGTCAACGATGGGCACAATCATCACCGCTTCGCGACCGGAGGGCCGCATCCGCTCGTATACCCGACGCGCACCGTTGCTGAAGGCTAAATCGACCGCTTCAATAGCAAACAGGCGCGAGCGGGCAACCGTTTCGACATGAAGAATGGTGGGTTTTTGTAATTGTCTGGTCATAATGGCCCCAGGCTAGCGCCGTCAACAGGCGGTCACCGTCATCACAACGGCGGCGGAATGGGTCATTGTGCATGGCGGCACGCAGGATGCAATCATTGCACGCTTTTAATTCCTTTTCTTATAACAAATTGCGTCGTAGTAAAAAAAAGGGTTTTAACTCCGCTCAGGATTAGGTAAAAACTCAGAGTATGCCGATACTTAAGCAAAATAAAGGCCGCTATCATTCCGGCAAGGCTACTTGTATTAATTAACTGACTGATTCCGTGCGCGATTTATGACTATATACGCAATACGGCCCAGCCCTCGCGGTTGCGCAAAGGTGAGAAACCTGCGCGGCGATCGCGCGACGCGGCACTCTGTCGGGCAGGGTCCCGCGGGATGAGCCGGCTATGACGACCCTTGCGCTGATCTTCGCGATCCTGGCCGCTGTCTCACTGGCGGCGGGCGCGCTGTTCTGGTACGCCATGCGCCAGAGACCACCGCTGTCCCGCCCCCTGCCGTTTATCAGCCCACCCTGGCGTAAGCTGACGTCGGAAGAGCGCGAGGCGGTGGAGCGCTACGTCACGGCACTGGCGACCGCTTCCTCAGGGGTGCTCCCCGGCGGTGCCAGTAAGCCCGCGGAAAAGCTGGTGCTCACCTCGCAAAGTCAGCACGTCTATCCGGTCACCCGTGCCATTACTCGCTACGGTTTATCGACCGATGAGCCGCATAAGTGGCGCTATTATCTTGATGAGATTGAAGTCCACTTGCCTCCGCAGTGGGAGCAATACATCACCGACGAAAATTACGTCGAAATTATCCGTACCCAAACGATGCCGCTGGTCATTTCGCTGAATGGCCACTCCCTGGTGAACTACGCCCAGGAACAGGCGGCCCTGCCAGGCGTGCCGCGTGCCGCCGCGCCCAGCGCCTCTATCCGTCAGGAGGAGAGCGAGCATGTGGATCTGCTGCGGGTACGCCGGGAGACGCCAGAAGAGATGGCTCTGCGCCGTCCGGAAGGCACTCGCGAAGCGCTCGCCGCCTGCGCCGCGCTGCTGCTGTTCTTCTGTGCCCTGCTGGCACCGGCGGTGCTGATGCCGTGGCTGCTGCTGATCGGCAGTGCGGTTTTGGCGGTCAGCCTGGCATCGTTGTGGCGCCCCCTGCGGGAAAAATCACGGCGTGATATTCACTGTTTACGCGGCTCACCCAAGCGCTGGGGGCTCTTCGGTGAATCGAATCAGGGACAGATGAATACCGTTTCACTTGGCATCATGGATCTGATTTACCCCGCCCACTGGCAGCCGTGGGTCGGGCACGATCTGGGGCAACAAACAGAGATCGACATCTATCCCACTCGCCACGTGGTTCGGCAAGGGCGCTTTTTATCGTTACAGGACGAAGTACGTAACTTTCCGCTTCAGCGCTGGCGGAAAAATCGGGTGCTGGCGCTGGGCTCCCTGTTGGTGCTGGTGCTACTGATTGTCTGGGTTCCGCTGGGCATGCCGCTGAAGCTGAGCGCGGCGTGGCTGAAAGGCAGCGATCGGGTCGAAGTGACCAGCGTGGACGAACTGGAAAAAACGCCGCTGCGCGTCGGCGACCTGCTGTCGGTGCAGGGCACGGGAATGTGCTCCGTCCCGGCCAGCTATCAACATAATCGCGCGTACGCTTTTATGCCGTTTGACTGTTCGGCTATCTGGTGGAATAACGCCCGGCCCCTGCCCGCCCCGCAGTCGGATGTGATCGATAAAGCCGCTGCGCTGCTGACCACCACCCGCGCGCAGCTGCATCCGCCCTCCAGCACCGATCCCAAGATTAACCCGCAGCTGGCCAGCGCGATCCAGAAATCAGGGATGACGCTGCTTGATGATTTTGCCGATATCGTCCTGCGCGCCCAGGAGCTGTGCAGCGATCGTCAGGATTGCGTACGGCTGAAAAATGCGCTGGTAAACCTCGGTAATGCCAAAGACTGGGAGGCGCTGGTGAAGCGGGCGGATTCCGGCGCGCTTAACGGTACCAACGTCCTGCTGCGTCCGGTGAGCGCTGAGGCGCTGGAAAACCTGGTGAATACGGCCACCTCCGCCTTCTTCTACCGTGAAACGCACCGCGCCGCGGAAGCGCTGAACAGCCCGCCGCCGGGGGGATTTTTGATTTACAGCGATGAGGGACGCCAGCTGGTGAGCCAGCAGCCCCCGACCACGTCGCTGTATGATCTCAATCCGCTGGAGCAGTGGCGCGAGCTACAGCGGCTCTCCGGGCAGCTGCTGCACACGCCTTTTGCCGCCAACGGCATCATTACCAGCCTGAGCGTGGACGCGAATGGCACCCGACAGATCGCTATTCACAGCGCGCCTGATACGCTGACGCTGGGACGCTATATCGGCACCGCACTGCTGCTGGCGCTGGTGACCCTGAGCCTGATCATTAACAGCATACTGGCGCTGGTCCGTCTGCGCCGCGACAGGCTGCGTCAGGCCGCCATTCAGCACTATTATGAAAAGTGTTTTAATCAGACGCTGACGCCGGTAAAAAATCTGCGCTCCCTGTTTTAATCCGGTGAACAGTGAGAGCCATCGCCCGTCATGACCTATTCGGTTCACCCGGCGAATATGCTACGCTGTTGGCCTTTTCGTCACCGGGATGCGTTATCCCCGCTCGCGCATCGGGTCTACGATTAAACGCTGACTGGCGGCTGGCTTTGGCTTTGGCTTTGGCTTTGGCTTTGGCTTTGGCTTTGGCTTTGGCTTTGGCTTTGGCTTTGGCTTTGGCTTTGGCTTTGGCTTTGGCTTTGGCTTTGGCTTTGGCTTTGGAGCGACGATGACTGCAAAACCGACCGACGGCGTGCGCCTGGATAAATGGCTGTGGGCCGCACGCTTTTATAAAACCCGGGCGCTGGCCCGCGAGATGATCGAAGGCGGCAAAGTCCATTACAACGGCCAGCGCAGTAAACCCGGTAAGCTGGTTGAGTGCGACGCCGTGCTGACCCTGCGGCAAGGCAACGATCAGCGCACGGTGGTGGTGCTCGCGGTCAGCGATCGGCGTGGACCGGCCAGCGCAGCGCAGCTACTGTATCGCGAGACGGCAGACAGCCAGGAAAAGCGTGAAAAACAGGCGCTGGCGCGAAAAATGTCCGCGCTGACCATGCCGCATCCCGACCGACGTCCGGACAAGAAAGAGCGCCGTGACCTGATAAAATTTAAAAGTTCTGGCGAATCGTGATCGCCACAGTGAGAGAGAGTTATGTCCCAGCAAGATCACATCTACCGTTATTTGTTTGCCCAGCACGCCGTTCGCGGCGAGCTGGTCAATGTCTCCGATACCTGGCGCGCCATCATCGAGGGCCACGACTATCCGCAACCGGTTCAGGCCCTGCTGGGAGAGCTGCTGGTCGCAACCAGCCTGCTGACCGCCACCCTGAAATTTGATGGCGACATTACCGTCCAGCTGCAGGGCGATGGCCCGCTGACGCTGGCGGTCATTAATGGTAACCATCAGCAGGAGATGCGCGGGATTGCGCGGATGCAGGGCGAGATCGCCGAGGGCAGCAGCCTGAAAGAGATGGTTGGTAACGGCTATCTGGTGATCACCATCAGCCCCAGTAAAGGCGAACGCTATCAGGGCGTCGTGGGGCTGGAGGGCGATACGCTGGCCGCCTGCCTTGAGGACTATTTCCTGCGGTCCGAACAGTTACCGACCCGCATCTGGCTGCGCACCAGCTTCACTCACCCAGGTGCCGCCGGTATCCTGCTGCAGGTGCTGCCCGCTTCGCACAGCGATCGTAATGAGTTTGAGCATTTGGCGACGCTGACCGAGACGATTAAAACGGATGAACTGCTGTCGCTGTCGGCGACCGATGTGATGTGGCGCCTCTATCACGAGGAAGAAGTGACGGTCTACGACCCGCAGCCGGTGGTCTATCGCTGCACCTGCTCCCGCGAGCGCTGCGGTGAGGTGCTAAAAACACTGCCGCAGCAGGAGGTGGATGATATCATCGCCGAAGATGGCGAAATTGATATGCACTGCGACTACTGCGGAACGCACTACGTGTATGACGCGGTAGACATTGCGGCGATCCGCAATGCGGCGAGCGCCAGCGACAATCAGGTACATTAATCCGCTCTGGCGGCGCCCGCAGACGGGAGCCGCCCATTTTCTTCACTTTACCGGGTAAATCCTCCCTGAATTTAGTTAATTAAGTTATTTAATTAACTAAACTGCCGTCTCGTTACCCATTGAATCCAGCCGTCTTTCCGGCCGGACTAACATCATCTCTTTCCTATTTGCATCCCTTTTTCATGTTTTTCTGTCCTGGCTCTCATTTCCACCGCGTGCCGCTTTTCCTCATCGGCTACAGGTGTACACTGCGCGCGATCGCTTGTGCAACCGCAGGCAATCAGGATAAACATCGTTAGCCCTACCCTACACTTAAAAAGCAGTAAAAAAAGCTAAGGAGCAGTATCATGCACGCGAACGGCCTGACGCCCCAGGATCTCGTTGCTTACGGCATCACTGATACGGTTGAGGTGGTGTATAACCCCGATTATGACACCCTGTTTCAGGAAGAGACGCGCCCCGACCTGGAGGGGTATGAGCGCGGCATCGTCACACAATCCGGCGCCGTAGCGGTCAATACCGGCGTCTTTACCGGCCGCTCACCGAAGGACAAATATATCGTGCGCGACGATACGACGCGCGACACGCTATGGTGGGCCGATCAGGGAACCGGAAAAAACGATAACCAACCGCTGTCTCCCGCCGTCTGGTCGCAGTTAAAGTCCCGCGTCACCGCTCAACTCTCCGGCAAGCGCCTGTTTGTCGTCGATGCCTGGTGCGGCGCCAACCCCGACAGCCGGCTGGCGGTCCGCTTTATTACCGAAGTGGCGTGGCAGGCGCATTTTGTCACTAACATGTTTATCCGCCCGGATGCCGCCGACCTGCAGGACTTTACGCCGGACTTCGTGGTGATGAACGGCGCTAAATGCACCAATCCTGACTGGCAGGCGCAGGGACTGCACTCCGAGAACTTTGTGGCTTTCAACCTGACGGAAAAAATCCAGCTGATTGGTGGCACCTGGTACGGCGGCGAGATGAAAAAAGGGCTGTTCTCGGTGATGAACTACCTGCTGCCGCTGCGCGGTATCGCCTCAATGCACTGCTCGGCTAACGTCGGCGAACGTGGGGACGTTGCCGTGTTCTTTGGGCTCTCCGGCACCGGTAAAACGACGCTGTCGACCGATCCTAAACGTCAGCTGATTGGTGATGACGAGCACGGCTGGGATGATGATGGCGTATTCAATTTTGAAGGCGGCTGCTACGCGAAAACCATTAAATTATCGGCCGAGGCGGAGCCGGAAATTTATCAGGCGATCCGCCGCGACGCCCTGCTGGAAAACGTGGTGGTGCGCGCAGATGGCAGCGTCGATTACGATGACGGCAGTAAGACCGAAAACACCCGCGTCTCCTACCCCATCAACCATATCGACAACATCGTCAAACCGGTCTCCCGAGCCGGCCACGCGAAGAAAGTGATCTTCCTGACCGCCGATGCCTTTGGCGTGCTGCCGCCGGTATCGCGCCTGACGCCGGATCAAACGCAGTATCACTTCCTGTCCGGATTTACCGCCAAGCTGGCGGGCACCGAGCGTGGCATCACCGAGCCGACGCCCACCTTCTCCGCCTGCTTTGGCGCCGCCTTCCTGATGCTGCATCCGACGCAGTATGCCGAAGTCCTGGTGAAGCGTATGCAGGCAGCGGGCGCGGAGGCTTATCTGGTGAACACCGGCTGGAACGGCAGCGGGAAGCGGATCTCGATCAAAGATACCCGCACCATCATCAATGCCATTCTTGCCGGTGAGCTATCCGCGGCGCAGACGACCACGCTGCCAATCTTTAACCTGGCCGTCCCGGTCGCGCTGAACGGCGTCGACAGCCAACTACTGGATCCGCGTAGCAGCTGGAGCAGCGAGGAAGCCTGGCAGGATAAAGCGCAGGATCTGGCACAGCGCTTTATTGCTAACTTTGCCAAATATACCGACACGCCCGCCGGTGAGGCGCTGGTGAAAGCCGGTCCTTCGCTGTAATCTTGCGGCGGCTTCGTATCCGGCGAGGCCGCCCGCTATTTTTTTTCCCGTCGCGCTGCTGACAGGTTACACTCTCGCCATTCCCCTTTAACTGACGTACCGTGACTCCATGACGCTTTCTGTTAAACGCTGGCTGAGGTGGCTGCACCCCGTGCCGCTGTTGGCCGCGCTGGTCGCGCTCAATGGCCTGCTATTTCTGCACCCCACGCTGAAGCAGGCGCAGCTGGCGCTGCCGGGAGCTATCACCGATGTTAACGACTGGAAAAGCGCGTTGGAGCTGGTCGGCCTGCTGGAAATTCCTCGCTTTATGCTGGGTATCAGCTTGCCGGTAATGGCCGTCGGGCTGCTGCTGCGCGCCCGGCTGGCGTGGGCGTTTTCGCTGCTGCTGCTGCTGGCGGTACTGCTGCTCAGCCGCAGTACCAGTGGCAACCTGCCGGGGCTGCAGCCCTTTACGTTGGGGGTAATGCTGCTGCTGTTTTTGGGCTGGCGCAGCTTTCATCGCGCCAGCCTGGCCGCCGGCAGTCTCTTCGCGCTGGTCAGCATCAGCTCACTGATGCTTTACAGCGTACTCGGCTCACTGTGGCTGGGCAGCCAGTTTTCACCGCCGATTGCCAGCCTGACGACCGCGTTCTATTACGCGATAGTCAGCATGTCGACGGCTGGATTTGGCGATATCGTCCCGCAGACGGCAGATGCGCGCCTGTTTACCGTGTCGATTATCGTGCTAGGAATCACCGTCTTCGCGACGTCGCTTACCGCCGTAATCGGCCCGGCGATCAGCGGTAACCTGAAACGCCTGGTCAGAGGCAGGATGCTACATATGATGCGTAAAAATCACACGATTATCGCCGGGGCAACGCCGCTGGCACACAGCGTCTACGACGGTTTGCGCCAGCGCGGCGAAACACCGACGGTGATTGTGCCTGAACGGCTGCCGCATCAGTACCCGCCAGATGCTGATATCATCGTCGGCGATGCGACCCTGAGCGATGTGCTGCAGGAGGCCGGCGTGGCCCGTGCTAAAACGGTGCTGGCGCTGCGCGGCGATGACTCTGAAAACGCCTTTATCGTGCTGGCAGTAAAAGAAGTGGCCGGCAGTGGTACCCGTACGGTCTCGCTGGTTAATGACAGCCAGCACCTGCAAAAAATTCGCCGCGTGCAGCCGGATATGCTGTTTTCGCTGCAGATGTTAGGCAGCGAATTTTTAGTCCGCTCGCTAAACGGCGAGCCACTGGATAGCCGTACCCTGACCGACCTGTTCTTTGGGCTGGCGGAGCCCGGCGAGCCGGGATCCCCCCGACAACAACGCTGACCGCCGTGCTTATGCCGAGGCGGGAGGCAGCGCGTCGGCGGGCAGCGGCAGCCAGGCGCGAATGCGCAGTCCGCCCCGCTCGCTGACGCCAATTTCCAGCGAACCGCGATGGGCATCGATAATACGTTGCACAATCGCCAGCCCCAGGCCGGTACCACTGGTACTGCGGGCGCTGTCACCGCGCACAAACGGCTGGAACAGGTGTGCCAGCTGGTCGGGCGGAATGCCCGGGCCGTCATCCTCCACCTGAAACCACGCGCGCTGCAGCTCGCAGCCCGAGCTGACTTTGATCCAGCCGTTACCGTAGCGGGCAGCATTGACCACCATATTGGCCGCCGCACGCTTAATCGACAGCGGGTTAATCTCCAGCAACAGCTCGTCCGTCATCAGCTCGCTGTCGATTTCGCGTTCGTAGCCGCTCTCGGCGGCCACCACCTCGCCCAGTACACTGTTCAGATCGGCGCGTTCAGTTTGCATCTCCTGGCCAGTGCGCAGATAGTCGATGAACTGCTCAATGATGGCGTTGCACTCTTCAATGTCTTTGTTAATCGACTCGGCAAGATAGCCGTCCTCCTGCGACATCATTTCTGTCGCCAGCCGAATACGCGTCAGCGGGGTACGCAAATCGTGACTGACCCCGGCCATCAGCAGCGTGCGGTCATCCGCCAGCTGCTTCACCCCGGAGGCCATCTGATTAAAAGCGCGGGTCACTGAACGCACTTCCGACGCGCCATATTCGCGCAGCGGCGGCGGGATAATGCCTTTACCGACCTGCAGCGCGGCGTGCTCCAGGTCGACCAACGGTCGGTTTTGAATACGAATAAATAGCCAGGCGCCGCCGATAGCCAGCAGCATGATAGCCAGCGTGTAGCGGAACAGCGGGGAGAAATCGCCCTGATGAATTTCGGTCAGCGGCACGCGCACCCAGATATCGGGCGAGAGCCAGGTTTTCAGCCACACCACCGGCGAGTTCTTGTTTACCTCGACACGCACATCGGTCGGTCCGCCGAGCTGCTGCGCCATCTGCTCGCTGAGGAATTCATAATGCTGCGCCCAGCGCAGCCCACTCTCTTCCGCGGCGGCATTGGTATAGAGCGAGATCCCCAGCTCGCGGTAAATTTCACGGCGGAACGCCGGCGGCACCTCCAGCTGCGTGCCATCTTCCAGCTGAAGGCGGTCGGTCATCAGCATCCGCACTTCGTACGCCAGCACCTTATTGAACTGCTGCAAACTTGGCAGAATGGCAAAATTCAGCACCACCAGGTAGGTCGTCACCAGACTGACAAACAGCAGCGTAACGATCAGCAGCAGCGTTCGGGCAAATGAGCTGCGTGGCGAGAAGCGCAGTCGCCTCATGCTTTACTGCCGTCCGGAACAAAGACGTAGCCCAGACCCCATACGGTCTGGATATAGCGCGGATGCGCCGGATCTTCTTCCACCATGCGGCGCAGGCGGGAAATTTGTACGTCGATGGATCGCTCCATGGCGCTGTACTCACGCCCGCGCGCCAGATTCATCAGCTTATCGCGCGACAGCGGCTCACGCGGATGGCTAACCAGCGCCTTCAGCACGGCGAACTCGCCGCTGGTAAGCGGCATCGGCTCGTCCTCACGGAACATTTCGCGGGTGCCGAGATTCAGTTTGAATTTACCGAACGCGATCACTGCTTCTTCCTGCGACGGTGCACCCGGCAGTTCATTAGCCTGGCGACGCAATACGGCGCGAATGCGCGCCAGCAGCTCGCGCGGATTAAACGGCTTAGGAATGTAATCGTCGGCGCCAATTTCAAGGCCGACAATGCGATCCACTTCTTCCCCTTTTGCGGTAACCATAATGATCGGCATAGGGTTGCTCTGACTACGCAGGCGGCGGCAGATCGAGAGACCATCTTCGCCCGGCAACATCAAATCCAGCACCATCAGGTGAAAGGATTCACGGGTCAGCAGACGGTCCATCTGCTCGGCGTTGGCAACGCTGCGCACCTGAAAGCCCTGCTCGGTCAGATAGCGCTCAAGCAGTGCTCGCAGGCGCATATCATCATCCACGACCAGAATTTTATAGTTCTCTTGCATTTTGCTACTCCCAAAGGCGCAATTGCCCGTCCCGGCTATTCTTAAAAAGATTGCTTACATCTGACAATCTTTATTGGTGTATATTCTAGCCGAAATTGTTACAAAGCATATAAAACAGCAAGTTATACTTCATTTTCAGCGAACAGTGCGAGGAAAAAACCCGTCAGTTCACGGTGTTAAGTTCAGCGCCTTGTTCGACCGCAGCAAATCTGAAAACCCGTGCCAGATTTGGGTAATGCGCGGTGCGGACACCGGCCAGCGACAGCAAAACGCACCGCGGTCGCGCCGCCAGCATCCCTCCGACGTGGCTTTACCCTGCCTGCCCCGGCGTTTGTTCGCGCAGCCGGTCAGCGGCAAGCTTTGAAACCGCAGAGGGGTCTGCGCGCCGCTGGCTTGGCGGTCAGCGCGGCGTAACGGGACTCTGCCAGGCTGTACCCGTTACTCACGGGTCTTACCATCCGAGTGCCGCGCGCGGCAAAACCGATCGCGCCGATCGCGCGAAGCTCCGTCACGGCGCGCAATCTGGCTTCCCGGCCGCACCGCGAGCGCCTGATTATCATTCGGCGCCGCTGAATACGCCGCGGCCGCCACGCCAGCGGCGAGATTCAGCGTCCGCGCACGCGGCGGGCCTGACTGCTCCGCCAGGCGTAATGCACGCTGCCGCATTATGCCATTGGCCCCGATCCTCGCCTCCCCGCTTTTTCCCGTGCTCAGAAACCGCTCTGATAGCGAATGGCGTTAATAAACCAGGTTTTTGCCCCTTCCGGCGTCTGCACCACGCACTCGTCGTCAACCGCTTTTTTAATCAGCGCCCGCGCCATCGGCGAATCAATCGAGATATAGCCTTTGGCCTCACCGTAAATTTCATCCGGGCCGACGATGCGAAAGCGCAACACCTCGCCGGTTTCATTCTCAATCTCGACCCAGGCGCCAAAAAAGACCCGCCCCTCCTGCTGCGGCGCGTAGTCGACAATTTTCAACTCGGCGAGGCATTTTCGCAGATAGCTCACCCGCCGGTCGATCTGGCGTAGCAGGCGCTTGTTATAGGTGTAATCGGCGTTCTCCGAGCGATCGCCCAGACTCGCCGCCCAGGAGACAATACGGGTAATTTCAGGCCGCTTTTCATGCCAAAGGTGGTCATGCTCGGCTCGCAGTTTGTTGTAGCCCTCACGGGTAATCAGCAGCGTTTTCACAGCGTTGCTCCTGCGGGTAAAAAGCTCACTATACCGCAGACTGGCAGGCCTGCGTGAGCGACACCACGCTCAGAAAGGGGTGAAACACCGGCCGGCCGCTGGCATTTTTATGCCGCAATCCGTATAACTGTCGACAATTTCTGAAGCCGAAAAGACCACTGATGATGAAAGATTCGCTGAGCCGCATTATTGCAAGTGAACTCCAGGCCAGGGCTGAACAGGTTGATGCTGCCGTTCGCCTGCTGGATGAAGGGAATACCGTGCCGTTTATTGCACGCTATCGTAAGGAAGTGACCGGTGGCCTCGACGACACGCAGCTGCGTCAGCTGGAGACCCGCCTTGGCTACCTGCGTGAACTGGACGATCGCCGCCAGGCGATTCTGAAATCCATCGACGAGCAGGGAAAACTCACCGAGGCGCTGGCCGCCGCGATCGGCAGCACGCTAAGCAAGACCGAACTCGAGGACCTCTATCTTCCCTACAAGCCAAAGCGTCGCACCCGCGGTCAGATTGCCATTGAGGCGGGTCTGGAGCCGCTGGCCGATCGCCTGTGGCAGGATCCCACGCAGCAGCCGGAAACGCTGGCCGCCGGCTACGTGGACGCCGACCGCGGCGTCGCAGATGTCAAAGCGGCGCTGGACGGCGCGCGCTATATCCTGATGGAGCGCTTTGCAGAAGACGCCGCGCTGCTGGCCAAAGTGCGCGACTGGCTGTGGAAACAGGCGCACCTGGTCGCGCGCGTGGTGCCCGGTAAGGAGGAAGAGGGCGCCAAGTTTCGCGACTATTTCGACCACCACGAAGCCCTCTCCAGCGTGCCATCGCACCGGGCGCTGGCGATGTTTCGCGGCCGCAACGAAGGGGTATTGCAGCTGGCCCTGAATCCCGACCCGCAGCATGATGAACCGCCGCGCGAAAGCTACGGTGAGCAGATCATCAGCGATCACCTCGGTCTGAGGCTGAACAACGCTCCGGCAGACGCCTGGCGCAAGGCCGTGGTCAGCTGGACCTGGCGTATCAAGGTGCTGCTGCATCTGGAAACGGAACTGATGGGCAGCGTGCGCGAGCGCGCGGAAGAGGAGGCCATTAACGTCTTCGCCCGCAACCTCAGCGATCTGCTGATGGCCGCACCGGCGGGCATGCGCGCGACCATGGGCCTCGATCCGGGTCTGCGCACCGGCGTTAAGGTGGCGGTCGTCGATGCCACCGGCAAGCTGGTCGCGACTGACACCATCTATCCGCACACCGGGCAGGCCGCCAAAGCGGCAGCGGCAGTGGCAGCGCTCTGCACCCGCCATCAGGTAGAACTGGTGGCGATCGGTAACGGCACCGCCTCGCGCGAAACCGAGCGCTTCTTCCTTGAGGTGCAGAAGCAGTTCCCGGCGGTGAAGGCGCAGAAGGTGATCGTTAGCGAAGCCGGCGCCTCAGTCTATTCCGCTTCCGAACTGGCGGCGCTGGAGTTCCCGGATCTTGACGTATCGCTGCGCGGCGCAGTGTCGATTGCCCGCCGCCTGCAGGATCCGCTGGCGGAACTGGTGAAGATCGATCCGAAATCCATCGGTGTCGGTCAGTATCAGCACGACGTCAGCCAGTCGCAGCTGGCAAAAAAACTGGATGCGGTGGTGGAAGACTGCGTGAACGCCGTCGGCGTGGATCTGAATACCGCGTCGGTGGCGCTGCTGACCCGCGTGGCCGGCCTGACCCGGATGATGGCGCAAAACATCGTTAGCTGGCGTGATGAAAACGGGCGCTTCCGCAATCGTCAGCAGCTACTGAAGGTGAGCCGCCTGGGGCCGAAAGCCTTCGAGCAGTGCGCGGGCTTCCTGCGCATCAACCACGGTGATAATCCACTGGACGCCTCCACCGTACACCCGGAAGCCTATCCGGTGGTGGAGCGTATCCTGGCCAAAACCGAGCAGGCACTACAGGCGCTGATGGGCAACGGTTCAGCGCTGCGCTCGCTGCACGCGTCAGACTTCACCGACGCACAGTTCGGCGTGCCGACGGTGACCGACATCATTAAAGAGCTGGAAAAACCGGGACGCGATCCCCGTCCGGAATTTAAGACCGCGCAGTTCGCTGAGGGCGTCGAGTCCCTGAGCGATCTGCAGCCGGGGATGATTTTGGAAGGGGCAGTCACCAATGTCACTAACTTCGGGGCCTTTGTCGATATCGGCGTCCATCAGGACGGCCTGGTGCATATCTCGTCGCTGTCCGACAAATTTGTCGACGACCCGCACAAGGTGGTGAAAGCCGGCGACATCGTGAAGGTGAAGGTGATGGAGGTGGATCTGCCGCGGAAGCGTATCGCACTGACCATGCGCCTCGATGAGCAGCCGGGTGAAGGCAGCGGCCGCCGCCCGCCGGCCTCCACCGGTCGGGACACCGCGCGCCCCGCGGCGGCGAAAGGACGGGCGCGACCGGCGGCCGCGTCCTCCGGCAACAGCGCGATGGGCGATGCGCTGGCGGCCGCCTTCGGCAAAAAGCGCTGAGTCGGAAAGCAAAAAACCTGCCGCAAGGCAGGTTTTAGTCAGACGCTGCGTCGCGACTTACTTGTAGACCTCAGCGAGTACGTGGACGCGGTCCTTCTCGTCAGCGGCAATGATCACGTAATATTTCCCTCCCAAAGCATCGGCCTTTTGCGACAGCCGCGCGTTGGCATCCATCGGCGAACTCTGGGTTTCCGTGGTCACCGAGCCGAGCTTAACCAGATTCATCTCTTCAGCCTGATCGCGGGTAATTTGCTCCGCGGCAAGGGCATTACCTGACAGAATGGCGGCCAGCGCCAGCGGTACAGCGGTGAGTAAAGCTTTCATTATTATCCTCTCCTTAGGTAACGAGCAGGCCAGAGGCGTTGTCAGGCAGGGCCTGCACAAGACGCTCCTGCTCATCTTTCTTTATAGCGCCATCCCCACAGTGAGTAAATACGCGCCCTATTCGATCAGCGTGCTTCCGCACTAAACGCCAGCAGCGCGTCACAAAACGCCTCGGGATGCGAGATAAACGGCGCATGCGCGGCCTTATCGATCACCTGACTTCGGCTGGATGGCCACAGGGTATCCAGCGCGGTGGCAATGCGCCGCGGCACCAGACCGTCCAGGTGGCCATACAGACGCAGCGCGGGCGACGTCAACGTTGCCAGCTGCGGACGCAGATCCACGTCGCGCAGTATAGCCAGACCGCCTTCCAGCACGGCCACCGGCGGCTGCGGCTGCGATAATACCACCGCTTTCAGCCGCCGCGCATCGCCGCGGGCACTGGCCGTCCCAAGGGTTTGCAGCGCCAGAAAGCGCTCAACCGTTCGGGCATAGTCGCTGCCCAGCTGCTGGCTAAACTGATCCAGCGTTTCCGGCGCGATACCCGGCCAGTCGCGACAGGCGGTAAAACAGGGCGATGACGCGACGGTAATCAGTCCGCGCACTTGCGCCGGCTGGCTGAGCGCAAACTGGGTCGCTACCAGCCCGCCGAGCGACCAGCCGAGCCACAGCGCCCGCGCCGGCGCCCGGGCGCTCAGCGCCGCGGCCATCTCCGTCAGCGGCAAGGCCGGCCAGCCGCCGCTGCGGCCATAGCCGGGCAAATCCACCAGGTGCAGCCGAAAATGCGGGCGCAGCCGCGGCACAATGTCTTGCCACACTTCGGCATTCAGCCCCCAGCCATGCAGCATCACAAGATCGGTATTCCCTTCACCCAGGGTCTGCCAGTAAAGCGTGGTCATAGGTTACGATTCCGGTTTGACTCAGGAGGCCGCTATGCTATCAATGCCCGCCCGCTGTTGGCTATGCGAAATGCCGCTGCGGCTGCCCGGACACGGCATCTGTAGTCTGTGTCTGCGCAGCCTGCCGTCCCTCGCGGTGTGTCCGCGCTGCGGCCTGCCGTCGGCGCACCCCGCGCTCGCCTGTGGCCGCTGTCTGCTGCGTCCACCGCCGTGGCAGCGGCTGGTGGCGGTGAGTGATTACAGCCCGCCGCTGAGCACGCTGGTGACGCGCTTTAAATTCCACCGGACCACCGCACTCACCGCTCCCCTCGCCCGACTAATCCTGTTACGCTGGTTGTCTCTGCGCCGCGCGCAGGCGATTGTTGCGCCGGATCTGCTGCTCAGCGTGCCGCTGCACCGCCGCCGCGTCCTGCGGCGTGGCTTTAACCAGGCTGCGCTGCTGGCCCGGCAGTTAGCCCACTGGCTGGGCTGCGAGTATGCCGCCGACGGCCTGCGCCGCATCCGCCACGGTCGCGCACAGCGCGCGCTGTCTGCCGCCGGGCGCCGCCGGAATCTGCGCGGGGCCTTTCGCCTGGCCCTCGCCGTCGCAGGTCGCCACGTGGCGATCGTGGATGACGTCGTGACCACCGGCAGCACCGTGGGCGAGCTGTGTCGGCTGCTGCAGGCCGCCGGCGCTGCCAGCGTGCAGGTCTGGTGCCTGTGCCGCACCTTGTAGGGCACCGGCGATGGGCGTATAATAACCCAGTATTTTACTCAACTATTAAGCGTGAGCACTGCCATGATCCGTATTACTGAACCTGCGCAAGACCACTTTGCCAAACTCCTTTCCGGTCAGGAAGAGGGGACACAAATCCGCGTATTTGTGATTAACCCCGGCACGCCAGGCGCTGAGTGTGGCGTCTCCTATTGCCCGCCCGACGCGGTAGAATCCACCGATACCGAGCTGAAATTTGACAAGCTGTCGGCCTACGTTGATGCGCTGAGCGCCCCCTATCTGGAAGACGCGGAGATTGATTTCGTCACGGATAATCTCGGTTCACAGCTGACGCTGAAAGCGCCCAATGCCAAGATGCGCAAGGTGGCGGATGACGCCCCGCTGCTGGAGCGCGTTGAGTACGTCCTGCAGTCCGCGATTAATCCGCAGCTGGCCGGCCACGGCGGCAAGGTCTCCCTGATGGAGATCACGCCGGAAGGCTATGCAATTCTGCAGTTCGGCGGCGGCTGTAACGGCTGCTCAATGGTAGACGTGACGCTGAAAGAGGGCATTGAAAAGCAGCTGCTGGAGCAGTTCCCGGAGCTGAAAGGCGTGCGCGATCTCACCGAGCACCAGCGCGGCGAGCACTCTTACTACTGAGCCCTGCCCGGCAGCGCGTCGCCTCCCGTAAACGCGAGGCGACGGCGCTTCCGGCTACAGCCGGATGGGCGAAATATGCCAAATCTCGTCGGCGTACTCCTGAATGGTGCGGTCTGACGAAAAGTAGCCCATATTGGCAATATTCATCACCGCGCGGCGCGTCCACTCCTCCGGCTGGCGGAACAGATCATCGACGTCATCCTGGGTATCAACGTAGCTGCGGTAATCTGCCAGCAGCTGGTAGTGATCGCCCAAATTCACCAGTGAATCGAAGAGATTGCGGTAGCGTCCCGGTTCGTCAGGGCTAAATACGCCGGTAGCGATCTGATTCATCACCTGCTGCAGCTCTGCGTCGTTGTCGTAGTAACTGTGCGGGTTATAGCCCTGACTGCGCAGCGCTTCGACCTCCGGCGTGGTGTTGCCGAAGATAAAGATATTCTCTGCGCCCACGTGCTCGCGCATCTCGACGTTGGCACCGTCCAGCGTACCAATGGTCAGCGCTCCGTTAAGGGCAAACTTCATATTACTGGTGCCCGACGCCTCGGTGCCCGCCAGCGAGATCTGCTCGGAGAGATCCGCTGCCGGAATAATGATCTGCGCGCTGCTCACGCCGTAGTTGGGGATAAACACCACCTTCAGCTTATTCTTCACCAGCGGATCGTTATTGATCACCTTCGCCACATCGTTGATCAAATGGATGATGTGCTTTGCCATGTAGTAGGCTGACGCCGCTTTACCGGCAAAAATTTTCACCCGCGGCACCCAGTCGGCGGTGGGATCGGCCTTGATCCGGTTGTAATGCGTAATGATGTGCAGGACGTTCAGCAGCTGACGTTTGTACTCGTGGATGCGCTTGATCTGCACGTCGAACAGCGCGGTTGGATCGAGCACGATGTCGAGATGTTTCGCGACCCATGCCGACAGCCGCTGCTTGTTCTCCAGCTTGGCCTCAATCAGCTGGTGAATAAAGCTGGGATAGTCGATATTTTTTTCAATCTCTTTTAGCTGGCTGAGATCGGTGCGCCAGGTCTGGCCGATGGCATCATCCAGCACCGAGGAGAGCGACGGATTCGCCAGTGCCAGCCAGCGGCGCGGCGTCACGCCATTCGTTTTATTGCAAAAACGCCCCGGGAACAGCGCGGCGAAATCGGCAAACAGCGACTGCACCATTAAGTCGGAGTGCAGCTCAGAAACGCCGTTGACTTTATGGCTGACAATCACCGCCAGCCACGCCATCCGCACGCGACGACCGTTGTGCTCGTCAATGATCGAAATGCGCGAGAGCAGGCCGATATCGTCCGGGTGCTGTTCCTGAACCGTCTTCAGGAAGTCATCATTGATCTCAAAAATCAGCTGCAGGTGGCGCGGCAGAATGCGGCCCAGCATATCGACCGGCCAGGTCTCCAACGCCTCGCTCATCAGCGTGTGGTTTGTGTAAGAGAAGATTTGACAGCACATATCAAAAGCGTCATTCCAGCTGAACTGATACTCGTCGATCAGCAGGCGCATCAGCTCCGGTATCGCCAGCACCGGATGCGTGTCATTCAGGTGGATAGCAATCTTGTCGGCCAGGTTGGCCATACTTTTATGCAGCCGATAGTGGCGATGCAAAATATCCTGTACCGTCGCCGACACCAGGAAATACTCCTGGCGCAGGCGCAGTTCGCGCCCGGAATTCGTTGAGTCATCCGGATACAGCACCCGCGAGACGTTTTCAGAGTGATTTTTGTCTTCTACCGCCGCAAAATAGTCTCCCTGGTTAAACTTACCCAGGTTGATTTCGTTACTAGCCTGCGCGCCCCACAGGCGCAGCGTGGCCGTGGCATCGGTATCAAAACCGGGGATGATTTGATCGTAGGCGGTTGCCAGCACTTCTTCAGTTTCCACCCAGCGCATCCGGTGGCCTTCCTGCTGCAGCCGCCCGCCAAAGCGCACCTTGTAGCGGGTATTAAAGCGGACGAACTCCCACGGATTGCCATATTCCAGCCAGTAATCAGGCGATTCCGCCTGCCGTCCATCGACGATATTCTGCTTAAACATGCCGTATTCGTAGCGAATGCCGTAGCCGCGGCCGGGCAACCCCAGCGTCGCCAGCGAATCGAGAAAACAGGCTGCCAGCCGACCAAGACCGCCGTTACCGAGGCCCGGATCGTTCTCTTCGTCGATTAACTCTTCCAAATCCAGCCCCATCTCCTCCAGCGCGGCGCGAATGTCCTCGTAAATGCCGATGGCCAGCAGGGCATTGGAGAAAGTGCGGCCAACGAGGAACTCCATCGACAAGTAGTAGACCTGGCGGACTTCCTGCGAGTGCTGGGCGCGATTAGAGCGCAGCCAGCGTTCCACCATGCGGTCACGCACCGCCAGCAGGGTTGCGTTCAGCCACTCGTGCTTGTTGGCAATCGAAGGATCTTTGCCGATGGTGAACATCAGCTTATAGGCAATCGAGTGTTTCAGCGCCTCGACCGACAGCGTGGGGGCAGCATAGCTAAAAGGTGCATTCATGATCACGTTTCCTGATTCAGTCCGATCTTCCCCCGACCCGACCGGCGGGGGATAAACCTACATCAAACGCTGATAAAGATCGCGGTAGTCCCTGGCGGCGACCTGCCAACTAAAGTCCATCGCCATCGCCTGCCGCTGCACGAAGCGCCAGAGAGAGGGACGAGACCAGAGCACAAATGCCCGTCGAATCGCCCGGAGCAGCGACCAGGCGTTGCTATCTTCAAACATAAAGCCGCTGGCGATGCCGTCGGCCAGATTTTCCAGCGAACTGTCATTCACTGTGTCCGCCAGGCCGCCGGTGCGCCGCACCAGCGGTAAGGTACCGTACTTCAGGCCATACAGCTGAGTCAGCCCGCAGGGCTCAAAGCGACTGGGCACCATAATCACGTCTGCCCCGCCCATAATGCGATGCGAAAACGCTTCATGATAACCAATCTGTACGCCGACCTGCCCCGGATGTTCGGCCGCCGCGGCGAGAAACCCCTGCTGGAGCGCGGCGTCGCCGGCGCCCAGCAGTACCAGCTGCCCCCCCTGCTCCAGCAGGCCCGGCAGCGCCTCGAGGACCAGATCCAATCCTTTCTGGCTGGTCAGGCGACTGACCACGGTAAAGATCGGCACCTTGTCGTCAATTTTAAGCCCCATTGCCACCTGCAGCTGGCGCTTATTTTCCGCCTTGTTATCCAGGGTATCACGGGTGTAGGTCGCGTTAAGCAGTGTGTCATGTGACGGATCCCAGATCTCCGCGTCGACGCCGTTCAGAATACCGCTCAGCCGCCCCTCCAGCTGGCGCTGCCGCAGCAGTCCCTCCATTCCACAGCCATACTCCGGCAGGGTGATCTCGCGGGCGTAGGTCGGGCTGACCGCGGTAATATGGTCGGCAAAAAACAGCCCGGCCTTCAGGTAGGAGATTTGCCCGTGAAACTCCATGCCGTGCATATTGAAAAATGACCACGGCAGCTGGATCTGATCGAGATGGTGCGCCTGGAATAATCCCTGATAGGCAAGATTGTGGACGGTAAATACCGACTTCGCCGGCCGTCCGCGCGCCGCCAGATACGCCGGTGCCAGCCCGGCGTGCCAGTCGTGCGCATGTACCACGTTGGGATGCCAGAACGGATCGAGGCCGCAGGCCAGTTCGCAGCCAACCCAGCCCAGTAGCGCAAAACGCAAAAAGTTATCGGTGTAAGCAAACTGCGACTCATCGTGATACGGGCTGCCCTGACGATCGTAAAGATGGGGCGCGTCGATCAGGTATACCCCCACGCCGTTAAACTGGCCGTATCGCAGCTGCATAAAACCGGCGAAGGTATGGACCTCCGCTACCAGCTGGGTTTCAACAATGCCCCTGCGGATCTCCGGATAGGCCGGAATCAGCACGCGGGCATCAACGCCTTCCGCGATTTGTGCCGCCGGCAGCGCACCGACCACATCGGCCAGCCCCCCGGTTTTTAACAGAGGGAACAGCTCCGAACAGACATGTAATACCTGCATTGCATCTCCTTAAAAAGAACGGGCGCCGGTCCACGGTCCCCGATCTAAATGCCGTTACCCGGCGCGCTCTCCAGTTTGGCCAGCATGCGTCGGGTCACCAGAACAATTCCCTCTTCAGAACGGTAGAAGCGGCGGCGATCCTCATCCGGATTCTCACCGATCACCATTCCCTCGGGCAGTACACAAGCGCGGTCGATCACGCAATTACGCAGGCGACAGGAGCGCCCGACCACCACATCAGAAAGTAACACTGCGTGATCAATATTGCAGAAGGAGTTGATACGCACGCGGGAAAACAACACCGAATGCACCACGACCGATCCCGAGATGATGCACCCGCCAGACACCAGCGAGTTCATGGTCATGCCGTGGCTGCCGGAGCGATCCTGGACAAATTTGGCCGGCGGCAGCGGTTCCATATGGGTACGAATCGGCCAGTGCCGATCGTACATATCCAACTCCGGCGTGACCGAGGCCAGATCCAGGTTGGCGCGCCAGTAGGCTTCCAGCGTTCCCACATCGCGCCAGTAAGCCGGGGCTCCGTCGGTTTCCTGTACGCAAGACAGCGTAAAGGAGTGGGCGTAGGCCGCGCCGCTGGCAACGATTTTTGGCAGCAAATTTTTACCGAAATCATGATCGGTATCGGTCTGCATTAGCTCCGCTTCCAGCAGCTCAAACAGGTAATCGGCGTTAAAGACGTAAATTCCCATGCTGGCCAGCGCCTGGGTGGGGTCGTCTGGCATGTGTGGGGGATTGGCCGGTTTTTCGACAAACTCCACGACGCGATTCTCGTCGTCCACCGCCATCACGCCAAACGCGCTGGCTTCTTCAATCGGCACCGGCAGGCAGGCCACGGTACAGAGCGCGCCCTTCTCGACGTGATCGATAAGCATCCGCGAATAGTCCATTTTGTAGATATGATCGCCGGCCAGAATCAGAATATATTGCGCGCCGTAGCGCCGCACGATATCGAGGTTCTGCGCCACCGCGTCGGCGGTGCCGCGATACCAGTGCTCCGCGGTAGAGCGCTGCTGCGCCGGGAGCAGATCGACAAACTCGTTCATTTCTACATTGAGAAATGACCAGCCGCGCTGAATGTGCTGCACCAGCGTGTGCGACTGGTATTGCGTGATAACGCCGATACGGCGGATCCCGGAATTGAGGCAGTTGGAGAGGGTAAAGTCGATAATGCGGAACTTGCCGCCAAAGTGCACCGCCGGCTTCGCTCGCCGGGCCGTCAGATCTTTCAGGCGCGTGCCGCGCCCGCCCGCCAGGATCAGCGCTACGGTTTGGGTCGGCAGCTGACGCGCCAGCATCAGGGCATTTTTTTCTAACGTGACCATGTCTGACTCCTTCTCATCGCTTGTGGAAGACGCACGCGGCGTGCGCAGCACCATGCCAGACCGCTAACAGGATGGTACCCGGCTCTCCGTCGTCGGACGTTACCGGCAGCCATTCCCCCTCAGGGAGGATAAAGGCGGCGGGCTCCGCTTCACCGTTCAGCACGATCAACCCGCGCCCGGAGAGCATGATTTGTAAATGGCGCGGCCCCTGTTCCCAGTCGTCGCGCGTCATCGGTGTACCCCGGCCATTGAGCCACTCGACATTGCCGTCTCCCTCCTGCCACCAGCGGTTACCGGTCAGGGCCGGAATCCGTTTGCGCAGTTGGATCACACGGGCGGTGAAGGCCTGCAGCGCGGAGTCTGCTTCCTGCCAGTGAAGCCAGGTAGTGGGATTATCCTGACAATAAGCGTTGTTGTTACCCTGCTGGCTGTGCCCCAGCTCATCCCCGGCCAGCAGCATCGGCGTGCCCTGCGCCAGCAGCAGCGTGGTTAACAATGCCTGCATACGAACGCGCCGGGCCTGCTGGACCGCCGGCGGCGCGTCCAGCCCCTCAACGCCCTGGTTGCCGCTGTAGTTGGCATCGTGGCCGTCGCGGTTCTCTTCGCCGTTGGCCTCGTTGTGTTTATGGTCAAAACTCACCAGATCACGCAGGGTGAAGCCGTCATGCGCGGTGATCAGGTTGATACTGGCCGCCGGTCGGCGCGGAGGATTAAACAGGTCGCGCGATGCGCTAAGCCGGTTAGCCAGTTCGCCGCAGCCCGCATCGTCACAAAGCCAGAAGCGACGCAGGCCGTCGCGAAAGCGGTCGTTCCATTCAGCAAAGGGCGCGGGAAACTGCCCCAGCCGGTACCCTTCCGGTCCGATATCCCAGGGTTCGGCAATCAGCTTGCACGTCGACAGCAGCGGATCGGCCGCCAGCGCCTGAAACAGCGGTGCCGCCGCGTCAAACGCCGGCGTACGTCCCAGTACCGGCGCCAGATCGAAGCGAAAACCATCGATGTGCGCGTGTTCCACCCAGAAGCGCAGGCAGTCCAGTGTCCAGTCAATGACCGCCGGATGGCTGAGGTTCAGCGTGTTGCCGCAGCCGGTCCAGTTCGCATAGCGCCCTTCCTCTTCGTGCCAGTAGTAGCTTTTGTTGTCCACGCCGCGCAGGGAGAGCGTCGGGCCAATCTCTTCCAGTTCGGCGGTGTGGTTAAACACCACGTCCAGAATCACCTCGATTCCCGCCTGGTGCAGTGCCCTGACCGCTTCCTGCAGCTCGCGCAGCGGATCCACGCCGGCGGCGTAGCGCGCGCTCGGCGCGCTGAGCGCATACGGGTTATAGCCCCAGTAGTTTCGCAGCCCGCGTGCCTGCAGGCGCGGTTCATCCGCGAAGGTCGCCACCGGCAGGAGCTCCAGCGCGGTGATCCCCAGCCGCTGCAGGTAGGCAATCATCACCGGATGGCCGAGCGCCCGGTAGGTACCGCGCAGCGGAGCGGGTATCTCCGGATGCAGCTGCGTCAGCCCGCGCACGTGCGCCTCATAAATCACCGTCTCGCCCCAGGGCGTACGCAGCGGCGCGTCTCCCTGCCAGTCAAAATCATCGGCAATCACCACGCTTTTCGGCGCTACCGCGGCGCTGTCCTGCTCATCGCGCTGCCACTCACCGCCATACAGCTGGGCCTCCTGGCCCACTTCGCCAATCACCTGCCGGGCGCAGGGGTCCACCAGCAGCTTTGCCGAATTAAAGCGGTGGCCCTGCTCGGGTTGCCAGGGTCCGGCTACGCGATAGCCATAGCGCTGACCGGGGCGCAGGCCGGGAACAAAAATATGCCAGCGGTCGCCTGTACGCGCGGTTAACGGAATTCGAATTTCCCGCTGCCGATCGTCAAACAGGCACAGGATTACCTGCTCAGCATGGGCGGAGAACAGCACAAAATTGACGCCGTCACCCTGCCAGTGTGCCCCCAGCGGTTCAGGCTGTCCGGGATGCGATGCCAATCGTTCGGGCTCAGGCGTCATCTTGCGCCTCCCGCACCAGCCAGATCGTCGACAGCGGCGGCAGCGACAGGGAGAGCGAGTGCGCCCGCCCGTGGCTGGGGATCGCCTCACTATCGGTGCCGCCGAGGTTACCCAGGTTACTGCCGTGATAGTGTCCGGAATCGCTGTTGAGCACTTCGCTCCAGCGGCCGGGTTGATGGATGCCAAACCGATAGTGGTGGCGCGGCACCGGAGTGAAGTTACTGGCCACGATTATCTCATTACCGTCACAGTCGCGGCGCACAAAGACAAACACCGCGTTTTCGTGGTCGTCAACCACCAGCCACTCAAAGCCGCGTGGGTCATAATCCTGCTGCCACATTGCCGGGAAGCGGCGATAGGTGTGGTTGAGATCTTTCACCAACCGCTGCACGCCGTGGTGCCAGCTGTCTTCCCCCTCCAGCAGGTGCCAGTCGAGGCTGATATCGTGGTTCCACTCGCGACCCTGAGCAAATTCATTGCCCATAAACAGCAGCTTTTTACCCGGGAACGCCCACATCCAGGCGTAATAGGCGCGCAGGTTAGCAAATTTCTGCCAGGCGTCACCGGGCATGCGATCCAGAATTGAGCGCTTGCCGTGTACCACTTCATCGTGGGAAAGCGGCAGTACAAAGTTTTCGCTGTAGTTATACAGCATGCCGAAGGTCAGCAAATCGGGATGATAACGTCGCCAGATGGGATCGAGCTTCATGTAATCGAGCGTGTCGTGCATCCAGCCGAGGTTCCATTTGTACCAAAAGCCGAGGCCGCCGCCAGAGGGCGGACGGGAGACGCCGGGGAAGTCGGTTGACTCTTCCGCGACGGTAACGGCTCCCGGCACCGTCTGGCCCAGGGTGCGGTTGGTATTGCGCAGAAACGCGATCGCTTCCAGATTCTCCCGCCCGCCGAGGTGATTGGGAACCCACTCTCCGGGCTTGCGGCTGTAGTCGCGATAGATCATCGACGCCACCGCATCCACGCGCAGTCCGTCAATGCCAAATCGTTCCATCCAGTAGAGCGCATTGCCGGTCAGATAGTTACTGACTTCGCGGCGGCCAAAGTTGTAGATCAGCGTGTTCCAGTCCTGATGGTAGCCTTCACGCGGATCGCTGTGCTCATACAGCGACGTGCCATCAAACTGCGCCAGACCAAATTCATCATCAGGAAAATGGCCGGGAACCCAGTCCAGCAGTACGTTGAGGCCTGCCTCATGGGCGGCATCGATAAAGGCGCGGAAGTCATCGCGGGTGCCAAAGCGGCGAGTTGGCGCATACATTCCCAGCGGCTGATAACCCCAGCTACCGTCAAACGGATGCTCATTGATCGGCATCAGTTCGAGGTGGGTAAAACCCATCTCTTTGACATAGGGCACCAGCTGCTCGGCCAGTTCCCGGTAGCTTAGCCAGAAATTATTGTCGGTATGACGCCGCCACGACCCCAGGTGTACTTCATAAATCGCGATCGGTTGGTCCAGCTGATTTGCACGCTGGCGGGACGGTGAGGGCGTGACTTTCGGCGGGAGGCCGCAAATCATTGACGCGGTTTGCGGACGCATCTGCGCCTCAAAAGCGTAGGGATCGGCTTTGATCCGCAGCTGACCGTGGGCGTCGATAATTTCAAATTTGTACAGCTGGCCATTGCGCGCAGCGGGCACAAACAGCTCCCAGACGCCACTCTCGCGGCGAAACCGCATGGGATGACGCCGGCCGTCCCAGAAGTTAAACTCACCAACCACTGACACCCGGCGGGCGTTCGGTGCCCAGACGCTAAAACGGGTACCGATTACACCGTCGATTGTGGCGGCGTGGGCGCCGAGATTTTCGTAGGGCCGCAGATGGGTGCCCTCTGACAGCAACCAGCTATCCATCGCCTGCAGCAGCGGCCCAAAACGATAGGCGTCATCGATCAGATTTTGCTGGCCATGCCAGGTGACGGCCAACTGATAGCGGAACGGTTTTTTTCGCTTCAGCGTACCGCTGAAAAAACCGCGGGAATCGTGGCAGGTCAGTTGTACACACTGACGGCCAGTTTGCGTCTCCACCACCCAGACTTCGGCAGCATCAGGCAGTAAAGCGCGGACGACCAGGCCCTGTTCGGTTTCATGCATGCCCAGGAAAGCGAACGGATCGGCGTAGTGTCCAGAGAATAGGGCATTAATCACATGACGATCGGGAAGCTCTGACATAACTCACCCTGTTATTCCGGCAGTCATCTCAGCGCACGGAGATGCTGCTCTTCTATTGAGCTCAACACGTAACCGCTTCCTTCCCCGGCGCGGGGCACAGCAGACAGCACGCAATACGGTCAAACGAACAACCAAAACGGCAAACATTCAGGCACAGCGATATAAGCATAGCCAGGGCTGTTGGAAAGCCGCGGCAAAAAATGTCGAAACGCGTCAGAAAGTTATTGCCTGGCGGTATCCGGCGTCGGACGCACCGGAGAGCACCGCCATGGCGGCCAGCGGGAGCTGGCCTCAGTACAACTCAATCAACCAGCAGGCGCAGCATACGGCGCAGCGGCTCTGCCGCGCCCCACAGCAGCTGGTCGCCGACGGTAAAGGCGGACAGATAATCCGGGCCCATGTTCAGCTTGCGCAGGCGTCCCACCGGGGTAGTCAGCGTACCGGTCACCGCCGCTGGCGTCAGTTCACGCATGGTCAACTCACGATCGTTTGGCACCACTTTCACCCAGTCGTTGTGACTGGCCAACAGCTGCTCAATTTCCGCGAGCGGCACGTTCTGCTTCAGCTTCAGCGTGAAGGCCTGACTGTGGCAACGCAGCGCGCCCACGCGGACACAGAGCCCATCCACCGGAATAGTGTGGGTAGTGGCAAGGATTTTGTTGGTTTCAGCCTGCCCTTTCCACTCTTCGCGGCTCTGGCCATTGTCGAGCGCCTTGTCAATCCACGGGATCAGGCTGCCGGCCAGCGGCACGCCAAAGTTATCGACCGGCAGGGAGCCACTGCGGGTCAGCTCGGTCACGCGACGCTCAATGTCCAGAATGGCCGACGCCGGATTGTCCAGCGACGGGGCCACCTCATGATGCAGGCGCCCCATCTGGTTCAGCAGCTCGCGCATGTGGCGCGCGCCACCGCCGGAGGCGGCCTGATAGGTCGCTACCGAGGCCCACTCAACTAAATCGTGCGCAAACAGGCCGCCCAGCGACATCAGCATCAGGCTAACGGTGCAGTTGCCGCCGACGAAGGTGTTTACGCCACGGTCCAGCCCCTGTTTGATCACCTGATGGTTAACCGGATCAAGAATGATGATGGCATCATCCTGCATGCGCAGCGTGGATGCCGCATCGATCCAGTAGCCCTGCCAGCCGCTGGCGCGCAGTCTGGGGTAGACCTCACTGGTATAGTCACCGCCCTGGCAGGTAATGATAATGTCCAGCGCGCGCAGCGCGTCCAGGTCATACGCGTCCTGTAAGGTGCCCGCTGTATGTCCACCCAACGCCGGCGCCGCCTGTCCGTGCTGCGACGTTGAAAAGAACACCGGTTTGATCACCGCGAAGTCCTGCTCTTCTACCATTCGCTGCATCAGGACCGAACCCACCATGCCGCGCCAACCAATTAGCCCCACAGATTTCATCTTTTATCCTTTTCACCCACCTGACGACCAGCCGCACCGTGACGGCCGGCGTGAACCATGTAGAATATCGCTCTGCGATGCCTACCAACGTTACAAATTGCGTCCGGACTGGCAAGTGAATTAATTCGATGCGTGCGTTTTTTTATGCAGCGCCGCTAATGGCGGCGCCGCGGGCCGTTTACCGCCCGTGACTATTGAGAGAGAGCTGATGACTGAATTGATTTCGGCGACGATATTACTGCTGCTGATCATGGACCCGCTAGGCAACCTGCCGATTTTTATGTCGGTACTGAAGCATCTGGAGCCGCGACGTCGGCGCATCGTTCTGATCCGCGAAATGCTGATCGCGCTGGCTCTGATGCTGCTGTTTCTGTTTGCCGGTGAACGCATTCTGGCGTTTTTGAATCTGCGTACCGAAACCGTGTCGATCTCCGGCGGCATTATCCTGTTCCTGATCGCGATCAAGATGATTTTTCCGTCTCACGACAATAACAGCAGCGGGCTGTCGGCCGGTGAAGAGCCGTTCCTGGTGCCTCTGGCCATCCCGCTGGTGGCCGGACCGTCGCTGCTGGCCACGCTGATGTTGCTGTCACACCAGTATCCGGGTCAGATGGGCTATCTGGTCGGCGCGCTGCTGCTGGCGTGGGGCTGTACGGCGGTGATTCTGCTGATGTCCGGGCTGTTTCTGCGCCTGTTGGGCAGCAAAGGCGTGGACGCGCTGGAGCGCCTGATGGGGCTGATTTTGATTATGCTGGCCACCCAGATGTTTCTGGATGGCATTCGCGCTTATCTGAAGCTGTAATCATCGTGGGCGGCGCCGGCTTACTGCACCGGCGGCAGATCAAATAGCAGAATTTCCGCGTCGCTGTCGGCGACGATGGTGAGCGCATGCTCCCCGGCAATCGCCAGCCCATCGCTGGCCGCTGCCGACTGACCGTTGATCGTCACCTCCCCTCTTACGACCTGAATCCACACGTGGCGTTCGGCATCCAGCGTCACGCTATCCTGCTCACCCTGCTTCAGCGTCCAGCGCGACAGGGTCATGTCCTGACAGACCTTCAGGGAGCCTTCACGAGCGTCCGGCGTCAGGACAAACTGGCGGCCGGAGACGTCGGCAAAGCGGCGCTGATCATAGCGCGGCGCGATACCGGTCTCCTGCGGCAGGATCCAGATTTGGTACAGATGCAGCGGCTCGCGGGAGCTGGCGTTGTACTCGGAGTGACGCACACCGGTACCGGCGCTCATTATCTGGAACTCTCCGGCGGGGATTTGCGCTTTATTACCCATGCTATCCTGGTGTTCGACCGTACCGGACAGCACGTAGGTCAGGATCTCCATATCGTTGTGCGGATGGGTACCAAATCCCTGATCGGGATTGAGAACGTCTTCGTTAATCACGCGCAGGGCGGAGAAGCCCATAAAATTAGGATCATAGTAGTTAGCAAAGGAAAAGGTGTGCCAGCTGTCGAGCCAGCCGTGGTTGGCATGGCCGCGCTCTTGTGCCTTACGCAGGTAAATCATCTTCAATTCTCCTCACCGTTTTTTAGCAGTCTGAACCTGAAGCGAATGAGAAGATAGCGGAGAAAATTAACGTCTTTGTTCAAATAATATGAAAGCATTCGCGGGGATGGCCCCAAAAAAAAAGCCAGCACCCGAGCTGGCTAAAAAATTGGAAGCAATGTGAGCAATGTCGTGCTTTCTCTGCCGGCCAGCGGCCATGCCGAGAACGCATCGCAATAATAATCATTATCATTCGCACTTGTAAAGCGTTTCTGCCAAATATTTACGCTGTCGATAAAAATAAAGACCCTGATTTTAAAGCGGATTTATCACTGAAAAACGACGCCATGCGCCCGGCCATGCCACAGCTTCTGCCCCGGCTGCCGCCCCCGACGCAGTGGCTTAGCCAGCATCCCCTCCCGCTCCGGCATTCTGGCAGGGCCGCTGCGGTGACGCCCTCCGCGGCCGGCACGCACGGGTGACAGGGTATGACGACGCGATGAGGTGGGGCAGCGTAACCATCGCACACGCCGCCGTGCCGTTCCCTTTCGCCTGGCGGTGGGCCAGCAGCACGCTGGTCAGCGCGCGGATGACCGATCACGGTGATCCCCGGCGGAGCGCGAGGCGGATTGAACAGACCATACCTGGTGGATAACGCGATCTATATCAACGCGTTGGCTTTGCGCGACAGGACGCGCTGCGCGAAGGTGGGCCGGCAGACGCGCTGGATATGGCCCGGCTGCGGCCATGATGAATCGCCCCGCCGCGCGGGCAGCGGGGCGGGAACGATCAGTATCCGGCGGTCAGATCGCCCGGCGTACGCGGATCGGATGCGCCAAACAGGGTGCCATCCGGCCCGATCATGATGCTCTGGGTGCTGCCCATCGCCGGTTTAACGGCCACGTGCTGCCCCTTCTCTCTCAGCAACGTCAGCGTATCCGGGCTGAAGCCCTTTTCAACCCGCAGCTCATCCGGCAGCCACTGGTGGTGAAAGCGGGGGGCATTGGTGGCTTCAGCAATATTCATGCCGTAATCAATACTGTTCATCACCATTTGCAGCACGGTGGTGATAATCCGGCTACCGCCGGGACTCCCGGTCACCAGCCAGGTCTTACCGTCTTTCGCAATGATGGTCGGTGACATCGAGGAAAGCGGGCGTTTGTAGGGTTGGATCGCGTTAGCTTCGCCGCCGACCAGGCCATATACGTTAGGCGTCCCCGGTTTTGCGGAGAAGTCATCCATTTCGTTATTCAACAGAATACCGCTGTTACCGGCGACAATGCCGCTGCCGAAGTTCGTGTTCAACGTATAGGTCACCGAGACCGCATTGCCCTCTTTGTCCACGACCGAGAAGTGCGTGGTCTGATTGCTCTCGTACGGTGCCAGCTTGCCCGGTTTGATCTCGCCGGAGGGACGCGCCTTTTCCAGAGAAATCTGCTGCGCCAGCGATCTGGCGTAGGCTTTGCTGGTCAGCGCCTGCCACGGTACTTTCACAAAATCCGGGTCACCGAGATACTCTGAACGATCGGCGTAGGCATACTTTTCCGCTTCGGCGGTCGCCTGCAGGGCATCGGCGCTGCCGAATCCCATTTTTGCCAGATCAAAGTTTTCAAGAATGTTGAGGATCTGCACGATATGGATCCCGCCGGAGGACGGCGGCGGCATCGAGAACACTTCGTAGCCGCGGTAGGTCCCGCTCACCGGCTGGCGCTCAACCGCGCGATAGGCCGCCAGATCTGCCTTACTCATCAGCCCATTGTGCTGCGCCATTTCGCCGGCGATAGCATCGGCGATAGCCCCTTTATAGAAGGCATCCGGGCCCTGTCTGGCAATCAGGCTCAGGCTGCGCGCCAGATTGCGCTGCACCAGCCGCTCCCCCTTCTGATACGGCGCCCCGTCCGCTTTAAAGAAGATCGCCTTGCTGTTCGGATGGCTCAGCAGCACTTCTTTACCGTAGGTGTTCAGATCATCAGCCAGCCCGTCGTTAACGATAAAGCCCTCTTTCGCCAGGGTGATAGCAGGCTGCAGCAGCGTGGCCAGCGGCAGCGTGCCATATTTTTGTACCGCCAGCGCAAAGCCGGCGACGGTGCCCGGGGTACCGGATGCGAGATGGGAGGTCAGCGACAGCTTACTGTCGGCTTCCCCACTGGCATTGAGGAACATATCGCGGCTGGCCCGCACCGGCGCCATTTCGCGGAAATCGATGGCCGTGGTGCGGCCCGACGCGGTGCGCAGCAGCATAAAGCCGCCGCCGCCGAGGTTCCCCGCCTGCGGATGGGTGACCGCCAGCGCAAAACCGACCGCCACTGCAGCGTCCACCGCGTTACCGCCCTGCCTGAGAATATCGACACCAACCCGGGTGGCCAGCGCATCGACCGACGCCACCATCCCCTGCTTCGCCCGCACCGGATGGAAGGTATCGGTCTCTACGCCGTAAGAAACTGGCGGTGCCTCTGCCCTGGCCCAGGCGCCGCCCTGCCAGAGAAACATACATACTGTCACCATTCCCGCCCAGCGGCGGACCTGCATTTTTTTTCTGTCCATTTTTCATCCCATTAGCATTATTGTCGTTTTTTTCGCTTTCTCAGTTAACGGGAAAACGGACTTTCAGTCCACTCTGAAAGGCGCAGATGTGATGCCAGGATACACTTATACTGGTGGGAAAGGTGTCCGCGGTCCCTCGCGGGCATCCGCACAGTTCCTGCCCGTCACACGGAGGATACCTTGATGAAATGGTTAGTAATCTTGAGCGCCTTGCTTCCGCTCAGCGGAATGGCCAATATGTTGAATAATAACAATAATAATCCGCAGCAGCCGGGTTACAACCCCAGCCAACAGCGGATGCAGACGCAGATGCAAATACAGCAGCAAAACCAGCAAAGTAAACTGCAGCAGGATCAGCAACGCGATAGCCAGGCGCTACAGCGCAAGCTGCAGGAGCAGCGCGACGCGGCCAGCCAGCGCATCACCCAGCCGCAGTCGGGACAGCGCCCACTGCTGCGTAACTGAGCACCGTGGGAGGCCAGTGCCTCCCGTTTTTTCAACTAAAATCCGGCCCGATACGATCAATATTGTCGGTACAGATCGCATCCACGCCCCACGCCAGCAGCCGCCGCGCCGTCGCCGGATCGTTAACCGTATACGCCAGAATCCGCCGCCCGGCGGCTTTGATCGCCGCGGTGCGCTCCGCATCCAGCAGCCGATAATTCAGGTGCAGCGATATGCAACCCAATCCGGTGGCCGTCGCCAGCCAGTCATCGCGCCACTCATCCAGCAGCAGCCCGCGCGGCAGATGCGGCACCGCCGCCTGCGCCGCCGCCAGCGCCTCGACAGAGAACGATGACAGCAGCGGGGCCGGCTGCCCCTGCCACAGCGATTCGGCCGCCAGGGCCACCGCGTGCCCGGTCAGGGCGTCGCGCCCCGGCGAGGGTTTGATTTCGATGTTGGCCAGCATTCGGTGCTGGCGGCAGCGCCCGGCCACCTCGCGGAGTAGCGGTAGCCGCTCGCCGCGAAAGGCGTCGCTGAACCACTCGCCCATATCAAAGGTCACCAGCTGTGACCACGGCAGCGCCCCGGCATCGCCCCAGCCGTTGCTGGTGCGATCGAGGGTGTCATCATGCAGGAGAAAAATTTCGCCGTCGGCGGAAAGTTTGGCGTCACACTCAATCATCCGGTGGCCGTACCGGGCACCGACATCGATGGCAGCGAGGGTATTTTCCGGCGCCAGTTTGCCGCCGCCGCGGTGGGCGACGACGCGGGGGTAAGGCCAGGCAGTCTTCGTCATGGCAGGCGATATTCCTGTTCAGCATCAAGTCAGTGCAGGGCGTCGGGCGACAGCCATCGGATCTCCGCAGTCGCAGGCAGGACAGGCGGTAAATCCGCGGCCAGCCTCTGCGGCGGCGGGCAGAATCGCCCGTCCGCTCCCTCCGGCGTCTTCACCCCAAGGGTACGCCACCCGCTTCCCGGCTGGAAAGCAGAATATGCCCGAACGGATTGTCCGGCGCAATCGCACGCATGGAGAAAAGCGCGGTATTACCGGCGATAAAAACATCGCCGATCCCCGGCTGGGCAACTCCTGCCGCCAGACAGGCGGCCGTGCGATACGGCAGTACGCCCTCCGCGCACACACGTTTACCAACCCGCTGCGATCGCGAGTCGCGCGGAGATGGGCAAGACGAAAATGTGAAGCAAAAAAGACCCACCGGTTTTCATTGGCGAAACACCGCGCGATGCAAGCACCATCGCCGGTACACTTCTCATGTTAAGCCACGTCGGCAGACGCCGTCAGTAGGCACCGCAATGACGTCACTCAGGATTAAAGCGCAAAGGAAGGCGCACGACAAACGAGACGCATAGCCTCAGAGCACATCGGCAGTTAGAAGGAGGGTCCCTGCTTTCTCACCCACGGTTTTCCCTGCGTCCAGCAGCGTCACATTCAGATTAAACGCTTGTGGACCAGCTCCTTCTACGGTGATGTTTTTTTCAGCGCCCTGACCATCAATATCCATATTCAGTTTGGCGTCCGCAATGTTTAACACGCCGGGGGAAGAGGCCTTATTGACCGGATCGGTAAGACTCACATTGACCGTTGCTTTTTTATCACAGGTAATGATGCCCTGCAGCGTAGAGGTCACTCTCTGACCCACCATGACCGTCCCCAAATTGATCTCGCCTGGGATGCTGACATCGCAAAACGGCGAATTTTCATCCACGGGGGGCACGATGAGATCGTAAGGCGTTACCCATCCCCACTGTTTGTCACGCGGAAAACTATCAGGGGTCGCGGCACAAACTACACTCAGATGATACAGCTCCCGCGGTGTGTACGAGGCATAGCTATTGAGTGGAATACCGTTACCACTCAGCATACGGTTGATTAAATTGAGGGTTTCAGTTTTATCTTGCGGGCAAATTTGCTTAACCGAAGAGACATAGTATCCACCGGGTTTGTACTCATACTGAAACTCGAGTGGTCTGAGAGAACCTTTCCTCACCATCAGATCATTGGGTTCTAAGTAACCCGTCATACTGTACGTGCCGTCTGGCATTTTTACGATCCGGAGATTCGCCGCCATCGCAGGCAACACCATGCAGAGCGCCCATCCCAATAGCATCATATTAATACGCTTCATAACTTATCCATTACATTACAAGGATGTTACTAACAGCCTGAATGCGCAGCGCGACTGTGCAGTAACGATATCAGATACGCCACTGGATTTTACTCGTAATATACACTCAGCGTCGCCGAAGCACTGAACTCGCCGCCAGGCAGCTTAGCCCCGGAAGTTTTTACCAAGACGGCCTCCAGCGTCGGCATGGCCGAATAATCCACCGAAACCCATGTGCCGACAGGGAATGTCTGGCCATCCTGAAGGACCCGTACGCCAAGATCGGTCATATTAGTCTGGATCGCATTAGCGTCAAACTGTGTCGGCTGACCATCCAGCTTCATTTTTACTGCGCCGTATGGACTGTCGCAGGCTACTTTATAATCAATCGGGACGGTGTTGTATTTTCCGTCAATCCCAGCCGTCGAAATGCTGTCACCAAAATTAACCGAAATAACATTTCCGGCGTTAATAGAGCAAGCCGCTGCCACCACATTAAAATTAACATGGATAAATTTATTGACCGTCGCATTCAGATTTGCACTGAAAGCCAAAAGCGACATAATGATAACAAGCGGAACCGTTGAAGCGGTCGAAAAATATTTCAACAACTTTTTCATTATCAATGACCCTCTTATTTCCCACTGAAATAATTAAGCGTCTTTTATTAATCACAGCAGATATCAAATAGCACAACTCACCATCTGTACACGCTGATATTAAAAAAGAGATTTTTGTTATATCAGCCGCTGATTAAGAAGCGCCATCGTTAACAGGCTGGAAAGATACCAAAATCCTGGGCAACAGGACACAAAATCCGTACACAAACATTCAAAATGATACGTTATATCGCTTTGAGATTTTACTAATATAAATAATCTGGAAACTTTTAAAAATTATAATAATATATCGCAAAAAAACGCAGCCTACGACAGCGCATAGAGGAAATAATTTATCTGATTGATTTTAATTGTTTTTATGGATTGATTTCTGACGCCATCACCCTATCGCCGCATCATGAAGAGCGTACCCGCCCCGAATGGGGCGGGATTGGGAAACGTCAGGCGCCGAGGTAGGCGCTACGCACCGCTTCGTTACTCAGCAGGGCCTCACCGCTGTCTTCCAGCACCACGCGTCCGTTTTCCAACACATAGCCGCGATCGGCCAGCTTCAGCGCCTGATTGGCGTTCTGCTCCACCAGGAAGATCGTCATCCCCTCCTGGCGCAGCTGTTCGATGGTGTCGAAGATCTGCTGAATGATGATCGGCGCCAGCCCCAGTGAGGGCTCATCCAGCAGCAGCAGCCGCGGCTGGCTCATCAGCGCGCGGCCAATGGCCAGCATCTGCTGCTCACCGCCGGACATGGTGCCAGCGCGCTGGGTGCGGCGCTCCAGCAGGCGGGGAAACAGCTCCCAGACCCGCTGAAGGCGCGACGCGTACGCGCCGCGCGCGGCAAAAAAGCCGCCCATCGCCAGGTTCTCCTCCACCGTCATGCGGGCAAAGACTCGCCGTCCTTCCGGAACGATAGCAATGGCTTCACGCATAATGCGCGCCGTTGGCCAGTCGGTGATCGTCTGACCATCAAAGCTGATGGTGCCCGCGGTGGCGCGCGGCTCACCGCACAGCGTCCCCAGCAGCGTGGTTTTTCCCGCGCCGTTGGCGCCAATCAGGGTCACTATTTCTCCCTGCCGAATATGGATGCTGACGTCGTGCAGCGCCTGAATGGGCCCATAGTGGGCGCTAACGTTACTGAGGCTCAGAATCGGATTTGCCATATTATGCCTCTCCCAGATAGGCACGGATTACGTCCGGATGATGACGTACGGCATCGGGCGTGCCGTTGGCCAGCGGCGTGCCCTGGTTCACCACATAGATGCGATCGGAGATACCCATCACCAGTTTCATATCATGCTCAATCAGCAGTACCGACACGTTGTGCTCACTGCGCAGTTCGGCAATCAGCCGATCCAACTCGTGGGTTTCGCGCGGATTGAGTCCGGCCGCCGGTTCATCCAGCATCAGGATCGAGGGCTGCGTCACCATGCAGCGGGCAATCTCCAGCCGCCGCTGCTGGCCGTAGGCGAGATTACCGGCCGGGCGGTTAGCCATCTCCAGCAGGCCAACGCGCGCCAGCCAGACCGCGGCGCGATCCAGCGCTTCGCGCTCGGCGCGGCGGAAGGCCGGCGTTTTCAACAAGCCGGAAAAGACCCCGCTCTTCAGGTGCTGATGCTGCGCCACCAGCAGGTTTTCAATCACCGTCATCTCACGAAACAGCCGCACGTGCTGGAAAGTACGCACCACGCCCAGCCGGGCAATTTGCTGGCCGGAGAGCCCCGCCAGCTCACGATCTGCCAGCCTGATGCTGCCGCTGGTCGGCTGATAAAAGCCGGTCAGGCAGTTAAATACCGTGGTTTTCCCCGCGCCGTTGGGGCCAATCAGCGACACAATTTCCTGTGGATAAAGTTCGAGCCTGACGTTATTGACCGCCAGCAGGCCACCAAAACGCATCATCAGCCCCTCAACGGCTAACAGCGGCTGATTCATGGCTGCTCTCCTTTCGCCGTGGTTTTCAATTTCAGCTGCGGGCGCTTCATCGGCAGCAGCCCCTGCGGCCGCCAAATCATCATCAGCACCATCAGAGCACCCAGCACCAGCATGCTGTATTCGTTCAGGTCGCGCATCAGCTCACGCGACACTACCAGCAGGATTGCCGCGAGGATCACCGCAAACTGCGAGCCCATGCCGCCCAGTACCACGATCGCCAGCACAAACGCCGACTCGACAAAGGTGAAGGACTCCGGACTGACGAAGCCCTGCCGGGCGGCGAACAGGCTGCCAGCAAAACCGGCAAAAGCCGCGCTAATGGTGAACGCCGTCAGCTTGATGCGCGTCGGACTCAGGCCCAGCGAGCGGCAGGCAATCTCATCCTCCCGCAGCGCTTCCCACGCGCGCCCCAGCGGCATGCGCAACAGTCGGTTAATCACAAACAGGGTGATCACCACCAGCAATAACGCGACTAAATAGAGAAAAATTACCCGGTCGCTGGGATCATACTTCAGGCCAAAAAAGTGGTGAAAGGTATCCCAGCCCCCCTCCCGCGGCGTGCGGCCAAACTCCAGCCCAAACAGGGTAGGTTTCGGAATCTGGCTGATGCCGTTCGGCCCGCCGGTGATCTCGGTGTTATTCAGCAGCAGGATCCGCACGATCTCGCCAAACCCCAGCGTCACAATTGCCAGATAGTCACCGCGCAGGCGCAGTACCGGAAAGCCCAGCAGCAGACCAAACAGCGCCGCCATCAGTCCGGCCAGCGGCAGGCACTGCCAGAAGCCAAAGCCGTAGTAGTGATTCAGCAGCGCAAAGGTGTAGGCGCCAATCGCGTAGAAGCCGCCGTAGCCCAGCACCAGCAGGCCAGACAGCCCCACCACCACATTCAGCCCCAGCCCCAGCATCACGTAGATCAGCGTCAGCGTGGCGATATCCACCGTGCCGCGCGATACCAGAAACGGCCAGACCGCCGCCGCGACGATAATGGCGGCCATCAGCCACTTCTGCCGCGGCGTTGAACCGTCAAAGCCCGGCAGGATCAGGCCACCTTTCGCGCCGCGATTCAGCCTGCCCTGCAGCAGCGGACGCACCAGCTGAAACAGAAAGACCACGCCGCAGGCGGCAAAAATCCACTGCCAGCGCACCTCGCCGGCGTTATTGACTACCAGCCGGGTGCCGTCGAGATCGAGCCTCAGCCCCATAAAAAAGGCGGCGAGCACCAGCAGCATCAGCGCCGACACGGCGGCGTTCAGCAGAACGGAGCGCTTCATACTTTTTCTACCTCCGGACGGCCGAGGATACCGGTAGGCATGACCAGCAGTACCACGATCAGCAGTGCGAAGGACACCACGTCTTTGTATTCTGTACTGAGGTAAGCGCTGGTCAGGGCTTCAGCAATGCCCAGCACCAGGCCGCCGATCATGGCGCCCGGAATGCTGCCAATCCCGCCGAGCACGGCGGCAGTAAAGGCTTTCATGCCGGCCATAAAGCCGATAAACGGATTGATCACCCCGTAAAACTGGCCGAGCAATACCCCGGCTACCGCCGCCATCGCCGCCCCAATCACAAAAGTCAGCGAGATCACCCGGTCAGTGTTGATGCCCAACAGGCTGGCCATTTTCAGATCTTCAGCGCAGGCGCGGCAGGCGCGGCCCATGCGTGAATAGCGAATAAACAGCGTCAGGGCCAGCATCGCGAGAAAAGTCACGACCCAGATAACCAACTGCATCGTGGAAAGCGTGGCGGAGAAGCCATTGCTTTCTCCCAGCGACCACTGCCCGGTTATCAGACCTGGCAGCGCCAAATCCCGCGATCCCTGGGTCAGGCTGACGTAATTTTGCAGGAAAATCGACATCCCAATGGCGGAAATTAGCGCGATCAGACGCTTCGAGGCACGCACCGGTTTATACGCCACGCGCTCAATGCTCCAGCCGTAAGCGCTGGCAATCACAATCGCCACGATAAAGGCCGCGGTGATCAGCAGCCAGCCTACGTCAATACCCATCATCATCAGGCCAGCAATGACGATAAAGGAGACGTAGCTGCCGATCATATAGACCTCGCCGTGGGCGAAGTTGATCATGCCAATGATGCCATACACCATGGTGTAACCAATGGCGATCAGCGCGTAGGTGCTGCCCAGGGTAACACCGTTGAACAACTGCTGAATAAAGTAGAGTAACTGCTCGGACATACCTGCATACCTTACAAAGAAGGGCTGGGCAAGCCCAACCCCTGGGGGAGATCATCACGCGTCCAGGGGCCGGGCAATCCGGCCCGCCTGCTTATTTCACCGCGGTAGAAGAACCGTCTTTATGCCACTGGAACACGCCAAATTCGAATCCTTTCAGATCGCCTTTTTGATCCCAGCTCAGGTTGCCCATCACCGTCGGCACCGGCGCGCCGGTTTTCAGGTTTTTAGCGATGTCAGCCGGCTCCTCGCTTTTGCTGCGCGTCATTCCGGCCGCCAGCGACTGCAGTGCGGCGTAGGTGGTCCAGACAAACGGTCCGGTCGGATTGCCTTTGCTGGCCTGGATAGCATCGACGATGGCTTTGTTCTCCGGCAGTTGGTCATAACGCTTCGGCAGCGTCACCAGCATCCCTTCGGAAGCGTCACCGGCGATGTTCGACAGCGAGGCATTACCGACGCCTTCTGGCCCCATAAAGCCGGCTTTTAGTCCGGCAGCGCGCGCCTGACGCAGGATCTGCCCCATCTCCGGGTAGTAGCCACCAAAATAGACAAAATCAACGTTCTCTTTTTTCAGGCGCGCGACCAGCGTAGAGAAGTCTTTATCACCGGCGGTGACGCCTTCGAACAGCACGACGTTAGCGCCATGCTTCTTCAGGCTGTCCTGCACCGAACGCGCCAGCCCTTCACCGTACTGCTGCTTATCGTGGATAACCGCAATGCGCTGCGGCTTCACTTCGCTCAGAATATATTTCGCGGCGGTCGGCCCCTGGTCGGAGTCCAGGCCGGTGGTGCGCATAATCAGATCGTAGTCGGGACGCGCGGTCAGCTCCGGTGCGGTCGCCGCCGGGGTGATCATCAGCACGCCTTCATCCTGATAGATATCGKATGCCGGCTGGGTAGAAGAGGAGCAAAGGTGGCCGATCACGTAGCGAATACCGTCATTAATCACCTTATTGGCTACGGCCACCGCCTGTTTGGGATCGCAGGCGTCATCGTATTTGACCGCCACCAGCTTATTGCCATTCACGCCGCCCTGGGCATTAATGTCCTTGATGGCCTGCTGCGCACCGGTAAATTGCATATCGCCATACTGCGCGACCGGCCCGGACATCGCGCCCACGACGGCCACCTTAATGTCTTCCGCCAGTGCGGAGTGGCTGATGACCAGGGCAATACAGCCCGCTAACAGCGTGCGACCTTGACTGAATTTCATGCGACCTTCCCCATCTGTTGTGATTGCTGGTTTTATCACCGCTGGCCAGCGCAAACTTGTTATGGAATAACGAGTTAAGAAAGCCTGCGACATTTTTTAGAATAAGCGCTTATATTTCAGGTTATTAAACAGGAGTTTTCTTCTGTAAATCAACTCAAGGATTGCTAAAATCGCGGATGAAATAGCATGATACGCTGGACTAAATGGGTGCTTTTCCGCCACAAGGCAGTGTGTTGTGCTGGCTAAATGGCATACCATACGGTGAATACTCGGAGTAATCCGATGCTGAAAAACAGTTTGCGCCGTTTTTACCTGCTCACAGCGACGCACTGCCTGTGGGTTAAATCGTCACCCTTCCCCACCACTCTGGATGGACTTGCATCATGAAACTGACCATTGTGCGGCTGACGCAGCCGAGCGAGCAGGATCGCTGCGACCTGGCAAAAATCTGGCCTGACGCGCCCCTGCAGATTCCCCAGCTGGATGATGCCACCCAGCTGTGGGCGGCACGCTTTAATGACCGTCTGCTGGCGGCGGTGATCGTCAATCTCGACGGCGAGCGCGGCAGGCTGATGCGGCTGCGGGTGCGCGAAGTGACCCGCCGTCGCGGCGTCGGTCAGTATTTGCTTCAGGAGGTCATTGCCCACCACTCGTCCGTACGCAACTGGCTGCTGAGCGCTGAACACAGCGAGGATCCGGCCGCGCTGACGGGGTTTATGCAGCATAACGGCTTTCAGCCCACCGCGGACGGCTGGCAGCGCCGCCTTTAATGCCAGAGCAGCAGGCTGACCAGGCTAATCAGCACCAGCCCGCACAGCGCGCTGGTGAGAACAAACTGGCGCCTGACCCGCTCGCAGCGGCGGATAAATTCATCGTCATGGTGATCGCGGTAGCGCTGCGCCCAAATGTAGGCCACCAGCCGCACCTGCTTGCCGGGCTGCCCGTGTGAGGTAAAAAAACCGCCACCGTCGACGTACTGATACAGCAGCGGATCGCAGCCGCGGAGCACCACCAGCAGCGCACGCAGCGACGAGAAATAGCGCACCATGTTCAGCACGCACACTAAAAACAGGGCCCAAAATAGCGCTACGGTGCTAATAGTCATGATCCCCTCCCGATCGCGCGGCCACCGCCCACCGCGACGCGGGTGTGCGAGCCACCACCATGAAGAAACAAGCATCAGTCAGACGGCGAAGCCCGCCCTGAACGGCCGGGCTGCATGCCGCGCCGTTCGCGGTCACGTCCTGTTGAGTGTAGAAGATCTGCGCAAATCTTTTCCAGTGCGTCAGAGGGCATTCGCCATCCAGGCACCCGATACAGGGTGATCCCGTTCGCAACGGCTTGTCCTGCCGACACATTTTTTTATCATTCACGTTATACTCAGAAGCTGAAGGGACGCGCTCCCTGGCCATTTTTAAGACAATGGAAGGAGATTTATCATGGCGTACAAACATATTCTGATTGCTGTAGACCTCTCTCCCGAAAGCAAAGTGCTGGTGGAAAAAGCGGTATCCGTCGCCCACGCTGGCGAAACTAAAATCTCGCTAATACACGTCGATGTGAACTATTCCGATCTCTACACCGGGCTGATTGACGTCAACCTTGGCGATATGCAAAAGCGTATCTCAGAAGAGACCCACAGCGCGCTGACGGAACTGTCCAATTCTGCCGGCTACCCCATTACCGAAACCCTGAGCGGCAGTGGCGATCTTGGCCAGGTGCTGGTCGATGCTATCAAACAATACCATGTCGATCTGGTGGTCTGCGGCCATCACCAGGACTTCTGGAGCAAACTGATGTCCTCCGCCCGCCAGCTGATCAACACGGTGCATGTGGATATGCTGATTGTGCCGCTGAAGGATGAAGAAGACGAGTAACCCGCACGGCGGGGCGCAGAACGCGCCGCCGTTCACAGCGGCGCGTAGATATCAAAACGGTGATTTTTGGTGGTGACGTGGTTAGGTGTTGCTACGCCGGCCAGCGGCGGCGCGTAGTCTGGCCGCTTGACCACGACCCGCTTTTGCGCCAGCTGGCGCGCCGGTAACAGCAGCCCATCGGCGTCATGATCCGCGCCGACCAGCGACTGAAACACCCGCATCTCTTTCTTAACCAGCGCGCGCTTCTGCTTGTGGGGGTACATCGGATCGAGATACACCACCTCCGGTCTGGCCTGCAGGCTGCTCAGCGCCTGCAGGCTGGAGGCATGCAGCAGGGTCAGCCGATCGCGCAGCCAGCCGCCGATCTCCGGGTCACGGTAGCCGCGGGTCAGGCCGTCGTCCAACAGCGCCGCCACGACCGGATGGCGCTCCAGCATCTGCACCCGACAGCCGATCGCCGCCAGCACAAACGCATCGCGGCCCAGCCCGGCGGTGGCATCGACCACCTGCGGCAGATAATCCCCTTTGATGCCCACCGCTTTTGCCACCGCCTCGCCGCGCCCGCCGCCGAAGCGACGCCGGTGAGCCATCGCCCCGTCGACGAAGTCGACCCAGATGCCGCCAAGCTTTGGCTCATCGCGTTTGCGCAGCTCCAGATGGCGGGCGGTAAGCACCAGCGCCATGGGGCTGCTGTCGTCGTGGAGCAGCTGCCAGCGGGCGGCCAGGACAGATAAGGCGCCGTCACCGGCGCCCGTTTCATCGATCAATGCAATTTTCACGCGACGGCCGGTTCCTCAATGCCGTAGCTTTTCAGCATCGCATCCAGCTGCGGCTCGCGGCCGCGGAAGCGTTTAAACAGCGTCATCGGCTCCTCGGAGCCGCCGCGGGTGAGGATGGCGTCCAGGAACGCCTGCCCGGTCTGGCGATTGAAAATCCCCTCGGCGGTAAAGCGCGAGAAGGCATCCGCCGCCAGCACATCGGCCCACAGATAGCTGTAATATCCCGCCGCGTAGCCGCCGGCGAAGATATGGCTGAAAGCATGCGGGAAACGTCCCCACGCCGGTCCTGGCATCACCGCCACCTGTTTTTTCACTTCGGCGAGGGTGTCCAGGATCCGCGCACCGCGCGCCGGGTCATACTCGGCGTGCAGGCGGAAATCGAACAGGCCGAATTCCAGCTGACGCAGAATAAACAGCGCTGCCTGGTAGTTCTTCGCCGCCAGCATTTTCTCCAGCAGCGCCTGCGGCAGCGGTTCACCGGTTTCGTAATGGCCGGAAATAAACGCCAGCGCCTCCGGCTCCCAGCACCAGTTCTCCATAAACTGGCTGGGCAGTTCCACTGCATCCCACGGCACACCGTTGATTCCGGCCACGCCGGCGGTCTCAATGTCGGTCAGCATATGGTGCAGGCCGTGACCAAACTCGTGGAACAGGGTAATCACTTCATCGTGGGTAAACAGCGCCGGCTTCCCTTTCACCGGACCGTTAAAGTTACAGGTGAGGTAGGCCACCGGCTTTTGCAGACTGCCATCGGCTTTGCGCAGTTTGCCGACGCAGTCGTCCATCCAGGCGCCGCCGCGCTTGTGTTCGCGCGCATAGAGATCCAGATAGAAGCTGCCGCGCCGCTCGCCCTGCTCATCAAACAGATCGAAGAAGCGTACGTCCGGATGCCAGACGTCAACGTCTTTACGCTCTTTCGCGGTGATGCCGTAAATGCGTTTGACCACCTCAAACAGGCCGCTCACCGCCCGCGCTTCGGGAAAGTAAGGGCGCAGCTGCTCGTCGCTGATGGTATAGAGATGCTGCTTTTGTTTCTCAGCGTAGTAGCTCAGATCCCAGGGCTGCAGATCGTCCACGCCGTACTCCGCTTGGGCAAACGCACGCAGACGTGTCAGTTCAGCCTCTCCCTGAGGGCGCGCGCGCGCGGCCAGATCGCTGAGAAACCCCACCACCTGCTGCGGTGACTCGGCCATTTTGGTGGCCAGTGATTTTTCCGCAAAGGAGCCAAAGCCCAGTAGCTGAGCCAGCTCGTGGCGCAGTGCCAGCTCCTCCTCCATCACCGGCGTGTTATCCCACTGGCCCGCATTGGGCCCCTGATCGGAGGCGCGGGTGGAGTAGGCGCGATACAGCTCTTCGCGCAACGCCGCATTGTCGCAGTAGGTCATCACCGGCAGATAGCTGGGGATGTCCAGCGTCAGCAGCCAGCCCTGCAGGCCTTTAGCTTCGGCCTGCGCCTGGGCGGCGGCCAGCGCGCTTTCCGGCATACCGGAAAGCGCGTGCTCGTCGGTGATCAGCTTGCTCCAGGCCATCGTCGCATCCAGCACGTTATTGCTGTAGGTAGAGCCCAGCTCGGACAGCCGCGCGGCGATCTCACCATAGCGCTGCTGTTTCTCTTTGGGCAGGCCGATACCGGAGAGTTCAAAATCGCGCAGGGCATTGTCCACCGCCTTCTTCTGCGCCACGCTGAGTTCCGCGTAGTGCTCGCCCTCTTTCAGGTCGCGATACGCCTGGTATAGCCCTTCATGCTGGCCCAGCCAGGTGCTGTATTCTGACAGCAGCGGCAGCGTCTGCTCATACACTTCGCGCAGTGCCGGACTGTTTTGCACCGCGTTCAGGTGGCTGATGGGAGAGAAAATGCGGCCCAGTCGATCATCACTTTCGGCCAGCGGCTGGCACAGTGTCTCCCAGCGGTACGGCGCCCCCTGAGCCACCACCGCTTCGACCGTTTGACGGCAGTCGGCCAGCGCGGACGTCACCGCCGGCACCACATGCTCAGGCTGAATGGCGGAAAACGGGGGAAGCGAGAAATCGGAAAGTAATGGATTGGTCATAGCGCCGTCCTTATCTTTATCAGGTGTCGCGCGAGGCGCGCAATTCACTGAGCATGGGGGCAGCGTGGGGGAAAATCAATGCCGCACGGTAATTCCGCGCCGGCGGAGTGACGTCAGGGGCAGACTGGCCTCCGCTTGCTAGCCATGCTACCGACCCGGCCCGCAGCTTCACTGGCCGTTCGCCCGATAGGATCAAAGAACATAACGAGACAGGAAACGCCCTCCCTCTGCGTCAGCCGAAGTAATAAGGGCAGAAACAATGGCGGGGAGTCGCGCCATTACGGAAACGACCAGCGATCGGCTTTATACGCACCGTTAACAGGCGATCATTGAAATCGTAGGCAAAAAGTACAGGTTTACTGAACAAACGAAGGGGGAGTATCCACCAGTGCTTCACCGTTATCTGCAGACCATGAGGCGGGGTTTGAACCGATAGATGGCGGGGCGGCGCAGCACGTGCCGCCCGCTAACATCAGGATGAGGCAGCCTGAATAAGCAGCCTGGAAAGTTGATTTCTGATGCGAAAGCACAGTTCTCGCGACATGTATTCGTAACGAGGCGCAACCAAACGAACAATATCCGGACCAATGCTATCTTTTACCTGCATAAACTGCGTGTTTTTCATACCAATTAGCTGATATTCAGCAAGATACTTTTCATAATCAGCCTGATTGTAAGCGCGTATAACATCCAACTCCTGACGACACTGCTGGACGCGAGTGAGATTTGCCGACTCCATGTCGTCACGTGGCAAACTTCCCGTCAGCGTCCCTGACATCGGCGGCGCTTCAGCTTGAGCGGACGGCGGCGTCACCAGAGAACGCGGAGAAGAATGAGAGAGACATCCCGTTAACAGCACGATACTCACCGCTATCACGATCATTTTTTTCATCAGGTCATCACCAAATTATTTTCCGTTTTCACCGCCGCGCCAAAGAGTAAACCGGCAGAAGATGATTAAATGTAATAATATAAGTAATCTATACAAATAACTTATTCAGTTTACACATCAAGGTAATTCCAGACTACCACTATTTACTGATGGAAATCGGCTCAACTGCCTCCCGGCTAACCTGCCCGGTGATGAAGCGCACCCCCCGCTTTTGAGCCCGCTGCGAGGCATTACGAGACCACCTTGCGGCACCATCACCTCCCGGTAAGGCTTTTAACGGGTTGGTCAGGGAGCCAGTGCGGCGCCGGTAATTATGCTGATACCCACTGCGCGGGTGGTAGCGCCCGGGTGAATCCATCAGCGGAGGACTGACACCCGCCGGCCTTTCGTTATATACTGGCGACTCTTCGCGCGCCGGACGGCCGGTGCGCGCGCTGACGCCCCTCACCGGATTGATCCCAAGTTATGCTGAGTTATCGCCACAGTTTTCATGCCGGCAACCACGCCGACGTTTTGAAGCACACCGTACAGAGCCTGATTCTCACCGCGCTGAAAGAGAAAGAGAAACCGTTTCTCTATCTGGACACCCACGCCGGTGCCGGACGCTATCAGCTGAGCGGTGAACACGCAGAGCGAACCGGTGAGTATCTGGAGGGCATTGCCCGCCTGTGGCAGCGCGACGATGTGCCTGACGAACTGGCGCCGTATCTTTCGGCGGTGCGGGCGATGAATGCCAACGGCACCCTGCGCTACTACCCCGGCTCGCCGCTGATCGCCCGTCATCTGCTACGCGCTGACGACAAGCTGGAGTTGACCGAGCTGCATCCCAGCGACTATCCGCTGCTGCGTCAGGAGTTCGCCAAAGATGAGCGTGCCCGCGTCGCGCGCAGCGATGGCTACCAGCAGCTTAAAGCCAAACTGCCACCACCGACGCGCCGCGGCCTGATGCTGATCGATCCGCCGTACGAGCTGAAGAGCGATTATCAGACGGTGGTGAAAAGTATCCAGGAAGGCTACAAGCGCTTCGGCACCGGCGTCTTCGCCTTATGGTATCCGGTGGTATTGCGCCAGCAGATCAAACGCATGGTGGCCGATTTCGAAGCCTCCGGTATTCGGCGGATTTTACAGATTGAACTGGCGGTGCGCCCGGACAGCGACCAGCGCGGCATGACGGCTTCCGGCATGATCGTGATTAATCCGCCGTGGAAGCTGGAACAGCAGATGAACAGCCTGCTGCCGTGGCTGCATAAGGTGCTGGTCCCGGCCGGCACCGGGCACACCAAAGTGAGCTGGATCGTCCCGGAATAAGCGCCGGCGCCGCGCTAGCCCTCGCGGATCGCGGCCGGCAGACTGAACAGCGAAAAGTCATAGGCCAGCTCCGTCGCCGGAAAAATCGCCTGGCACTCCGCCAGCAGGCGCTGGCAGTCGCCGATGCTATAACGGGCGCTAAAGTGGGTCGCGATCAGCCGACGCGCCCCGGCGGCTTTTGCCAGCGCAGCGGCCTGTTCGGTCGTGGAGTGACCCCGCGCATTGGCCTTCTCCGCCATCGCCGCCTCCAGCGTGGTTTCATGCACCATCAAATCGACACCTTTCGCCAGCGCCAGCGCCGCCTCGCAGGGGGCCGTATCGCCAAAAATGGCCAGCTTACGCCCCTCCAGCGATCGCCCCAGATAGTCAGCGCCGCGCAGCACGCGTCCATCCTCCAGCGATACCGTCTCTCCCCGCTTTAGCCGCTGATAGACCGGACCCGGCGGTATTCCTTCGGCGCGAAGCCGCTCAACGTCCAGCCCGCCGGGGCGGTGATGCTCTTCAATGCGGTAGCCGTAACACGTCACCGGGTGATTGAGCGGCCAGGCGGTGACGCGAAACTGGCCGTCGTCACAAATCTCCCCGCCGCTGACCTCCACGATCTCCAGCGGAAACGTCAGCCAGGAGCCGCTCAGGCTGAGGGTGCTTTCCACCCAGGTTTTCAGCCCGGCCGGGCCGTACAGCGTCAGCGGCTCGGTGACGCCGAGCATCGAGCGGCTGGTCAGCAGCCCCGGCAGCCCAAAAAGGTGGTCACCATGCAGGTGAGTGATGAACAGGCGGGTGATTTTGCCCGGACGGATTGCCGTGCGCAGAATCTGATGCTGCGTGCCCTCACCGCAGTCAAACAGCCAGCTGATATTACGGTTGTCCTGAATATTCAGGGCAATACTGGTCACGTTACGCGCTTTGCTGGGTGTGCCGGCGCAGGTGCCCAGAAAAAGTAATTCCATGGATGACGTCCTGTGAGATGGCCTGTGGCGACAGTGTGGCAGTTTGTGTCGCCCGCTGACACCGCCGCCAAAACCATTCTGGCGGCCTATCGCAATCATAGACGCAAACTTTGCGATAAGCAGGGACCTGGCGTTACACTCTGTAGCCAAAATCACGACTAATCAGGACTGGATGATGACCCGACATTATGACTACCTCGCCATCGGCGGCGGCAGCGGCGGTATCGCCTCAATCAACCGCGCGGCGATGCACGGCCAGAAGTGCGCACTGATCGAAGCTAACGCGCTGGGCGGCACCTGCGTCAACGTCGGCTGCGTACCGAAGAAGGTCATGTGGCACGCGGCGCAAATTGCCGAGGCGATTCATCAGTATGGCCCCGACTACGGCTTCGATACCACCGTTAACCACTTCAGCTGGGACACGCTGGTGAAAAACCGCAGCGCCTACATCGATCGGATTCACGCGTCTTACGATAACGTACTGGGTAAAAACCAGGTGGAGGTCATCAAAGGCTTCGCCCGTTTTGTTGACGCCCATACGGTAGAAGTGAACGGTGAGCAGATCACCGCCGACCATATTCTGATCGCCACCGGCGGCCGTCCGGTGCACCCGTCGATCCCTGGCGCCGAATACGGTATTGATTCTGATGGCTTCTTTGAACTGACTGCTCTGCCAAAGCGCGTGGCGGTGGTCGGCGCCGGATACATCGCAGTGGAAATTGCGGGCGTGGTGAACGCGCTGGGCGCGGACACCCATCTGTTTGTGCGTAAGCATGCGCCGCTGCGCAGCTTCGACCCGCTGATTGTCGATACGCTGGTCGAGGTCATGCACAGCGAAGGGCCCACGCTGCACACCAACGCGACGCCAAAAGCAGTGGTGAAAAACGCCGACGGCAGCCTGACGCTGACCCTCGAGAACGGCGCCGAACACACCGTAGACTGCCTGGTGTGGGCGATCGGCCGCGAGCCGATGACCGACAACCTGAATATTGCCGCCAGCGGCGTAGCGCTGGATGAGAAAGGCTACATCAAGGTGGATAAGTTCCAGAATACGTCCGTGCCCGGTATCTACGCGGTGGGCGATAACACCGGCGCCATCGAGCTGACGCCGGTGGCGGTGGCGGCAGGACGTCGCCTCTCCGAGCGGCTGTTTAATCACAAACCGGACGAGCATCTGGATTACAGCAACGTGCCGACCGTGGTGTTCAGCCATCCGCCGATTGGAACCGTCGGCCTGACGGAACCGCAGGCGCGCGAGCAGTTCGGCGACGATGCGGTGAAAGTGTATCAGTCCGCTTTTACCGCCATGTACACCGCGGTCACGCAGCACCGCCAGCCGTGCCGCATGAAGCTGGTTTGCGTCGGTAAAGAGGAGAAGATCGTCGGCATCCACGGCATCGGCTACGGCATGGACGAGATGCTGCAGGGCTTCGCCGTGGCGCTGAAAATGGGCGCCACCAAAAAAGACTTCGACAACACCGTCGCAATCCACCCCACCGGCGCGGAAGAGTTTGTCACCATGCGCTAACGCACAACGGGCCGCCAGGCCCGTTTTTTATTGCATCAGCCGTGCACTGACGCAATCGCGGTTTCCTGCAGATAGCGCCAGCGCGGCTGGCCCCCCGCCACGTCAATCATCGCCAGCGACCAGCGTGACGATTCGCCCGTCGGATCGCAGTGCGTCTCGCGATAGCGGCACACAACGTGGCTGGCCGACTGCTGCAGGATGTCGCCGCAGTCAATGGTGATCTGCAGGCCGGGACGCGCCCCGCGCCGCCGGTGAAACAGCGCCAGTACCTCGCTCAGCCCCACGGTCGCGCCCGCGGTCGTCACCATGAGAAAGTCCGGATGGAAACTGACTGCCAGCTTCTCAAGCGATGCGTCCGCGTCCTCCGCCCCGTTAAAAACCGCCGCAATCCACTGATGTAACTCTGTCACGCTGCGGAGCGCGCAGCTGGCTTCGGGTGATAACATCGTGCCTCCTGATAGGTTTTCGCCACCATAGCGATTGCCGTCCGGACTGTCCAGCCGCCCGCACGCCGCTCCCGCCCCTTTACGCCGGGCGAAACGGAATATTCTGCCCCTTCCCCTTTATTCACCGGTGCGGAAATACGCCCACTGAAGATTAACCAATTGAAAAATAAGTGAAAACCATACTACAACCGATGAGTTAGCCCACGTAACTTACTAAAAAATCGGGCGTTTCATTTAATATTCGGCTAATTCGTCTGCATAGTGGCATTCATTCAACTTATCCGCGTTCATCACGCTTTTTTAAATTGGCTTCCGCAGTGCGGCGCAGGGAACGGAACACACACCGGCTGACGTCATGCGGCATGCCCTTATTGAGCCCAACACCATGAAATATCGTCTTGACCATCAGGTCATTTTTGATCCCGATGCCGGAACGCTTAACTCGACCCGGCACGGTAATGATCCTATAGCCATCTCCAATCCCACCAAGCGCCTGCTGCTGCTGCTGATCGCCCATCAGGGTGATGCCGTCAGCCGGGACCTGATCTTTAAAAAAGTGTGGGACGATTTCGGCATGATATCGAGTAACAACAATCTCAATCAGTGCATCAGCAAGCTGCGCCGGGTGCTCAAAACGCTTGGCCTTGAGCAGGATGCCATCATCACGGTGCCGAAGCTGGGATTTATGTGGCACGAAAATATCCGCGTCGAACCGCTGCCGGAGGCCTCACCGGGCACGTCGCGACCGGCGATCCCGGCGGCGGCCGCGCCGCCGCCGAAAAAAGAGCCCACACCGCCCACTACGCCGGCGGCTCCCGCTCGCCGATCGATCATGCGTCTGCGTTCCCTACTGCCACTGCTGCTACTGCTGCTGTGCACCGGCCTGCTGGCCGGCGGCGCCGTGCTGTATCATGAACAGCAGCATCGCGCGGCGCGCATCGAACTGTATATTGGCCAGGCCGGTACTTGCCAGGTCCTGGTCTCGCAAAATGTACTGCAAGACCGCGATCCCGCCCTGCTGCAAAACGGCCTGCTGGATTACGCCCGCCGCCTTGATCCGCACTGTAACAGCGGCGAATATCTGCTGGTGATCCGCAGCGAGGCCATTAAAAGCTGGGTCAGCGATCTCGCGCGCTTCTACTTTATGCGCTGCGGTAACCTGCGGGAGAGTAAAGCGGAGGTGTGCTGGAGCCTCACCGCCCCGCCGAAACCACTGCCCTGATCTGGTTGTGGCCGGCGATCTCCCTTATGCTGTCGGCCCGCAACTTTACAGGAGCTCAGCTATGAGCATCACTATTCGTTCCGCCACCGCCGCTGATGCACCAGCGATTTATCAGATGATTGTCGAGCTGGCAATGTATGAAAAGGCGCCGGAAGCGGTTGAAACCAGCGCGGAAGAGATAGCCGCGACGCTGTTTGCACCGGGCAGCCAGACCGAAGCGCTGATCGCGGAAGTCGATGGGCAGACCGCCGGGTACGCGGTCTTTTTTACCAGCTACTCCACCTGGCTGGGGCGCCACGGTATTTATCTGGAGGACGTCTACGTTTCGCCTGACTACCGCGGCGCCGGTGCTGGAAAAGCGCTGCTCCGACATATCGCCGCGCTGGCGGTGGCGCGCCGCTGTGGTCGTCTCGAGTGGAGCGTACTTGACTGGAATCAGCCAGCGATCGATTTCTATCTCAGCCTCGGCGCACAGCCGCAGGATGAGTGGGTACGCTATCGCCTTGACGGTGAAGCCCTGCAGGCCTTCGCCCGCTCCTGATCCCACGACCAGAACGCCCCCGGTCTCGTTTCGCCCGCCCCTGCTGCCAGCGTAGGTGCGGAGGTCGTAAAACCAGCAGGGTCGCAAGGACGTTCAGGCGCACCGCGGCGGACAACAGGCACAAAAAAACCCGCACAAGGCGGGTTTTTTTTCAACGGCGGCCTGACTGCTCAGGCGCTGGCCTTCATCGCTATCGCAGGCGGCCGCTGGGTTGTCGTCACTTACAGTGCGACAACGTTAACCGCTGACGGGCCTTTAGCGCCGTTCTCGGTAGAGAACTCCACTTTCTGACCTTCGTCGAGGGTTTTGAAATCGTTGCTCTGGATAGCAGAGAAGTGTACGAACACATCTTTGCTGCCGTCAGCCGGAGTGATGAAGCCAAAACCTTTCTCAGGGTTAAACCATTTTACTAAACCAGTCATTTTGTTAGACATTGAACTTTCCTTTCATGCATTTTGAGGCTGCGTTAAAGCAGCAAAGATGGCCTGTATTCCAGAATTTAACTTATGGGCGCTTAGGAGGAGGCTCATGATGAAAGGTATCAATGGATAACTCTGAGATGAGGACTGCTTTACTAAAACTGCTGTCATAAGGTCTGTATTCCAAACCGGTAAGGGCATACTACGCGCCGCCTGATGCTTTAACAAGCATTACTTTTATTAATTTCTTAATCGCGGCGCGAGGGAGGCTGCACGCGCAGATAAGCGGCCCGCCCGGCGCTGCGCCATACTGAGGTTTTGCCACCAGGAGAATGCCATGTCTCACTTTCAGCCCGTCGCCTTGCAACACGCTTCACGCCTGCTTAACCATGGCCCGACCATTTTAATCACCAGCCGGCTGCCGGAGACCGGCGAACGTAACGTGATGGCCGCCGCGTGGTCGATGCCGGTCGAGTTTGTCCCCCCGCGCGTCGCCATCGTGGTCGATAAAAAGACCCGTACCCGCGAGCTGATTGAACAAAGCGGCATGTTCGCGATTTGCATTCCGCTGGTGGCGTTTCGAGAGCAGACGGTGGCCGTTGGCAATGTCAGCGGGCGCGAAGGCGATAAATTTGATCGCTACGCCATTCCGGACATTCGCAGCCCGCAGCTGGGACTGCCGGTGATTGAGGAGGGCTGCGCCGCGTGGCTGGAGTGCAAGCTTCAGCCACTGTCCGACGCTCAGCAGCGCTTTGATACCTTCTTTGGTGAGGTGATTTCCGCCGCGGCCGATGCGCGCCTGTTTCAGCAGGGGCGCTGGCAGCTGCAGGACGCCCCCGCCGATCAGCAAACTCTGCATCATCTTGGCGCGGGCAACTTCCTCACCAGCGGACCGCTGATCGCGGTGAACAAACCCGATCAGTAACGCACTCGCCGACAGCGTACCGCGGCGGGTGCCTGGCTTAGCAGCGTCAGTGCATGCTCCTCGTCCTCCCCCGCCTGTAGCCGCTGTAAAAACTGTGCTGCCCACCAGTGGATATCATGCCGCCGTACGTCCATCAGCATACTGGCGTGGCGGCTGCGGCGCTCGGCCAGCGGCATACTCAGCGCCGAATGCAGCGCCGCCGCCATCGCGTCGGCGTCGTACGGATTAACAATCAGCGCGCCGGACAGGCTCTCCGCCGCCCCGGCATACTGCGACAGGATCAGCACGCCGGGATTTTGCGGATCCTGCGCGGCGATCCACACCTTAGCCATCATGCTCATTCCCGCCGACAGCGGAGTAACCAGCGCCACCCGCGCCGCGCGGTAAAGGCCGCACAGCTCATTGCGGGTAAAGGGCTGCTTCAGGCAGCGTACCGGATACCAGTCCAGCGCGCCGTGCTGACCATTGAGCTGTCCGCACAGCGCTTCCAGCTGGTGATCGATCGCGCCGGCGCGATGTGAATAGCCGGAGTCCGGATCGGCCAGCTGCAGCAGCGTGGCGCGGTGCGCATAATCCGGGTGCTGCTCCAGCAGCCGCGCCATCGCCGCCAGCCGGAAGGGGATCCCGCTGCTGTCATCAAGATGCCCGCTGCTGAGGATGATATTGGGCGGCAAACTTTCCCGGCACTGCGCCTCCAGCGCCTGGCTGCTGTTGCTTTCTTGCTGCCACAGCACCTCCTCACAATCGATCCCCATCGGGAATACTCCGACGGTCACCAGGCGCCCCTTGATGCGAAACCGCCGCGCGCTCAGTCGCTCCGGTCGGTATTCGCTTTCGAGAAACGTCATAAAGTTCAGCATATCCTGCACGGTCTGAAAACCGATCAGATCGCTACACAGCAGGGCGTCGGCCAGCATCCGCCAGTCGGGGATGGCGGTGAAAAACTGCGCGGGTGGAAAGGGCTGATGTAAGAAGAAGCCAATGCGCTGGGTTAGCCCGGCATCGCGCAGCTGCCGCAAACAGGGAATCAGGTGGTAATCCTGCAGCCAGATAGCCTCATCCGGCAGCGCATAGCGGACGATCGCTTCACTAAACAAGCTATTGACCTGCAGCCAGGCGCGGCGAGCCCGATCGCTAAACTGTGCCAGGTCAGGGCGAGAGTGGAAAACCGGCCACAGCCCCTGATGGACATACTGCTGATAAAAGCCATGTGCTTCATCGAGCGTCAGGGCGAAGCTTAACCGGTCACCGTCCTTACCGCTCTGATAATGCAGCGGCCGTGCGGCAATGTCTCCGCTGGCATCTGTACGGCCATTCCAGCCGATCCACAGCCCACCGCGCCGCGCCACGATGCTCGCCAGCGAGGCCGCCAGGCCACTCTGCTGACCCTGATGATGTGAAACCAGTAACAGTCCGGACATCTAATACGCCCTCCCGGGGTAACGGTGATAGGGCATGGCCAATGCGTCGGGCATCTGTCATGCAACCAGACGCTGATTACAGCGAATCACGGATAAAAAAGGCGTAAAAAAGGCGTTTAGCGGCGTAAAAATCCACTAAACGCCAGGATGCGTCAGGTTTAGGTGCGGGGAGGCGTCTCTTCCTCCTCCCCTTCTGGCGGATCTTCATCAGGCTCTTCCACGGGCGCATCGGTGAGCATCGCATCCTGAATCACCTCTTCATCCAGCGTGGGGTTGAGCGCGGCCGCCAGCGGTGAAGAAGCGAGACCCTCCGGCATCACTACGTGCGGCAGCGGCGCATCGACAATGATTTCCGGTCGGCGCTTCACCCAGCTCAGCGCGGCAATCAGGCCGCCGCACAGCGTGAAGAACAGGTACAACACGTTGGCACCAAACGGCTGCATCACCGCCCCGGTCACCAGCGGACCGATACTCGCCCCCACGCCAAAGGCCATCAGCAGGCACGCAGTGAGCGAAACGCGACGTTCCGGAACCACCTGGTCGTTAGCCAGCGCGACCGCCAGCGGATACAGTGAGAACTGCGCCATGCTGGCCACAAACGCCATCGCCAACAGCAGGCCAAAGGGGAGGTCGGCCAACAGCGCCAGCGGCAGCGAGGCTACGGCATACAGCACTGCGGTATAAAACAGCAGGCGCTGGCGGTCATAGCGATCCGACAGCCAGCTCAGTGGAAACTGGGATACCAGGCCGGCAAAAATGGTCACCGCCATAAACAAACCGGTCTGGCCAGTACTCAGTCCCAGCGCGCTGGCAAATACCGGCGCCAGTCCGTAGAACGCCCCGACCGCCATGCCCATCACCAGCGTGGTCGCCAGCAGCTTGGGGATGGTGGTAAAAAAGTAGCCCAGCTCCATCGGAGCCGGCACCATTGGCTTGGCGTTGGTACGGGTCGTGAGCGCAATCGGCACCAGGCAGAGGGAGAAGCAGAGCGCCACGATCAGGAGCATGGTGATGCCAAAACCGGTGGCCAGCATCAGGATTGCCTGCCCACCGCACAGCCCGAGGTAAGTTGCCACCATATACAGGCCGAAAATCGTGCCGCGCTGCGACGACTCCGCCTGGTCGTTCAGCCAGCTCTCCAGCACCATGTACTGGCACATCATGCACAGACCGATAATCAGTCGCAGAAAAATCCACAGCGGAAGGGTATCAGTCAAACCGTGTCCGATCACCGACGCGGTGATCACCCCGGCGCACGACACATAGGCGCGGATGTGACCGACCCGGGCAATCAGGTTATGACCCACCTTGCCGCCGATCACCAGACCAACGTAGTTGGCCGCGGTAATGGCACCGATCAGGGTGCCACTCACCTGTTCGTGGGCCAGCCGTAATGACACATAGGTGGTTAACAAACCGGCGCCGAGCAGCATCAGCAGGGTCGTGGTGTATAATGGCAGGAAAGCATTGAGGACTTTTTTCATACGACTCCCTGTCTGGCAGGCTTCCGGAGAAAGGACACGTTATAGCCTGGTCTGTTTTACCGCAGTGGGCAAACGGAGAAATCTGAGAACCTCCGCCGCGGTGGCCGGAGGAAAAAAGCGGCGGGCCTGCGCCCGCCGTTTCTGCACTCAAACGTGCGGGAAGGTGATGTTATTTCCCGGCGCTTCGCGGTGCAGGTGAATAAAGTTAAGGTGACGTTCGTACTGATCGAGAATATCGATAATCACCTGCTCTTTGGTGTAATCCATCAGGTCGTTACCCTGACTTCCCTCCAGCAGGAAGGTTTCCAGCCGGTAGTAGGTCGATTTACCGCTACGCGCACGGTAGGTAAAGCCCGGTACCGAATACTGCTGCGGCCAAATCTGGTAGACGAAGTTTTGCTCTTCGCCGAGGTTGACCAGCAGCTCGAGGTGACCCAGGTTTTCATCCTCCGCCGGCGGCAAACTCTGCAACTCGACTTTGGCACCGCGCAGCTCCAGCTCCTTCGCGACCTCTTCCATCGCCGGGAAGCAGACGGTTTCCATCATCTGACGGGTATAGCGGCTGCCCGGGTAGTTCATCAGACGGGAAACCCGCTTTTTCCAGCTCAGGCGATCCTGACCGACCACCGGATACGGGGCGGTATCCCGTCCGGCACTGACCCGGCGGAAATCTTCCACCTTCAGCGATTTATACAATCCGGCCATCACGAAGAAGATCACAAAGCTGAACGGCAGCCCCATGATGACCGTCGCATTCTGCAGCGCAGAGATGCCGTTGGTCATCAGCATTCCCATGGTCAGTACACCGATAGTGATCGACCAGAAAATGCGCAGCCAGTTCGGAGAATCGCTATTAATATCCTTCAGTTTCGACGTGAAGTTACCTAACACCAGTGAACCGGAATCCGCTGAGGTGACGTAAAACAGGAAGCCGGTAATGGTGGCCACCGATGCGCTGAAGGTAAAGGCCGGATACTGCGCCAGCAGGCTATAGAAACCGCGCTCGGCGTGTGCCAGGGTTTCCTGAGCAAAACCAATGTTGCCGTGCATGATCTCATACAGCGCCGCGTTGCCGAATACCGACAGCCACAGCAGAGTGAAGGTAAACGGAATGATCAGCGTGCCCAGCACAAACTCACGGATGGTGCGGCCGCGGGAAATGCGCGCGAGGAACAGCCCGACAAACGGCGACCACGCCACCCACCAGGCCCAGAAGAACAGGGTCCAGCTGTTCATCCACTCCACCGGACGGTCGAAAGCAAACGTATTGAGCGTCATGCCCATAAAGCGATTGATGTAATCGCCAATGTTCAATACCAGTGCGTTAAGCAGGAATTCGGTATCACCCACGAACAGCACAAAAATGATCAGGCCCAGCGCCAGCAGCACGTTCAGCTCGGACAGGATACGGATCCCTTTATCCACCCCGGAGGTCACTGAAATGGTGGCGATGATCACCGACAACGCGATCAGGCCGGCTTTAGCCGCCAGGCTATCGGGAATATCAAACAGTACGTTCAGGCCATAGTTAAGCTGTACCACGCCGATACCCAGGGTGGTGGCAATCCCGAAAATAGTACCGATCACCGCGGCGATATCCACCGTATGACCGATGGGGCCGTTGATCCGCTTACCAAAGATCGGATAGAGCGCGGAACGAATGGTCAGCGGCAGATTGTAACGAAAGCTGAAGTACCCCAGCGCAATGCCCATCAGCGCATACATCGACCAGCCGGTCATGCCGTAGTGGAACAGCGTCCACACCATCGCCTGCCGTGCGGCCTCAATGGTCTGCCCGGCCCCTTCCGGTGGCTGCATGTACTGGGTCACCGGCTCGGCTACCGAGAAGAACATCAGATCGATGCCGATACCGGCGGCAAACAGCATCGCTGCCCAGCTCAAGATACTGAACTCCGGCTTGGACTGCTCCGGTCCCAGTTTTATCGAGCCATAGCGCGAACAGGCCATAAACAGGACGAACACGATATACAGGGTCGCCGCCAGCATGTAGTACCAGCCAAACGTAGCGGACACCCAGTTAACGGCGCGTAAAATCCAGGCAGCAGACGCGCTGGAATAGAAGATGGTCATCAGAGAAAACAACAAAATCAGCCCTGCCGAGGTGTAGAACACCACGGGATTGATTCTGTCTTTTTCACTGGCGGGTGGTTGAGTCATCGGATACCTCTGGTTCAATCACGAAAAAAGCGCAGGAACACAATGTGCCGACGCAAGGCGAGCGGGACGCCGCGGTTAAGAGAGCGCTGAGCGCACGCTTTATTGGATCATCGTTAACAAAGTAGCACTAAATCTCCTAACCTTAGGTGACCGTCTCACCAAATAACTATAACAATTTTTCTTTTTTGATTGAACGTTCAATTAAAAAAAGTTTAAATGGTTAGCAGAGCACAGGGTGAGGAGTGAGAAATGCCCAAGGTAGGTATGCAGGTAATCCGGCGGCGTCAGCTGATCGACGCTACCCTGAATACCATTAACGAGGTGGGGTTGCAGGATGCCACCATCGCGCAAATTGCCCGGCGGGCGGGCGTCTCTACCGGCATCATCAGCCACTACTTCAGGGACAAGAACGGCCTGCTGGAGGCCACAATGCGCGATGTGACCGCCCAGCTGCGTACTGCCGTGCAGCAGCGCTTACGCGCGCTGCCCGATGCATCGACCGAGGTGCGCCTGTGCGCCATCGTCGATGGAAATTTTGACGATTCACAAGTACATAGCGCGGCGATGAAAGCCTGGCTCGACTTCTGGGCCAGTAGTATGCATCAGCCCATGCTCAATCGCCTGCAGCAGGTCAGTAGCCGACGGCTGCTGACCACGCTGGTGGCAGAATTTCAGCGCGACCTGCCGCGGGCTGAGGCCCGTCGTGCCGGTTACGGTTTAGCGGCCATGATCGATGGCCTGTGGCTTCGCGCCGCGCTGAGTGGCGACCCCTTTGATCAGCCACAGGCGAAAACGCTGACCACGCGCTTTATCCGCCAGTGTCTGGCGGATACCCGGACTTAACCAGGAGGAAAATCGATGTCCCGATTCACTGAACAACGCCTGTACATTGACGGCGGCTACGTTGACAGCACAACTGGAAAACATTTCGAAACAATTAATCCGGCCAGTGGCGAAGTATTGGCCAAGGTTCAGGCTGCCGGCGCTGAGGATGTTGATCGCGCCGTCGCCGCCGCGCGCAAAGGCCAGAAAATCTGGGCGGCGATGACCGCCATGGAGCGCTCACGTATTCTGCGCCGCGCCGTGGACATCCTGCGCGAGCGCAATGACGAACTGGCCGCGCTGGAGACCCTGGATACCGGTAAGCCTTATAGCGAAACCGCCAGCGTCGATATCGTCACCGGTGCCGACGTACTGGAGTATTACGCGGGTCTGATCCCGGCGCTGGAGGGCCAACAAATCCCGCTGCGCGACACGGCCTTCGTCTACACCCGCCGCGAGCCGCTGGGCGTAGTTGCCGGCATCGGTGCCTGGAACTACCCGATTCAAATCGCGCTGTGGAAATCCGCTCCGGCGCTGGCCGCGGGCAACGCTATGATTTTCAAACCGAGCGAAGTGACGCCACTGACCGCCCTGAAGCTGGCGGAAATCTACACCGAAGCGGGCGTGCCGGACGGCGTGTTCAACGTGCTGCCTGGCCTCGGTGCTGAAACCGGGCAGGCGCTGACCACGCATCCGGGGATCGATAAGGTGTCGTTCACCGGCGGCGTAGTCAGCGGTAAGAAAGTGATGGCTAACGCGGCGGGTTCCACGCTGAAAGAGGTCACCATGGAGCTGGGCGGTAAATCCCCGCTGATTATTTGCGACGATGCCGATCTCGATCTGGCCGCCGATATCGCCATGATGGCCAACTTCTACAGTTCCGGCCAGGTCTGCACCAACGGTACCCGCGTGTTCATTCCGCAGGCGCTGAAGGCCGAATTTGAAGCCAAAATTACGGAGCGCGTGGCGCGCATTCGCGCCGGTGACCTGATGGATGAGGCGACCAACTTTGGTCCGCTGGTCAGCTTTGCCCACCGCGATAACGTGATGCGCTATATCGAAAGCGGCGTCAGCGAAGGGGCCCGCCTGCTGTGTGGCGGCGAGCGTCTGAGCGGGGACGGCTTCGACCAGGGCGCCTGGGTCGCGCCGACCGTATTTACCGACTGCCGCGACGAGATGACCATCGTGCGTGAAGAGATCTTTGGCCCGGTGATGTCCATCCTGAGCTATGACAGCGAAGAGGAAGTGATTGCCCGCGCCAACGCGACCGACTTTGGCCTGGCGGCCGGCGTGGTGACCCGCGACCTGAATCGTGCCCATCGCATGATTCACCAGATTGAAGCCGGAATCTGCTGGATCAACACCTGGGGCGAATCGCCGGCAGAGATGCCGGTTGGCGGCTACAAGCATTCCGGTGTCGGCCGTGAAAATGGCCTGATGACGCTGCAGCACTACACTCAGGTGAAGTCTGTTGAGCTGGAACTGGATCGCTTCCAGTCCGTATTTTAATCACGGCTGCTGTCCCTGCGCGGGCGTGCGAATGGCCTGATGGCCTGCACCCCGCTCGCCGCGCCGGTCGTGTTGCCGGCGCAGCCCATCTGAACAGAGGGCACACCGCCTGACTGAGGAGAACATAATGGAATTCGATTATATCGTCATTGGTGCGGGTTCAGCCGGTAACGTGCTGGCGACCCGCCTGACTGAAGATGCTAACGTGAGCGTCCTGCTGCTGGAAGCGGGCGGTCCCGATTACCGTTTTGACTTTCGCACCCAGATGCCGGCGGCGCTGGCCTTCCCGCTGCAGGGTAAGCGCTACAACTGGGCTTATGAAACCGAGCCTGAGCCGTACATGAATAACCGCCGCATGGAGTGCGGACGCGGCAAAGGGCTGGGCGGCTCTTCGCTGATCAACGGCATGTGCTATATCCGCGGTAACGCCATGGATCTGGACAACTGGGCCAAAGAGCCGGGTCTGGAGAACTGGAGCTACCTCGACTGCCTGCCCTACTACCGTAAAGCAGAAACCCGCGATATCGGCCCGAACGATTATCACGGCGGCGACGGCCCGGTGTCGGTCACCACACCCAAAGCCAACAATAATCCGCTGTTTGAAGCCATGATTCAGGCGGGCGTTGAAGCCGGTTATCCGCGCACTGACGACCTGAACGGCTATCAGCAAGAGGGCTTTGGCCCGATGGATCGCACCACCACGCCAAACGGCCGTCGCGCCAGCACCGCGCGCGGGTATCTCGACCAGGCAAAAGGGCGTCCGAACCTGACCATCGTGACACATGCCACCACCGACCGGATTCTGTTTGAAGGCAAACGTGCAGTGGGCGTGGAATACCTGCAGGGATCGCATCACGAGAAGCACACCGCGCGCGCGCGCAAGGAAGTGCTGCTCAGCGCCGGGGCCATTGCTTCGCCGCAAATTCTGCAGCGCTCCGGCGTCGGCCCGGCCGACCTGCTGAAAAAATTCGATATCCCGGTGGTTCATGAGCTGCCCGGCGTGGGTGAGAACCTGCAGGATCACCTCGAAATGTACCTGCAATACGAGTGTAAAGAGCCGGTTTCGCTCTACCCGGCGCTAAAATGGTATAACCAGCCGAAAATCGGCGCGGAGTGGCTGTTTAACGGCACCGGCATCGGCGCCAGTAATCAGTTCGAGGCCGGCGGTTTTATTCGCAGCCGCGAAGAGTTTGACTGGCCAAACATTCAGTATCACTTCCTGCCGGTCGCCATTAACTACAACGGCTCAAACGCCGTCGATGCACACGGTTTCCAGTGCCACGTCGGCTCGATGCGCTCACCGAGCCGCGGCCGCGTTCAGCTGAAATCGCGCGACCCGCATGCGCACCCAAGCATCCTGTTCAACTACATGGCAAGCGAACAGGACTGGCAGGAATTTCGCGATGCCATCCGCATTACCCGCGAGATCATTAATCAGCCAGCGCTGGACAAATACCGCGGCCGTGAGATCAGCCCGGGCATTGACTGCCAGACCGACGAGCAGCTGGACGAGTTCGTACGTAACCACGGCGAGACCGCCTATCACCCTTGCGGCACCTGTAAAATGGGTACCGACGAGATGGCGGTAGTCGATGGCGAAGGCCGCGTCCACGGTCTGGAAGGGCTGCGGGTGGTAGACGCGTCAATCATGCCGCTGATCATCACCGGTAACCTGAACGCGACCACTATCATGATCGGTGAGAAGCTGGCCGATGTGATTCGCGGTCAGCAGCCGCTGCCGCGCAGCACCGCCAGCTACTATGTGGCCGGCGATGCCCCCGCGCGTAAAGAGCCGGCGCGCAAGGCGTCATGACCGACAGGGGCAGCGTAAGCTGCCCTTTTTTTTCCCTTTTTCCCACCAGACAAACGCCCCATATCGCAATTGCGAATATTTTTGAGACGCATTATCATCAACGCCCTTTCCCCAGCCCAACGGCGGTATGATGCGTATTCTGTGGTTATTCCTGCTGCTATTCTGCAGCGTCGCCTCGGCGCGTCAGGTGATCGATATCAGCGGCCGTCAGGTCACCCTGCCCGACACGCCGCAGCGTATCGTACTCGGTGAGAGCCGCATGCTGTATACCCTGGCGCTGCTGCTGCCGGACAATCCCGCCGCCCGGATCGTGGGCTGGCCCGCCGACCTGAAAAAATACGATCCGCAAAGCTGGGCGCAATATGCGGCGCGTTTTCCGGCGCTGGCGCGCATCCCGCAGCTGGGCAGCGGCAGCGTGCGCGACATGAATCCGGAGGCGGTACTGCAGCTGCGCCCGGACCTGGTGATTCTGCCGCAGCTGGCGAAAAGCGGCGAGCAGGAAGCCCATTTTATGCAGGTCATGGCTCAGGCCGGCGTGCCGGTAGTCAAGGTCGATCTGCGCGTCGATTTACTCCATCACACCGTGCCCAGCGTCAAATTGTTGGGAGACATCTTCGGCCAGCCCGCTCGGGCCGCCAATTTTATTGATTTTTATCAGACGCATATGGCGCGCATTCGTCAACGCCTTGCTTCCTACCACGGCGAGAAGACCCGGGTAATGCTGCAACTGCATCTTGGCCGCCGCGATACCTGCTGCACCACGGCAGTCAACGGCAACCTCGGGCAGCTGCTGGCGTTTGCCGGCGGCGACAACATCGCCGCCGCATCGGTACGCGGGGTGTTCGGCGAACTGAATCCGGAGCGGGCGCTGGCGGCGAAGCCGCAGGTGTATATCGCGACCGGCATGGCGGGCGGATCGGCCGATGAAACGCTGGCGCTTGGCCCGCAGGTTAGCGAGTCGGACGCCCGCAGTAGCCTGAGGCGTCAGCTGGCGGCGCAGCCGCTGCTCAGCCAGCTGGCAGCGGTGCGCAACGGCCGCACATTTGGCCTGTGGCACAATTTTTATCTCAGCCCTTACCACGTGGTGGCGGCAGAGTAGATGGCTAAGGCCCTGTATCCAGAGCTGTTTGCGGACGTTGATCCGCAGCAGACGCTGCAGCAACTTTACCAGCGCTTTCTGCCGCTGGATTTCACCGGGACCTTCTGGGTAGCACTGCATAATGAAAAAAACCTTCACACTGATCCTCGCCCTGCTGCCGCTGGCGGTACAGGCGGAAGAGACGCTGGTCGTCAGCCAGCAGGCTGATAGCCCCTCCTCCGACTATCAGTCGCTGGACAGCGTCACCGCCATGCGCGCGCCGGCGCGACTGCTGGATACGCCGCAAAACGTCACCGTGGTGCCTCCGGCGCTGCTGGACGACGACGACGCCCGCTCGCTTGACGAGGCGCTGGGCTACGTCAGCGGCGTCACTCAGGCCAATACGCTGGGCGGCACCCAGGACGCCTTTATTAAGCGCGGCTTTGGCGATAATCGCGACGGTTCAATCCTGCGCGACGGTGTGCGGTCGGTGCAGGCGCGCAATTTTACTCCTACCAGCGAGCGGGTCGAGGTGCTGAAAGGCCCGTCGTCCATGCTGTATGGCATGAATGAGCCGGGCGGACTGGTAAACATCATCAGTAAAAAACCGCTGCTGACGCCGCGCATTCACCTGGACGGGCGTACCTACGGCGAAAGCGGCGGCGGCGGCGGCCAGCTGGACGCCAGCGGTCCGCTGGGAACCAGCGGCTTCGCCGGCCGGCTGATCGTGGATCATGACGAAGTCGACTACTGGCGAAATTTTGGCCGCAGCCGGCAAACGGTGGTGGCTCCGTCACTCAGCTGGTACGGCCCCAGCACTACGGTCAATCTGAGCTGGGAACACATGGAGTACCTGCTGCCATTTGACCGCGGCACGGTGATCGATCCCCGCACCGGCAAGCCGGTCAGCACGCCGCGGGAGCGCCGCTTTGACGAAGCGTTTAACGCCACCCGCGGCGATCAGGATACGCTGCGCGCCGGCGTCGAGCAGATCCTCAGCGACCGCTGGACGACTCAGCTGAACTACGCGTTTAGCCGCAATCGCTACCGTGATAATCAGGCGCGCGCGACGGCGTTTGACGCCGTCAGTGGCCTGCTGACCCGCCAGCCCGATGCGACCGCCGATGCGCAGAGCCGCTCGCAGCTGGTGCAAGCGACCCTGAACGGCGATCTCGACTGGGGGCGAATTCACCATCAGCTGCTGGTCGGCATGGATTATGAGGCAGATCGCACCTTCCGCGGTGATATGATCCGCGGTACGCGCACCCGCGACCAGTTTGATATCTGGCATCCGCAGTACGGCGTCCTGAAGCCTGCCACCGCGATCAGCGCCAAAGACAGTGACCAGCGCGAAAATATCGACAGCCGTGGGGTGTTTGTGCAGGACGCGATGCGCCTGAATGATCATCTGCAGCTGATCGGCGGCCTGCGCTACGATCGCGTCGCGGTGATGGCCGGTAAGGGGCGGCCCTTTATTACACGTACCGAAAGCCGCGACAGCCAGCTGGTACCGCGCGTCGGGGTGGTGTGGAACCTGAATCCACTCTCCAGCCTGTACGCCAGCTACACCGAATCCTTCAAGCCAAACTCATCGATTGCCTCAGAGATCGGCGCGCTGCCGCCGGAGCGGGGACAGGCGTGGGAGGTCGGCTATAAGCTGGCGCTGGCGCAGGGCATTACCGGCACGCTGGCGCTGTATGATATCCAGAAGCGGAACGTGATGGTCAGTGAGCTGGTGGCCGGTGAAGCGGTCACCCGCACCGCCGGCAAGGTGCGTTCGCAGGGTATCGAACTGGATCTGGCGGGCCAGCTCACCGAGCGGCTAAGCCTGGTGGGCAGCTACGCCCTCACGGATGCACGGATAACCGCGGATCCGGAGAATAACGGTAACGCGCTGGCCAACGTCGCCCGCCACACCGCCGCCCTGTTCCTCACTCGCGATTTTGGCAGCACGTCCCTGCTGGCGGCAGATAACCTGCGCGCCGGCATTGGTGCCCGCTACGTCGGACGCCGCGCCGGTGATGCCGCCAACGGTTTTTACCTTGATGATTACACGGTTGCCGACGCCTTTGTGCGCTGGACCCTGCCGCTGGGGCAGAGCCGGATCGGCTGGCAGCTCAACGTAAAAAATCTGTTCGACAGCACGTACTATCCGTCCAGTGGCGGGGACCTGCGGGTGGCCGTTGGAGAGCCGCGCGAGGTAGTGTTAAAGGCCAGCGTAGATTTTTAATGGGTCGCAGTCATGCCAACGTTACACGCTGCCTATCTCCCTTCATAGGGAGACAGGCGTCTCAGCGGAGCTTATTTCTCACGTCGTCAACTTCTTCGGGTCACATCGGATGACGTTCGGTGATCCGGTATAAACCGGGCACGCGCCTCATCCCTCTCCTTTCCCATTAATGCCCATAAAAACGCAAAATAAAACGACCGTATGATAAAGAAACGGTAATCTTTTTTCTTTATCACCCAAAAGTCTGCCCGTAATACCCTTCCTTCGAAGGAATGAAATTAACTTTAAAAATTAGATAGATAGATTAAATATTCACGTATTTCTCAGCGCTGGAAGTACATATCATTTTTAGCGATAAGATATAATAAAGAAGAATATATGCTAGCCTTTTTGAAAAAAGAGGTATTTTAAGCATATTCAACTAGTTAAACACGTAAGCTCGTCTGCGTTCTGACTTATCGCCTTAGCCAGAGTTACGAATACGCTGCGGCTACACCGTGCGATACTGATAGCATTCAGCCGCCCTACTGATTGTGCAGATGCCATGATTCCCCGCGCGGGCGCCGGAATTCACGGCGAAAGAACATCAGCAGTGAGGAGCAACCTGCTGCGCGGTCCCGGGGGCCTTGCCAGATGAAAAAAGCAACCGTAAAGCGTCTCGGCTCTGATACCCCTCTTCGCCGGACTCTCGCGGTGCAAGAGCCACGGTATCAACACCGCCGGAAACATGACGCCGCCCCCCCTGCAACAAGGGTGCGAATGGGTCAGGAAAGGGAGGAAAACGCAGCCCGCATAGCTGTCAGATAAGGCGGGCCAACTGACGCGATGAGCATCAGACTGACGCCGCTTGTTTCAGAAACGAAGGGTTATTTGGTGCCTTTGTCCCGGGACATCTTATCCAGCCAGCCCATCACAAACGCCGACAGCACAAAGGTAAGATGAATGATCACGTACCACATCAGCTTGTTGTCTTCGATATTGCGGGCATCCATAAACACCCGCAGCAGGTGGATGGAGGAGATGGCAACGATCGAGGCCGCCACTTTATTCTTTAGCGAGCCGGAGTCCATTTTGCCGAGCCAGCTGAGCTTCTCTTTGCTGTCATCAATATCCAGCCGCGAGACAAAGTTCTCATAGCCGGAGAGCATCACCATCACCAGCAGTCCCCCCACCAGGGTCATATCCACCAGCGACAGCAGCACCAGAATCAGGTCTGCCTCAGCGATCGACAGAATATTCGGCAGAATGTGAAAAATTTCCTGGAAGAATTTAATGGCCAGCGCCAGTAACCCCAGAGATAAACCGATATAGACCGGCGCCAGCAGCCAGCGCGAAGCGTACATCAGATTTTCGGCGAAGCGTTCCATAATGTCCCGTTCAAAGTTCAACACGGCCGCCAGTATAGCGTAAGCCGACGTCGGCAGGGCAAGGGGGGATGGCCGCTTGCGATGAAATTTAATCCTTTTTACACTGACGGCAGCGGCGTATCCTGGCCGCTACGCCTCTTCCCATTCTGCTGCTGTGGAAACCGCCATGTCCCTGACTGCTCTGACCCACCTGCGCGCGCTGCCCGCCGCCGAATGGGATGCCCTGCTGCCTTCCCCTCAGCCCTTTCTACGCCATGCGTTTCTCAGCGCGCTGGAGGAGAGCGGCAGTCTCGGGCCGCGCAGCGGCTGGGCACCCTGCCACCTGCTGTGGCACGCGCAGGGCCGGCTATGCGCGGCCGTGCCGGGCTATGTGAAAGGACACTCAATGGGGGAATACGTGTTCGATCAGCGCTGGGCGGAAGCCAGCGAGCAGGCGGGGATCCCCTACTATCCCAAATGGCTGGGGGCGGTACCGTTCTCTCCGATCGGCGGCGCGCGCCTGCTGGGTGACGCCAATGCCGCCGCGGCGCTGTTGACCGCGCTGCCGGACTTTCTGGCGCAGCGACAGCTGATGAGCGCACACCTCAATTTCATCGACGCGACCGCCCATACCCTGCTGGCCGCGCAGCCGGCACGCTGGCTGTCCCGTATAGGCTATCAGTATCACTGGCATAACCGCGGCTATCGCGACTTTCAGGATTTTCTCGACGCGCTCAGCTCGCGCAAGCGTAAGCAGATTCGCAAAGAGCGTCAGCGGGTACGTGAGCAGGGCATCACCTTCCGCTGGCTTGATGTGGCGCAGGCGCAGGAAACCGACTGGGATACGGTCTACCGCTGCTATGCCAACACTTATGCGGTGCGCGGTCGCGCCCCCTATTTAACCCGGACATTTTTTAGCCTGCTGGCGGAGCGGATGCCAGAGGCAATCCGCGTGGTGTTCGCTGAACGGGCCGGGCGCCCGCTGGCCATGGCGTGGAGCCTGGTGGATGACGCGACCTTTTACGGCCGCTACTGGGGCTGCAAAGAAGAGGTAGATGGCCTGCACTTTGAAACCTGTTTCTGGCAGGGCATTGAGGCAACGATCGCCAGCGGGCGCCAGCACTTTAACGCCGGGGCGCAGGGGGAACACAAGCTGCTGCGGGGCTTCGAGCCGGTGTTGACGCACTCCTGGCATCTGCTGCGCCATCCCGGGCTGGCGCAGGCCGTGGAGGCGTTTCTCGCCCGGGAGCGTCCGGCGGTGCGCGCGTGGGCCGACGAAGCGCGCGCCGCCCTGCCCTATCGCCTCGGCTAATTGGCGCCGACAAAGCCGCCGGTCTGATGCTGCCACAGGCGGGCATATAATCCGCCCTGCTGCAGCAGCTCGCGGTGGCTGCCCATTTCGACGATTCGTCCCTGATCCAGCACCACCAGCCGGTCCATTTTGGCGATGGTCGACAGGCGGTGGGCAATAGCAATCACCGTTTTGCCCGCCATCAGCGTCTCCAGGCTCTCCTGAATCGCCACCTCCACTTCCGAGTCCAGCGCCGAGGTCGCCTCATCCATAATCAAAATCGGCGCATCTTTCAGCAGCACGCGCGCAATCGCAATGCGCTGACGCTGCCCCCCGGAGAGTTTTACCCCCCGCTCGCCAGCGTGGGCCGCCAGCCCCCGCCGCCCGGCGTCATCCGCCAGATGCGGAATAAAGTCCTCCGCTTTCGCACCGCGGATCGCGTGTGCCAGTGCGGCGCCATCGGCGTCCGGTCGCCCGACCAGCAGGTTATCGCGAATCGATCGGTGCAGCAGCGAGGTGTCCTGAGTGATCATGCCAATCTGCGCGCGCAGGCTCTCCTGGCTGACGCCGGCGATGTCCTGCCCGTCGATCAGAATGCGACCGCCATCAAGGTCATACAGGCGCAGCAGCAGGTTCACCAGCGTGGATGTCCCCGCGCCGGAGGGGCCAATCAGCCCCACTTTTTCTCCGGGGCGCAGGGTCAGGGTCAGGCCGTCGATCACCGGACGCGCCGCACCGTAGTGAAAGCGCACCCGCTCAAAACCGATCTCGCCGCCGCGCACCACCAGCGGAGCCGCATCCGGTGCGTCGGTGACGGTAAGCGGCTGGGTAAGGGTCTTCAGCCCGTCCTGCACCGTGCCGATATTCTCAAAGATGCCGTTCACCACCCACATTATCCAGCCGGACATATTCACGATGCGGATCACCAGCCCGGTGGCCAGCGCAATGGCACCGACGCTGATCCGCGACTGCGACCATAGCCACAGCGCCAGCCCGCAGGTTATGCCGATCAGCAGGCCGTTCAATACGCCGAGGCTCACGTCCATGGCGGTCACCATCCGTCCGGAAGCCCTGGCGCGGTCGGCATTTTCCTGCATCACCTCGCGCGCATGAGCCCGCTCCAGGTCGCGATGGGCAAACAGCTTCAGGGTAGTGATATTGGTGTAGCCATCCACGATACAGCCCATCAGCCGCGACCGCGTTTCCGACGCCGCCACCGAACGCGCTTTGACGCGCGGCACGAAATAGCGCAGAGCCAGACAGTAGGCCACCAGCCACACCAGCAGCGGCAGGCCCAGCCGCCAGTCGGCATCGGCAAACAGCACCAGTGAGGTGACGATATACACCAGCACGTGCCACAGGGCGTCTACCGCCTGCACCAGCGAATCCCGCAGCGCCTGGCCGGTCTGCATTACCCGCTGGGCAATCCGCCCGGAGAAATCGCGCTGAAAAAATGACAGGCTCTGCTGCAGTATCCGGCTGTGATTTTGCCAGCGGATCAGCCCGGTCATCCCCGGGTTAATGGTTTGATGGACCAGCACATCATGCAGGCCGGTAAACAGCGGGCGCAGAATCAGCGCCACCGCGAGCATCGCGAGCAGCTCTCCGCCGTGATCGGCAAACAGCCGCGCGCCGGAGGTGCCGTTAACCAGATCGATAATCCGGCTCAGATAGCCAAACAGCGACACTTCGATCAGCGCCACCACCAGCCCGACGCCGAGTAGCAGCGCAAAGCTCGGCCAGACCTGCCGCAGAAAAAACAGGTAGAAGCCGCTCAACCGCGCCGGCGGCTCCTCGCCCGGCGCGGGCGCGAACAGATCGATCATTTTTTCAATACGGCGAAACATTATCCATCCAGATGCGGGGAAAAGCCTCAGCATAGTGCATGGCAGACGGGAGGGGTAGGGGCCGCTGTGGGTGATACAGCGCAGCGAAAAAACGGCCGCGCGTCAGGACGGCGAGGGAGACGGCAGCCGAACGCGGCGATCGGGCCCGCTGCCAGTGGAGACCGGACGCCGTCGGCGGCAGATGCCACCGGTGTGCTTAGCCGGCCAGCAGACCAAGATGTTCGACCAGGATCGATCCGCCGATGCCAATCAGCACTACTCCGCCGACAATTTCCGCCCACTTGCCCACCGCCGCGCCGAGAAAGCGGCCCAGCAGGATACCGGCGGCGGCCATCAGGGTAGTGGCCGCGCCAATGGTCAGCGCGGTCGTGACAATATTGACCTGCAAAAACGCCAGCCCGACGCCGACGGCCATCGCATCCAGGCTGGTCGCAACCGCAGTCGTGGCCAGCAGCCAGAATCCGTGACGGCGCGGCGCCTCTGCCGGCTCACTGTCGTCTTTGCGGAAACCTTCGACGATCATGCGCACGCCAAGCACGAACAGCAGCGTAAACGCCACCCAGTGATCCCACTGCATAACAAACTGGCTGGCCGCGAGGCCAATGCCCCAGCCGATCAGCGGGGTGATCGCTTCAATGCAGCCGAAAATGATGCCGGTGCGCAGCGCTTCTTTCACCGATGGCCGGTGCAGCGCCGCGCCTTTACCGATCGCCGCGGCGAAAGCGTCCATCGACATGCCAAAAGCCAGAATTAAGGTCGCGTAGAAGGTCATACATGTGCCTGATATCTCCCCCTTTTCCTCTGAAATGCGCAGAAAGGAAAGCTGAACGGGGCCAAATGCGTTAAGGGAGCGTATCCTGGCATAAAAAAGAGAAATAAAAAAGAGTTTAAAATCATGCAGTTAATTATAGCCAAGGCTATAATTATTACCCTCAGCTAAAAGCGCTGCAAAAACGCGCGGCCTGATGCCGCGCTGCGTTACCATACCCGATACACCTGCCCGCTCTGGATGCCCTGCACGCTCCGGCGATAGGCCAGCGCCACCCGACTGGCCGCCGCGCTCTCAAAGCCGGGGAAGTACGGACCATAATGCTCCAGCGCTTCGGTCAGCACCGTTGGACTGACGGCGTTAATCCGCTGACGCGGAAGCTCGTTCGCTGCCGCTTCGACAAAGCCCTCCAGCGCGCGATTGACCGCCATTGCACTCACGCCCTGAGCAATGGGTTGCTGAGCGAGAATGCCGCTGGTTAACGTAAAGGAGCCGCCGGCGTTAACATAATGCTGGCCGATCAGGACCAGGCGAACCTGTCCCATCAGCTTATCATTCAGCCCCAGCGTGAACTGCGCCGGCGTCATCGCCCGCAGATCGCCAAAGTGGACGTTGCCGGTCGCGGCAATCACCGCGTCCACCGCGCCGACGGCGCGAAACAGCGCCTCCACACTCTCATCGCGGGTTAAATCAACCTGTAAATCTCCCGACGTACGCCCTGCGCTGATGATGTCATGATCGCGCGCCAGTTCAGTAACGACGCCCTGCCCCACGGTGCCGGCGGCACCCACCACTAAAATTTTCATACGGTTCTCCTCAGTGAACGGAATCACCATCATCCGCTAACGCAATCCGGTGAAAAACCGGCCATAATTTCCATCACCTGAAACCTGGAGTTTGCAATCATGGATAATTTGCGGGCGCTGGCAGCGTTTGTTGCTGCCGTAGAAGGCGGCAGCTTTAGCGCCGCTGCCAGACAGCTGGAGATGACCGCGGTGATGGTCGGCAAACACGTGCGACAGATGGAGCGCGAGCTGGGCGTGCGCCTGCTGGAGCGTAATACCCGTCGCCAGCACCTGACCGAAGCCGGTCAGCTTTGGTATACGGAAGCCAAACACATCCTGTCACGCCTGCAATGGGCGCGCGGACGCGTAGACGCACTGAAGCGCTTCCCCTCTGGCTGCCTGCGCCTGTCGGCCCCCACCACCCTGGGCAGTACGCTGATTGCCTCGCTGGCCGCCCAGTATCAGCAGAGTTGGCCCGATGTGCGTATTGAACTGACCCTGAGCGATCGCTACGTTGATCTGATTGCCGAGGGGTTTGATCTGGCGATCCGCATCGGCGATCTGCCGATAGACAGCCCACTGGTGGCATGCTATCTCGGTGAGTATCAGATGGTGATTTGCGCCACGCCGCACTACCTGGCACAGCACGGCACGCCGCGGCAGCCCGGCGATCTGCCCGGCCACCGCTGCCTGGGCAATCTGCTGTGGAACAAACGCAATGCCTGGCGCCTGGGAGAAATACCGCTGTGGCCCGACACCACCACTTTCGACTGTAACGACGGTCAGGCACTGCGCCAGGCGGCGCTGGCCGGAGCGGGACTGATCTTGCAGCCGCTGGTCCTGCTGGCAGAGGACATTGCCGCCGGGCGACTGGTACGCCTGCTCGATCACGCGCTGCCCGCCGCCCGGCCAATTCATCTGCTGTGGCATCAGGATCACCACGCCAGCGCTAAACGCCGCAGCTTTGTCGACTTTTTAGGTGCGCACGCCCCGCCCCGGCTGGCGCCCTCCCTTGCCGCCGCGGCGCATTTCCCGGACAATGCCGGCTGACAAGAGGAAGCGATCACCATGAAGAGTCATTTCGACACCCTGCTGTTCCCGATGTGGACGCTGATGCTGGGGTTTTTATCGGCGCTGCTGCTGCCCGCGCCCCAGTTTAGCCTGACCCTGACCCGCCGGCTGATGGACCTGTTTCACTTCAGCGACCTCAGCCAAATGTACACGCTGGTATTCTGCCTGTGGTTTCTGCTGCTGGGCGCGCTGGAGTACACGCTGATTCGCTTTATCTGGCGCCGCTACTTCCGCATTCAGTAGCGCCAGCACCGCTCAGGGGTGGTCTGCCAGAATCATCAGCAGGCCATTACTGAGGATCACCACGCCAATGAAAAACAGAATGATCACGCCGTAGATATCGATCTTTTTCATCCCTTGCTCCTTATTCACACAGCACGCGCCAGTTCACCGCGCTGACGCTTTTTTCCAGGCTGATGCGGCAAACAATGTGCTCTATCTCTCGCTGCGCCGCCGGTAACGCAAGAATGTCAGCGCTGACTTCCATCCGGCAGGGATCGGCGGTGTCGGCGCTGTTCAACCCCTGCAGCCGCAGCGGTGCGCCGTTGATTGCCTGTAAAATCAGCGTACGCACCAGTATTTCATCCTGGCCACCGCAGACAATCTGCAGGCGATAACGCTGTTCGGCTTCGCAGTCCGGTGCTTTTGGCTGCAGGCTAATGCGCGCGGCGGCCTCACGCAGCAGCACGTTGGCACACAGCAGTACCAGCGTTGCTACCAGCGCATTGGCAAACTGCCCCAGTCCGCAAAGCACGCCAACGGCGGCCGAGCACCACAGCGTGGCGGCGGTATTCAAACCGCTGATGGTCATGCCCTGACGCATGATCACCCCCGCACCAAGGAAACCGATCCCCGACACCACCTGCGCCGCAATGCGGCCCGGGCTGTCCGGTGAGGTGCTGACCGAGCTGAGAATAAACATCGCCGCGCCGGTAGCGACCAGCGCATTCGTACGTAATCCGGCAATACGCTGACGCCACTGACGTTCAGCACCAATCAGGGCGCCGAGCAGCAGCGCCAGCGCCAGATGCGCGATAAAGGGAGTCCAAGCCATATTCAGGCCCTCCGTTGCGGCGCCGCAGCGCCTGAGCAATAACGGGCGTGCACAGGCACGCCGGGACACAATCCACGATTAACGCGGCGCGCCGCCCGGAGGGAACAAGCTGTGAAAGAGAAAACAGTGACGCATAGCCCGCTCCTGCATGAGGGGATGTGATCTGTATCGGGAATGCGTATCGGTACTGCGATGACGACATTGCCCAGCCGGTATGGCAGGCAATATCAGACTGGCCTGCCTCAGACGTTTTTACGGGGTCGATAACTGTCCAAGGGGATGCTCCTGAAGAAAATCTGCCGCCAGCATAGTGCTCAGGGCCTACACCAAAGCTAAACAAACCGGGTGATTGTGACATCGGATAGCCGGTACGGACCGGCAAGTGAGAAAAAAACACTTAAAAAAGTTACAAAAGCTCAACATTTTTTTATTTCTATTATCGAAATGTTATATTCCCCGCCGCATGTATAACATGCAGTTAACCCGCGTCCGCCGTGGGTGTTGTTGTGAGTACCCGTATCGCTTGTATTGAAGCAGAGAATGGCCCGTCAGAGGCGTACCTGCTTCACCTGCAAACCATGTTGCATGAAAACACTGGAGAAATCGCCACATGCGCAAGATCGCAGTTCTATTGGCCCTCTGTATGAATGCCGTCGGCTTCAGCAAACAGGCCATGGCCGAACAGGAAAAAAACGTCGATGTCCTGCTAATTGGCGGCGGTATCATGAGTGCCACGCTCGGCACCTACCTGCAAGAGCTGGAGCCTGACTGGCGTATCGGCATGGTCGAGCGTCTTGATGCCGTAGCAGAAGAGAGTTCTAACGGCTGGAACAACGCCGGCACCGGCCACTCCGCGCTGATGGAAATGAACTACACGCCGGAAAAAGAAGACGGTACCGTCACCATCAAAAAAGCGGTCGAAATCAACGAAGCCTTCCAGGTCTCTCGCCAGTTCTGGGCGCATCAGGTCGAGCGTAACGTGCTGACCAACCCGCACAGCTTTATCAACAGCGTGCCGCACATGAGCTTCGTGTGGGGTGATGAGAACGTTAACTTCCTGAAAAAACGCTACGCGGCCCTGCAGGCCAGCACCCTGTTCCGCGGTATGGAATTCAGTGACGATCCCGAGCAGATTAAAAAGTGGGTACCGCTGGTCATGGAAGGGCGCGATCCGCAGCAGAAAGTGGCGGCCACCCACATTACCATCGGTACCGACGTAAACTACGGGGAAATCACCCGTCAGCTGGTGTCTGCGCTTCAAAAGCGCGACAACTTTAGCCTGCAAACCGGCCATGAAGTGCGCGACCTGACGCGCAATGACGATGGCAGCTGGAGCGTCACCGTTCACGATCTGAAAAACGACAGTGACAGCGTGATTAAGGCGAAATACGTCTTTATCGGCGCCGGCGGTGCGGCCCTGCCGCTGCTGCAGAAAACGGGCATTCCGGAATCGAAAAAATATGCTGGCTTCCCGGTGGGCGGCGAATTCCTCGTGACGGAAAACCCGGAAGTGGTGAAACGTCACCTGGCGAAAGTCTACGGTAAAGCCTCCGTTGGCGCGCCGCCGATGTCGGTTCCGCACCTGGATACCCGCGTACTGGATGGCAAACAGGTTCTGCTATTTGGCCCGTTCGCCACCTTCTCCACGAAGTACCTGAAAAACGGTTCGCTGTGGGATATGTTTGGCTCGATAACCACCAGCAACCTGATGCCGATGGTACACGTGGGCCTGGACAACTTCGACCTGGTGAAATACCTGATAAGCCAGGTGATGCTGTCTGACGACGACCGCTTCGCCGCGCTGCAGGAGTACTTCCCGGACGCGAAGAAAGAGGACTGGCGCCTGATTCACGCCGGCCAGCGCGTGCAGATCATCGAGAAAGACGCGGAAAAAGGCGGCGTACTGAAGCTGGGTACCGAGGTTGTAGCGTCAGAAGATGGCACCATGTCCGCGCTGCTGGGCGCCTCACCGGGTGCCTCCACCGCCGCCCCGATCATGTTGCACCTGATGGAAAAAGTGTTTAAAGACCAGGTGCAGACGCCGGCATGGCAGAGCAAGCTGAAAACCATTATTCCGTCTTATGGCACCAAGCTGAACGGTAACGTGGCCGCCACCGAGCACGAACTGGCCGAAACCAGCCGCGTGCTGCAGCTGGACTACCAGCCGATGCAGGCCGCCAATGACGACGCCGGCGCGCCGGCGGCTACGCCAGCCGCCCAGAGCGCCGCGCAGTAATCCTGCCTTATCCCCTCAGGGCCAGCTTGCTGGCCCTTTTTTATGCCGCAGCATCAGACCAGCGCGCTCAGCATCATCCACAGAGTGGTGGCCACCAGCATCAGCGCCATCACCGTGTTAAATGCCCGCCGCTTCCACGCTACCTGCAGATGGCGCCCCAACCGATCGCCCATCAGCGCCCAGATAAAGATGCAGGGAAAGTTTACCAGCGAAAACCCGACGATCACCGACCAGACGCCGTGGGCGGCATAGAGCAGCGCCACATTGCTACACATCAGCCACGCCTTCGGATTGACCAGCTGAAACAGCGCCGCACCGGTCAGCGTCATGGGTCGGCCCGACGCGCACGCCGCGGGTGCGCCGGCGCGAAACAGCTTCCACGCCAGCCACAGCAGGTAGCCACCGCCAACCAGCGTCAGCGGCAGGCGCAGGCTCTCCATCCAGCGCAGCAGCTCATCAAGCACGCGCCAGATAAGCAGCGTCTGGACAGCGCAGCCAACCACAATTCCCAGCATCATCGGCAGCGTGCGCCGGAGACCGTAGTTAACGCCGGAGCTGGCTAACAGCAGGTTGTTCGGTCCGGGGGTGATGGACATCACCGTGACATAACTGAAAAATGAGGGATCTAACATCGTGGCACTCCTTGGCAATAATGAGACGCTCAGGCTACTGCGCGCGATGAAATGGAAACAGTGACAAAAAAATAATATTGTTAAGGTAACAATTTTGTTTTTTACAAACTGTACCCTCTTTTTTAAGGAACCACTGTGCCCCCGACCTCGTCCCGCGATCGCACCCGCTATCAACAGCTGGCCGATGCACTGTCCGCCGCCATTCATCAGGGCACGCTACCGCCAGGCAGTCGCCTGCCGGCAGTGCGTCAGTGCGCCGCTCAGCAGCAGCTCAGCGTGAATACCGTGCTGGCCGCCTACCGACTGTTAGAGAACCGCGAGCTGATTGAGGCGCGTCCGCAGTCCGGCTATTACGTGCGCGGCGTGCTGCCATCCCTCAGCACCCGCCCCGCACAGCGCCCACAGGTCAGCGTTCCGGGCAGTGAACATCGGGATTTGATCGCGGCCGTTTTCGCGGCGCAGAATCATCCGGACTACACCAATATTTCGCTTGCCTGCCCGCAGAACAGCGACTTTTATCCAGTGGTAAAACTGGCGCGGATCACCGCGGGGATCCTGCGCCGCCATCCGGCGCTCACCGGCCGCTACGCGCTGCCACCGGGCAGTGCGGCGCTGCGCGGCGAAATCGCCCGGCGGGCCGCCCAGCTGGGCATGACGCTGTGCGGCGACGATATCACCCTGACCCACGGCTGCATGGAGGCCCTACAACTGGCGCTGCGCGCCGTTACCGCGCCGGGTGACAGCGTCGGCGTGGAGAGTCCAACCTATTTTTATCTGTTCCCGCTGCTGTCCAGCCTGGGGCTAAAGGCCGTGGAGATCCCCACCGATCCCGAGCAGGGTATCGCGCTGGATGCGCTGGAGCTGCTGCTGCGCGAAGGCCGGCTGCGGGCGATAATTGCCATGCCGACGGTACAAAATCCGCTGGGCTTTACCATGCCGCTGGCACATAAGCAGCGCCTTGCCGCGCTGGTGAATCAGTGGCAGGTACCTCTGATAGAGGACGGACTTTACGGTGAGTTGCAATTCCGTCAGCCGCTGTCGCCGGCGGTAAAAAGTTTCGATCGCGGCGGCTGGGTGCTGTACTGCGCCAGCTACACCAAAACGCTTGCGCCTGATTACCGGCTGGGCTGGATCGCCGCCGGTCGCTTTGCTGAACAGCTGGCCCAGTTAAAGAGTGTGTCTTCCATGAGCGAGTCCGCACTGCTCTCCGAGGCGCTGGCGGAATTTCTGATCGGTGGCGGTTACGATCATCATTTGCGCCGACTGCGATTGCGCTACGCGCGCCAGCTGGACGAGGCGCGGGGGCTGATTGCCCGCCACTTTCCGCATGGCACCCGCGCCACCCTGCCGACCGGCGGCTTTGTTTTTTGGGTAGAGCTCCCTTCCGGCATCGACACCGTTGCCCTGTTTCACCGGCTGCTGGCGGAAAAAATTTGTGTCACACCGGGCGCGCTGTATACCCTGAGCGAACGCGGCAGGCACGCTTTGCGTCTGTCCTGCTGCTATCCGTTCGATGAACGCTATGTTGCCGCCATTCGCCGCACGGGCCAGCTGGCCAGCGAAATGTTGACTCTCAGGAGCCCAAAATGAGCCCACGCACGTTTAAACAAGTGGATGTTTTTACCGCTGAACCACTGCGCGGCAACCCGCTGGCAGTCGTGCTGCAGGCCGACGGACTGAGTGATAGCCAGATGGCGGCAATCGCCCGCTGGACCCACCTGTCGGAAACCACCTTCGTGCTGCCCGCCAGCCACCCGGACGCCGACTATTCCCTGCGTATTTTTACGCCGGGTGGTGAACTGCCGTTTGCCGGCCATCCGACGCTGGGTAGCGCGCACGCGCTGCTGGAGTCGGGACTGCGCCCCCGACAGCCGGGCCGGCTGGTGCAGCAGTGCGGCATTGGGCTGGTGACCATTCGCGCTGATGGCGACGGATCGCTGGCGTTTGCCGCTCCGCCCGCCAGCCTGATGCCTTTCCATGACGCCCGGCTCGACGCGGTGCCGGGTACCGGGCACGCCTGCAGGGTGGACATGGGGATCCGCTGGCTATTGGTACCGCTGCCCAGCGCCAGCGCGGTGCTGGCCGCGGAGCTCGACAGCGTAACGCTGAGCGGACTACAGCAGGCGGCCTGTGCTGATGGCGTGGCGCTGTTTGGCCCGCACGCCGGAGGTGAGGCGGATTACGAAGTGCGTGCGCTGCTGATGGAGGCCGGCGAGCGAGTTGAAGATCCGGTCACCGGCAGCGCTAACGCCTGCCTGGCGCGCTGGCTGGCGGCGCAGGGTAAGACACGGGATTATCGCGTGCGCCAGGGGACCCGCCTGCAGCGCGCAGGCCTGGTGCAGGTGCGCTTTCGCGATGACGCGATCTGGGTTGGCGGCCGCTGCGTCACGGTAATCGACGGCACGCTGCGCGTCTGATCGAGGCAGAACGACTATACTTTTTTTACCTTCGCAAAACAGGATGCACAGAGTTCATGACGGACAATCACCCGGAGAAACACCCGGCGGAGCAACCGCTGATCACTATCAAAACCGGCGTCAAACAGGTAGACCACTCCATTACCCTGCTGTCGCGCTTTATCAGCTGGTTCCAGGCCATACCGGCGGTGGCGCACTTTATTCGGGCGGTGAACCGGTTTAATGATCGGCTGGGTAGTCAGTTTGGTGCCGCCATTACCTACTTTTCGTTTCTGTCGCTGATTCCGATCCTGATGGTATCGTTTGCGGCGGTCGGCTTTATTCTCGCCTCCAATGAGTCTCTGCTGACGGAGCTTATCAATAAGATCGTGAGCAGCATCAGCGATCCGGGGCTGGCCAACACGCTGAAAAGCACGGTCAATACCGCTGTACAGCAGCGCACCACCGTCGGCCTGACCGGCCTGGCCATTGCGCTCTACTCCGGAATTAACTGGATGGGTAATCTGCGGGAAGCGATCCGCGCCCAGTCGCGCGACGTCTGGGAGCGGGCCCCCGACGATCTGGAACCGATCTGGAAGCGTTATCTGCGCGACTTTGTCTCACTCACCGGCCTGATGCTGGCGCTGATTATCACCCTCGCCCTGACCTCCGTGGCCGGTTCGGCGCAGGCGGCGATTGTCAACGCGCTGGGGTTACAGGACATAGACTGGCTGCGTCCGGCGATGACGCTGATTGCGCTGACCATCTCCATTAGCGCCAACTATCTGCTTTTTTTATGGATTTTTTGGATACTTCCGCGGCACAAACCGCGCAGGAAGGCGCTGCTGCGCGGTACGCTCCTCGCCGCGATCGGTTTCGAAGTGATCAAATTTATCATGACGCTGACCCTGCCGAAGCTGGCCAGCTCGCCCTCCGGCGCGGCCTTTGGCTCAGTGCTCGGCCTGATGGCGTTTTTTTACTTCTTCGCTCGCCTGACGCTGTTTTGCGCCGCGTGGATAGCCACCGCGAAATATAAAGGCGATCGCGAAGTGCACGCGCCCGACGATCATCACGGTTGAGCCATCAGGCCACAGGGAGGTGGCCTGAGTCTCCGACGCATTTTGGCAGAAAAAACTGCCCGCTGGGCAGATAATAGACTAAAAACAGGATATTCAGCCGGGATAACACTTTTATTTTGTCATTTTGCAGTGGTTATCGCCATAAAACTCGCTATTCGCACTGCCATTCTCCATAAATAAACCACTGACGGAAATTATCGACTTTTCCCCGCCTCTTCCCGACTGACGACCGCCTTTTCGCCATTGAACCCACCATTTTCACTGCGTAAGATGCCTGTTTATGTTTATTTACAAATAAGAAACAGTTATGCAAGCCACCCTCACAGCCCCATCCGAACATGAGCAGGACGCCACGCCGGTAAATTCACGCGGTAAAGTGGTGATTGCTTCGCTGGTCGGCACCGCCATTGAGTTTTTTGATTTCTATATCTATGCCACCGCGGCGGTCATTGTATTTCCGCACATCTTCTTTCCGCAGGGGGATGCGACCGTCGCCACGCTGCAGTCGCTGGCCACCTTCGCTATCGCCTTTGTCGCCCGCCCGATCGGCTCCGCCCTGTTTGGCCACTTCGGTGACCGCGTTGGCCGGAAGGTGACGCTGGTTGCCTCGCTGTTGACCATGGGCGTCTCTACCGTAGTGATCGGCCTGCTGCCGGGCTACGCGACCATTGGCGTCTGGGCACCGCTGCTGCTGGCGCTGGCGCGCTTTGGTCAGGGCCTCGGGCTCGGCGGCGAGTGGGGCGGCGCGGCGCTGCTGGCCACGGAAAATGCCCCGGCGAAAAAGCGTGCGCTGTACGGCTCATTTCCACAGCTGGGCGCACCGATCGGCTTCTTTTTTGCCAACGGTACCTTTCTGCTGCTCTCCTGGCTGCTGACGGACGATCAGTTTATGAGCTGGGGCTGGCGCGTGCCGTTTATTTTGTCAGCGGCGCTGGTGATTGTGGGCCTTTACGTTCGCGTCTCACTGCATGAAACGCCGGTGTTCGCCAAGGTGCAGAAAGAAAATAAACAGGTGCGGGTACCGATGGGTGCGCTGCTGAAGCACCATATCAAACCCACCGTGCTCGGCACTTTTATCATGCTGGCGACCTACACCCTGTTCTATATCATGACCGTCTATTCAATGAGCTACGGCACCGCGCCGGCGCCCGCCGGGCTCGGTTTTTCGCGCAACAGCTTTTTGTGGATGCTGATGGTCGCGGTAATTGGCTTTGGCGTGATGGTACCGGTGGCCGGTCTGCTGGCCGATCGCTTCGGCCGCCGCAAAACAATGATCACCGTAACGCTGATGATTATCGCCTTCGGCCTGCTGTTTCCGCTCCTGCTCGGCTCCGGCAGCCAGCTGGTGGTTATGCTGTTCCTGCTGGTGGGCCTGAGCGTAATGGGGCTGACGTTTGGTCCGATGGGCGCCCTGCTGCCGGAGCTGTTTCCGACCGAAGTGCGCTACACCGGTGCGTCGTTCTCCTACAATTTATCATCGATTCTGGGCGCCTCCGTGGCCCCCTATATCGCCACCTGGCTGAACAGCCACTACGGGCTGACCGCCGTAGGACTCTACCTGGTGGCCATGGCCAGCCTGACGCTGATTGCGCTGCTGTTGTGTAAAGAGACCCGGCACCAGACGCTGTATTGAGCCGTGGACCGGCGGATTAGCGCCGGTCCTTGCCCTGCTTCAGCACGTTGGTGCACTGATTGTTGTCGCCCTCACTGGGGGAGATCAGCGCCAGCAGGGCCGCCGCCGGCGCCACCACCGCGCCCAGCGCCACCGCCGCCGCGCCGCGTGCAAGCAGCGGACCGGTTTTCACCCCGGCATCCGGGTTCTTAAAGGTGCCGCGAACGTACAGCGGCGAGCGCAGGGTCAGAATGCGGATACCCTTGCTCTCCGGATTGATCGACAGATCCAGTCGCTCGTTCGCAAAGTTAGCGGTACCGGTAATGTTGATCAACGCGTTTTCGGTATCCAGCACGAAAAGCCGACTGCTGGCCAGACCGTTTCGCACGTCGAGATCCACCGCTGCGCAATTAATTTTTACCTCATCATCGCCGAACAGTTTGCCGACGATATAGTTCCCCACGTTCAGCCCGACAATCTCCATCAGGCTGCGGCTAATCAGGCCATCATTCATCAGCAGCTTCAGATCGCCATTGCTGGTCGCCAGCAGGTCGGCCACCGAATTACCGCTGCCGCTCAGGGTAGCATCGCCGTTAAGCTGACCGAGGCTGCTCTGCATCGCCGAGACGTCGGCAAACAGCTGCTTCAGCCTCAGGTTGCGCGCGTGCAGATCGGCGCGGCCGCGCATCGGCGAGCGGTCGCCCTCCAGCCGAATGCTGGCATTCAGCGTTCCCCCCGCCAGTGCAAAACGCAGCGGATCCAGCCGCAGTACCCCGGCCTTCATCATCAGATGCGTGTACAAGTCGCCAATGGGCAGCCGCTCGCCATGCTCAATGCGTTTACCGCGAAACGTCACGTCGGCATCCATTGTGTCCCAGCTGCGGGTATCGAACCGGTCATGCGGTAACACGCGGTCGGCGGGCTGGGTTGAGGCATCGCCGCGCGCGGCCTTTGCCCGCGCCGTTTTCTCACTGCCCTTACCGGAATCCACACCAATCAGAGGCCCCAGGTCCGCCATCCGCAGCTGCTGCGATGTCAGCTCACCCTGCAGCCGCGGACGCGGCTTCGCCTGAGTCCAGGTCAGCGTACCGTGGATGTCGCTATCACCAATGTGGCCATTGAAATCTTGATAACGAAAGCGCATGCCGCCCGGCGCGTTTAAGCGCGCGCTCAGCCGACCGTCCGTGGCGTACGGCGGCGTATCCGGCAGGAGCACGCCGGTAAGATCGAAGAGGTCAGCCAGCGTGTCGCCGGAGAAGCGCAGGCGCAGGTCCAGCCCGCCTAAGTTCAGCGGATCGGTGAGCGTCCCGGCCAGCCTTACCCGGGTCGCGCCATTACGGATATCCGCCTGCAGCGGAAACGGCGTGCTGCTGCTGCGTAACGCCAGCATACCGCCCACTTTTCCCTCACCGTTCAACCGCGCGCGCTGCCAGGTACCTTCCGCCAGCCAGCCAAACACGAAGTCCCCGGCGCGGCCGTCGTGACTTTCCCCACCGGCCAGCTGCGCAAAGGGCACCGGTTTCCCCAGCGGATCGATCCGAATGGTCACATCAGCCTGATTGATCGCATCGCGATAGCGGATCCGCCCGCGATCGAACATCACGTTATCCAGCCGGAAGGTCCACGCCGACGGCGTACTGTCGCCCTCTTCCGGACTGTCAGCCAGGGTAAAGGTCCAGTTATTCTGTTTCCCGGCGGTTTGAATCAGCTGCGCATCGGGCTGAACCAGCTTGATCCACGGCAGATAAACCTGTTTTCCCAGTAGCGCCAGCGGCGCAAGCGTAGCTTCCACCCGCTGCAGGTGTACCATGGTCACCTGCGGGATGGCCGCAGGGTTGCCCAGCACAATATCCTCGGCGTGCACGTATGGCCAGGGCACCCAGCTGCGCCAGCCCGGTTCATCGCGCTGCCGTGCCCAGTGGACGCCTAAGTCGCCGCGAATGGCGAAGGGTCGGTTCAGCTCAGCTGACACTTTCTTATTGATCATCGGCTTCAGGCAATTCCAGTCAAAAGTCGCGATAATCACCGCCACCACCACCAGGATGACTCCCACGCCACCCGCCGTCCAGCCCACCACTTTTCCCGTGCGCGACATGCCTGTCTCCATGAAATTATCGTTCAGTAAAGATAGACGATCGCACGGCAGCACGAATCTCTGTACAGAAATACCCTACCGACCGCCAATGACGCTATGCTGTCAACATACCATTGACCACGTGATTGGAAGGATATCGTATGATGGAAGTTTGGGGACGCCGCACCTCATCGAACGTGCAGGCCGTCATGTGGTGCCTGGCGGAACTCAATCTGCCGGTAACCCGTTACGATGTGGGCCACCGTTTTGGCGGCAACGACACGCCCGCGTTTCTGGCAATGAATCCAAATGGTCTGGTACCGGTGTTGAAAGACGGCGAGGCGCCGCCACTGTTCGAGTCGGCGGCCATTAATCGCTATCTCGCCAATCGCTATGGTCAGGCTCCCTTCTGGCCGGCAGATCTGGCGACGCGAACCCGGATAGATATGTGGGCTGAATGGGCCAAAGTGAGCGTTTCTCTGCGCTTTACCGCACCGATTTTCTGGCAGCTGGTGCGGGTACCCGCCGCCGACCGCAATCTTACCGCCCTGAATCAGGCCATTGATCAGCTGAGCAGACTGCTGGCGATTGCCGATGCGCAGTTGCAGCAGCATGATTATCTGGCCGGCGATGCGCTCACGCTGGCGGATATCCCGTTTGGCTCACTGCTGTATCGTTACTACGATCTGGATATGCCCCGCGCGCCGCTGCCCGCGCTGGCAGAGTATTACGCCCGCCTGTGCGAACGTCCGGCTTATCAGCAGCACGTGATAGTCAGCTACGATGAATTGCGCCTCTCGCCGCCCTGAACTGACCGGGCGGCACGATTTGACCGCGGGAGCAAACGCGTCGCGCAGTGAAAGAATGGCGCTGCTCCGCCCGTAATTAAGGGTGGGCTTCCCCGTGGATTCAGTATCCGGAGACGCTATAAAAGCGGCTATCCTCTCCCTCTCTCCCGGCGATGAAGCTTCCGGTGCCAGCGAGTCTCACGCCTCACCGCGGATCCTTGAGAAGCCCGGCCGTGCCCTTGGGATCGCGCGGCCTGGGCGAGCGCTGAGCGGAAATCGCCCCGTGATGTCCCCTGCGGATAACGGGGTCACGCTGCTGGTTGCCCCGACGGCGGTTAAGAACGCATCATGATCGATCGCGAGAGCAGCAGCTGGGTAGCCCTCTTTACGGCGATGGACTTCAGGCTGGTGGGAATGGTCCCACGTCTGCCGGATGAGGGGCAGCAGGATGGACCCAACGCGCTTTGCTAAGCCTGTCAGCCCGCTCCACGACCCCATCGCGCAATACCGCGCCCATCCCAATCCGCTGATTTTACTCTCTCCACTCATCAGCATGCGCGGCGGCCCGGCGCCTGCGGGATCGCGCTGACGCCTGACGCCGTGCCCCTGGCAGAACGCGTCCATTTTGCTCCCCACCGGCGCGGCGGCTCCACGCCGTTGACGATGCCATCGCCTCGCTGGATAAGCGTCTGGCGTTTTTTAACGCATTGCGCGCAGCACAGGTTCCTGTTGACGCGCGCTTTTTTAAACCAGCCGGCCACAGTTTTGGTCTGCGCAGCCTGGCCGACAGCCCGCAGACAAGCTGGCCGATGCTGGTCGACGCATGGCGACGTCCACGTGCGTCGTTACCGGCCTGAGAGCGGTGATTCCACACGCCCCGCCGATCGGCATCTCCCCTGGCACACGCGAACAAACTGAACATTTTCTGGAAAAAGTAGTAAGTGCAGGGACTAACCGTTTCAACCAATAGCGAAATAAAAGGCAGTTCAACATATCGAGAAGAAGCTTTTTTCGATTATAAATATCTCATGAAATCCTTAACGCCGCCCAGCCTGGAGTTATGTTTTAATTATATTAGGAAATGACAAAATTCCTTCTCGACGCATATGAATTTTGCGAGAATACCCCCGACAGAAGATGGCTTTTCTGTCATGCGCATCAGTGTTGACGCGCAATAAGGAACCGTTCTTTTCATGAATTTTCTGCAAATGCGAACTTATTAAGGACTGAATGGTTCCATTATGCTTCTGAGCATGTCTTGTTTGCTGCCCAGACCTTATCATTCATCAATGAATAACTTATATAAGGATGTATATCAATGAACCTGAATAAAACTCTTCTCGCCGCAATGATCGTGTTAGGTTGCACATCCGTGGCGCAGGCTGCCGATCAGGGTCACGGCAAGGTGACGTTTAAGGGAGCCATTATCGATGCCCCGTGCTCCATCAGCCCGGATTCTATCGATCAATCCGTCGAGCTGGGCCAGATCTCTAAAGTTGCCCTGAAAGACGGCGGTAAATCTACGCCGCGTAACTTTAGCGTCGCGCTGGAAAACTGCTCCTTCGGCACACCGGCCACAAAAAATAAAGTCGCGCTGACCTTTACCGGCATGGAGTCTCAGTCAGGCAACGGCCTGCTCGGTATTACCGGCTCCGCCTCAGGCGCCAGCATCGCCATCACCGATGGCTCCGGTGCGGTCATCAAGCTGGGGCAGCCGACCAAAGAGCAGATCCTGCAGGACGGCAACAACTCCCTCAATTTTGCCGCCTACGTTCAGGGCGACAGCGGTGACACTGCGGTGATCACCGAGGGTGAATTCCAATCCGTAGCGGACTTCACTCTGGCTTATAACTAACAGGCCATCCCTTTAACGTTCTCCGTTTTTCATCATGCATGTGGGCTCCCCACATGCATGTTCTGACGCACCATCACGGATATTATTACCGCCATGCGTATGAAAAAGATCGGACTGGCCACGTTTATTTGCCTGTTTTCCCTGGTGCTATGTCAGGCAGCAACCGCCTTAACCCAGCAGGGGCAAGGCCGGGTCAACATGCAGGGTAGCATTGTGGATACTGCCTGTGCGATTGCCGTCGACAGTCAGAGACAAACCGTCGACATGGGTGCCATGTCAACAGCAGAGGTGCTACATCTTAACACATCGCACGATCGGCCATTCACCATTCGGTTAGTAAAATGCGTAACCGAACGACCGGGAAAACCCGACTGGCGTCAGTTTCAGGTTACTTTTGATGGTGATGCCGATGGGACTTTCTTTTACGTACACGGCAGCGTAGGTGGTGTGGCGCTGGAAATTAAAGATCGACAGGGGAACATTGCTATTCCCGGTAAAGCTATGCCTTTAATTGATATAACAGCGGGGAAGATGGATTTAGTCTATACGATGAGGCTAATAAGCAACCATCGCCCATTAAAAACCGGAAAATTTTTCTCCGTAATTCGTTTCAAATTAGATTATTTCTGAAAAGCGGGTGCAGGAAGCCGCCCTGAGCGTTAATAAATCATGTTGTCAGGGAAGAAAAATGAAACACTTTTCGGCAGATAAAAGACTATCCCCCTACCTTTACAGGTTATGTGCTTCTTTATTGTTTAGCACTTACTTTGCTACGGCGCTGGCCAGTGCGGATGTCGAGTTTAATACTGATGTCCTTGACCTCAATGACAGAAAGAATATCGATCTCAGTCAGTTTTCCCGCAGTGGCTATATCATGCCCGGCACTTACAGCATGACGGTGCACATCAATAAAACGGAACTGAGTGAGCAGCCGGTGCCGTTCTATCACCCGGAAAACGATCCATCGGGCAGCCGCGCCTGTGTCGACCGGGCGCTGGTCGATCGGCTGGGGCTCAAATCCGGGGTGCTCAAAAAGCTCACCTGGTGGCATGACAACCAGTGTCTTGATGAAAACAGCTTGCAGGGGATGACCGTCCGCGGTGATCTGGCCACTTCCTCACTGTACCTTAATATTCCTCAGGCTTTTCTTGAATATACCGCGGACAACTGGGACCCACCGTCGCGCTGGGATGACGGGATTCCCGGCCTGCTGCTCGATTACAATATGAATGCGCGCAGTCAACATGAACAGCGGAGCGGCACCACCACCAATAACCTCAGCGGCAATGGTACCGCCGGTTTTAACCTCGGCGCCTGGCGTATGCGCGCGGACTGGCAGGGCAACGTTGAGAAACGCTCTTCTGCAGGCTCCATCCGATCCTTTAAGTGGAGCCGCTACTACGCCTGCCGGGCCATTGCCGCCCTCCGCGCCAAATTGAACGTTGGCGAGAATTATCTGGATTCAGGCCTGTTTGACAGCTTTCGCTTTACCGGAGCCAGTCTGATTTCCGACGATAATATGCTGCCGCCTAATTTGCGCGGCTATGCCCCGGAAGTCACCGGCGTCGCCAAAACGAATGCAAAAGTGGTTATCCGTCAGCAGGGACGCGTGCTGTATGAAAGCACCGTCGCGGCGGGGCCATTTCGTATTCAGGATCTGAACGACGCCGTGACCGGTGAACTGAACGTGCGCGTTGAAGAACAGGACGGCAGCGTTCAGGAGTTTACGGTCAACACCGCCAGCATTCCCTATTTGACCCGCCCCGGCACCCTGCGCTTTAAGCTGGCCGGGGGGAAACCGAGCGACTGGCGCCATCGCGCCCAGGGCCAGTGGTTTGGCAACGGCGAGTTTTCCTGGGGGATCAGTAACGGGTGGTCGCTGTTTGGTGGCGCCCTGCTCGGCGGCAATTACAACGCGTTGGCGCTGGGGATTGGTCGTGACCTGATGGCGTTCGGTGCGCTCTCATTTGACGTCACTCAATCGCGTGCGCGCCTGCCGCAATACAGCGATACCCTGACCGGAGGCTCCTACCGCCTGAGCTATTCCAAAACCTTTGATCAATATGACAGTCAGGTGACCTTCGCCGGATATCGCTTCTCAGAAAAGAACTTTATGAGCATGAGCGATTACCTCGACGCGCGCTACTTCGGCAACCTCTCCGGCAACGGCAAAGAGATGTATACCGTGACGTTCAACAAGCAGTTTCGCGACTGGGGGCTGAGCGCCTTTATTAACTTCACGCACGAAACCTATTGGGATCGCCCGACCAATGACCGTTTGAACCTGACGCTGTCGCGCTATTTTGACCTGGGACGCTTCCGCAATCTGAGCCTCTCGCTGTCGCTGTTTCGCAATGCCTATAACGGCATGAAAGACGACGGTGGCTATCTGTCGCTTTCGGTGCCGTGGGGAGAGACGGCGACGGTGAGCTACAACGCTACGGCTAACCACGGCGATACGACGCATGAGGTGAGTTACTACGATCGCCTGGATGAACGCAGCAACTACCAGCTGAGCGCCGGGGCTTCGCCCAGCGGTGCCAGCGCACGCGCCTGGTACAACCGCGAGAGTGATGTAGCCCGGGTGAGTGCCAATGCCAGCTATCAGGAGTCGCGCTACAGCGCCTTTGGCGTCAGCGCTCAGGGTGGACTGACCCTGACGGCAAAAGGGGGAGCTCTGCATCGAATCGGCATTCCCGGCGGTACTCGCCTGCTGATCGATACCGAAGGCGTCGCCGATGTTCCGGTGCGCGGTTACGGCCGCACCACCAACACTAACGCCTGGGGCAAAGCGGTGATCGGCGACGTGAACAGCTATTACCGCAATCGCACCAGCATCGATCTCGATAAATTAAGCGATCGCGTTGAAGCCCCGCATTCGGTGGTGCAAGCCACGCTGACCGAGGGCGCAATAGGCTTCCGGCAGTTTGACGTCATCGCCGGCGAAAAAGTGATGGCGATCATTAAGCTGGCCGACGGCAGTGAACCGCCATTTGGGGCGACAGTCCGCAACGCCAATCAGCAGCAAACCGGCATAGTAAACGACGGCGGCAGCGTCTACCTCAGCGGGGTGAATCCCAGTGAAAACATGACGGTCAACTGGGATGGACATGCGCAGTGTGAAGTGCGCATCCCCGCGGCGCTGCCTGAGGAAGTCGTGAATAACCCGTTATTGCTGCCCTGCCACGCGCTGCACTCCCGTGCAGCCGGAGCAGGCAACACTTGAAAAGCTTAATCGCTCATGCAGGAGACATCTCCGTCATGGCATATCACATTGACCAAAGAGAGCCCATAATGAAAGACCAGTACAGCGTTCCACCCGTCGTTATCACGCCATCCCGTCACGGCAAGATAATTACGACTCTTCTGCTTGCCGCATGGATAGCGCCTGCGGCCCAGGCCGCCATCGCCCTGGATCGCACCCGCATCGTTTTTGACGGTGGTCAGCAATCCGTCAGTCTGAGCGTCAGTAATGAAAATAAATCGCTTCCCTACCTGGCGCAGGGCTGGATTGAGGATCCCCAGGGTAACAAAATTCAGGGACCGCTGACGGTGCTGCCGCCGGTACAGCGAATCGAGCCCGGACAGCCGAGCCAGGTCAAGGTGCAAGCGTTACCTGCCGCCCGGCAGCTGCCGCAGGACCGCGAAACGGTGTATTACTTTAATCTGCGCGAAATCCCGCCCAAGAGCGCGAAGCCCAATACGCTGCAGATTGCGCTGCAAACGCGCATCAAACTGTTCTATCGTCCGGCGTCCATCGCCATCGATCCCAATGCGCCCCCGCCGCAGGAGAAGCTGACGCTCTCGCGACAGGGTGCACAGTACATCTTGCATAATCCTACGCCCTATTACGTCACGATTGTCGACGCCGGTAGCAGTGCGAAGCAGGCCGCCAGCGGATTTAAACCGCTGATGGTAGCCCCCAAAGAGAGTCAGCCTCTCAACGTGAGCGCCGCGGCGCTGGGGGATCATCCGGTGTTGACCTACGTTAATGATTACGGTGGACGCCCACAGCTGCACTTTCGCTGCGGTGGAAGCAACTGCAGCGTCACGAACAGCAATCAAGGTCACTAATTTATCACGCTGATGACGGGCAGGCTGCACCGCGTCGTCAATCAGCAGTCGCTATCAGGGAGGAAGAACGTGGCCCAACAACACCATGTCTGTACCGCACTCCGCCGCTGGCCGCAGACATATCTGACTGCGCTGCTGTGTGCGGGCGCAGTGTGCCTGAGCGAGCCTGCGCTGGCCCGAGTCGACAATTGGGACGTGGACGGCGCTAACGGCGTGATCTATGTCCACGGTGAGCTGCATGAAAGCGCCTGTCGGCTGGAGATGACCAGCTCGCGCCAGGAAGTCGCCCTTGGCGACCTGGCGACCGCCAGGCTGTCCACGCCCGGTGCGCGCGGGGCATCGGTGCCTTTCCAGCTGCGTCTGCGCGACTGCCAGCAGGCGCCACCGGCCAGTGCCCTTGACGAACGCACCGGCAACCGACTCGCCTCCGGTCAGCAACCGGCGGTGACGGTCAGCTTTAACGCTGCCCGCGACGCGGATAATCCGCAGCTGGTGCAGGCGCACGGCACATCCGGACTCGGGCTGCGCCTGCTGGATGTCTCCGGGCGGGATGTACGCCTTGGAAGCCGGGGAATACCACTATGGTTAACCCGCGGGCAAAATACACTGAATTTCACCGTCACGCCCGAACGCACCTCCGCGCCGCTGAAGCCGGGTTATTTTATGGCCATGGTCAATGTGAATCTCAGCTATGACTAGGCAAACCCGTGGTTCAGATGGAATACGCCGGGTGGCCTTCTCCTCCCTGCTGGCCGTGCGCGCCACCCGCACCGCGCGGCCGCGGGCGCCCCTGTCCCTAATCCGGAGTAAATCATGCGCACACTCCTGTTGATCGCCTCGCTGTTGATGGTTCCCGCGGCATCCGCCGATAAGGGCGCGACGACGACTGCAAATATTGCCTTTCGCGGTACGTTAGTCCTTCCCCCCGACTGCACCCTGAATAATGGTGCCAACATCGAGGTGGACTTCACCGATCGGGTCGGAGTGAACAAAATCGACGGGCAAAATTACCGCGTGCCGGTGAACTATCAGCTGCACTGCGAATCGGGCGCCGATCCGCAGTGGCAGCTGCGATTGAGCCTGTCGGGTACAGTGGCCGGATTTGATAAGCAGGCCCTGCAAACCAGCAAGGCCGATTTGGGTATCCGTATCTACCTTAATGACCGCCCTTTTACTCCCGGCAGCAGCGTGCCGATTGGCGATCCTGACCAGCCACCCACGCTGGAAGCGGTACCGGTAAAAAAACCCGGCGCCACGCTGAAAGAGGGGCCGTTTGAAACCTGGGCGACCCTGCGTGCGGATTACTACTGAGGAGCAAACATGCATTCTGGTTCTGGACGTATAACCGCCCGCCGAGGGCGTGCTCTGGCGGGCATTCTCGCGCTGCTGATCTCTGCCGGCGCGCAGGCGCAGGATAACGTGAATAATTTGCATCTGTTTGGCACGCTGGTGGCAGAGCCTTGCACCCTACCCCCAGGCGCAGAGGATATCCCGCTGAATTTTGGTTCCGTGATCAATAAATACCTCTATACTCACGGCCGCAGCGCCAGTCAGGCATTTCATATTCAGCTGGCAGACTGCGATTTAACGCTTGGAAAAACCGTCAGCGTGCGCTTCTATGGTACGGAAAGCGCGGCGCTGCCGGGACTGCTGGCGATTGACAGCACCAGCGGCACGCAGGGTATTGCGATTGGTCTGGAGGCGGAAGATGCCAGCCCGCTGCCAATCAATCAAGCCGGTAGCAAAGTGACACTGAGTCAGGGAAGCAATCAAATTACCGTAAAGGCCTATGTGCGTGGTGAAGCGGATGCGATTGCCACACAGAGTATTCAGCCCGGTCCGTTTAGCGCCACGGCTACCTTTAGTCTGGAGTATGAGTGAGGTTGACTGGCCACGCCGGTGACGCGGCGTGGCAAACGGGTCGCGCGGCTCGGTTCAGAATACGCAGGGGGGACGGGAGCCACAGCTTTAATGCTACCTGCGGAGCAGGTTGCCGATCCGCCGATGGCGGATCGGCACGTTGCGCAATCAGGAGGCGGGCGTCGGAATGTCTGATACTTCGGGCTTCAAATCGTCTCCAGACGCCGCCGGCGCGACTTCCGCCGGGGTCATCACTTTATCCCACTCGGCCTGCAGCTGACGTACGTTAGTCTCAGGCTCGCCCTCCGGCTGCATCAGCACCATCGTCAGCTCCTGCGAAAGCTGCTGCCGCAGTTCCTGATTCAGCATTGCCAGCGTCAGCGAGCTGAGAAACTGCTGCCGCAGCTGTTGATACTGCTCCGGAGCAATATCCACCACCGCATTTTGCTGCGAGCGCAGCCGCTGGCTCATTAACACATCGGTGTCGGTACGGGCGTAGGTAGCAAACAGCTTGTTGAGTTCGCTCGTCTTTTGCGCCATCAGCGCATCAAACTCCTCCTGCGGCAGCCCGTTATCGCGAATGTTCACCAGCTCGCGGGCAATCAGCGTCAGGTTGCCCGGCAGCGCCGCGTTGGCGCTGTCCAGATTGATCGTGCACTGGGCCCGCTGATAGATCACCCGGCAATCGAAGCCCACCTGCACGTTCTGGGCTTTGCTGTCGCTGAGCACCCGCTGGACATGCCAGAACAGCGCTTCGCGCGCCAGGTCGCTCTGCCAGTAGCGCTGCAGATGCCGGGATTCGCGAATGGGCTGCCAGGCGCTGTCCCACACCAGCGACAGCCGATCCTGACGAAGCGTTTTGTTGACCAGATTGATCGGCTGGTGTGGCAGAGGTGACAGCGTGGGCACCGCCGCCGGCGTCTCCCGTTTCCCCTTCAGACCGGAAAACGTTTTGCCGATCTGCTCGGTCAGCGCGCGGCCATCGACGTTGCCGACTACAAACAGCGTCATGTTATCCGGGGTGTACCACTGCTGATAAAACGCGTTCACGCCGGCTGCGTCGACGGGGGCTTTCAGCGGTTCAGCCGGATCGTGCGCCAGCAGCGTTGAGCCCTTCAGGCGGTAGCGCCACCAGACATCCTGCGGATTACCCGGCCAGGTCGCCACCGGGTCGCTGGCCGCCACGGCGGCATTTACCGTCTGTGGCGTGATATCCATATCGCCGGCGGTGGCCGCCAGCCAGTTTAGCGCCTCTTTTAACAACTCGGGACGGTTATTCGGCAGGCTGAGATTGTAGAGGGTGAAGTCATAGGAGGTGACGGCAGGCGGCAGTGGGCGACTGGGGTCAATGCCCTGCTGCCAGAGCGCACGCTGGCGAGCGGGATCGAGACGTGCGTTGTGCACCAGCGCCAGCCGCGGTAGCAGGTGGCTGTAGCCGGTCTGCTGGGCACTTTCCACCAGCGAGCCGGTATTGACCAGTAAGCGCAGTTCGATGCGGTCACTCGGGCGCTGCGGGGTCGTTAACACCTGCCAGTTAAAACCGTTCTCCAGCTTTCCCTGCTGCCAGGCCGGATCGGGTTGCAGTGTTTCGGCCTGGACGCCGCCGCTGATGCTGGTCAGCAGCCAGCCCCCCACTAACAGACGCATTCTGGTGCCCTGCATGTGAACTCCCGGTTATCACAAAAGCAAAAAAAGTGTGCGATGCTCACCGCGCGGCGCGCTGCGGCAAACCCCAATGGGGGTTAGACCACAAATCCTAAAGGATGTCACATCATCAGGTGAAAATAGTTCGCGATCAGCAGCCTGCAACGCGGTGCCAGGTTCACTGAGCGCAATACTGAGGGGGCTTATTATGCAAATGCCCGCTGCGAGGGCAAGTCGCAGCGGGCATTTAAGCTGACATTTCTTGATTTAGTACTTAATGCGTCGTTTCGGCGATGCTTTTCGCCTGAGAAGGATTGTCCAGCGTCGCTTTCATCTGTTTATGATCCAGTTCGCCCACCCAGCGAGCGACCACGACCGTGGCGACGCCGTTGCCCACCAGATTGGTCAGCGCACGCGCTTCTGACATAAAGCGATCAATCCCGAGGATCAGCGCCAGACCGGCAACCGGCAGGTGCCCCACGGCGGATAAGGTGGCGGCGAGAACGATAAAGCCGCTGCCGGTTACACCGGCCGCCCCTTTGGAGGAGAGCAGCAGCACCACCAGCAGGGTAATTTGATGCCAGATATCCATGTGGGCGTTGGTCGCCTGCGCAATGAACACCGCCGCCATGGTCAGGTAGATTGAGGTGCCATCAAGATTGAAGGAATAGCCGGTCGGAATCACCAGCCCCACCACGGATTTTTTACAGCCCAGCCGCTCCATCTTGTCGAGCATGCGCGGCAGCGCCGACTCGGAAGAGGAGGTACCCAGCACAATCAGCAGCTCTTCACGGATATAGTTAATAAACTTAAAGATATTAAAGCCAGCCAGCCGGGCGATAATCCCGAGCACCACAACCACAAACAGTACGCAGGTGATATAGAAACAGATAATCAGCTGTCCGAGCTGTACCAGCGAGCCAACGCCATATTTACCAATGGTGAAGGCCATGGCGCCAAATGCGCCGATCGGAGCCAGACGCATGATCATATTGATGATGCCGAAGATCACCCGCGAGAAGCTGTCGATAACGTTAAAGATCAGCGTACCTTTGTCACCCAGGCGGTGCAGCGCAAACCCAAACAGTACGGCGAACAGCAATACCTGCAGAATATTGCCGCTGGCAAAGGCGCCAATGACGCTGGAAGGGATGACATCAAGCAGAAACGCCACGATGCCCTGCTGCTCGGCCTGCTGGGCGTATACCGCTACCGCTTTCGCATCCAGCGTGGCCGGATCGATGTTCATGCCGGCGCCGGGCTGAATGATATTGACCACCAGCAGGCCGATGATCAGCGCGATAGTGCTGACCACCTCGAAATAGAGCAGCGCCACTGCACCGGTGCGTCCAACGGCCTTCATGCTCTCCATCCCGGCGATACCGGTCACCACGGTACAGAAAATCACCGGGGCGATAATCATCTTGATCAATTTAACAAATCCATCACCCAGCGGCTTCATCTGCGCGCCGAGGTCCGGCCAGAAGTGCCCCAGCAGCACACCGGCCGCGATGGCAACAAGTACCTGAAAGTACAGACTCTTAAATATGGATGTTTTCATTTGACGGGTACCCGCTCACGACAGAAGGACGGCTTAACGCCGCTTTAATTATCATCAGTAACGGAAAAAAAATAACACCGTGATAACCTGAAGAGTAGTTAGTCAGCGGGTGTCAGGCCGGCATTCATGAACTGAAACGCTTCAGCTGACGGTTTTAAAAGTAAAGTTATTGTTAAGAGCCGCCTTACGCCGGCTCTTCGTCACTGCGGGTGGGAAAATAACGCAGGTTGAAGGCCTGCCAGCTCAGCGGTTGGGCATAGAAATAGCCCTGTGCCAGGGTGATGCCACGCGCCAGCAGCCAGTCGCGCTGCTCAGCAGACTCAACGCCTTCAGCAATCACGCTCAGCCCGGTGATGTGGCCGATAGCCGCCACGATGCGCACCATCGAGTCATCCTCTGGCAGTGCGGCAACGAAGCTGCGATCCATTTTTAGCTTGCTGATCGGCAGCGACTTAAACTGACTCAGGCAGTGCAGATTGGCATACCCCATCCCGAAATCGTCAAGGGCAATCGCTACCCCGGCATCGCAAATCTCCTGCAGCAGCGCCAGCGCCTGCTGCGGCTCACCCACCTGCGCCGTCTCGGTCAGTTCCAGAATCAGCTGGCCAGGCCGGATGCGATGGCGCTGCAGCAGTTCGCGCAGATGCCCCACCATACCGGTATCACGCAGCTGCAGCGCCGACAGGTTGACGCTGAGCGGCAGCGTAATGCCGCGCGCCTGCCAGCCGGCCAGCAGCCGACAGGACTCTTCCAGCACCCAGCGTCCCAGCTCGCCCATCATACTGGTCTCTTCGGCGTTGGTGATAAATTCATCCGGCAGGCCATAGCTGCCGTCGGCTAACCGCATGCGCAGAAGTGCCTCCGCGCCGACCAGCGCGCCGTCGCGCATGTCCGTCTGCGGCTGAAGAAACAGGACAAACTGCTCCTGCTCCAGCGCGGTCAGAATACTGTGCTCAATATTCAGGCGGTTTTGCGCCCGCTCGGTCAGCTGCGGATCGAAAAACAGAATGGGCTGCGCGTTGTGATGCCGGGCGCTCATCATCGCCGATATCGCCCGCCGCAGCAGCGCCTCCGCGCTCAGACTCTGGCCGTCGCGTTGTGCAATGCCAATGCTGGCGCGCGGCCGCAGACGAATCCCCTCCAGCGGCAGCGGCTGCGACAGCAAATGCTGCAGCGCGCGTGCCAGCTGCATGGCGCGAAACGGCGTGCCCGCGCGCCGCGCCAGCACGGCAAAATCAGTGTCATTAAGCTGTGCCAGCACGGTACTGGCATCCAGCGTACCGCGCAGTCGCCCCACCAGCGTGAGCAGCAGCGCGTCGCGCTGGACGTCGTTCATCATCCCGCCGTCGTGCAAAGTGTCGATACGTATTACCAGCACCGAGAAGGGCGCCAGCGCGCTGCTGCCGGCCAGATACTGCTCGAGCAGCGCCAGAAACAGCGTGCGGTTTGGCAGTTCACTGAGCGGATAGTGGGTCGCCTGACGACCATAATCCGCGTGCAAACGCGCCAGCACCTGCTGGTTGCGGTTGTAGCTGCGTACCAGCATTCCCAGCTCATCATCGCGATGCAGCGGCGGCATCGGTAGCTGATGACCGGCCACCGCATGCGTCGGCAGCGCCTGCAGTTCACGGGCAATTTTTCGCAGCGGGTGCACCATCAGTCGATTCAGGCACCAGCCAATCGCCACTGAAAGAATCAGCGCCAGCAGCAGATAAGTCGTCACCATGGTGGCCAACGCGCTGAGGATAAACTGGTAGACCCGCCATGAATCCGCCTGCAGGACCAGATAGGCCAGCGGCTTCGGATTGGGCGGATCGACCGAGTAGAGCGGAACGGTGATCTGCACCGGCAGTTCAAACAGTCGGGCGACCAGCCGCGGCACGGCTTTTTCTGACGCGAAATCACTGCGCAGCGCCTGAAAGGCGTTCGGCAGCACCACGTCGGCGCGGGAGAGAATGCCGGCCGGCTTCAGCGAGGCGAGAATACGTTCCGCCTGTGGAATATCGGCTTTTAGCACTGCCTCCGATAGCGGTTTGCGCACCGTGTGAGCAATATTTTCCATTTGCGTGGCGTAGTCCATTCTGCGCTGCTGCACAAAGTGAAAAAGCTGAATGACGATAAAGATTGAAATGACGATGACCGCCAGACCGGACACCGTTGCCATCTGTTTTATCGTTAACGAGCGACTGACGACACGCAACGCGAACTCCCTGAAGCGGAATAAGGGGATGGGCACACGGACGGCGCCAGACCGTCCGTGAGAAAGTATATCCTATCTTATTCCCACGCTTCTCGCTTTCAGAATTGGCCGCTACTTAAAGTCAGCATACGGAATCAGCGGCTGCGGGGGCAGATCCAGATCGCCCTGCCAGCCGGCCATCGAATAGCGGACATACAGCAAACCGTGGCTGGGGGTGTAATCTTTTGCCTGCTGAATATCAATGCCGAGCCCAACCGTCCAGTGGCTGCTGACCCGGCGCTCAATCAACGCGTGGGCCGTATAACCGACACCACTGCTGCTGCTGGCGCGGCTGCCGCGCTGACTGATCGCCGTAATCAGCGCATCCCGGCTGGCGAACGGATTGTCCACCCCGGCATTATTCAGCTGCTCAATGACGTTGCCCGGTACCCAGTCGGTGCGCGGATAGTCCGGGGAAGCATCGGTTCTTGAACGTGACCAGGAGACCGACCCGCCCACCTCGAACGACCAGTTGTCGGTACGCTGGCGATAGTTAACCGGCACGGCCAGCGAAAAGTAACGCTGCGGGCTATAGTAGCCGCCCTGACTGAAGTAGTAATCGCTCAGATCTTTCTGGTAGTGCCAAAGCATCGTATTCAGGCCGATCGTCGCGCGGCGGTTATCTTCATTAATCCATTTGTAGTAGTAACCGGCCATCAGCCGCTCGCGGCGGTTATCGGCCACGTTCTTACCGGTCAGCTGATGGGCGCTGAGATCGGCCCACACGCCGTGGTCGCCGCCGCGATCATAGCTGAGGCCAAGGCCCCCGCCGGTGGCGCGCACGCCGCCCCATTTTTGTCCGGTATTAGGATCGGTTGCACCGGCGTAAGAGAGCATGGAGCTGGAGATCGGCCGGCGTGAGGCCGTCAGCGACACGCCAACGTTGTGCACATCACTGTTCCAGGTTACGCCGCCGACCCAGTCAACGACATCAAAGCCCATCGGCGTGGTACCGATGTCGGCAGACCAGCGATCGTTAGCCCAGCCGGTCGCCACGCTGACGCCGTCGGTCTTCTGGTGGTAGCCGCTGCGGCAGTCCACGATATCGCAGGTACCAAAGTTTGCGCTGTAGTTGCCGTCGGCGTCCGGCGAGAAGCGTCCGGCGTCCAGCTGCACGCGGTCGGCGCGAAAAAAGCTTTTGCCGTCGGCCAGCGGGGTATCCACCTGCAGCATGGTGGTCCAGCCGGTAAAGTCGGAATAGCCGCCGGTGCCTTTATTGCGCGAGTAATCCTGCTCAAGCGTTACCGTCGTCTCCTGACGTCGATACAGCGCCGCCGCATCGCTGCGAATACTGCGCTTCAGCCAGTCGTCACCGGGCTGATTGCGGCTCAGCCGCGTATAGCCGTCATCATCGGTCGGCAGCGTTGGCGCAATACCGCTGGCTACCATCGCCTGCGCATAATCATCCCGCGCCAGCTGCGGCGGCTCGAGCCGCGCGGCGTCCCGCCAGACCAGTGCCCGACTCTGCGCCTCTGCCGGCGGCTGCGCGCGCGCTTTCAGACTGGCAAACCGCGTCTGCGCCTGCTCAGTGTCGCCCAGACTCTGCCAGGCGTTGGCCACCCGGCGACCGCTGTTCAGGCTCTCCGCCGCCACCGACGGCGGCAGCGCCGCCAGCGCGGTACGCGCCTCGGCCTGACGCTGCAGGGCAATCAGCGCCTCCACTTCCCCCAGCTGCGCATCCGTATTCTGCGGCGCGCCGGCTTTCACCCTGCGATACCCGGCCAGCGCCCGTTCGGCGTCGCCGCGCTGCAGCGCCCAGTCGGCCAGCGTCAGCTGGATACGCGGCGTCGGCGGCGACTGACGCAGCAGCGCCCCGGCCCCTGCCTCATCGCCAGCGTCCCGCAGCGCGTTGGCCCGGTCGAGCAGGGCATTGGCTTCCAGTCGCGTCGCCAACTCCTGCATGTTGGGCGTCCACTGCGCTTTGGGCAGGCGCTGCAGCTGTTGCAGCGCCTGCGCATCGCGATCGGAACCGGACAGATAGAGCCCCCAGGCGTAGATAAATTCCGCATCCTGCCCGCGCCGCGTTGCCATCGCGGCCATCACCCGATCGGCTTCAGCCGGTTGCCCCGCCTGGCGAAGCGCACCGGCCAGTCGGTAGTTCAGCCAGACATCGTCCGGATTATCCTGCTGCGCCTGGCGATAGCGCGCCGCCGCCTGCGCCCAGCTACCCTGCCGGGCCAGCGCCTCTGCTTGCGCACGCAGGCCGTCGCTGCGCAGGCTTTTCACTGTTGTACTCAGCGTCCGCTGCTGCGCGGCGGGCAGCTCGTTAATAAAGGCCATTGCCCGCTCGGGCGATTGCTGCTGATAGAGCGCCGCCAGTCGCCTGACCGCCGTCGCATTATCCGCTTCCAGCCGCAGCGCCTGGCGGTAGAACGTTTCCGCTCGCGCACTGTCATGGCGCGCCAGGGCCACGTCGCCAAGGCCGATCGCCGCCCAGGGGTCGCGGCCATCCAGCGCCCGCGCCTGCTGATAGCGCTGCTGCGCCGCGGCGGTATCGCCGCGCTTCAGGGCCGCATCGCCCTGCCCGATCGCCAGCCAGTACTGGTTGGAGGCCTGCAGGCTACGCCACTTATCAATACGCCAGCTCTGCGCATCCGCGGCGATGGCGCGCTGGTAGTAATCCTGAGCCGCCGCGCGCTGATCGGTGCGCGCCAGCGCCTGGCCCATCGCGCCCAGCAATTCACCATCATGCGGGTTGGCCTGCAGGGCCGCGCGCAGGGCCGGGATCGCCGCCGCGCCGGCGCCGCGATCAATCAGCGTCAGGCCGCGCTGGCGCTGCTGCCAAACCGGATCGGTCAGCTGCGCCTGCTGACGCTGCAGCTCAGCGTCGCCGCGCGCGCGCGCGTCGCCGCGGGTGAAGGTTTGCAAATACTGCTGCAGAGCCGCGACGCTCTGCGCGCTGACCGGCATGGCTTTAATGGTTGTCAGCCAGGTCTCCGCCGCCTCATCGCGTCCGGCCGGGACCTCTGCCGCACGCTTCAGCTGACCGATCGCCTCGTCCGGTTTATTCTCGCTCAGCGCAATTCTTGCCAGCGCCAGCCGCACCCCGCTGTTACCGGGATAGGTCTTATCCAGCGCCTGCAGCGCCGGCTGCGCCTCGCGCTGACCGCCGGGCAACCGCGCGACCAGCTGCCAGTACTCCAGCGCCACGTCAACCCCGGGAAAGTTACCGTTAAACAGCGCATCGTATTGCGCCCGCGCTGCTTCTAAGCGGCCGGCCGTGGCCAGTAGCCGCGCCTGCTGCCATTTTTCCCGTCCCTCAGGCGTCGCCAACAGCATGGCGGCATCGGCTTCGCGGGTAGCATCGGCGTTCGGCGCGCTGCGCCGCAGGCTTGCCATCAGATCGCGGGCTTTCTGACTCTCGCCCTGATGAAGCGCAAGACGAATTTTTGCCGCCAGCACCTCGGGGTTATCCGGATCGATTTTATCGAGGCGATAGAGCGCCTGCGTGACCAAATCGTAGCGGTTGCTTGCTTCAGCCTGGCGTACCTGCTGCAGCAGCAGCTGCTGCGGCGAAGCGGCGTTAGCCAACGGCGAATGCTCCTTCGCCCGCAGCGCGGGAGACGTGAACAGCGCCCCGGCGATGCTCAGGGCCAGCAGACTCAGTGTGTGTTTACGCATTGTTCCTTCCAGGCCGGGAGTAACGCCCCCTGCGGCGAAAAGCGGTAGAGTCGGTGGTCCCATCCCAGACCAAACAGTGTTAATACGGCACTGTAGTAGGCATCCTTACCGGGTAACTGTGCAGTGACCTGCCGGCGCAAAGCCTCCTGCACCGGCGAATCCTGCATAAACGGCAGCAGCGCGGCGGAAAAACCGACCGGACCGCGGTTCTGCATCTCGCCGGTCAGCACGTTTACGCGCTCCGGCGGCTGGCCCGCGCGTTCAGTTTCCGCCCGCATCGGCGCGAAATGCTGCAGCAAGGCCGCGCGCGCCGGATCGTCAGGGTGCAGCATGCCCGCCCACAAGTAGACGCGTATGGCATCATAGCTGCCGCGCGGCCCTTTTTGCGCATCAGGCTCCCAGCCTTTGTCGCGACGCCAGCGGTACCAGTCGGGGGAAAATCCCCGCGGAGCACTGCCGGTAAGCAGCGTAACCGCGCTGTTGCCCATCGCGCGCCACGGCCCGGGCAGCGCGGCAAAGCTGCGGATCAGCTGCAGCGGCACATAGCTGGGATTCACGTCCCACTCCTCTGCGCGCTGAAAGCCGGTTCGCCCCGGCAGCAGAGTCGGTCCGACACCGGGAATATCGGCTACCTCTTCGCGGGCGATCCGGCTCAGAAGCAGGGTTCCCAGCACCTGATAATGACGGCTTTGCCACAGACGAGCGGCCTGCAGGAGCGAATAAGCAATCCATAAGTCGGCGTCAGAGGCGGAGTTGCTGTCCAACACCTGCCAGCGCCCGTCGGGGCTTTTTCCCCATACCCAGGCCGGCAGATGGGCGGTCAAATCGCCCTGAGCCAGATTGTTTTCCGTCCACCCCAGCACGCGGTCAAAGGTCTCACGATCGTTGGCCACCAGCGCAAAGAACAGCGCATAGCTCTGCCCTTCCGAGGTGGTTATCGCACGCGCGTCGCTGGGATCGATGACCCGTCCGTCGGCGCTGATGTAGTCGCGGCTGAAACTCTGCCACAGCGGCCACTCACAGGCGGCCAGCGCGCTACTGCTCAGCAGCAGCGCCACCAACATCCCGGAGAACCGCCTCCCCATCAGTGACGATCCTCATCGCTCAGGCGACGACGGCTAATGATGCGCATCAGGCGCCACAGCATCACGGCAAAGATCACCACTACCAGCAGCGCCGCGGTCGCCAGCAGCACCGGATGGGTGGCCAGCATATTCCACAGGCGCTCCCACCACGGCAGATGGCCAACGAAGTAAGTGTCACCCACGCGCAGGCTGTTAACACCCGACTCGCGAATCAGGCTGGCGGAACCGAAGACCACCGCGCGCTTACCCGAATCGAGCAGCGCATTGTTGAGTAACTGCCAGGCGCGCGGGCTGTCGGCCAGCAGGGCCACTACGCTACGCTGCTCATGGAACGGCGACTGGAAGCCGACAATGGCGGCCAGCGGACCGTCGGAGACAATCGTGGTCTGGCTCTCCGCTTCGCGATCGGCCGCCGGTGCAATCGGTGAATCCTGCATATTTTGTCGGATCGGTTTTTTTACCCAGCCGCGCACCGTCTCTACCAGTGCATTTATTTGCTGGTCATCGCGCAGTTCCGCCGGCACGTTGCCAATCAGCAGCAGATCGCTGTCGCGCTGCTTCGCCTGATTCCAGTCGTCAGTGAGCTGAACCTGCAGTGCCGGATAGCCGGTTTGCGCGCCAATGTTACCCAGCGCGTTTAACAGCGCGCTGACCTGTTCGGGCTTCGGCTGCGCGTTTACCAGCACCAGTGTTTGCGACAGATCGGCATAGCGGCTGAACGGAAAACCGGCGTTGGCGTAGGCCCGCAGCGACGGCATCTCAATAAAGTGACGATAGCCGGAGAAGTCGAGCGTCGAATCGCCGTCCACCACCACCTTCTGCTCCACCGGCAGAACGGTTTCACAGCGACCGTCTGCCGCACCGCCAAGAAAGGTCGTGGCATAGTCGAAATCGAACCGCAGCTGATTCACCACGCCGAGGCGCAGCGCCGGGATGGTGATCTGCGTACGCCCATCCAGCAGCCCCTGTACCAGTGGAATACGCAGCAGCGCTTTACCCTGCTCGCCGCGGGTCGTGAGCGGATAGTCCTGAATGAACTGGTTGTTCAGGCTGATCGCCAGTCGCGAACCGTCGTTCTGGATTGGTGAGGTGTAGCGGTACTTGATATTCATATCAATGCCGCGCGCGCGCACCAGGAACAGGTCCGGCGGCAGATTCATGTTCAGCGCAATCGGCCACGGCTGCAGCCCGCTGGATTGCAGCTGCTCCTGGTACTGCGTCAGCTCGCTAAAGCGGGTAGGACGATCGGTACGTACCCAGTTGGGGGCATCGTAGGGCTGGCGCGGCGCCAGCTGCCTGACCGACTCAATCGTCGAAGACTGGCCGCGCAGCAGCACGTCGCCCTGGGCAATGCCCTGAACCGCGGTAACCAGATCGTTACTGTCACGCCCGAGCACCAGCAGCATTTTCTGATACGGATTATCCGGTTGGCTGATGATCTCAACCGTTGGCTTCTCAACCGGCGGATAGTCTTTGAGAAAATCCGGGCGCTTATCATTGGTAGCAAAGACTACCGCGTGATGTTGAGCCGGCAATTGACCGTAACTGACCGGGAAGCTCTGCCCACGCCAGTTAGCGTGCATGCCAAACCACGAAGCCAGCATCGCCGCGGCCCGCTGCTCGGTGACGTCCGGCGCGCCGGCAAACACCATCGGCAGCGTTAGCGTGCTGTTATCGCGCGCGTCAAAGAAGGGCTCAGGAAAGGCCGACAGGTCGTTTTTCAGCGGCAGTTTTTCCAACGTTAAATTGAGCGCGCTCTCCTTGCCAATGTCCAGCCAGATGGTGCTGTTCGCCGGGTTCTCACAGACGTTGGCGTAGTGACCAACCAGCTCAAAGCGTACGCGGTTGAAGTCGCCAATGAAGCGCGGATCCAGCGCCATCTGGGTTTGGTTCTCTTTTCCCAACATCTCTGGCGTGACGGTCACCAGCCCGACCAGCTCATCGTTCAGATAGACTTTGAGCTGTGACAGGGTCGGCAGCAGCGCCGGTGACGGGCGGAAATGCAGATTGAGCATCGCCCGCGTGACCACTTCATCGCTGCGCACGCCAAACTCTATCTGACCACCAGGCCGGGTGCCTTTGAGCGCAAAGGTGCCGGGCGCCGGCGCAACGCGTGAGAAGAGCAGATCGGACTGACGCTGCGGTGCAGCCGCGTTGGCTGCACTGTTATTCACCGCCGGATCTGCAGCGCTGGCGTCCGGCGCCGCGCCGGCCGCCGCGGTAACCGCTGGATCGGGCGCCGACGGCGCAGCATCGGGCACAGCCCAGCTGAACGGCACCATGCCCATCATCAGGGCGGTAAACCAGCTTAGTGTTCTCGTCATTGGTTTCATCGTCTTTTGCGTCATGATTTCGTCCCTGCCAGGCCAGCAGGTAAGCGACCCAGACCTTGTGGTAAGAAAGAGGCCAGCCAGGCCAGTAAACGTGTTGCCGCACCGAATACCGCGCGCAGCTGCGGTGGACCATACTCCGCGAGGCGGATATAGCCCTTAAAACCCAGCACAACGATATCCAGCAGGCTTTGTACCGGTTTGTCTTCCGGGAAGCCGTCTTGCCACAGCGCCCACGTATCGGCACGGGCAAAGGTGCACTGAATAAACTCAATGTGCTCTTCGGTCGTCAGGTTATGCAGGCGGATACCGACCCGGCGACCAAAGGTGCGCTGGACGCGGCAGGGAAAGCTAAACTCTTGCTGGCCGCGGCGCAGTAGCAGCCACACTTCGTCGTCGTCGGCCAGCTTGTCGGTCTCGCGCAGCTCCACGCCCACCCCGCCGTCGGAGTAGTCACGCAGCGTGCAGGGCAGCATATGGCCATCTTTTTTGGCCAGCGCCGCCGGCATCGCAATCTCCACGCGGTGCGCCTCGCGGATCTGTCGCGCTTCCACCGAAACGGCGACCGCGCCGCCGAGAATAATCAGGTTATAGAGGACCCAAATCAGGCTGACGATCACCGTGAGCACCTCATTAGCCGGCCCCCAGCCCAGCCGCCACACCGCCGCCGCTACGCCGGCGACGTTCAGCAACACCAGCATCATATAGGGGCGAGTGATCACCCAGTCGAGATGCTCCTCTTCAACCAGACCGCCCTTGGCGGTGACGTTGAATTTGCCTTTGTGCGGATTAAACAGCGCTACGGTGGTCGGGCGGGCGATATACCAGGCCAGCACGGTTTCGTACACCTCGCTCCAGAACGAATGGCGCCAGCGCCCCTGAATGTGCGAATTGGTCAGGCTGGTGTGCAACATATGCGGCAGGACGTAGATGGCAATCGCCAGCGCCGGCGCGAAGATGATGTAGGCATGACAAAGCAGAAACGCCAGCGGCGCCAGCAGGAAGATCAACCGCGGGATGCCGGATAAAAAGTGCAGCATGGCGTTGGCGTAGCACAGACGCTGTACCAGCTTCAGACCTTTCCCCAGCAGCGGATTATCAAGACGGAAAATCTGCACCATACCGCGGGCCCAGCGGATACGCTGGCCGATGTGCGCCGACAGACTTTCGGTCGCCAGTCCCGCCGCCTGGGGGATGCGGATGTAGGCTGAGGTATAGCCGCGCCGGTGCAGACGCAATGACGTGTGCGCATCTTCGGTCACTGTCTCCACCGCTATGCCACCAATCTCATCTAGCGCGCTGCGGCGAATGACCGCACAGGAGCCGCAAAAGAACGTGGCATCCCACAGATCGTTGCCGTCCTGCACCAGGCCGTAAAACAGCGTGCCTTCGTTGGGCGTGCGGCGAAAACGGCCAAGGTTACGTTCGAACGGATCCGGCGAGAAGAAGTGGTGCGGCGTTTGCAGCATGGCCAGCTTAGCGTCTTTGATAAACCAGCCGAGCGCCACCTGCAGAAACGAGCGGGTCGGTACGTGGTCGCAGTCAAAAATGGCCACAAACTCGCCGCGGCAGTGATGACGTAGCGCGTGATTGATGTTGCCGGCTTTGGCGTGTTCATGCGTCGGTCGCGCGACGTAGCCCACACCAACGCTGGCGGCGAACTCGCGAAACTCGCTGCGGTTGCCATCATCCAGAATCCAGATGTTGAGCTTCTCGCGCGGCCAGTCGATGCCCAGCGCGGCGTAAACAGTGGGTTTCACCACGCTCAGAGCTTCGTTATAAGTGGGCACCAGCAGATCGATGGTCGGCCAGCTGCTGATGTCTTTCGGCATCGACACCGGCTGGCGATTGAGCGGCCACAGGGTCTGAAAATAGCCCAGCACCAGTACAACCCAGGCGTAAGTTTCAGCGATGATCAACAGCAAACCAAACATCAGGCTGGCCGGATCGTCCCAGTTCAGCGTCTGCGTATAGCGCCACCACAAATAGCGGCAGGAGACGGTCAGTGACAGTACAATCAGCATCAGGGTAGCCAGCCGCCCGGGAATGCGGCGTACAAACATCGCCAGCCCCCACAGGAGCACCACAAAGATAAACTGGGTGAAAATATCAAACGGTTGGCTGATGCACAGCAGCGCCAGCAGCGTGGCGGCAATGCCAAAGAGAATAAACAGCAGCCTGCGCGCCCAGCCGGACAGGCGGTTTACCCGCCGTTCGGCGCGCTCCGGGATTGCCCGGCGCCACATCGCCTGCGGAAGGGCATCCAGTTTGCGCAGCAGGCGCTGACGCCAGCCAAACAGCGGACGAAATGCGTTCAGCCGCCGGCGTTCGCTGCGTGCGCTGTCGTCACGCGGCAGAAACAGCAGCAGTCCAAGGGTTTGCGACAGAAAGCGAATCGCGTCCAGCGGTCGCGGCCGATCCGGGGAAATTTGCGGATAGAGCCGACGGCGGTCGTCGCGGATCGCGCGCCACGCGGGCGACTCAAAACGAAGCAGCGTCCAGCCAAGCAGCAGCCAGACCATCTGCAGCCCGGCGGCCAGCGGCGAGGCGCCATGGCGGCGCCAGCCCTGCCAGCGCGCACGCAGCGTCTGCCAGACCGGCGGAATCAGCAGCCAGCGCAGCGGGTTCATGCGTCGCTCCCGGAGGCATGCACCCGCAGCCAGTTTGCCAGCGTATTCACCTCTTCCGCCGCCAGCGAGTGCGGCCGGTACTCTCCGATCGGCTGCTTGATGAGCAGCGCTTCGGCCAGCGCCTCATCGCGGTGCACCATCACCGGCAGCAGCGGGCTGACAATGCTTAACCACAGCTGCTGCAGATCCTGATGGGTGCGGCTGTGCGTGTTGTACTGATTGATAACAAAGCGGGTATTCCCGGAAAAGGGGCGCTGGTGCAGCCGCAAATGCGTATTGGCATCGGGGACGATCACCCGCAGGACCAGGTCGGCCAGCCCGCTCGCCTGACGGCTCCAGCGGCTGTTCTCTGCCGGCACATCCAACAGGATCCAGCGGTAGTCGCTGCTCAGCTGCCGCAGTCGATCGGGCCAGGGACCCAGCGCGGTGTCACTTTGCGCCTCAAAGGCGCTCACGGCGTCGTCGCTGAGCTCGCCAAACGGCAGAAAGTCGAGACCGGGCATATAGCGCAGCGCGCTGCCCTGCCAGTCGCCGCCCTGATGGATGGCCTGCGCCCAGCCGCGCGTCTCCTCCCGCGGAGTATTAAAGTGCAGCCGCAGCTGGTTGATCGGGCAAAAGTCGATGGCCAGCACCGACGCGTTCAGGCTGGAGAGCGCCCAGGCCAGCGCTGCGGTCAGCGACGTTGCGCCGCTACCGCCGCGCAGCCCTTGCAGAGCAATGATCGGCATCGTTAGGGCTCCTGCCGGTCTGCGGCAAATTCCGCCAGCAGCGGCCAGCGGGTGAAGAGCGCCTGCAAGCGATCCTGCCGGGCAATATCGATATAGTCGAAAGCCGTCAGCGCAAAAGCCTCGCCTAAAGAGCGGATATCATCCGCAGCGTCACCCGCCACGGTAATCACAGAAGACGTGTCGTGTTGATTCATTTACCCACCGCCATAAACAAAAAAATGAATCGTAGAGAAAAGTTCTGATGTTAAAAAGTTTATCCGTTAAGAGAAGTATGATTGGATCACGTTGTAATATGTCTTGGTAAGATTACAATTAGTCTTTATATTTATCCACACAATATAGTGGTCCCGATCACTTTCTTTTGCGAAGCTGACTATGATGCCAACAAGCACCCTTGGTTTTGAGCACGTTCGTCAAGAATTCATGCTGATGCAGCCTGCTGGATGCTACTGGATCACCACCCATCGTGCGGAAGATGCCCGCGCATTGGGCCGTCAGGCGATCGCGGCACAACAGTCACTTACCCTCATCAGCGTGGGTGAGGCGCCGGGTGACTATCTGACGCCACCGCTGCCCTCAGGGCCGGACCGCATTGCGCTCTGGTCCCTGCCCGATTCGCGTAAGGCCCTGATCAATTTGCATGAAGATTTTCGCCGTGCCCTGCCGCATAAATCTGGCGTGATCTTATTTATCACTCCCGTCTCACTTTGGGAAAAATTATCTGCTGCTGAAAAGTCGGCCTGGATCAAAAAAATTCATGCCTGGCTGATATCGCAACAATCAACGTTATTAATAATCACCTGGGGTGCCAATACTAATAACCTCAGAAATCATTTACAGGGTACGTTTCGGCAACTTGATGGCTTGGCACATCTGGAATGGCAGCAGGATTGCTGGGATTACCGTATCCACTGGTGGAGCAGTGAGCAGCATCTGGTTGCCGATCGCTCGCTGCCGCTGGTCTGGGAGGCCGACCGCTTCAGGCAGCCGGACAACACGCGCCAGGCCGAACCGCTAACTCAGGACGATGCGCACCGCTATCTGGCGCACCAGCAGGTGCTCGAAGGCGCACCGCCGCTCTCAACTCACTGGGCGCTCTATCCGGACAATGATGATCTGGCACAGCACGCGCAGCAGGCCAGCAGCGCGACGGTGATTTTTTGCCTGAGTCATAATGCGCAGATTCAGGCTCTGGCCGCGGATATCCATAGCCTGCGGCGCAATCGCGGCAGCGGCCTGAAGATTGTGGTACGCGAAATGCAAACCAGCCTGCGCTACAGCGATGAGCGTCTGCTACTGGCCTGTGGCGTCAACGTCATCGTACCACACAGCGCGACGCTATCGCGCTTCCTCACCACGCTGGAAGGGGTGCAGGGGCAGGTGTATCAGCGCCACGTGCCGCAGGATCTTGATGCGCTTCTGAAGGGGCTGCAGCCGATGCAGGAGAAAGGGTTCCAGCCGCTGGAGACCTTCTGCCGATCAGTGATGCTGTTGGTCAATAATCCCCTGCTGCCGGAAAACGACAAGGGATTGCTGGTCGCACTGCGTCCGGTGCCGGAACTGAGCACCGGGCAGGCGCTCAGTTTATGCAAGCCGCGACGCTTTGGCGATCTGGTCACCCTGGTTGACGATCGGCTGTACCTGTTTCTGTCGTCCTGTCGCCTGAATGATCTGAACACCGCACTGAAGTTTATTTTTCGTCTGCCGCACGATGAGATTTTCAGTAATCGTCTGGTATGGCACGACGATCAGCAGATCCTTTCGGAGATGCGTCAGCTACGCGATCGGGCCCCCTCCGTCTGGCAGGAAGCACCGGCCGCACCGGCCAGCGCACAGCCGCAGCCGGCAATCGAGGCGGCGCGACGGATACCCCACCCCCTCACGCTGGGTGGCTCACCCGCTAAGGCCAACCCTTAATGACTCTGACGCTGATGGATGGCGTGCAAATCGCCCTGCTGCTGCTGCTGCTGCTGCTGCTCTGCAGGCCCTTCTGGGCCGGCTGGCTGCCGCGCCGCTGGCGTGGACTGACCCGGCGTTGGCTGCCGCCGCGCGCGCTGAAATACGAGGGCACCTGGAAACGTCACGCTTCACCAACGGATAACGCGAAGAAATGAGTACACCCCAATCCACTCCCCCTACGCCCTCCGTCTGGCGGCACTGGCGCGGTCTCGGCGGCTGGAACTTCTACTTTATCGTGAAGTTTGCACTGCTGTGGTTCGGCTACCTGAATTTTCATCCGCTGGTCAACCTGGTGTTTCTGGCCTGGCTGCTGTTCCCCCTGCCCTCGCTGCGACTGCATCGCTGGCGCAATCTGATCTCTCTGCCGATCGGTATCGGCCTGTTTTATTACGATACCTGGCTACCCGGAATACAGAGCATGCTGTCGATGGGCAGTCAGGTGGCTGCGTTCTCAGCAGATTATCTGCTGGAGCTGGCGCAGCGCTTTATTAACTGGCAAATGGTTGGGGCGCTGTTCGTTTTGCTGGTGCTGTATCTGTTTGTTTCGCAGTGGATACGCATCACGGTGCTGGTCAGCGCCCTGCTGATCTGGCTGAACGTGCTGAGCATATCCGGTCCCTCCTTTGCTTTCTGGCCAGCGGCGGATATCCCCAGCGCCGTCACTGCGGCCTCTGCAGCGACGGAGACCTTACCTGCCGACGCGGCCGCGCAGGCGACGCCAGCGGCGAGCGATCCGTTGAGTCAAACGGCGCCACCGACCAGCGCCAATCTGACCGCCTGGCTGCAGCGCTTCTACGACAGCGAAAAGCAGCAGATCACCCGCTTTCCTGACGCGCTGCCGGCCGATGCGCAGCCGTTCGATATTTTGCTGATCAACATCTGCTCGCTGTCGTGGGCTGACCTGGATGCTAGCCAGCTACGTCATCATCCACTGTGGCGACAGTTTGATATTTTACTGACCCAGTACAATTCGGCCACCGGCTACAGCGGTCCAGCCGGGATCCGCCTGCTGCGCGCCAGCTGTGGGCAGAGTTCGCATCACGACCTGTATCAGCCCGCACCGCAGCAGTGTTATCTGCTGGATAATCTGGCGAAGCTCGGGTTTCAGCAGCAGCTGATGATGGACCACGACGGCGTGTTTGGTGATTATTTAAAACAGATGCGTGAGGCCGGTGATATTCAGGCACCGCTGATGTCGCAGGCCGGTCTGGCAGCGCATTACACGTCGTTTGACGGTTCGCCCATTTACGATGACGCACCGCTGATGCGGCGCTGGCTGACGGAGAGGCAGAACAGCCGCGACGCACGCACCGCGACCTTCTTCAATTTGATTCCGCTGCATGACGGTACGCGGGAGCTGGGCAGCAACAAAACCGCACCGTGGCAGCCGCGGGCGAAGACGCTGCTCGATCAGCTGGATGCCTTTCTCAGCGAGCTGGAAGCCTCGGGCCGTCAGGTGATGGTCGTGGTGGTACCGGAGCACGGCGCCGCGCTGGTGGGCGATAAGATGCAGATGTCCGGTTTACGCGATATCCCCAGCCCGGGTATCACCCACGTCCCGGTAGGCATCAAGTTCGTTGGTATGAAGGCACCGCACCCGGGCGAGCCGGTGACGGTGACCACGCCAACCAGTCTGCAGGCCATCTCGGCGCTGATTGCCCGCGCGGTAGACGGTAAAGTGTTCAGCGCACCGGAGGTGAACATGGCGGCGCTGGCCAGCAGTCTGCCGACCACGCCGGTGGTCTCAGAAAACGATAACGCAGTCGTGGTGATGTATCAGGGCAAACCGTGGATTCGGCTGAATGGTGGCGACTGGGTGCCCTATCCTCAGTAAAGCAGCGGGCCGGACGCTGTCCGGCCCGCTCAGTCAGGCGCGATAAAGGTGGGATTCCCGCCTTTTTACGCCGGCTGTTTTTCCTCTTCGTCGACCGCAAAGCAGGCGATCTGCTGAGCGCCATACTGCTTCAGCTGTGGCTGCAGCTGGGTGCAGGGACCAAAGCGGCGGCTGCAGCGCGCATTAAACGCGCAACCCGGGGGCGGATTCAGCGGACTGGGCAGCTCGCCGGTCAGCTTGATACGCTCGCGGCGATCGTCCGGATTGAGGCGCGGCGTGGCCGACAGCAGCGCCTGGGTGTACGGATGTCGCGGGTGGCTGAAAATCGCCTCTTTACTGCCGCGCTCGACGCAGCGGCCAAGGTACATCACCATCACCTCATCGGCGATATGCTCCACCACCGAGAGATCGTGCGAGATAAAGACGTATGAGAGGCCGAGCTCCTGCTGCAGGTCCATCATCAGATTCAGCACCTGCGCCCGCACCGACACGTCCAGCGCCGATACCGGTTCATCGGCGATCAGCACGTCGGGATCCAGCATCAGTCCGCGGGCTATGGCGATACGCTGCCGCTGTCCGCCGGAGAACATATGCGGATAGCGGTCATAGTGCTCGGTCTTCAGGCCCACTTTGGCCATCATCTCCAGCGCTTTTTCCCGCCGTGCGGCCTTGCTCAGATCGGTATTGATCAACAGCGGCTCTTCGAGGATCTGGCCGACTTTTTTACGCGGGTTGAGCGATCCGTAAGGATTCTGAAAAACGATCTGGATCTTCTGCCGGCGCAGCTTTTGCGACTGCGGATCGGGCTTAAGCAGATCCGTTCCCTGCCAGTACAGCTCCCCGGCCGTCGGCGTTTCAATCATGGTCAGCAGGCGACCGAGCGTTGATTTGCCGCAGCCTGACTCGCCGACCACCGCCAGCGTTTTGCCGCGCTCGAGGTTGAACGAGACGCCATCCAGCGCTTTTACCAACCGCTCAGGCGAAAAGAGCCCTTTCTTCACCGGATAGTGTTTTTTCAGATCCACCGCCTGTAGCAGCCACGGCTGACCATTTTCAGCATTACGATTCATAAACAGGTCTCCCGGCATCATCCAGTGGGAAGTGGCATTTGGACTGACGCCCGTCAACAGCACGCAGCGCAGGTTCTTCAGTACGGCAACGATCGGTGGCATACGGGCAGCGCGGGTTCAGCAAACAGCCGTTCGGACGGTCATATTTACCCGGCACCACGCCCGGCAGCGACGCCAGTCGCGCCTTGTCGCTGGCAAACTCCGGCAGCGCGCGCAGCAGCGCCTGCGTGTAGGGGTGACGCGGTGCGCGGAACAAATCGGTGGCCTTTGCCACCTCCACTACCTGACCGGCATACATCACGATAATGTCTTCGGCGGCTTCCGCCACCAGCGCCAGGTCGTGGGTGATCAAAATCAGCGCCATATTCTCCTGACGCTGTAGCTCCAGCAGCAGCTCGATGATCTGCGCCTGAATGGTCACGTCTAACGCGGTAGTCGGCTCATCGGCAATCAGCAGTTTTGGCCGGCAGGCAATCGCCATCGCGATCATCACGCGCTGGCTCATGCCACCGGACAGCTGATGCGGGTAGACATCGAGTCGCGAGGTCGGATCGGGAATGCCCACCTGGGTCAGCAGGTCAATGGCGCGCTGGCGACGGGTGCGGCGGTTTCCGCCCTGATGCACCTTCAGCGCCTCCATAATTTGGTAACCCACGGTGTAACAAGGATTCAGGCTGGTCATCGGGTCCTGGAAGATCATCGCCACTTCCGACCCCACCAACTGCCGCTTTTCTTTATCCGACAGGGTTTGCAGGTCGCGGCCGTTGAACGCCAGCTTATCGGCGCTGACGCGGCCGGGATAGTCAATCAGGCCCATGATGGCCAGTGAGCTGACCGATTTACCGGAGCCGGACTCGCCAACAATACCGACCACTTTGCCCTGATTAACCTGATAGCTAATGCGGTCTACGGCGCGAAACGGTGCGCTTTCGTCGCCGAAATGCACCGATAATTTATCTACATTCAATAATGCCATGTCGGTGCCTCTTACTGCTTCAGTTTCGGATCGAGCGCGTCGCGTAAGCCGTCGCCCATCAGGTTAAAGGCCAGCACGGTGAGCAGGATTATCACACCGGGGAAGGTAACCACCCACCAGGCACTTTGCGCATACTGCAGGACGTCGGAGAGCATGGTGCCCCACTCCGGCGTCGGCGGCTGCGCCCCCATTCCGAGAAAGCCCAGCGCGGCCATATCGAGGATCGCGTTGGAGAAGCCCAGCGACGCCTGCACAATGAGCGGTGCAAGACAGTTAGGCAGAATATTGACGAACATCTGGCGCAGGGTACCCGCACCCGCCACGCTGGAGGCGGTAACGTAGTCGCGATTGACTTCCACCAGTACCGCCGCGCGGGTCAGGCGGATATAGTGCGGCAGCGCCACGAAGGTCAGCGCCAGCGAGGCATTCACAATCGACGGGCCAAAAATGGCCACCAGCACCAGTGCCAGCAGCAGGCTCGGCAGCGCCAGCATGATATCGACCAGACGCATAATGGTGGCATCCACCGCGCCACCGAGGTAGCCGGCCAGCAGGCCGAAGATGACCCCGAGAACCAGCGACAGTACCACCACCAGGCAGCCGACCAACAGCGACAGCCGTGCGCCGTACATCAAACGCGACAGCACGTCGCGTCCCACATCATCGGTGCCGAGGATAAATTGCCAGCTGCCGCCTTCCTGCCAGACCGGTGGCCGCAGCAGCGCGTCGCGGAACTGTTCGGCCGGCAGGTGCGGCGCCAGCACGTTGGCGAAAACGGCGATCAGAATCATCGCCACGACGTAGATGAGGCCAATTACCGCGCCTTTGTTACGTTTGAAATAGTGCCAGAACTCCTGTAACGGGGTCATCGGCTTCGGTGCAGCAACGGTGCTGCCAGAGTTGAGCTGTGACATGCTGGCCCCTTATTTCTTGTGACGAATGCGCGGGTTAACCACGCCGTACAGCAGGTCAACCAGCAGGTTAACCAGAATAATCAGGATGGCAACCATCAGCACCCCACCCTGCACCACCGGATAGTCTCGCCGCTGCAGCGCTTCGATCAGCCAGCGACCGACGCCAGGCCACGAGAAAATGGTTTCGGTCAGAATGGCACCGGCCAGCAGGGTTCCCACCTGTAAGCCGATAACGGTAACCACCGGCAGCATGGCATTGCGCAGCGCATGGACCACGATCACCCGCATCCGGCTCAGGCCTTTGGCGCGCGCGGTGCGAATATAATCCTCGCCCAGCACTTCCAGCATTGAGGAGCGGGTCATGCGGACAATCACCGCCAGCGGAATGGTGCCGAGCACAATCGCCGGCAGGATCATATGCATCACCGCATCTTTGAAGTCGCCGGGTTCGCCCCAGATCAGGGTATCGATCAGTACGAATCCGGTCAGCGGCTTACTATCGTCAAGGAACACCGCGTCGCCCAGCCTGCCGGAGACGGGCGTCAGGTTCCAGTGGACCGATACCAGCATGATCAGCATGATACCCCACCAGAAAATCGGCATAGAGTAGCCGGTCAGGGAGATACCAACAGCAGTATGGTCAAAGACGGAGCCGCGCTTTACCGCCGCCAGCACCCCCACCGGGATCCCGACCGCGACGGCAAACAGCATCGCGCAGATGCCCAGCTCCAGCGTGGCTTTAAAGCGCGGAACGAATTCGTCCCACACCGGCGTGCGGCTTTTCAGCGACATGCCGAGATCGCCATGCAGGACGCCGTTGATGTAGGTCAGATACTGTTTCCACAGCGGCTGGTCGAGGCCCATCGCCGCCATTAGCTGCGCGTGACGCTCGGGTGAAATACCGCGTTCCCCGGCCATAATCAGCACCGGGTCACCCGGGATCATATGTACAAACGCGAAGGTTAAAAGGGTAATACCGATAAACGTCGGGATCACAAGTCCCAGACGTCGGAGTATGAACTGCAGCATATTCCGGACTCTCTCATTATCCTGCCGCCGTAACCGCAGGATTTATTATTGCTCACTGATTGTCGGGCCAGCCCGACGACAGCACAGGTTACTGCGCTTTTTTGCATCCAGTAAAACAGGGAAAATCCGGGACAGAGACCTGCCCCGGATAGCGTGGGTTGTTACTCGTCGATATCAACCTGCGCGAAGTAGTGACCGCCCAACGGATCCACTTTATAGTTTTTCACCTTCTTGCTCACCGGCTCATACACCGTTGAGTGGGCGATCATCAGCGCCGGCACCTGATCGTGCATCACCATCTGGGCCTGCTTGTAGTACTCAATGCGCTTCGCCTGGTCGGCGGTAGCGCGGGCAGGCTGGATCTGATCTTCAAACGCCTTATCGCACCAGCGTGAATAGTTCGAGCCATCTTTGGCCGCCGCGCAGCTGAACAGGGTGGCGAGGAAGTTGTCCGGGTCACCGTTGTCACCGGTCCAGCCCATCATCACCGTCTGATGCTCACCGGCTTTGGCACGCTTCAGGTACTCGCCCCACTCATAGGTAACGATTTTGGCTTTTACGCCAATCTTCGCCCAGTCAGACTGAATCATTTCCGCCATGCGGCGTGCGTTCGGGTTGTATGGACGCTGCACCGGCATCGCCCAGAGGTCGATGCTGAAGCCGTCCGCCATGCCCGCTTCTTTCAGCAGCGCTTTGGCTTTCTCCGGGTCGTAGGTGTAGTCCTTCACCGCGTCGTTGTAGCCCCACATGGTCGGTGGGATCAGATTTTTCGCCGGCTGACCGGCGCCCTGATACACCGCATCAATGATCGCCTGCTTGTTGACCGCATAGGTCAGCGCCTGGCGGACTTTCAGATTATCCAGCGGTTTCTTCTCCACGTTATAGGAGAGATAACCGACGTTCAGGCCGGCCTGCTCGTACAGGTTGATATTTTTATCCTGCTTCATGCGCGCGATGTCAGCCGGATTCGGGTAGGGCATCACCTGACACTCCCCCTTTTGCAGCTTGGCATAGCGCACTGAAGCATCCGGCGTGATAGAGAAGACCAGACGATCGATCTTCGGCTTCTCACCCCAGTAGTCAGGATTGGCCTTGTACAGGATACGGGAATCTTTTTGATACTGCAGCAGCTGGAAAGGTCCGGTACCGACCGGATTCAGATCCACTTTCTCCGGCGTACCGGCCTTCAGCATATTATCCGCATACTCCTTCGACAGAATCGAGGCGAAATCCATCCCCAAATCGGCCAGGAAGGGTGCTTCCGGGCGCGTCAGCGTAAAGCGCACGGTGTGATCGTCCACTTTTTCTACTTTGCTGATCAGGTTCGGCATATCCATGCCTTCGAAATACTCGTACGTGCCGCCAGAAACATTGTGGTACTTGTTATTTTTATCCAGCTGACGTTCGAAGGTGAAGACCACATCGTCGGCGTTAAAGTTGCGGGTCGGCTTGAAGTCTTTGGTGCTGTGCCACTTCACATCGTTGCGCAGATGGAAGGTGTAGACCTTACCGTCGTCGCTAATGTCCCATTTTTCGGCCAGCGCAGGGTGCAGTTCGGTGGTGCCAACGGTAAATTCCACCAGGCGGTTATACAGCTGGCGCGAGCTGGCGTCGTATGTGGTGCCCGAGGTAAATAATTGAGGATTAAATCCTTCCGGAGATCCTTCAGAGCAGTAAACCAGGGTTTTTGCCTGTACGCTGGTGGCGATCAGCAGCGCGATCGCGCTCAGGCCAACCTTCAGCATCCCGGATTTGGCCAGGGAAGTTGTCATGCGGTTACTCCATCGTGATGTGTTGTTGTGCGTATATCCGCTGCGGTGGCAGGCGGAGTGCGCGGGCCGGTTTATTATGGGTGGCCTCTGTGCGCGATTGCCCGAAGGCGCGTGGCGGGAAGAAGACAGTTGCTTTCGTCTGAGACCGTGGAATTTTTCAGATAAAACCACTTCATCCCGCACACTCAGGCATCAATTTGTCAACAGACACGGGGAACGTCAATATGGCGCGCAGGTATTTGCGCAGAGTGTGAGAAACCGCAAGCAAATTTTAAAAAAACCCGAAGCGGGTTTAAACAGTGTTTAACACTGCTTCATACGTACAGCCCAGCGTAAGTGCCTGGTTTATGACGCCAGTATGACCATTTTCTCCGACAAAAAACTTTTGCTATTTTGTTGTGAACGGTGAAGCTTCGAACAATATATTTCGTTATATCGTGCTCATTTAGCAAAATATTCTGATAAAAACGCATAAGTAACGTGCAAAAAAGAGTGCGCCATCATAAGAAAACGTTGCGCGAATTAAGCCGACCCGCCGCGTCTCCCGCACAGGCTTGCCGGCTGTGCAGCGGAGGCCGCCGCGTGTTCGCCGCCTCCGATGCCAGCTTCTCAGAACGCCCAGTTAAATCCGGCGTACACGCTATTGTCCCGGTGACTGGCCGATAGCAGTCCGCCGTAGCCGAGCGACAGCGTCGTTCGTGCGTCCACGTTCAGCGCTACATCCGCCTTGACCACCAGCCCGTCGCGCGACGCGCGCGCGCTGCCCACCGCAAACGCCTGCCGGACGTCAGTGAAATACAGCCCGACCTCACGCTCCCGCGCGCCCAGCGAGCGCTGCCATCCCAGCTCCAGCCGGGAGCCCAACGTGCTATGACGCCCCAGCAACCAGCGGCGGTCTGCCCGCACCCCCAGCGTCGAGGCCGCCGCGCTCAGATGCTGCCGATCCGCGCCCAGCGCCGCCGCGCCGCCCGCCTCCTTCATGCCGCCCAGCGCCAGTGTTGCCGCCGACAGGTTGATAAACGGCTCAAGCGTCGCCCACTCGTCCTCCAGCGCGTAGCCCGCCTCCGCAAACGCCTGCGTGCTTCCCGCGTTATATTTCGACGTCTCACGGTCGCGCTGCGCACCGTAGCTTACCGTCCGCGACGTCTCTATCCGGTGCCACGCATGGCTGACGCCGGCGCGCAGCCCCAGCGCCCCTGACCGTACGCCGCCGTACGCTGCGAGCTGCACGTTATGGCTGTCCGCCTGCGCCCCCGCGAGGCCGTGCAGACCGGTCCGCGTAAAGCCGGTGCTGACGCCCAGCCATGCCCCACTCTTCAGCGCTGCGTCCCAGCCGAGTACCACGCCGCGCGTCGAGCTGCGGTATCCTTCTTCTCCGTCCGCGCCATCACCGTGTCCCCACGTTCCCAGCAGCTGTCCCCAGGCCCCGCCCTCATCGCTGCGCCGCTCCGGTGAATCTACCAGGCCCGCCACCTGACGCAGGCGGCCATTCAGCGCGTCGCGCAGGTGGCGTCCGTCGTTCAGCAGCGCCGAGGCCATGTCCGCGTGGAGCTGGCCGGACAGCTGGCTGAACGCCTGCTGCGCGGCCTGCGCTGACTCGCTGAGCAGCAGGCTTTCGTAGACCGGGTGTCCCGCGGGCAGTCCGTCCGCCGCCTGCGCCACCGCCTGCTGGTTAGGCGTTTGTGCCACACTGACAAACGCGGTGTCGTTACGTCCTATCCGCAGCGTCACCGTCTCCGGCTGATAGCCCAGCGCGGCGCCGAGGAACAAGTAGTTTGGCGTAACCCGCTCAAACTGCCCGCTGATGCCCCGGCGCGCGCGCAGCAGGGTATAGCGCTCACCGCGCAGGCTGTATACTTCACGCTGCGACAGCAAATTGCCACCGCTCTCCGCCAGCACCGCGACCTCGCCACCGTCGAGATTCGCCGCACCGTCACTCTCAAGCCGATCGCTGCGGCCGTCCGCCGCCACCTCCACGGCCAATCGCGATCCGGGTTGAAAATTCACGTCACCGTTGACCCTCAGGGTACCCACGGAATGGCCAGGAGCCACCGTCCCCCCGGCGGCGGCGTCCAGCGACCCCACGCGCCCGCTGCCGCCAACAATACCGCGCCGCTTCACGGTCACCGCCGAAGCCACGCTGCCGTCGACAACCAGCAGCCCGTCGAGCACCTGGGTGATGCCGCGCCAGGTGTTGTTTCCGGTCAGAAGCAGGGTACCGGCGCCGCGTTTACTCAGGCCGCCGTGGCCACCGATATCATTGCTATACACCTCCTGTTGACAGTGAATATCGTCGCAGCGCCGGGCGTAGCGAGTACCCGCGTCCAATACAGCTCCGGCGCCGGGAATATCGGCGATAAACTGGCCGGAGCCATAAGCAGTTTGGCTGGGATCGGGGACGCGAAGCGCGGCGGGAATATCGTCCTCGGTAATAAACATGCCTGGACCGCGCATCGCTTTATCAAGATCGATCATTCCCCAACCATAGAGTGGATCGATACCGGGATCGCCGAGGTCGACGGCAGTGGTTTTCAGAATATCCGCAATGTGTGCCACATCCAGGTAGGGAAAGCGCTGCATCAGTAGCGCAGCCGCACCGGCTACGTGCGGGGCTGCCATGGATGTTCCTGATTTTAAAACATATCCTGTCTGAAGCTGCTTGGGTTCTGTCCCTATCACTGTCGCGTTGTAAATACCCGTTCCCGGCGCCGAGACGCAAAAGCTGGCTGCATATCCACAGCGGGATGAACCGAGACTGATTGCGTAACTTTTTGACGCTTCGCGATTAACCAATCGCCGTACGTTGGCTACGGTCAGCCAGCGTGGTACCACATCGGGGGTAAAATAAGCCAAACCTGACATTGCGTCGGGATGATTAAAATTGGCGTCATTACCCGCCGCGAAGATCATCAGGATACCCTGTCGGGCAGCGTCCAGCGCCCCCTGAAAGCCCGCACCATCCAGCGAGCCCAACAGGGGTTTAATCTGATCATACTGCTGTTGCGCCTCTTTCAGCGTAAAATGCGGCAGATTCCACTTTGAACCATTACGCGAAAGCTCATCGGCAATACTGATGCCCCAGCTATTGTTTATTATGCGCGTGCCACTGTTAACCAACGCCTGCCATGCGGCCTGGGTAACGGCACCATCCAACGCCAAAAACTCTCCGTGACCGGGACCGTCATTATCATTGTCGGCACTCATGATTTGAGCGTCAAAAGCCACACCGTGCGTTCCCACACCATCACGATTAGCCGCCGCAATACCCGCAACATGGACACCATGATCCCCCAGCAAACCATTATTATCGTAAAAATGCAGCGTACCATCAAAATAGAATGGATCGCCCGCATTAATATTCGGCCGGTACTTATCGCCGATCGCTCTGTAACCTTGAGTGATAAGCTGATGCAGCTTATTGGGCCCGGCAAACTCTGGGTGTGGCGCAACGGGATAATCCAAAATACCAATAATCTGTCCCCGCCCGGTATAACCTGCAGCGTAAGCGCTATCTGCATGTATGGCTGATAGTCCCCAGTTTTTATCAAACTCATTTCCGCGCCAGCTGGCGGCATCGCCAGAATGACCTTGCCCCGTCGGCGGTTCGGCCCTGGCAATCAGAGCTGTCATCATTGCCGCACTCAACGCCATAGCCCATCGGGCAGTGCTGAACGCCCGAGCTTTATTCAACGACGCATTATTCATATATTTCTCCTTAAAAGAGTAAATGACGCGTTCGCAAAATGGATTTGTCATCCTTCAGAGCGCTCAGCTAACGCCGTATGTAGACTGTTGAAACGATCGCCATCCTCCAAAGGCGCCAGATGCTGTTGCTTATCAAAACAGCACGCATGCATTTTTCATTTAAAACGGTAAAAAGGAAATACCCCCTGCTCTAGGCAGGAATTAAATGATCACTGGAGGTAAAAGGGTCAATTATCAGCTAACATACGGCCAACACTTAATATGATCAGACATTATTGACAGCCAGCACAAGTCTGCCACCCGAACAAAAAAAAATCTATCAGATGATTCGCCAGCACCATCGGAAGCAGGCAGGAAATGACAGTCCATAAAGTGTATAAATAGGGTGGGATAAATCTTTAACATTTTACTTAATACATGCAGGAAAAATAAGAATAATGAGTTTTTTCCATCAGTAAGACTGGATAATTTACCGAACAATCCCATGACTTTCGTCAACCATTTGCTACTACGGCGTTCGGAAAGTCGGCAGGTACTGCACAGGGGCCATGCTCCGCGGCAGCGATTGCAGCGAGGATTGATACACCGGCTTCACGTACCTCACTTCACCCGGTTGTCCTCCCGAAAACGTTCATCGTTGTAAACGCCGGGCGAAAAAAATCGGCTATTAGCGAGCAGGTTGGCGAATCTGGTCGGTTGAGGTAGCTAAGACGGGATACCGATGCCCTGTGGGCCGCGACGGCGCAACGCTGTCTCGCTTCGCCCGGCGCTATCCCCCTTCGGGATCTGCATTCACTCCGGGCGAAGCAACCGGCTGTTAGCGGGCAGGTTGGCGAATCTGGTCGGCTGTGGTGGCTAAGACGGGATGCCGATGCCCTGTGGGCCGCGGCGACGCAACGCTGTCTCGCTTCGCCCGGCGCTATCCCCCTTCGGGATCTGCATTTTTATTAACTCTGGACGAAAAAAAACCTGCTTGTTATAAGCAGGTTTTCGAATTTGGTCGGTGAGAGAGGATTCGAACCTCCGACCCCTTCGTCCCGAACGAAGTGCGCTACCAGGCTGCGCCACTCACCGATGGGGGCGAATGTTACTGCGCCCGTTTTTTAGCGTCAATGCCTTTTTGCCCCGCGGCGGCTGATTGCCTGAAAAGCAGCCAGATCGCTGCCTTTTCCCCGCTCTGCCACCGCCGGTCAGGGTTTTTGACACCAGTTATTTTTGGGATTGATGCCCCCATTAGGCGAGGTGTAGCCCAGACAACCCATGATGGTATCAAACAGCTCCACGTGGCGGTGCGTTTTGCCTGCTGCCTGCTGCGCTTTCAGCCGGGCAAACGCCGCCTGATGCGTCGGATCCGCCAGCCAGCGGTCAGAGGCCCAAACCACCATCGGCACCCGGAACTGCTCCGGCGGCGCGACGTCGCGCGGGGTGCCGTGCAGATGCATATTTTCGTCAATCGACTCGCCGTGGTCGGCAGCGTAAAACACGATGGCTTTCTTATCGCGCAGCGTATCGAACACGCTGCCCAGCATGTGATCGACATACAGCACCGAGTTGTCATAGGCGTTGATCAACTGCGCTTTACTGCAGGCGTCATCCACCCCCATACATTCCGGCTGATAGCGCGCAAACTCGCGCGGATAGCGCTGAGAATAGAGGTAGTGTGAGCCTTTGGTGTGCAGAATAACCAAGTGTTTACCCCGCGGATGCTGGTCCACCGAGTCCTTCAGCTCCGGCACCAGTAGCATATCGTCGACCGATTTCCCCTGATTACGCTTTTCTGATCCAATCTGCTCACGGAACTCATAGTTGTCCGCATCGGCGTTATTGTAGAACCATACCTCGCTTTGCATAGCGAACAGCTCTGAGCTGAAGCCCAGCGATTTCAGCACCGCAAAGACGTTCTGCTCCTTCAGCGTCCGACCCGGATTGTCTTTGGTACCGCCTTCGCGTACGAACATGCAGCGCAGCGACAGCTTGGTTGAGGTGTCACAGGATTCGCCGCGGAACGCCACCAGGTTTTTCTCCTGCGACAGACGCGGCGTGGTGTTACGCTCATAGCCGAGAATACCCATATGATCCCAGCGGGTGGTTTCACCGATCACAAACACCACATAGGTGTCCTCCAGTCCGGGCGGAGTCTCCCAACTGAAGGCTTTGGCCGGATCGAGCAGGTTCTCGCCGTCCATACTTTCATCGTAGCGGGTATAAGCAAACAGTCCGAGCGCCGACAGCCAGTTTGACGGCAGGTAGGAGTGGGCCACCACTCCGCCGTAGCTCGGCAGATCGACATTGGTCTGTTTTTCATGCGCCGACTGGCGCTGATCAAAGTAGCGAATCGGTAACCATACCAGCGCCACCGCCAGCCCCAGCGTCAACAGAGGCACTAATCGCTGCCCCGGCGTCTTTAGTTGCTCCAGCAGGCCCATCCGCAGGGGACTGCGCCAGAGTGCGAACAGCGGCAGCGCGCTGACCAGCACCATCCAGATGATAAAGTGGAGCCCCACAACCTCTTTGGATAAATCAATGTCGGTGGTCATCACCGAAGCGACAATACCGTAGCCGATCACCACGTTGAAGAAGGTCATGTAGTAGCTGGCCGCCACAGAGATAACAATCAGTAGCGTGGCGGTCAGGCGAAAGCCCCATCTTCCGGTCAGCGACAGCAGCCGCAGCAGGAAAAAGCACAGCAAGACTACCGCGACCACTTCTGCCAGCGCAGAGAGCCACTGCATGGCGTCAAATCTAATCAGGAAAGGATCAAATCGGCGGTAGAAAATGGGAAGATTGAGAAATATTCCAATGTAAATCGCGAGCAATAACGAGAGTTTTTGTTGCGAAAAGATTTTTAAAAAATTCATTAAGCCTGTATTCCCGGCGTAAGTACGGACGGTTGTGTCGGTTTTCTGACTGCCAGAACCGGTCAGAGTTCGCCAGGATAGCAAGATTAGGCCTAAATGTTCAGAAAAAAGGAATCATCTGGCACTTTTAGTGGCGTATAACAGCTCAGAGGGGGCTGACGCCCCCTGCTGTCAGGCGGTAATGATGTTGAAATTGACGTCGATATTGTTGCGAGTGGCGTTGGAGTAAGGGCAGACAATGTGCGCCGCTTCTACCAGCTGTTTCGCCTGCTGCTCGTCCATGCCCTCAAGATGAACGTGCAGCTGCACCTCAATGCCAAACCCATTGGGAATCGGACCAATACCGACATCTCCTTCAACAAACGCCTCTTTCGGCAGGGCGACTTTATCGCGGCCGGCGACAAATTTCATGGCACCCAGAAAGCAGGCGGCATAGCCGGCGGCGAACAACTGCTCCGGATTGGTGAACTCTCCCCCCATGCCGCCCATCTCTTTTGGAACGCCCAGCTTCACGTCCAGCACGCCGTCTGAAGAGACCGCACGGCCATCACGTCCGCCGGTGGCTTTTGCATGCGCCGTATAAACCACGTTGTCTAAACTCATTCTTTTCTCCTGAGATTATCATTGCTCACGATCATATCGTGCACTACTTAATTGAGCACATCCGTCGGGACCGGAGTGGCTCGGTTACTGTTGCAGCGTGCCGCGCAGTTTTTCCAGTCCGGCTTTCAACGACAGCAGCTCATCCACGTCACAGGCGGTCGCACAGCGCACCGCTTCCGGAATGGTGACCGCCCGCTCACGCAGGGCCACACCGCGATCGGTAAGGGTCACCGCGACCTGGCGCTCATCGCGGCGGGAGCGCTGACGCTGGATAAGCCCCGCGCTTTCCAGGCGTTTTAGCAGCGGTGTCAGCGTGGCCGAATCAAGAAACAGCTGCTCGCCAATGGCGGAGACGGTCACGTCGTCCTGCTGCCACAACACCAGCATCACCAGGTATTGCGGATAGGTCAGGTTCAGCGGTGCCAGCAGTTGACGATACAGTTTATGCAGTGCCAGATTAGTCGAGTACAGGGCAAAACAGAGCTGCTGTTCGAGCATCAGTGGCGCTGCCTGCGCTTTTTTGTCATCTTGATGTGTAGTCATACCGATCAATATAGATAGTCCACTATATAATTGCAAACGACTTTATTCCGCAGGGGTTAATGATGCAGTCGAGGGAAGAACAGGCGCGCCGTTTTGCCACGCACGCCCACGCGGAGGCCGGTCAGCGCCGCAAATACAGCGATGAACCCTATATCGTTCACCCCGCGGCGGTAGTGGAACTGGTGCGTAGCGTGCCTCACAGCGAGGCGATGCTCCTCGCCGCCTGGCTGCATGATACGGTGGAAGACACCGCGACCACCCTCCAAGACCTTCGCGCGCAGTTTGGTAAAGAGGTCGCGGCCCTGGTGGAGATGCTGACCGATGTGCCGCAGCCGCAGGCTAAAAACCGCATGGCCCGTAAGCTGGCACACTTTCAGCACACGGCACAGGCCTCACCGCCGGCGCAGACCATCAAATTGGCTGATATCATTGATAACACGAGAAATATCGTGCGTGTCGATCCGGATTTTGCCCGCGTTTATCTGATGGAAAAACGCCTTCAGGTTCAGCTGCTCAGCGCCGGTGACCCCACGCTGTTGCGTCAGGCACAGCAGGTGATAGAGGGCGGGATAGCCCAGCTACAGGAAAAGCCCTGGCGGGTACCGGCGGCCTGGTTTGAGGCGCTGGAAGCGCGCTACCGCGGGAGATAGTTATCGCCGCGAACGGTGCCGGCTCGCCATGCCTTAAAAATTAAGCTAGTACTTACAAACCAATTGTCCGCCGGCAGCGAACGGCGGTCATCCGCAGCGGCCGGGGATGATGCGGGCCAGCCGTGGCCGGTTCCGTCTGCCATGCCCCGCGCCCGCCGACGTCGATCTGAGCAGCGTCTCGTTGGCGCTGCCGAAGCCTGCCCGACCGTGGTGTGCCATAATATGGATATATACCTGACAGCCTGTAGTATATTGATAGTGTACACTCACTTCATTCAACCCGTCGCGCCCTCAGCGCGAAGGCAAGGGCGACTACCGCACCCAACCGGCTTCGCCGCTCGCCAACCGTGGGCAGCCGTTAGCGTGATGCCCGTGCCGCTGCGTCACATCTTTTCTCTGAAATCGGGGCAGTTTGACCCGCGCCACCGCGGTAAAAGCGCATTTTTTCCCCCCCGGCGTTTGACCTGCCTGGCAAAAAAATTTGCGCAAAAAACGTCAAAAAAAAGCATAAATTCAGAGAGTAAGCGTCAACTTACGCACAGTTATCCGCTATTTTTCCAGCGCATTAAGCGCCTACGTCGCGCCGTCTCAGCGCCGGGTATAATTTACCGCGTGCTCAGGGAGAAGATTATGGAAAAGGATTTACTGCTGATTGCCAGAAAAGTGAGCGTATGGGGCCTGAGCGCCCTGTTTATCGCCGCGATGGCGGGCGTCATTTTTCTCGATGTCCGCTGGATGCGAGACACAATAAGTGAGTATTCACTTACCGAAATCACACAGGAACTGCTGCTACTGGTGATTGTGCTGCTGTGGTTTAACGATGCCCGCCGGTACCCCGCACGACGCGAACTGGGGCTGCTTCTCGGCGGTCTGTTTTTGTGCATGCTGATCCGCGAACTGGATTTTCTGTTTGATACCCTTCGACACGGCGCCTGGTTCTGGTTTGCCCTGCTGGCGAGCCTGGTGTGTATTGCCGGCGCCGCCCGCGCTCCGCATCGGGCCGTTCACGCTCTGGCAGATTTTTTACGCCATCCCTGTTGGGGAATGATGGCGGCCGGCCTGCTGACCGTGCTGGTTTTTTCCCGCCTGTACGGTATGGGTGCCCTCTGGCAGCAAATGCTGGGGGAGCACTTTATCCGCACGGTGAAAAATATGGCCGAAGAGGGGTGTGAACTGCTCGGCTACAGCCTGTGTATGCTGGCCACGTTGCACTGGACGTATGCGGTTAAGCAGGATAATAAACAAGCGCAGCTTGCTGATTAACCGGCTATTTTTATATTTTTTTTACACTCCTTCCTGCGAAATTAACACCATCTTTACGGCCTCCCGCTCACACTATTTACATCATGTTACTGGATGGAGGTGGTTGTGAGCGCAACCCTGATCGCCGGCATTGTGCTGGTGTTTTTACTGTTGGGCTACCTGGTGTACGCCCTGCTGAACGCGGAGGAGTTCTGATGACCAGCGCCGCGTTTTTACTGATTGCCACCTTTTTGGTGGTGCTGCTGCTGCTGGCCCACCCGCTGGGCCGCCTGCTGGCGCATTTTATTGACGATCGCCCGCTGCTGGCGTCCGTTGAGAAAGCGCTGTGGCGGCTGTGCGGCACGGGCAAGGGAGAGATGGGTTGGCAGCACTATCTGCTGGCCATTTTGCTGTTTAATGCGCTGGGATTCGTTCTGCTGTTTACGCTGCTGCTGGCGCAGGGTGCGTTGCCGCTGAATCCTCAGCATCTGCCCGGCCTGAGCTGGGATTTAGCGCTGAATACCGCCATCAGCTTCGTCACCAATACCAACTGGCAGGCCTACTCTGGTGAAAGCACCATGAGTTACTTTAGCCAGATGGTCGGCCTGACCGGGCAGAACTTCTTCTCGGCTGCAACCGGTATCGCCGTGGCTTTCGCACTGATTCGCGGTTTTACCCGCCGTGAAACGCAGCAGCTGGGCAACGCCTGGCGCGACCTAACCCGCATTACCCTGTGGGTTCTGCTGCCGATCGGTCTGTTGCTGGCGCTGTTTAATCTCAGTCAGGGGGTAATTCAGAACCTGGACGGTTATCTGACGCTGACCACCCTTGAGGGCGGCAAACAAACCCTCGCAATGGGTCCGGTGGCCTCGCAGGAGGCCATTAAGATGCTCGGCACCAACGGCGGCGGCTTCTTTAATGCTAACTCAGCCCATCCGTTTGAAAACCCCACCAGTCTGAGCAATTTCGTACAGATGCTGTCGATTTTCCTTATTCCATCAGCGCTGTGCTTTGCCTTTGGCCACAGCGCGCGGGATAACCGCCAGGGACATATGCTGCTGTGGGCGATGTCACTGATGTTTATCGCCGCCGTCGCGGTGGTAATGTGGGCCGAATTTCGCGGCAATCCGCACTTTCTAACGCTGGGGGCCGACAGCGCCATCAACATGGAAGGCAAAGAATCACGCTTTGGCATCCTCAACTCCAGCCTGTTTGCGGTGATCACTACCGCCGCGTCCTGCGGTGCAGTCAACGCCATGCATGACTCCTTTACCGCGCTGGGCGGCATGATCCCAATGTGGCTGATGCAGCTGGGCGAGGTAGTGTTTGGCGGCGTCGGCGCGGGCCTGTACGGCATGCTGCTGTTTGTCCTGCTGGCGGTCTTCATCGCCGGTCTGATGATCGGCCGTACGCCTGAATATCTGGGTAAAAAAATTGAAGTGCGCGAAATGAAGCTGACCGCCATCGCCATTCTGATCACCCCGTCGCTGGTGTTGCTGGGCGCCGCGCTGGCGATGATGACCGATGCCGGTCGCGGCGCCATGGCGAATCCCGGCGCACACGGATTTAGTGAAGTGCTGTACGCCGTGTCGTCCGCCGCCAATAACAATGGCAGCGCCTTCGCCGGCCTGAGCGCTAACTCCCCGTTCTGGAACCTGCTGCTGGCCTTCTGCATGCTGACTGGTCGCTTTGGCATCATCATTCCGGTGCTGGCCATTGCCGGCTCGCTGGCGGCGAAGAAAATTCAGCCGGTAGGTAACGGTACCCTGCCGACCCACGGGGCGCTGTTTGTCAGCCTGCTGGTGGGTACGGTGATCCTGGTGGGGGCGCTGACCTTCATCCCTGCGCTGGCTATTGGGCCGGTCGCAGAACACCTGCAGCTTATTTCACGTTAATCGCCGGAGTCGAATTATGAGTCGTCATCAACAGCCGCTGTTTGACGCAGCCCTGATGCGTAACGCCCTCGGCGACGCAGTCAAAAAACTGGATCCCCGGGTGCAGTTCCGCAATCCGGTGATGTTTCTGGTGTATCTCGGCAGCGTGCTGACCTCCCTGCTGGCCATCGGCATGGTCGCCGGCCAGTTGCAGGGTAGCGCAGGCTTTACTGCCGCTATCGCCCTGTGGCTATGGTTTACCGTGCTGTTTGCCAACATGGCCGAAGCGCTGGCCGAAGGACGCAGTAAAGCACAGGCCAACAGCCTGAAAGGGGTGCGCAAAACCCACTACGCCAAAAAACTGGCCGCGCCGCAGTACGGTGCGGCCCAGCAAAAGGTGGTCGCAGAGACCCTGCGTAAAGGGGACGTCGTACTGGCAGAAGCCGGTGACATCATTCCCTGCGACGGCGAAGTGATTGAAGGAGGGGCCTCGGTGGACGAGAGCGCCATCACCGGTGAATCCGCCCCGGTGATTCGTGAATCCGGCGGTGACTTCGCTTCGGTGACCGGCGGGACGCGTATTTTGTCTGACTGGCTGGTGATCCGCTGCAGCGTCGATCCGGGTGAAACCTTCCTTGACCGCATGATAGCGATGGTGGAAGGCGCCAAGCGCCGCAAAACCCCTAACGAAGTGGCGCTGACCATTCTGCTGATCTCGCTGACGCTGGTGTTCCTGCTGGCTACCGCTACCCTGTGGCCATTCTCCGCCTGGGCCGGTACCCCGGTGAGCGTTACCGTACTGGTGGCGCTGCTGGTCTGCCTCATCCCAACCACCATTGGTGGCCTGCTGTCGGCGATCGGCGTAGCGGGCATGAGCCGGATGCTGGGCGCTAACGTGATTGCCACCAGCGGCCGCGCCGTAGAGGCCGCCGGTGATGTCGACGTCCTGCTGCTGGATAAGACCGGTACCATCACGCTGGGTAACCGCCAAGCCACTGAGTTTCTGCCGGTCAGCGGCGTCAGCGAAGAGCAGCTGGCCGATGCTGCTCAGCTCGCCTCACTGGCGGACGAGACGCCGGAAGGACGCAGCATCGTGGTGCTGGCCAAACAGCGCTTTAACCTGCGCGAGCGCGATCTAACCCAAATGGGAGCCACCTTTATCCCCTTCTCGGCCCAGACGCGCATGAGCGGTGTAAACGTGCAGAACCGCAGCATCCGTAAAGGGGCCGTAGACGCGGTACGCAAGCATATCGCGGCCAGTCAGGGCATCTTCCCGGCCGAAGTGGATGCGCAAGTCGAAGCCGTGGCGCGTACCGGCGGTACGCCCCTGGTGGTGGTCGAGGGAGCCCAGGTGCTGGGCGTGGTGGCGTTAAAAGATATCGTAAAAGGCGGCATTCGCGAACGCTTCGCCGAGCTGCGCAAAATGGGGATTAAAACGGTGATGATCACCGGCGATAATCCTCTGACCGCCGCAGCTATCGCGGCCGAAGCCGGCGTGGATGATTTTCTGTCAGAAGCAACGCCGGAAGCCAAGCTGGCGCTGATCCGTCAGTACCAGGCCGAGGGACGACTGGTGGCCATGACAGGAGACGGCACCAACGATGCTCCGGCACTGGCCCAGGCGGACGTGGCGGTAGCGATGAACTCCGGCACCCAGGCGGCAAAAGAGGCCGGTAACATGGTCGATCTGGACTCCAATCCGACCAAACTGCTGGAAGTGGTGCACATCGGTAAGCAGATGCTGATGACCCGCGGCTCACTGACCACCTTCAGTATTGCCAACGACGTCGCCAAATACTTCGCCATTATTCCGGCCGCGTTTGCCGCTACCTGGCCGCAACTGAACATGCTGAATATTATGCACCTGCACTCACCGGCCTCGGCGATTTTGTCGGCGGTGATCTTTAACGCGCTGGTGATCGTGTTCCTGATTCCGCTGGCGCTACGCGGCGTAAGCTATCGTCCACTGAGCGCCGCCGCGCTGCTGCGCCGCAACCTGTGGATCTACGGCGTAGGTGGTCTGGCAGTGCCGTTTATCGGCATTAAAGTGATTGATATTGTTCTGACCCTGCTGGGTCTGGCCTGAGGAGGCCTGAAATGAGCCTGTTACGTCCCGCTCTCTCTCTACTGGTGCTGCTGACGCTGTTAACCGGTGGTATTTACCCGCTGCTGACCATGCAGTTTGGCCAGTGGTTTTTTCAACACAATGCCCAGGGCTCGCTGATTATCCGCGATAATCAACCGATAGGATCGGCGCTGATCGGTCAGATCTTTACCCGTAATGATCTTTTTTGGGGCCGCCCGTCCGCAACCGGCGATGCCCCCTATAATGCGGCCGCCTCCTCCGGCAGTAACCTGGCCGGCAGCAATCCGGTGCTGGATGAGGCAGTCAGCCAGCGCGTGGCGGCGCTGCGTGCGGCGAATCCGCAGGCTGCAGGCGCGGTACCGGTGGAGCTGGTAACCGCGTCCGCCAGCGGTCTCGATCCGCACATTTCACCGGCGGCGGCGCGCTGGCAGGCACCGCGAGTAGCGGCAGCACGTCAGCTGTCGCTGGCCGAAGTGGAGCGACTGATTGAGGCGAATACGACCCGTCCGCTGCTGCCTTTTCTCGGCGAACCGGTGGTCAACGTGCTACAACTCAATCTGGCACTGGATGCGTTAACGCCGGATAACAGGTAAAGCATGAATGACGATCTGACCCGTCCCGATCCCGATGCGCTGTTGCAAAACAGCCTGCATGAACAGCGGGGCAAGCTGAAAATTTATTTTGGCGCCTGTGCAGGCGTCGGTAAAACCTGGGCGATGCTGCAGGAAGCGCGTCGCCTGCGCGAGCAGGGCCTGGATGTGCTGGTCGGGGTGGTGGAAACCCATGGTCGGGTAGAAACGGCCAGCCTGCTGGAGGGGCTGACCATCCTGCCCCGCCGCCGGTTTGGTCAGGCGCGGCACGACGAGTTTGATCTCGATGCCGCTCTTGCCCGCCATCCGGCAGTGATCCTGATGGATGAGCTGGCGCACACTAACGTCAAAGGTTCACGTCATCCCAAACGCTGGCAGGATATTGAGGAGCTACTGGACGCCGGGATCGATGTGATCACCACCGTGAATGTTCAACACCTTGAGAGCCTGAACGATGTCGTCAGTGGGATCACCGGGATCCAGGTACGGGAAACCGTGCCGGATCCGTTTTTTGATCGCGCCAACGAAGTGGTGCTGGTGGATCTCCCGCCGGACGATCTGCGCCAGCGGTTAAAGGAGGGCAAAGTCTACATCGGCGATCGCGCGGAGCGCGCGATCGAAAATTTTTTCCGCAAAAGTAATCTCTTTGCGCTGCGCGAACTGGCGCTGCGCCGTACGGCCGACCGGGTGGACGATCAGATCCGCGCCTGGCGCGATACTCAGGGTCAGGAACGCGTCTGGCATACCCGCGACGCCATCCTGCTGTGCATCGGCGACAGCGGTGGCAGTGAAAAGCTGGTGCGCACCGCCGCCCGGCTCGCCGCTCGGCTCGGTAGCATCTGGCATGCGGTCTATGTAGAAACTCCGCGTCTGCACCGACTGGCGGAAGGGCGCCGCCGCGCTATTTTGCGTAACCTGCAGCTGGCCCAGGAACTGGGGGCGGAGACCGCCACGCTGTCCGATCCCGATGAGGCACAGGCGGTACTGCGCTACGCCCGTGAGCATAACCTCGGTAAAATCGTCATTGGCCGCCGCCCGCCGCGCCTGTGGCGCCGCGAGAATTTTGCCTCCCGGCTGGGTCAGCTCGGGCCGGATCTCGATCTGGTGGTGGTCGCGCTGGATACGCCCGCACCGGTACAGGCCACCAGCACGCTGACCGATCACCGCACGGCGGTAGAAAAATGGCGTCTGCCACTGCGCGGATCGCTGATCGCCCTGCTCGCCTGCCTGCTGATCACGCTGCTGGGGCAATTTCTACTGACCGGCTTTGACGCCGCTAACCTGGTCATGCTCTATCTGCTGGGGGTCGTGATTATCGCCCTTCGCTACGGTCGCTGGCCCTCCGTGGTGGCCACGGTGGCCAACATTATTGCCTTCGATCTCTGTTTTATCGCGCCGATTGGTACCATGGCGGTGTCAGATGCGCAGTATCTGGTCACCTTTGGCGTGATGCTGGCGGTGGGCGTGATTACCGGTAATCTGACGGCCGGCGTGCGTTATCAGGCCAGGGTGGCTCGCTATCGTGAACAGCGCGCTCAGTCACTGTATGAAATGGCGAAATCGCTCAGCAGCGCCCTGACCCGGAAAGATATCGCCGCTACCTGCCAGCGTATGGTCAATGCGACCTTGCAAGCCCGCAGCACCCTGCTGCTGCCTGATGAACGGGGCGAGTTGCAGTTTGCGGACGTGCAGGCACTGACGCTGCCGCCGGATCACGCCATTGCCCGCTGGAGCTTCAGCCGCGGCCAGCCGGCCGGAGCGGGCACGGATACCCTGCCCGCCGTGCCGTACCAGATACTGCCGATTAAGCGTGGCGAACAGACCCTCGGCCTGTTGGTGGTTGAGCCGGATAATGTCCGTCAGCTGATGATCCCCGAGCAGCAGCGCCTGCTGGAAACTTTCACTGTGCTGCTGGGCAGCGCGCTGGAACGTATTGCTCTGACCCACAGCGCCGCGGCCGCCCGGCTGGCCGCCGAGCGCGAGCAATTGCGTAACGCGCTGCTGTCGGCACTGTCCCACGATTTACGGACGCCGCTAACCGTCCTGTTTGGCCAGGCAGAAATCCTGATGATGGAGCTGGCGGCGGAGCAGTCGCCACTGGTGTCGCAGGCAGCGCACATTCGCGAGCAAACGCTCAGCACCGTGCGTTTGGTGAGTAATATGCTGGATATGGCCCGGATTGAGTCCGGTGGCCTGGCACTGCGCGAAGAGTGGGTTGCGCTGGAGGAAGTGATTGGTAGCACACTGCACGCGATGGCACCCCTGTTGAAAGATCGTCAGATCGCGCTGGATCTGCCGGATCGACTGCTGCTGATCCGCGGCGATAGCACCCTGCTGGAACGGGTATTTACCAACCTGATCGAAAACGGCCTGAAGTATGCCGGTCCGAATGCGCAGCAGGGCATTACCGCCCAACAGGAAGGTCCGTGGCTGACTATTTCGGTATGGGACAGTGGTCCGGGTATCGCCCCCGAGGCACAGTCACGCATCTTCGAAAAATTCACCCGGCTGGATAAAGAGTCGACTATCCCTGGTGTCGGACTCGGTCTTGCCATTTGCAAAACGATTATTGAAATGCACGGGGGTACGATTACAGCGTACAACCGGCCGGAGGGAGGGGCCTGTTTTATGATTTGCTTACCTGTGGCTTCCCAACCTGAACTGCCTGATAACGTTGATCGTTAATTATTGTTTTGCCGGCGGCGTGCGGGTCAGTAACCAGCGCCAGTCCTCCGCAGAGGCGTTACCGACGCGACGCCTACGCGCACCGCGCACCAGCGCGTTCGCTGGCAACTCTGACTTATCCTCTTCTAACGACACCTGCTCAATCAGAACTTCGTGCTGACAAAACCAAGGGGCCTGCCGTGACGTTATCCGGGTCTTACACTGGATGCGCTCTTTCTTTTTAAGAATATAGGAGATTAAAAAAGAGGCCCGACGTTTATCAATATTGAACTCATTTGCGATTTCCTGCCGACTGATCCAGCGCTTTTGCAGGCTGCACCAGATAGCCACCAGCATGTAGAGAGGCTGATCGGCCCATTGCCGAACATCGTAGGGTACGACGCTATCACCATGATTACTTTGATGCGCCTTTCTACGCTCGGGATGTCCCGCCAACTTATCACTCATTCCGTCACCTTCCTTAGTTTTCGTGAGAGGGAAAAAGCCCCCATCCTGTAGGCTCGCAGAGATGGGGGAAGGTGGTATTGTCAATTACCAGGTGTAGCTCAGGCCTACGTTAGCCTGCCACGGGCGCTCAATGTCGCTACCGGTGGTGTAGTTAAAGCCGGCATAACCGCCGATGTTTTCCATCAGTTTCACCTCGGTACCCAGACCAATCTGGAACGCAGCACCATCGATGCTGTTATCCACGGTCACGTTGTTAAGGCGCATGGTGTTGCCGTCAGCAAACTCGTTCAGACCCGCCAAATGGACGTATGGCTTCACGTAGCTGCTGCTGTCCAGCGCGAAGGTGTAGCCGAGGTCCACACCCAGCTCTCCCTGCACCGATTTATAGTCATCCCCGTTCACCACCATACCGTTGCTCAACGCATACTTCGCGCCGTCAAAGGTGCGGCCAGTTGCCTGCAGGTACGGCTCAGCAAAGAAGCCCTCCTGCTCCCAGGTATAACCCAGCTTCATGCCCAGACCGTAGCCGTTACCGGAGTAGTCAGCCATTGCGCGCTGGCCGTCCAGCATGTGTACGCGAGCGTCGTTGCTAAAGTGGTTGAATTGCGCCTGGGTATCGACAAAGACGCCGTTATCCCAGCGACGAGATACGTAGAACTGCATACCATAGCTGTCGATATCGCCAGAGCTGTTCATGGTATTCACGTCGGAGTTACCGGACGAGAACGCCAGGCCTGCCAGCCAGTTTCCGCCTTTCTGCGCATCCAGTCGGGTATCCACACCCAGCATCATGCCGTTAGTCCGTACGCGATAAGCCGCACCGGAGTTCGTTTTGTTATGCTCGCTACCGCCGAAGTAGGAGGCCCAGACGCCGCCCTCATCGTTGGCGTGACGCGAGGCATTCAGACGCTGATGCAGCGCATCCGTTTCCATGTTGGCAATGCTCACCTGAGAAGCCTGCAGGCTCTGGGCCAGCGAAGCACTGTTGGAGAGGTGGCCGTTATTTTTGAAGTACACGTTGTGCTCGTTATGCACGGTGTCATTCAGCTCATCCGACACATCGTACTGATACACGCCCAGTTCGGTGCGGCCGGTGAAGGTGGCATCACTGCCTTTGTCGAGATAGTTAACAAAGCTGTGCGCCTCGGTATAACCGGTTCCGCTGTCCGCCAGATAGCCATCTTTTACGTACGGTTCAACGCCGGAGTTAGCAATCGCCAGCTGATAATTACCGCTCGCGCTGCCTTTTACCTGCATTGAGCCGAAGGCATACTGGCCGCCGACATCCAGCAGCGGGTTCACCACTGACTTACCAACATGAATCAGCGAGGTGAGATAGCGGCCATCGCTGTCTTTATCCTGAGTCAAGTTGTTGTGCACCACTACGCGCGCAGAGCCCAGATCTTCGTTACGACCCTGCCCGCCCAGCGTTGGTCGGTTAGTTTCCAGATTCACCAGGTTCAGCGTTGAGCTGCTGAGGTTGAGATCATGTACGTCGCTGACCACGCTGTTACGGCCATTCGCCGTCGCGGCCGCATTCCAGACCGAGCCATCCTTCATGGTGAGATCCGGGTTCCAGGAGGCGATCAGAGTGCCATCCGGCTGACGAACATTGGTAATACCGCCCACTGCACCGTTCAGCGTGCTGTGATCAAAATTGATCGCTACTGGCGTCATGGCATGGTTTGCGTTGGCCAGGAAGGCCTGCGCGGCGCTGCCTACGGCGTTACCGTAAATCGCATTCGCTGAATTCGACGCCAGCACTTCGGCACGGCTCATTTCTACCGGCGCATCGGCGTTGGTGACGTCAACCAGCTGGATGTCGTAGCGGGTTTCTCCGCTGGCGCGGATATCGCCGTTCACCACGCTGTTGTTGCTGACGTTCAACGTGGTGCCATTGTGCTCACGGTTCAGCAGCGTGTGATCGCTGGTAAATGCACCGGTTGCAACGTAGTCACCGTTTTTGTCTTTGGCGACGGCCACACGCAGCACCGGCGTATAGCCATCGTGGCCGATCAGCACCGCACCGTTCAGGGTGCTGTTATCGACATCAACGCGGTTTGCATGGCCTGCCAGGGTCAGTGATTTACCGGCATTATTCACGCCACCGGTCAGAGTCGATTGATTCGCGATGGCCACGAACAAACCGGAACCGCTGATTGCCACGGCGGTGGATTTGGTATCACCCAGGTAGTTGTAATCCTCCTGATGATGCCAGGTGTGATCGTCTTTGCGTACTGCCGCCAGGTTACGGGCAGTGATCTGCGCGTTATCCAGCACGACGTTGGGCGTGGCGGCGACATCGTGACGCAGGGTCGCTCCGCTTCCCGGTACCAGATTGTTTTGACCGTCTACCTGATAGTCAACGCTGTTGGCGTTAATCGCCAGGCCCGTTGCCCAGGGACGGGTCGTGAATGTGGTTTCATCACCGGAGCCATTGCCGGTCGGCGAATGCACGACCGCATCCTCATCCAGCGTGTTGTTGATAGTGGTATTTTTCACCACAAACACATCGCGCTGACGATTGTTGGCGTTGTGTTCTTGCAGGTTGCCGGACATCGTGACCGCGGCAATGTCAGACGTCAGACTTTTCACTTTGGAGTAGATAGCGCTGTCCTGCAGACCTACCGCACCGCCGACGCTGGTCACCGGACGAACATAAACATCCGAGTTCTGATCCAGCTCCACGACTTTGCTGACGGTCAGCGGAATACGATTACCGTTGCTATCCACGCGGAAGTTGCCATCCGCATCTTTTTCATACTGAATGTTGCCCGACGCATCACGCTGATAGAGCGTAACCGACTGCGTCTTCACATAGCGGCTCTCTTCTGACCCCATACGCAGGCCATTGATTACCCCGGTGGGCACCGAGTAGGTATTTTTATCGCCGCCAACGGAGGCCTGGCGCTCACCGTGGACGGCACGCTGGTAATCTTCATCGATCACGTAATTGACATCCCCAGGCAGGCTGGGCAGTGATGGTGTCAGATAGCCTTTATAACCGCTACTGGTGACCAGTTGGTTAAACCCGTTGGTCTCAGGATTAATCGACTCCCAATAGCCACCGGTGAGGGTATCTTTATTGATGGTTAAGTCACTGCCACCGATAAAGACTGCGCCGCCGCCAGAATAGGCGCCCTGCGCGTCTTTACTCAAGGAAGCAACATCTTTCACCGGCCAGCTGGTTTCAGCCAGGGCGGCACCGCTAAAGCCGACCAGGACAGATATCGCGACAGCGCTCAGCTTAAAGCTGCATGTTTTCATCACTGCAATTCCTTTTTATAGAGAATAACGAAATAAATGTGTTACGCCTCTTTGTTACATCCAAAAAAATTCAACAACACGCCATCCTCTTTTTATAAAGAGGGATGAATGAAGCGATAACATGAAAGCGTCACATTTTATTAAAACAAATGAAGAGATATACCGCAGGGATCTTCCCTGATGCGTGTAATTTCTTCTTGGAGAATTCTGCGGATTGCAGATGAAACAAGTAAAACAAGAAAAAGAGATCTTGATGATCAATTTTTTTAATTGATTGAACCTGAAAGCGGCTGCACAGAGATTAGTATTACAAACCAAAAAATATCAGAATAAAACATCGCTAGATATGTGGAGTCAAGTGAAAACACATTACAAAAATTAGCTAAAATAGTAACTTACAGATCATATCAATAAATTTGACATGGCGACACCTATTATCTGGTGATTTTTAAATACCTCTAGTTGATTCATAAAACGCATCGCGGTCATCGTGCGGCACGATTTCTGCCGCCAGACAAGCTAACTATCCTTCACTATTCATATTATCAGGAAACTTTATTGGCAATACTGGTTAAAAACCACCAACAGCACACTTAAAAAATCCGATCAGGCCTGATAACATTACATAAGTGACTGTAATGGTAAAAACAGGGAATACATTACTCCATTCAGAATGAATAGTTAATAGTTATGAATCCAGCCATATGAAAAATGGCTTATACCCGTTGTCAGATGGAGGAGAGGAGACATTATAATGGCGTGAAAGACATGAATAAATATTGATTGCACGTCTTGTCAAGCAGGTAGAATAAAAATAATGCAGATTCATTACCACGCTTATATCGCTCAAATTATAACAGCGATATATTCTTTCAGACTGGCCTGACGGCAGCGTCGGGTAGCGTGAATAGAAGGGAAAATGACGTCAACGGCACTCTAAGGATGGATCGTTGCACATCATACAGCACAACAATGAGGCGATATTTTCCAGGACGTTTCTCAGCCGCTCTATTCTATAAAATTTACTTAACTAACATTAACCTGTTCACCCCCAACAACGCTGGTGGATCCCGCGATATGCTCAGAGCAACACGCGTTCTTATCGATCAATTACCGTGGCACATCACCGGCGGTACGATGGCAGGACCGTGGGGCTATAGCGTCGCATCTGCCCTGCGGGTACTGCCGTCTGATGCTTGCGGACCGATCGAATGCGCCCGTTGTCTGTTTCTGTCCTGCCGGGCAGTGGCGCACCGCATGCACGGCGAAAAGGGCGAATGTTCCTACCCCGGGGCTGATCGCCAGGCGCGAAGTGTCGCAACAGTGCTAACGGGTAGCGTTGGACGTTGTCAGCACGGCAGAGGTGATAACGCAGGGGAGTGGCGGAAGACCACAGGAGTCGAACCTGCCCGGAGCCGCTGGCGGCCCCAACTGGATTTGAAGTCCAGCCGCCTCACCGGAGACGACGATCTTCCTCTAAAAGTGCGCCGTGAGTATAGCATTACCCGCGGAGAAACCCAGCCCCGTTGGCGTCTTCCTGCCGGCGGCAAAGATGTCCGGAATGGTTCTGTTAAAGCCGCTTAAGGCGCGGCATGATAAGCACCGCAGTCCAATCCGGGGACGCAATGTCTCCGCTACTGTGCTGCCCGCTATTGACGTACAGCGCGCTTTTTATGCGCGTGTTCATCAGCCATAACCAGAAACGCCAGCGTGTGTGGCAGCGCTGTCGCCGCTGTTCGCGCGTGTCAGCAGCCGGTCAAGTCGGTGGCGGATATTTCACGTCGAAGAGGGAGTCCCTTGTCGCTGGTATCCGGGCAGATGGCACGATAGCCAGCTCTGAACCACCATCCCGTCGCGGGGTGGTATAAACCGGCGCATAATGCCCTGACGGGGCCCGGTCCGGATCGATGGCTTCGTCAGCGCGAGGGGCCCGGCGGCTGGCGCAGCGAGATGACCGCCCGGGTGCCCGCGGTGACCGACGCCGCGCTGACCGTACCAGCTCTGCTGGCAGAGCTTTACCGTCAGCGTTGAGGCGCTGCGGCAGCGTGCTGAAGGTACTGTCCGCAATGCTTTGCCGATCTCCAAACGGTGGCAGCACTAACAGAAGCATAAAGGATGGCGTTACCGGAGTGGATCGCGACTCTGCCGGGCATGCTGGCGCCGGATGTTGCCGCTCCGGCAGAGGCGCTGATGCTGGCCGGGGATGCCTTCTGCCTGCACGGTATGGGGCCCGCCGCTGAGGCCGTGGCCGCCCTGGGGGGATAGCGACTACCCGTTTAACGGGCGCCGCTGCGTCGGGTACAGCAGCGCCTCAGCTGACGAAGCGGCGCGTATCGATACGCTGCAACAGCATCGCCAGCAGCAGGCTGCCGGCCAGCGTAACGGTGAAGATCACCGCAATATCCAGCAGCGGCTGCGCCTTATTATCCAGCCCGTGGGTGCGAAAATAGTGGATAAATAGCGCATGGAACCCGTACACCGGCAGCGAATAGCGGGAGATCAGCGTCAGTCCGCGAATCGGTCGATCCAGCGCCTGTTTAAACCAGATAAACAGGCTCAGCGCAGCGAAAAACACCAGCGGACCGCAGTAGAGATACCAGGTGTCAGCGAACGCGCCGTTGATATGCAGCTGGTTTTTGGTGCCGATTGTGATCCCGGCGACGCAGATCGCGAACATCCCGGCCGCGCCCCAGCTTACCCCGGTACCCGCCCGCGGCAGCGTGCCCAGCGCCCGTCCCAGCAGGGCATACAGCAGGTAATACACCGTGTCGCCGCTGATATAAAGGTTCAGCGGCAGCCAGTGCATCGGCCCAATGGACTGATCCACAGTGTTGGGATTCGCCAGCAGCGCCACCACCAGCGTCAGCACGCACAGATAGCGCACCCGCACGGTTTTTACCTGCACCAGGGGCGAAAAGAGATAAACCGGGATAATGGCAAAGAAAAACCACAGATGATAAAACACCGGTTTTTCAAACAGCTTTTGCAGCGAAACGCCCTGGCTTATCGGCGTTAGCAGTGTGATATAGGCCAGCGCCACTGCGCTGTAAAACAGCAGGCAGAGGACGATCCGCAAAAAATGGCGCCCCTGCGCGCTGCGCTCGCCGTAAAACAGAAAGCCGGAGATCATAAAGAAGAGAGGCACGCAGACCCGCGAGGCCGAATTCAGCAGGTTGGCCACATCCCAGTTCAGCGCCCCAACCTGCGGTCCGGTGGTGACATACCAGGTCGTGGTATGGATAACGATGACCATCAAACAGGCGACGGCGCGCAGGTTTTCGATCCAGCCAATTTTTTGCGACATCTCGCCCTCTTAACACGCTCACTTCCAATACGTTAATTACTGTAGTGATTGAATCAGACCGCCACCAGCGCCGCAGTCCGAATCTTTGCGCTCTGTGACTGGAACCAGATTTGTCCGGGCCCCGAAGAAACGCCGCTGCTTAAAAACCGGACGGGACAGGCCGCGCCCCAACGGGGTATACTGGCGCACACTTTTTTCACTACCTCGACTCGCGTGCGAACTCAACATGCAAAAGTTTGATACCAAGACCTTTCAGGGCCTGATCCTGACCTTGCAGGATTACTGGGCGCGTCAGGGCTGCACCATTATCCAACCGCTGGATATGGAAGTCGGCGCCGGCACCTCACACCCCATGACCTGCCTGCGCGCCCTCGGCCCGGAGCCGATTGCCGCCGCTTACGTGCAGCCGTCACGCCGCCCCACCGATGGCCGCTACGGGGAAAACCCCAATCGCCTGCAGCACTACTATCAGTTCCAGGTGATCATCAAGCCATCGCCGGACAACATTCAGGAGCTGTACCTCGGCTCACTGAAAGCGCTGGGTCTCGATCCGACCATCCATGACATCCGCTTTGTGGAAGACAACTGGGAAAACCCGACGCTGGGTGCCTGGGGGCTGGGCTGGGAAGTGTGGCTGAACGGGATGGAAGTCACCCAGTTCACCTACTTCCAGCAGGTTGGCGGTCTGGAGTGTAAGCCGGTTACCGGTGAGATCACCTATGGTCTCGAGCGCCTGGCGATGTATATCCAGGGCGTCGACAGCGTCTACGATCTGGTGTGGAGCGATGGCCCGCTGGGTAAAACCACCTACGGTGATGTGTTCCATCAGAACGAAGTGGAGCAGTCCACCTATAACTTTGAATACGCCGATGTGGATTTTCTCTTTACCTGCTTCGAGCAGTACGAAAAAGAGGCTCAACAGCTGCTGGCGCTGGAAAAACCGCTGCCGCTGCCGGCATACGAGCGCATCCTGAAAGCCGCCCACAGCTTTAACCTGCTGGATGCCCGCAAGGCGATCTCGGTTACCGAACGTCAGCGCTATATTCTGCGCATCCGCACCCTGACCAAAGCCGTGGCAGAAGCCTACTACGCCTCCCGCGAGGCGCTGGGCTTTCCCATGTGCAACAACGTAAAAAAATAAGAGGCAGGCATGACTGAGAAAACTTTTCTGGTGGAAATCGGCACCGAAGAGCTGCCACCGAAATCCCTGCGCAGCCTGGCAGAAGCCTTTGCCGCCAACCTGACCGCCGAGCTGGATGCCGCCGGTCTGGCACACGGTGACGTTAGCTGGTTTGCCGCGCCGCGTCGTCTGGCGGTAAAAGTGGCGGCGCTCAGCGCCGCCCAGGCGGATCGCGAAGTGGAGAAACGCGGGCCAGCGATTGCCGCAGCCTTTGACGCCAGCGGTGCTGCCACCAAAGCGGCCGAAGGCTGGGCGCGCGGCTGCGGTATCACCGTCGACCAGGCCGAGCGTCTGAAAACCGACAAAGGTGAATGGCTGGTCTGGCGCGCGCGGATGAAAGGAGAAAGCGCTCAGGCGCTGCTGCCAGCCATGGTGAGTACTGCGCTGGCCAAACTGCCGGTCCCGAAGCTGATGCGCTGGGGTGCCAGTGACGTGCAGTTTGTCCGCCCGGTGCATACCGTAACGCTGCTGCTGGATGACGCGCTGATCCCGGCCACCGTGCTGGGCATCGCCGCCGACCGCACCCTTCGCGGGCACCGCTTTATGGGGGAGCCAACGATAACCCTGGAGCACGCCGATCACTACCCGCAGATCCTGCTGGAGCGCGGCAAAGTGATGGCCGATTACGAGGCGCGTAAAGCCAAAATCAAAGCCGATGCCGAAGCGGCCGCGCGGCAGATTGGCGGCACCGCCGATCTTAGCGACAGCCTGCTGGAAGAGGTCACGTCGCTGGTAGAGTGGCCCGTGGTGCTGACGGCCACTTTTGAGGAGAAATTCCTTGCCGTTCCGGCCGAAGCGCTGGTTTACACGATGAAGGGCGACCAGAAATACTTCCCGGTGTACGGTGCCGACGGCACACTGCTGCCGCATTTTATCTTCGTGACCAACATCGAGTCGCGCGATCCGCAGCAGATTATCGACGGTAATGAAAAAGTGGTGCGTCCGCGTCTCGCCGACGCCGAGTTTTTCTTTAATACCGATCGTAAACAGCGTCTTGCAGACAATCTGCCGCGTCTGGAAACCGTGCTGTTCCAGAAACAGCTGGGCACCCTGCGCGATAAAACCGATCGCATCCAGGCGCTGGCAGGCTGGGTTGCCGCACAGATCGGTGCCGACGTGAACCACGCTACCCGCGCGGGCCTGCTCTCCAAATGCGACCTGATGACCAATATGGTGTTCGAATTTACCGACACCCAGGGCGTGATGGGGATGCATTACGCCCGCCATGACGGCGAAGCGGAAGATGTCGCCGTGGCACTGAACGAGCAGTATCAGCCGCGCTTTGCCGGCGATGCCCTGCCCGCCAGTCCGGTGGCCTGCGCGCTGGCAATTGCCGATAAGATGGATACCCTCGCCGGTATCTTTGGCATCGGCCAGCATCCGAAAGGCGATAAAGACCCGTTTGCCTTACGCCGCGCCGCGCTTGGCGTACTGCGTATTATCGTTGAGAAAAACCTGCCGCTGGATCTGCAAACCCTGACCGAAGAAGCGGTGCGCCTGTACGGCGACAAGCTGACCAATGCGCGGGCCGTGGATGAGGTGATCGACTTTATGCTGGGGCGCTTCCGCGCCTGGTATCAGGAAGAAGGCCACAGCGTCGACACCATCCAGGCGGTACTGGCGCGTCGTCCGACTCGTCCGGCAGACTTTGATGCGCGGGTGAAAGCGGTATCGCACTTCCGCACGCTGGAGGCAGCCGCCTCGCTCGCCGCGGCCAACAAGCGCGTCTCCAACATTCTGGCGAAATCAACCGAAGCGCTGAATGACAGCGTGCAGGCGTCACTGCTAAAAGAGAATGCGGAAATCACTCTCGCCACCTACGTCACCGCGCTCAGCAGCAAGCTGCAGCCTTATTTCGCCGAAGGGCGCTATCAGGATGCGCTCAACGAGCTGGCGCAGCTGCGCGACGCGGTCGATAACTTCTTCGATAACGTGATGGTTAACGCGGAAGAGACCGACGTGCGCATCAACCGCCTGACGCTGCTGTCACAGCTGCGCGCGCTGTTCCTGCAGGTGGCGGATATCTCCGTTCTGCAGTAACGTTTCCACACTGTGGCCAACCAAGGCAGCCTTCGGGCTGCCCTGGTTATATCGGTTGTTACATTTCAATCTTGCACTCCCACCGGGCAATCCCTACCCTGTGTCGCTTTTGACACCGAGGAGCCCCCCATGCAATCAACCGGTATGGCGGCAAAAGCCGCAGATACGCCGCTGGAACCTTTCACGTTTGAACGCCGCGAACTGCAGGCTACCGACGTTCTGATTGATATTCACTACTGCGGCGTATGCCATTCCGACTTGCACATGGCGCGCAATGAGTGGGGCGTCAGCCAGTTTCCGCTGGTGCCGGGCCATGAAATCGTTGGCCGCGTGCTGGCCACCGGCGACGCCGTCAGCCACCTGAAGATCGGCGATGTGGTTGGCGTAGGCGTGATGGTCGACTCCTGCGGCCACTGCCATTCGTGCAGCCGCGGCGAAGAGCAGTACTGTGAGACCGGTTTTACCGCGACCTATAACGGCGATGAGAACGTCATTGGCGGCAAAACCTTTGGTGGTTACGCCGACAATATCGTGGTGAACAGCAAATTTGTCGTCGCCATTCCCGCCTCGCTGGAGCTGAGTGCCGTTGCCCCGCTACTATGCGCCGGCGTGACCACCTGGTCCCCCCTGCGTCACTGGAACCTGCAGCCGGGACAGCGCGTGGGCGTTATCGGCCTGGGCGGTCTCGGCCATATGGCGGTGAAGCTGGCCAGTGCAATGGGTGCAGAAGTGGTGCTGTTTACCACCTCGCCGCATAAAGGCGTTGATGCGCTGCGCCTCGGCGCGCACCAGGTGGTGGTCTCCACCGAGCCAGAGCAGATGGCCGACGTGGCGAACTCGCTGGACATGATCCTCGACTGCGTCGCGGCGCCGCACGATCTCGATCCGCTGCTGGCGACGCTGAAAACCAATGGTCATCTGGTGCTGGTAGGGATCCCTGATGCGCCGCACGCGGCCCCCAACGTGACGCCGATGGTCTTTAAACGCCTGAGTATTGCCGGCACCTCCATTGGCAGCATCAAAGAGACGCAGGAGATGCTGGATTTCTGCGGTCAGCATGGCATCGTCGCTGATGTGGAGCTGATTGCGCTGAACGAGGTGGAAACGGCTTTTGAGCGGATGCTGAAAGGCGAGGTAAAATACCGTTTTGTGATCGATATGAAAGCCGGCCGCGCCTGAAGTAACGCGGGCGGCACGCACGGCCGCCCGCTTTACCGGTCACTGTAACAATTGCCGACCCAACCAGGGTTTAGCATGCAGCAATTGCATCAGTTTTTGTGCGGTTGCTGACGGTTTTGTCCGCTTTGCTTCCCAACGTTTCACCGAAGAAACGCTGACGCCCAGTACGCGGGCAAATTCGTCGACTTCCAGCCCGGTCATGGCCCGCAGCTGCTGCGGTTCAGGCATGGGCTCAGCCCTCGCTGCGCGCGAGGATAAGGACGGAGTATCTTCACAATTAAACACGATCGCCTCGAGATTATTCAGCAATTCTCCCAGAGGATATTCGTCGACCATAGCAACTCCTCACACTCAATTAATGCAGAGAAAACAGAGGGTTATTTTTATATCCGGTATTCGGATTGAGGCTTCTGCCGCGTGTGATACTTTAACCGGAGCGTTTAACGTCCCTACCGCGGCAGAACTTCAGTATGGGATCGTTTAAACAAAATGAACACTGCTAAAACGGGTAATTCTGCAACTTTTTACTGACGGTTTAGCTTTCTTTTTTATCCACAGTTGCTTAGCTGTCCAGACCAATATTCCTCTGGATGGCGTGCCGCCTTTCGTCGCGCTTTGGTGTATCCTGTGCGGCAATTCCGTTAGACAAAGTCAGGTTTATCTATGAAAGAGCAGGTTAACGCCGAAATTAAACGCCTTAGCGATCAGCTGGACGCCCACAACCATAAAGCGACAGCGCTGCAGGAGAGCGGCGACGCCGAAAAACTGGGCGAGGTGGTCAAAGAGATCGAGACGCTGGAAGTGGAACTGACCCGACTGCGTGGGGTGCGCGACCAGACGCTGAGCAAAGAGGCGCAAAAGCTACAGTCGCTGCCGTTCAGCCGCGCGATTACGAAAAAAGAGCAGGCGGATATGGGCGCCCTGAAGAAAAAAGTGCGCGGCCTGATAGTGGTCCATCCGATGACCGCTCTGGGTCGCGAAATGGGCCTGACGGTGATGACCGGTTTTGCCCGCAGCGCCTTTTAAGTCCGCACGGCGTCGATCGCGATTGCGGACGCGGGCTTGCCTATCGGCCGGCGGTGTCTGCGCCGGCTTAGTCCGCCAGCGTCCGGATTGCACAACCATTAGCGGCTTTCTATTACTATCCGTTTCGTCTACGCTTTGCACGAACTTCAGCACCCAATCCGCTGGTCAGTACTTTTACAGGAGTAATCTATGTCCGCGACACGCTCTACCCTTTTATCCCGTTTTCGCCTGCCTCTGCTGATGCTGTTCGCCGCGGTGCTGCTGAACGGCTGCGGCGATAGCGAGTCCGATCAGCGCAAAGCCTTTATCGATTATCTGCAAAACACCGTGATGCGCAGCGGAGAACAGCTGCCGCGGCTGAGTGAAGATCAGAAAAAACAATTCGGTAACTACGCGAACGATTACTCCCTGCTGTACCGCTTTGCCTCAGAGGTAAATAACGCCATTGAGCAGGGCCTGAAGCCGGCCGTGAGCACGCTAAACACCATTCGTACACCGCAGGATTACCTTAGCCAGCGCGATGCGGTGCGTCATGCCAGCGGCACGCTGTCGGTCATGGCGCAGCAGATTCAGCAGGCGAAAAGCGAAGCGGAAAAAGGCAAATCGGCTCTGCAGCAGCCGGAGGATTTGAAAAAAGTCTATAACACCGTCTGGCAGCAGGTGGTTACCGTTCCAGCCAGCCAGCTGGCCCCGGTACTGCCGGCACTTCAATCGCTCAGTCAGGATGTGGTCCAGACCGGTGATTTCCTGCAGCAACAGGGTACCAGCGTCAGCTTTAAAGATGGCGGCGTGCAGTTTCCGACCCAGCAACAGGCCACGCAGTACAACATGTTGATGAGCGCCCTGATTGCCAAAAGTCAGGCGCTAAGCCAGGCCACCCAACTGATTCAGAGCCAGTAAATGCCTGCGACCAGCCGGGAGCGAAGTGTGATCTGGCGCATTTCTACACAAAATTAATTGTGACTATCATCACATTTTAAAAACAAAGCTCTTCGTAAAAATAGTGACGCCGATCACATAAATAGCCTCTTTGCGATGATTACTTCACCCGCAAGGAGGCCATTACGCCCATTTATGTGACATGGATCACCCATTAACCCCCACTTACCCCCGATTAAACGTGATCTGAATCACAATCAGGCCCGGCGCTACGCAGCGTTCTAAACTGGTGGTAGAGTCCGCGTGCAGGCAGTTATCTGACGGTTCCCTCCGTCCTCTCAAACAAAAAATTAACGCGCTTCTTATTGCCGGCGCGTAACAATAGGGGTGCGTGATATGTCCTCATCCGTAAAGGTCAAAGTGCAGAGCTTTGGTCGCTTTCTCAGTAATATGGTGATGCCCAACATCGGCGCGTTTATCGCGTGGGGGATCATTACCGCGCTGTTTATTCCTACCGGCTGGCTGCCCAACGAAACGCTGGCGAAGCTGGTTGGCCCAATGATCACCTATTTGCTGCCGCTGCTGATTGGCTTCACCGGTGGCCGACTGGTGGGAGGCGATCGCGGCGGCGTCGTCGGCGCAATCACGACCATGGGCGTGATCGTCGGGGCCAGCATGCCCATGTTCCTTGGCGCGATGATCGCCGGTCCGCTGGGCGGCTGGGCCATTAAACGCTTTGACCAGCTGGTCGACGGCAAAGTGAAAAGCGGCTTTGAGATGCTGGTTAATAACTTTTCTGCCGGAATCATCGGCATGCTGTTGGCGATATTAGCATTCCTCGGCATTGGACCGCTGGTACAGGCGCTATCACACGTACTCGCTGCCGGAGTCAATTTGATGGTGCAGCATAACCTGCTGCCGCTGACCTCGATTTTCGTTGAACCGGCAAAAATCCTGTTCCTGAACAACGCCATTAACCACGGTATTTTCTCACCGCTGGGTATCCAGCAGGCCAGCGAATCCGGAAAATCCATCTTTTTCCTGATCGAAGCAAACCCCGGCCCCGGCCTCGGCGTGCTGGTCGCCTACATGCTGGTTGGCCGCGGCAGCGCCCGTCAGTCTGCCGGCGGTGCAGCGATCATCCATTTCTTCGGCGGGATTCACGAAATTTACTTTCCGTACGTGCTGATGGCACCGCGCCTGTTGCTGGCGGTTATCCTTGGCGGGATGACCGGGGTGTTCACCCTCACCATGCTGAATGGCGGGCTGGTGTCCCCGGCGTCGCCCGGATCGATCCTGGCCGTACTGGCGATGACGCCGAAAGGCGCGTACTTCGCCAATATCGCGGCAATTGCGGCGGCCTTTGCGGTCTCATTTGTGGTCAGCGCCATTTTGCTGAAAACCAGCAAGGTAAAAGAGGATGACGACATTAACGCCGCCACGCGCCGGATGCAGGAGATGAAGGCCGCGTCAAAAGGCCAGGGGAGTGGCGCCGTCGCGGTGAACGACCTGCATGGCGATCTCAGCCACGTGCGCAACATCATCGTAGCCTGCGATGCGGGCATGGGCTCCAGCGCGATGGGAGCAGGCGTGCTGCGTAAAAAGGTACAGGACGCCGGGCTCAGCCATATTTCGGTGACTAACAGCGCCATCAACGCCCTGCCCGGCGATGTTGACATCGTCATCACCCACCGCGATTTGACCGAGCGGGCGATGCGCCAGGTGCCGCAGGCGCAGCATATCTCGCTGTCTAATTTCCTCGACAGCGGGCTCTACACCGATTTAACGGCCCGCCTGGTACACGCCAGCCGCAGCGACGCCCATCGCGTAAAAGTTGAGGAGACGCTGGGTGACAGCTTTGACGCACCGCAACCGCAGCTGTTTACCCTGGGTGCCGGCAACGTTTTCCTCGGGCTGACCGCCAGTAATAAAGAAGACGCCATTCGCTTTGCCGGAGAGCAGCTGGTCAAAGGCGGCTATGTACAGCCGGAATACGTTGACGCCATGCTGGCGCGCGAGCAGCTGACGCCGACCTATCTCGGTGAGTCAATCGCCGTACCGCACGGTACTGTGGAAGCCAAAGATCGCGTGCTGAAAACCGGGGTGGTCTTTTGCCAGTATCCCCACGGCGTCCGCTTTGGCGACGAAGAGGACGACATTGCCCGGCTGGTAATCGGCATCGCGGCACGGAACAATGAGCACATTCAGGTGATTACCAGCCTGACCAATGCGCTGGATGATGATAGCGTCATTGAAACGCTGGCCAATACTGACGACGTACAGCAGGTGCTTCGCCTGCTGAACGGCCATTCACCGGCCTGATCGTAGTTGGGTCGGGCCAGCCTGACCCCTTTCTATTCAGGAGTCGGCTCCTGCAGAGGAAAAAGCATGAAAGCATTACACTTTGGCGCAGGCAATATTGGCCGCGGATTTATCGGCAAGCTGCTGGCCGATGCGGGGATTGAACTGGTGTTCGCCGATGTGAATCCGGCGATTCTGGATGCCCTTAACGCTCGCGGCGGCTATCCCGTTAGCGTCGTTGGCGAACAGAGCAGCGTCGAACAAGTACGCGGTGTGAGCGCGGTGAACAGCAGTAGCGAAGCCATCGTGCCGCTGATTGCCGAGGTCGATCTGCTTACCACCGCCGTCGGTCCGCAGATTCTGCCACGCATCGCCGCCAGCGTTGCGCACGGCCTGAGCCAGCGTCGCGCCAACGGCACAGTGCGACCGCTGAATATCATTGCCTGTGAAAATATGGTGCGCGGTACCAGTCAGTTAAAAGACCACGTGATGCAGGCGCTGAGCGCGGCCGATCGCGACTGGGTTGAGCAGCACGTCGGCTTCGTCGATTCGGCGGTAGATCGTATTGTGCCACCGTCGGCGGTCGGCGAGCCCGATCCGCTGGCGGTGACGGTGGAAACCTTCAGCGAATGGATTGTTGATCAAACGCAGTTTGTCGGCCCGCCGCCGCAGATTGCCGGCATGGAGTTGACCGACAACCTGATGGCCTTCGTTGAGCGTAAGCTGTTTACCCTGAACACCGGGCACGTGATTGCCGCCTACCTGGGGAAACTGGCCGGACACGCGACCATCCGCGAAGCCATTCTCGATCCGGCCATTCGCGCCGTGGTGAGAAGCGCCATGACCGAAAGTGGAGACGTGCTGATCGCCCGCCACGGTTTCGATGTCGAGCAGCACGGCAGCTACATCCGCAAAATTATTACCCGCTTTGAGAATCCCTATTTGCAGGATGATGTGGAACGCGTTGGCCGCCAGCCGCTGCGCAAACTCAGCCCGGAGGATCGACTGATCAAACCGCTGCGGGGCACGCTGGAATTCGGTTTGCCCCATGCCGGTCTGGTGCAGGGCATTGCCGCCGCGATGCACTATCGCAGCGATGCCGATCCGCAGGCACAGGAACTGCAGGCGCTGATTGCCCGCCAGGGCGCCCGGCATGCACTGGCGCAGATAAGCGGGCTGGCGCCGGAGAGTGAGGTCATCGCCGAAGTGGTACAGGCCTACAACGCCATGTCATAATGCGCGCGCGACTTTCCACAGCATCAGCAGGCAGTCAGCAACACGGGCACGCGTTCGGCGTGCCCGCAGGCAACATGTCGACAGCGCAGCAGGCAACCATGGAAGACACACGGGCGTTTGAAAATCGGGTACTGGAGCGTCTGAATACCGGCAGGACGGTGCGTGCATTTTTAGTGGCCACGGTAGACCTGCTGGCAGAAGCGGTCAATATTCTGGTACTGCAGGTGTTTCGCAAAGACGATTATGCCGTCAAATACGCCGTTGAGCCGCTGCTGCTCGGGGACGGTCCGCTCGGCGAGTTGACCGTGCGCCTGAAGCTAATATACGGCCTCGGCGTGATCGCCCGCCAGGAGTATGAAGACGCCGAACTGCTGTTAGCGCTGCGCGAAGCGCTCAACGACGATCCCGGTGACTACCGCTTTACCGACGATGAAATCCTCGGCCCCTTGAGTGAACTCCACTGCGTCAGCGCTTTCCCTCCCCGCCCACACGATATTAGCGACGATGCGGCACTGCGCGCCATGCAGCAACAGCGCTACACGCAGATGGTACGCTCCACGCTGGTGCTGTCGCTGACCGACCTGATTGCCGGGATCAGCCTGAAACCCGCCTTTCGGAAATCCACGTCACAATAAGTAAAGGGATATATTTTAAATTAGCGATACTTTATATCGCCCAAGATAACTAAATATAAAAATATATCGAATATAGCATGATAGCCGATCATGCTATATTTACCCCGCCGTTCTACCGCTAGAATCTCCTCTCCACCGGTCAAGCTGACTGCCCGCTAGTATCATTTCGCATAAAAACACGGTAAGGATTCGCCATGGAAGCGCGCCGCATTGTGATTTATTTACAGGATGAAGATCGATTTTATCGTGAAGGTTTAATGGATTTTTTAACGCACTTCTTTAACCAGCGGGGTATTTTTACACAATTTACTCACGACGTGGGTGGGAAAAATATCGGTCTGAGTTTCATCGCCCATCGAGCCGCCGCCAGCCACGGCAGCGTGCTAACCACCCTGCGGCGCCTGGGACCGGTGTTTATTCTGCAGAATGCGCCCGGAGCGAGGGCCGCAGCCAGCACGCTGTTGCGCACGCTGCCGTTGGCCGAGCTGCAGCGGCGGCTACTGGACGTCATACCGCACTGCCGCCTGACCAGTCTGGCACCGCCGCCCGACGCAGAGGAGAGCCACGCACCGCTGACGCTGCGAGAGATAGAGACCCTGCGCTATCTGGCGCGCGGACTGAATAATGCCGCCGTGGCGCGTTGTTTACGCATTAGCGAAAAAACCGTCAGCTCACACAAACGCAATATTATGGCCAAGCTCAGTATCGGCCGTCGCCCTGACTTTAATTACTGGCTGCTGAAACAGCGTGACTTCTTTCATTAATAACCCGCAGCCTGCGCCGTAAGCATGTTGATTATGGACCGTATCTATGACTAGCTGTTTTTTTTCCGCGCCATCGCGGGTCTCCGCGTCACTGTTACTGGCCGCGGCGTTAACGATGCTCACCGGCTGCCTGAGCCGCGATGAAACAGGGCTGGCCGGCAGCAAAACCCGCACCGATCTGCAGCTGTGCAAAGCGCAGCTGGATGCGATCAAGCAGGTGGCGCCTGAGCAGTTCGGTCCATTGCAAAAAAGCTTCGCCGGCCTGATGCGTAACGCCGCACAGTATAAACAGCTGCGTACCGGCGTCACCAACGGGACCCAGGAAACGGTCGATGCGCTCTATCTGTACCGGGTCAATCTGCTTTGTGCAGACATCAACCAGACGCTGCTGCTGGGATTGTCTAAAAAAGGAAACGCTGAGTAATGCGTCCACCCTTCTCTTCCCGCCGTGACTGGCTAATCGCCAGCACCCTGCTGAGTTCCACTCTTGCGCCAGCGCACGCGGAATCGCCGCCGGCTACTGCCGCCCAGGCGGTGCTGGACTTTGCCGAAGAGTATCAGCAGCAGCACGCAACAACGCCCCCGTTAGCACCGCTGCCTACTTCTGTCTCTGCGCATCCTGCCGCGCCGGGCACGCCCAAAAAACCGCTGGCGGCGGCAATCGCGGCCTCCCGATCCTCACCGAACAGCCGTGAACTGATCGCTTCGCTGAGCGCGCGTAACCGCGCGCTGGAAAAGGCGCTGCGTCAGGCCAAAGCGGCAGCGGTTGCTGCTCCGCCGTCCGCTCCGTCACCCGCCGCTACCGCACCCACGCTGAAGCTAAACGGCGGGAACATGCTGCACTCGCTGTGGCAGCGCCTGGCACCCAAAAGCGCCGCCCTGCTGCTGACGCAGGCGCAGCACAGCATCAACCGCTATCAGCAGCAGATAGCGGCGCTGCAGCAGCGCATCAGCGAACTGGAACAGCACACCACCGTGGCTTCTGCTGAGGGCCGCCGCGCGCTCGCGCAGAAGCTGGCGACGCTGCAGCACCAACTGCGCGAGGCCGAAGCGAGAAACGCCGCGCTGGAAAAACAGCAGGCGCTGGCTGCGGCCGAACGTCGTACTCAGGATGCCGAACTGGCCCGCCTGCAGGCTCATCAGCGCCAAACGACTCAGCAACAGCAACGACAGGAAGAGGAAAACCGTCGCCTGACCGATCAACTGGCGGCGCTCACGGCCGCACGGGATCGGGCCGTTGCATCGCGTCAGCAGCTCGAGGCCGACGACGCCACACTGCAGGCCGGGCAGAAACAGGCGCTGGCAGCGCAGATGTCGCGGGACGTTCAACTGCTGCACATGACCGCCCAGCTGAATACCGTTCAGCAGCAAAAACAGACCCTTGAAAAACAGCTCGCGGAAGCCACTGCGGCCGCGGCCGGCGAAACGCCGCAGTCAGAGCAGATCGCCGGGCTGCTGGCAGACCGACAGAAACTGCAGCAGGATAAGCAGCAGCTTGAGCGCTCGCTGGAGACCCTGAAAGGCGAACAACAGCGCGCCGCAACCGACAATCAGCGCCTCAGTCAGCAGATTGCACAACTGAGCACCGAGCGACAGAAAAGCGACAGTCAGCAGCAGCACGTGATGACGCAGATTGCCCGGCTTACCGCCGAGCAGCAAAAAAATCTCGCCGAGAAACAACAGCTGGCCGCACAGCTTGCCGAACTGCAGGCGGCGGTGCAGCACGTTGGCGGCGACAGGCAGCAGTTGGTGGCGCAGATCGCTTTGCTGCAGCAGGCGCAGCAGCAAAGCGACAAAGAAAAGCAGCGGTTAGAGGAAAAAATTACGCAATTAACGGCTGTCCGGCAGCAGGACGTAGAAGCACAGCAACAGCGAGATCGACAAATTGTCACCCTGCAGACGGCACAGCAGCAAGCCACTAAAGAGAAGCAGCAGCTGACGGCGCAGATTAACGCGTTGACCGCCGATACCCGGCAGCAACAGGGTCAGCTGAGCGAACGCCAGGCGGCGCAGCAGAAAGCCGTTGAGGAAACACAGCAGTTAGCGGCGAAACTCGCACTGCTGACCGCCACACAGCAGCAGGCCGTTGAAGCACAGCGGCAGCGAGACCAGCAGATCGCCACGCTGCAGCGCGCTCAACAACAGGCCGCGAAGGAGAAACAGCAGCTGGAGACGCAGCTTGCCGCGCTGACCACCGCGCAGCAGCAGGCCGTTGAAGCACAGCAGCAGCGAGACCAGCAGATCGCTACGCTGCAGCGCGCTCAACAACAGGCTGCAAAGGAGAAACAGCAGCTGGAGACGCAGCTTGCCGCGCTGAACACCGCGCAGCGGCAAAAACAATTGAGCGAACCTCAGGCGATCCAGCAGCACGCCAAAGAGAAACAGCAGCTCGAGGCGCAAGTCGCCGCGCTAACTGCCGCACAGCAGCAGGCCAGTGAGCAAAAAGCGCAGCTGGAGGCCAGCGTGGCCCGTCTGAACGACGCGCTGAAAAAACAGCCGGCGGACGTCGCCGGCAGTGGTTCCTCGTCGCGACTGCCCGCGCTTCAGGAGGCCCGATTAAAGCAACCACTGGTGAAAAAGAGCTACGCGATTGGCTATTCACTGGGCCACGAAATTTTGCAGCTCCGCGATGCCAACGCGCAGATTGGTGAGAAAACCGATAATGCAGCCCTGATGAACGGCGTAATCGATGCGCTCGCTGACAAACCGCGTCTGACCGCCAGTGAGTTTAAGCAGGTCATGCAGCAGGCTGAAGCCGGGATCACTCAGGCGGTGACCAGGGCCATTTCAAAAGAAGAGCAGGCGGGCAAAAATTTCATCGCGCGCTTTAAAAAAGAGGCCGGTGTCAAACAGTCTCCCATTGGCTACTGGTACAAAATTCTTCGCCAGGGCAGCGGCAAAATCACCGCCAAAACGGTGGTGGACATCACCCTCAAAGAGTCACTGGTGAACGGTAAAGTGATTCGCGATATGCAGGCCAGCCGTCGCGTGCTATCGCAGCCGCTGGCAGAATATCCGCCGCTGTTTCAGGATGCGATTAAGCGACTACAAAATCACGGCACGCTGACCATGGTTGTGCCTCCGGAGCTGGCATATGGAGAGAAAGGTTATCCGCCTAATATTCCGCCGCAGTCCACTATGATTTATGAGCTGAACGTTTTAGCCGTCTCACCACAAAAAAATAAATAAAAAACGCCTGACAGTCATGTCAGGCGTTGCAGACTCACGGCTTGTGCCGATAAAAACTAAAGTGTTTCCCAGTATAGCATGCGTTTATTTTCTCCTTTGACCGGAGCAATCATTCCTTCATCCTGAAGTTTAATTAACATATGCCTGGCGTTATAAATACTCAAATCACACCGATCCGCAATATCTCGCGTGCTGGGTAAATCCGATGTGCTGCGCGAGCGCTGCTCCTGTGAAATCTCACGAATAGCCAGCATGACGCGCTTTAAAGATTCTTGTTTTTTTTCTTCCCGTAGATTTGAACGTTTCACGATCACTCCTCCTTAAATAATCTCTCGTCCATACGTCTCCATGTGCCCACATTTCTAAGGCTGCAACAGCTTATCGCAATCACCCGACATTCGAAATTTAATATCGTTTGTATAAAATAAACGGAGTTATTATCTTAATGGTACATTTTTATTATGATTTAGTTCTGAATTGAGAAGAAAAAAGTAGTCTTATTAACTTAATCTATCTCTCTTTTTTATGCGAATTCACGAATTGTTAACGTCTGTTTTCTGCTCTATACTGCAGGCTGACTGACCACACAGGATTTGTCACCGATTCACGCCATCGGTGTACTGACGCAGCCAGATGAACTACCTGATTAACAACACCGTTGTTTTTGATGTTGAAAGCGCACTTTTGTGGCTGGCCAACTCGCCACAGAATACCTGCGCTCTGCCGAAACCGGCCTGCCGCTTACTTTTCCAATTAATTATCGCGCACAATAGCGTAGTGAGTCGGGCGCATTTGCTTAAAACCGTGTGGGAAGATCATGGTCTGACGCCCTCAGGTAGTAACCTGAGTAATCATATTAGTATTCTCAGGAAAACCTTTGTTTCCTTGGGGATTACAGATGAGATCATCATCACCGTCCCCAAAGAGGGATTTCGGTTAAATGCAGAAGTTGTGACGCAGCCGGCCCAAAAGCCGTTATCACCGCGCGCTGAATCTCTTATTTCTTCCTCGTCAACGGTGCCGGAACGGCAAAAACCCACGATTGCATTGTGGTTATTTTTCCTGTTGTTTATCTTGCTGGCCGGTGTTTCCTGGTATCAATATCGCAATGCATTACCCGACACTGCCGGCGAAGAGATCGTACGCGTTGGCGCGTGTTATCTGGTTGATCTGGGACAGAGTGATACGCAGCAAGTCCCCGTCGATCAGCGCAAAGTAATGACGTTTATGTCCGCACAGGGCATCCACTGCCAGAAAGATAACAACGTCATTTTCTACCAAATTACTTCAATGCGGCATCACCTCACGCGTGTGGATGAGGTGCTGTTCGTCAGCCAGTGTCCCCGACTGCGTCCGGATAGCCGCAGCCATTGCCGTAACTACTTTTACTTCAGGTCACCCGCCTCATGAAAAAACGCCTCACTGTTGCCATCCTGATGCTGGTCGTGCTGGCGCTGGCGCTGATAGCGGCCAAACGATGGTGGCCACGCCACACCAGTTCACAGTGGAATGAGCACTGCACGGCAGAAATGCAGATGCAATTTGATACGCCGGCGGGCAAAGCCGGTATGAACGGTGATATCACCATCACCACCCTCGATAACACCACGATCTCGTTTTACTTTAACGGACTGATTACTCAAAATGAGCAAAGCTGGGCGGTGAACCGAACGCATATGTTTACTTATCGTTACTTTGCGGATAATCAGACGCTGGAGCTGCGGCATCGATCGATGTCGAAATCCCTTTCCGACACCATTCCCGACGAGCAGTTTTATAAAATGATGATCCGGTCTGATGTGCTTATCCTGCGCGTAAAACCGCTTTCCGATCACGCAATGTTGTATTCGGGGCTGTCAACGCCGCTGTATATTTGCATGCGACGCTGACGGCCGGGAGCAGAGTTACTGTCGCCAGACATTACCGCCCCTGCTGTTCGGCAAGGGTGGCAAACCACGGGGCGACAAAGTCATCTGACTCTCCCCAGCCGGGAATAATGCGTTTCAGATTGGCGACGTTCACCGCCCCCTGCTGCTGGTTGAGCTGCGCCTGAGAAATGGCCGCCGCTTTAAACTGATAGCTGTCCGGGGTAGCTTCTCCGGCAATCTTCAGCGCAACCAGCCGCATATTGATGGCGCCGATCAATCGCGGGTCCACCGCTACGGTTTGCTGCCACGGGCTACCTGGCTGGCGCATCAGCTGCAAATCCTGATTCGACACATCTATGCTGTAGAGTTTGATCTCGGTACGGCCGTTTTCCCGCAGCGCTTTATATGCTCCCTGACTGAACGCATCCCAAGCGCCCCAAATCGCGTCAATTTTGCCTTTCGGATACTTGGCGAGGATCGCTCCGACTTTATTGGCCGTGTCCCCCTGAACATCGGTCGATACCGCGCCGATGGATTCCAGCTGATGAATGCCGGGATTCTCCTGCAGCAGCTTGTCATACACCACCTGACGGCGCTCCATCGGCGGGAAGCCCGCTACCCAGAGCTTAATAATGTTGGCTTTTCCGCCGTGATCGCGAATCAGCTGGCGCAGTGACAGCGCCGCCAGCGAGGCATCGTCCTGCGCGGTACGGGTCACCCCGGCGATCGGTTTATCGAGCGGCGTATCAAATACCGAGACCTTGATACCGCTGTTGGCGATGCGCTCAACCAGTCCGGTGGCATAGGGTGACTTACCGTGCGACAGGATAATGGCATCATATTTCTGGCTGATCGCCTGGTTGACGAAATCCTGGAAACGGGCGTCATCGCCGTTGCTCAAAAACGTGCTGACTTTAAAACCCAGCTTTTTGCCCTGCTGAATCGCCCCGGCAACAAACTGAGTAGTATTATCATCGGAGCCGAGATTACGGATCACCGCTACGCGCACCGGGCCATCATGGCTGGCGAGGGGCGCCGGGATCGGGGCCGTCGCGGCCGCGGCGGCCAGGGTGGTCAGCAGGCCGGCGGCCAGCGTGGTGAGAACGAAACATTTCATGCGATGGGTTCCCCTGTCTGTACAGTACTGACGCCGCTAGCGGCGTGGAAAATAGGTCAGTGCCAGCGCGCTGGCCAGCACCAATCCTTTAATAATGTCCATGGCATAGTAGGGCACCGACAGCATCACCAGGCCGTTTTGCAGTACGCCCAGGATCACCGCGCCCAGCAGTGTGCCCAGCGCATTGGGTTTACCCGATCCGGCCAGTGACAGACCAATCCACGCTGCCGCCACCGCGTCCATCAGGTAGCCACTGCCGGCATTAACCTGTGACGAACCAATGCGCGATGCCAGCAAAATACCCCCCAGGCCGGCCAGCAGCGAGGCCAGCACATAGGCCACCACGCGGTAACGCACGGTGCGGATGCCGGACAGGCGCGCGGCCTCCGGATTTCCCCCCAGGGCGTACATCCGCCGGCCGTGTTTCGTCAGCGACAGTCCGAGCTGGGCCACCAGCGTGACGGCCAGCATAATGACCACAATGATCGGCACCTGGCCCAGCAGCGAAAAAGCCGGAGGAATGCTGCCCTCGGCCATCTCGCCGCTCGGCAGCAGCATATTTTCAGTAATCGAGCCGCCAAAGCTCCAGGTCATCGCCACGCCCTGAATCACAAACAGGCTGGCCAGGGTCGCCAGCATGTCGGGGATGTTCAGCACCACAATCAAAAATGCATTGAACAGCCCCACCAGCGAGCAGAGCAGCAGCGTCACGACAATCGCCGCGGTGGTGCCCAAGCCGTGCCAGACAAACAGCGAAATCACCAGTGCGTTGGCCAGCGAGGCGGTCGCGCCAACGGATAAATCAAACCCCCCTACCGTGAGCGAGAGGGAGACGCCAATGGCGATCACCGTCACAATGGCAATAGCACGCAGAATATTGATGATATTGCTGGGGTCCAAAAAACCGTCGGCCAGTACGCCAAACAGGGCGATCAATGCCACTACGGTGAGTAACATCCCCCATTTGTACAGAAAATCAAATAGCTGGTGACGCCGCGTAGAGGTGGCGTTCGGGGTCAGAGCTTTGCTGCTCACGCGGGAATTCCTCCGGTGGAGTAGAGTAAAAGGGTTTCTTCATCAGCACGATCGCCCGGCAGTTCGGCAACCATTTTTCCGTCCCACAGTACGCAGATGCGATCGCACAGGCCAATCAGTTCAGAAAATTCGCCGGAGGCGTAGATAATCCCCCGACCTTCGCGCGCCAGACCGTCTATCAAGGTAAAAAGCTCGGTTTTAGCTTTGATATCAATGCCCTTCGTCGGTTCGTCAAAAATCAGCACGCCGGCGTGATGGCGTAGCCACTTGCCGATCGCCACTTTTTGCTGGTTTCCGCCTGAAAGGCGGCGCAGCGTTTGATCCGGCCCGCGGGTACGCACGCCCAGTCGGGCGATCAGCTCTTCGGCCCAGCGCCACGCCTGACGGCGGCCAAACACGCCCCAGCGTGAAAACTGGTTATCGGCAACGACGCTCAGGTTCATCGCCACCGATTCATCGATAAAAATGCCCTCTTTCCGCCGCTCTTCCGGGACCAGTGCGATGCCCCGCGCGACTGAGTCCGCCGGAGAGCGCGGCGTCCAGGCCCGACCAAACAGGCTGCCGCGCGCCGCGCGACTTTGGCTGGCGCCAAACAGGGCCTTACACAGCTCGGTCTTACCCGCGCCGGCCAGTCCGGCGATGCCGAGAATCTCTCCTTTGCGCAGCGTCAGGGTGATGTCCTGTAAACGCCCGTTATCGCGCAGTCCGTCAATCTGCAGCAGCACCTCATCGCCGCAGGGCGGGCGGCGCGGCGGATAAAGCGTCTGCAGCCGGTGACCGAGCATTTTTTCCACGATCTGTTCGCCGCTCAGACCGGCCATCGGCCCGCTTTCTACCCGCCGGCCATCACGCAACACCGTCAGGCAATCGCACAGGGCGCTGACCTCTGGAATACGGTGGGAAATAAAGACCACGCCGATACCCTGCGCCCGGAGCGAGCGCACTACCGCAAACAGCCGGGCGCTCTCATGCTGGTCCAGCGGGGCGGTCGGTTCATCAAGGATCAGAAAGCGGCAGTGATGCGACAGCGCGCGGGCCAGCAAAATCTGCTGCTTTTCGGCGAGGGTGCACTGCGCTACGCGGCGGGTGACCGCGATAGTCGACCGCAGCTGCGCCAGTAGCGCCCGGGCATCGCGCCGCAGTGCCGACCAGTGGATCAGCTGGCCATCCTCAGCCAGCCGATCGAGCAGAATGTTTTCCGCCACGGAGAGCGAAGGAACCAGTGCGGTATCCACTTCCTGCTGCACCAGGTGAATGCCCAGACGTTTGGCATCGCGCGGCGAACGCAGGGTAACCGGCTGTCCATCCAGCAGAATGTCCCCCTGGTAATGCGCATGCGCACCGCAGAGCACCGCCATCAGGGTCGATTTTCCCGCGCCATTAGCGCCGGTCAGAGCATGAATCGACCCGCCCTCAACGGTAAAATCCACCGCCGCCAGCGCAGAAAACTCGCCAAACGACAGGGAAATTTTGCGCATTTCCAGGCGATTAAGCGCCACCATGTTCCACACTCTTGTTATCAGACTCGTGGTCGCATTTTTAGCGCAATCTTCCGCGCAGGCAACGAACCAAAGGACATAAGCTAGCACGAAAGCTTATTAGCCATCCAGATGTCCAGACATATCAGAACAGTGCGCGGTAGTCAGCGGCGGTGACTCAGATCATTCGCCATTCGTCAGGTAAAAAGCAGCAGGAATGGCCGGGGGCGGGCATAAAAAAACCGACGGCGGGGCCATCGGTTTCGTAGGGAAGCAGCAGGGCTTATTTCGCCGCGGCAAAACGCTCTGCAGCTTTATCCCAGTTCACTACGTTCCAGAACGCTTTGATGTAGTCCGGACGTTTGTTCTGATATTTCAGGTAGTAAGCGTGTTCCCACACGTCCAGACCCACGATTGGGGTACCGGAAGTCCCGGAGATCGCTTCGCCCATCAGCGGGCTGTCCTGGTTAGCGGTAGAGACCACGGCCAGTTTGTCACCCTGCTTCACCAGCCAGGCCCAGCCGGAACCAAAGCGGGTCGCGGCGGCTTTTTCAAAGGCTTCTTTGAAAGCGTCAACGCTGCCGAAATCTTTCTCGATCGCCGCTTTCAGCTCGCCCTGCAGGCTGGTGCCGGTTTTCAGACCTTCCCAGAAAAAGCTGTGGTTAGCGTGGCCGCCGGCGTTGTTACGCAGAACGGTCTTTTTGTCCGCCGGAACGCTGTCCAGTTTGGCGATCAGCTCTTCTACCGGCAGCTTAGCAAATTCGGTGCCTTCCAGCGCCGCATTGGCGTTGTTGACATAGGTCTGATGGTGTTTGGTGTGATGGATTTCCATCGTCTGCTTGTCGAAATGCGGTTCCAGTGCGTCGTAGGCGTAAGGCAGGGATGGCAGTGAATAACTCATGTTCATCATCTCCATTTAGTGTTGAGCGGCACCGTCATCGGGTGGGCGCCGCGTAAGCAGTCGGATCATTATAGTGAAATAACGCGACTTGCACATGGTAATCAATGCCTTTGTTTTTGTGAGGGTTTGCGTTTTTTCTTCTGCACACAGACGCTTATCCCCCGGATGCGCGGTACGCCGGCGAGGGTTATTCGCTTTTTCCGCTGCTGGCGCGCAGCACCAGCCTGGTGGCCAGTGGCCAGGCGCGGGCCACGCCCTCACCGTCCTGCAGCAGGGCCAGCAGTTGCTCCCCGGCCAGCTGACCCATCTCCTGCCAGGGCAGCGCAACGGTGGTCAGCGGCGGCGAGCAGACGGCGGTCAGATGCCCGCCGCCAAGGCTCGCCAGCGCCAGCTGGCTGGGGATAGCAATCCCCTCCGCGTGGCAGGCCATCAGCGCACCGCAGGCCACTTCATCACTGGTACAAATCAGCGCATCTACTTCAGGCCAGGTCAGGCGTATATCGTGGAGCAGCCGGTATCCGGTGGCAATAGTGGGGGGCTCCGCGCTGGTCACCACCCGGTGCGGCGCGTGGTTTTTCGCTAACATGCCGCTGTGCCAGCCGGCCATGATTTGCCGAAACTGCACCGGATGATTCTGCGTGCACAACAGCGCCAGATGACGCCAGCCGCGCGCGGTGAGGGCCGCCACCAGCTCGCGAGTGGCGGCAGAGAAATCGACGCCAATGCTGATGCCGACGCTCTCGTCGTTGACACAGCCCACGTCAACGACCGGCAGGCCCGCGTTCACCAGCAGCCGGCGCCCCTGTTCGCCGCAGGCATAGCCGTAAAGCACTATCGCTGCTGGGTTATAAGCCAGCAGCTTCTCTGGCAGGGTGGGATCGTCATGGCCACCGATATCAGCTTCAACCAGCATCGTCAGATACCCCTTCGCGGTGAGCACCCGCTGCAGCGCCTCGAACACCGAGGCACAGCCGGGCGCAGACAGCGACGAGACCAGCATGACGATCAGCCGCGAGCTGGCCGACGCCAGTCCACTGGCGGCGAGATTGGGCACATAGCCCAATTCGGCAATCGCCGCGTCGATTTTTTCCCGCAGCGCGGGAGAGACTTTATCCGGCATCCGCAGCGCGCGCGACGCCGTCATGCTGCTGACGCCGACTCGCCTGGCGACATCCGCCAGCGTACTTTTTCCGGTCGTTCGCCGCCGTCTCTCTTTCATCCCTCTCTCCGCCTGACAATGGTAATCAACCCACGCAGCTTAAAGCGATTAACGCCGCATCGCCATGCTAAAAGCGCCAAATTGCGCGTCGCCTCCCGGCGCCTTCGCGTCTGCATTCACCCGCTCGCGCTCCCGTCTGCTTCAAAATGTTAGCGATAACTCATTATTTAACAAATCCCAATGTTAGCGCTAACTTTTGAGATTCACTTCACAGATTAAAGCTCAACTTTTCACCTACAGTGCAGGCTCACGTAACGGATAACGAGGTTACCCATGCTCACCGACTGGCTAAATGACCAAACGATCAACGTCGTTGATCGCGTGGAGGACTGGCAGCAGGCGATCCGCCTGAGCGCGGCACCGCTGCTGGCGGCCGGCGCGATCGCTCCAGCCTACATCACGGCGATGATCGACAGCCATCTGGCTCTGGGCCCCTACTCCGTGCTGGCGCCCGGACTGGCACTGCCGCACGCCCGTCCTGAACAGGGGGCTCTCGCTAACGGCCTGTCACTACTGCACGTGCGCACAGGGGTGCCTTTCGGCAGCGCGGAGAACGATCCGGTGCGGGTGGTGATGACGCTGTGCGCGCCGTCAGGCAATCACCACATTGCGCTGATCGCTGAACTGGCCGACGTATTGAGCGATGAGACGCGCCTCGCTGCGCTGCTCAGCGCCACCACCCCGGCCGCTATCCGGGCGGTCATCGCCCCGACTTCCCCATTAGAAAGAGAACCGTCATGAAAAAAGTCCTTATCGTCTGCGGTAACGGCCTCGGTAGTAGTTTTATCGTCGACATCAATGTCAAAAAACTCCTTGCCGAGCTGGGCCTGCAGGCCGAGGTGGCGCATACCGATTTAACGTCGGCCAGCTCAGAGCGGGCCGATCTGATCCTGGCGGCGCAGGATATCGCCGATCGCCTGGTCGATCACCCCGCCCACGTCGTTGGCCTGTCAAACCTGCTGGACAACGCAAAAATCAAACAGGTTCTCGCCGAGAATCTGTCACGATAACCCTGGCTGGAGCCCACTATGCTTCAATTCATTATGCAGGATGTGCTCGGCACGCCGGCGATACTGGTTGGCCTTTTTTCACTACTGGGGCTACTGCTTCAGAAAAAATCGTCATCAGATTGTATTTCCGGCACCCTGAAAACCATTATGGGGTTTGTCATTCTGACCGCCGGAGCGAATATTATTGCCGCCACGCTGACGGTCTTCAGCCAGCTATTTGAGTACGCTTTTCATATTCAGGGAGTGGTACCCAACACCGACGCCATGGCAGCACTGGCGCAGAAAGACTTTGGCTCTGAAACCGCGATGATTATGGTCTTTGGCATGGTGGTGAATATCGTGCTGGCGCGGATCACTCCGCTAAAGTTCATCTTCCTTACTGGCCATCACACGCTGTATATGGCGGCGATGCTGGCGGTGATTCTGGCCACTGGCGGCATGGCCGGCGTACCGCTGGTCGCCACCGGCGCGCTGATTCTTGGCAGCATGATGGTGATCTCGCCGGCGATTCTGCAGCCATTTACCCGCAAAATTACCCATTCAGACGATCTGGCGCTGGGGCATTTCGGCTCCAGCGGCTATTTGCTCGCCGCATGGGTCGGAAAAGCGGTGGGTAAAAACAGTCCATCCATTGAGGAACTGAATGTCCCTAAGACGCTGAATTTTCTGCGCGACTCATCGGTGGCCATTTCATTAACCATGATGATCCTACTGGTGATTCTGGTACTGATTGTCGGCAAGCCGTTCACCGAAACCCTGAGCAGTGGCCAGCATTATCTGGTTTTTGCCGTCATTCAGTCGATCACCTTTGCCGCCGGGGTCTATATCATTCTCGCCGGCGTACGCATGGTGATTGCGGAAATTGTGCCGGCTTTTAAAGGCATTGCCGATAAGGTCGTGCCTAATGCTAAACCGGCGCTGGATTGCCCTACCGTGTTTCCCTTCGCGCCCAACGCGGTAATGATTGGCTTTTTATGCAGCTTCCTTGCCGGATTAATGAGTATGTTTCTCTGCCCGCTGTTTGGCCTTAGCGTTATCGTACCCGGGCTGGTCCCCCACTTTTTCTGCGGCGCCACCGCCGGGGTGTACGGCAATATCACCGGTGGTCGACGCGGTGCGATGGTTGGCGCCTTTGTTCAGGGCCTGCTGATCTCGTTTTTACCGGCGATGTTACTGCCGGTGCTGGGCGATCTTGGCCTGGCGTCAACGACCTTTGGCGACGCGGATTTCGGCATCGTCGGCATTCTGCTCGGCAAAGCCATGTCGCTGTTCCATTAATTTCCCGGCGGCGCCCGCACCGCCGCGTTCCTCCAGGAGATCGCCATGACACCCCGCTTTAATCCGTCGCTGATGTGCATGGACTTAACCCGCTTTCGCGAACAGATCGAGGCGATGAATGCCCATGCCGCGTTCTATCACGTGGATATCATGGACGGTAACTACGTAAAAAATATCACCTTATCGCCTTTTTTTATTGAAAATCTGCGCAAAATTACCACGGTGCCGATTGATGTTCATTTGATGGTTAGCCACCCTGAGGAGATCATACCGCTGTGCCTGTCCGCCGGCGCCGACGTGATCAGTTTTCATCCAGAGACCGCCAACAATAAGCTGTTTCGCCTGCTCATGCAGATTCGCCAGGCGGGATGCCGCTGCGGCGTGGTGCTCAATCCGGCCACGCCGGCCGACAGCCTCCGTGAATATGGGCATCTGCTGGATAAGGTCACGGTGATGGCCGTCGATCCCGGCTTTGCCGGTCAGCCATTTCTGCCGCACACGCTGGATAAAATTCGTCAGCTGATCGCAATGCGCGCAGCGCACGGCTGGCACTATTTAACCGAGATCGACGGCGGCTGTAATGCAAACAACTTTGGCACCATCGCCGCATCCGGCGTCGACGTAATGATCGTTGGCGCCTCCGGACTGTTCAGCCTGGCGGACGATATCGGCGAGGCCTGGCGCCGGATGGAGGCAAACTACCGGCGCGAAACGGCCGCGATTTGACCCACGCTTCTGCCCGGATAACACCATGCCGGCAGGCGTTAGGGGCGCCGTATGCCGCCCGTCGGCCCAGCACACGGCGCGCTTCACGAGCCCCTTAGCTGCAGTATTTCGCGCTTTGTGGTCGGATACTACAGCGTAAAAACTCGCGGCAGACTGGAGATTGTCATAACAATATGCGAATGTAGCCAGGAATGTCGATACATCAGAACAGCGAAAGTCACTCCCGCTGAAGGGACGTCGCGCCATTCAGGCAGCCGATCGCTGCCAATTAAGAGTGTGAGTCAACAATTACTTTTATATCTTTATTTCTAAGGAAGAGAAAATGAAATCCATGCTGGGATTCGACTACTTATTAACGCCGCGCGTACTGGTATTTTTCTATTGGTTAGCCATGCTGTTGATCTTTGCCGGCGGCGTGTATTCAATGTTCACCGAACACCTGATCACCGGCTTTATTGCCATGGTGTTCAGCCTGATTGGCTGTCGCGTGATGTTTGAACTGATCATGGTGGCGTTTAAGAATAACGAATATTTGCGCCGCATTGCGGAAAATACCGCCGCAGGCCCGATCGAATAATCCTTTTCTTCAATGGCGTTACACAGCGTCCGGTTCGCCTGATTCAGCCGATCCGGCGCACGTAGCGCCTCAGATTGAGGCCGCTCCGGCGTAAACAGCGTATCGGGATACGCCGACGGCCTTTAGCGGATGATCGCTCATTCGCCTTAAATACGGCCGGTTTAGCTCAGGCAATACGCGTTACGTCGCGCCCGGACGAACCGGGAGAGGCAATAAACGGACGTTATGCACGATGCGCGGAGAAGGTCACGGCGCGCTCGCCAGAGCCCCGCTCCCGGAGTCACGTCGCCTCCCCCGCCACTCACGGTACCCTGCAGAGGAGGCGCGGGTACGATATGAAGGCGAATGAGATACCTACCGTCGTGGAGGAGAGCTATTTTCTGCCTTCAGCACGTACAGCAATCGCCTGTAACTCAATGCTGCGCTGCCGCCAACGCCAGGCATCTAAGGCGCGCAAGAAGATGGGGAAGTGCTTGTCCTCGCGATAGCCAAGTGAGCCCGCGCAACAGGCGCTCGTTAAACCGCTCAGACAGACGCAACGCGGCGTTTACGCGACGACAGGCGTTAACCGCATCGGCCAGTTCACGCCGGCAAAAGCCGGCACCTGCGCAAGAGGCCGCCCCCGGATAAATCCGCAGCGGCGCGGTCAGGGACGCAGGCGCTGCGGGTGGCTGTAGACCGTCGCCCGGCCGGGTTTGCAGAATCCCACCAGCGTCAGATGACAGCGCTCCGCCAGCTGCACCGCCAGCTGGGTAGCCGCGGATGCGGCAAACAGCATCTCCACGCCGCAGGCGGCGGCTTTTTGCACCATCTCATAGCTGGCGCGACTGGAGACCACCACCGCGCCCTCTGGCCAGGCTTCACGACTGCGCCTGCCAAGCAGTTTATCCAGCGCCACGTGACGCCCAACGTCCTCTACGCCCGCGACCAGCGTTCCCTCTGCATCCATCCAGGCCGCTACGTGTGTACAGCCGGTCAGATCACCCGTTGGCTGAAAGCGCCGCAGCTGACTCAGCGCAGTATCGAGGTGGCCGAAGGAAAAGGTGCGGGTAAACGGTAGCGGCGCCAGCGGACGATCGATCTCCGCCAGCTGCTCAACGCCGCATACGCCACAACCGGTACGCCCGGCCATGCTGCGACGCCGCGCCTTCAGCGCCATAAAGCGACGGCTCGACAGCTCAATCTGCACCTCAATACCCTGACCGCTCTCTACCACGTCCAGGCCAACAATGTCTGTCGGCGTCGCGATAATGCCCTCACTGAGCGAGAAACCGTAGGCAAACGCCGGCAGATCTTTCGGCGAAGCCATCATCACCACATGGGAGATACCGTTGTAGACCAGCGCCACCGGTACTTCTTGCGCCAGCCAGTCATCCTGCGCGCAGGTCAGCGCCTGCCGCTGCCGGACCGGATACCGGACCGCCGCGACCTCAGTCACATTCGTTTCATTTTTGTACGGATGCTGTTGCACTTTACGTCGCCTTCTGATCACAAATCCACGCTAACGATGGTATTATTATTATGCACGCGATTGTAATCCCCGCGGTGCATACCGCAAAAATCATCTCAGGCTGACGGCCATGACCGGCAGCCGGGCAATGTCGTCGTAATGAAGGAATATCCATGAACGTCAGCAGAAGGAAGTTCTTTAAGATCTGCGCTGGCGGTATGGCAGGTACTACCGCAGCCGCACTCGGTTTTATGCCGGAAGTGGCGCTGGCGGAAACGCGGCAGTATAAACTGCTGCGCGCGCGCGAAACGCGCAACACCTGTACTTACTGCTCGGTGGGCTGTGGCCTGTTAATGTACAGCCTCGGCGATGGCGCACGTAACGCCAAAGAAACCATCTTCCACATCGAGGGGGATCCGGATCATCCGGTAAGCCGCGGGGCGCTGTGTCCGAAAGGCGCCGGCCTGGTGGACTTTATCCATAGCGAGAGCCGCCTGAAGTATCCGGAGTACCGTGCGCCCGGCGCCGACAAATGGCAGCGCATCAGCTGGGATGAGGCCTTCGGTCGCATTGCCAAACTGATGAAGGCCGATCGCGATGCGAACTTTATCGCACAGAATGATGCTGGCGTGACCGTTAACCGCTGGCTCTCTACCGGGATGCTGTGCGCCTCGGCCTCCAGTAACGAAACCGGCTACTTAACCCAGAAATTTACCCGATCGCTTGGCATGCTGGCGGTCGACAACCAGGCACGCGTCTGACACGGACCAACGGTAGCAAGTCTTGCTCCAACATTTGGTCGCGGTGCGATGACCAACCACTGGGTCGACATCCGTAACGCCAACCTCGTCGTGGTGATGGGAGGAAATGCCGCCGAAGCGCATCCGGTCGGATTCCGCTGGGCGATGGAAGCCAAAATTCACAACGGCGCCAAGCTGATTGTCATCGATCCGCGCTTTACCCGTACCGCCTCGGTGGCCGATTTTTACACACCGATTCGCTCCGGCACCGACATCGCTTTTCTGTCGGGCGTACTGCTGTACCTGATCACTCATCAGAAATTCAACCGCGAATACGTTGAAGCCTACACCAACGCCAGCCTGATCGTGCGCGAGGACTTCCGCTTCGACGACGGCCTGTTCTCCGGCTACGACGCGGATACCCGGAAGTATGACAAAACCAGCTGGAACTACGCGCTGGGCGACGATGGCTTCGCCAAACGCGACCCCACGCTGAGCCATCCGCGCTGCGTATGGAATCTGCTAAAGCAACATATCAGCCGCTATACCCCAGAGATGGTCAGCCGCATTTGCGGTACGCCAGAGGCCGACTTCCTGAAGGTCTGCGAACTGATTGCTGAAACCAGCGTGGCCGATAAGACCGCCACCTTCCTCTATGCGCTGGGCTGGACGCAGCATTCGGTAGGGGCGCAAAATATCCGCACCATGGCAATGATCCAACTGCTGCTGGGCAACATAGGGATGGCCGGCGGTGGCGTGAACGCTCTGCGCGGGCACTCCAACATTCAGGGGCTGACCGATCTCGGCCTGCTGTCGCAGAGCCTGCCAGGCTACCTGACCCTGCCGTCTGAAAAGCAGACCGATCTGCCTACCTACCTCAGCGCCAACACGCCGAAACCGCTGCTGCCGGGACAGGTCAACTACTGGGGCAACTACCCGAAATTCTTTATCAGCATGATGAAGGCATTCTGGGGCGATAACGCGCAAAAAGAGAACGACTGGGGCTTTGACTGGTTACCGAAGTGGGACAAAAGCTATGACGTGCTGCAGTATTTCGAGCTGATGTCGCAGGGCAAGGTCAACGGCTATCTGTGTCAGGGCTTTAACCCGGTAGCCTCTTTCCCTAACAAAAACAAAGTGGTGAAGTCACTCTCGCAGCTGAAGTTTCTGGTGACCATCGATCCGTTGAACACCGAGACCGCCAACTTCTGGCAGAACCACGGCGAGTTCAATGAGGTAAATCCGGCCGACATTCAGACCGAAGTGTTCCGCCTGCCCTCTACCTGCTTTGCGGAAGAGAACGGATCGATCGTGAACTCGGCCCGCTGGCTGCAGTGGCACTGGAAAGGTCAGGACGGTCCGGGTGAAGCGCGGAATGACGGTGAAATTCTCGCCGGCATCTTCCTGCGCCTGCGCGAACTGTACCGGCAAGAGGGCGGTGCCCTGCCTGAGCAGGTGCTGAACATGCGCTGGGACTACCTGACCCCGGAGAACCCCGCCTCGGAAGAGGTGGCACGTGAGAGCAACGGCAAAGCGCTGGCCGATATTTACGACGATAAAGGCACGCTGCTGGCGAAAAAAGGCCAGCAGCTCAGCACCTTTGCCCATCTGCGTGACGATGGCACGACCAGCAGCGGCTGCTGGATCTTTGCCGGCAGCTGGACCGCAGACGGTAACCAGATGGCGCGCCGCGATAACGCCGATCCGAAAGGGCTGGGCAACACCCCGGGCTGGAGCTGGGCGTGGCCGCTCAACCGCCGTATTCTCTACAACCGCGCTTCGGCCGATCCGGCCGGGAAGCCCTGGGATGCGAAGCGCGAGCTGCTGCACTGGGACGGCGCGAAGTGGACCGGGGACGATATCCCGGACTACAGCACAGCGCCGCCCAACAGCGACGTCGGGCCGTTTATTATGCAGGCCGAGGGCATGGGCCGGCTGTTTGCGCTGGATAAAATGGCGGAAGGGCCGTTCCCGGAGCATTACGAGCCGTTTGAAACGCCGCTGGGTACCAACCCGCTGCATCCGAACGTGATCTCCAATCCGGCTGCGCGGGTGTTCAAAGACGACCTGGCGGCGATGGGCAAAGCGGATAAGTTCCCGTATGTCGGCACGACCTATCGTCTGACCGAACACTTCCACTACTGGACCAAGCATGCGTTGCTGAACGCGATCATGCAGCCGGAGCAGTTTGTGGAGATCGGTGAGAAGCTGGCAAATAAACTGGGCATTGCGCAGGGCGATACGGTGAAAGTGACCTCTAACCGCGGCTATATCAAAGCCAAAGCGGTGGTCACCAAGCGTATTCGCACGCTGGACGTTGACGGCCGGCAGGTGGACACCATCGGTATCCCGATCCACTGGGGCTACGAAGGGGTGGCGAAGAAAGGCTTTATCGCCAATACCCTGACGCCGTTTGTCGGTGATGCCAACACCCAGACGCCGGAGTTTAAGGCATTCCTGGTTAACGTCGAGAAGGTGTAACGGAGAACAATCATGGCTTATCAATCGCAAGACATTATTCGTCGCTCCGCTACCAACGGCTTCACGCCCGCGCCCCAGGCCCGCGATCACCAGCTGGAGGTGGCGAAGCTGATCGACGTCACCACCTGTATCGGCTGCAAAGCCTGCCAGGTGGCGTGCTCGGAGTGGAACGACATTCGTGATGAGGTGGGGCATAACGTCGGGGTATACGATAACCCCGCCGATTTGACCGCCAAATCCTGGACGGTGATGCGCTTCTCCGAAGTGGAGGAGAACGGCAAGCTGGAGTGGCTGATCCGCAAGGATGGCTGCATGCACTGCGCCGATCCGGGCTGCCTGAAGGCCTGTCCGTCGGCGGGGGCGATCATCCAGTACGCCAACGGCATCGTCGATTTTCAGTCGGAACAGTGCATTGGCTGCGGCTACTGCATTGCCGGCTGTCCCTTCGACGTGCCGCGCCTTAATCCGAAAGATAACCGCGTCTATAAATGTACCCTGTGCGTGGATCGCGTCACCGTCGGCCAGGAGCCGGCCTGTGTGAAAACCTGTCCGACCGGCGCCATTCATTTTGGCAGCAAAGAGGACATGAAGCAGCTGGCCAGTAACCGCGTCGACGAGCTGAAGACCCGCGGTTACGACCATGCCGGCCTGTACGATCCGGAGGGGGTGGGCGGTACGCACGTCATGTACGTGCTGCACCACGCCAACAAACCGCAGCTTTATCACGGTCTGCCGGACAATCCGAGCATCAGCCCGGCGGTCACCTTCTGGAAAGGCGTATGGAAACCGCTGGCGGCGATTGGCTTTGCCGCCACCTTCGCCGCTGCGGTGTTCCATTACGTCGGTATCGGACCGAACCGCGTTGAAGAGGATGAAGACGACGATCTGCACCAGAAAGAGGAGCGTAAGTGATGAAACAACACGATCGCATCACCCGCTACAGCGCACCGGAGCGGATTAACCACTGGCTGGTGGCCATCTGCTTCGTGCTGGCCGCGCTCAGCGGGCTGGGATTCTTCTTCCCCTCGTTTAACTGGCTGATGGGCGTGCTCGGCACGCCGCAGCTGGCGCGCATCCTCCACCCCTTCGTTGGGGTGGTGATGTTCGCCGCGTTTATGATCATGTTTTTTCGCTACTGGCGGCATAACCTGATTAACCGCGACGACCTCGAGTGGGCCAAAAACATTCACAAAATTGCGCAAAACCAGGAGGTCGGGGATACCGGCCGCTATAATTTTGGCCAGAAGTGCGTGTTTTGGGCGGCAATCGTCAGCCTGCTGCTGCTGCTGGTCAGCGGCATTGTTATCTGGCGGCCGTGGTTTGCCGGCAGTTTCCCCATCCCGGTGATCCGCCTCGGGCTGCTGGTGCACTCGGTCTCGGCGGTAGTATTGATCGTCGTGATTATGGTACACATCTATGCAGCACTCTGGGTGAAAGGCACCATTACCGCGATGGTGGAAGGATGGGTCAGCGCCAGCTGGGCGAAAAAGCACCATCCGCGCTGGTATCGCGCCATCCGCGCGAAACAGACGCCACCGCCACAACAGGATAAAGGCCCCTGATGAGTATTCGCATTATCCCGCAAGAACAGCTGGAGAAAGGCGAGGCAAGAACGGCGGATCACATTCCGCCGTTACTTTTCCCCCGGCTAAAAAACATCTACAGTCGGCGAGCGGCCCGCCTGCGCCAGCTGGCGGAGAAAAATCCGCTCGGCGACTATTTACGCTTTGCCGCCGTGATCGCCAGTGCACAGGAGATAGTCCTGTACGATCACCCCCTGCAGATGGATTTACATCCGCGGCTGCGCGAATCCGCCGCCAGCGGTAAGCCGCCGCTGGACATCCATACGCTGCCGCGCAGCGCCCACTGGCAGCAGCTACTGCACTCGCTGATCGCCGAACTGAAACCGGAGATGAGCGGTCAGGCGCTGGCGGTGCTGGAGAATCTGGAAAAAACGTCCGCGCCCGAGCTGGAAGCGATGGCCAGCGCGCTGTTTAATGAGGATTTCGCCCAGGTCAGCAGCGATAAAGCCCCCTTCATCTGGGCGGCGCTGTCGGTGTACTGGGCGCAAATGGCGGCGCTGATTCCGGGTAAAGCCCGCGCAGAATATGGTGAGCAGCGGCAGTTTTGTCCGGTGTGCGCCAGCGTACCGGTTGCCAGCGTGGTGCACATGGGCACGCAGCACGGCGGGCTGCGCTATTTGCATTGCAACCTGTGCGAGAGTGAGTGGCATGTGGTGCGCGCCAAATGCACCAATTGCGAACAGACCGGCAACCTGCACTACTGGTCGCTGGAGAGTGAGAACGCGGCGGTCAAGGCGGAGAGCTGCGGCGACTGCGGGACCTACCTGAAGATGCTGTATCAGGAAAAAGATCCGGCGGTTGAACCGGTGGCTGACGATCTCGCTTCGCTGGTACTGGACGCCCGCATGGAGCAGGAGGGCTTTGCCCGCAGCAGCATCAATCCGTTCCTGTTTCCCGGCGAAGGCTAAAGGTCATCTCCCTGCTCTCCCCGGCGGGAGAGCGGCTTTTCCCACCTGAAGGAGCCAGTATGAAACTGATTGGCAATTACACCAGCCCGTTTGTGCGGAAAATTTCCATCATACTGCTGGAAAAGGGCATCACCTTTGAGTTTGTCAACGCGTCGCCCTGGGAGGCCGACAGCCCGGTAGGGCAATTTAATCCGCTGGGTAAGGTGCCGGCGCTGATCGACGGTGACGATAGCTGGTTCGACTCGGCAATCATTGCTGACTATCTTGAGCTGCACAACACCACGCCGCCGCTGCTGCCCGCCGATCGCCTGCAGGCGCTAAAAGTCCGCCAGCTGGCGCTGGTGGCCGATGGCGTGGCCGAAGCGGCGCTGCTGATTGTGCGTGAACAGATGCGTCCCGATGCCGCCCAGTCTGCCGAACAGCTGGCGCGCCAGCGTGAAAAAATTCTGCGCGGGCTGGATCGGCTGGAACAGGCCGCTGGCGCAGGACAGGGGCTGAACGGCGAGGCGATCACGCTGGCCGATATCGCTACCGTCTGCGCGCTGGGCTACCTGAATTTTCGCCGCGTCGCTCCCGGCTGGTGCGCATCGCGTCCGCAGCTGGTCAGACTGGCTGAAAAGATGCTGCTGCGCGACAGCGTGGCCCGCACCGCCCCCTCCGCTACCTGAGTAACGATCGCCCGGCATGAAAACACTTTTTTCCGAACTCCCCGGCATCGACGCCCTGCTGCGCGATGCCCGCTTTCGCCCGCTGCACACCAGTGCGGGAACGCGCCGGCTGACCGAGACGCTGCGCGCGATGCAGAGTGAAGCACGCCAGCACATCCTTGCCCACCAGCGCCTGCCCGACTGGCACGCCGACTGGGCGACGGAAGCCGCCACCCGCCTGCGCGCCGGGCGGCGTTCGGCCCTGCGACCGGTCATCAATCTTAGCGGAACGGTACTGCATACCAACCTTGGCCGGGCGCGCATGAGTGAGGCCGCGGTGGCCGCGGTGTGCCGGGTAATGCGCCAGCCGGTCACGCTGGAGTACGCGCTGGATGACGCCGCGCGCGGCCACCGCGATCGCGCCCTGGCAGACCTGCTGTGTGAGCTGACCGGCGCCGAAGACGCCTGTATCGTCAATAATAACGCGGCGGCAGTGCTGCTGATGCTGGCGGCCACCGCCGGTGGCCGCCAGGTGATCGTGTCGCGCGGCGAACTGGTGGAGATCGGCGGCGCGTTTCGTATTCCTGATGTGATGCGCCAGGCCGGCTGTCATCTGGTCGAGGTCGGCACCACCAATCGCACCCACTTTTCTGATTATCAGCGAGCCATCTCCGACGAGACCGGCGCGTTGATGAAAGTGCATACCAGTAATTATCAGATCGCCGGTTTTACCCAGGCAGTTGACGAAAAACCGCTGTCGGCGCTTGGCCAGCAGCACGGCGTACCGGTGCTGGTGGATCTCGGCAGCGGCTCGCTGATTGATCTGACGCACTATGGTCTGCCAGCAGAGCCGATGCCGCAGCGACTGATCGCCGACGGCGTCGATCTGGTCAGCTTTTCCGGCGATAAGCTGCTGGGCGGCCCGCAGGCCGGCATCATTGTGGGCAAAAAAGCGCTGATTGCCCGGCTGCAGCAGCATCCACTGAAGCGAGCGCTGCGGGCGGATAAGATGACTCTCGCTGCGCTGGAGGCCACGCTACAGCTCTATCGTCACCCCGAGCAGCTGGCGGATGCTCTGCCGACGCTACGTTTACTGACTCGCCCGCAGGCGGCCATTCAGGCACAGGCAGAACGGTTGTTACCCATCCTGCAGGCCGAATTCGGCGCGTCTTTTACCCTTGCGGTTGAGCCCTGCTGGTCGCAAATCGGTAGCGGATCGCTGCCGGTAGACCGCTTACCCAGCGCGGCGATTACCTTCACACCGCGCGGCCCGGCATCCAGTCTGGCGGCGCTGGGCCAGCAGCTGCGCCAGCGCGCCCGCCCGGTGATCGGGCGCCTGCAGGGCGGACGCTTGTGGCTGGATTTGCGCTGTCTTGACGCCGATGAGGATTTACAGCGCGGAGGCGAAGCATGATTATCGTCACCGCCGGCCACGTCGACCACGGCAAAACCGCCCTGCTGCGGGCCATCACCGGTCAGGACGCCGATCGCCTGCCGGAAGAGAAGCGGCGCGGCATGACCATCGATCTGGGCTATGCCTACTGGCCACAGCCCGACGGACGCACCATCGGTTTTATTGATGTTCCCGGCCATGAAAAATTCCTTGCCAATATGCTTAGCGGCACAGGCGGTGTCGACCACGCGCTGCTGGTGGTGGCCTGCGATGACGGTATCATGGCGCAAACGCGTGAACACCTGCAGCTGCTGCGCCTGAGCGGACAGCCGGCCCTGTCGGTGGCGCTGAGCAAAGCCGACCGCGTCTCTCCGGCTCGGGTCAACGAGGTCCGTCAGCAGCTCGCCGTCCTGCTATCGACGCTGGGATGGCAGACGCCGACGTTTTTTTCCACCGACGTGCAGGATGCGGCCAGCATAGCGGCGCTGAAACAGCACCTCGCTGCGCTGACGCCTGCGCCGCGGGAAGCCGGTCGACGTTTCCGTTTGGCCGTCGATCGGGTTTTCACCGTAAAGGGATCCGGGGTGGTGGTCACCGGTACCGCCCTGTCGGGCGAGGTCCGCACCGGCGACAGCCTGTGGTTAACCGGCTGCGGTAATGCAGTGCGGGTGCGCGGCCTGCACGCGCAGAATCATCCTGTCGACACCGCCCGCGGCGGCCAGCGGGTTGCGCTGAATCTGGCCGGTGACATCGATAAAACGGCGATTGCGCGCGGCGACTGGCTACTGGATTCGCCCCCGCCGGAGCCGGTGCATCGGGTACTGGTCAGCCTGACAGCACTACAGCCGCTGCAGAGCTGGCAATCCGTACAGATTCATCACGCCGCGCGGCGCCTGACTGGCCGCGTTTCGCCGCTGGCCGACGGGCTGGCCGAACTGGCACTGGATGAACCGCTGTGGCTGGCGGATAACGATGCGCTGATTCTTCGCGACCCCGGGGCAAAGCAGACGCTGGCCGGCTGCCGCGTGCTGCAGCTGTTCTCGCCAGCACGCGGCAAGCGCCAACCGACATTTTTGCACTGGCTGACGATGCTGGCGGCGCAGCGCGATGACGACGCGGCCATTGTCTCGCTGACGCTGGCGCGCGGGCCGCAGCGCCTGAGCACCCTCGGCTGGGCGCGTCAGCTAACCCCACCGCAGCTCGACGCACTGCTTATCCCGCTGGCGCCGCTGCGCGCCGGCGACTGGCTGCTGGGGGCTCCGCTGGCCGAGCGCTGGCAGCAGCAGATACTGGAGACGCTCGCGCAGTGGCACGAGCGCCACCCCGATGAGCGCGGCGTTGGTCGCGCGCGGCTCTGCCGGATGACGCTTCCCGCCCAGCCGGAAGCACTGGTGCTGGCGCTGATCGATAGCCTGCTGGCATCACAGGCGCTGATCAATAGCCGCGGCCTGCTGCATCTGCCCGGTTTCATGGTGCAATTTGATGCGCAGGAGCAGGCGCTGTGGCAGCGGGTCGACGGTTGGCTGGATGACCAGGCCTGGTGGGTACGCGATGTGGCGCAGGCGCTTGCGGTCGAGGAGAGTGTCATGCGCGCGCTGCTGCGCAAAGCGGCCAGGCTCGGTCATCTGACGGCGATCGTCAACGATCGTTACTACCGATCCGCACGCGTACAGATCTTTGCCGATCTGATCCGCGAACGCGATCGCGAGGGCGCGGCGACCATCGCTGCCGACTTCCGCGACCGCCTTGGCATTGGCCGCAAACTGGCAGTACAAATTCTGGAGTTTTTTGACCGCAGCGGCTTTACCCGCCGCCGCGGGAATGCGCATCTGCTGCGCGACAGCGGGTTATTTCAGGCCTGACCGCGTGCGCGCTGCGCCGCACCGGGCCGCTTACCCATCAGCAAACCGGTACTCCGTTACTCAAGGAAGCAACTATGCAGCGTTGTGGCTGGGTCACTCCCGATCCCCTGTATCAGCATTATCATGACGAAGAGTGGGGCCGCCCTCTGACCGACCGCCAGCGGCTGTTTGAAATGCTGTGCCTGGAGGGACAACAGGCAGGTCTGTCATGGATCACCGTGCTGAAAAAGCGCGCGGCCTACCGCGAAGCGTTCTTTCAGTTCGCTCCGGAGCAGGTTGCCACACTGGATGAGCGCGCGCTGGCGCAGCGGCTCACCGACGACCGCCTGATTCGCCATCGCGGTAAGCTCAGCGCCATTATCGGCAACGCCAGAGCGCTGTTGGCCATGGAGGCCGCCGGCGAGCCGTTTGTGTCGTTTATCTGGCAATTCGTCGACCACCAGCAGCAGGTGAATCACTTTGCCAGCCTGGCCGCAGTACCGGCAATCACACCGGCCTCGGAGGCGATGTCGAAGGCGCTGAAAAAGCGCGGCTTTCGCTTTGTCGGACCGACCATCTGCTACGCCTTTATGCAAGCCTGCGGGCTGGTGAATGACCACACGACCGACTGTTTTTGTCATCCCGGTGAGCAAAAATAAGGCAAACTGACCTTTTTCAGAGTGATCTACCTGGTTTCTCCACATTTACGCGGCATACTGCGATAAAAACGCCGCTAATGGGCATGAAAAGGAGACTCACCATGAAAAAATCGTTTGTTTGGCTCTCGCTGGCGCTGTGTGGCACGCTGGCCCTGTCCGGCTGTACCACCAACCCCTATACCGGTGAATCCGAAGCGGGCAAATCGGGCATTGGTGCCGGCCTCGGCGCCGCACTGGGTGCCGGCGTCGGCGTGCTCTCCTCCTCGAAGAAAGATCGCGGCAAGGGTGCCCTGATCGGCGCCGCGGCGGGCGCGGCTCTGGGCGGCGGTGCAGGCTACTACATGGATGTGCAGGAAGCGAAACTGCGCGACAAAATGAAAGGCACCGGCGTTAGCGTTACCCGCCAGGGCGATAATATCGTGCTGAACATGCCCAATAACGTCACATTTGATAGCAGCAGCAGCACGCTGAAGCCGGCCGGTGCTAACACTCTGACCGGTGTGGCAATGGTACTGAAAGAGTATCCGAAAACCGCCGTTAACGTGCTGGGCTACACCGACAGCACCGGCGGCCAGGCGCTGAACCAGCGTCTGTCGCAACAGCGCGCCGATGGCGTGGCCAGCGCACTGATCACCCAGGGCGTGGCGGCTAACCGCATCCGCACCGGCGGCATGGGTCCGGCGAATCCGATCGCTTCTAATGCCACCGAAGACGGTAAAGCGCAAAACCGCCGGGTAGAAATTACCCTCTCGCCGCTGTAAGCGCGCGCTGCAGGCGGGCCGGTCGGCCCGCCTCTCCCACCGATTGATCCGCTGTGATAGTCTCTGCTTACTTGTGCCTCAGGGAAACGTTATGAACCGTTCGTCCGCCAAACCCACCATCAGCGACGTCGCCAGGGCCGCCAACACCGGAAAAACCAGCGTCTCGCGCTACCTGAACGGCGAATTTAACGTGCTCTCCCCGGCGCTGCGCGCGCGTATTGAGCAGGCGATCGCCGAACTGGACTATCGCCCCAGCCAGATGGCGCGCGGTCTGAAGCGTGGACGCACAAGGCTGATCGGCCTGATTATCGCCGACATCACCAACCCCTACTCGGTGGAGATCCTCTGCGGGATTGAAGCCGCGTGCCGTACGCTGGGCTTCACGCTGCTGGTCTGTAACACCAACAATGAAGTGGATCAGGAGCGCCACTATCTGTCGCTGCTGAGCAGTTATCAGGTCGAAGGCATCGTGGTCAACGCGGTGGGGATGCGGGAAGAGGCTCTGCAGCGCCTGCAGCAGTCGCTGCTGCCGATGGTGCTGATTGATCGTAAAATTCCCGATTTTGCCTGCGACATGGTGGGGCTGGATAACCAGCAGGCCGCCAGCCTGGCGACCCGCCACCTGATCGATCAGGGTTACGATGCGCTGCTGTTCGTCAGCGAGCCGCTGGGGCTGGTCAATACCCGACTGGAGCGCGTGGAGGCTTTCCACGCCGCCGCCGCGCCGGTTAGCGGCCTGCATGCCGAACACTGCGAAGTCCCCCATGGTCACTCCGCGGCGCTGGACGAGGCGCTGATGACCTTTTGCCAGCGCCATGCCCATCGGCGGCGGGCGGTATTAGTGGTCAACGGCGCGATGACGCTGCAGGTCGCACGCGCCCTGCGCCGTCAGGGGCTCGACTGGGGCCGCGATCTCGGTCTGCTGGGCTTTGATGAGCTGGACTGGGCCGAACTGGCCGGCGTGGGGATCACCACCCTGAAGCAGCCGACCCGCCAGATTGGCTACGCCGCGCTGGAGCAGGTTATCCGGCGTATTAACGGTGACCACGGCCCGGTGCGCGAACAGGCGTTTGCCGGCGAGCTGATCGTTCGCGGCTCCACCCGTCCCGGCTTTTCGGACAATCTCGACGGCTAAATCTGCCCGCTCCGTGAGCGCGATCATAAATCCGGCACGTGCGGCTTCTCTTTGGAACCGGTTCCATTTAGCGTGAAAAAGAGACACCGCATCCCAACGCCCGGAGGCGCGAATGAAACGCGACATCATTGTAGTCACTGCCGCCTACGGCTACCAGCAGGTGAATACGCTCGGCGGCCAGGCCGCCGTGCTGCCCATCATCGCCGCTGCCGGCGCGGACGGCGTCGAGATTCGACGCGAACTGCTGCGCGCCGGGGAGGAGACTCAGCTGACCCTTCTCGGGCAGCGCATCGCAACAGAGGGGCTACGCTGCGTCTACTCCGTGCCGGAGCCGCTGTTCACCGAAGCCGGCCACCTTACCCCGCAGCTCACCCGCTATCTTGACGAGGCGGAGCAGCTGGGCGCCCGCCAAATCAAATTTGCCCTCGGTGGCTACCGCGCCGACAGCGACTGTCGGCCGCTACTTGCCCACTTCAGCCAGCGCGCCGTGACGCTATTGGTCGAGAATGATCAAACCGCCAATGGCCGCCTGCAGGCCATGGCGCTGTGGCGCCACCACCAGGGTGAACAGCCGCTAACCGCGGGGCTGACGTTTGATATGGCAAACTGGCTGTGGGTGGGCGACGATCCCCGCCGCGCGGCCGACAGTCTTGCCGCCCGGGTACGCTACATCCACGTTAAAGCCGCTGCTCGCCGCCGCGATGGCTGGTGCGCCGTAGCGCTGGATGACGCGGATGATCTGTGGCGCGATACGCTGCAACGCCTGCCGGCCGACGCGCCGCGCGGTATTGAATTTCCCCTGCAGGGTGACGATCTGGTGGCCGTCACCCAACATTATGTCCGCCTGCTGCGCGAGGAGTCTCCGTCATGAATGCACTGGATGTCGTCACTATCGGTGAGGCAATGGCGATGTTTGTCGCCCGTGAAACCGGCGATCTGGCCGCGGCCGACTCCTTCGTCAAACGCGCGGCCGGCGCCGAGCTGAACGTGGCCATTGGCCTCGCGCGGCTGGGCCTGAACGTCGGCTGGATCAGCCGCGTCGGTAACGACAGCTTCGGCCGTTTTGTTCGTCAGACCCTGGCGCAGGAGCACATTGACGCCCGCTGTGTGACGACCGATAGCCGCTATCCAACCGGATTTCAGCTGAAATCGGCGGTCAGCGACGGCAGCGATCCCAGCGTGGAGTATTTCCGGAAAGGCTCAGCGGCCAGCCACCTCTCCCCCGATGATTTTGTCGCTGAGTACGTGACCGGCGCCCGACACCTGCACCTGAGCGGGGTGGCGGCCGCGCTGTCAGATAGCGCGCTGGCCCTGCAGCATACCGCCGCCAGGGCGATGAAAGCCGCCGGCAAGACCCTCTCTTTCGATCCCAACCTGCGCCCGGTGCTGTGGCCCAGCGAAGCGGTGATGGTGCGGCAAATTAACCTGCTCGCCGCCTGCGCCGACTGGGTGCTGCCCGGGATCGGTGAGGGACATATTCTGACCGGCTTTACGCAGCCGGAGGCCATCGCCGACTTTTATCTCGATCGCGGCGTCAGCGCAGTGATCGTCAAAACCGGCAGCGACGGCGCCTGGTTTAAAACCCGCGACGGCGAGAAAGGCCAGGTGGCGGCGGTGCGGGTGGAGAACGTTGTGGATACCGTCGGTGCCGGTGACGGTTTCGCCGTCGGCGTGATCAGCGGTTTGTTAGAAGGCCTGCCGCTGCCGCAGGCCGTCGCGCGCGGAAACACCATCGGATCGCTGGCGATTCAGGTCATTGGCGACAGCGAAGGCTTGCCCACCCGCGCGCAGCTCGATGCACAGTAAACCATAACAAAAGAAACCGTACCCTCACCGCGGTATCGTATGCCGCTTGCTGGAGAACATCATGAAAACGACGCTTGCTGCAAAACGCTGGTGGTACATCATGCCAATCGTGTTTATCACGTACAGCCTGGCGTACCTCGATCGTGCCAATTTCAGCTTCGCCTCGGCGGCAGGAATCAATGAGGATCTGGGGATAACCAAAGGCGTCTCCTCGCTGTTGGGGGCACTTTTTTTCCTCGGCTACTTCTTTTTTCAAATTCCCGGGGCCCTGTACGCCGAACGCCGCAGCGTAAAAAAACTGATTTTCTGGTGTCTGATCCTGTGGGGCGGCTGCGCGACCCTGACCGGCATCGTCAGCAATATCCCGGCCCTGGCGGCAATCCGTTTTATGTTGGGGGTGGTGGAAGCCGCCGTCATGCCGGCGATGCTGATCTATATCAGTAACTGGTTTACTCAATCGGAACGGTCGCGCGCCAATACGTTTCTGATCCTTGGCAATCCGGTCACCGTGCTGTGGATGTCGGTGGTCTCCGGCTATCTGATCGAGAGCTACGGCTGGCGCGAAATGTTCATCATTGAGGGCTTTCCGGCGGTGATTTGGGCGGTGGCCTGGTGGTTTATGGTGTCGGATAAACCGGCGCAGGCGGGCTGGCTGAGCGAGGCGGAAAAAGCTGCGCTGCAGGCGCAGCTGGAAAAAGAGCAGCAGGGGATCAAAGCGGTACGTAACTATCGCGAGGCGTTTAAATCACGCAACGTTATCCTGCTGTGTGCGCAATATTTTGCCTGGAGCATCGGCGTGTACGGTTTTGTATTGTGGCTGCCGTCGATTCTGCGCGGCGGTATGGAGATGGGGATGGTGCAGGCCGGCTGGCTGTCGGCGGTACCTTACCTGGCGGCCACCGTAACGATGCTGATCGTCTCCTGGCTGTCCGACAAGACGCGCAACCGTAAGCTGTTCGTCTGGCCGCTGCTGCTGATCGGCGCGCTGGCCTTTATCGGATCATTCCTCGTCGGTACCAGCAACTTCTGGTTCTCCTATACCCTGCTGGTGATTGCCGGTGCGGCGATGTATGCCCCGTACGGCCCCTTCTTCGCCATTATTCCGGAGATGCTGCCGCGCAACGTCGCCGGTGGCGCCATGGCGCTGATCAACAGCATGGGGGCCCTCGGTTCCTTTGTCGGCTCCTGGCTGGTGGGCTACCTTAACGGTGCGACCGGCAGCCCCAGCGCGTCCTATATTTTTATGGCGGCCGCGCTGCTGGCCTCCGTCGGGCTAACGATTATTGTTAAGCCCACCCATAATACGCGCGTGGCGCCGGTCCAGCCGGATGCCCGCCACGCCTGATGCCTCGTTTTGCGGGGAGTCCGCTATCGACTCCCCGCGCTGTTCACAGGAAACTGCCCATGAAACCTGCCATTGTCCTCTATAAATCCCTGCCCGACGATCTGCGTCAGCGTCTTGCTGCCCACTGTCGGATCACCGAATTTGCCGGACTGACGCCGGAGAATATCCGCCGCCACGCCGATGCGCTGGCCGAGGCGGAAGGAATCATCGGCTCCGGCGGTAAGGTGGATGCGGACTTTCTGCGTCATACGCCGCGGCTGCGCGTCGCGTCAACCGTGTCAGTCGGCTACGATAACTTTGACGTCAGCGCGCTTAATCAGCGCGGGGTGGTACTGATGCACACGCCAACGGTGCTGACTGAAACGGTCGCCGATACGATGATGGCACTGGTGCTGACCACCGCGCGGCGCGTGACCGAAGTGGCCGAACGGGTGAAGGCCGGTGAGTGGACCCGCAGCATCGGCCCGGACTGGTTTGGCATCGACGTTCATCATAAAAAAATGGGCATCCTTGGAATGGGGCGCATTGGTCTGGCGCTGGCCCGCCGCGCCCATGCCGGCTTTGGTATGCCGATTCTGTATCACGCGCGTAAGCCGCATCCGGAGGCGGAATCGCGCTTTGACGCACGCTATTGCGACCTCGATACGCTGCTGCGCGAGTCCGATTTTCTCTGCATCAGCCTGCCGCTGACGGCCGACACGCACCACCTGATCGGTGCAGAGCAGCTGGCGAAAATGCCGCGCAGCGCGGTGCTGATTAACGCCGGACGCGGGCCGGTGGTGGACGAGGCGGCGCTGATTGCCGCACTGCAGGAGGGCCGCCTGCACGCCGCCGGACTGGACGTGTTTGAGCAGGAGCCGCTGGATCCGCAGTCGCCGCTGCTGTCGCTGCCTAACGTGGTAGCGCTGCCGCACATTGGCTCGGCAACCCATGAAACCCGCTACGCTATGGCGCGCGACGCGGTGGATAATCTGATTGCCGCCCTGCGCGGTGAAGTCGACAAAAACTGCGTCAACCCGCAGGCCCTGGGCTAATTCCCGCGCCCCGCCCGAACGCGGCGGGGCCTCCGCCCGTCCTTGCATCGGCACAGCCCCGGCGTTATCGTGACCCTCCACCTGCCACAAACACGATAATGACGCTATGAGCTTTTCTGTATTCGGTGACAAATTTACGCGCCATACAGGCATCGCCCGCCTGATGGAAGATATGAATCAGGGACTGCGCACACCGGGTGCCGTGATGCTGGGCGGCGGCAATCCGGCCCAGATTCCCGCCATGAATGACTATTTTGATCGGCTGCTTGGGCAGATGCATCGCGATGGCGTACTCGCCGAGGCGCTGAGCAATTATGACGGCCCGCAGGGAAAAACTACCCTGCGCGACGCGCTGGCGACGATGCTACGCGAGCAGTTCGGCTGGCCGCTGACCGCTCACAATATCGCGCTGACGAACGGCAGCCAGAGCGCCTTTTTCTATCTGTTTAACCTGTACGCCGGACGCCGCGCCGACGGCAGTAAAAAGCGCGTGCTGTTTCCACTGGCTCCCGAGTACCTCGGCTATGCCGACGCCGGGCTCGATGAGGATCTGTTTGTTTCAGCGCGCCCCAGTATTGAGATGCTGCCGGAAGGCCAGTTTAAGTATCACGTCGATTTCGACAACCTGCATATTGGCGACGACACCGGGATGATTTGCGTATCGCGCCCCACGAATCCCACAGGCAACGTCATTACCGATGAGGAGCTGCTGCAGCTGGACGCCCTGGCACAGCAGCACGACGTGCCGCTGGTGATCGACAACGCCTACGGCGTGCCGTTCCCGGGCATTATCTTTAGCGATGCGCGACCGCTGTGGAATCCGAACATCATTTTATGCATGAGCCTGTCGAAGCTTGGCCTGCCCGGCTCCCGCTGCGGGATCATCATCGCCGACGAAGCGGTGATTGCCGCCATTGGCAATATGAACGGCATTATCAGCCTGGCGCCGGGCAGCATTGGCCCGGCGATCGCCAAAGAGATGATTGATCGTGGGGATCTGCTGCGCCTGTCCGATGAAGTCATTCGCCCGTTCTATCAGCAGCGCGTGCAGGAAACCATCGCCATTATTCGCCGCTATTTACCCGCCGAGCGCTGCCTGATTCATAAACCTGAGGGGGCGATTTTTCTCTGGCTGTGGTTTAACGATCTGCAGGTAACGACCGAAGTGCTGTATCAGCGGTTAAAACAGCGCGGGGTGCTGATGGTGCCTGGCCACTTCTTTTTCCCCGGGCTGCCGCAGGAATGGCCACATACGCATCAGTGTATGCGGATGAATTATGTACCGGATGCGCGTAAAATAGAGCAGGGAGTCCGCATTCTGGCGGAAGAACTGGCGCTGATTGAGCAGCAGAACAGGGAACATCAACATGTTAGCTAAACTGAAAACCCGCAGCGGCAAGAAATTCATGCTGGCGGTACTGGCCGTATTTATTGTGATGGCCGTGATTATGACCCGGGCAATGATCGGTGGTGTGATCGAGCAGTACAACATCCCACTCTCGCAGTGGGATACCGAAATGTACATGATGCAGGCCTTTATGATCAGCATCTACAGCCTGGTATTTACCGTGCTGCTCTCGGTACCGCTCGGCTACTGGTTCCTGGGCGGCAGCGACGCCAAATAGTCAAACGGGAGAGGCCCTGCGGCACTCTCCCGTTTTTTTCAGGCGCCGCCGCGCCCACGCAATCACTTCATGATTTCAATACGGCGGGGTTTGGCTTCTTCCGGCACCAGTCGCACCATATCAATAAACAGCAGGCCGTTTTCCAGACGGGCGTCACGCACCTGAATGTGCTCGGCAAGCTGGAATTTCCGCTCGAAGTTACGCTCAGCAATGCCCTGATAAAGGTAATTCCGCGCCTTCGGCTCCTCTCTGTGCGCGCCGCGTACGCTCAGCAAATTGTCATGCGCGGTGATGTCCAGCTCGTCCTGCGAGAAGCCCGCAACCGCGATCGTTATCCGGTACTGGTTATCGCCGGTCAGCTCCACGTTGTAGGGAGGATAACCGCCGTTGCTTTGATTCTGGTTCGATTCCAGCAGGTTGATCAGGCGATCAAAACCAATGGAAGAGCGATACAGTGGTGCAAGGTCAAAATTTCTCATGTTACTAACTCCTGATGATCAGCAAGTGGTCTGGCATGGCCCTCCATGCGGACGGGCCGGTAAGATCGCGTTAATGCACCCTGATGGCATACATTTTCTGTGATCCTGACAATAAAATAGGGGCTGAGCGATGGCTTTCAAGAGCGGGCAGGGAATTTTTGCTGCGAAAAAGGCTCAAAAGGCTACACTCAGCAAGGACTGAGTCTAATCAGGCGCGAGCCACCCGCAGAGTGGCCGCCGCCGCAATGACGTGCGGGCCACAATGAGCAGGCACTGCCGGAAGGGATACAGGATGAGAGTAATGATAAAGTTGGGTCTGACCGGATTACTGACCACCTTCGCACTGACCACGCTGAACGGCTGTTCCAGCATGATGTCGCACTCCGGCCCCTATCAGGGCTACTATCCCGGCACCCGTGCCAGCGCGGAGATCCTCGCGGATAACCAGACCAGCTGGGCGCTGAAGCCACTGGCCCTGATCGATTTGCCGTTCTCCGCCGTACTGGATACCCTGCTGCTGCCGTGGGACTACGCCCGCTCGGATGACGATCGCGGCATTGACTCTCCGCGTGAGCGGGTAAAACGCAGCGAACAGGCCAATCACACAGATGCCCTGCTTGGTGGCCCTTCAACGGTTGCCGTTAACGCGCCGCAACCGTAAACAGCTGGCGAAAACCGGCCACTTCGCGCATATAGGCAATCCACCGGCCGTCGGGGGAAAAGACCACCGCATCGGCGCAGGGCGGCAGCGCGGTTCTTTCCGTCAGGCGAATGCACGCGCCGCTGCGGCTGTCGCACTGCATCACGCTGTTATCGCAGATAAACGCCAGTGCGGAGCCGTCCGGATGCCAACTGAAGGCCGACTGAATATCGCTGTCTGATTGGGTGAGCTGCTGCGGTTCACCGCCGCGCGGCGACACCGTCCACAGCTGTACCCTCCCCTGCGCATCGTGCATCAGAAACGCGATCTGTTCGCCATCGGGTGAGCTACGCAGCCAGTGCCTTGGCTGCCGCGCCACGCCCTGCGCGGTTCGGGTGAGCCGGCGCTGTACCACCCCGGCCGGCGGCGCCGGCAGGCTGGTCGCCGTGCCCGTCAGCGGCCGCTCGCCCGCCCGCGCGTAGTCGGCCAGCGCCTCCGGCAGATCGACAATAAACACCTCGGGATGCACTGCACCGTGCGCGTCGCGGGTGTCGCCAATAAAAGCCAGCGCCCAGCGCTGCCGGCTGCCGTCCTCGCGCAGATAGCCTGACTCCCCGATCCATCCCTCTTCACAGGCGCGGGAGATGGCATCGCTGCCCGCCGGCGGCTGGTCACAAGTGTCGCTGACCAGCACGCAAAAATAGTCGCCGTCATATTCCCGCGGATGCCGCTTCGGCGGGGTGACCGGGTGCAGCGGTACCGCCACGCCAACGTTACGCCGGTCTTGCCGGGGATCCCACGCGTGCATCAGGTGATCGTTATAGGTATAGCTCAGACGGCTACCGTCCTGACTGAAGACGTGAACGTGCGTGCCGCCGCGAAGCGCCCCAGGCGTTCCCGGCGGGGTAATATCGCAGGCATCCATATTGCGCGCGCGCCCTTCGCTAACGATCACGCCGCGCCGGTGATGAAAATCATACTGCCAGCCGGCGTCAGGATGCTCCGGCCCGTGGATAAAGACGTAGCGCGGCGGACAGTCGGGGCTTACGGTCACCACCCCGACGTGAGCGCCGTCACGGGCATGATACAGGACCTCAACCTCACCGCTGTTTACGTTTACTCGCTCTATAGTCAGGCCGGTGAAGGAGGCCCCGGATGGGCGCACGTCGAAGGCCAGCCAGCGGCTGTCCGCTGTCCAGACGTTGATGTTGGTAAGCTGATGGTGCCGGGGGGCAAAGGTATGCTGTTTTTCGGTCATCGCGTCTCTCCTGAGTGTAGCGACAGGGTACCGTATTTTTTCCCCGGCGGATCAGGCTACGGCAACGCTTCTCTGACGCTCACGCCGCGCCTGCCGCGGATTTTCGCTGACCCTTACCATGCAAACGTTTGCTTTTGTCTGAGCAGGCATTAAAATCGCCACTTTGCCGTCAGGGATACCATACGCATGTCCGTAACTACCCCCGCACCGGAAGCGGAGACATCCGCCGACCGCCGCCAGAGTGAACTGATTTATCGTCTTGAGGATCGTCCGCCGCTGCCGCAAACCCTGTTTGCCGCCGGTCAGCACCTGCTGGCGATGTTTGTTGCGGTGATTACGCCCGCACTGCTGATCTGTCAGGCGCTGGGCCTGCCGGCCGCCGATACCCAGCACATTATTAGCATGTCGCTGTTTGCATCCGGCGTGGCGTCGATCCTGCAGATTAAGACCTGGGGACCGGTGGGCTCTGGCCTGCTGTCGATTCAGGGCACCAGCTTCAACTTCGTCTCTCCGCTGATCATGGGCGGCCTGGCACTGAAAAACGGCGGGGCGGACGTGCCGACGATGATGGCGGCGCTGTTTGGGACCCTGATGGTCGCATCCTGTACCGAAATGCTGCTGTCACGGGTGCTGCACCTGGCGCGGCGCATTATTACCCCGCTGGTGTCCGGCATCGTAGTGATGATCATCGGTCTGTCACTGATTCAGGTTGGACTGACTTCAATTGGCGGCGGCTATGCGGCCCTGAACGATCACACCTTTGGTGCGCCGAAGAATTTGCTGCTGGCCGGTGCGGTGCTGCTGGTGATTATTTTGCTGAACCGTCAGAAAAATCCGTGGCTGCGCATCGCCTCGCTGGTGATTGCCATGGCGATTGGCTATCTGCTGGCGTGGGCGCTGGATATGCTACCGACGCGTCCGCCAGCCGCTGACAGCGCGCTGATCAGCATTCCCACTCCGCTGTATTACGGGCTCGGCTTTGACTGGCATCTGCTGCTACCGCTGGTGCTGATTTTTATGATCACCTCGCTGGAGACCATTGGCGACATCACTGCGACCTCTGATGTGTCAGAGCAGCCGGTGAAGGGGCCGCTGTATATGAAGCGCCTGAAAGGCGGCGTGCTGGCCAACGGCCTTAACTCCTGCGTCTCGGCCTTCTTTAACACTTTCCCCAACTCCTGCTTTGGTCAGAATAATGGCGTGATTCAGCTGACCGGCGTGGCCAGCCGCTATGTGGGCTTTGCGGTGGCGCTGATGCTGATCCTGCTTGGGCTGTTTCCCGCGGTCAGCGGATTTGTGCAGCACATTCCGGAGCCGGTACTGGGCGGCGCCACTATCGTGATGTTTGGCACCATCGCCGCCTCCGGCGTGCGCATTGTGTCGCGCGAGCCGCTGAACCGGCGGGCGATCATGATCATTGCTCTGTCGCTGGCCGCCGGACTGGGCGTATCGCAACAGCCACTGATTCTGCAGTTTGCTCCGGACTGGCTGAAAATTTTGTTCTCCTCCGGCATTGCCGCCGGCGGGATCACGGCAATTGTGCTGAATATGCTCTTTCCACAGGAAAAATAACGCCAGCCTGTGCCATGCTTAAATCGGTCCGCCAGCCCAGCGGCGGACCACACCACCGGGGGCCTGCCCGGGCTCACCGGTGTAATAGGCTGCGTGTCCGCAGGCAATCTCTTCACCTTATCCAACAGACGGGAACGGATCGATGAAACGTGCCGGTACACTCTTACTGACCCTGCTGCTTTTGCTGGCGTGCGTGACGATCGCCGCCTGGATAGCGGCACAAACGCGGTGGGGCGCCGACTGGATCGGCCGTACGCTGAGTGAAGAGCGCGGCTGGCAAATTTCGCTTGGTAGACTGAAGCACGACCTGAGCTCCCCCTCACATCTGATACTGACGCAGGTGCGTATTACCCATGCCGGATCGCCGCCTCTGCTGGAGGCGGAAAAAGTCACCGTCGGCCTGAGCCTGCGGCAGTTTTTCCATCCGCGCCACCTAAGCAGCCTGCTGCTGGAGCGTGGCAGCCTGCGCCTGAATGCCACCGCCCCGGCGCTGCCGATCGCCGCCGATCGCCTGCAGCTGCGCGAGATGGCCATTGAGGATCCTGCCCGGGCGCTACCGGTATCGGCACGTCAGGTTAGCGGTGGGCTGATTCCCTGGCAGCCGCGGGCGGGAGATCCACTCGGCGAACAGGCGGCGTTTCAGTTTAGCGCCGGCGCGCTGACGCTGAACGGGATGGCGGGACGCGATGTGCTGATTGAGGGGCATTACGATCGTCAGGGTCTGACGATTGCCAACCTTGGTGCCGATCTCGCTCGCGGTTCGCTGAGCGGAAACGGGCGGCGCGACGCGGCGGGTAACTGGCACATCAGTAATCTGCGTCTGAACCATCTGCGCCTGCAGAGCGAACGCACGCTGACGGATTTTCTCTACCCGCTCCTGCAGCAGCCATCGCTGCGCATCGATCGTCTTTCTCTCACCGACAGTCGCCTGCAGGGACCGGACTGGGCCGTCACCGATCTGAATCTGGCCCTGGCGAATATGACCCTGCGCCAGGGTGACTGGCAGAGCGACGATGGTAGCCTGTCGCTCAGCGCCAGCAGCCTGATTTACGGCGGCCTGGCGCTGAACGATCCGCTGGCCGAGCTGAGCTTTAGCCCACAGGGCATTGATATCCGCGCCCTGAGCACCCGGTTTGCCAACGGCCTGCTGCGCACCGAGGGACGCTGGACGCGGGAAGATCATCAGCTGGCTCTGAATGAACTGGTGGTCGCCGGGCTGGAATATACGCTGCCCGCCGACTGGCGGCAGCGCTGGCAGGCGCCGCTGCCCGGCTGGCTACACAGCGTGATCGTCAATAAGCTGACCGCTAACCACAACCTGATTATCGACATCACGCCGGAGTGGCCGTGGCAGATTACCACGCTGGACGGCAGCGGCCGCGCGCTGCAGCTGGTGCGCCAGCAGCAGTGGGGAATTTGGCAGGGAACGCTATCGCTGAACGCTGCTGCCGCCACCTTTAATCGGGTCGATGTGCGCCATCCGTCGCTGACCCTGCAGGCTGACGATCAACAAATCGCCTTACGCGAACTCAGCGCCTTTACCGGCCGCGGCCTGTTAGAGGCCAGCGGGACGATTGAGCAGCTGCCGGCGCGCAGCACCGTGTTAACGCTCAGCGGCAAAGCGGTGCCAGTGAATGTCTTGCAGAACTGGGGATGGCCGCCGCTGCCGCTGCCGGGCGACGCTAATCTGGCGTTAACGCTGCGCGCAAACCTCGCCGCCGGCGCCCCGCTGGCCCCGTCGGTGAGGGGAGAGCTGACGGTCACCACGGAGAGCCGCACTCTGCAGCAGCGGATGGTCGGCGGTAAGGTCGTACCGTAACGGACGCGCAGCGCCGTCCTGCGGGCTACGCCGGGTCAGTAGCCGCCGCAGCCGCCCTCTTCCAGCGGCCCGTCGGGATCGGCGGGCAGCACGATGTAGATGCCTTCAAACGTTGCCCCGCATTCGTCGTTGCCAAACAGCTCTACCTCCAGCTGCACCCGCGCTTTGCGGCCGCGCGCCAGCCGGTCCAGATCGCCACTCAGCGAGCGCAAGTCCGCTACCGCACCCGGCTTGCCGCTGATCGGTTTGCTGTAGCGCACGTGCGCATCGGCCAGAATGATGGTGCCGCCGAGATGCCGTTCGCGCAACAGTAACCAAATCAGCCCCCAGCCGGTGAGCGTTGCCAGCGAAAACAGGCTGCCGGCAAACAGCGTATGGTGTGGGTTCTGATTGCCGGTCTCGGGCATGGTGGTGATAAATTTCTGTCCGGTGTACTGGGTGATGCGCACGCCCATCTTTTCACTGAGCGGAATATGTTCGTACCACGCCTGCTGCAGCTGCCCGCACCAGTCCGCCCGATGCAAGATATCATCCAGCGAGGCGACCGGTTTAATCATCAGGAAATGGCGGATCGGCGTGGTCTGGGGCGCGGCCACTTCGCCCTGATTGACATAGCCCAGCGTGGCAAAGAAATTAACGGCGTCTTCGCGGGCGCTGCAGGTGACGCGCTTAACTCCCTCCTGCCTCGCCACGGACTCCAGCGTCATCGCCACCAGCGTGCCAAGTCCCTTGCCGCGCACGGCAGGATCCACCGCCAGAAAGCGAATCGAGGCCTCATTGTCAGCATTAATATACAGACGACCAATGGCCATGGGCCGCCCCTCTTCATCCACCACCATCTGGTGATGCGCCATCGCATCCCAGGCATCGCGCTCAGAGCCCTGCGGCTGATGCAGCGGCTTGCGTAACATCTCCCAGCGGAACTGGTAATACATCGCCAGCTCTTCTTCCGTCTCAGGTACTCGCAGGTGATACATAGTTGGGTTCTCTCTTTGCTGGCCGGTCAGGCTGCTTGCGCAGCGCGTACTTCCGTGCCTCACACCTGTAACCAAAAGGTGACCGGACCATCGTTGACCAGCGCGACCTGCATATCGGCCGCAAAGCGGCCGGTCTCGGTGATGATGCCCGCAGCGCGGCAAGCGTCGCTGAAAGCGTGATACAGCCGCTCGGCCTCCGCCGGCGTCGCACCGCGTGAAAAGCCGGGCCGCAGCCCCTTCTGCGTATCCGCCGCGAGCGTAAACTGCGAGACAACCAGTACGCTGCCACCCGCCTGCTGCACATTCAGGTTCATCTTACCCTGCGCATCACTGAAGATACGGTACCCCAGCACGCGATCGCACAAACGCTGCGCTTTCTGCTGATCATCCCCCTGCTCCACCCCTAACAGGATCAGCAGCCCGGGGCCTATCTGGCCAACGGTCTGGCCGTCCACGTCAACGCTGGCACGCTGTACCCGCTGAATAAGCGCTATCATGGTTCATCATCATCCTGTAGCTGTAGTTTGCGGTATTCGCCCAGCGTTACGGTAATTTCTGCGCCCAGTAATACAATACACCAGGTCCAGTAGACCCAGAGGAACAGAATCGGCACCACTGCCAGCACGCCATAAATCAGCTGGTAGGAAGGAAACATGGTGACGTACAGCGTGAAGGCTTTTTTACCCAGCTCGAACAGCAGCCCGGCGACCAGTGCCCCCATCAGCGCGTCCCGACCCGGCACGCGCGCCACCGGTACAATGCTGTAGAGCAGCCAGAAAGAGAGCCAGGAGAGCAGCAGCGGAAAAATACGCAGCACCTGATCCACCAGGCTGTTAACGCCGGTTTCTGCCAGCCAGCGTAGCGACAGCAGATAGGAGCTGATGGCCAGACTGGCCCCGGCCAGCAGCGGCCCCAGCGTCAGGATCATCCAGTAAACGGCAAACGAATAGACCATCGGACGGTGTTGCTTACTGCGCCAGATAGCATTCAGCGAACTGTCGATTGAGTGCATCAGCAGCAGCGCGGTAACTATCAGTCCGATGGCCCCCACCGCCGTCATTCGGTTAACGTTGGCGACGAACTGTTCCAGATATTGCTGGATAATGTTACCGGTCGCCGGCATAAAGTTATTAAAGATAAAGCTCTTTAGCTGAATGCTGACGTCGGAGAACACCGGAAACGCCGCAAACAACGCAAAGACCACCGCAATCAGCGGCACCAGGGACAGCAGCGAGACAAAGGTCAGGTTGCCGGCCAGCACCGTCATATTATCCGCATCAATGCGGCGCCAGAGCAGTTTCAGCCAGGCGCGTAGTGTCGTCAGCGCGTTCATGAGCGTGTGGCAAACCATTCCGGCACGCTCTTCGCGCTGGTGACCAAAACCGTGTCAATCCCCAGCGCCCGGGCCGCGGCGACGTTGGCCTCGTTATCATCAAAAAACACCGCTTGATCGGCCGCGAAACCCTCTTGTTCGAGCACGCGCTGAAAGATTGCCGGCTCAGGCTTGCGCATGCCCATCTCTTGCGAAAGATAGATCGCATCGGCAGCCTGACCCACTTCCGGATACTGCTTCGGCCAGAAGCGGGTATGCAGGGCGTTGGTGTTAGAGAGCACCACCACGCGGTGGCCCTGTTCTCGTAGCAGATGCATCCGGGCTATCACCTCCGGACGCAGACTGACAAATACCGCCTGCCACCCTTTTTCGAACTGCTCCTCACCCAGCGCAAGCCCCAGACGGTCGCAAACCTTTTCCGCAAACTGCGCGTCACTGATCTCACCGCGCTCATGTTGTTCAAACGCCTCATCCATCGCAAAACGGCTTTGCAGCGTGGCCAGCGGCACGCGGCCGAGATCGCTCCAGACGCCCAGCACCCGGTTGAAATCAATATCTACAATGACGTTACCAAGATCAAAGATATACAGCATAGCCATCTCCGTATGTTCCGGTGAATAATCACTCTAGCGGGAAAATGGTTAGCTGAACAGCCAGGGAGGCCACGCAGTGGAGAAATCCATTAGTCAGGTAAACAGCGTATGCCTCAGGGCGCCAGAATTCACCGCCGGAGGATAAAAAAATAGCCCCGAAGCGGGGCTATTGAGGGTCAGTCAGGAGGGCGATTAGCCCTCTTTGCTGCCGCGCGAGGCGCGTTTACGATCGTTTTCGGTCAGGTGACGTTTACGAATACGCACTGAGGTCGGGGTCACTTCCACCAGCTCGTCGTCATCGATAAATTCGATCGCCTGCTCAAGGGTCATCTTGATCGGCGGCACCAGGGTGGTCGCTTCATCCGTACCGGAAGCACGCATGTTGGTCAGCTTCTTACCGGTCAGGCAGTTGACCGTCAGATCGTTGGAGCGGCTGTGAATACCGATGATCTGGCCTTCATAGACTTCCGCACCGTGACCGAGGAACAGCTTACCGCGATCCTGCAGGCTGAACAGCGCAAACGCCACGGCTTTGCCCTGGCCGTTGGAGATCAGCACGCCGTTCTGACGCTGGCCCACTTCGCCCGGACGGATGTCGTCGTAGTGGCTGAAGGTGGAGTACAGCAGGCCGGTACCGGAGGTCATGGTCATGAACTCGTTACGGAAACCGATCAGGCCGCGGCTGGGGATCACGTAGTCAAGACGTACGCGACCTTTGCCATCCGGATCCATGTTTTTCAGATCGCCTTTACGCTCACCCATCGCCTGCATCACAGACCCCTGGTGGGTCTCTTCGATGTCGAGGGTGACGTTTTCGAACGGCTCCTGCTTGCGGCCTTCGAATTCGCGGAAGATCACTTTCGGACGAGATACCGCCAGTTCGAAGCCTTCGCGACGCATGTTTTCGATCAGCACCGACAGGTGCAGTTCGCCACGACCAGACACGCGGAAGGCATCGGCGTCTTCGGTCTCTTCTACGCGCAGCGCCACGTTGTGCACCAGCTCTTTGTTCAGGCGCTCGAGGATCTGACGGGAAGTGACGTATTTACCTTCTTTACCGCAGAACGGCGAGGTGTTGACGTTGAAGAACATGGTGACCGTCGGCTCATCCACGCTCAGCGCCGGCAGCGCTTCCACTTTCTGCGTATCGCAGATAGTGTCGGAGATGTTCAGCTCGCCGAGGCCGGTTACGGCAATGATATCGCCCGCTTCCGCCACGTCGCTGTCAATACGCTCCAGACCCAGATGGGTCAGTACTTTACCGACCTTACCGTTGCGGGTCTTGCCTTCGCTATCAATGATAGTGACCTGCTGGTTCGGCTTGATCTTACCGCGCTTGATGCGGCCAATGCCGATTACGCCCAAGTAGTTGTTGTAGTCCAGCTGGGAGATCTGCATCTGCAGCGGCGCTTCCACTTCCACCTGCGGCGGGGAAACGTGCTTCACGATGGCTTCATACAGCGGAGTCATATCGTCCGCCATATCCGTGTGATCCATCCCCGCGATGCCGTTCAGGGCAGAGGCGTAGATGATCGGGAAGTCCAGCTGCTCGTCGGTCGCGTCGAGGTTAACGAACAGATCGAAGACCTGATCGACCACCCAGTCAGGGCGCGCGCCCGGACGGTCAACTTTGTTGATAACCACAATCGGCTTCAGGCCGTTGGCAAACGCTTTCTTGGTAACAAAGCGGGTCTGCGGCATCGGGCCATCCATCGCGTCAACGACCAGCAGCACCGAATCCACCATAGACATCACGCGCTCGACCTCACCACCGAAGTCGGCGTGTCCCGGGGTATCAACGATGTTGATCCGGTAGTCATTCCATTTGATAGCGGTGTTTTTCGCGAGGATGGTAATCCCACGCTCTTTCTCCAAATCGTTGGAGTCCATCACGCGTTCAGTAGCTTCGGTACGGGCGTCAAAGGTACCGGACTGCTGCAGCAGTTTATCAACCAGGGTGGTTTTACCATGGTCTACGTGCGCGATGATGGCGATATTACGCAGATTTTCGATCACAACTTTGCCTCAGGCATTAGAAATAGCGCGTTATTGTACACGGATTAATCGGAATACTGAACCCGATCACACTTTTCACTGACAATTTGCGTTGTCGGCGGGGGACACACCCTTTTTCAGTGCAAAACGCGGCCACAGCCCTGGTTTTGCACCATTATGGTGCCCATTATTCACTCAATTGCACTATCATGGTGCTATCTCGCCATCCTGGTGCAGCCAGCGGCTCAGGAGAGGGCGCGATTTCGGGGCTGCCTGCCCCGTAAATGACAACAATTCATGGCGCAGGATGATGGCCGTTAATGCTGACGTGGCCCGGTGCGACGTCGCTTTACGCGCGGCATCGCCATCGCCATCCTGCCGCTTGCTGCGGTGAAGCATGCGCAATGGTTAAAAGTTGGCATGGAATTCGCAACTAGTATACCAAGCGAAAAACGGCAGTTTCCACAACGGTTGATAGCTTGTCAGAGATCTTTATTATCGGTGTTGTTCGCAAAACAGGCGATAGCCAGCGATCGGATCTCTAACCACGACGACAATGACAATTTCCAGGAGAGTTAAGTATGTCCGCTGAACACGTTCTGTCGATGATGAACGAGCACGAAGTGAAGTTCGTCGATCTGCGTTTTACCGACACCAAGGGTAAAGAGCAGCATGTGACCATTCCGGCGCACCAGGTTAACGCTGACTTCTTCGAAGAAGGCAAAATGTTCGATGGTTCTTCCATCGGCGGCTGGAAAGGCATTAACGAATCCGACATGGTACTGATGCCGGACGCCACCACGGCGGTCATTGACCCGTTCTTCGACGATCCGACGCTGATCATCCGCTGTGACATCCTGGAGCCAGGCACCATGCAGGGCTACGACCGCGATCCGCGCTCCATTGCTAAACGTGCAGAAGATTTTCTGCGCTCTTCCGGCATTGCCGACACCGTGTTGTTTGGACCCGAGCCGGAATTCTTCCTGTTTGACGACATCCGCTTTGGCAGCAGCACCGCCGGTTCGCACGTGGCCATCGACGATGTGGAAGCCTACTGGAACTCCGGTAAAGCTTACGAAGGCGGTAACAAAGGTCACCGTCCGGGTCTGAAAGGCGGTTACTTCCCGGTTCCGCCGGTCGACTCTTCGCAGGACATCCGCTCCGCGATGTGTCTGACCATGGAACAGATGGGCCTGGTGGTCGAGGCGCATCACCACGAAGTGGCAACCGCCGGTCAGAACGAAGTGGCGACCCGCTTTAACACCATGGTGAAAAAAGCCGACGAAATTCAGATCTACAAATACGTGGTGCACAACGTCGCCCACGCCTACGGCAAAACGGCCACCTTTATGCCGAAGCCGATGTTTGGTGACAACGGCTCCGGTATGCACTGCCACATGTCCCTGTCTAAAGGCGGCACCAACCTGTTCGCCGGCGACAAATACGGCGGCCTGTCTGAAACCGCGCTGTACTACATTGGTGGCGTGATCAAGCACGCGAAAGCGATTAACGCCCTGTCAAACCCGACCACCAACTCCTACAAGCGTCTGGTCCCAGGTTATGAAGCACCGGTTATGCTGGCCTACTCTGCCCGTAACCGTTCTGCATCGATTCGTATCCCGGTGGTCGCAAGCCCGAAAGCGCGCCGTATTGAAGCCCGCTTCCCGGATCCGGCCGCTAACCCGTACCTGTGCTTCGCCGCACTGCTGATGGCCGGTCTGGATGGCATCATCAACAAGATCCACCCTGGCGATGCAATGGACAAAAACCTGTATGACCTGCCGCCGGAAGAAGAAGCGGAGATTCCAAAAGTGGCGGGTTCACTCGACGAAGCGCTGGCGGCACTGAGCGACGATCGCGAGTTCCTGACCCGCGGCGGCGTGTTCACCGATGACACCATCGATGCCTACATCGAGCTGCGTAAATCGGAGCTGGACCGCGTTCGCATGACTCCGCATCCGGTTGAGTTTGAGCTGTATTACAGCGTGTAATCTGATGGAAAGTTAAGATCTCACGCTACCGGCGGCGTTGCTTTGCGGCAACGTCCGCCGCGCGGGAGAGATTTTTTGTTGCCGTGGAAACTTTCAGCCCATCTTCGGATGGGCTTTTTTCAGCGCAAATTCATCGTTAAGGATAATGATGTTCGGCGAAAACCACTATAATGCACCAAAACAGTGCATACGTTTCGGGAGTACGCTGTATGGCAGCCGATACACTGCCCGATGCCGGGCAAATTCTTAACTCACTGATCAACAGCATTTTGCTGGTCGATGACGACCTGGCCATTCGCTATGCCAACCCCGCCGCACAGCAGCTGCTGGCCCAGAGTTCCCGCAAGCTGTTTGGTACCCCGCTGCCCGATCTGACCGGCTACTTTTCCCTGAATATTGCGGTCATGCGCGAAAGCCTGGCGGCAGGACAAGGCTTCACCGATAGCGAAGTGACGCTGGTGGTGGACGGCCGGGCGCACATTATGGCGCTGACCGCGCAGCGCCTGCCTGACGGCCTGACCCTGCTGGAAATGGCGCCGATGGATAATCAGCGGCGCCTGAGCCAGGAACAACTGCAGCACGCTCAGCAGGTGGCCGCGCGCGACCTGGTCCGCGGCCTCGCGCACGAAATCAAAAACCCGCTCGGCGGACTGCGCGGAGCGGCGCAGCTGCTGAACCGCGCCCTGCCCGATCCGGCGCTGACCGAATACACCAAAGTGATCATCGAGCAGGCCGACCGCCTGCGTAACCTGGTCGACCGACTGCTGGGCCCCCAGCAGCCCGGGATGCACGTAACGCAAAGCATTCACCAGGTGGCCGAACGGGTGTTTAACCTGGTGTCGATGGAGCTACCAGAAAACATTACCCTGGTGCGCGATTACGATCCTAGCCTGCCAGAGCTGCCGCACGATCCCGATCAGATTGAGCAGGTGCTGTTAAATATCGTGCGCAACGCCATGCAGGCGCTGGGCGAGGATGGCGGTACCCTGATTCTACGCACCCGCACGGCGTTTCAGCTGACCCTGCACGGCGTACGCTATCGCCTCGTGGCGCGGATAGACATTGAAGATAATGGACCGGGGATCCCGGCGCACCTGCAGGATACGCTGTTTTACCCGATGGTCAGCGGCCGCGAAGGCGGTACCGGGCTGGGCCTGTCGATTGCCCGCAGCCTGATCGACCAGCATTCTGGAAAAATTGAATTCAACAGTTGGCCGGGACACACCGAATTTTCGGTCTTCCTGCCGCTTCGCCAGTGAGGTTCATTATGCAACGAGGGATAGTTTGGATCGTCGATGACGACAGCTCCATCCGCTGGGTGCTGGAACGTGCGCTAACCGGCGCCGGATTGAGCTGCGCCACCTTCGAGAGCGCCAGTGAGGTACTGGATGCGCTGGCGACCAAAACGCCGGACGTACTGCTGTCCGATATTCGCATGCCCGGAATGGACGGCCTGACGCTGCTGAAACAGATTAAGCAACGCCATCCGATGCTGCCGGTGATTATCATGACCGCCCACTCGGACCTGGACGCTGCGGTAAGCGCCTACCAGCAGGGCGCGTTTGATTACCTGCCGAAGCCGTTTGATATTGACGAGGCGGTCGCGCTGGTTGAGCGCGCCATCAGCCACTATCAGGAACAGCAGCAGCCACGCAATCAGCCCATCAGTGGCCCCACCACCGATATCATCGGTGAGGCGCCGGCGATGCAGGATGTGTTTCGCATTATTGGCCGCCTCTCCCGCTCCTCAATCAGCGTGCTGATTAACGGCGAGTCCGGCACCGGTAAAGAGCTGGTCGCCCACGCGCTGCACCGCCACAGCCCGCGCGCCAAAGCGCCGTTTATTGCTCTGAATATGGCCGCTATTCCGAAAGATTTGATTGAGTCAGAGCTGTTTGGCCACGAAAAGGGAGCCTTTACCGGCGCCAGTCAAATCCGCCAGGGACGCTTTGAACAGGCCGACGGCGGCACGCTGTTTCTGGACGAGATCGGCGATATGCCGCTGGATGTGCAAACCCGCCTGCTGCGCGTGCTCGCCGACGGCCAGTTTTACCGCGTCGGCGGTTATGCCCCGGTAAAAGTGGATGTGCGCATCATCGCCGCTACCCACCAGAATCTTGAGCTGCGGGTGCAGGAAGGCAAGTTTCGCGAGGATCTGTTTCATCGCCTGAACGTGATCCGGGTTCATCTGCCGCCGCTGCGCGAGCGCCGCGAGGATATCCCACGGCTGGCGCGCTACTTCCTGCAAGAGGCCGCCCGCGAACTGGGGGTGGAGGCCAAAATTCTGCATCCGGAAACGGAGACGGCTCTGACCCGCCTGCACTGGTCGGGTAATGTGCGTCAGCTGGAAAATACCTGTCGCTGGCTGACGGTAATGGCCGCCGGTCAGGAGGTGCTGATTCAGGATCTGCCCGGCGAGCTGTTTGAAACCAGCACGCCTGCCGACAGCGGCGCTCCTGCCCTGCCGGATAGCTGGGCCACGCTGCTGGCGCAGTGGGCCGACCGCGCGCTGCGATCCGGTCATCAAAACCTGCTGTCCGAAGCGCAGCCGGAAATGGAACGCACGCTGCTCAGCACCGCCCTGCGCCACACGCAGGGACATAAGCAGGAAGCCGCCCGGCTGCTGGGCTGGGGACGTAACACGCTGACCAGGAAGCTGAAAGAGCTGGGCATGGAGTAGCCGGCACGCGGCGCGGCAACACCATCGGTCACGCAGCGGGGAGTGGAGCTTAACAGCCTCCCTCCCTGCAGTGGAATGCCTGAAGGTACGTGGGGAGATGAGGCGATGCTGGGAGCCTTACGGCACGGAATCGGCGCCGGGGGCGGCTCCGCCTCAGGCCGTCGTAGCCACCGCGCAGTACCCTGCTGATGATGCAGGGGGGACATTCCCGGCGTCAGATCACCCGCGAGAATATCTGGTGCTGCCGCTGACGCAGATGCCTGTCGAAACACATACTGATGTTGCGCACCAGCAGGCGACCCGTGGCGCTGACCTGAATCTGCTCCGGCGTGAGCATCACCAGTCCATCTTCGGCCAGCGGTGCCAGCAGCGCCAGTTCTTCAGCAAAGTAATCATCAAAATTCAGCGTATAGCGGCGGGCAATGGCCGCTTTATCCACATAAAAGTGGCACATCAGCTGCTGAATCACCTCGCGCCGCAGGCGATCGTCAACGCTTAGCGCGACGCCACGCCATAGCGCGTGCCCGCGGGTCATTATCGCTTCCGCGTAATGATTCAGTACTTTTTCATTCTGCGCGTAGCCATCGCCGATCTGGCTGATGGCCGACACGCCCAACCCGAGCAAATCGCACTCGCCCTGGGTGCTGTAACCCTGAAAGTTGCGCTGAAGCTCGCCCTGGCGCTGCGCCACCGCCAGCGCGTCGTCCTGACGGGCAAAATGGTCCATACCGATAAACTGATATCCTGCGCCGGTCAGCGTCGCTATCGTCTGTTGCAATATGGCCAGCTTTGCCTGCGCCGCGGGCAACTCTTCCGACCGAATTTTACGCTGCGCCGGAAACAGATCCGGCATATGCGCATAATTAAAGACGCTGAGCCGGTCCGGCTGCCAGGTTAACACCTGCTGCAGGGTGGCGGCAAAACCTTCAGGGGTCTGCATTGGCAGGCCGTAGATTAAATCCAGACTGACGGAGGCAAAGCCGGTGGCGCGCGCCCGGGCGATCAGTGCCGCGATCAGCGTCTCGTCCTGTACCCGATTGACCCGCTGCTGCACGGTTTTATCCACGTCCTGAATGCCCATGCTTAGCCGGTTAAATCCCTCCTGACGCAGGTGATCGATCATCGTCACGTCAATCTCACGCGGGTCGATTTCGATCCCCAGTTCGGCGTCCGGCGCGAAAGTAAAATGATCGCGCAGGCAGCGCATCAGGGCGCTAATTTGCGCGGCGGTCAGAAAGGTCGGCGTACCGCCCCCCCAGTGCAGCTGGGTCACCGTGCGGTGGGCAAACAGCGGAGCACGGCTGGCTATCTCGGTCGCCAGTACCTGCAGATAGCGCGCGGCCTTCTGCGGCTGGCGGGTTACCTGCTTATTGCAGCCGCAGAAATAGCAGAGCTTATGGCAGAACGGAATGTGCACGTAGAGCGAGAGCGGGCGTTCGGGATAGCGCGACGCGCTGGCGAGGAAATCTTCCGCACCGTATGCGGTGTGAAAATCCGCGGCGGTAGGGTAGGAGGTATAACGCGGGCCGGCACGATCGTATTTTTCGATCAGCCTCCGGTCCCACTCAATGGCGGTGGCGTGCATGGTCACTCCTTGCGATGGCGTGGGCGCCGCCCCGGCCGGATCGCCGCAGAGGGTCGTCGCTGCCGCTGCAGCAGTCGGGCTTTACGGCGCGATAGTCGATGCAGTCTGATGAATAACCACACTAGATAACACGCCAGCAGCAGCGCAAACATTGATCCAAGCCAGGAGAAAGGCATTCACGGTCGCTTTAGCCGAAGGTCGGCAGGAGGTTGACAGGGAGGACGGGGGCCTCCCTGCGCGCAGGATAAATCAGTGACCGCCCTTCAACAGGCGATACATATCTTCGTCCGCCGCGTCGTCCTGCTCATCATCATCCAGCGCAATACCGAGCATTTCCATCAGTACGTCGATGCGGTCAAGCGTTTGGTCCAGCCACGCCTGATCATCACCTGACAGCGTATCTCCCTGCTCCAGGCGATCGAGCAGCGTATCCAGGCGCTCGCTGTTCTCCAGTGCCGCCAGCTCTTCCTGTGGGCTAAGCGCGACAGGTTTTTTTTCTACCGGCTTCGGAGCGGGAACCGCGGCGCGGCTGACCGGAGTCGTTATCTCATTGCCCAGCGGCACCGGTTTTTTACTGCCGAGACGCGGATCGCGCGACGGGGCGCCACCGTGTTGCCTGGCCTCTGCGGCAATCGGATTCGCCCGCGATCCCGGCTTATGGCCGCTGCGCTTTTTATCGCGTTTCCGATCGCGCGCCTGCTGATTCAGCGACTCGCGCGCTTCGCGCCTGGATTTCCCCTTGCCGGATTGTTGGCCTGTGCGTGCAGGTTGTTTCATCATGGTGTTTTCGCTCTCGGACACTACAGACAGTATATACCTTGCATCCGACAGGATGAGGTACAGAATTGCGGCGAAATCTAACAGAAAAAAGGCGACAGGTCACCCTGTCGCCTTTTTTCCCTTCGAGTGAAGGGTATTACACCCCACTCTTCCCTGTTGCACTCAACGTCCCGGTTTATCCGTTTGCAGCGCCATCCTGGCGGGTTCCCGTCCTTTTCTGCGCCTCCGGCGCATCATCCTCTCCCGCTCTGCGGCGTCCAGCCACTCCCTGAGCCCTCATCCTGAGGAGAAACATTCTGCTTCCGGATACAAATGTAGTTGATGTGAGCGAACGCACAAGTTTTTCAGCAGTTTTAACGCGCAAACCGTCAACAATAGTCAATAACAGACTGTTTTATCTCTTTTTTATTTTTTCCACGACGGTATAAAAATCCCGTTATCGTTGGAAATCGGTGGGTGTCCGGCGCACTGCCCGGTAAGAAAAGGGATGCGTGCTCGTTTGTTCAGGCTTTTCTATGTCAGATGCGTATAATCAGCGCAAAACAGTGAATCAACGGAGACAGGATTGTGACGAGCTGGAATTACCATGTGACCCATTTTGTGACCAGCGCGCCGGATATTCGCCACCTGCCTGCCGATAGTGGTATCGAGGTAGCCTTTGCCGGTCGCTCCAATGCGGGCAAATCCAGCGCGCTTAACGCGCTGACCAATCAGAAAAGCCTGGCCCGCACCAGTAAAACGCCCGGCCGAACGCAGCTGATCAATCTGTTTCAGGTTGCCGAAGGTTATCGCCTGGTGGATTTACCGGGCTATGGCTATGCGGAAGTGCCGGAAGAGATGAAGCGAAAATGGCAGCGGGCGCTGGCGGAATACCTGCAGATGCGCAACTGCCTGAAAGGGCTGGTGGTGCTGATGGATATTCGGCATCCGCTTAAGGATCTCGATCAGCAGATGATCCAGTGGGCCGTAGCCAGTGAGATCCCGGTGCTGGTGCTGCTGACCAAGGCGGACAAACTCGCCTCGGGGGCGCGCAAAAGTCAGCTGAATATGGTGCGTGAAGCCGCGCTGGCCTTTATGGGTGATGTGCAAGTTGAGACGTTTTCTTCGCTGAAAAAAAGCGGCGTCGATAAACTGCGTCAGAAACTGGATAGCTGGTTCAGCCAGCTGCCGCCGGCGGTACTGGAAGAGGAAGCGCAGGCGTAACGGCGTGCGTCCGCGCCGTGCAGGATGCCGGACTTTATTTTCTACTATAAAAAACGCCCCAGTCACGAGTGACTGGGGCGGCTAAATATTCAGCCAAATCCGATTACGTGAAGTAAAAGGTCTGAAAGATAGAACATCTTACCTCTGTACCCTACGCGACAAACTCTACCTGATTTTTTATGAGCGAAAAAGGGTTTTATGTAGTTAATTTTCATAAAACAACACAATTTATCCGACACAAGTCACATAATTGTCGTATCTCTGTAGCGTAGTTACATAAAAAGTGCTTTGCGGATAGGCGGTTAGCGATGCATTGCCGCCGCCGTCACGACCGCTTGCAGCTAAATCGTTTTAGTAAACTCACCAAAAAAAGTCAGCCCGCAGGCTGACCCTTGCTGCGTCTGGCTTAATGCGCCTCATCCCAGTTATCGCCAACGCCCACTTCCACCAGCAGCGGCACATCCAGCGTCATGCTGTTTTCCATCAGCTCGGCCAGTTTACGCCCGACGCGCTCCACCTCTTCGGCGCACACCTCAAACACCAGTTCATCGTGAACCTGCATGATCATTTTAACCGCCGGCTCCTGCTGCAGCCATTGATCGACCGCAATCATCGCCCGCTTGATGATGTCCGCCGCGGTGCCCTGCATCGGGGCATTGATCGCCGCGCGTTCGGCCGCTTTGCGGCGGATGGCATTGCTGGAGCCGATATCCGGGAGCCACAGTCGGCGGCCATCCAGCGTTTCAACATAACCCTGCCCGGCGGCCTGCTCGCGCGTCGACTCCATATAGCGCAATACGCCCGGATAGCGCTCGAAATAGCGCTCCATGTACTTTTTCGACTCGCCGGGTGGGATATTCAGCTGGCGTGAGAGGCCAAAGGCGCTCATGCCATAAATCAGCCCAAAGTTAATCGCCTTGGCGCTGCGCCGCTGCTCGCCGGTGACCTTGTCCAGCGAGGTGCCGAACACCTCAGCGGCGGTCGCGCGGTGGATATCCTGATTATCGGCAAATGCCGCTAGCAGGCCCGGGTCCTGCGACAGGTGCGCCATGATGCGCAGTTCGATTTGTGAATAGTCCGCCGCCAGAATTTTACAGCCGGGCGAGGCTATAAACGCCTGACGTATGCGCCGGCCCTCTTCATTACGCACCGGAATATTTTGCAGGTTGGGCTCGGTAGACGAGAGTCGACCGGTAGCGGTCACCGCCTGATGGTAGGAGGTATGTACGCGACCGGTTTTCGCATTGATCATCTGCGGCAGCTTATCGGTATAGGTCGACTTCAGTTTGGAGAGGCCGCGATGTTCCAGAATCACTTTCGGCAGTGGATAATCCAGCGCCAGTTCTGCCAGTACCTCTTCACTGGTAGAGGGCGCGCCACCGGGCGTTTTCTTCGTCGGCTTGATTCCCTGTTTTTCAAACAGAATGGTTTGCAGCTGCCTGGTCGAAGAGAGATTAAACGGCTCGCCGGCCAGTTCGTGCGCCTCTTTTTCCAGCTCTGCCAGCCGCGCGGTCAGCTCCTGCGAATGGCGTGACAGGATGGCCGGATCGATCAGCACGCCGTTACGCTCAATGCGTGAAATTACGCTAAGCAGCGGCATCTCTATGCGTTCAAAAATCTGCTTCGGACCGCTGAGCCTGGCCAGCTCCGGCCACATTTTCTGATGCAGCTGCAGCGTCACATCGGCATCCTCGGCTGCATAGTGCGCCGCCTGCTCCAGCGGGATTTGATTAAAGGTCAGCTGATTCTTACCTTTGCCGGCAATCTCTTCAAAGGTGACGGTCTTATGGTTCAGCCAGCGCGCCGACAGCGAGTCCATATCGTGCTTGTTGCCCACGCTGTTCAGGCAGTACGACTCCAGCATGGTGTCAAAGGCGATGCCCTGCAGCTCAATGTCGTAATTTTTCAGCACGCCGCGATCGTACTTCAGGTTTTGCCCAACTTTTTTCAACGCCGGATCTTCCAGCAGCGGTTTTAGCTTTGCCAACACCGCATCGCGGTCGAGCTGCGCCGGTGCGTCGAGATAGTCGTGTCCTACCGGCAGGTAGGCCGCTTCCCCGGGAGCGGTGGCGAGAGAAATACCGATAATCTGCGCATTCAGATTATCGAGCGAGTCCGTTTCCAGATCGAGCGCAAACAGGTCACTCTCTTTCAGACGTTTCAGCCACTGCTCGACGCTGTCCTCATCCAGCAGAGTGACGTAGCCGTCTGCGGCGAGCACGCGCTCTGGCGCCGCGGTTGCAGCCGGTTCCGCCTCGGCGGCCGTTTTCTGACTGACGCCGCCTTTCTTACCCTGTAGCCAGCTGCCTGACTCCAGATCGCTGATCCAACGTTTGAACTCATAATGGCGGAACTGATCGATTAGCGTTTCAACCTCGGGCGGCTGTACCGTCAACGCATCACAGGTCACCTCCAGTGCCACATCGGTTTTGATCGTGGCCAGCTGGTAGGAGAGGAAAGCCACCTCTTTGCTTTGCTCCAGCTTGCCCGCCATGGTCTTCGATCCGCGGAAGCCCAGGGCGGCCACGTTGTCGAGATGCGCGTAAATACTGGACATACCGCCCAGTCCCTGGAGCAGCGCCTGCGCCGTTTTTTCTCCAACGCCCGGCACACCGGGAATGTTATCTGATGCGTCGCCCATCAGCGCCAGGTAATCGATAATCAGTGACGGCGGGATGCCGTATTTATCCTGCACCTCTTGCGGCCCGAGTACAGTATTGTTCATGGTATTGATCAGCGTGACATTGGGCGTCACCAGCTGCGCCATGTCTTTATCCCCGGTACTGATCAACACTGCGCGGCCCTGCTGCTCTGCCTGCACCGCCAGCGTACCAATCACATCGTCAGCTTCCACCCCGCTGACAACCAGCAGCGGCAGCCCCATGGCTTTGACCATTTTATGGAGCGGTGCTATCTGCGCGCGCAGATCGTCCGGCATGGGTGGACGGTGAGATTTGTAGGCTTCAAAAAGCTCATCACGAAAGGTTTTACCTTTGGCATCAAATACCACTGCCGCATGCGTCGGCTGGTACTGCATCAGTAAGCTTTTCAGCATATTCAGCACGCCGTACATCGCTCCGGTCGGTTCCCCCGCGCTGTTGGTAAGCGGAGGAAACGCGTGATAGGCGCGATAGAGATAGGAGGATCCATCGACCAGGATGAGCGGATTGTCTGCAATTTGAGCCATAGTCTTTCGCGAGTTTTCTCTAAGTGAATGTCGGCTGTAAGGATGCCACAGGCAGAGGATAAAGATGAAATAATGCCGGGTTTAAATGCACGTTTTGTGCAGATCCTCGGCGGATCAAACTGTGGATAACTTTGTGTGTAAAATTTGATGCGAATATGTTGTAAAGCACACTGCTACGAAAACAAATTATAAGTCATTGATTATTAATCATAAAAACAACATAAATTCGGGATATCGCTCGCCAATCGCCGGCAGAGCAATGTGGATAGCGATCCACCGGTGTGTGATTGCGGTTGGCGTCAGATCGGATGGAATGTTAAGCCGTGTGAAGTATAGCGAAGAATGGCGTCGGCGCGGGGCCGACGCCAGCAAAAAAGCTTATTTTTTATTCAGCAGGAATTTCACTACGTTGGCGTATTCAGCAGTAAAGTTTTCCTGGGAACGGGTATCCAGTCCGCCGTTGTTAATCATGTATTTTCCGTTAACAAACATCGCCGGCACGCCGCGCAGATCGACATCGGCCGCCGCTTTCTGCTGCTGGGCAACCAGCGCTTTCACAGCAAAGCTGTTCCAGGCCGCATCATACTGCTCCGGGGTGATCCCTGCCGCCTGCACAAAGGTGGCTTTCAGCGTTGCCGGATCGCGGATTTCCTGGTTTTTTTGAATGCCTTCGAAAATGGGCGTAGTCACCCGATCTTCTACGCCCAGCGCCATGGCAACAGCCCAAGCGTGAGTGACTACCGGACCAAAATCGCCGCCGAGGAAATCAACGTGGTATTTCACCATGCGGGTGCCTTCCGGCAAATTTTTCTTCACCGCTTCGCTGACGTGATAAACGTTTTCAAACTGATAGCAGTGCGGGCAAAAGAAGGAGAAGAACTCCAGAACCTGAGGTTCACCCTGAACCGCTTTCGGCAGGGTCACGTACTGCTTTCCATCAGAGTAGGTCGCCGCCGTTGCCACCGACGCACTGGCAGCCAGGACCAGCCCCATTAACGCAAGCCACATCTTTTTCATGGTGAAATCTTCTCCTGTCACATCTTAATATTCTGGCATCAGCCGTAAAGGGGGTTCCTGTAACAACCGGTTTTGCTCCTCAAAGAGTGCGCGCTGCCGCCGCCAGAAATCTTCATCCGTCATCCATGGGAAACTGCCCGGGAAAGCAGGATCCTGCCACCGCCTGGCCACCCACGCGAGATAATAAACCATACGCATCGCACGTAAAGGCTCAATGAGTGACAATTCGTGAGCATCAAACTCAGCGAATTCGGCGTAGGCCTCCAGCAAAATGTCCCACTGCATGCGCTGTTCCTGGCGATCGCCACTGACCAACATCCACAAATCCTGTACCGCAGGCCCCGTGCGGGCATCATCCAAATCGACGAACAATGGGCCATCGCGCCAGAGGATATTTCCCGGGTGGCAGTCACCGTGCAAACGCAGAGGGCGCCACTGAGTATGCCAGCATTTTTGTAAAGTTGTACTCATCTGCTCAAGGCTGGTGAACAGTTCATGCCGTATGCCCTGCGGAATCAGCGCGCTTTGTGCGAGGATCTGCGTTGGCTCATACAGGTAATCCTGCAGGTCAATCGCCGGGCGCGCGCTGAAACGGGCTTTGCGTCCGGTCTGATGCAGCCGCCCCAGCTGGCGTCCCACCGCCTCCAGCTGATCAAGATTATCGGTCTCATACTGCCGGCCACCGACGCTGGGGAAGACCGCAAAGCGGAATCCCTGGTGCAGATGCAGCGTCTCTCCCTGCAGGCGCAAAGGTGCTACCACCGGTACGTCATCCGCCGCCAGCTCAAGCGCAAACTGATGCTCCTCGGCTATTTGCGCCGAGGACCAGCGCTGCGGTCGGTAAAATTTCACCACGTAGCGTTTCCGCTCGTCGTCGGAGCATTGCCAGACCCGGTTCTCGTAACTGTTGAGCGGGGTCAGTCCGGACTCAACGCGCAGGCCGGTCTCCCAGAGCGCATCCAGCAGCGTCTCCGGATCGAGAGTGTGAAAGGTAAAAGCCGGATCGGTCATAGCGCTTATTCTGTTGAGAAGAAAACCGCTAGAGTATCATTTATTGGCAGGCGATGAAGCCCCACTCTCTTCCTGAAGCACGCCGCGCGCGCGCAATAAGGCGGTTTTAAAATCGACTTCGTAATCCTTATGCAGGCCGGGAAGCGGCGCATTGGCATCCATTTCGCGCACCTTTAGCTGGTAAATCAGCATATCATCCGTCAGTGATGCAATATCTTGCTTCAGACCCGCCTCTCTGGCCAGCATTTGGATAAACTGTACCAGGCTGAGGTCGGATGTATGGCGCCAGGCGGGGTGTAGCAGTTCCATAATTTCATCCAGCCGCTGTAGTGTGTTCATACTGTCTCCTTACCCGATTATTCCCACTACGTTAGCAAGGTTATTGATTGATGAATAGCGACCCGATCAAGGAAATCACCGGTGTGATCCTCGCCGGAGGCCAGGGCAGCCGTATGGGCGGAAAAGATAAAGGGTTAATGCTGCTTGCCGGGCAGCCACTGTACCAGCATGTGCAGCGGCGCCTTACGCCTCAGGTGGGATCGCTGGCAATCAGCGCCAATCGCAACGTTGTGCAATACCGCCAAAGCGGACTGCAGGTTATCACCGACACCCTACCCGGCTTCCAGGGGCCGCTGGCCGGGATGTTAGCGGCCCTGCAGCATCCGCTCAGCCCCTGGTATCTGTTTGCCGCCTGCGATGCCCCCGCCATTCCACTGACCCTGGCCCGGGACCTCTGGCTGGCCAGGGGCGATCGACGCGCCGTGTGGGCCCGCGCCGGCGGCCGCGATCACCCGACCCACGCCCTGCTGCACGCCACGCTGGCCGCACCGCTGGCCGCCTTTCTGGCGCGCAACGAACGGCGCGTACTGGCTTTTTTCAGTCAGTGCGGAGGGCTGGCGGTTGAGTTTGATACGCCCGCCGCTTTTGCCAATATCAATACGCCCGCGGCGCTGCTGGATAGCGGGGAGGGGCGCTGATGCGCGGCGCGTCGGGGTGGCGGCCGCGCGGGGCGCCTGAACGCAAAAAAACCCGACCGTCGGGCCGGGGCGCCCGCCGCAAACCGCGCGCAAAACAAAAGGCCCGGTCTTTCGACCGGGCCTTTCGCCTGATTTGATGCCTGGCAGTTCCCTAC
>NZ_MRBS01000041.1 GCF_001922585.1 Pantoea sp. 1.19 | reverse complement strand
GGTGCGGTGCAGAGGCCCGGGATTCACCGGCGCCGCCGGAGAAAAACTTCTGAAAAAGAGGTTGACTCTGAAGGAGGAAAGCGTAATATACGCCACCTCGAGTTAGCAAGCGAAAGCGCCTAACTCACTGCTCTTTAACAATTTATCAGACAATCTGTGTGGGCACTCACAGGACAGATATCAAAAGCCTCCGGGCTCAAAAATATCAAGTCTCAAGAGTGAACACGTAATTCATTACGAAGTTTAATTCTTTGAGCATCAAGCTTTTTAATTGAAGAGTTTGATCATGGCTCAGATTGAACGCTGGCGGCAGGCCTAACACATGCAAGTCGAACGGTAGCACAGAGAGCTTGCTCTYGGGTGACGAGTGGCGGACGGGTGAGTAATGTCTGGGAAACTGCCCGATGGAGGGGGATAACTACTGGAAACGGTAGCTAATACCGCATAACGTCTTCGGACCAAAGTGGGGGACCTTCGGGCCTCACACCATCGGATGTGCCCAGATGGGATTAGCTAGTAGGTGGGGTAACGGCTCACCTAGGCGACGATCCCTAGCTGGTCTGAGAGGATGACCAGCCACACTGGAACTGAGACACGGTCCAGACTCCTACGGGAGGCAGCAGTGGGGAATATTGCACAATGGGCGCAAGCCTGAT
>NZ_MRBS01000040.1 GCF_001922585.1 Pantoea sp. 1.19 | reverse complement strand
GGGTCGGTCAGCCCGCGAAAGCCACAGAGTGGCATTCTGTTTCGCGGATTTGCGTAGCGCGAATGATTGCGTTACTCCGCGGCAGATATTGCCGTGCGCCACGCCAACAGGCGTCCGCCTGATGCCTGCGCCACTTGTAGCGGTACGAAATCCGCGGGCCGGACGGCCCCTCTTTTCATCACCGCCGTGGGCGGCGGGTCGGTCAGCCCGCGAAACCCGCAGAGTGGCATTCTGTTTCGCGGATTTGCGTAGCGTGAATGATTGCGTTACTCCGCGGCAGATATTGCCGTGCGCCACGCCAACAGGCGTCCGCCTGATGCCCGCGCCGCTTGTAGCGGTACGAAATCCGCGGGCCGGACGGCCCCTCTTTTCATCACCGCCGTGGGCGGCGGGTCGGTCAGCCCGCGAAAGCCACAGAGTGGCATTCTGTTTCGCGGATTTGCGTAGCGCGAATGATTGCGTTACTCCGCGGCAGATATTGCCGTGCGCCACGCCAACAGGCGTCCGCCTGATGCCTGCGCCACTTGTAGCGGTACGAAATCCGCGGGCCGGACGGCCCCTCTTTTCATCACCGCCGTGGGCGGCGGGTCGGTCAGCCCGCGAAACCCGCAGAGTGGCATTCTGTTTCGCGGATTTGCGTAGCGTGAATGATTGCGTTACTCCGCGGCAGATATTGCCGTATTGCCGT
>NZ_MRBS01000039.1 GCF_001922585.1 Pantoea sp. 1.19 | reverse complement strand
GGCCAGTCACGTTACCGGGTTGATGTGCATGGCTGCACGGAATGTCTGGATGTCTTGCACTTCAGCGCGGTGGAGTCCCTCAGCCAGCCCTGGCGCTATGACGTGGCGGTGACCTGCACCTCTGGAGATATCGCCTGCGAAACGTTACTGCTGAAGCCGGCGTCATTTACCTTCCAGACCCCGATGTTTGACGGGACACCGGCGCTGCCGGTCCGGACGGTATTCGGCGTGGTAAAATCGTTTCGCCGCGTCTCCTCGTCGAATGATGAGACCCATTACGCGCTGACCCTCGTTTCCCGTATCGCCCTGCTGGAGTATACGCAAGGGAGCGAAGTCTACCTCAATCAGTCGGTTATCGACGTGGTGGAGCAGGTCTTGCGCAAGCACGGCCTGGAAGGGCCCGATTTTGCGTTCCGGCTCTCCCGGGAGTACCCCTCCCGGGAGCTCATCACCCAGTGGCGGGAAACCGATCTTGCGTTTATCCAGCGCCTGCTGGCGGAGGTGGGGATTTACTGGCGCTTTGAAATGGACGGCCGTCTTGAGCAGGACGTGGTGATTTTTCAGGACAGCCAGCAGCAGTATGAATTTGGCGTCACGCTGCCCCTGCGCAACCCGGCCGGGATGAGCGACGGCGGGCGGGAGAGCCTCTGGGATATTCAGACCGCCTGTAACGTGGTCAGCGCAAGCGTGGCCACCCGGGACTACAACTACCGCGAAGCCCTGACGCCGCAGGACAGCGCCGAAAGCATCTTCAGCAAGGAAGGGATCACCACCGGGGAAACGTACCACTATGCGGAGCCCTTCCTGACGGCGGGTGACGCTGAAAGCACCGAGACCGG
>NZ_MRBS01000004.1 GCF_001922585.1 Pantoea sp. 1.19 | reverse complement strand
ATGTTGTCCATGCGGGAGGCGATATCTCAACTGGAAAATGCCCTGAGCATTGCCAGAAGTTTGTCTGATGCTGCAGAAACGGCGCAGGCGCTACCCGCCGATATTCAAAGCCAGGTGAAGTTGACTGATGCCCTCAAAGATCTGGTACAGCCAGGAATGGTGTTGAATGCACCTGAAGGCGTGAGCATCACCAGCCCACAGGCGGTTCGCATGGCGTCGGGTAGTGCCAGCGTTGGGATTATGTCACAACAAAATACTGACATCAGCGCGCTTAAGCGTTTTACCGTGGCGGCGGGAGGAGCGGTGAGCATGCTGGCCAGAAAGGCCGGAATGAAACTGTTTGCCGCAAAGGGAAAAGTTGAAATCCAGGCGCAGGATGATGCGCTTGATGCGATAGCCAAAAAGGACGTGACCGTAACCAGTACGGAAGGTCGGGTTGAAATTACGGCTGCAACAGATGTTGTGCTGAAAAACCTGGACGGTTCGTTCATCCAGTTGCAGGGTAAAGATATTATTCTGGGCTGTGAAGGTAATATCCTGTTGAAATGTGCCAATGTTCAGAAAATGGGGCCAGCAACCGTAAGTTCACCTCCACATGAATTCCCAAAAGGTTATGGAGGTGTTTATGCTCTCAATGATGATAGTGGGAACGTCATTCCTAAGACTGAATACAAGGTTACTACAGCCGAGGGCCAGGTATTTTCAGGTATATCTGATGAAAATGGCAAAACAATGCCTATTTACACTTCAATGCCGGGTAAAATAAATATTGAAATACTAGGGACCGGTAACTCATCAGCAGGGAGCAATAAATCATGACTAATTATCATGCATGGGAAGCCAACGACTGTGAACACTTTACTGATGTAAACATTTCGGAAAAAACAATCGTTTGTAAACGAAAGTCTGTTCCTGGTATTACCATTACAATTGGGATGTTCTTCGATGGTACAGGTAATAATGTCTTCAATACAGATGAGCGCCTATTGAAAAGTTGTACTCACCTTGATGTTGGTCTTAAAAAAGAAGATCTTGAGCTTTGTACCAAAAAGCTAGGGATGAGTGTAAATGGCAGTGGTAGCTTTATGGGGTACTATTCCAATATTCATTGGCTAAATACACTTTTTTCCGTTGATGATGAGGTTGTTGAGGATAAAACTCAATTTCAGCGTGCTGTTTACGTTCAAGGTATTGGTACACAAAAAGGCAAAGAAGACAACCTGGTAGCAATGGGGACCGGGACTTTATCAGAAGGTGTGGTTGATAAGACCGATGAAGGTGTTTCTAAGATCGCAAAAGAAATCCGAACTCTGCTCGGTGAAGGAAGTGGCATAACAAACGCAATAGAGAAAATCCAATTCGATATATTCGGTTTCAGTCGGGGCGCAGCAGCGGCCCGTCATTTTGCAAATCGCGTCAGAATTAATGATAACGCGATACAGCAAGCAATCACTAAGGGGCTAGATGGCCGAAATCATCATGGGCAGCCTGCCGGTGAAGTGCGGTTTATCGGATTGTTTGACACCGTTTGCGCCGTTGGGCTTGATCCGCACGATGCCATAAATCCTGGCGTGGATCTGGATTTACCTCCCGATATCGCACAGAAAGTTTTCCAGATAGCGGCGATGCACGAGTGTCGATATAACTTTAGCCTGAACAGTATAAAAGAATCATGGCCAGAACTATCTCTCCCCGGAGTACATTCCGATATTGGCGGTGGTTACAACCCAAATGAGCAGGAATATTATTTTTTAACAAAACCGAAAAATGAAACTGTCAGGGATAGTGTTCCTCCAGAGATTACTGATGTTTATCGACAGACTGCAGCTGAAACACCTGATTTGAAGGCGCTTCCTAATCTAAGTCCAATTATGGCGAGTGGAGAGGTAAAAACTGAAACCTGGTATGACTATCTGGTAAATCATGATAAACGGCGTCAGGAGATAATAGAGAAACGCGTCGGCGCTTCTGTTACGCTTAAACGAGTTGTTCCTAATGACTGGAGCAAGGTCAGTTTAAGGGTGATGCTGGATGCTGCGTTAGAGGCAGGGGTCGAGATGAATGAAATTTTGCCAAAAGATCAAAATTTCACATTACCTCCAGATCTCGAAGCTTTGAGCCAAAAAGCAATTGCCCAAGGAAAAGCAGTCAGAAGTGGCAGTGTTCCAACACCTTATACTTCATCGGAAATGCAAGTTATTGGAAAATACATACACTGCTCAGCAAACTGGAATCCCGTTGAATTTAAAACGGTATGGCTTGATGGCAAGCATATTGAAAAAATATATGGAGCAGTAAAAGCGACAGAAGTGTTTGGATTTATTAATCGACCAAACCCCGGCTGGACACGTACAGTATGGAATATGAAAGGGGAAAAAGCATGAAAATAATTACTATTTTTTTGTCATTTACTTTTTTGGTGAGTTGCTACAGCAGTTCAGCTAATGACCAGCAAGGGAAGATTAAAGCCCCTTTTGATGAGTGGTACTTTACCTTTTCAACACCTAAAGCACTACCTGCTCAGGTGACACTTGTAAAACTTATTGATGTCAATGGGTATGGAAAGGTTTTTCGAACAATAGACCAGCCACAAGGGCAAAGCGTGGGGACATGGAGCCAGCATGCCGGAAAAGGAACTTCGCCTTTTAATAAAGCATCTTCTCCCCCGCAAGTTATACAGTTTTGCTGGGATTCAATTATTGATAAAAAAGTTTATGAAACTACATTAGTGTTCTCTTCTGAAACTAAAAATAAAATGCTTACTACAGAGCCCAACAACTATAGCCCTGGAGATAATTATTATTTTCAGTATATGGTGATTGGTCTTGCGCCTAAAGGTAAAGTCAGGGTTTGGCTAAAAAACAATGGCAGACCTAATCTTGAACAAAAAGGTACAGAAATCACAACAGTCTCAGGTAATAATCTAAACATGTGCAAAGGAGAGACCAATTTTCCTAATGGGTATGAATATAGTGAGGGAATGAAAAAGTTTATAAAAGGTAAGGCGTATCCTTACGGGCAGTGGTGATTCAAATAAGAGTTGATTTTCAATGACGGGTGTCATTCGCGTTTAATAAACTCACTCATTGTTGCGTAAGATCTATTTATGAAACTATCCAACTTCGTTTTTTGGCTTTCTATCGCTGCACCATGTTTCGCTGAAACTGTCGTTATCGATCCTACGTCAACGACTAAAGCAGACGATGCAAACTCAATGGCTAATGTTTATCGTTTGGGTATGGGGGTTCCGAAGGATATGAAAAAAGCATTTGAACTCTATCAGGTTGCTGCTGAACTCGGAAATGCGGACGCTCAGATCGATTTAGGTGACATGTATTATTATGGAGAAGAAGCCCCTCAGAGCTACGAAAAAGCCAATTATTGGTATGAGAAGGCTGCGAAAAACAGCAACGCTAAAGCTCAGATGTATTTAGGTTACGCATATCTTAATGGTAAAGGTGTCGCTGTGGATTATGATAAAGCCAAAAATTTTCTTGAGCTTGCAGTTAAACAAGGCGAGCCTTCAGCCATGTATCACTTGGGTATGATATATTTTGATGGTAAAGGGATGGCTGTAAATAGAAGTAAGGCCATTCCACTATTCCAAAAAAGTTGCTATAAAGGCGATTCGAATGCATGTAGTAAGTTAAAAGAAATTGATATGGAAAAATAATGTTTTACCTGCATAAAGAAATACATATGCGGAAATCAAAAAATGGAGTTTCGTATGTCTAAAGGCTTTGTATTGCTTGGTGATAACACCACGCACGGCGGTCAGGTTATTTCCGCTTCATCAACAATGGTAGTAAATGGCAAGAAAGTTGCTATCGTGGGAGATAAAATTAGCTGCCCAATAGTGGGTCATGGCATCAACGCTATTATTGAAGGTTCGCCTGAATGGTCCTCAGACGGTAAGGCGATTGCTGTTGATGGTTGCCGCTGCGAGTGCGGTTGTCAGCTGATATCCAGCGCACCGGATTGCGTAACAGGATAAGTCATGAGCTGGGAGCGTCAGAAATCAACGATATCGACTAAGCCTGAAGAGCCTTCATTCATCCTGTGGATGCTGCTGGGGATTTTCGCGCTGGTCGGGTGCGTGCTGTTGTTTGTCCTGCATGCCAACCAACTGGCTGGGCCACTTCAAACATGTAATCTTTGGGCCGTCACCGCATGCCCCGCAGTTATCTGGTTTTTCTTTCTCTGTCTGCGTGGCTGGCTCTATAACAATGCATTTGACAGACACCAATTTGATGCCGCTGAGGCAGAATTTGCGCAACAACAGTGGATGGGCTGGGCTGGTCGCAATATCACAGTACTGCACAGTGGTGTCATGCTGCCTGCAAATCTGACACCTCAAATTTTTTTGGCAGCCCCATCAACGCTGGAGCAAAAAACATCTCTGCCCCAGCGTATTTGTCTGCACGATCATTGGACTCATTTTTCTGTTTTAGTTTCGGGGTTAAATCCAGCTTTGGCACAGTTACCTTCAGATATAGAGCTTGCCGTCACGCTGTTGACCGACTCTCACGATGATTTTCCAGCATTGCAGGATGCATTTGCGCATGCCTGGCTGACCGCTATAGTGGATCGCCCCGTTCCACAGTTGATAATTCTTACTTCAAAGACCTTTATCTCGCTGGATGAGCGAATTAAATCACCGGTGCTGGATGTGGATTTAATCCTGATTCACCAGACTCAGGGGCGGGACGCATACAGTGATGCGCTGGCTGTCCTGCTGTTGACCTCTGATGATGTGGCCACAATATATAAACTCCCTGTTAAAGCACGACTTTTGCGTCCCATGGCACTTGATATGACGATTTCAGAAAAGTCACTGGATACGTTTTTCTCGACCCAGACTCAGGCCTGTGCCACCGCAAGTATTGTTGGCGACAATGTGGAATGGGGAAATGCATTCTCCGGTCTGCTTGAAGCAGCAAAAACTTATGGTGGTCACTGGAAACCCGAACAGCTCCACTGGCTGGAAAAATACGCCGGGCTCAGCGGCCCCTTTTCTCCATGGATAATGGCCGCAGTTGCCAGCGATGTTGTGAATTTACAAAAAGCAGGCTGTCTGATGCTTTCTACCGATGGCGAGCAGAAATTTATTAATACCGTGCAAACAGGGAGCAGTAATAATGACAACAGGTAATTCGTCATGGCGTGGAGGGTGGGGCAGGCTGGGATTCTCAGCTCTCATTGCAGGGGGGATTGCCTGGTTAATCTGGCACTTTGGCGAGCAGGTTGGGCTGCACACAACGCTCACGAAAAGCCTGGTGCTTGCCGGTGCGTTATTTTTATTACTGATGCTTCGTTACGGTAAAACATTGAGCCTTGCTATCAATCAAGGCTGGCATCGTTTTCAGGCGAAGCGTAAAAGTGTCCTGCCTGCCGATGAAGGCCGCGTTAAGCAGACCGCGCCCCGCAATGTCACCGTTGATACCATCCGCGACGCCATGCGCAACCTCTACGGTCGCCGCTGGGGCTGTAAAACCCGCATTCTGCTGATAACCGGCCCCGCCGCTGAAGTGGAACAGCTGACCCCAGGCCTGACGGGCCAGCTCTGGCAGGAAGACCGGGGCACGCTGTTGCTGTGGGGCGGCGACCTCACTACCCCAGCGGACAGTGCCTGGCTGACCGCGCTGCGTAAACTGCGCCATCGCCCGGCTGACGGACTGGTGTGGGTGACCTCGGCTTTTGACCAACTCTCAGTACCAGGGCTGGAGCCGCCGCCGCCGGTACCGTCAGAAAGCACCATGGATTCCCTGTCTCATGCCATCAGCGCGCGTATGGAAACGCTTGGCTGGAAGCTTCCGCTGTATGTCTGGTCCCTGCACCCGCGCGCCGGTCAGCCGGAAGGACGCATCGTACAGGCCACAGGCTGTCTGCTGCCTGCCGATTGTCGTACCGAAGCGCTGGCAGAGCAACTCTCCGCCCTGACGCCGGCGCTGACCGCGCAGGGGCTGCAGCAGGCCTGCGGTGAGGTGAAACACCACTTTCTGCTGACGCTGGCCGACCAGCTGATCCGCGCACCGGAGAGCCTGAGCGCGCCATTGTCGGTGCTGCTCAATCCGTACCGTCCGCTGCCGCTGGCCGGCGTGGTGTTCAGCCAGCCTTCCGCCGGTGCTGAGCGTGCCGTAGCGCACCACTGGGGGATGGACAGGCGCTGGGATGTTCTGCCTGAATCTGTCCGGATGCTCCCCACCGCCCTGCGCCCGGTGAAACCGGGTATTCCCTGGCGCAGGGGGGTGGCGTCTGCTGCTGCGCTTACGATGGTGGCCTGGGCGGCGTGGATGGGCGTCGCCTATCAGACCAACCGCAGCCAGATTGCCAGCGCACATGCGCAGGCATCTCTTGCCGCCCGGGACAATCAGCCGCTGGAGCCGCGCCTGCGCGCCCTGTCTGCGCTGCAGAAAACGCTGGCCCGCCTGCAGTACCGCGCTGAGCATGGGGTGCCGTGGTATCAGCGGGCCGGGCTGAGTCAGAATGATGCACTACTGACCGCACTCCGGCCCCGCTACCGGGACAGCGCCCTGCCGCTGCTGCGCGATGCGGCGGCAGAGCATCTGCAGACGCAGCTCAGTGCCTTTAATGCGCTGCCGGCGGCCAGCCCGCTGCGCGAGCAGATGGCAAAAACCACCTGGCAGCAGCTTAAACTCTACCTGATGCTGGCGCGCCCGGAGCATATGGATGCCGCCTGGTTCAGCGCGGCGTTGCTGAGCGACTGGCCGACGCGTGACGGGGTGAAAGACAGCGTATGGCAGGGCATGGCGCCGTCGCTGCTGTCGTTCTGGGCGGCGCAGCTGGTTGCGCACCCGGAGTGGAAGCTGCGCGCCGATGCGCGCATGGTCAGCCAGGTGCGTTCGCTGCTGGTGCGCCTGATGGGCGTGCGTAACAGCGACGCCTCCCTCTACCAGAAGATGCTCTCCCGGGTGGCGCACCTGTACGCCGACATGCGCCTCGAGGACATGACCGGCGATACCGACGCCGCCCGCCTGTTCAGCACCGCTGACGTCGTGCCGGGCATGTTTACCCGCCAGGCTTGGGAGCAGGCGGTGCAGCCCGCCATAGATAACGTGGTTAAGACGCGGCGGGACGAACTGGACTGGGTGCTGACGGACGGCCAGCGTCAGGGAAATCCACAGGATGAGGCCGCGCCGGAAGCGCTGAAAAAGCGCCTGACGGAGCGTTACTTCACCGATTTTAGCGGCGCCTGGCTGACGTTCCTCAACGGCCTGCGCTGGCACCGTGCCGCGACGCTGTCGGATGCGATTGATCAGCTGACACTGATGGCCGATGTGCGGCAGTCGCCGCTGGTGGCGCTGATGAACACCCTGAACGTGCAGGGGCGCACCGGACAGACCGGCGAGGCGATTTCTGACTCCCTGGTGAAATCGGCGAAAAATCTGCTGGGCGGTGACGGCGGACATGCCATTGATCAGCATGCCGGTGCCTCTGGCCCGCTGGAGGCGACCTTTGGTCCGGTGCTGGCGCTGATGGACAAGAACCGCGCCGGCGCACAGGCACTGAGCCTGCACTCTTACCTGACCCGCGTAACCCAGGTGCGTCTGCGCCTGCAGCAGGTGACCAACGCCGCCGATCCGCAGGCCATGACCCAGACCCTGGCCCAGACGGTATTCCAGGGCAAGGCGGTGGATCTGACCGAGACCCGCGACTACGGCAGCCTGATTGCCGCCGGCCTGGGCCAGGAGTGGAGCGGTTTTGGTCGGACGGTATTTGTGACCCCGATGGAGCAGGCCTGGCAGCAGGTGCTGACCCCCGCGGCCGGGAGCCTCAATGCCCAGTGGCAGCAGGCGGTGGTAGCCGAGTGGAACGCCGCCTTTGGCGGACGCTATCCGTTCAGCAACGCCAGCAGCGACGTGTCGCTGCCGCTGCTGGCCAAATACCTGAATGCTGATTCCGGGCGTATCGCGCAGTTCCTGCAGAGCCGCCTGAAAGGGGTACTGCATAAGGAAGGCAACCACTGGGTGCCGGACAGCATCAACGCGCAGGGGCTGACGTTTAACCCGGCGTTTCTTAAGGCGATCAATACCCTGGGCTACCTCTCGGACGTGGCCTTTGCGGAAGGCAACGCCGGCATGAACTTTGAGCTGCGCCCGGGGACGGCGGCGGGCGTGATGCAGACCGACATGATTATCGACGGCCAGAAGCTGACCTATGTCAATCAGCTGCCGACGTGGAAGCGCTTTACCTGGCCCGCGGACACGGAAGCCCCGGGGGCGAACCTGAGCTGGATAAGCACGCAGGCGGGCACCCGGCAGTACGCCGATATGTCGGGGACGTGGGGCTGGATCCGCCTGCTGGATCACGCGCGCGTAAACGCCTATCCCGGCGTGGCCAGCAGCTACCGGCTGAGCTGGAAGGCTCCGGACGGACGCGCGCTGAACTATATCCTGCGTACCGAAGCGGGAGAGGGGCCGCTGGCGCTGCTGAAGCTGCGTCACTTCCGTCTGCCGGACGCCATTTTTAGTACCACCGATTCGCCAGGCCCGCCCTCCGGCGCGGCCGCTGATGCAGAGGAGAATGATTGATGAGCGCGCTGAATACGTTACTGAGCGCCTGCCAGGCGGAGCCGGCGACCCTGCTTGCCGCCGCCCGTGAACGCGTGGCGCAGTGGGATAACTGGCTGCAGCCGCTGCCCGGGTCCGCGCCCGCTGGCGACGATCCGGGCTATGATGACGATTTCCTGCAGATACGCGAGGAAATCAATAAGCTCTCGGGCGCCAACACCGCGCTGATTTGCCAGCATACCGAAACGCTTTTAACCACCGTTGCCAAAGATATCCGCGTGGCAACCTGGTACTGCTGGGCGAAGCTGCACCGCGAAGGGGAGCCGGGGCTGGCAGACGGTCTTGAACTGCTGGCCGGCCTGCTGGCGCGTTTCGGGGCCCAGCTGCATCCGCAGCGCGGGCGCAGCCGCAAGGCGGCGCTGGCGTGGCTGGCCGGTTCGCGCATCACCGACTCGCTCGCCCTCTATCCGGAAGTGGTCAGGGAAGACGCGAGGCGCACCACCGGGGCGCTGCTGCTGATTGCCGGGCTTATCGAAAATGAGCCGGATGAGACCCGTCCCGCGCTGGACGCGCTGTATGGTGCGCTGGAAAGCCGTCTGCAGAAAGCGGGCGGGGTGGATGCGGTGGTACCGCAGAACGCCAGTACCAGCGAACCCCCTCCGGCTGCCGGTCACGCCGATGCCCCGATTATCGGGCGGATCGCCTCCGGTCAGGATTTGCTGGCCCAGGCCCGCACGCTCACCGACTATCTGCGTGAGCAGCCCGACGGCTGGCTGTCGGCTCACCATCTGATGAAAAGCCTGCGCCATGACACCCTGCGGGCCATTCCGGCTCCGGACGCGCAGGGGCGAACGCGCATTGAGCCGCCAAGGGCGGACCAGCGCGCGCTGCTCAAACGCCTCTACCTGCAGCAGAACTGGGCTGAGATGCTGGACGCAGCAGACAGCACTTTTTCCCGCGGGGCTAACCACCTGTGGCTGGATCTGCAGTGGTATATCCATCAGGCGCTGACGAAGTCCGGCCAGGCGACGCTGGCCGGGATCATTGCCGCGGACCTGAAAGGGCTGCTGACCCGCCTGTCCGGGCTGGAGACGCTGGCGTTCAGCGACGGGACCCCGTTTGCGGATGAAGTGACGCTCAACTGGATCCAACAGCATATCCTGAACGCGGCAGGCGAGTGGGGCGCTGACATGCCATCCGCCCCGGTCGCTGGTGACAACGATGACATTCTGGCGCTGGAGCCAGAAGCGATGGCGCTGGCGGATAGCGACGGTCCGGATGCGGCGCTGGGCTGGCTACAGAACCGCCCGGGCATCACCTCGGCCCGGCAGCGGTGGCTGCTGCGGCTGCTGATGGGGCGTATCGCGGAGCAGTACGGAAAGAATGAGCTGGCGATGCATCTGTTTGCCGAGCTGGGGGAGCAGGCCGGAGAGTTAACGCTCAGCGCCTGGGAGCCTGCGCTGTGGTTTGAGGTGCAGGCCCGCCATCTGAAGCTGCTGCGGCTGAAAGCCGCGCGCAGCGAGGCGGATAAGGCTCGCCTGACACCGGTAATGGACCAGTTACTGGCCGGGCTGATTGCGGTCGATCCATCAAGAGCCGCGGTGCTGTGTGCTTCCTGATCGGTAATTGACGGTTGTCTGCCCTTCCCACTGAAAGAAAACAGTTAACGATTATCATCAGGTGAATACATTGATGAAGTGCCTTTATCTTATTGCTGCCCTCTTATTTTTATCGGGGTGTACTTCCTCTGTGAATGTTCACAAGGAATGGCGCGGTATTAAATATTATCGCATTGATTTCTCTGGCCACGAGATAAAAAAACTGCCTCAAGGTGCCAGGCTGGTGAAGGGAAAAAAAGATGTTGCGATAGGTGTTCTGGACAGTAATGGCAATACGGGTGAATTTGTCGTCTCAGGACAGGTTACCGACAATGACTATATAGTTGAGCCAATGTGGCATTTCTATGACTACTCGGGACGTTTTACCACCACCTCCCGTGACGGAAAAGTCAATCCTTTCATCACTTACAAAATTATTAATCAATGTCAACCAGATGATACCTATACGGGAGTAAGCGACAGTCAAGGCAAAACCATTCTGTTTGCCACAGAAAAACCCTGTGAGCTGAAAATCACTTTCCCACGTGAAATACATCGCGATGAACAAAGTGAAAACGGCCATTGAGGACATATTTAATTCTGTCCGGACTTCCTCTGCAACGAGGGAAGCATGGAAGGGTTAACCCTGCGCCATGACGAGGCGGAATTACGCTACCGGCGTGATGCCGCGAAAATGAAGCCGCGCAAACACGGCGCAGATGATGAAAATACGCTGCTCAGTGGCTTCTCTGGTGGCTCTCATCAGGAGATAGCACTGATCGGGCACACCGCGCTGCTGCAGTATTTTATGCGGGTTTATTTTTTGCTGGCGCATGCATTTGACGGCTTTTCGGTGTTTTATCTGCAAGGCGGTTTTCACCGCATTGATGACGTCACTGACTCACGCGGAAAAACCACTTATGCAGATGAATACGGGCGGTTACCCGGGACCGCGATACGCGATATAGGAAAAGAGTGGCGGCACGACCTACCGTAACCGGTACGGGCAGCTGGCCAGTACATCCACCGCCGAAATCGATAAGCAAACTTTTTATAAGGATCCGTTCGGGCACAGGATCGGTAGCGTCACCCTGACTGACCCGGATGGCGGGGCGGTTTACCGCGACAACAATGGAAAAGTTCTGGCCACGGCCGCTAATGATTAACCCGCGTAGTCACGGATCCGTCTCGCCGTTTTAACCCACCTGTCTGGCACACCCGGTGCGATGTCACCCCGCGCGATGTCGATGCGGAAAGCCGCTACCGGCGTAAAGCAAAGCGGCGAAAGCGTTCGCGCAGATCCCGCCCGACTGCGCGGCGCTGCCGGAGCGGGATCACGTCGGCGCGCCGGATCCGCCTGTCGAACGCCGGTTTGCAGGCCGTGCGACAAATTGATGACGCGCTGCCGGCGCTCCGCGCAGGGCCGGTCAGCCAGCTCTGGCCGCATTACCTGCGCACGATGCCAACCGGCACTGGGCATCGCGGGGGCAGATGGGCCACGGCGCGAAAGAGGGTATCGACCCGCTGACAGGGTCATGCCGTCTGCGGCAACGACCGTTCACACCGTTATGGATAATCCGATTGACGAGGCGAGGATCAATCCGCCGCCGACAGTGACTGATGACCCGCCGGCATTGAACGCTGGCGCGGTCAGTACGCTTCAGCTTATGAATGGATATTAATCAGGTGAGTACCCTATGGACGATGTAACCCTGCGCTATTTCGATGCGGAAATGCGCTACCTGCGTGAAGCGGCGAAAGAGTTCGCGCAAACCCACCCCGATCGCGCAGCAATGCTGGACCTGGACAAAGCCGGTACGCCGGATCCGTATGTCGAACGCCTGTTTGAAGGCTTTGCGTTCTCAATGGGGCGGCTGCGCGAAAAAATTGACGACGATCTGCCGGAGCTGACCGAAGGGCTGGTCAGCCTGCTCTGGCCGCACTACCTGCGCACCATTCCGTCACTCTCCGTGGTGGCCTTCACGCCTGCGCTGCAGGCCGTGAAAATGGCGGAAGTGTTGCCGGCGGGTCTGGAGGTCTGCTCCCGGCCGGTGGGGCCGAAAAACACGATCTGCCGCTACCGCACGACCCGCGAGGTGAGGCTGAATCCGCTGAGTATCGCCGGGGTCACCCTCGGCACCGAACCGGACGGGCGTTCGCTGCTGCGGATGCGCTTTGCCTGCAGTACGCAGGCGGACTGGTCCCATGCTGACCTCAGCCACCTGAGCCTCTATCTCGCGGCCGACGCGCCCGTCAGCAGTCAGCTGCACCTGATGCTGACCAGGCGGCAGGCCGCCCTGTATCTGCGCCTGCCCGGGCAGGCTGACCGCATTCGACTGGACGGATACTTCTCGCCGGGAGGACTGGCGGCGGAAGACCGGCTGTGGCCAACCGGGGATACCGCCTTCAGCGGCTATCAGCTGCTGCTGGAGTATTTCACCTTCCGCGACAAGTTTATGTTTGTTCACCTCAACGGGCTGGATGGCATTACGCCGCCTGCCGGGGCGGAGTATTTCGACATTGAAGTGGTGTTCAGCACGCTGTGGCCATCAGACCTGCCGATCGCCGATGACGCGGTGCGCCTGCACTGCGTGCCGGTGATTAACCTGTTCACCCTGGAGGCGGATCCGCTCACCATTACCGGACTTGAAAGTGAGTACCTGCTGCGCCCCAAGCGACTTCAGGACGGGCATACCGAGATTTACTCCGTGGATTCGGTGACCGGCTCCAACCGCACCAGTGATGCCGAATACGTGCCGTTCAGCAGCTTCCGCCATCAGGGCGGAATGATGCGCCGCCATGCGCCGCCCCGCTATTACCATACCCGCGTCAAGCGTGGCGTCTCCGGGCTGTACGACACCTGGCTGATTCTGGGCGGGCACCAGTGGGAGGATGACCGGTTGTTTGAGCGCGAGGCCGTCTCGCTGCAAATCACCGGCACGAACGGTCAGCTGCCGCGCCGGGCGCTGCAGAGCACGCTGCTGGACCGCTGTGAGCAGGTGGTGCAGACGCCGCTGTCGGTAAGAAACCTCTGCAAACCCACGCTGCCGGTTTATCCGCCTGTGGAAGATCGTTTTCACTGGCGGGTACTGAGCCACCTTGGCTCCGGCTTCCTGAATATGATGAGCACCGCCGAAGTGCTGCGCGGGACGCTGGCGCTGTACAACTGGCAGGAGGACGAACTCAATACCCGGCGTCTGGAGGCCATTCAGCAGGTGGCACATCATCGCCTGCAGCGGTTTGAGCAGGGCTACCTGCTGCGGGGGCTGGATATCGAAGTGACCCTCGACAGTAACGGCTTCACCGGCGAGGGCGATATTCACCTGTTCGGCGACATACTCAACCGCTTCTTTGCGCTCTATGCCGATATGAACCAGTTCAATCAGCTCACCCTCATCGTTCAGCCAGAAGGAAAATGCATCCGGTGGAAAGAGAATCACAGTCCGCGCCTGCCAGGCTGATAGCGCAGCTGGGGGACCGGCTGCCATACATCAATTTTTACCGCTTCTGCCAGCTGCTGGAGCAGAGCCAGTCGGGCCAGCCGGTCGCCGGCAGCACCTGGCAGGTGCGGCAGGAGCCGGTGCGCTTTCGCCCCCATCCGGGCATGGGCTTCCCGGCCGCCGAAATCCAGGGGATGGAGCCGTCCGGGCATGCCCATCTTCCCCCGACGGTGCGCATCACCTTTATGGGGCTGTACGGCGTGGAGTCACCGCTGCCGACGCACTATATCGATGACATCGCCCAGCGGCGGGAAGGGTATGAAGCCACGGCGGATTTTCTGGATATCTTCAACCACCGGCTGATTACCCAGTACTACCGCATCTGGCGGAAATACTCCTATCCGGCCACCTTTGAGGACGGGGGAAAAGACCGCACCTCGCAATACCTGCTGGGGCTGGCCGGGCTCGGAATTGACGGCTGCACCGAGAGCATGGCGGCGCCGGCCTCGCGCTTTCTGGCGCTGCTGCCGGTGATGCTGTTGCCGGGACGCACCGCAGAGGGCATGGCCGCTCTGGTGCGCCTGCTGGCACCCGGTACGCAGGTGGCCATCTGGCACCACGACAAACGCCGCGTGCCGCTGAAGCAGCCCCTGACCCTGCGCGTGCGCCAGCCTGTCACCCTGACGCATCGCCCGGTGATGGGCAATTATGCCACCGACGTGAACAGCCAGGTGCTGATGCGCCTGACGACCACGGTGCCGGACGACGTGCCGGGCTGGCTACCGGGCGGGGAGCTTCACGCGGACCTGATGGCGCTGCTGCAGGTGTACCTTGGGTCGCGGCTTGATGTCCGCCTGCAGCTGTGCGTCGACCGTAGCCTGCTGCCGGCGGCGATCATCTGCACGAAACCTGAGGCCGGCGCCGCGCAGCTCGGCCGCACCGCCGTGATGCGGCCGCTGAATGCGGCGCATACTGGCGCGCACCCCAACACCCTAACCATCCATCTTGGCCGCTATCAGCGGGTACAGGAACATGTTCACCGCAGGGAGACCGATGAAAATGGCGATTATCGCTGGTAAATGTCCTCTGGCTGCGCTGGCCGCCGGCATCACGCTGATGCTGGCGGGCTGCGGGCTGACGCAAAAAGTGACCGACGGCACCGTGGCCGTGGCCCAATCGATTTTTTACAGGCAGGTAAAAACCCTGCATCTGGACCTCCGCGCCCGCGAAGCTGTGAACAGCAATGCCGGCGGGGTGGCGCTGTCCACCGTGGTGCGTATTTACCAGTTGAAGGACCGCAAGACCTTCGACAGCACAGACTACCCGTCGCTGTTTAACGCCGACAGCCAGGCCATCAGGGCAGACCTGGTAGCCGAAAAGGCCATCCGCCTGCAGCCGGGCGGCGCGGTGATGGTCGATATGCCGATGGAAGCGGACGCGCAGTACGTGGCGGTGGCCGGGATGTTTATGTCACCGGACCGGGTGAACAACACCTGGCGCGTGGTCCTCCGCCGTGCGGATCTGGATCCCGATAAGGCCCGGGTGATTGAAGCGGGCAATAACCAGTTAACGTTGATGCCGATGAAGGATAATTGATATGCCGCACCCTTCCCTCTATGACACCCTTTTTGGCAACTTCACCGGCGGCCTCGATCTCGATCAGGTCAGTGAACAAAATCAGGTCATTTTGTCCGTACTGGACAATATGCAGCGCATTCTCAACTGCCGTGCCGGCACGCTGGCGCATCTACCGGACTACGGTTTGCCCGATATGACCAAAATTCTGCAGGGGATGCCGGGCACCGCCCATGCGCTGATGGGCACCCTGTCGGCGGTGCTGCTCAAATACGAACCGCGCCTGCAAAACATCACCGTTGCGCTGCTGGAGCAAAACGTCCCCGGCGAGCTGCGCTACGCCATTGATGCTGAGCTGAAGGGCATTGGCCTGGTGCGTTACGGCACCGAGTTTATGCCCGAGGGGCGCGTGATGCTCAGACACCTGAAGCAACAGCAGTATCTTGATACCGACACCCGCCTGTAAGGCCAGATAACATCATGTCAGTGAAATCACAGTTTCTACACAAACTGCAGGCCAGACAGCCCGCACCGGTTCCGCCTGCCGAGAAGACGCAGGCCGATATCGCAGCGTTTCGTCAGCGAATGGCGCAGCTTCAGGCGCAGATGGACGCGTGGCTGACAGAGACCGGACTGTGCGTGGAGGCGTTTAGCGTCTCTGTCACCGATCTGCTGGTGGAGGGCGGGGCCTTTGAGATGACCGGCCTCCTCCTGCGCGTCGACGATCGGACCATCACCTTTACGCCGGTATTTCTGTACGCCCAGGGCATCACCGGCTGCGTGGAAGCGGCCGGCCATGCGCAGGGGCGAGTGACATCACTGGGGCGGCTGGTGATGTGCTCAGGCCGCGAGAATGACTGGACCTTTACCCCGCCCGGGGCGTTATCCCGCCCCGGGCAACGCGTTGATGAAAGCACGTTTTTTGGCCTGCTGATGGCGCTCGTTCCCTGACGGAGCCGGAAGGCGTCATCGCGTGAGCAGCGTGCCCGCTGCGCTGGCGCATCGCCATGCGCAGGATCGCCCGGTGGCGGCCCCGGCGGCCGACGGTTTTGGCCGCGCCCGGACAGGCAGAAGCCGTGCCGTATCAACCTCTCCTTCAACCGCTTTTTACACGTCAAATGGACAACGGGTCATGCACGACATCTCTCCACGTAAAATCAAGACCGGCGGCGATCCGCGTACGCTACCGGATTATGCCGCCCTGCGCGACGAAATGCATAAGCTGACGCATCCGGCGCGCCCGGATGTGAACTGGCGCTATGTTGAACAACGCTGCCTCTCGCTGTTTGAGCAGAACGGCGTCGAGCTACAGACGGCGGCGTGGTACACGCTGGCGCGGACGCAGCTGGCCGGTTTAGTCGGGCTTAATGAGGGCCTGGCGATCGTGACGGCGTTGATCAGCCACCAGTGGGGGGCACTCTGGCCCCAGCCCGTGCACGCCCGCCTGGCGATCCTCAGCAGCCTGAGCCAGCGTCTGCAGCAGCGGATGCGCACGCTCCCGCTCAGTTACGGCGATCTCGGCCAGCTGTATCGGGCGGAGCGATCGCTAAACGAACTGGGGGAGGTGCTGCAGCGCCTCGAGCTTAAACATCTCAGCCAGCTCGATACGTTACGTACCCTGATGCACAACAGCGCCGTCCGGCTGGAAAACAGCGATCGCTCCTCCCACGCCGCGGCGGACATACCGGCGGAGAGCGCGCTGCCTGCCGGCGTGATACCGGAGGCGGCGGCCGGGCGGGGCGAGGCGGCCCCTCTCCCAGAGGAGACGGCACACCGCGCCGTGCAGTGGGTGTACGTCACGCCGCCAGAACGCCGGGTGAGTGAGGCCGAAGCGGCGGCAATGCCCGCTGCGGTAAAAAAATGGCCGGCCTTCGCCGCCGGGATGGGGACCATGCTGGTTATCAGCAGCGTCGCCGTGGGGAGCTGGCAGTTTCTTCAGCGGCCAGACCCGCTGCAGGCTCAGCTTGCCGCCTCCCTCGATCCGCTACCCGCCACGCTCACGCCTGAGCAACGGGCGGCGCTGGCTCCGCCGCTGTCCTTAGCGCGGGACGTTATCTCACAGACCCAGCGGCAGCTTATCCGGCTGGATGCGCTGCCCCCCGACTGGCGTTTTGCCTACGGCGGGCAGCTCGTGGAGCAGGCGCAGGCGCTGTGGCCGGAGCAGGCAAAACCGCTGGCGACGCTCTGGCGGCAGCAGCTGACTGCGGCGGCAATGCCGGTGGACAATCTGGCAGGCTGGCATCAGGGGATGGTGAAGCTCAGGCAGCTGAGCGATCGGCTAAACGCGCTGGATGAACAGAAGGGAAAATACATGACGGTCAGTGAGCTGAAGTCCGTGGTCTTTTCCACCCTGCAGTCATTTAACCAGTCCATACCGGCGGAAGAACAGCTGCGCAGATTGTCAGACCAGCCTGCCGGCGCCCCGTTACCTGCCGCCGCCGGGGCGCAGCTGGAGATGCATCTGAAACAACTGGCTGCGCGCTATGCGGTAATAAAGGAGGGGAGTGCAAAGTGAGCGCGGCGCTCCGGTATCGCTCGCCGGGAGAGGTCGGGGGGACGCGTGTGTCCCCCTGTGCGGCCGCGGCTAAATCGGCCCACCCACCCCTTTAAACTTCTCAATAAACTCGCTAATTTTCTGAAAAACGCTCTGCTTTTTCGTTTTGTATCGCGGGCTCCCTTGTTTTTGCACATCGTGCAGTGGCGCACGCATCCCGGCACCGAGCCGCCCGGTCAATCATGATTGCGGCGGGCGGTCGCTACTGGCTGACTGTCGAGGGGCTGGTGGCTGGACAGTCTGCTGGTCTGGCAGAACAGCGCCGTCAATGACCTGCTGGCGGTGCGGCGGGGCGATCTGCTGGTGATGACGCCCTGCGCAGAAAGCGTTTTTCACTCAATAAAGGTGGAATGTATCCACGGAGAACGCTTTGCCAGCCGGGAAATAATGCGAACCACGGTGTTAAATTATATCGAGTATGATGACAATCGCTGGCGTCGGCACGGTGTCTGCGGCGGTATCAGCCCGAAACAGTTCGAAAACCAGCCCCTCGCTTAACGCCGCGTCCACATTACACGAGTAGGAACATTATCTCATGGGGTCAAAATCATGAGTCAGACAGATACGCTGAAGCCCCCCCTGTCTGCGCTAACTGAAGGCGGGCTACACCGCTACCGTCTGGATATTCCGTCCTGCACGGGCTCACGACTCGGTGTGGGCGTCAGCGTCCGGCAGAGCGTGGCGGCGCGCTCGGTCACCGCCGGCGATTACCACCACCGCGAAGCCAAACCTTCCTGACTTCCGCACCGGCGGACATGACCCGCGGCGACGGGGAGGGGAATACCTACGGCGAGGTGTACCATTACCGCCCGCGCCACCTTGAACGGGGCGACAAAATCACCCCGGCGGCGGAAACCGGCAACGTCTGGGCGCGCCTGGAGCACGAGCGCTTTCTCTCCACCCAGACCGCGATGACCGGCAGCAGCACCGACCCTGACCCGGGCCCGGCAAAGCTGCTGACTTACATGGCGGCGAAGCAGAAGCCACGCTCCCTGAGGCTGGGATGGAGTGAGAAAGAGGGGAGCGGGGTTGAATTTTCAGGCGCAGCTGAACGCTAATCCGGAGGCAGGGAATGACCATTCATGATGCCAGTAAGAAAAAGAAGGACGACAAGAAGCAGGACGATGATTCCGTTAGAAAACTGACCACCGGGGAAGTTGCCTTAGCCAGAACGGTATTCGGCAACCGGATCGATTACGAGAAAGTGAAAATTCATCATGGCAGTTGTCTGCCATTTGGATTGCAGGGCGAGAGTGTGGCAATGACACCTAATGGTGAAATATATTTCCGGGATTGGTATCGCGATGACGGTAATGATTCCAACTTACTGATAGTGTTTTATGTTCAGATAATGCCCGATGACTTTATCATGCAGCTCCACCGATTTTGAGAACGACGGTGACTTCCTTCCCAGCCTTGCCAGATGCTGCCTCAGATTCAGGTTATGCCGTTCAATGCGCTGCGCGTAACGTTTGCTGATAACGTGCAGCTCTTCCTTCAGGCGTGATTCATATAGCGGCCAGCCATCCGTCATCCATACCACAACATCAAAGGGCGACAGCAGGCTCAGAAGACGCGCCAGTGTGGCCATAGTGCGTTCACCGAAGACGTGCGCCACGACCGTCCTGCGTATCCTGTCATACGCGTAAAACAGCCAGCGCTGGCGTGATTTAGCCCCGACGTAGCCCCACTGTTCGTCCATTTCAGCGCAGACAATGACGTCACTGCCCGGTTGTATGCGCGAGGTTACCTGCTGCGGCCTGAGTTTTTTAAGTGCCGTAAAATCGTGTTGAGGCCAACGCTCATAATGCGGGCGGTTGCCCGGCATCCGACGCTATTCATGGCCATATCAATGATTTTCTGGTGTGTACCGGGCTGAGAGGCGGTGTAAGTGAACTGTAGTTGCCATGTTTTACGGCAGTGGGAGCAGAGATAGCGCTGATGTCCGGCAGTACTTTTACCGTTACGCACAACGCCTTCAGTCGCGGAGCAGGCGGGACAACAGACAGAGACGAAAGCCACAGGAGCACCTCAAAAACACCATCATACGCTAAATCAGTAAGTTGGCAGCATTACTCCATATCGTGATGAGAAATGGCTTCCGGGCTGAGATCGGTGTTAGCAAACTTTTCAACTACCTTGAACAGCAGCTTGGCATCGTCCAGCTGGCCGACAAACTCGTTGAATTTAAAATGTTCAAAGATCTCACGGGCATCTTTCGAGAAGCACTGGACGTAATTCTCCAGGTTGTCTTTGATATCGTTCTGCCCCATTTTGCCAAGGTCCATGGGCGAGGTGTTAAAGAACGACAGATTATGGGTCGCGCGTAAGATAAATTTTTCTTGTCCCTCTTCCGGCAGCGTTTTCATCGCTTTCACTTCAGCGGCTTTAGCCACCACCGCATCTTTACTGGCGGCCAGCACGCACTCAAGGCGGCGCAGCAGCGTGAAAGGCAGGATGACGCGCCCGTACTGCGACTGCTTAAAATCACCACGGAGCAGATCGGCCACCGACCAGATAAACGCCGCGGTGTGAGAAAAATTCGTGTTGGTCATAAAGCCCTCGAGGAGATCGCGGCCATGCTGCAAGTGTGCAGAGGCAAAAATTCGGTTTTTGAATGGAGTGGGCAAAATAATACCCGCTACAGGAGCAATGACAAATGGCTTAAGGAAAAAAGCGCATGAATAAGGGGGATAAGAGCGCCGGGGCTGTTCCGGAGCGCGCAGCGTTTGCTGCCAGGCATCGCCGGAGAAGTCGGTGTCTTGCTGTTCACGGATCGGCGCCGCGCGCTGCTTCTCCAGCCCGCCATCCGCGCGTCCGCTCCGTAATCTTACGGATTGAGTCGGCCGCTCACCGCGGGCCATAATGTCATGTGGAGTGGAACGCGCGTAGCGTATCCGCGTTCCGATAATGCGCCATCCCGCCGGCGCGCGGCAACCGGCCAGCCCGCGATGAGCGCCGGCGCCGCGCCGGGGGGATGATCCTCTATACAGTTGGCCTGTCAACCCGGCAGAATATGTACAAGATGATGATGTGGCTGCTGCTGACCCTGCTCTCCTGCGGCGGGCTGGGCGGCTATTTTTTACAGCAGCAATATGCCGCGAAGAGCGCCGAATTTCGGATTTTTTACCGCGATGTGACGGTGAAGCTGGCGCAGCTTGACGCGATCATGCCGCTGCTGCCGTCCGGCCCGTACAGCCGCGAAGTGCGCTCCCTGTTTCCGCACATCGTGCAGTGGCGCACGTATCCGGTCACCGAACCGCACCGGTCAATCGTGATTGCGACGGGCGGTCGCTACTGGCTGCACGTCGACGGGCGTGCGTTACTGATCGATCTTAACGTCGTCGTCGATCGCGTGTCGGAGACGATCCCTTTTCAACAGATAGCGGTGGTGTGGCAGGGGCAACCTGTGTTTACGCGCGGCGCCGCGGAGGGCGGCGAGTACTGGCAGTGGCAGAAGGCCATCGTCAGCCCTTCCCAGCCGTTTGTGCTCCGCGCCGGCGATAATCCCGCCTGGGGCGCGCTGCCGTGGCTGCTGATCCTGTCGCCCGGGCCGCTGTGGGGGGCGGTGCTGTATCTGCTGCATCAATACCGGATCAACCGCCGCCGCCGCGATATGGCCGATTTGCGCGCGCATTATGCGGAGCTGACCCGCCTGAACACGCTGGGTGAACTGACGGCGGGCATTGTGCATGAACTCAATCAGCCGCTGACTGCGATCCTGAGTTACACGCAAACGGCGCTGCGCTTGTTACTTCAGCAGCGAACGGAACCGGTGCCCCCGCTGCTGGAGGCCGCCGTGGTGCAGATTAAGCGGACTGACGCGCTATTGCAGCAATTTCGGCAAAAGCTGGTCAGTGAGCAGGCTGATTATCAGCCGATTGTGCTGGCGTCGCTGTGGCAGCGGGTGATCATGCTGTTGGATAATGAGATCCGCCGCCACAAGGTGGCCGTCAGCAGCGCGATGGCGGCGGACTTACCCGCCTTGATCGCGCCGCCGCTGTGGGTCGAGCAGATCCTGCATAATATTGCCCACAACGCGTTGCAGGCCCAGCAGCACAATGCGGCGGGCACCGCCTGGATCAGGCTGGAAGCCGTCCCGGAAAATGACGGTATTCTAATCACACTGAGCGATGGCGGTCCCGGCCTGTCTGAGGCGGCGTTACAGCAGGTGTTTATGCCGTTTTTCACCACCCGGCCCCACGGCATCGGCTTGGGAATGGCGTTGGCGGATACCCTGGTTCAGCGCCTCAACGGCACGATTGAGGCGGCGAACATTCCCGGACAGGGGGCCTGTTTCACCCTGTGGTTACCCCGAGCTCACCAGGAGTAAGTATGACGCAAGCGATCTATCTTATCGATGATGAACCGGCCATCTGCGCCTCGCTCAGCGGACTGTTGAGCACGGTCGGTTGGCAGACGACGACGTTTGCCAGCGCCCACGCTTTTCAGCAGGAGGCGGGGCCGCTGTCCCTGCTCGCCGGCTGCATGCTGCTGGATATTCGCATGCCGGGAAAAACCGGGCTGACGCTGCTGGATGAATGGAAGCAGCAGGGGCTGGCGATCCCGGTGATCATCATGACCGGACACGGCAATATTGACCTGTGCCGCCGGGCTTTTAAGAACGGGGCGTTTGAATTCCTGACCAAACCGATTGATGCGGATTTGCTGTTTGAGGTGGTGGGCGGGGCGCTGGAACAGCAGGCGCAGTGGCAGCAGCAGCAGCAAAAGCGGCGGCTGATGCAGGATCGGCTCCGCACGCTGACCCTGCGCGAAAACGAGATTTTCGCGCAGATGATGCAGGGGCAATCAAGCAAAGAGATTGCCCGACGCTATGCGCTGTCGCCGCGCACCGTCGAGGCGCATCGCGCCAACATTTTCACCAAGCTTGATGTGAATTCACTCCCGAGATTGATGAGCGCCTATGGCGAACTGTCTCTGTGGAAAAATACGTAGGCAGGTAAGTCATTCTACCTGGTCAGCCAGGTCGTCGCGCCAATAGTTTACCGCCAGTGCTCCTTTTATCCTGTTGTCCGTCCAAATGGGATAAGCAAGGAGCCCCACACCATGAAACGTCACGTCGTTACCGCATTGATACTCAGCAGCCTGGCCGCGATTGGCAGCGCAACCGCTGACACCCTGACTGTAAAAAATCTCTCTGTCGCGCTGGCCGATTCGCTGGCGGAGAGCGCCATCGAGGCCTGCCGCGCCAGCCAATACACCATTGCCGTTACCGTCGTCGATCGCGCCGGTGTGCCACTGGTCATCAAACGCATGGATAACGCCGGTCCCCACACGCTGGAAGCCAGCCGGATGAAGGCCTACACCGCACTCAGCACGCGTAATACGACGGAAAACGTGATGAAAAACGCGCAGGCCAATGCCGGTGCCGCCCACCTGAACGATATTCCCGGTTTCTTACTGTTGGCCGGCGGCATCCCGGTAACCTCCGGTCAGGAGGTGCTGGGCGCCATCGGCGTGGGCGGCGCGCCGGGCGGGCAGCTGGATCAGCAGTGCGCGCTTGACGCGCTGAAAGAAAATCAGCCTGCCCTTCAGGCCGGTTAAGGGCTTTCACCAGGATATATGGAGAGAGAGTAATGAAGATCACCTCTGTGTTATGCCTTGCGCCGCTGGCTGTGGCCGCTGTTCATGCTCAGGCCGCCGATCGGTTTCCTGCGGGGTACTACGCGTCGGCAAAATACCTGCAGAGCGAGCAGCGGGCCAGTGAACTGGATACCAGTAGCCGCCCCGGCGTGGGCGCATTTGTCAGCGGTAAGGAGAAGGAGCGCCTGGGCGGTGCGGCCCTGGCGGCCGGGTATCAGTTTGGCAATGGCTGGCGCGTGGAGGGGGAGTACCGCTTGCGGCAAAAAACGGCGTTTACCAGCGGTTCTACCCTGTTTCCCCGCAGCGTTAACCATTTGCAGGTAGAGACCGACAGCCTGATGCTCCATGTCTATCGTGACTACGCGCTGGGCTACGGCTTTTCCCTGTATGGCACGCTGGGGCTTGGCGTGAGCAACATTCAGGCCGGCGGCTGGCAGGGCGTGACGTCGCGCGAATATGCTTCAAGCACGCAGCATAATCTGACCTATGCGCTGGGGGCCGGGGTGAGCTATGCGGTACGGGCATCGCTCAATATCGATCTGGGTTACCGCTACGTGGATTGGGGAAAAATCGAGAGCGGCTACAATAACTTCACCAACGTTCGCGGCCTGAAAGATGAGCAGATAAAAGCGCGCCTGGTGTCAAACGAGCTGACGCTCGGCGTGCGCTACCTGTTCTAAACGGCCATCGGCCGATCGGCGGGACGGGTGCGTGGTACAGCGGATAGCATCAACCGCGCGACCGGCAGTGTTCACCGGTGTGTGCCACATCTCCCGCGCGGAAGGCCTGCTGTTGCCTGCTTTCTCCCGTCGGTGTTACGGCCGGGTAAGGCGGTCAATAGCAGGCGGAGGGCCGTGCTTTAGTGAATCCGATCCGCAGCAGGGCGGTTGACCTGCGCATCTCCAGAAAAGATCGACTGATGCAGTCCATCCCGCTAGCGATCCCGCACCGGCAGGCGCGCCAGAAACCAAGACGCTGGCAGACGCTAGCGACACAGGGCGCCGTATTGTTAAGGACGATGGTTACTCCTGAGCCCTCGCTACGGCGACATTCCCGTGCAGGTCACTGAATGACCCACCGGTTGTTGTTGAGCCGTCGCCGGAGAAGAGCGGCATGGAGGCCATCCCCTTCCGCTCCGCAAGATAACAGGTTTGAAGGACAGGCTGATGTTGCGAATATCGGCCAGCCTGGCGATTGCTGTACCGCGTAGTCAGGGACAATCAGGCATTCACGATAACCATCGTGGCAGCATATCGGCGACCGGCCATCGTGGGGCGCGCCCGGGCCTGAGACGTTTGAGGCCTTCGGTAGCCTGTAACAGAAACCCGTTTATCCATCCACCCGCGGATGAGCGGCGGCACGGCGGTTGCTGGCAACAGTGATGGCACTCATCCCCTGATGCCGCATTGGCATGGCAATGGGCCGTCTGGCCTGACTGTTATCGCCGGTCTGGCGTGCTTGTTTACGCATCCGTTGGCGTGCTTCATCAGGCGGGGGAGGCGGCGATCGGCTCCCTCTGTCCGGTGGGTGAGGGGGAGGTTTGACGATGGATCAGAGCGCACAATCCGGGCTGAGTTCCCTTAAGCGGTCTGCTGTATGGCGACGCTGTTTAGCCGGTTAGCGAGAGGAGTAAAACACAACGCGTTGTCCATTGCGGGGCTTAGCCATCGGCAGGGGGGAGGAGCCGCGCAGGCTTATTGCTATGCGGCATCCTTTCCTTATCCGCCAATGCCGGGCGCCGCCAGGGCGTGATGGCCCTGGCGGCGGAAGCGGCGGTGGACAATCAGTTGGCGACGACGGCCGCGCCATCAACCACGATGCTGTCCTCAATGGATTTCAGCACCAGGTTAGCTTCGTAGTATTTTTTCTGGCTGAGCAGGGTCTGGGCTTCCGCCACCGCTTTCTGTGACTGCTTCAGCGGCATCAGATAGAGGTTCTGTACCACGGCGACGTCGGCCAGGCGCAGCACGTCAATCGCCCCTTTCTTATCGCCGGCGGCCAGTTTCTCATTGGCTTTTTTGATCGCGGCTTCTTTTTCCGGGGTACCCACGTAGTTTTCGCTGATGCCCATGGTCGCGTCGATAACCACGTACTGGTCATCTACCAGAGCGGCTTTTTTGCTGCTGCGGGCAAATTTTTTCCAGTCGGTACTGTCATCGGCCAGCAGCTTCGCCGCGGCGTCGGTCAGCTTCACCGCGTGTTCCGGAGCGCCCTGGAAAATGGCCACGCGCGCCATGCGGACATCGCGGACGGCCATAAAGCCCTGCTCGGCGATTTTCAGCGCTTCGGCAGACTGCTGGCGTACTGTATCGGCTTTGGCAACGGCCGCCGGCGCTTCATGGGCGCTGACGAAAGACGGAGCAGAGGCCAGGGTTGCAGAGATCAGGGCGGCAGTTAATAAACGTTTCATCGCGTAAATCCTTTTTTTATTTCTGTCGGGAATGACTGTTCAGTCAAACGTATTTTTTAGAGAACGCTTCGCAATGGGCGAAGGTGTTAATTGAGAGTATAAGTACGCTGGATAAATATTTTATCAACGGGATGGTGACGGGGGTAAAATATTTTTTTTTGCCGAAGTTGTAATGGTGTTGGCGGTGCCAAACGGTACCGGGAGCTATCCAGGACGGCGTGCGGGGTGAGGAAGTATTGCCCGTTGGCGATGGCGGATGATTCGCACCCGGTAATGGCGACGGCTGCGCCTGACGTATTTGTTGGCGGGCATCTGCGACGCGAAAAGCCATCCTCCGCGTTGTATCAGGCTACGCCGCGCGGGCAGCCTGTCGCCGTGCTTGCCGATGCGCAAGGGCGTGTCTTTGTCGGAGATCAAAAAAAGAGTAAATAGAGCGGATATTATTTAATAATGACATTCTGACATATATTTTTGCAAATTGTCTTTATTTTGCTACCGAGGTTGCCGGATATATTTCAATGCGTGACGTAGCGTCTCGGTTCCTGTTTCGCGACCGCGGTTTTTTTTAATCGCGCCATGACGCTTCGTTTAGGTAAACGTGGTTAGCATTAATCGCAACGTTTTTTACCGTTAATCAGACGGAAATAAGCGTACGGCGCCGGAGCGCCTCGCCTGCGCGATCGGGCGGTACTGTTGGGGCGGCGATTTGTGCTATTCCAGCGCAGAGGGCCGCCGGGAGAGTCACCGCGGCGTATCATCGACTACGCTTATGGCTAACCCCGCTGTTCTGTTATCTGCACCGCGATGACAAAGGATAAGGATATCGGTTATGCGCCCTGTCAGCACGCCACGCCCGTTTGCTTGCTCTCCCTGCGGTTGGCAGGCGCACGTTATGCATTCTGGTCGTCGTTCCGGCCCGCCGCGCGGCGGGCTTCCCTCAGCAAAATGGAAAACCCGCCTATGCCTGAAAGTGTGAATGCCGCCGTTACGCCCGCGTCAGGGGCGCTGAACGTAGAGAAGAAGATTGCCGTCGTTGACGTCGGGGGCACCCACGTTAAGGTGTTCGCCGGCGCGCAGCAGAACGAGAGCCAGTTTACTTCCGGGCCGGATATGACGCCGGAGACCTTCCTGACCGGGCTGCAGCGCAGTCTGGATTTGTCGGCGTTTGACGGCATCAGCATCGGCTTTCCGTCGCCGGTGAGCGGCAACCGGATCCTGAAGGATCCGGTCAATCTCGGCGCGGGATGGGTCGATGTCGATTTCGCCGCGCGTCTTGGCCGGCCGGTGAAGCTGATTAACGATGCGGCGATGCAGGCGGTAGGCAGCTATCAGGGCGGCAGCATGCTGTTTCTCGGCCTTGGTACCGGGCTGGGCAGCGCCCTGATCGTCGCGGGCCAGCTGCAGCCGCTGGAGCTGGCCCATCTTCCCTACCGCGAGAGAGACTACGAATACTACGTGGGTGAGCACCATCGCGAAACGGTGGGGGACGCGGGCTGGCATCAGGATGTACTGACGATCATCGATCTGTTTTACCGCGCCGTTATGCCCGACTACGTGGTGGTCGGCGGCGGCAATATTCATCATTTACGCGACCTGCCGACGTATGTGCGGCGGGGCGATAACGATAACGCGTTTTCTGGCGGAATCCGACTGTGGAGTGATCATCTATGAACAATGTACATGCAGTATGTCAGCAGCTTGGTTTTATTGGCCTGGGACGGATGGGGGCGGCGATGGTGCGCCGTATTTCCCGCGCCGGTATCCAGTGCGTGGTGTTTGATACCAACCCCGCCAGCCAGCAGTACGTGCCCGAGGGCGCCGTGTTCAGTACCTCGCTTGAGGAGATGGTGCGCAACCTGCCGGCGCCGCGCCATATCTGGCTGATGCTGCCTGCCGCGGTGGTGGACGGGGTGATTGACAGCCTGCTACCGCTGCTGGCGCAGGGGGATACCCTGATTGACGGCGGCAATTCCCATTTCACCGACGATATTCGTCGCGCCGGGCTGCTCTGCGCGCGCGGGATTCACTACATGGACGTCGGCGTCAGCGGCGGGGTGTGGGGCGAAGCGCGCGGTTACTGCCAGATGATTGGCGGCCCGGAGTCGCATTATCGCTTCCTTGAGCCGGTATTCAGCGCGCTGGCGCCGGGGGTGGACGAGGCGCCGCGCACCGCCGGACGCGAGGGAGAGCCGTCACCGGCGGAGAAGGGCTACCTGTACTGCGGGGCGTCCGGTGCCGGTCACTTTGTCAAAATGGTGCACAACGGCATTGAATACGGGCTGATGGCCGCCTATGCCGAGGGGCTGAACATTTTGAAGCAGGCCAACCTCGGACACCAGCAGGTGGAGGCCGATGCGGAAACCGCGCCGCTGGAGCATCCGGAGTATTATCAGTACACCCTGCCGGTCGGCGAGATCGCCGAGCTGTGGCGCCGCGGCAGCGTGGTCGGCTCCTGGCTGCTGGACCTGATCGCCGGTGAAATGCACCAGTCGCCGGATCTCGGCCACTATGCCGGGCGCGTGTCCGATTCCGGCGAAGGGCGCTGGACGGCAACGGCGGCGATCGATCTTGGCGTACCGGCGCCGGTGCTGACCTCGGCGCTGCAGGCGCGGTTCAGCTCGCGCGGTAACGATCTGTTTGCCGGCCAGGTGCAGTCGGCCCTGCGTCACGCGTTTGGCGGTCATCAGGAAAAACCGGGCGACAAACAAGGAGAGTAAGCCATGAGCAGCATGTCATTAGTGATTCTGGGGGCCAGCGGGGATTTAACCAAACGGCTGTTAATGCCCTCGCTGTTTCGTCTGCATCAGTTGGGTATGATCCCGACCCTGAAAATTATCGGGTATTCGATCGATAAGTGGGATCGGGAGACGTTCATTGCGCACCTGCGCGAGGCGGTGTTTGCGTTTGTTCCGGATGCGGATGAATCCGTCTGGCACACCTTCAGTCAGCAGCTCGATTTCGTCAGCGGCTCGCTGGAAGCGGACGCGTTGAAGCAGCTGGCGGCCACGCTGTCGCCGTCGTCGCTGTTCTATCTGGCGCTGCCGCCGACCCTGTTTGGCCAGGCGGCCGAAGCCATCGGCCAGGCCGGCCTGGCGGAGGAGAGCGGCGAGCACTGGCGGCGCATCATCATCGAAAAGCCCTTCGGAACCGACCTGACGTCGGCGATGGCGCTGCGCAATCAGGTGCATCGCTACTGGAACGAATCCCAGGTGTACCGTATCGATCACTTCCTCGGCAAAGAAGCCACCCAGAACCTGATGCTGTTTCGCTTTGCTAACCGCGTGCTGGCGCCGGTGTGGCAGGCGGAACACATTGAGCAGGTGCAAATCACCTATGCCGAAACGCTGGGCGTGGAAAATCGCGCGGTGTATTACGATAAATCGGGCGCCACCCGCGACATGCTGCAGAATCACCTGATGCAGCTGCTGACCCTGACCGCCATTGAGCCGCTGGGCCGCTGGGACGGCGAGATCCTGCGCGATCACAAAGTCGAGGTGCTGAAATCGATTCGCCCCACCGATGATATGCCGGTCGATGACTGGGCGGTGCGCGGACAGTATTGCGCCGGTCAGATAGATGGCCAGTCGGTGACTGACTTCTGCAACGAGCCGAACATCCCGATTGATACCACCACGGAAACCTTCTCCGCGCTGCGCTTTGAAATCGATAACTGGCGCTGGAAAGGGGTGCCGTTCTACCTGCGCAGCGGTAAGCGACTGAAGAACAACTATGCCGAGATAGCGGTGGAGTTCAAAGCGCCGGCCGGTGCGCTTCCGGGCGATTTGAAGGTCAATAACAACTGGCTTATCTTCCGCATGGGCGAGAACATGGGCATGGATATGCACATGACCGCCAAAATGCCGGGCATGCATATCCAGACCCACGACATCACCCTCAGCGCGCCCTACACCCAACCCGGACAGCACGAAGTGTCCGCCTATGAGCAGCTGCTGATTGATGCGCTCAACGGTGAGCGGGCGCACTTCCTGCGTTTTGACGAAGTGGAGTGGGCGTGGCGGGTGATTGTGCCGGCGCTGAAAGCCTGGGAGCAGGGCTGTCCGGATTTGTACAAGGCCGGTACGGAGGGGCCCGATACGCAAAACCGCATTATGCGTCCAGGACACCGCTGGCGTCCTTTAGCGGAGCCGAAGTCATGATGCCGCACACCGATGCCCCCGGCACTCCGGGGATCCCCGCCACCTGGACCAGCAGCGCGAAGGACATGGTAGGCACGTCGCTCGGCCACGCCCGGGTATGGTTTACCGTCGGCCACGGCATTCTGAACGAAGTTTACTGGCCCTCCTGCAGCATGCCGCAGATTCGCGATCTCGGTTTTATCGTCGCCGGGGAGGATTTCTGGGCGGAGGTGAAGCGGGTTAATCACTACGCGCTGTCGACCCCGTCGCCCGATGTGCCTTTACCGCATATTGTTCATCAGCACGAGCGTTATTGCCTTGAGCTGGAGATGGTGGCCGATCCGGTGCGCGATGTGCTGCTGATTCGCTACCAGCTGGCGGGCGAGGGGCTCAGGCTCTTTCCCCTGCTGGCGCCGCATCTCGCAGGCGAAGGCGGTGGCAACCTCGGGCGGGTGACCGACAGCGGCCTGCTGGCGGAAAACGCGGATCAGTTCGTGTTTCTGGCGGCGGAAGGCGGCTTTGCGCGCGGCAGCGCCGGCTACGTTGGCTGCTCTGACGGCTGGCAGGATTTTAGCCAGCACGGGCAGATGACCTGGCAGCATCCGCAGGCCGGGCCGGGTAACATTGCGCTGATGGGCGAACTGAATCAGCAAAGCGGCGTGCTGGCGCTCGGCTTTGCCAACACCGCCGAGGGCGCTCGCACGCTGGCCAGGTGCGCGCTGGTGGGCGGCTATGCCCAGGCGCGCGAACGCTATATCCGCGGCTGGACCGAGTGGCACCAGCACGTCAGCTTTCCGGCGCTGGAGACGCTGCCGCCGCGGCTGGCCGATGCGGTCAAAACGTCGATCACCGTATTAAAAACCCACGAGGGCCGCACGTTCCCCGGCGCGCTGGTGGCCAGCCTCAGCACCCCGTGGGGGGATGCGCATCAGGATCCCGGCGGTTATCACCTGGTATGGCCGCGCGACTCGGTCGAAGTGGGGTTTGCCCTGCTGGCCTGTGGCCTGACCCACGAAGTGCAGGCGCTGCTGGCCTACCTGATTGCCATCCAGCAGCCCGATGGCCACTGGCTGCAGAATAACTATTCCGATGGCCGGCCCTACTGGAAAGGGATCCAGCTGGACGAGGTGGCGCTGCCGGTTCTGCTGGCGGCGACGCTGCAGCAGCAGGGATTACTCGGTGAGATGCAGCCGGCGGCCAGCAAAATGGCGCAGAACGCCCTGCGCTTTATTGCCCGCAACGGCCCGGCCAGCCCGCAAGATCGCTGGGAAGAGAACGCCGGCATCAACCCGTTTACGCTGGCGGTGTCGATAGCCGCGCTGGTGGGGGGCGCCGAATGCGGCCTGCTGGATGAGCCCGATCGCCAGTATGCGCTGTCGCTGGCGGATGACTGGAACGCGCGCCTCGAATCCTGGGTCTACGTGCAGGAGACCGATATCGATCGCGAACACCGGGTATCCGGTCACTATGTGCGCATTAACCCGGGCTACCATTCGGCGCGCTACGGCGAGGTGATGCTGCGTAATCGCCACGAAGAGACCATCAAGACCCGCGCGCTGCTGGGCATGGAATACCTGACGCTGGTCCGGCTGGGGCTGCGCAAGGCCAGTGATAAACGCATCCGCGACACCACTAAACTGGTGGATAAGCTGCTGTGCGTGAAGCTGGAGGCCGGTCCTTACTACTATCGCTACAACGAAGATGGCTACGGCGAGCATCATGACGGTCGGGCTTTTGACGGCAGTGGGATTGGCCGCCTGTGGCCGCTGCTCAGCGGCGAGCGGGGCCACTATGCGCTGGCCTGCGGCCAGAGTGCCAAAGCTTACCTTGAGGCGATGCTGGCTTCGGCCAGCGGCGGCGGCATGCTGCCCGAGCAGATTTGGGATCAGGACGATATCCCGGCGCGCGGGCTGTTTAAAGGCCGGCCCAGCGGCAGCGCCATGCCGCTTATCTGGGCGCACGCCGAGCTGATCAAGCTTATCTGGACGCAAAAGACCGGCAAGCCGATTGAGCAACTGCCGTGCGTAGCGGCGCGCTATGCGGACAACCCCACGACGCCGGCGGTGTTTCACTGGCGGGACAGTGTCCGCAGTGAGGCGCTGCCCCGCGGGCGGGCGCTGTGGATCGAGGCCAGCGAGCCATTTTTACTGCATTTTGGCCTGGATGGCTGGCAGGACGTGCAGGAGAAGCCGAGCCAGCCGGCCGGTTTAGGCATGCACGGCGTGCAGCTGGACGCCGCGGCGCTCACCGGCGCCACGCTGCAGTTCACCCGCCGCTTCGACACCCGCGGCTGGGAAGGGCAGAACTGGAGTCTGGATCTGCATCCCGCCTGATCGCTGACGCAGACCGCGCCGCCGCGCCGCTTACTCCGGTCGGTTTGGCGGCGCGGCGCGTCGGACGCCAACCTGAACCGCACGCCCTTGTCCTTGGGCGACCCTCTCTTCGGGCGCCGCGCGAGGCGGTTGCCCGCCTTACGGCAGTGATTTCTGTTGATGCATGACTGGACACACCGGAAGCGATGATTATCATGTTAGCGAGACTATCGATTCAGAGAGCGTGCTATGCAACATATCATTGAGGGTTTCCTTAACTTCCAGAAAGAGATCTTTCCGCAGCGTAAGGAGCTTTTTCGCAGTCTGGCGTCCAGCCAAAACCCGAAAGCGCTATTTATCTCCTGTTCTGACAGCCGCCTGGTGCCGGAGCTGGTGACGCAGCAGGATCCCGGTCAGCTGTTTGTTATCCGTAATGCCGGCAACATCGTGCCGTCGTTTGGCCCGGAGCCGGGCGGGGTCTCTGCCACAATTGAGTACGCGGTGATGGCGCTCGGCGTCACGGATATCGTTATCTGCGGCCACTCCAACTGCGGCGCGATGAAAGCGATAGCGACCTGTCAGTGCCTGGAGCCGATGCCGGCGGTGGCGCACTGGCTGCACTATTCCGACGCGGCAAAAGCCGTCGTTGAGAAGAAGCACTTCGATAACGAAACGGACAAAGTGAACGCGATGGTGGAAGAGAACGTCATCGCCCAGCTGAACAACATCAAAACCCATCCTTCGGTGGCCGTGGCCCTGCGTAATAATGGTCTGCGTCTGCACGGCTGGGTGTATGACATTGAGAGCGGTGAAATCCGCACGCTGGAGAAAAATACGCAGCGCTACGTCTCGCTGGCGGAAAACCCGGACGTCTATTTCGAATAACGCCCGGTCCCTGCCGGCAATCCGGTTAATCCACGCTGCGGCGTGGATTTTTTTTGGGGCGCGGGACGGAGAGCACGGCGTCCGTGATCCTCTGCCCGCGCGCGGAAGGGGAACGGACGCGCGCCCGACGCGCGCGACTGCCAGCCCGGCGATGATGGCCGCGCGGGCTGGCAGTCGCGTGCGGGCATCATCGCGGCTCAGGCCGCGGATCGGCGCGACGGCAGCCGGCGCCTCAGGCGGTGAACAGGGCGCGAATCCTGCTTAGCGCCGCGGCGAGCCATCCGCCCGCGCGGGCACCCGATGCCGCGGGGCGGAGGTCGGCGGGGGTGGGCGCCGGCGCCGGGTCCTGCGGCGGCGAGAGATCACGCGGCTTGCGGACGTCCGGATTCAACAGTACCTCGGCCAGGCCGCCGTCTATCCGGCCACCCGTAATGCGGTTACAGAGAAACGCGGGATCAAATTCCTGCGCGATGTTCTCTTCAATATCAAACGTTTCCTCCGACGCCCGGATAAAAAGGCGCGTGGTATCCCGCGCGCGAAAAGCGTCGATTGACAGTTTGGAGCGATCCACCCCGCCGTAAATGAGCCGATCAAACGGCATGGTTCTCGACCAGTGCGTCATGATGCGCCGGGCAACATTGTTACTGACGCCGACATACACCTGGCAGTAGTCATCGAGCACCATGACGTAACAGCCGGCGACGCCCTCAAACTCCGCGAGTTGGGTCACGTGGACAAAGTCAGGATGCGCGGCGCAAAACTGTGCAACATTGTGCTGAAAGCGATGGCGATCCAGCGCGGCAAAATAAGCCATGTTGTGATCAAAATTGGTCATGCTCTTTGCATAGTGCTGTTCGCACCACGCGTCAGTGTACAGCTTCCCGGCACTGAAAGAGCTTTTGTTATTGATTTTACAATAATTTTCTCGCGTAAGACGGTGCCCGCCCTGTCGGGTCCGTAACACTTTCCCAAAGTGACTCACCGATGCATTGTCCATCCTCTCTCCCTGTTCATCAGAATCCGAAGCGTTATGCGCCGTAGGCTCCCGGCGGCCACCGCGCCTGAGGCCCGGGCGTGTGTGCCTGGGTTATCCTATGGTTGCGTACGCCCACTCTCCTTTCAGACCGGCTGCAGCACGGAGGCGGTACGTTCGCGCGATCAATCATCATGGCGCGGCCACCGCGCCTGAGGCCCGGGCGTGTGTGCCCTGGGCTATCGTACGGTAGCGTGCGCCCACTCTCTTTTCAGACCGGCTGCAGCACGGAGGCGGTGCCTTCGCGCGATCCCTCATCATGGCGCGGCCTGTCCAACTTCGGTACGGCCGCAACCCGCATCGTCACCGGCGGCATCACCGGAGGGGGCCGCATCCGGGATAGCGCTGGATGGGGGGCTCTCCGCGGGCAGCGCGGCAGGCCGTCGGCAGAGAGCCCGGCCGGCAAATCAGAAGCCCGACAGGACTATCTTGCCTTTGGCCGTACCCTGTTCCAGCACCGCGTGCGCCCGGCGCAGGTTGTCAGCGGTAATGGTACCAAAATGGGCGCCCAGCGTGGTACGGATCGCCTGGCTATCAACCCGCCCGGCGACGCGGGTCAGTATGTCATGCTGACGCTGCATATCGTCGGTCTGATACAGCGAGCGGGTAAACATCAGCTCCCCGTGTCGCGAGATAGATTTGTGTTTGAGCGGCACCGCGTCCAGCGTGGCCGGATCGTCAATGATCCCCAGTTTGCCCTGCGGCGCAATGGCCTCCAGGTTGCAGGCGACGTTGCAGCCAGTGTTTAACTTGTATCAACAAGACGGCTGGCGTTTGCTGCGACAAGTCAATCGTGAGACCCGGCCTAAAGCTTTGATGCTGAAACCCACCTAACAAAAGCAATTGTTTGCAATGTTTACGAAGTATACCAAAGCCTCATGAAGAACAGTCAAGATGATGTCATTTACGTCTGCTGGCGAGAGATCCGCACATTTCAGGCAACAGCTCTCCTTAATCCTTGCATAAAGGACGCAGCTCTCATTTTGGCGTCGCCATGCGGTGAACTCATATCGATATAGCCTTGGTCCATTGACAGCGTCGTAAAACCTCACACTTTTAGCAAGGTTTAACGTTCTCTGCCGAGATATTTTCGTGTTGTGCTTGCCTTTTTTCTATCTGGCTATTTTGAAATGGACAATTACTGCCCATTTGTAGTTTTTTCCTTAAAAATGCGCACTTTGCCAGTGAAATGCGTCGCAAAGTTTTCTAAGTCCTAATTTATTGGCAGCCTTAGTCCTTAAGCTATAAATAGTTTTTACTGAAACGTTATATTTTTTTGCCTCTTCGGATGCTGACAGCCCAAGCATCATATTTTTGATTGATACAAATTCGCGGCGTGAAATTTTTTCATACTCGTAAAAGAAATATTTGTATTTCTTTGTTAATGCTTCCGTTGAAAACTGACTTTCTAAATTCCCCCTTTTTCTTTGATCAAAGATAAAAATATTTTCGAATTCACTAGAGTAATATCTTGCCAAAGGTAATAATCTGTTGCTGGGACAGATCATAATTGTATGCCTGGAGTGTCTTTCCAACCATGAACTTTCAATTATCATCCTAATTGTAGGCTCTGACAGCTTTAAGAAGTAAATGTCTTTAATTATGTTTTTGTTTTTAATTTTGTCGTTGATGATATCTTTCAATCCAAAATGGAAGAAATAATCTTCTGATGGGAATAGCTTTATCATGCACAGACCTCCTTTAAGTTAATCAACCTTCCTTTTTAGGATATTTCTGATGTCTCGGACTGCTAGCAGTTTGAGGTAAATCATTTTTTGATAGTCTTTACCTATCAAAACTAGAATTATCATCAGAAAATACGATCATAACACTTGATTATGGAAATTTTGTAGTACAAAATAACTTCTCGTTTACGCGATGTTGTGATTTGTTTCTACGCGTAACATTTAATAATGGTTAAGGAGGGAATGTTTTTACTGTTGGCAAATAATTTTTTTATTTATGTTTGAAACAATATCTATGCCGTGACGGAACATATGATTTATTTCGCAAACAAGGAGTTAAATATGAAAAAAATAGCGAGTTTAGCTACTGTTATCTCATTTGGTGGGGCTATTTTCGGGTTGCATGCTGCTGATGGTACCATCCAATTCACGGGTAACATTACGGATACTGCCTGCGTAGTGGAAACGGCATCCTCTTCACAAACTGTTGCTCTCGGCACCGTGGCGTCGACGGCCTTTTCTTCGGCCGGATCGACCGCCGGTGCCAAGCCCTTTACCATTAATTTAAGCAACTGCCCGGCGGCCGTTACGTCGGCGGCGGTGCGGTTTGATGGCAGCTTAAATACGGCTAACAGCAGTATACTGGCGCTGAATTCCGGTGAGGATGCCGCTAACGTCGGGGTGGCTATTTATGAGCAGGACAGCAGCACCCTGATTCCGATCGGCAGCGACAGTGCCTCCTTCCCGCTGTCGGCTAGCGGCATCAATACTCTGAACTTCGTCGCTAAATATTATGCCACCGCTACGCCGGTGGGCGCCGGTTCGGCCAATGCGACCGCGTCATTCACTATTGCCTATAACTGAGGGATCCAGAGCCGCCCGGCGGCTCTGTGGCTTCCGGACTCTGTGAAGGATGAATCCATAAATGGAATTTAAAACAATCCGCTATGCCGTAGCGGCTCTCCTCTGCTGCACCCAGGCCGTTTTTGCCGGCGTCGAGATTGGCGGGTCGCGCGTGGTGTATGATGGCAACCTGAAGCAGGCCAGCATCAGCATCAATAATCCGGACGATAAGCCCTATCTGATTCAGTCGTGGGTCAATCAGCAGCTCAACAGTGATGATAATGATGATACCTTTATCGCCACGCCGCCGCTGTTTCGCCTGGAGCCGCACAGTCAAAACTCGATCCGTATTATGTATACGGGAAAACCGCTGCCGCAGGATAAAGAGTCGGTCTTGTGGCTGAATATTAAAAGTATTCCGTCTACCCGCCGTGATGCGCAAAATCAGCTGCTGATTACCGTAAAAAATAAAATGAAGCTGTTCTATCGTCCGGCTGGATTATCGGGCGATCCGGCCAGCGCGTACCAAAAAATTGTTTTTCGCCAGCGTCACGGCCAGCTGTATGCCTTTAATCCAACCCCGTACAGCATCTCTTTCTACGATATCCATGTGAACGGTTCCGCAGTGAATAAGCCTGGAATGGTGCTGCCGCAGCAGGAGCTGCCGCTGCAGCACGGCGTGGCGCCCGGCGCGCGAGTCAGCTGGCGTGCAATCAATGATTTCGGCGGGATTACAGCACCACAAGACATCAAAATGTCACCATAAGGTAAGAGTGAATCATGCTCATGTATCTGAACATTGCAGCCGCTGCGCCGCGTTGCGCCCGTCCCGTTTGGCTTTGCCTGTGGCTGTTGTCGGCGCTGTTGAGTCTGCGGGCGCAGGCTGAGGATTATTTTGATCCGGCCTCTATCGAGCGCCACGGCTACGCCAGCCAGCCGGTGGATCTCTCCACGTTCAGCCAGCGCGGCGGACAGGCGCCCGGCATCTATCGAAGCGAGGTCTACCTCAACGGCAACTATGTTGATGAGCGCAGCATCCGCTTTGACCATCAGGACGGCAGGCTGGTGCCGCGCCTGACCAAACGCGATCTGGTGGAGTGGGGAGTGAAGGCCAGCGCGACGCCGGCGTTTATGGCAATGGCGATGCATAACATCCTGCGGCAGCCCGGCCGCGCGCTGCCGCAGGCCGGCGTGTACTATGACTTCTCGCAGCAGCGGGTCGATCTCTCTATTCCGCAGGAGTTTGTCCGCCAGACCGCGCAGGGATACGTCGATCCGCAGGCGTGGGATGACGGCCTGACTATGCTCTTTCTTAACTACGGTTATTCCGGATCGGAATCGTGGAGCGACTCCCGCTCCGGGCGCGAGCGGGAGTCGTTTTTGAATCTACGCAGCGGAGTGAACCTTGGCGCCTGGCGCCTGCGGAACTATTCGACCTACACCGACGGCGGCGATGATCGCCACTGGAACAGCATTAACACCTATTTACAGCGGGATATCAAACGGCTGAAGAGCCAGCTGGTGGTGGGAGAGAGCTACACCCCGTCGGCGGTGTTTGACAGCTTTGCCTTTCGCGGCGTACAGCTTTACTCCGATGATAATATGCAGCCGGAGAGCCTGCGCGGCTTCGCCCCGGTGGTGCGCGGCACTGCGCAAAGCAATGCGCAGGTGACCATCCGCCAGGACGGTAACACCATCTGGCAATCCTACGTGCCGCCGGGGCCGTTTGCCATTACCGATCTCTATCCCACCTCCGCCAGCGGCGATCTTGAGGTGTCGATTCGCGAGTCAGACGGAACGGTCCGGCAGTTTGTGCAGCCGTTCTCCTCCGTGCCGATCATGCAGCGCGAGGGGCGCCTGAACTACGCGCTGACCGCCGGTCAATACCGCACTCCCGGACAGGCGGCGCGCAAGCCGCACTTTATTCAGTCCACCGCTATCTACGGGTTGCCCCGCAGCAGCACGCTGTACGGCGGCACGCTGCTCTCCGGCGATTATCAGGCCGCCAGCCTGGGAGCAGGCAAGGGGTTGGGCACGTTCGGTTCGGTCTCGCTGGATGGCACTTTTGCCGCCACCGACCTGCGCGAAGAGCGCCGGCGGGGCGGCTCATTTCGTTTTCAGTACGCGAAAGATATCACCGCGAGCGGCACCACCCTGACGCTGGCCGGCTATCGCTATTCCACCTCGGGCTATTACGACTTTGATGAGGCAAATGGCTATTACGCAACGCTGTTGGCGCCGGGCAACGGCCGCCGCGCCGACGGAGACGATGGCGCGGCAGAGCGTGAGCAGCGCGCCTGGCGCTACAGCCATAACAAGCGCAGCAAAATGCAGATCAATATTAATCAGACCCTGCAGGGCCTGGGCAGCCTCTATCTTTCGGCTTATGAGCAGCGCTACTGGGGGATTGCCGGTAAGGAGCGCAGCGTGAATGTGGGCTATAACGTCAGCTATAACAGCATCAACTATACGCTCAGCTACGCCTATTCCACCACCCCTTATACCCCGGAGAGGGATCAGATAGTCTCGCTGGCCGTGCAGATCCCGCTGGAGCGCTTCCTGCCGCAAAGCTGGCTTAACGTCTCTGCCAGCAGCAGCCGGCGGGGCGACCGTGCAGCATCGGTCGGCTTGTCGGGCAATGCGCTGGCGGATAACCGTCTGACCTGGAACCTTCAGCAGGGCTACACTAACCGCGGTCAGGGGGGGACGGGCACGGCGTCCGTGAACTATAAAGCCCGCTTCGGTGAGTATCAGGCCGGTTATAACTACGCCCGGGATGCGCGTCAGGTGAACTACGGCGCGATGGGGGGGATCGTGGTGCATCCTTACGGCGTGACGTTTTCTCAGCCACTGGGGGATACCCTGGCGCTGGTCAGGGCGCCGGGCGCCGACGATATCCGCGTGAAAAACAATCCGGGCATCTATACCGACGGCGCCGGCTATGCCGTCCTGCCGTACGTCACCCCCTATCGCCGTAATCGCATCAGCCTGAACACGGAAAATCTGAACAGCCAGATTGACATTCTCCAGGATGCCAAAACGGTTATCCCTACTCAGGGCGCGCTGGCGCTGGCGGACTATCCCACCGCCCGCGGGGCGAAAGTGATGCTTACCCTGCAGGGGGCCACCATTCCCTTCGGCGCCACCGCCCGGGTGAGGCAGGATGCGCGGAGCGTGGAAGGCATCGTGGATGAAAAACAGCGGGTTTATCTCAGCGGCGTGCCTGCCGAAGGGGTGGTGCAGGTCGACTGGCGCAGCGGCCAGTGTCAGGCGCCTTACCGCATTCTGGCGAAGAACGCCGACGTTCTGATGATCACCACCCGGTGTCATGAAAAAGGAGCCAAAAAATGAAGCGCAGCGTCTGGGGTTATGTGTGTGCGTTGCTGCTGGGGAGCGATATCTGCCCGGCGGCGGCGTTTGTCTGCAGTACCACCACGGCCAGTACCACTCTCTCTCCGCCCAATATCACCGTGCAGCGGGATTTGCCGGTGGGGTCGGTCATTGGCTCGCAAATCATGACCGGCAGCGTACCGGCCTTTAGCTGCGTGAATTCGGCTCCGACGTTGACCTACCAGCAGACTGGTATTAAAGCTTACGGTTCATTTATCACTACTATTAACGGCCAACGTATTTACAGTACGAATATTGCCGGCATCGGTTATGCGGTAGGAGTAAGAATGGTGGAAAACTGCATCAAGAGTACACAGTGGGTAGACGGAAGCAATAATGTCGATGGAAATTTGAATAACCGAATTGCCTGTTCAACAAATGGTTCATTCGATAAACCGTATATTAATATGCAGGCAGTAATATCATTTTATAAAACCGCCGCCGTCACCGGTTCCGGCACGGTCAATGGCAAGACCGTGGCGGCATTTATTCTGCGTAACAATCAGAACGCGTGGTTCTCACCGGAGTCGCGGGTGACGATCAGCGGTTTCAATGTCACTACGCTGGCCTGCACGGTGAGCAATACGGCGATCAGCGTGCCGATGGGCACCGTAGAAAAGCGCGCGTTTGGCGGACCGGGAAGCTGGCCCGGCGACGACAACACGAAGCGTTTTTCAATCCCGCTGGTCTGCAATCCCGGCACCCGGGTAAACGTACAGATCGATGGCAGTACGCAAAATGCCGCACAGGGCATACTGACCCTCACCGGCTCTTCCGGCAGCGCCAGCGGCGTCGGCATTCAGCTGCTCTATAATAATGCGCCACTGACGCTGGGCACGCCTTTTTTTACCGGCACCAGCGCGACGCAGGGCAGCTACGCGATCCCGCTGCAGGCGCGTTACTACCAAACTGCGAGTGAGGTTGGCGTCGGGGTAGCGAACAGCAGCGCCACCTTTACGCTCACCTATCAGTAGGCCGCGTCGTCAGCGGTAGACGACCTGGATCTCGTACCGCTGGCCGGTCTGCTGCTGCGAGCTGACCTCGGCAAGATCCCAGGGGGTCCCGGCTGCAGAGCGATTGTGCGGCACGCTGGCGGTTTTTTTTATCCCATTGCGGATACAGTCTATGGCAATATGCGCCGCGCTCGGGCTGACGCGGCAGGCCGGTTCACTGATGGCGCCGACAAAGTGAATCATGCCGTCCTGGGCGGTGGCGCTGCCGGTTACCAGCATGCTGGCTGCCAGAAGACGAAGATAACTGTTCATGACGGGATGGCCGTTGAGAAGAGATAGATCAGTTAGCGGCGCGGCGGCGGAAAACTTTAATTGGATTTCTGCTCTCCCGGCGAAAGCATCCGCCTGCCGGAGACAGCAGGGGCAGATGGCGCGGTGTCCCCCCTGCGTCGCCGGTGACGGTAAAAGACAGCTGATGCCGCAGAAACGGACGCCCCAGGCCGCTCTCCGTGCCCCGCGGGCGCAGAGGGCCACAGGCCGTCTGCGTGGCCTTCAGGTCGAACGACAAAAAGACGCGCAGCCCGGGAGCGTCGCCCCGTCTGAGCGATGAACGCCAATCGCTGGCGCGCCGGGCAGACGCGGTGAAATGGCATCAGGCGGCCGTCGCGGCGCCCGGCGCCGGGGCGAACGGCAGGCATAACAGACAGAGAAGGGCGCACGTGGTTAAGCCCGCAGGGTGTTGTGTTGCCGACGCGCGCGTTCGCGATGGCGGGCCGTCCCGCCGGCAGGCCACGGCGGTGCGGCGCGTGTTATGGATGAAATGTGCACAGCGTCAGCGGGGAGTAAAGGTTACTGATCAGATAGGCGTTATTAAACCGCTTAATCTTCATATAGCGGCCAATCTCTGAGTCCACATTAAAGATAAAGGCGGAGACGACGCTGTCATCGGCGTTATCACTGGCTCGTTTCACTACGCGAAAATTTTTAATCAGATAGGTGTCTTTTTTATCTTCGATGTAATTGAATTTCCACGCCCGGGCCAGCGTATATTTTTTATCTTTATAATTGATCTCGCCATTTAAATCGACATAGCCGTTGCGTTCACTCTGCATATTCACGTACACATTGAGCGTAGCCGAAAATCCCGCGCGCTGGTCTCGCAGAGATAGCATTGTGGAGCAATCATGATCAAATCGAACCGGGCGGGACGTCAGTTTGCTGAACAGCCCGACGACCAGCAGCAGCAGAATTACGCCCCCTCCCCAGCCCAGCAGCGCATTACGGGATAAATTCATAAGAGCTCTCATAATAGTTTTGGCACTGATCAAAGTGATTCATCCGTCCGGCGTGGACCTGACAGACCGATAAAAATACCCTGACTGGCGTATGCGGCCGGATAGGCTCTTTGGTGTCAAAGAAAATAAGGCCGTCTTTCGGGCAGGTGATATGCTCCTGCGTCAGCATGCGATTGACGATCGCCAGCCGCTGCGGAGCCGACTCCGCGCTTAATGGCGTCAGCTGATGCACCGCGCAGCCCGCTATTTGACCCAGCGGGTAGCTTCGCAGCGCCTCTGCCGGCGGATTGTTCACATCGGATGCGGCATCACGGAATAAAAACGTCAGCGTCAGTGCAATAACGATCGCCGCTGCGGCCACGGCGACGCGCAGGTTTCGTAATCGGCGAGCATCGCGAAGCGGGACTGGCGTGAGTGCGTTGATCGCCGCCGCCGGCACGGCATCAGGCATTTTTTCAATCCGGGCTTCCGCGGCAATCATGAACCCCACTCTGGGAACGGTCACGATCACCTCTTCCTCCTCACCCAACTGCTTCAGCGCGCTTCGCAGATCGGAAACGTATTTGTTCAGACTGTGGTTAGACGCCCTCAGGCCGTGTGCTTCCCACACCTCTTTCAGAATGGCCTCGCGGCCGGTCACGGCGCCGGCGCGATCCAGCAAAAAAGTCAGCAGGCGGGCGGTGGTAGAGGTCAGAGCCAGCGTGACGTCCGGTACAGCGAGCGCTGCCAGCGTCCCCGCACTGCTGCAAAATGTTACCCTGCCGTTTATGGTGTAAATCATCGACTGCCCCTGCCACCCTGATTATCTCCCGCAATGTTATACGATAAGGTTCAGCGGTACCAAAATAATGTTCTCAACAAAAGCGCTGCGCTGGTTTTTATTCTTGTGTGTTTTTATTATTTGTTTATAAATTAGAATTATATTTTGTTTTCTGAGTACAATGCGATACAAATTGCTGATTTTTCACCTGTCGGTACTATAGCGACAGACAGCGGGAGGCGTGAGTCACAGCGCGATAAACGCCAACGGCTGGCAGGCGACGGGGCAACCCATCGCGATCAATGCGCGGCATAACGCAGAGCGCACAGGGACCTCTGTCGGTCGGGGTATTGGCCGCCACCGGATCTGCAGGATGGTCGTGTTCAGCTCGCTGATGAGGAAAAGATAAGAAAGAGTGATCTTATCGCGGCGGTCAGGGATGATGGATAAGTCGCGTTATAGGCTATTTCCACTTACGCTATACGCAGCAAATGCCTCTTTTTGCCCGACGGAAAGGAGCGCGGGAAAATCGGCGATGTTAAAAAAAAGATTTTTTAAAGAAAATGACTTAAGAAAAATCCTAATAAAAGGTAATAGCTATTAAATAACTACAATATCGCGCGGTTAGTCTATCACTTAAATAGGTGTTAAATGCTGGGTTAAGCCTCTCAGGTGGTGTTTTATCGTTCAAAATTTATTTTTCATGAAATTAATAAGGTGTTTAATATTGAGAATCAGCTTTATTGATCTATTGGTGTATTGCAAATACCTGAAGTGCTAACTTACCTCCAGCACGCAGTTTTTTAGTTGGGGTTGAACGCAGGGACTTATCCGACCCCGGTGCAATTTTGTAAACACGGACAGTAATCATGAATATATCTGAATCATTTTATTCGGACGATCATTTTTTCGTCCTGGGACTCTGCGCGCTGCTGGGTAGAGAGCTTATTGATGCACATTTTATTATCGTGGATTTGGATAGCACCAGTGCCGTTCATCATATTTCACCCTCGTTCCTGACACTGTCTGGCAAAGAAATTGTTGCCTTCGCCTCAAGCGATGCCGCTTATTATAAAGCGGAAATGTTTGGCAGCATGACGGTACTGGATAAAAACAGCACGCTGCAGGATCTGCTCGACTTTTTTATGTTTAAACGAGCACAGAGCATGTACAAAACCCGGCGGAAGTTAACGCCGCGAGAGAAAGAAGTGTTGAGCCTGATGACGTGTGGCAAGAAAAGTAAGGAGATGGCCAGCGCGTTGGGAATCAATAATAAAACTTTTTATACCCACAGAAAAAGTTTGATGATCAAGTTGCAGTGCAGAAATATGCGGGCTTTACAGCGTTTTTTCATTGCCTGAGCGTCAGAGTGCTGGCGGTATATCGATTTTTATCACGAAAAGACTGCGCAGTGAGTTATTGGACTCAACTGGCGTGACCCCGTTTTAACAGCGGGGTCTCCCCAGTCTTTATTGCGACAGGCAACGGACTGAGAGTAGTTAAATCAGAGAACAAATAAAGGAATATACCATGTCTACTGTAGTTAAAGTGAGCGCGATGGCTGTATTACTGGCGGCGTTTGGCGCCAGCGCGGCCGACCAGGGTCAGGGCGTAGTCAATTTTAAGGGGACGGTTGTCGATACGCCCTGCGGCATCGCAGCAGATTCAGCGGATCAGTCGATTGATTTTGGTCAAATCTCAAAGTCCACGCTGGCCGCGGGTAACCCATCTGATTCCAAGACCCTGGAGATCAAGCTGACCAAGTGCGATGCCAGCACCCTGACCAAAGGCGTCAGCGTGACCTTTACCGGCAATACCATTTCGGGTGATGACGGCCAGGGCGCGGCCCAGCCGGTGGAAAACGAGCTGGCCACCTCCGGTCCGACCAACACCGCGGTTATCATTAACCAGGGCGGTAATGATATCAAATTCGGCACGCCGACCAGCTACGTTCCGCTGTCTGATGGCAGCAATACCCTGCAGTACATGACCTGGGTGAAGCAGGCGACCGGTAAAACCGTTGCCGCCGGCGACTTCACAGCGGTAGCCAACTTTAGCCTGAACTACCAGTAAGCCGCCATCGGGAGCGGGGCGTGAGCGCCGTTCCCGCCTGATGACCGCAGGAAGCGGCGGGCGCGATGCGCTCCGCCGGTTTCCTGTTCAGCGTTGACGCGGTACGTCCTGCCCGGCGGTAACCGCGCGCCGGCCAACCGGCCGCAGCCGGCAGCAGAGGGTACCCGGCGTAGGGACCGTCAGCGCGAAGCCTGGCGAGTCTTTCGCACGGTCAGGGTAAGGCAGATCAGCGGGCACGACCGGATGATGATGGTATTAAATTTATTTTGACGGTCAATATAATGGAAAAGAATAAATTTATTATCAGGGTCGTGGGCACACTGATCGGCTTATTTTTCTGGTGCGAAAACGGCTATGCCGTGGAATTTAATACCGATGTGCTGGATGCCGGCGATCGTAAAAATATCGACTTCTCACGTTTTTCCCAGGCGGGATACATCATGCCGGGGCGCTATCAGCTGCAAATCGTGGTTAACGGCCAGAATGTTGCCGTCGGTGAGCAGAGCATTGCCTTTCTCGAGGTGGATAAATCGCACAGTCCAGCGCTGCCGCAGGCCTGCGTGGCGCCGGCCGTCGTTGATCTGATGGGGCTGACCGCCGCGGCGCGCGAACGGGTGCGCTGGTGGCATCAGGATCGCTGCGCCGATTTTTCTGCGCTGCCGGGGACCACGGTGAATGCCAATCTGGCGAACGCCACGCTGAATATTAATTTGCCGCAGGCGTTTCTGGAGTACTCCGATGCCACCTGGCTACCGCCTTCGCGCTGGGAGAACGGCATTCCCGGTCTGCTGCTGGACTATAACCTGAACGGCAACCTGACGCGTCCGCAGTCGGGAAGGGCCTCGCAGTCGCTGAGTTATAACGGTACCACCGGGGCGAACCTCGGTCCGTGGCGGTTTCGCGCCGATTATCAGGGAAATATGACGCGCACCTCGGGCAGTCAGGCTGGTAGCAGCCATCAGTTTAACTGGAACCGCCTGTACCTGTATCGCGCGCTGCCTCGCCTGCAGTCCCGGCTGATGGTGGGCGAGAATTACCTCAATTCCGATCTGTTCAGTACCTGGGCCTACAGCGGCGCCAGCCTGGAGAGCGACGATCGCATGCTGCCGCCAAAGCTGCGCGGCTATGCGCCGCAGATTACCGGCATTGCGGATACCAACGCCCGGGTTGTGGTCAGGCAGCAGGATCGCGTGCTGTACGACTCGACGGTGCCGGCCGGTCCGTTCACCATCCAGGATCTCGACAGCTCGATCCGCGGACGGCTGGACGTGGAGATCATTGAAAGCAACGGTCAGAAAAAGACGTTTTCGGTTGATACGTCCTATGTGCCTTATCTGACTCGTCCGGGACAGGTGCGTTACAAAGTGATCGGCGGCCGACCGCGGGAGTATGGCCACCGCCTGGAGGGGCCGGCGTTTGTTGCCAGCGAACTGTCGTGGGGGGTGAATAATGCCTGGTCACTGTATGGCGGCAGCATTGTTACCGAACCTTATCAGGCGGTCGCGATGGGGCTGGGCCGCGATCTGCTGGCGTGGGGTACTCTGTCGACGGATCTCACCCAGTCGGTGGCCCGCTTTGATGGCCAGCCGGGAAAAAAGGGGAAGTCCTGGCGGTTCAGCTACGCCAAAAATTTTGATCAGATCAATACGGATATCACTTTTACCGGCTATCGCTTTTCGGAAAGGGACTATCTGACCATGCAGCAGTATCTGGACACGCGCTACCACGATGATATCAACGGCCATGATAAAGAGCTGTATACCCTGTCGGTCAGTAAGTATTTCACTGACCTGCATACGTCAGTCAACCTCCAGTACAGCCATCAAACCTACTGGGATATCGGCGCCTCGAACTACTACACCGCGTCGATCAACCGCTATTTTGACTGGCTGGGAATCAAGAATATGTCGCTGGGGCTGACCGCGTCGCGGACAAAATATCAGGGTCGGGATAACAACGCCTTTTACCTGCGCCTGTCGCTGCCGCTGGGCGACGGCCTCGCCAGCTACAGTGGCAGCCTGAATGATAAGCGCAGCACGCAAACCGTTGGCTACAGCAGCTCGCGTAATGGCGGGCTGGATAACTACAACCTTAACGCCGGGATCTCCCGCGGCGGAGAAAGTGCGGCGCAGCTGAATGGCTACTACAGCCGACACAGCCCGCTGGCGGATTTGTCCGCCTCCTTTACCACGGTGAATAACCAGTACAGCGCGGCCAGCCTGAGTGCCTCCGGCGGCGCGACGCTCACCGCGAAGGGCGCTGCGCTGCACGCCGGCGGCATCAACGGCGGGACCCGCCTGCTGGTGTCCACCGACGGCATCGGCGATGTGCCGGTGGCCGGCGGACGCGTGCGTACCAACCGGTTTGGCATCGCGGTGGTGACCGATATCAACAGCTACTACCGCAATACGGTATCGGTGGACGTGAATAAGCTACCGGATGATATGGAAGCCACGCAGTCAGTGGTGGAAACCTCGCTGACCGAGGGCGCGATTGGCTATCGGCAATTTGCCGTTCTGCAGGGCGTGCGACTGTTTGTCGTGCTGCGCACGGCAGATAACGGCCATCCCCCGTTCGGTGCCAGCGTGGTCAACGCCAAAGGGCACGAATTAGGCATGGTCAGTGACGAAGGTTTAGCCTGGCTGAGCGGCGTCACGCCGGGTGAGACGCTGGGCGTGCGCTGGGAAGGACAGGAGCGCTGCAGAGTGACCATACCGGCAGCGCTGCAGCCGGAGCAGCAGCTGCTGCTGCCCTGCCGCTGAACGTGTCGGCGGCCGGCGCCACCGGCAGGATGATGAACCGTATTATGAGCAGAAGGAAAGCATCATGGTGAAAAGTAAAAACATTATCGCGGCAGGAGTGATTCTGGCCTGCTGCGCCACGGCCTCTACCGCGTACGGCGCGATCTCACTGGATCGCACGCGGATTATTTTTGACGGTGGGGAAAAATCGCTGTCGGTGAACATCACTAATGAAAACACCCAGTTGCCCTATTTAGCGCAGGCGTGGCTGAACGATGCTCAGGGAGAGAAGCTGACCACGGGCCCGATTGTCGTCACGCCGCCGGTGCAGCGCATGGAGCCGGGGGCGAAAAGCCAGGTCAGGCTGATGGCCACCTCCGCCACCAGCCAGCTGCCGCAGGATCGGGAGAGCCTGTTTTATTTTAACCTGCGCGAAATTCCACCGCGCAGTGACAAGCCGAACGTGCTGCAGATTGCGCTACAGACGCAGATTAAGCTGTTTTATCGTCCGGCAGCGATTAAACCGAAACCCAATGCCGAATGGCAAAATCAGCTGACGCTGGAGCGGGAAAGCAGCGGATACCGTATCACTAATCCGACCCCTTACTACGTCACCATTATCGGCCTGGGCAGCAGCAAAAAAGCCGCTGAAGAGGGGAAGTTTAACGCGGTGATGCTGGCGCCGAAATCGTCCCAAAGCGTGAAGGCTGCGGCCAGCGCGACGCCGTGGCTGACTTTCATTGATGATTACGGCGGACGTCCGACGCTGGCCTTTGATTGCGCGGGGAGCCACTGTACCGCCAGCCAGACCCAATCGTAATGCGCTGTGGCTGCGCTTCGGGGGAGGCAAAAAAATGAAAGTGATGCCGAGCTGTGCGTCAAGCTTGTCGATGCTGGTCGGGCTGCTGCTGGCCGCGCCGGCCATGGCTGAGCTGCAATTCAGTGGCAATTTACGCGACAGCAGCTGCCAGCCGGATGCGGCCTCGGCGGCGCTGGAGGTGACGTTTCTGGACGCACCGGTGCAGCAGTTTCGCTTTGCGCCGGGACACAGCGCCGCCAAGGCGTTTGCGATCCAACTTAATCACTGTCAGCCAGAGGAGGTTGGCAAACTGATCAAGGTGATTTTCACCGGCGAGGAGGAGGGGGCGCTGCCGGGGGCGCTGAAGGTCTCTGGCAATAACAGCGGCAAACTGGCTATTCAGCTGTTCACCGCGGATGGTCGCCAGCCGGTCAGGCTCGGGGCGTCGGACGTTGGCGGCGACGCCATTGCCGGCGACGCGGTGACCCTGCGCTACAGCGCCCGGGTCCAGGCTACGCCAGAAGCCCTGAGCAACGGCAGCGTTCAGCCCGGTGATTACAGCGCTATTGCAACCTATCAACTCAGTTACCAGTGATGCAGACAATGGAAATACTCAGTGTGAAACGCTCTGTCTGCGGCCTCCTGCTTTGCGCCGCACTGGTGGCGAGCGCAGCGGCGGATACCCTGATGCAGTTTAAAGGTAACCTGGTCGTCCCGGTGTGCACCGTGAACAATAACGCCCAGGTGACGGTGGATTTTGGCGATATTGAGATTCAAACGCTGGTGACCAGCAATACCCCTTACGCGATGCAGTCATCAGTAATCCCGATTGTCTGCCCCTACGTGAGCGGCAAGCCGATGCTAACGGTCACGGCGTCCAGCGTTTATAACGCCGCGCAGGGGATTTTGCAGACCAGCAAATTCAGTGAGGGACTGGTGGTATTTTTGCGCCAGAAGGACAGCACGAAGATATTGCCCATTGGCACGCCGACCCTGGTGACGGATTCCGTCACCCTGAATGGTAATGTCGGCACCCTTACGCTGAACGCCGGCGTGGGAACGGTGGGCGACAGCAGCAAGCTGACCGCCGGCCCCTTCACCGCCAGTGCGACGCTGCAGGTGCAATATCAATAACGCTACCCGCGTTCGGCCGCCGCTGCTGCTGACGCCACTGAGGGGAGAATTGGAGTGAAGGTAAACAAATGGTCCGCACTGCTGCTGGCATTGATCGCGGTAGGCAACGCGCCATACGTGCGGGCGGATTCGGTCAAGATTGTGATTACCGGAATGGTTTTGCTGCCGACCTGCGTTGTAAACAATGGACAAACTATCCAGATAGACTTTGGCGATATTCCGCTGACTAACCTGACGGCCAGTCAGTATCAAAAAGTAATAACCGTTCCGGTCAGTTGTCAGAATCGGGCGGGATACCCGTTTCTCAAAGTCATAGGGTCCGCGCTGAGCGGCGCGGATAGCAATGTACTGGCGACATCCATGACTAACCTTGGCATCGCGCTGTATCAGGGCCAGGGGGTAAGCACCAAACTGACGCTGGGTAACGGTCTGTCATTTAACGGATCATACACTGGCTATTTGGTAACTAACGGCTTAGTCAATACCAACGACACCAGTGCACTTTTTACCTTTACCGCCGCCCTCTACAAACTGGGCACAGCGTCGCTGTCGGGTGGAGCATTTAGCGCCTCAGCCAGTATGGCGATCACCTATCTGTAAACGCCCGGCGCGGCGCTGACGGCGGCGCAAAGACGGGTTTGACGAAGGAATAATGATGCAGACACGCGTGCAAAAAAGGATCCGAGGGATCGGGCTGGGGATGGCGTTAATGTTGTCGATACCGTGCGGGATGCACCGGGCGCAGGCGGCCGAGAGTTGTATCAATGGCATGAAAGCCGATGGCCTCTATTATAAAGCCACCAGCCTGGGCGGCATTACCATCAGTAATGTGACTACCCAGTGGCTGGAAGGGGGGCGATATTATGTTTCGATGAATATCGTCGCCGATCAGGGCAGAAAAGAGTGGTACTCCTCGTCCAATTTATCCGACTGGGCGCCGGTCGCGCAGCGGACGGATGCGGCCGCACAGCAGGTGATGAACATTGAAAACTGCTCGAGCGGGCTGGTGGTCGCCGCGCAGCAGGTGAATAACAACCTGCCGATTGGCTCGGGAACCGCAACGGTGACCCTGAGTCCGGGCACCACGGGAGGAGCGAAAGGCTCCAGTTACGTGATTTATGACGAACGCGTCGACGGCTTTATTAACATGTCGTCTATTTTTGTGTCGCCCACAGTCGCCATCGGCGGGAGTAAAGAGGATGATGGGGTTATCCGTCAGGCCAATTTCCTGGTTACCGTATCGAATCTGCGCGGGGTCGCTGACGGTAATTATACTACGAACGTCACTATACCCATCGGTGCAACCACCACCTGGTGGCCTACGGATAATGGCTATAATTACTGGTGGACGACAGCGGGGCGCAGTGTTCCACTGACCTCCTCAATCACCATTCCGGTGCAAATCCGCAGCAGCGGCGGCCAGCCGGTTAACCCGACGATTAACTGCGTGATGCCCACGTCCGTTATGCTTAACCATCGCGTGCTGCGGCCCAGTACGGTAGATGGCGCCCTCGCCAGCAGTTCGATTGCCATCAGATGCAATAGCGCCTCCACCGGCAGCATCGAAATCACCGGCGACAATAACACCTCGGCGTCGGGGGCCAGTGTACAGCTGGCGCAGGGGGTGGTGAGTAATCTCAGCGCCTCGGTCAACGGGACCAACTGGTATCGCAGCATCCCCTCTTTCCCGCTGATTAACGGCACCACGACGATTCAAATTCGCTCGGTACTGGCCAGCACCGGTACGATCCAGGCGGGCGTATTATCCGGCTCGGCGGTGGCGGTGATCCGCTACAACTAGCCGCGCCGCGGGCCCCGGCCGTTCGCGTCAGCGGGCGCCAGCCGCTTATAGAACAGCGTGGTGCTCTCCATCTCACCGGCCGCGTTACTGACGTAGTCGGGGATGCAGCCCGCCTCCTGCCAGCCGAGCCGGCGATAGAGCCGTGAGGCGGTATCGCCGGTGCGGGTGTCCAATACCAGCAGGCTGCGCTGATGCTGACGCGCCAGCTGTTCTGCCGCCCTCATCAGCCGCTCGCCGACGCCGCGGCGGCGAAAGGCGCGGTGTACCAGCAGTTTTTCCACCTCGGCGCGGTGGCGGCCGTTGGCTTTGCCACACCAGGCCAGCTGTACCGCGCCGGCCAGCTCATCCTCCACCTGCGCCAGCAGCAGCGCGCGGCCGCCGGCGCGCAGATCCGCCGCGACGCCGCGCCAGTAGTGGGCAATCTCGTCCCGCGCCAGCGGGGGGACAAAGCCTACCGAAGCGCCGCCCTCCACGCTGTCGGTTAACAGCGCGATCAGCGCCAGAGGGTAGTCATCCAGGTCATTCACTTGCTGTAACTGCATCGTTGACTCCTGTGTCGGAAATTATCCCGGCGGCAGGCGCAGCGGAATGGACTGAGCAGCCAGCCAGTCCCCCAGCTCGCCGTCGGGAGGGGCATCGCTGAGCAGCAGATCAAACTGCGTTAGCCCGGCAATGCGCGCGGGCAGCACGTTGCCGTACTTACTGCTGTCGGTCACCAATACCCGCTGGCGGGCGCGCTGCATGGCGTGATGCTTCATCGCCAGTTCATTGGTGTTATAACAGGTGGCGCCCTGCCGGTGATCGACTCCGGCGGCGGAGATCAGCGCCAGCGTCGGGCAGAGATCGTCGAGAATGGCGTGACCCGCCAGCGGGGTAAACAGCGCGTTGTCCGGATGAAACTCGCCGCCGCTGAGGATGACCCGACAGGCTGGTTTCTCTTTCAGCGCCAAAAAGGTGTTCATCGCGCAGCAGATGGCGGTGAACGGCAGCGCATCCGGCAGCGCGTCGATCAGATAGGGCAGGGTAGAGCCACAATCAAAAAACACCGTGTCGTTGGCCTGAATCAGCCCGGCGGCGGCCTGCGCCAGCCGCTGTTTCTTTAACGCATTGTGGCCATGCTGATCGCTGACAAAGTAGTGCCCCGGATGGGTTTTAGGATCGCTGACGATATAGCCGCCCAGCAGGACCACGGCGGCCGGCGTGTCGCTCAGGTCGCGGCGAATGGTCATTTCAGACACCCCGAGCAGCCGGGCCGCCTCTTTCAAATGCAGCTTGTCAGTGCGCTTTAGCGCCAGCGCCAGCCGGTGAATGCGATCATCACGCCGGGTTTCCATGCTCATATTGTTCGGTTCACTGTGCGAAAAAGGGGAGGCGGCCCCGGGGAAATTGACTATACCCTTTAACGGCTTAGCCCGGCAAACCCGGCGTGGGCGTGACGGCCTGTCGCAGTATATTTCTCTGCCGACGTGGCATCTCACCGGGAGCCTGGTTAGCATGAAAAGCATCCGTGAATGTATAAGCAGAATCAAGCCGAGGAGAGTGCATGTGAGAGCCAAAGTGGAGAAGTGGCATTACTGGCTGGTGGGGGCCTGTCTGGCCGCCGCGTCGGGGGCCGCGCTGGCCGATTCGCTGGATGCCCAGCGTCAGCGTTATCAGCAGATTAAGCAGGCGTGGGATAACAAACAGATGGCGGAGGTTGCCGAGTTGCTGCCCACGCTGAAGGATTACCCCCTCTATCCCTACCTGGAATATCGCCAGCTAAGTGAGGGGCTGGACCAGGAGTCCGGCTTCACGATCCAGGATTTCCTTAAGCGCAATCCCAGCCTGCCGCCGGCGCGCTCGCTGTCGGCGCGTTTTGTGAATGAGCTGGCGCGACGCGAAGACTGGCGCGGCCTGCTGGTCTTCAGCCCGGAAGCGCCGCAGCCGGTCTCCGCGCGCTGCAATTACTACTATGCCCGCTGGATGACCGGCCAGCAGGAGGAGGCACTGCGCGGCGCGAAGGCCATTTGGCTGCGCGGCAGCGAGCTGCCCGGCAGCTGCGATAAGTTAATCACGGTGTGGCAGGGCGCCGGTGAGCAAACGGCGATTGCCACGCTGGCGCGCATCCGGCTGGCCTTTGAGGCCGGCAACAGCAGCCTCGTGACGGCGCTGGTCGGGCAGCTGCCGGCAGATTATCAAACCATCGCCAGCGGGCTGCTGGCCCTGCAGCGCGATCCCGCCACGGTCGAGGCGTTTGCCCGCGACGTCGGGCCAACCGACTTTACCCGCCAGATCGTTGTGGTTGCCTTTACCCGGCTGGCGCGGCAGGACGCCGAGCAGGCGCGGCAGATGATCCCCACGCTGGCGCGGCTGCAAAAAATGGGCGACGAGGACACCCAGGCGCTTAAAGAGGCCGTCGTGTGGCGACTGATGGGGGCAGATGTCACCGCGGAGCAGGCGCGCTGGCGCGATAACGTGGTAATGACCAGCGGATCGACCCGTTTACTGGAGCGGCGGATCCGCATGGCGCTGGGCAGTCACGATCGTCGCGGACTGAATACCTGGATTGCCCGTCTGCCGCTGGAGGCGAAAGAGAAGGAGGAGTGGCAATACTGGCAGGCCGATCTGCTACTGGAGCAGGGACGAAAAGAGGAAGCGCAGGAGATCCTGCGGCGGCTGATGCAGGCGCGCGGCTTCTATCCGATGGTGGCCGCCCAGCGGCTCGGCGAACCCTATCCGCTGCGGATAGATCCGGCGCCGGCGCCGGATGCCACGCTGGCGCAGGGCGCCGAAATTGCCCGCGTGCGCGAGCTGATGTACTGGGGTATGGATAATCTGGCGCGTCAGGAGTGGGCCGGGCTGGTCGCCAATCGCAGTAACCGCCAGCAGCAGCAGCTGGCGCGCTATGCGCTGGAGCAGTCATGGTGGGATCTGAGCGTGCAGGCGACCATTACCGGTAAGCTATGGAATAACCTGACCGAGCGTTTCCCGCTCGCCTGGCAAAACCTGTATCAGCAATATACGCGCGGCAAAGCGATTCCGGAGAGCTACGCGATGGCGATTTCTCGCCAGGAAAGCGCCTGGAATCCCAAGGCACGCTCGCCGGTGGGGGCGACCGGGCTGATGCAGATCATGCCGGCCACCGCCCAGCACACGGTGCAGAAGTATGGCATCGCCGGCTACAGCAACAGCAGCCAGCTGTTTAATCCCCCGACCAATATTGAGATTGGCACCCAATATCTCGAGTCGGTGTATCAGCAGTTTGGTCAGAACCGCGTGTTTGCCGCCGCGGCCTATAATGCCGGCCCGGGGCGGGTGCGTACCTGGCAGCGCAACAGCGGCGGGCAGCTGGATGCGGTGGCGTGGATCGAGAGCATTCCCTTCTCGGAGACGCGGGGCTATGTGAAAAACGTGCTGGCTTATGATGCTTACTATCGCCACTTTATGGATCGTCATGATGCGCTGCTGAGCGAGAACGAGTGGCAGAGCCGGTATTGATTCTGCGCGGGCTGTGCTATGCTGCTGTACTAGTTTGTGAGTATGACAGGATGGCATGGCCATGAATCAACAATCTCCGATCGCCGTTACGGCCGAACCGCTGGGCGCCGACTGGCTGCGGTTTGTCGAACTGCTGGTGCAGGCCAGCGAGCAGGATCTGCATCTGCCGCTGCTGCAGCTGATGTTAACCCCGGATGAGCGGGAGGCGCTCGGCACCCGCCTGCGGATCATTGAAGAGCTGATGCGTGGGGAGCTCAGCCAGCGTGAATTAAAAAACGCGCTGGGCACCGGCATCGCCACCATTACCCGCGGTTCTAACAGCCTGAAAAGCGCGCCGCCGGATCTGAAAGCCTGGCTGGCGGCGCAGCTGCTGCCTGACGCGTAGCCTTACTGCTGCCAGAAGGCGTTGTGGAACGGGCTGAGCGCCAGCAGCAGCGCCTGGTGGTAGACGCTGCTGCGGGTCAGGCGGCCGCCGGTGAACACCCCGATGGCACCGCCCTGCTGCTTAATGTTATCGATGCCGGTCAGGCGCGCCATTTCATCGCCCAGCTCGCGTCCGGCGGCAATGCCGGCCATGACGATCGGCGGCAGGGTAAAGCTGGCGGTGCGCGACTCACCGCGCTGCCGACGATCTTCAATCACCACCCAGGCGAACGCCTCATCCCCTTCAATACCGGCCTCAATTGCTACCCAGAAGTCAGCTGTCGGCCGGGCTTCGCGCGCCTGCTGCACCCGATTTCGTGCGCCGGTTCGCGTTTCCTGCTGGCTAAGCGGCTGGGCGGCCACGCCGCTGTCGACCGCCACCCCCTCAATGTGGCAGGATCCGACGCCGAAGATGTCGTGGAATGCCTGCGTGATGGCGCTGATTTTAGCCGGATTGGTGGTGGCCGCGACGATATGAACCATAATGGTGTGAGTCCTCTTCCAATTTTGCTCGCAGTATAACGGAAATTACTATGCTACAGGTCTATCTGGTTCGCCACGGCGAAACCCTTTGGAACGCCGCCCGCCGTATTCAGGGGCAGTCTGATAGTGCGCTTACCGCCCTCGGAGAGCGTCAGGCGCAGCAGGTCGCCGCGCGGGTCAGGTCGCTTGGGATCACCCACGTGATTGCCAGCGATCTGGGCCGGACCCGTCGCACCGGCGAGATTATTGCCGATGCCTGCGGCTGCGATCTGCGGCTGGATCCGCGCCTGCGCGAACTGAATATGGGCGTGCTGGAACAGCGTCAGCTGGACGCGCTGACCGACGAGGAAGAAGCGTGGCGTCGCGCGCTGGTGAACGGCACTGAGGGGGGGCGGATCCCCGGCGGCGAATCCATGAGCGAACTGGCGAGCCGTATGCACGACGCGCTGGATGCCTGCCTGGCGTTGCCCGCCGGTAGCCGCCCGCTGCTGGTGAGTCACGGTATGGCGCTGGGGGTGCTGGTCAGCACGATTCTCGGCCTGCCGGCGTATGCCGAACGGCGTCTGCGTCTGCGGAACTGCTCGCTGTCGCGGGTGGATCACCAGCACAGTGCGTGGCTGGCAGCCGGCTGGATTGTGGAGATGGCCGGGGATATTTCCCATTTGCAGGAGGCGGCGCTGGACGAACTGCAGCGTTAAAAAAACCGAAAGCGATGTCGATCGCTTTCGGCCTGCTTCCTCACCCGCTTAGCGGCGAATCGGAATCAGATAATCACAGCGAAGCACGTCGGGAGGAGCAGGGCGACGCTTCCCTCCCGGCGTATGAAAACGTTCAATGTCGCAGCCCGCGCGGCGGGTCAGCCCGAGCATGGGCATGCAGGTGCCGTAGAGCGTCAGGATGAATGCTTGCAGGTCCTTGCGGCTTCCCTCAAAGCTGAACTGCACGTAATCACCCGGTTCCAGCGTGATATCGTGCGTATTGCAGAAGGGCATATCTTGCGACCCGGCGGCGATGGCGGTGGTGTAAAGCACCTCCTGCTCATCATCTTTCTCTGCGCTGGGGCGAGACTGATGCAGCCCGTAGAGCACCGCCGGCAGCATCTCCGCATCGCTGAGAAAGCGATGCCAGAAATGCATGCGCATCTCATCGCGATAGGCGGAGATCTCCTCCAGTACGCAGGTGTAGCTTTGTGTTTGACCGATCAGGTGAATTTCCGGCAGCGTCACCCAGGTGGCCTGTGGCAGCGTGAAATCACCGTCAAGACGAATCGGGGGGCGAATGCCATAGGCGTTCCACTCCGGCGCGCGGCGATACCAGGCCGGCGTCTGAGAAAACTGTTTTTTAAAGGCGCGCGTAAACGTCTGCTGGGAGTCGAAGCGATACTGGAGGGCAATGTCCAGGATCGGTCGACTGGTCAGACGCAGGGCTACCGCCGCTTTTGACAGGCGGCGCGCGCGGATATAAGCACCAATTGCATGACCGGTGACATCCTTAAACATACGTTGCAGATGCCATTTTGAGTAGCCTGCCTTAGCCGCGACGTTATCCAGCGACAAAGGTTGGTCCAGGTGGCTCTCCAGCCAAACAAGCAAATCGCGAATGATACCGGCTTGATCCATAACTCGTCCTCGAATACTTAATGATTGGTGCGATGATGTAAAGCTGACGAATGATAGCGTGAGACCAAAATCCAGTACTGAATTTTGTTTGTTGTTTCATGCTCTATCGCATTACGGAATGACAGAGATGAGAATTACATCTCAATCCGTCGCTCAACATTACATTGACATCTATTTAAATTTCAATGGTAACAATATGAAACTATGTTCAAATGCACTAATCACGTCCCTGTTGTTTGTCTCGTGCACGAGCCTGGCGGAGCAAATTGGCTCCGTAGATACAGCGTTCAAAGTGTTTGGCCCCGACCACAAAATCGTTGTCGAAGCGTTCGACGACCCTGAGATAAAAAATGTTACCTGTTATATCAGTCGCGCCAAGACCGGCGGAATCAAGGGAGGACTGGGCCTGGCGGAAGATACTGCCGATGCAGCTATCTCCTGCCAGCAGGTCGGCCCCATTTCGCTTAGCGAGAAGGTTGCACAGGGAAAGGCTCAGGGAGACGTCGTTTTTCGCCAGCGCACCTCCCTGATCTTTAAAAAGCTTCAGGTGGTTCGGTTCTATGACAGCCGAAGAAACACGCTGGTGTATCTCACTTACTCAGACAAAGTGATTGAAGGATCACCTAAAAATGCGCTGAGTGCCGTCCCGATCATGCCCTGGCGGGCTGGCAACGGCGAGTGATGAGCGGATTGTAGATTTCGCTGGTAAAACGTCAATACCGGTGCAGGTTACCAGGCGCACGAACGCGCCTGCGCCTGGGCATAACGTAAGCCGTTACTCTTGCAGGTCACCGCAGAAGCGATAGCCTTCGCCGTGAATGGTGGCGATGATTTCGGGGGTGTCCGGTGCCGATTCAAAATGCTTGCGGATGCGGCGAATGGTGACGTCGACGGTGCGATCGTGTGGCTTCAGCTCGCGGCCGGTCATTTTTTTCAGCAAATCGGCGCGGGTCTGGATCTTGCCCGGATTTTCACAGAAATGCAGCATTGCGCGAAACTCGCTGCGCGGCAGCTTGTAGTATTCGCCCTGCGGGCTGACCAGAGAGCGGCTGTTGATGTCCAGCTCCCAGCCGTTAAACTTATAGCTTTCAACGGTGCGTCGCTCGTCACCGACCGGCGCCAGGTTCATGGTGCGCGACAGCAAATTGCGTGCGCGAATGGTCAGCTCACGCGGATTAAACGGCTTGGTAATGTAATCATCGGCGCCGATTTCAAGGCCGAGGATTTTATCCACTTCATTGTCTCTGCCGGTGAGGAACATCAGCGCGACGTTGGCCTGTTCGCGCAGCTCGCGCGCCAGCAGCAGCCCGTTTTTGCCCGGCAGGTTGATGTCCATGATCACCAGATTAACATCATGATCGGTAAGGATCTGGTGCATTTCGGCACCGTCCGTTGCTTCATGGACCATGTAGCCTTCAGCCTCAAAAATACTTTTGAGAGTGTTGCGAGTCACTAACTCGTCTTCAACGATAAGTATGTGTGGGGTCTGCATCAGTTCGCTACCTGAAATTGCCAACAATTCGAAACAGGACGATTACCGTAAACGCTACCTGTCAGTCAGTCTTTGATCGGGGTATATCCTAACCGTATTAACAGCGAGATAACAGCAGGGTCTACACCCGGTGAGGGTAAAATAACGCCTCGTTGACTTATATCAAAACTCAGTGTAGCACGATAACACTTTGGTGAAAAACGCTCATCGGTATGCGAGGTTAGCACCAGATTGATCACGCGGATGTGACGATTCAGCTTACTGCATCAGTTTACTGATGATATTGTTTTTTTAGTCTGATTATCTAAATGAATAATAACAATTTTTTAAATAAAACATCGCGAACCCTTGCTCTTGTATAATTTGTCGCTGCAGTCAGGGGGTGATTGCCATTATCCAACAGACGGATGCCTGTTAATTAAATGTTAACACTGACTTTGTTGCTGTTAACCCCCCCGTACAACGCAGTACACTGACCGCTTTACCTACCGTTATTTAGGGGCGATATGCATTTTCCTCTCATTCTGGTCTCGCCGGCGCGTGCCGAAAACGTCGGTGCCGCCGCACGCGCCATGAAAACCATGGGCTTTAGCGAATTACGGATCGTGGACAGTGAGGCCCACCGCGATCCGGCGGCCCGGCGGGTGGCGCACGGTGCCACCGAAATCCTCGAGCAGGCCAGCCACTGGCCAACGCTGGCTGCGGCGCTGGGCGACGTTGATTTCAGCGTGGCGACCACCGCGCGCAGCCGTGCTCGCTTTCACTATTACGCCACCCCGCAGCAAACGGAGGCTATCCTGCGCGAGAAGAGCCAGTGGGTCGAACGGGTCGCGCTGGTGTTTGGCCGTGAAGACAGTGGGTTGAGCAATGATGAGCTGGCGCAGGTGGACCTGCTGACCGGCGTGCCGATGGCGGTGGACTATCCGTCGCTCAATCTGGCACAGGCAGTGATGGTATTCTGCTATCAGCTCTCGTCGCTGCGGCAGGTGCAGCCGGCGGTGGCGCCAGCGGCCGATGCGGCTCAGCTGCAGGCGCTGCGCGCGCGCTGCCAGGGCTTGTTAACGCGGCTGGCGGTCGCGGACGATATCAAGCTGGCGGACTGGCTACAGCAGCGGCTGGGCCTGCTGGAACAGCGGGACAGCGCGATGCTGCACCGCCTGCTGCACGACATAGAAAAAAATCTTATAGATAAAAATGCTGGATGACCGTTTCAAGGCGACATGTTTTATTGCACATTGTCGCGTCACCAGCATAGCGGGGAAGTGTGCGGCGCAGCGGGGCGCGCGCTTTGCTGCCGCGCGGTCGGGCGGCGGGGGATAAAAAAATTGACATGGTTCTCACTTTGCTTTACTTCTGGACAAGACAGATTCAATGACAGACAGACGATAAATCCAACCATGCGTACTGACAGCCTGAACATGACTACCATTATTACCACCACCATTACCTCAGGTAACGGTGCGGGCTGACGCATACCAGGAAAAAGAAAAAAAAAAGCCCGCACCTCACAGTGCGGGCTTTTTTTTCGGCAAAAATCAGGAGAGATTTGACCATGCGAGTGCTGAAATTTGGTGGAACGTCGGTAGCAAACGCGCAGCGTTTTTTACGCGTCGCCGACATTCTGGAGAGTAATGCCCGCCAGGGGCAGGTGGCTACCGTCCTCTCCGCCCCGGCAAAAATCACTAACCATCTGGTTGCGATGATTGAGAAAACCCTGAGCGGTCAGGACGCACAGCCCAATATCAGCGACGCCGAACGTATTTTTGCCGAACTGCTGACCGGACTGGCCGGGGCGCAGCCGGAATTTGAACTGGCGCCGCTACAGGCGGTGGTGGCGTCGGAGTTTGCTCAGTTGAAGCAGGTGCTGCACGGCATTACCCTGCTGGGGCAGTGTCCGGATAGCGTCAACGCCGGGATAATCTGCCGCGGTGAAAAATTGTCAATCGCCATCATGGCCGCCCTGCTGCGCGCGCGCGGGCACCGGGTCAGCGTGATTGACCCGGTGGAGAAGCTGCTGGCGTCAGGCAGCTATCTTGAATCAACCGTCGATATTGCCGAATCAACCCGCCGCATCGCCGCCAGCCAGATCCCGGCAGACAACATGATTCTGATGGCCGGCTTTACCGCCGGTAACGAGCGCGGTGAGCTGGTGGTCCTCGGACGCAACGGCTCCGACTATTCGGCGGCGGTGCTGGCCGCCTGCCTGCGCGCCGACTGCTGTGAGATCTGGACCGATGTCGATGGGGTGTACACCTGCGATCCGCGTCAGGTGCCGGATGCGCGACTGCTGAAATCCATGTCCTACCAGGAGGCGATGGAGCTCTCCTACTTTGGCGCCAAGGTGCTGCATCCGCGCACCATCAGCCCGATTGCCCAGTTCCAGATCCCTTGCCTTATCAAAAATACCGCGAATCCGCAGGCGCCCGGCACGCTGATTGGCGCCGCGGCCAGCGATGCGGCGATGCCGGTGAAGGGCATTACCAACCTGAACAACCTCGCGATGTTTAACGTCTCCGGTCCGGGGATGAAGGGTATGGTCGGCATGGCCGCCCGCGTCTTTGCCGCCATGTCCCGCGCCGGCATTTCGGTGGTGCTGATCACCCAGTCTTCGTCGGAGTACAGCATCAGCTTCTGCGTGCCGCAGAGCGAACTGGCACGCGCGCGCCGCACGCTGGAGGAGGAGTTCTACCTGGAGCTCAAAGACGGCCTGCTGGAGCCGCTGGACGTCACCGAGCAGCTGGCGGTGATCTCGGTGGTGGGCGACGGCATGCGCACCCTGCGCGGGATTTCGGCTAAGTTTTTCTCGGCGCTGGCGCGCGCCAATATCAATATTGTGGCTATCGCCCAGGGCTCTTCCGAGCGCTCAATTTCGGTGGTGGTGAAAAACGACGATGCCACCACCGGCGTGCGCGTGGTGCACCAGATGCTGTTCAATACCGATCAGGTGATCGAAGTGTTTCTGGTCGGTGTCGGCGGCGTTGGCGCGGCGCTGCTGGCGCAGCTGCATCGCCAGCAGGCCTGGCTGAAGCAGAAGCATATCGATTTGCGGGTGTGCGGGATCGCCAATTCGCGGGCCATGATCACCCACGTGCACGGCATCGATCTTGAGCACTGGCAGTCGGCGCTGGCGCAGGCCAGTCAGCCGTTCAGTGCCGCCCATCTCAGCCGGCTGGTGAAAGAGTATCATCTGCTGAACCCGGTAATCGTGGACTGCACCTCGTCGCAGGCGATTGCCAGCCAGTACGCGAATTTCCTCGCCGATGGCTTCCACGTGGTGACGCCAAACAAAAAAGCCAACACCGACTCCTGGGCGTATTATCAGCAGATGCGCGCGGCGGCGGCGGCATCGCGGCGTAAATTTCTCTACGATACCAACGTCGGTGCCGGTCTGCCGGTGATTGAGAATCTGCAGAACCTGCTCAACGCCGGCGATGAGCTGATCCGTTTTAGCGGCATTTTATCCGGATCGCTGTCGTTTATTTTTGGCAAGCTCGATGAGGGCATGACCCTGTCAGAGGCCACGCGGCTGGCGCGCGAGCTGGGCTACACCGAGCCGGATCCGCGCGACGATCTGTCCGGAATGGACGTGGCGCGCAAGGTGCTGATCCTCGCCCGTGAGGCGGGCTGGCAGCTCGAGCTCAAGGACGTGGAGATGGCGCCGATGCTGCCACAGGCGCTGCTGGATATTCCGGACGTCGATACTTTTATGCAGCGTCTGCCGGAGCTGGATGACGCGTTTGCCGCCCGGGTGGCCAACGCGCGGGATGAAGGCAAGGTGCTGCGTTTTGTTGGCGCAATCGAAGAGGGCGGTCGCTGCGTAGTGAAGATCGCTGCGGTTGACGGTAACGATCCGCTACATAAAGTGAAAAACGGTGAGAATGCGCTGGCGTTTTACAGCCGCTACTATCAGCCAATCCCGCTGGTGCTGCGCGGCTATGGCGCAGGCAACGACGTGACGGCGGCCGGAGTATTTGCCGATCTGCTGCGCACGCTCTCCTGGAAGCTGGGGGTATAACATGGTGAAAATTTATGCCCCGGCGTCGATTGGCAACGTCAGCGTCGGGTTCGATGTGTTAGGCGCAGCGGTGTCGCCGATCGACGGTTCGCTGCTCGGCGACTGCGTGACCGTTGCAGCGGCCGATCGCTTCTCGCTGACCAATCAGGGGCGTTTTGTCAGCAAGCTGCCGACCGAGCCGCAGCAGAACATTGTCTGGCAGTGCTGGGATCGCTTCTGTGAGGCGATCGGCGAGCGGGTGCCGGTGGCGATGACGCTGGAAAAAAATATGCCGATTGGCTCAGGCCTCGGTTCCAGCGCCTGCTCGGTGGTGGCGGGCCTGATGGCGATGAACGTACACTGCGGTAATCCGCTGAGCGATACCGCACTGTTGGCGCTGATGGGAGAGCTGGAAGGGCGCATCTCCGGCAGCGTGCACTACGATAACGTTGCGCCGTGCTTCCTCGGTGGCCTGCAGCTGATGCTGGAGGAGAACGGCATTATCAGCCAGCCGGTGCCGGCGTTTGATGACTGGCTGTGGGTGATGGCCTATCCGGGGATCAAGGTGTCTACGGCGGAGGCCAGGGCCATTTTACCTGCGCAGTATCGCAAAGAGACCTGTATCCAGCACGGTCGCTATCTGGCGGGCTTTATTCACGCCTGCCACACCGGGCAGGCGGCGCTGGCGGCGACGCTGATGCAAGACGTGATTGCGGAACCCTATCGCACCCAGCTGCTGCCGGGCTTCGCCGACGCCCGGCGGGCGGCGCGCGACATGGGCGCGCTGGCCTGCGGCATTTCCGGCTCCGGGCCGACGCTGTTTGCCGTTTGCGACGATCCGGCGATTGCCCACCGGATGGCGCAGTGGCTGCAGCAGCACTATTTGCAGAACGAAGAAGGGTTTGTTCATATCTGCCGGCTGGACAGGGCTGGCGCACGACAACTGGGATAACGCATGAAACTGTATAATCTTAAAGATCACAACGAGCAGGTCAGCTTTGCCCAGGCGGTGAAGCAGGGATTGGGCCAACAGCAGGGGCTGTTTTTCCCGCTGGAGCTGCCGGCGTTTGAGTCGACGGACATTGATGCCCTGCTGGAGATGGATTTCGTCTCGCGCAGCAGCAAAATTTTGTCGGCGTTCATTGGTGATGAAATTGAGCCGGCGCAGCTGCAGCAGCGCGTTGCCGCGGCGTTTGCCTTCCCGGCCCCGGTGGCGGCGGTCACCGACGACATTGCTTGTCTTGAGCTGTTCCACGGCCCAACGCTGGCGTTTAAAGATTTTGGCGGCCGCTTTATGGCGCAAATGCTGGCCTTTGTCAGCGGCGCGGATGAGCAGATTACCATTTTGACCGCTACTTCCGGGGACACCGGCGCCGCCGTGGCGCACGCGTTTTACGGCATGGACAATGTGCGGGTGGTGATTCTCTACCCGCAGGGCAAGATTAGCCCGCTGCAGGAGAAACTGTTCTGTACGCTCGGCGGCAATATCCAGACCATTGCGGTGGAGGGCGACTTCGACGACTGTCAGGCGCTGGTTAAACAGGCTTTTGACGATGAAGCGCTAAAGCAGGCAATCGGCCTGAATTCGGCGAACTCGATCAACATCAGTCGCCTGCTGGCGCAGGTGTGCTACTACTTTGAAGCGGTAGCCCAGCTGCCGCAGGAGAAGCGTAACCAGCTGGTGATTTCGGTGCCCAGCGGCAACTTTGGCGATCTGACCGCCGGCCTGCTGGCCAAAGCGCTGGGGCTGCCGGTGAAGCGGTTTATTGCCGCCACCAACGCTAACGATACCGTACCGCGCTTTCTCGCCGACGGTGAGTGGCGACCGCACCGCACCGTAGCGACGCTGTCCAACGCCATGGACGTCAGCCAGCCAAATAACTGGCCGCGCGTGGAAGAGCTGTTCCGCCGCAAAACCTGGCGGCTGAGCGATCTCGGTTTTGGTGCCGTTACTGATGAGGCCACGCAGGCGGCAATGCGCGAGCTGGCCGGGCTGGGCTACGTGTCAGAGCCGCACGCTGCCATTGCCTGGCGCCTGCTGCGCGATCAGCTGCAGGACGGTGAATATGGCCTGTTCCTCGGCACCGCCCATCCGGCGAAGTTTAAAGAGAGCGTGGATGCGATTCTCGGGCAGTCGCTGCCGCTGCCGGCGGCGCTGGCCGATCGCGTCGATCTGCCGCTGCTCTCTGACACCCTGCCGGCTTCGTTCGCGCCGCTGCGGGCATTTCTCCTGCAGCAGCAGCAGTAGCCGCGGTACCGGCCGCCCGGGCACGCGCTGTTCCGGTGGCCGGCACCGCGTTAGGCGGTGCGCCTCAGGGCGCGCTGACGATCAGCGTCGCCGAGCCGGTAAAGGGACCGGCCTGCAGCGTCGATCCCGGGGCTTTAACCAGCGCGAACGTCACATTATCGCTGCCGCTCCCCCCGACGATGCGGGTCGCAAACGTCTCGCCCGGCGCGACAACGGCATTGTTGTACAGCATGGCGATGCCCAGTGTGGGATTACTGGTAGCGATATAGCGGGAGGAGAAGTTCGCGCCGGTGCCGATCAGGCGAATTTCAATATCCTGCGTCGCGCTGCTGCCCTCGCAGTAATAGCGCAGCGGCTGCAGCTGTTGGTACGCGCTACCCTGCGGATCGCTGTTAATCAGCCTGGGATTCACGTCATTAAAGTTGACCAGCATCTTTTCGCCTTCATTGATGGTACAGGAGGTGGTGACGTAGTAAGCATCATTACCGGCGACAATACGCCAACGATAGGGACCGCAGTTGGGGCATCCGGGCTGATCGTTCGATTGCATGAAATTGAACTGCGCAAGTACGTCGCCCTGGTGAATCACGATATCCCGATGAGGATTTTTATCTAAAATAATCGAGGCAACAATATTAATCGGGAGCGTTTCCCGCTGAGTGGCGCTCATTACCTCATAACCCGTAACGTTATTATTAACCGAACCGTTAATATTAAACTCCGCGTTGATGCCGCTAAAATACGTTGGCGACAGCGCCAGGCTTCCGTCCAGCGTTAAAAAATCCTTCCAGCTAGAGACATCATTAGTACAGGTAACTTGTTGCATATTGACAACTAAATTTCTACCTTGAGAAATCACCGGTCCCAGGTGGACGCTCACATCGACCGGTCGGAGAGATCCCCCCGGGCCAATGGCGCCGCCGCCCACCACCCGGCAGGTAAATGCCTGCCCAGGGGCGCTGAAGAGTATCATGAATAAAAGAGTCAGACTGAGTAACACACGCATAATCATATCCTGCCACAGGCATTGAAGAGTAAGAGGGCGATAATTGAAACGCGTTAACTATGTAGGTCATTCTCTGCCGGATGACGAGCGACGGTATAATCTGCACAAAAAAGCGGTCAGCGGCAACGCAGTCGAGTGTAACCTGCGCCATGAATAAGGGGGAGAATAAATAAGTGGCAACGTTAAAAGCGAGAAAATAGTTTTTAAAATTATCAAATGCGATGTTTAATAAAGGTCTTTTGGCAATGTTTCGGCACTTATTGGGAGGATCTGTCTGGCTTATCTGTCCGCACGGGAAGCGCCGGGGAAGCCGCGCGGTGGCGCGGCCTGCGGTTGCTCAGGCGCGTTCATTACGCCTGAACACCAGCGTATCTTGCTGGCTGGCGTCGGCGTCAAAACGGTAGCCGTCAACATCAAACGCGGTGAGCTGCTCCGGTCGCGTGAGGCGCTGCTGGATAATGTAGCGGCTCATCAATCCGCGGGCTTTTTTGGCGTAGAAGCTGATCACTTTGAATTTACCGTTCTTCTCATCGAGGAATACCGGCTTCACAATTCGCCCGTTCAGTACGTCGGGCTTGACCGCGTTAAAATACTCATCCGACGCCAGGTTGATCAGTACGTCATCGCCCTGTTCCGCCAGCGCGGCATTTAGCGTTTCGGTCAGCGTCTCGCCCCAGAAGTGATAGAGATCGTTCCCGGCCGGGTTAGCGAGCCTGGTGCCCATTTCCAGCCGGTAGGGCATCATTAAATCCAGCGGGCGCAGCACGCCGTACAGGCCGGATAACATGCGCAGATGGCGCTGGGCGAAATCAAAATCCGCTTCGCTAAAGGTCTCCGCCTGCAGTCCGGTGTATACGTCGCCTTTAAAGGCGAGTATCGCCTGACGGGCGTTGTCCGGGGTGAATTCGGGCCGCCAGTCGTGAAAGCGGGCGGCATTCAGGCCGGCCAGCTTGTCGCTGATGCGCATCAGGCTGGCTACCTGCGCGGGGGTGAGATCGCGTGTGATGTTAATGAGCGTTTGCGCTTCTTTGAGCAGCGCGGGCTGGGTGTAGCGTTGGGTCGCCAGTGGGCTGTCGTAATCCAGCGTTTTGGCCGGTGAGATGACCATTAACATCGTGATATCCTTTTTTGCGCCTGAACGAGGACGCTACTGTAGCAAAAAAGGCGATAAGAATGACACATCGCTGCAAACGGGCAGGGCAGTCAGTCGGGCCGGTGCCGGCGGCGCTATCGGTTCAGCCTCTTCTTGCGCCGCGTCCGCCGCGTGATATTATCCGGGATAGCATTTTCAACGACCCGACACTTACCAAGATGAGAATGACACAATGACGGACAAACTTACTTCCCTGCGTCAACTGACCACCGTAGTGGCCGATACCGGTGACATTGCCGCGATGAAGCTGTATCAGCCGCAGGATGCTACCACCAACCCTTCTCTGATTCTTAACGCCGCGCAAATCCCGGAATACCGCAAACTGATTGATGAAGCCATCAGCTGGGCGCGCGAGCAGAGCAGCGATAAAGACGAACAAATCCAGCACGCGTCGGACAAGCTGGCGGTGAACATCGGCCTGGCGATCCTGAAGCTGGTTCCGGGCCGGGTCTCCACCGAAGTGGACGCGCGCCTCTCCTACGATACCGAAGCCAGCATCGCCAAGGCGCGTAGCCTGATCAAACTGTATAACGACGCCGGTATCAGCAACGATCGCATCCTGATCAAGCTGGCCTCCACCTGGCAGGGTATTCGCGCCGCTGAGCAGCTGGAAAAAGAGGGGATCAACTGTAATCTGACCCTGCTGTTCTCCTTCGCCCAGGCGCGCGCCTGCGCCGAGGCCGGCGTCTACCTGATCTCACCGTTTGTCGGTCGTATTCTCGACTGGTACAAAGCCAATACCGACAAGAAAGAGTATGCCCCGCAGGAAGATCCGGGCGTGGTATCGGTTACCGAAATTTACGCGTACTACAAACAGCACGGCTACGAGACCGTGGTGATGGGCGCCAGCTTCCGTAACGTCGGTGAGATCCTCGCGCTGGCCGGCTGCGATCGCCTGACCATCTCCCCGAACCTGCTGAAAGAGCTGGCGGAGAGCGAGGGCAGCGTCGAGCGCATGCTGAGCTATCGCGGTGATGTGAAGGCCCGTCCGGCAAAAATGACCGAATCCGAATTCCTGTGGCAGCACAACCAGGATCCGATGGCGGTGGATAAACTGGCTCAGGGCATCCGTAATTTCGCCGTGGATCAGGGTAAACTTGAGAAGATGATTGCCGATCTGCTGTAATGGTCTGTTCTGCCGTGGCCGACCGGCCGCGGCAGCATCCCGGCGATGCGTAACGCGCGCCCATCGTGTATCCTCAGCCTATCCCCCGATCGCAGCCTGCCTGCGTCACTCTTTTGTGTAGCGATCTCTATGATGAATACCTTACGAATTGGCCTTATCTCCGTCTCTGACCGCGCCGCCAACGGCCTCTATCAGGATCAGGGCATTCCGGCGCTGGAGGGGTGGCTCAGCCAGGCGCTGGCTTCCCCGTACACGCTCCAAACCCGACTGGTGCCCGACGAGCAGCCGCTGATTGAAGAGGCGATTTGTGAGCTGGTGGACGAGCGTTTTTGCCATCTGGTGCTGACCACCGGCGGCACCGGCCCGGCCCGGCGCGACGTGACCCCGGACGCCACGCTGGCGGTTGCCGACCGAGACATGCCCGGCTTCGGTGAACAGATGCGCCAAATCAGCCTGCATTTTGTGCCCACGGCGATCCTGTCCCGCCAGGTGGGGGTTATCCGCAAACAGTCGCTGGTGCTCAATCTGCCTGGTCAGCCAAAGTCGATCAAAGAGACGCTGGAGGGGGTGAAAGACGCCGACGGTCAGGTGCGGGTGCCCGGCATTTTTGCCAGCGTGCCTTACTGCATCCAGCTGCTGGACGGGCCTTATGTTGAGACCCACGAGTCCGTCGTGAGCGCCTTTCGCCCGAAAAGCGCGCGGCGCAGCGGCTAAGTTCGTCCGCGGTTGTCTGTTTCGTAAATACAGCTTTACGCATATACTGATGCAAATTTTACCCAGAATCTGGACATCGGCATCATATTATGGAAGTAGCAGGCAACCGCCCGCTCGACGGGCAGGATTATAAAACCCTTTCGCTGGCCGCCCTCGGCGGCGCGCTGGAATTCTACGACTTCATCATCTTTGTGTTTTTTGCCGCGACGATCGGCGAGCGCTTTTTTCCTGCGGATATCCCCGAATGGCTGCGTCAGCTGCAAACCTTTGCCATCTTCGCCGCCGGCTACCTGGCACGCCCGCTCGGCGGCATCGTGATGGCGCACTTTGGCGATAAAGCCGGGCGCAAAAAGATGTTCAGCCTGAGTATCTTACTGATGGCTCTGCCGACGCTGGTGATCGGACTGCTGCCCGACTACGCCGCACTGGGCATTGCGGCCCCGCTGCTGCTGCTGCTGATGCGCGTGCTGCAGGGCGCGGCGATCGGCGGCGAAGTCCCCGGCGCCTGGGTGTTTGTGGCTGAGCACGTGCCGACGCAGCGGATGGGCTTTGCCTGCGGCACCCTTACCGCCGGACTGACTTTTGGCATTCTGCTTGGTTCGCTGGTGGCCACGCTGATCACCACGCTGCTGCCGCCGCAGGCGATTGCTGATTACGGCTGGCGGATCCCGTTTCTGCTCGGCGGCGGTTTTGGCCTGCTGGCGATGTACCTGCGCCGCTGGCTGCAGGAGACGCCGGTGTTTCGCGAGCTGCAGGCGCGAAAAGCGCTGTCTGAGAGCCTGCCGTTGAAAAACGTGCTGCTGTGCCATGCGCGCAGCGTGCTGGTGGCAATGTGCCTGACCTGGCTGCTCTCGGCCTGCATTGTGGTGGTGATCCTGATGGCGCCGACGCTGCTGCAGACGCTGGCAGGGCTGCCGGCAGCCCTGACGCTGCAGGCCAATACCCTGGCGACCCTTGCCCTGCTTGCCGGTTGCGTCATCGCCGGCTGGCTGGCGGACCGCGTCGGCAGTGGCCCGGTACTGACGCTTGGCTGCCTGCTGCTGGGACTCTGCAGCAGCCTGTTTTTCATCGGCGTAACGCTGTGGCCGGAGCGGCTGTTTCTGCTCTACGCGCTGGCCGGCTTTAGCGTCGGCGTTGTTGGCGTCGTGCCGGTGGTGATGGTACAGCGCTTTCCGCCGGCAATTCGCTTCACTGGTATCGCCTTCTCTTACAATGTGTCGTATGCCATTTTTGGCGGGCTGACGCCGATCGCCGTGACCCTGCTGTTGCGGTTAACGCCGCTGGCGCCGGCTGGCTACGTGCTGCTGCTGGCGGCGGGTGGAGCGCTGCTGGGGGCGCTGCTGTGGCGGCGCCAGGCGCGGGCCGCTCTGGCGGTGAGCCGCGCAGCGGCCTGACCGCTGGCCGTCGGGGGCGGGGCTCACGTGCAAAAATTTTTTTCTCCCCACCCTTGATGCCCCGTAATACGGCCCCATTTATCTCTCATCCAACGCTGAGACGGTTGAAAAAAAGCGGAGTGGTCGACTTGAAAAGCGCTATTCCGCCCTTATTAAAGTCTCATCAAGAATGAAACGAATTTACGTGGGAGATGTTTAGATGGGTAAGATCATTGGTATTGACCTGGGTACAACCAACTCATGTGTGGCCATCATGGATGGCGCTAAAGCACGCGTGCTGGAAAACGCCGAAGGCGACCGCACCACGCCGTCCATCATTGCGTATACGCAGGATGGTGAAACGCTGGTAGGTCAGCCGGCTAAACGTCAGGCGGTCACCAACCCGCAGAATACCCTGTTTGCGATTAAGCGCCTGATTGGCCGTCGCTTCCAGGACGAAGAAGTGCAGCGTGATATCAAAATCATGCCGTACAAGATTGTTAACGCCGACAATGGCGATGCCTGGCTGGACGTGAAGGGCCAGAAAATGGCGCCGCCGCAGATCTCTGCGGAAGTGCTGAAGAAAATGAAGAAGACCGCCGAAGATTATCTCGGTGAGCCGGTGACCGAAGCGGTCATCACCGTTCCGGCCTACTTTAACGATGCCCAGCGCCAGGCGACTAAAGACGCCGGCCGCATCGCCGGTCTGGAAGTGAAGCGTATCATTAACGAACCGACCGCCGCCGCACTGGCTTACGGTCTGGATAAAGGCCAGGGTAACCGCACCATCGCGGTCTATGACCTCGGCGGCGGTACCTTCGATATCTCCATCATCGAAATCGATGAAGTAGACGGTGAGAAAACCTTCGAAGTGCTGGCCACCAATGGGGATACGCACCTGGGCGGTGAAGACTTCGACAGCCGCCTGATCAACTATCTGGTGGCGGAATTTAAAAAAGATCAGGGCATCGATCTGCACAACGATCCGCTGGCGATGCAGCGTCTGAAAGAGGCGGCTGAAAAAGCGAAAATTGAGCTCTCTTCTGCGCAGCAGACCGACGTCAACCTGCCGTACATCACGGCGGATGCCACCGGTCCGAAGCACCTGAACCTGAAGGTGACCCGTTCTAAACTGGAATCACTGGTGGAAGACTTGGTGACCCGCTCGATTGAGCCGCTGAAAGTGGCGCTGAAAGATGCCGGCCTGTCCGTCTCTGACATTAACGACGTGATTCTGGTCGGCGGTCAGACCCGTATGCCGATGGTACAGGCGAAAGTGGCCGAGTTCTTTGGTAAAGAGCCGCGCAAAGACGTCAACCCGGATGAAGCGGTTGCCGTGGGTGCGGCGGTGCAGGGTGGTGTGCTGGCCGGCGACGTGAAAGACGTGCTGCTGCTGGACGTGACTCCGCTGTCGCTGGGTATCGAAACCATGGGCGGCGTGATGACTTCGCTTATCAGCAAGAATACCACGATCCCGACCAAGCACAGCCAGGTGTTCTCCACCGCGGAGGACAATCAGTCCGCGGTGACCATCCACGTGGTGCAGGGTGAGCGTAAACGCGCAGCGGATAACAAATCGCTGGGTCAGTTTAACCTCGACGGCATCCAGGCGGCGCCGCGCGGTATGCCGCAGATCGAAGTCACCTTTGACATCGATGCGGACGGTATCCTGCACGTCTCGGCGAAGGACAAAAACAGCGGTAAAGAGCAGAAGATCACCATCAAAGCCTCTTCCGGCCTGAGCGACGATGAAGTGGAAAAAATGGTGCGTGATGCGGAAGCTAACGCCGAGTCCGATCGCAAGTTCGAAGAGCTGGTGCAGACCCGTAACCAGGGCGATCAGATCTCGCACAGCACCCGCAAGCAGCTGGATGAAGTGGGTGACAAACTTTCCGCCGACGATAAGGCACCGATCGAAGCCGCGCTGACCGAGCTGAACACCGCGCTGAAAGGCGAGGACAAGGCCGAAATCGAAGCCAAGATGCAGGCGCTGATGGAAGTCTCCGGTAAGCTGATGGAAGCCGCGCAGGCGCAGGCCGGTGCCGCCGACGCGGGTGATGCTTCTGCGAAAAAAGACGACGACGTGGTCGACGCGGAATTCGAAGAAGTAAAAGATAAGAAGTAATCGCCCTTGAGCGGGCGCGGCGCCCGGATGGGCGCCGGTAACCAGCACGGGCGTAGGAGATCTCTCCCACGCCCGTGTGCGCTTATATAAGTACCTGATTCAAAGGGTTGGATTAAGTAAAATGGCGAAAAAAGACTATTACGAGGTTTTAGGCGTTCCGAAAAATGCGGAAGAGCGTGAAATCAAAAAGGCCTATAAACGCCTGGCCATGAAGTACCATCCTGACCGCAATCCCGGAAACAAAGAAGCAGAAGCCACTTTTAAAGAGGTGAAGGAAGCCTACGAGATCCTGACCGATGAGCAGAAACGCGCGGCCTACGATCAGTACGGTCATGCGGCTTTTGAGCAGGGCGGCATGGGCGGCGGCGGCTTTGGCGGCGGTTTCGGCGGCGGCGGCGGGGCTGATTTCGGCGATATCTTTGGCGACGTATTCGGCGACATCTTTGGCGGAGGACGCCGGCAACAGCGCGCTTCCCGCGGTGCCGATTTACGCTACAACATGGAATTAACGCTGGAAGAAGCGGTGCGCGGCGTGTCCAAAGAGATCCGCATCCCGACGCTGGTCGAGTGTGAAGTCTGCCACGGCAGCGGAGCGAAGGCCGGCAGCAAGCCGCAAACCTGCGGGACCTGTCACGGCCAGGGACAGGTGCATATGCGCCAGGGCTTCTTTACCGTGCAGCAGCCGTGTCCGACCTGTCACGGTCGCGGTACGGTTATTAAAGATCCGTGCAATGCCTGCCACGGCCACGGCCGCGTTGAGACGTCCAAAACGCTGTCGGTGAAAATTCCGGCCGGCGTGGATACCGGTGACCGTATTCGCCTGAGCGGTGAAGGGGAAGCCGGTGAGCACGGCGCTCCGGCCGGCGATCTTTACGTGCAGGTGACGGTGAAAAAACACCCGATCTTTGAGCGGGAAGACAACAACCTCTACTGTGAAGTGCCGATCAACTTTGCGATGGCGGCGCTGGGCGGTGAAATTGACGTGCCGACGCTGGATGGCCGCGTGAAGCTGAAAGTGCCGGCGGAGACCCAGACTGGCAAACTGTTCCGCCTGCGCGGCAAAGGGGTGAAATCCGTGCGCGGCGGCAGCCAGGGCGACCTGCTGTGCCGCGTGGTGGTAGAGACCCCGGTTCACCTGAATGATAAACAGAAGGCGCTGCTGCGCGAGCTGGAAGAGAGCTTTGGCGGACCGTCCGGTGAAAAAAACAGCCCGCGCTCGAAGAGCTTCTTCGACGGGGTGAAAAAATTCTTTGACGATCTGACGCGCTAAGCCGCTATCCAGAAGACAGAGGCCGGTGACTACCGGCCTTTTTTTTGCCCGCCGTCCGGCTCCGGTTTGCGTGGAAGACTCGGTTAAATCGAGTCTATACTGCATTATAATCTGCTTTTTACGATCTGTTCGTCTGCGTATTATCAAGGGCTATGCTCTGATTTTTGATAAGGATTCCGTCATGTCTGCACAGATTAAGCGTTGGCTGGCCAGCGAAGCTACCGGAGGCGTGGTATTGATCATCGCCGCCGCACTCGCGATGCTGCTGGCTAACGTCGATGGCACGCAGCAGGGTTATCAGTCGCTGCTCTCAACCCCGGTAGAGTTTCGCTTTGGCGCGCTCGAGATCAGTAAAAACCTGCTGCTGTGGGTGAACGACGCGCTGATGGCGATTTTCTTTCTGCTGATTGGGCTGGAGGTGAAGCGCGAGCTGGCGATCGGCGCCCTGGCCAGTCGCGATCGGGCGATTTTTCCGATGATTGCTGCGCTCGGGGGCATGGTGGTGCCCGCGCTGTTCTACCTGCTGTTTAACGGCGCGGATGCGGTAGCGCGTCAGGGGTGGGCTATCCCGGCGGCAACCGACATTGCGTTCGCGCTGGGCGTGCTGGCGCTGCTGGGCAGCCGGGTACCGCCGGCGCTGAAGATCTTCCTGATGGCGCTGGCGATCATCGACGATCTCGGCGCGATTGTGATCATTGCGCTGTTCTATACCAGCGATTTGTCGGTACTGTCGCTCAGCGTAGCGGCGGTGGCCATCGCGCTGTTGGCGGTGCTGAACCTCTGTAACGTACGCCATACGGCGCTCTATCTGGCGGTCGGCGTGGTGCTGTGGGTGGCGGTACTGAAATCCGGCGTGCACGCGACGCTGGCCGGCGTAATTATTGGCTTCTTTATTCCGCTGAAGGCACAGCAGGGGCATTCCCCGGCGGAAACGCTGGAACACGGGCTGCATCCGTGGGTGAAGTGGCTGATCCTGCCGCTGTTTGCCTTTGCCAACGCCGGCGTCTCGCTGGATGGCGTATCGGTCAACAGCCTGTTCTCGATGCTGCCGCTGGGGATCATGGCCGGACTTATACTGGGCAAACCGCTGGGGATTGGGCTGTTCTGCTGGCTGTCGGTGAAGCTGCGCATCGCTTCCCTGCCGCAGGGCGCCAGCATGAGCGATATCCTGGCGGTAGGCATGCTGTGCGGCATCGGGTTTACCATGTCGATCTTTATCGCCTCGCTGGCGTTTGGTGATAGCGATGCGCAGCTGATTACCCTTGCCAAGCTGGGGATTCTGCTGGGATCGGTGCTGTCGGCGGTGTTGGGTTACCTGATGCTGCGCCGCAAACTGAGTTAAGTGACCGGCGGGCGCGAGCCCGCCGGAGGGGAGGCTGGCCTGTGCAGTTGTCGCATATCAACTTTAATCATCTCTACTATTTTTGGCAGGTGTGCCGCGAAGGCTCGGTGGTCGGTGCGGCGAATACGCTCTGCCTTGCGCCACAGACCGTGACCGGACAGATCAAGGCGCTGGAAGAGCGCCTGCGCGGTAAACTGTTCAAGCGTCGCGGGCGCGGGCTGGAGCCGACCGAGCTTGGGCAGCTGGTGTTCCGCTATGCCGATCGCATGTTTATCCTCAGCCAGGAGATGCTGGATATCGTTAACTACCGCAAAGAGGCTAGCTTGCTGTTTGACGTGGGCGTGGCCGATGCGCTCTCCAAGCGGCTGGTCAGCCAGGTGCTGGAGACCGCGGTAGTCGCCGAAGAGCGGCTGCATCTGCGCTGCTTTGAGTCGACCCACGAAATGCTGCTGGAGCAGCTCAGCCAGCACAAGCTGGACATGATCCTCTCCGACTGCTCCATTGATTCCACGCAGCAGGAGGGATTGTTCTCGGTGAAACTGGGGGAGTGCGGCGTCAGCTTCTGGTGTCAGCAGCCGCTACCTGAGGCGGCGTTTCCCGCCTGTCTGACCCAGCGCCGCCTACTGATCCCCGGCCGACGAACCCTGCTGGGGCGCAAGCTGCTCAACTGGTTTGCGTCCCAGTCGCTGGCGGTGGATATTCTCGGTGAATTTGACGATGCGGCGCTGATGAAAGCCTTTGGCGTGACCCACCAGGCCATTTTTGTCACCCCTTCGCTTTACGCCAGCGATACCTATGCCAGCGAAGGCGTGGTCGAGATTGGCCGGCTGGACGACGTCATGGAGGAGTATCACGTGATTTTTGCCGAACGGATGATTCAGCATCCGGCGGTGCAGCGGATTTGCCAGGCCGATTTTTCGGCGCTGTTCGTCGCCGGATAGCGGTCTGCAGACCCAACAGGCGGGATGCCGGACGGCCAGATGCCGATTCCGCAGGTAAAAAAAAACCGCCCGAGGGCGGTTTCTTACAAAGCGTACAACACCCGGCGATTAGGCCAGTTTGTTGATCTGCGCCACCAGGTTTGACTTATGGCGCGCTGCTTTGTTTTTGTGGATCAGACCCTTAGCAGCCTGACGATCCACGATCGGTTGCATTTCGTTAAATGCTTTCTGTGCAGCTTCTTTGTCGCCAGCTGCGATCGCCGCGTATACTTTCTTAACGAAAGTACGCATCATGGAACGGCGGCTTGCGTTATGCTTGCGACGTTTTTCAGATGTTACGGCGCGTTTCTTAGCTGATTTGATATTAGCCAAGGTCCAACTCCCAAATGTGTTCTATGAGGACAAATCAAAGGCCGAGGACTATGCCCTTTCAACCTTCTTTTGTCAACGGATTTGTGCAAATAAGCGCCGCTTCGTGAACAACGCCTGATTACGTATTTGATGGCGCAGGATTCTACCAGCATCGGGGGGGCGAATACAGCGTTTCGGGTTAATTTTTACAACATTCGGCGCGATCCCGCGCCTAAACCGGCCGGCGAGTGAACAAAGACACATTCGCGGGTTAACCTGCGCGGCTGTACAAGGTATAATCCGCCGATTTCCAGCCATTTGAGCCAGCCATGAAGTTGATACGCGGCATACACAATCTGAGAGCGCACCACCGCGGCTGCGTGCTGACCATCGGCAACTTCGATGGCGTGCACCGCGGCCATCAGGCGCTGCTTCATCGCCTTCGCGCCGAGGGACAGGCGCGCGGCCTGCCGGTGATGGTGATGCTGTTTGAGCCGCAGCCGCTGGAGCTGTTCGCCGCCGATAAGGCTCCGGCGCGGCTAACCCGCCTGCGCGAGAAGCTGCGCTGGCTGGCCGAAGCGGGGGTGGATGCCGTGTTGTGCGTACGCTTCGATCATCGCTTCGCCGCCCGCACCGCGCAAAGCTTTATCCGCGATCTGTTGGTCGATCGGCTGGGCGTCAGCCTGCTGGTGGTCGGCGATGATTTTCGCTTTGGCGCCGGTCGGGAAGGGGATTTTCCACTGCTGCAGCAGGCCGGGCATGAGTTCGGCTTTGATGTCTTCAGCACCCAAACCTGGTGCGCCGACGGCAAACGGATTAGCAGCACCGCCGTGCGTCAGGCGCTGGCGGACGATGATCTCAACCAGGCCGCGGCGCTGCTTGGCCACCCGTTTAGCCTGTCAGGCCGCGTGGTGCACGGTGATGCGCTGGGGCGAACCATTGGGTTTCCGACGGCCAATATCCCGCTGCGCCGCTGCGTAGTGCCGGTTAACGGGGTTTACGCGGTCGAAGTTCACGGCCTGGGCGAGCTGCCGCTGCCGGGCGTGGCCAACATCGGCACCCGGCCAACGGTCTCCGGCGTGCGTCAGCAGTGTGAAGTTCATCTGCTGGACGTTGCAATGGACCTGTATGGCCGCCATATTGAAGTCGTATTGTGTCAAAAAATTCGGAATGAGCAGCGTTTTCCTTCCCTTGAAGCGTTAACAACGCAAATTGCCAACGATGTGGTGACGGCCCGCGAATTTTTCGGGCTAAAAACACCGGTGTAAGAACCGAAAAACGGAATCGAGAATCTGATGAGTGACTATAAATCTACCCTGAATTTGCCGGAAACGGGGTTCCCCATGCGTGGCGATCTGGCCAGGCGCGAACCGGGAATGCTGCAACGTTGGCATGATGACAACCTGTACGGCATCATCCGCGAAGCCAAAAAAGGGAAAAAGACCTTTATCCTGCATGATGGCCCTCCGTATGCAAACGGCAGCATTCATATTGGTCACTCGGTTAACAAGATTCTGAAAGACATCATTGTGAAGTCCAAAGGGCTGGCGGGCTTTGATGCGCCCTACGTCCCGGGTTGGGACTGCCACGGCCTGCCGATTGAGCACAAAGTGGAACAGATGATCGGCAAGCCGGGCGAAAAAGTTACGGCGGCCGAGTTCCGTGAAGCCTGCCGTCGCTATGCCGCCGAGCAGGTGGCCGGGCAGAAAGCCGACTTCATCCGTCTCGGCGTGCTGGGCGACTGGGATCGCCCCTACCTGACCATGGACTTCCACACCGAAGCCAACATCATCCGCGCGCTGGCGAAAATCATCGGTAACGGGCATCTGCATAAAGGCGCCAAACCGGTGCACTGGTGTCTGGACTGCCGCTCGGCGCTGGCGGAGGCGGAAGTGGAGTATTACGACAAAACGTCGCCGTCGATCGATGTGATGTTTAATGCCGGGGATGTCGCCGCCGTGGCCGCCCAATTCGGTGTCACGGCCGTGGAGGGCCCGATCTCGCTGGTGATCTGGACCACCACCCCGTGGACCATGCCGGCCAACCGCGGTATCTCTCTGCATCCGGAGTTTATCTATCAGCTGGTGCAGATCGACGGCCGCGCGCTGATTCTGGCGAAAGACCTGGTGGAAAGCGTGATGCAGCGCGCCGGGATTGCCGCCTGGACCGTGCTGGGCGAATGCACGGGCGCGGCGCTGGAGCGGCAGCGCTTCCGCCATCCGTTCCTCGCCCTCGACTCGCTGGTGGTACTGGGAGAGCACGTTACCCTCGACGCCGGTACCGGGGCGGTGCATACCGCACCGGGCCACGGTCCGGACGACTATGTGATTGGTCAGAAATACGGTCTGGAAACCGCCAACCCGGTGGGGCCGGACGGCTGCTATCTGCCGGGCACGTATCCCACACTGGACGGCGTTAACGTCTTCAAAGCCAACGATCAGATTGTCGAGCTGCTGCGCGAGAAAGGCGCGCTGCTGCACGTCGAAAAGCTGCATCACAGCTATCCGCACTGCTGGCGCCACAAAACGCCAATCATCTTCCGCGCCACGCCGCAGTGGTTTATCAGCATGGATCAGCAGGGGCTACGTGCGCAGTCGCTGAAAGAGATCAAAGGCGTGCAGTGGATCCCGGACTGGGGTCAGGCGCGCATTGAGTCGATGGTGGCGAACCGCCCGGACTGGTGTATTTCCCGCCAGCGTACCTGGGGCGTGCCGATGGCGATGTTCGTGCATAAAGAGACGGAAGAACTGCATCCGGACACGCTGGTGCTGATGGAAAAAGTGGCGCAGCGCGTGGAGCAGGATGGGATCCAGGCGTGGTGGGATCTCGAACCGCGCGATCTGCTGGGTGACGATGCCGATCGCTACGTCAAAGTGCCGGATACGCTCGACGTCTGGTTTGACTCCGGCTCTACCAGCTACTCGGTGGTCGATGCGCGTCCGGAGTTTGGCGGTCATGCGCCGGATATGTATCTGGAAGGTTCCGATCAGCATCGCGGCTGGTTTATGTCTTCGCTGATGATCTCGACCGCCATGAAGGGTAAAGCGCCATATCGCCAGGTGCTGACCCACGGCTTTACCGTTGACGGCCAGGGACGCAAGATGTCCAAGTCGCTCGGCAACACCGTCAGCCCGCAGGACGTAATGAACAAACTGGGCGCGGATATCCTGCGCCTGTGGGTGGCCTCAACCGACTACACCGGTGAGATTGCCGTGTCCGATGAGATCCTGAAGCGTTCAGCCGACAGCTATCGCCGTATTCGCAATACGGCGCGCTTCCTGCTGGCCAACCTGGCAGGCTTTGACCCGGCTACCGACATCGTCAAACCGGAAGCGATGGTCGTGGTCGATCGCTGGGCGGTGGGCCGTGCGCTGGCGGCGCAGCAGGATATTGTCGCCTCTTACGAACGCTACGATTTCCACGAAGTGGTGCAGCGTCTGATGCAGTTCTGCTCGGTAGAAATGGGCTCGTTCTATCTCGACATCATTAAAGATCGCCAGTATACGGCTAAAAGCGACGGTAACGCCCGCCGCAGCTGCCAGACCGCGCTGTGGTATATCGCCGAAGCACTGGTTCGCTGGATGGCGCCCATCATGTCCTTCACGGCCGATGAGATCTGGAATCAGCTGCCGGGGGCGCGCGGGAAATATGTCTTTACCGAAGAGTGGTTCGACGGCCTGTTCGGCCTCGCGGACGGCGAAGCGATGAACGATGCTTTCTGGAACGATCTGCTGAAAGTGCGCGGCGAAGTGAACAAGGTCATTGAGCAGGCGCGCGCGGACAAACGCATCGGCGGCGCGCTGGAAGCGAACGTGACGCTGTATGCCGATGCCCCGCTGGCGGCGAAGCTGGCCACGCTGGGCGACGAGCTGCGCTTTGTGCTGCTGACCTCGGCGGCGCAGGTGGCGGACTACGCGCTGGCGCCGGAAGAGGCTCAGCAAAGCGAGCTGTTGAAAGGACTGAAGGTGGTGCTGCACAAGGCCGAGGGCGACAAGTGCCCGCGCTGCTGGCACTTCACCACCGACATCGGTCAGAGCGCGGCGCACCCGGAGCTGTGCGGCCGCTGTGTCACTAACGTAGCCGGCGACGGCGAAGAGCGTAAGTTTGCCTGATGAAAAGACCTCTTGGTTCGACCGGATTGCGCTGGCTGTGGCTGGTGGTGGTGGTTTTGATCATCGATCTGGGCAGTAAAGCGTGGGTACTTAGCACGTTCCAGCTGGGTGAGTCGCGCCCGCTGGCACCGTTCTTTAATCTGTTTTATGCCCGAAACTACGGTGCGGCCTTCAGCTTTCTGGCCGACAAAGGCGGTTGGCAGCGCTGGTTTTTTGCCGCCATCGCCATCGCCATCGTGGTTGTGCTGCTGGTGATGATGTACCGCGCGGCGGCGACGCAGAAGTGGAGTAATATTGCCTGGGCGCTGATCATTGGCGGCGCGTTGGGTAACCTGTTCGATCGCTTCTGGCACGGCTTTGTGGTCGACTTCATCGATTTTTACGTTGGCAACTGGCACTATCCGACATTCAATATCGCCGATACTGCTATCTGCATTGGTGCGGCGATGATCGTTCTGGAGGGGTTCTTTAGCCCCTCGCGGACAAAGCAGGTTGATAAGAAAGGTCACTCATGAGTCAGGCTGTAGTTCAGGACAGTGCCGTACTGGTGCACTTCACTCTCAAGCTGGAGGATGGATCCACCGCAGAATCGACGCGCGACAGCGGTAAGCCGGCGCTGTTTTGCCTTGGTGACGGTTCACTGTCAGCCGATCTGGAAGCGCAGCTGGTCGGGCTGAAGATTGGCGACCGGCACGCTTTTTCTCTGACGCCGGAGGCGGCCTTTGGGGCCGCCAGCCCGGACCTGATCCAGTACTTTAGCCGCCGGGATTTCCTGCAGTCCGGTGAGCCGGAAGTGGGCACCATCATGCTGTTCACCGGGATGGACGGTAATGAAATGCCGGGCGTGATCCGCGATATCTCCGGCGAGTCGGTGACCGTCGACTTTAATCATCCGCTGGCGGGCCAAACCATCCACTTTGATATTGAAGTGCTGGACATTGACCCGGAACAGGAGGCCAGTCATGCGCATTCTGCTGGCTAATCCGCGCGGCTTTTGCGCCGGTGTGGATCGGGCAATCAGCATCGTCGAGCGCGCGCTGGAGATGTATGGTGCGCCCATCTACGTGCGCCACGAGGTGGTACATAATCGCTACGTGGTGAACAGCCTGCGCGAGCGCGGGGCGATCTTCATCGAAGAGATCGCCGAGGTGCCGGACGGCGCGATCCTGATTTTCTCCGCACACGGCGTGTCGCAGGCGGTGCGCGCCGAAGCGCGGGCGCGGGCGCTGACCATGCTGTTTGATGCCACCTGTCCGCTGGTGACCAAGGTGCATATGGAAGTGGCGCGCGCCAGCCGCAAAGGCACCGAAGCGATCCTGATAGGCCACGCCGGTCACCCGGAGGTGGAAGGCACCATGGGGCAGTACAGCAATCCGCAGGGCGGCATGTATCTGGTGGAGTCACCGGCGGACGTGGCCAGGCTGCAGGTGAAAAATGAGCAGAACCTGTGCTTCATGACCCAGACCACGCTGTCGGTCGACGACACCTCTGCGGTTATCGATGCGCTGCGTCAGCGCTTTCCGACCATCGTCGGACCGCGTAAAGATGATATCTGCTACGCCACCACCAACCGGCAGGAAGCGGTGCGCAGCCTGGCGGAAGAGGCGGATGTGGTGCTGGTGGTTGGATCGAAAAACTCGTCCAACTCCAACCGACTGGCGGAGCTGGCCCAGCGCGCCGGTAAGCGCGCACAGCTGATTGATTCTGCTGAAGATATTCAGGAAAGCTGGCTGAAGGACGTGGCCTGCGTGGGCGTGACCGCCGGGGCATCTGCCCCGGACGTGCTGGTGCAGGACGTGATTAGCCGCCTGCGCGAGCTGGGCGGCGAACCTGCCGTTGAGCTCAGCGGCCGCGAAGAGAACATCGTTTTTGAAGTGCCAAAGGCGCTTCGCGTTGAGGTGAAGCAGGTTCAGTAATCCTCCCCTTGTCCGCCCGGCTGCAGGCCGGGCGGACGCTCCCCTTATCCATCTGTTTTACTGATAATACGCCGCCGCTGGCTTAAAATTCTTATCACGTCGTTTTTCTCTGGCACAGGGATTACCGCCCGGTTAACCTGAGTCAGCTTTGCATGCATAAAGTACAGGAATGAATAGTTATGAAGAATATCCGCATGGCGGTGGTGGGGGCGTCGGGCCGTATGGGGCGACAGCTGATTCAGGCTATCCAGCAGGCGGAGGGCGTTAGTCTTGGCGCGGCGCTGGTGCGCTCCGGCTCGTCGCTGATCGGCTGTGATGCCGGTGAGCTGGCCGGGGTGGGGCGTCTGGGCGTGGCGCTGACTGACAATCTGGCGGCAGTGGTCGATGATGTCGACATCGTTATCGATTTCACCCGCCCGGACGCGACGCTGGCCTATCTGGACGTGTGCCGCCGCGAGCAAAAAGGCATGATCATCGGCACTACCGGCTTTGATGAGCAGGGAAAGGCCGCCATTCGCGCGGCGGCAGCGGACACCCGTATTGTTTTTGCCGCCAACTTTAGCGTCGGGGTTACGCTGATGCTGTCGCTGCTTGAACAGGCGGCCAAAGTGATGGGCGATAGCTGCGATATCGAAATCATCGAGGCGCACCACCGGCATAAAGTGGATGCGCCCTCCGGTACCGCACTGGCGATGGGCGAAGCGATTGCCGGCGCGATGGCGTGGGATTTAGCCGATCGCGCGGTCTACACCCGGGAAGGGCACACCGGCGAGCGCCAGGCGCACACCATTGGCTTTGCGACCGTGCGGGCCGGCGATATCGTCGGTGAACACACCGCGCTGTTTGCCGACGACGGTGAGCGCGTGGAGATCGCGCATAAGGCATCCAGTCGGATGACTTTTGCAAAAGGCGCTGTTCGTGCTGCAATGTGGTTAAATGGTCAGAAACCAGGGCTTTATGATATGCGTGATGTGCTTAATTTGCGCTAAATTTAGCGTTTTCGTACCGTTGTGATGTGGTTATTTCAATCAGTAATGTGTTGATTGAGCAGGGCAATAGGCTTATTGCCCTTTTATTTTGACCGTTATCTCTCTTTTTTTCTGTTAGTTTGTTATTACTTGTTGTTTTGTCTCTTTTATGTACCTGTCGCGATCTATTTTTAGCCATTTTTGACCATTTGGTCTGTTTTTTTGCCCTCCGATGCTTATCTGAATATTTATCTGCGCAGGCAACCGTTTAATTCGCCTGGTTTTCATGTCTTTTTACGATAAATGTCGAAATTCATTCACCAGTTAATTAAAAGTCAGTGAAAAAATGGCCTTCAGGGTAGACAACCGGCGGGACGATCATTAGAATGCGCGCAATTTGCCAAAAATCGACCGTTCGGGCGGTTTTTGCCTTGTCAGAGGGTGTTATCCTGAATTAATATGCAAATATAATGACTGTTTATTCCCCTGGAGGATGTTTTGATTAAGTCAGCGCTCTTGGTTCTGGAAGACGGAACCCAATTCCACGGTCGGGCCATCGGGGCAACGGGGTCGGCAGTGGGTGAGGTCGTTTTCAACACGTCAATGACCGGTTATCAAGAAATCCTTACTGATCCCTCCTATTCCCGCCAGCTTGTCACTCTCACTTATCCCCATATTGGTAATGTCGGCACCAACGCCGCCGATGAAGAATCGTCTCAGGTACACGCCCAGGGCCTGATCATTCGCGACCTGCCGCTGATCGCCAGTAACTACCGCAGTGAAGAGGGACTCTCCGCTTACCTGAAGCGTCACAACATTGTGGCGATTGCCGATATCGATACCCGCAAGCTGACCCGCCTGCTGCGTGAAAAAGGTGCGCAGAACGGCTGTATCATTGCCGGAGAGAGCCCGGATGCCGCTCTGGCACTGCAAAAGGCGCAGGCCTTTCCGGGACTGAAAGGGATGGATCTGGCGAAAGAGGTGACCACCCACAGCCCTTACCGCTGGACGCAGGGCAGCTGGACGCTGGCCGGCGATCTGCCGGCGCAGCAGGAGGACGAGGCGCTGCCCTATCACGTTGTGGCCTATGACTACGGTGTGAAGCGTAACATTCTGCGCATGCTGGTCGATCGCGGCTGCCGCCTGACCGTGGTGCCGGCACAGACGCCGGCTGACGACGTGCTGAAAATGAACCCGGACGGCATTTTCCTCTCCAATGGCCCGGGCGACCCGGAACCGTGCGACTACGCGATTCGCGCCATTCAGCAGTTCCTGACCACCGATATCCCGGTGTTCGGCATCTGCCTCGGCCACCAGCTGCTGGCGCTGGCCAGCGGGGCGAAAACGGTAAAAATGAAGCTGGGCCACCACGGCGGCAACCATCCGGTAAAAGATCACGAGCGCAATACGGTGATGATCACCGCACAGAACCACGGTTTTGCCGTGGACGACAGCAACCTGCCGTCTACTCTGCGCGTGACCCACACCTCGCTGTTCGACCATACCGTGCAGGGCATTCACCGCACCGATAAAGCGGCGTTCAGCTTCCAGGGCCATCCGGAAGCCAGCCCCGGCCCGCACGACGCCGCGCCGCTGTTCGATCACTTTATCGAACTGATTAACGCATTCCGTTCTCAGGCTAAGTAATCAGGAGCATCCTCATGCCAAAACGTACCGACATAAAATCTATCCTGATCCTTGGCGCCGGCCCGATTGTGATTGGCCAGGCATGTGAGTTCGACTACTCCGGCGCGCAGGCGTGTAAAGCGCTGCGCGAAGAGGGGTACCGGGTGATCCTGGTGAACTCCAACCCGGCGACCATCATGACCGACCCGGAAATGGCCGATGCCACCTATATCGAGCCGATTCACTGGGAAGTGGTGCGCAAAATCATTGAAAAAGAGCGGCCGGACGCGGTGCTGCCGACTATGGGGGGCCAGACGGCGCTGAACTGCGCGCTGGAGCTGGAGCGCCAGGGCGTGCTGGCCGAGTTTGGCGTCACCATGATTGGCGCTACCGCGGACGCGATTGATAAAGCGGAAGATCGCCAGCGCTTTGATAAGGCGATGAAAAATATCGGCCTCGGCACCGCGCGTTCCGGCATCGCCCACACCATGGAAGAGGCGCTGAAAGTGGCCGAAGACGTGGGCTTTCCGTGCATCATCCGCCCCTCGTTCACCATGGGCGGAACCGGCGGCGGTATCGCTTACAATCGCGAAGAGTTCGAAGAGATCTGCGAGCGCGGTCTGGATCTGTCTCCAACCAACGAGCTGCTGATTGATGAGTCGCTGATTGGCTGGAAAGAGTATGAGATGGAGGTGGTGCGCGACAGGCATGACAACTGCATCATTGTCTGCTCAATTGAAAACTTTGACGCGATGGGGATTCACACGGGTGACTCGATCACCGTGGCGCCGGCGCAGACCCTGACCGATAAAGAGTATCAAATCATGCGTAACGCCTCGCTGGCGGTACTGCGTGAAATCGGCGTAGAAACCGGCGGATCTAACGTGCAGTTTGCGGTGAACCCGGAGAACGGTCGGCTGATCGTCATTGAAATGAATCCGCGCGTCTCCCGCTCTTCGGCGCTGGCGTCGAAGGCCACCGGCTTCCCGATCGCCAAAGTGGCTGCCAAGCTGGCGGTGGGCTATACCCTCGATGAGCTGATGAACGATATCACCGGCGGCCGCACGCCGGCGTCGTTTGAGCCGGCCATCGACTACGTGGTCACCAAAATTCCGCGCTTCAACTTTGAAAAATTTGCCGGTGCCAATGACCGCCTGACCACCCAGATGAAATCCGTTGGTGAAGTGATGGCCATTGGCCGCACTTTCCAGGAATCGGTGCAAAAAGCGCTGCGCGGGCTGGAAGTGGGCGCCAACGGCTTTGATCCGAAAGTGCACCTCGATGACCATGACGCGCTGACCCGCATTCGTCGCGAGCTGAAGGATGCCGGCAGCGATCGCATCTGGTATATCGCCGATGCCTTTCGCGCCGGCCTGTCCGTCGATGGCGTTTTCAACCTGACCAATATCGACCGCTGGTTCCTGGTGCAAATTGAGGAGCTGGTGCGGCTGGAAGAGCAGGTAGCGCGCGAAGGGGCAAACGGCCTGAAGCCTGATTTCCTGCGCCAGCTGAAGCGGAAAGGCTTTGCCGATGCCCGGCTGGCTGCGCTGGCCGGCGTGGCGGAGAGTGAAATTCGCAAGCTGCGTCAGCAGTACAACCTGCACCCGGTATACAAGCGCGTGGATACCTGCGCCGCGGAGTTCTCTACCGATACGGCTTACATGTACTCCACTTATGAAGAGGAGTGCGAAGCGAACCCCAGCGAGGGACGCGATAAAATCATGGTGCTCGGCGGCGGCCCCAACCGCATTGGCCAGGGCATTGAATTTGACTACTGCTGCGTCCACGCCGCGCTGGCGCTGCGCGAAGATGGCTTTGAAACCATCATGGTCAACTGCAACCCGGAAACCGTCTCGACCGACTACGACACCTCTGATCGCCTCTACTTTGAGCCGGTAACGCTGGAAGACGTGCTGGAAATCGTGCGTATCGAGCAGCCGAAAGGGGTTATTGTGCAGTACGGCGGCCAGACGCCGCTCAAGCTGGCGCGCGCGCTGGAGGCCGCCGGCGTGCCGGTGATTGGCACCAGCCCGGATGCCATTGACCGCGCCGAAGACCGCGAGCGCTTCCAGCAGGCGGTGGAGCGCCTGGGCCTGAAGCAGCCGGCGAACGCCACCGTCACTACTCTGGAGCAGGCGGTAGAGAAAGCCATCTCGATTGGCTATCCGCTGGTGGTGCGCCCATCGTACGTGTTGGGCGGGCGGGCGATGGAGATCGTCTATGACGAAATCGATCTGAAGCGCTATTTCCAGACCGCGGTAGCGGTATCCAATGACGCGCCGGTCCTGCTGGACCGCTTCCTTGACGATGCGGTTGAAGTGGACGTAGATGCCATCTGCGACGGCGAGCGAGTGCTGATTGGCGGCATCATGGAACACATTGAGCAGGCCGGCGTCCACTCCGGTGATTCCGCCTGCTCCCTGCCGGCCTACACGCTGAGTCAGGAGATTCAGGACGTGATGCGTCAGCAGGTGGAGAAGCTGGCGCTGGAGCTGTGCGTTCGCGGTCTGATGAACGTGCAGTTCGCGGTGAAAGACAACGAGGTATACCTGATTGAGGTGAACCCACGTGCCGCGCGTACCGTGCCGTTTGTGTCGAAAGCCACCGGCGTGCCGTTGGCGAAAGTCGCGGCGCGGGTCATGGCCGGCCGTAACCTCGCTGCTCAGGGCGTGACCGAAGAGGTGATCCCACCGTATTACTCGGTGAAAGAAGTGGTGCTGCCGTTTAATAAGTTCCAGGGCGTCGACCCGATTCTCGGGCCGGAAATGCGCTCCACCGGCGAAGTGATGGGCGTCGGCCGCACCTTTGCGGAAGCCTTTTCGAAGGCGATGCTGGGGGCCAGCGCCACGATGAAAAAGCCTGGACGCGCGCTGCTGTCGGTACGCGAGGGCGATAAAAAACGTATCGTCGACCTCGCTGCCAAGCTGCAAAAGCTGGGCTTTGAACTGGATGCCACTCACGGCACGGCGGTGGTGCTTGGCGAGGCGGGCATTAATCCGCGGCTGGTGAACAAGGTGCATGAGGGGCGTCCGCACATTCAGGATCGCCTGAAGAACGGTGAGTACAGCTACATTGTGAACACCACTGCCGGACGTCAGGCCATTGAAGATTCGCGGATCATTCGCCGCAGCGCACTGCAGTACAAGGTGCATTACGACACCACGCTGAATGGCGGCTTTGCCACCGTCAATTCACTGCAGGCCGATCCCACCGATCAGGTGATTTCCGTACAGGAGATGCATCAGCTGATTAATGGCTAACAGGGAACCCCCTGCCGGGCGGGAATGACTCCCGCCCATTTTTTTATTTTCCCTGCGAAGGCCTTCTCCCCGCGGTATATTTCCTTCTGCTGATTAGCATTTAAATTTAAAATTTATTTTTCATTGGTTTTTAATATCGCGCCAATTCCGCTGTTGCCTGTCTGTAATCCATTATCACGGCATACGTTCACTCGTTGCCGTGCTCTCACTGACCGGAGCGATATACCACTGCGGCCGGGCGGCAGAAAAACGGAGACGAGCGCTGCCGCTGCCGGGCACAGGGAATAGCCTCCACGCGGCCGGGCGTGCAGGTCAGCGCCGTCGCTCTTCGGATGACTGCGGCCGCGATCGCAAAAAATCCGATGGCGCCGGTGGCTATTTACCCGCACTATATTTCGTCGCGCGCAGGGAAATAACGGGCCGTCCTGCGCACAGCATCATCAGCGTAATGGAGCGGTCGCATCGATTTCACGCTGACAGGGATAGGGTGCGCAGAGAGCATGCCGGCACGGCCGGATGATTTGCTGCACCGTGCTGCTTTTCATGATAAGGATAAGGGTCAATGGACGACGCAACAAACAGTATCCTGATTAAAGCCGGAGGCGATCCGCGCGCGCGGCCGGAATTTAATGCCCTTCGTCAGCAGATTAATCACCTCCACCACGCCGCCGATTCGCCGGTCAACTGGGCAGCGATCGAAGCCCTGTCGTTACAGCTGTTTCGCCGCCACGGGATCGATTTGCAAACGGCGGTCTGGTACGCGCTGGCGCGCGCCCAGCAGCAGCACATGGCCGGGTTCGCCGAGGGCTGTGAGCTGCTGGCCAGCCTGATGATCAATCAGTGGGATCACCTCTGGCCAACGCAGGCGCAGGCGCGCAGCGATATCCTGTCATGGTTTTGTGCGCAGATGGCAGCACTGTTACGTCGGCATCCGCTCCATCACGATGATCGGCGGGCAATCTATCGCGCAGAGCATGCGTTACAGCTGCTGAGCGATCGGCTCCGGCGGGTGGCACTGGTGCGCGCGCCGCGCGTGGATGCGCTGTTATTACAGGTGCAGCACTGTGCCGCCTGGCTTGATGGCTCGCCCGATGACAGCGCTCACGGCAGCGCCTCGTTGCTGACGATCCCGCCGCCGGCGCTGCGGCTGGCCGGGCGCTTCGCACAGCATCCCGCGTCGGTATCGGGCGACGGAGCCACTGCAGGGCCGCCCGCACGATGGCGCAGCGGGCTGTGGAGTTTTTTGGCCGGGCTGGCCTGCGGGCTGGTGGTGACGCTGAGCGTCTGGCTGTGGCAGGTACTGCCGCTGCAGCAGCGCTGGAGCGCACTGGCGGCGCGACCGGCCGCCGCGGCCCAGCAGTGGCTGCTGACCCCGCAGCTGACTGGCTATGGCCACCAAATGGCCTTCTACACCCGCGCCTCGCCCTTATCGCCGCTGGCGGCGGCGGAGCAAACCGTCCGCATAGCGCGCCAGCGCTGGCCGGATAATCCGCTGCAGCTCGCCATCACCGCGCGCTGGCAGCGGCTACAGCAGGCGCGACGCGCTGCGGCCGGGGATCTGCAGCGGTATGTGACGTTAAAGATGCATTTGCGGACGCTGGCAGATGCGCTGGCGGCGCAGGAGAGACAGCCGCGGGACGTGGCGTTTATCTGGCTGAAAAACACCGTCTGGCAGGTGCAGCGTGACCTGGCCGGCGACCCGCCGCTGGAGGCGCTGCTGGGGCAGCTGGCGGCGGCGGTAGATAAGCATCAGGCACCGTCGCCGCAGCTGCGGCACCAAATTGACGCGCGCTGGCACGCCCTGCAGGCCCAATACTATCAGCTCTGCCGCCGGGCTGACGCCCTGGGTGGCACCTGAGCGCTGCGAGGTGCGGGCCTGAATCAGCCGCGGGGCCTGTCGCGTGCGGCCGGGTGGCGCTCAGGAGAGGGCCACCTTCACGCCGAGGGTGACCAGTACGCCGCCGAGCAGCTTGTCGATCACCTTCTGCGCTTTATTCAGCCCGCGACGCACCGGGGCGCTCTGGATCAGAAAAACCAGCAGAGGCCACCAGATCAGTGACAGACCGAGAATGATGCCGGCGTACCACAGCTTTTCACCGAACCCGGAGTGCATGCTGAGCACCTGGGTAAACACCGACAGGAAAAACAGCGTCGCTTTGGGATTCAGCAGGTTGCAAAGATAGCCCTGCATAAATGCCCGGCGCCGGCTGGTCTGACTTTTTTCAATGCTGTTCAGGTCCATTTTGCCGCCGCCGCGCGCCAGCAGCGCCTGAACGCCGACGTAAATCAGATAGGCGGCCCCGGCGTACTTCAGCAGGGTAAACAGCCACGGGGTGGTGGTGATCACCACCGCCAGCCCGGCGACGCAGTAGGTCATGTGGGTGGCCACGCCGCAAATCACCCCGAAGGCGCTGATCAGCGCGGTGCCGCGGCTGTAGCGCGCCGCATTTTTAATGATCAAAAAGAAATCCGGCCCGGGGGAGATCATCCCCAGAGTGACGATAGTGGCAACAAAAAGGGTTGTTTCAAGCATGGCCGCGCTCTGAATTACACGAAAGTCAGCATTTTACCATGAAAGACGCGAGAAACGACGGGGCTTATCGTGTGAAATAATCTGTAAACAGAAAATGAAAAGTCTTTACGCAAAAGGGCCGCTGCGCCTATCGACGAAAGTTTCACCTTTACGTATGATGGCGCCAATTTTTCCCCTGGGTTGAGCCTGTTATGAAAATAAGCCTGATTGCGGCACTGGCCGCCGATCGCGTGATCGGTATGGAGAATGCGATGCCGTGGCATTTGCCCGCGGATTTAGCCTGGTTTAAGCGTCATACGCTGAATAAGCCAGTGATTATGGGGCGGCTGACTTTTGAGTCTATCGGCCGGCCGCTGCCGGGAAGGATGAATATTGTAATCAGCCGGCAGCCGGGCCAGCATCCGGACGTCACCTGGGTCACCTCGGTGCAGGCCGCACTGGACGCGGCGGCGGATGCCGAAGAGGTGATGGTGATCGGCGGCGGCCGCGTCTATGCGCAGTTGCTTCCGCAAGCGGACGGCCTCTATCTGACCCATATTGATGCTGAAGTGGAAGGCGATACCCATTTTCCGGAGTATGAGCCGGATCAGTGGCAATCGGTCTTTAGCGAATTTCACGATGCTGACGACGCCAACTCTCACAGCTACTGCTTCGAAATCCTCGAACGTCGCTGATCGTTTTTCGGGCCGGGTTACCGGCCCTGTAACACTCCGGTAACATTCCCCCCTTAGCATGGCTCCGACTCTGGAACAGGAAGCGATGCGATGAAAGATACCCTCACTGAATTGAATGCCGACCGCCTGCGCGATCCGGCCCGACGTAAACTGATCGCCGGCAGCGGCGCCCTGGGACTGACTGGTTTTCTCAGCGGCGGTGTACTGAGCGTGCCGCTGAATGCGCTGGCGGCTGAACCCCCGGCTACCCGCGCGCTGCTTGGCTTTCAGGGCATTCCGGCGTCAACCGCCGACGCCATTGCCATCGCGCCGGGCTATCGCGCGGAGGTGCTAATCTCCTGGGGCGATCCGCTGGTAAACGGCGCGCCGGCTTTCGATCCGGACGGCAACAACAGCGCGGCCGATCAGGAGAAGCAGTTTGGCGATAACAATGACGGGATGAGCTTTTTCCCGCTGGATGAGCAGCGCGGCGTGCTGGCGATTAACAACGAATACGTCAATGAGCCCACGCTGTTTGCCCACGGCGGAAAAAAAGCGATCAGCCTGGAGGATGTGCGGAAATCGCAGGCGGCGCATGGGGTATCGATCGTCGAAGTGCAGCGCGACGGCGAGCAGCGCTGGCGGGTGGTGCGCCCGTCACGCTATAACCGACGCATCACCGCGCAAACGCCGATGCGTTTTAGCGGCCCGGCGGCCGGAAATAGCGCCCTGCAAACCGCGGCGGATCCCGACGGCTTACAGGTCCTGGGCACTTTTGGTAACTGCGCGAACGGTAAAACGCCGTGGGGCACCTACCTGACTTGTGAAGAGAATTTTGATACCTATTTTGGTACCCGCCAGGCCGACTATGCGGTGACGCCGGCGCAGCAGCGCTATACGCTGCATCCCGCTGAACCGGAGCGCAACTGGTCCGATTTTGATCCGCGCTTCGACGTGGCGATGCATCCGAATGAATTTAACCGCCACGGCTGGATCGTTGAGATCGATCCGCTGAATCCGGATTCTGTGCCGGTGAAGCGCACCGCACTGGGGCGCTTTAAGCATGAGAATGCGGCGGTCACGGTGGCGAAAAGCGGCGAGCTGGTGGTCTATATGGGCGACGACGAACGCGGCGAATATATCTATAAATACGTTTCGCACGGCAAGGTTGATCCCGCCCGCCCGTCGGCGAATCAGACGCTGCTCGATAACGGTACGCTCTACGTCGCCGAATTCACCGGCGATGCCGGCGGCACGCCGCTGAAGGGCACGGGGCGCTGGCTGGCGCTGCAGTTTGGCCAGCATGGTCTGACGGCGGAAAACGGCTTTCACAGTCAGGCCGATGTGCTGATTAACGCCCGCGCCGCCGCCGACGTGGTCAAGGCAACGCGCATGGATCGGCCGGAGTGGATCGCGGTCAATCCGCACGACGGACGCGCTTACTGCACGCTAACCAATAACAGCAAGCGCGGCGACGAGGGCATGCCGCTGAATGCTGCCAACCCGCGGCCAAAGAACATCTACGGACAGATTATCCGCTGGGATGAGCAGGGGGACGCCACCGCGCGCCAGTTCAGCTGGGACATTTTTGTGCTGTGCGGTAATCCGATTGCGCATCCGGCAGGGATCTATCGCGGCACGCCGAACGTGACCGCGGACAACACCTTTAACAGCCCCGATGGCCTGGGGTTCGATCGCGATGGCCGGCTGTGGATCCTGACCGATGGCAAGTACAGCAACACCGGGGAGTATCAGGGGCAGGGAAATAACCAGTGCCTGGTCGGCGATCCGGTGAGCGGCGAAATTCGCCGGTTTATGGTCGGGCCGAAGTCGTGCGAACTGACCGGCATTGCCTTTACGCCGGATTATAAGACGCTGTTTATCAACGTCCAGCATCCGGGCGAGGAGGGCGACTCGCACTTCCCGAATAACAGCCGCCGCCCGCGCTCCTCGGTGATGATGATCACCCGCGAGGATGGCGGAGTGATTGGGGCGTAAGCGGGCGCGTGCGGGTAGCGCTGACTGCCCGCACAATCAGGCGCTGAGCGCCGGCTCGCGACGTCCGGGTTGGGTAAACCAGCGTCGATCTTCCCAGCGTAGCAGGCTGAGCGTCCCGCCCCAGCAGCAGCCGGTATCGAGGGCAATAATGCCCTCCGGCGTGCCTTTTCCTTCCAGCGAGGCCCAGTGACCAAACGCAATGCTGTAATCCGCGGCAACCGGCCCCGGCAGGGCAAACCAGGGTTTCAGCGGCGGCGGCGCGTTTTCCGGCGACTCTTTGGCAATCATGTCCAACTGGCCGTTAGGAAAACAGTAGCGCATCCGGGTCAGCGCATTGGTGCTGAAACGCAGTCGGGCCAGCCCGCTGAGCGCCGGAGTCCAGTTGTTGGGCATATCGCCATACATGGCATCGAGAAACAGCGGGTAGCTGTCGCTGGCCAGCACCGATTCCACCTCGCGGGCGCAGGCCATGGCGGTAGCCATGTCCCACTGCGGCGTGATGCCGGCGTGCGCCATCACCAGCTTTTTCTCCTCATCCACCTGTAACAGCGGCTGGCGCCGCAGCCAGTTGATCAGCGCATCGGCATCATCAGCTTCCAGCAGGGGGGTGAGGCGATCTTTCGGCTTATTGCGACTGATCCCGGCGTAGACCGCCAGCAGATGCAGATCGTGATTGCCCAGCACCAGGCGCACGCTGTCGCCCAGTTCGCGTACGTAACGCAGCACCGCCAGCGAGTCGGGGCCGCGGGCAACCAGGTCACCGGTCAGCCACAGCTGGTCACGTTGGGGATCAAACGCCACCTGCGCCAGCAGGGCAATCAGTTCATCGTAGCAACCGTGAACGTCGCCAATCAGATATGTACTCATGAATCACTTAATGGATGTGGGTATGGACCGCGAGGCGGAATACCGGAATATCGACGTGAAAGTGCTCGCCATGCTGATCGACCATTTCATAGTGGCCCTGCATGGTGCCCATTGGCGTTTCCAGAATCGCACCGCTGGTGTACTGGAACTCACCGCCGGGAGCGATGTGGGGCTGCTCGCCCACCACGCCTTCACCCTGCACTTCAGTCTCGCGGCCGTTACCGTTAGTGATCAGCCAGTAGCGGCTGTGCAGCTGCACCGAGGAACGCCCGAGGTTGCGTACGGTAATGGTGTAAGCAAACACGAAACGGCCGGATTCCGGAGCGGATTGCGACTCAACGTAGACGCTTTGTACCTGGACACACACGCGGGGCTTCTCGATCATGCTTACTCCTCCTGCGATACCGGATTCGCGGTTAACCAGTTGGCCAGCTGGCAGTATTGGGCAACGGAAATGTTCTCTGCGCGCAGGGTAGCATCCACGCCGAGTTCGGCAAAGACCGCGTCGGAGAACAGGTGCCCGAGGCTGTTACGCAGCGTTTTACGTCGTTTACCAAAGGCTTCCAGCGTAATACGACTGAGCGTTTTGATTTGCTGCACCGGGTGCGGCACTACCGCGTGTGGCACTAAACGCACCACGGCGGAGTCAACTTTTGGTGCCGGCGTGAAAGATTCCGGCGGCACTTCCAGTACCGGAATCACCTGACAATAGTACTGCGCCATCACGCTCAGGCGGCCGTAAGCCTTGCTGCCCGGACCGGCAACCAGCCGGTTGACCACCTCTTTTTGCAGCATAAAGTGCATATCTTTGATCGCATCAGTATAGCTGAAAAGGTGGAACATCAGCGGGGTGGAGATGTTGTAGGGCAAATTGCCAAAGACCCGCAGCGGCTGGCCGCGCGCCTGCGCCAGTGCGGCGAAGTCAAAAGTCATGGCATCCTGCTGGAAAATGGTCAGCTTCGGTCCGAGGAACGGATGCGTCTGCAGCCGTGCCGCCAGATCGCGATCCAGCTCGACCACCGTCAGGGCGTCAAGCCGCTCACCGACCGGCTCGGTCAGGGCGCCGAGGCCGGGGCCGATTTCGACCATCGCCTCGCCTTTTTGCGGATGAATGGCGGCGACGATGCTGTCGATGATGTACTGATCGTTAAGGAAGTTTTGCCCAAAACGTTTGCGGGCAAAGTGGCCCTGGTGGACGCGATTATTCATGGCTGTTATTAATCATGCTGATGGCGAGGTTAAGCGCCGTGATAAAGCTGCCGACGTCGGCCTGAGCGGTTCCTGCCAGTTCAAGGGCGGTACCGTGGTCAACCGACGTGCGGATAAAGGGCAGGCCGAGGGTGATGTTCACCGCGCGGCCAAAGCCCTGGTATTTTAACACCGGCAGGCCCTGATCGTGATACATCGCCAATACCGCATCGGCTTGCTGCAGATACTTTGGCTGGAACAGGGTATCCGCCGGCAGCGGACCGTTAAGCTGTATTCCTTCCGCGCGCAGGGCGTCCAGCGCCGGAATCAGCGTATCGATCTCCTCACGGCCCATATGGCCGCCCTCACCGGCGTGGGGATTAAGGCCACAGACCAGGATCCGCGGCTGGGCGAGGCCAAATTTACTGTGCAGGTCGCTGTGCAGAATGCGGATCACCTGCTGCAGACTCTCCCGGGTGATGGCGCTGGCAACGTCTTTAAGCGGCAAATGGGTCGTCGCCAGCGCCACGCGCAGCGATTCGGTCGCCAGCATCATGACCACGCGGTCGACCCCGGCCCGTTCGGCGAAAAACTCGGTGTGTCCGCTAAAGGGCACGCCAGCCTCATTCATCACCGCCTTGTGCACCGGTCCGGTCACCAGCGCGGCAAATTCGCCGCTCAGGCAGCCATCGCAGGCGCGGGCCAGCGTGTCAGCCACATAGCGACCGTTGGCGACGGCCAACTGACCGGCAACGGCCGTTTCCGCCAGCGGCAGCGGCAGGACGGTCAGGGTGCCGGCCGCCTGCGGGGTGGCCGGCTGGTCGGGACAGTAGTCGCGCAGGATCAGCGGCAGGCCGAGCTGGGCGGCGCGGGAGAGGAGCAGAGTGGGATCGGCACAGGCCACCAGTTCCACCGGCCAGTCGCGCTGGGCGAGCTGGACGGTGAGGTCGGGACCAATCCCGGCGGGTTCGCCGGGCGTCAGGACAAGACGAGGGTTACTGCGCATTCTGATCGAGGATTTTCACATAGGCCCCGGCGCGCTGCTCCTGCATCCAGGTCTGTGCTTCCTCCGCAAATTTGCGGTTGGCCAGCAGGCGATAGGCGCGCTCTTTCTGTGCGGCATCGGTTTTATCGACCTTGCGCGTATCCATCAGCTGAATCAGGTGCCAGCCAAATGACGAGTGCACCGGACCGCTGGTTTCCCCCTTCTTCAGGCGCAGCAGCGCATCGCGGAAGGCCGGATCGAAGGCTTCCGGTGCGGTCCAGCCGAGATCGCCACCCTGATTGGCGCTGCCCGGATCGTCGGAGAATTCACGGGCGGCGTTGGCGAAGCTGGTTTTACCGCTTTTAATGTCGGCGGCGATTTGCTGCAGCTTCTGACGCGCCTGGTCATCGCTCAGGATCGGCGACGGCTTCAGCAGAATGTGGCGCGCGTGCACTTCGGTAACCGACATGTTTTTGCTCTCGCCGCGCATATCGTTGACTTTCAGCAGGTGGAAGCCAACGCCCGAACGGATAGGGCCGATAATCTCGCCTTTCTTCGCCGTAGAAAGCGCCTGCGCGAACAGGCTTGGCAGCTCCTGAATGCGGCCCCATCCCATGTTACCGCCCTTCAGCGCCTGCGGATCGGCAGAGTAAGTGATCGCCAGTTTGCCGAAGTCGGCGCCGTTGCGCAGTTCACCGACCAGTCTGCGCGCCAGTGTCTCCTGCTCATCGACCTGAGCCTGAGTCGGGTTTTCCGGCAGCGGCAGCAGGATGTGGCTCAGATTGAGCTCAGTACCGGCATCGTTTTGATTACCGATCTGACTGGCCAGCGCATCCACTTCCTGCGGCAGAATAGTGACGCGGCGGCGCACTTCATTATTGCGAACTTCCGCAATCAGCATCTCTTTGCGGATCTGCTCGCGATAGCTGTTGTAGTTAACGCCATCGTAGGCCAGGCGGCTGCGCAGCTGGTCCGGGGTCATGCGGTTTTGCTGAGCAATACCGGCGATCCCCTGATCCAACTGCTGATCGCTGATCTGGATCCCCATCTGTTTGGCCATCTGCAGCTGGATATTATCCATGATCTGGCGTTCGAGGATCTGATGACGCAGCGTTTTGTCATCCGGTAACTGCTGCCCGGCCGCGTTGGCCTGGGCTTTCACCGACTGCATCATGCCGTCGACATCACTCTCTAACACCACGCCGTTGTTGACGACAGCGGCGACTTTATCAACTACCTGTGGTGCTGCTAAAGCGGTATTGGCCACGATGGCCGTTCCCAGGATCAGCGTTCTCCAGATCTTCATACTTTTTCCATTGTTAAATCCGCACTGCGGGTTTGCCTGTCATTCAATCTACGATCAGAATGCGCGCTGGTAAGGCAGAATGCCGGAGCGCAGCATCTCGCCGGTGCCCAGGCCGTAATTCGGGCTCAGGCCGCGCAGTTCGATATTGAACGTCACTTGGTTGTCGTATTTGCTGTTCAGGTTTTCGTTATCCCAGCTGGTTATCTTGCGTTCATAGCCGACGCGAATCGCATAGCAGCACGAGCTGTACTGCACGCCGACCAGCTGATCGGCCGGCTGTCGCGATTTGGTGTCGTAGTAGTACGCACCGACCACGGACCAGGCGTCCGCGATCGGCCAGCTTGCCGTGGCACCCACCTGTGAAATCCCGTTTTCATAAATCGGGTTTTTGGTGATGTCGCGGTTCAGCGCGGTAGACACGTATTCCGGGCTGCTGTAGCGGTAGTTCAGCTGCAGCATCCGGTCGGCATCGCGGCGGTATTCCAGTACGGCGTTACCCTGAGCAATGTTGTCCAGGCGCGTGTCATACTGCATACCGCCGCGGATGCCCCAGCGATCGCTCACTTTCCAGTAGGTGTCACCGGCCCAAATCAGGCTGCCGGTATCATCCTCTGCCAGTCTGTCGCTTGAGCGCGGCGCCACGCGGGACGGCGTAAACTGGTAGATTTGACCCACGGAAACGTTAAAACGTTCAACCAGGTCGTTATCAAAAATTCGCGTGGTGACCCCGGTCGCCACCTGGTTGGTGGAAGCGATGCGGTCAAGACCGCTGTAGGCGCGATCGCGGAACAGACCGGTGTAGTCGGTTTGCAGCAGCGTGGTATCGTACAGGCCAATCTGGCTCTGGTCGCGATACGGCGTATACAGGTACTGCACGCGCGGTTCCAGCGTCTGGGTGTAGCCTTCCGCCCAGTTCATATCGCGATCGAACACCAGCTTGCCGTCAACCTTATACTGCGGCATCACGCGGTTAACCGAGCTGGCCAGCGGTGATGATGGGTTGTAAGTGGTGTTATAGTAATCAAGATCATCCTGCTCGTAATGGGTAGCGAGCAGTTTGGCTTCGGTATTCAGGCTGGCCCAGCCGTTGGACAGCGGCAGGCTGAGGGTGGGCTCAGCGTGCAGACGGGTGGCATCCGGCAGGCGGTCGTTCACGTTGGTGAACTTCACTGCCTGAGCATAGATGTGTCCGTCAAATGGCCCGATATCATTCTGGTAAGCGTTAATATCCAGCTGCGGCTCGGCGCGATAGACGTTATTGCTTGCCTGTTCCGGGAATACCTGGAACTGCTTGGTGGAGAGCGTGGCGTTCCAGTTGGTGTCGGCGTAGCCGATGCTGAATTTTTGCGCCGCATAGCCGTCGGTGGTGGAGCCGTAGTTTGAGGTCAGGTCGGTAAAGTAATAGGGATCGCTGACCTTCAGATAGTCGACGTTGAAGCGCCAGTGCTGATCGTAAACGCCGGCGTGCTGCCAGTAGAAGAGCCAGCGTTTAGAGTCCTCACCGTTCTTCGCCCGCTCATCTTCATAAATCTTGTCCGAGGGCAGGTAGTCCAGCTCCATCAGGCCGGCGCCGGCGCGGGTCAGGTAGCGGAACTCATTCTGCCACTGCAGGCCGCGGCGGCTGATGTAGTGCGGCGTAATGGTCGCATCGGCCTGCGGCGCGATATTCCAGTAGTAAGGCAGCGTAAATTCAAAGCCGCTGTTACTGCCGTACTTGGCGTTGGGGATCAGAAAGCCCGAACGGCGGCGATCGCCCACCGGCAGCTGCAGATAGGGGCTGTAGAAAATCGGTACCGCGCCCAGCTTAAAGCGGGCGTTCCAGATCTCAGCCACCTGCTCATCGCGGTCGTGGATCACTTCACTGCCGACCACGCTCCAGCTGTTATCGCCGGGCAGGCACGAGGTAAATGAACCGTTTTCCAGAATGGTGTAGCGGTTATCGCCGCGCAGCTTCATTTGATCGGCAACGCCGCGGCCCTGACGTCCCACCATCTGATAATTACCGTTCCAGACGTTGGTGTCTTTGGTGTTCAGATTGGACCACGCTTTTGGCCCTTTCAAAATCACCTGATCGTCGTCATAGTGCACATTGCCGAGCGCATCGACGGTGCGTACCGGCGCGTCCTGCCCGTTGGGCTGTCGCTGGTGGACCTGTACTTCATCCGCCTGCAACCGGCTGTTGCCCTGCTTAACGTCAACCTTCCCCGTAAATACCGCGTCATCGGGATAGTTGCCGGTCGCCTGGTCGGCATTGATGGTGACCGGCAGTTGATCGGCGTTGCCATTCACTGGCGGGCGGTTAAAGCTGGGCACGCCCAGCATGCACTGGGATTGTAAATCATCCGCCAGGCCAGACTGACTGTAAAGGGCTGAGCCAATCAGCGTGGCCAGCAATGTGGGGAGTCGTTTTTTCATTCGCGGTATCGAAAATTCCGTGATAGCAGGCATCATGCCGATAAACGGTCAGAGACTAACGCACTCAACCTGGTTGTGCCAGCGTTATCCTGCCCGTTTTCAGCGAACTGCCGTTAGGCGCTGAGTTAAATGACAGGTATGATAATGCAATTTTTAGCCAACGACATGGCGATTTGAGGAGTATATGCGCTATTGGGGTAAAGTTCTCGGTCTGGTTATCGGCATTTTTTCCGGCCTGGGCCTGTGGGGCATCGTGCTTGGCCTGCTGATCGGACATCTGGTTGATAAATCGCGCAGCGCGAAGGGGCAGGGGTACTTTGCCAATCAGCAGGCGCGACAGACGCTGTTTTTTCGCACCACCTTTGAAGTCATGGGGCATTTGACCAAATCCAAGGGGCGGGTGACCGAAACCGATATTCAAACCGCCTCGCTGCTGATGGAGCGGATGCAACTGCACGGTGAGGCGCGCGCCGCCGCCCAGCGGGCATTTCGCGTCGGTAAGCAGGGGCAGTATCCGCTGCGCGATAAGCTGCGCGAGCTGCGCAGCGCCTGCTTTGGCCGCTTCGATTTGATTCGCATGTTTCTGGAAATCCAGATTCAGGCCGCCTTTGCCGACGGCCAGCTGCACCCGAATGAGCGCCAGGTCCTGTACGTGATTGCAGAAGAGCTGGGCATCTCCCGCCTGCAGTTCGATCAGTTCCTGCGCATGATGGAGGGCGGCCAGCAGTTTGGCGGCGGCCACTCCCGGCAGGGCAGCTGGGGCGGCGGTGCCGGCGGTGGCTACCAGCAGGCGCAGCGTGGACCGACGCTGGAGGATGCCTGCAGCGTGCTGGGGGTAAAAAGCAGCGATGATGCCGCCACCATTAAGCGCGCCTACCGCAAGCTGATGAGCGAGCACCATCCGGACAAGCTGGTCGCTAAAGGGCTGCCGCCGCAGATGATGGAGATGGCTAAGCAGAAAGCGCAGGAGATTCAGGCCGCTTACGATCTGATCAAGCGCGAAAAGAATATCAAGTAGCGGGCAGCGGCGCCCTGAAAACGGGCGCCGGACGCCGTCAGAAGTCTGCCGGCGCGCTGAACGTCATTGGCGTACCGTATTTCGGGTGAGTGAGGGTCAGTTTTTCGGCGTGCAGCAGCAGCCGCGGCGCCATCGCCAGCGCCTCGGGCGTAGCATAGAAGCGGTCGCCGAGAATCGGATGCCCCAGCGCCTGCATATGAACCCGCAGCTGGTGCGAGCGGCCGGTGATTGGCGTCAGGCGCACGCGCGCGCTATTATCCTCTTCGCGTGACAACACCACGTAGTCAGTTTGTGCCGCTTTTCCCGTTTCATGACACACCTTCTGCTTAGGCCGGTTGGGCCAGTCGCAGATCAGCGGCAGGTCAATGGTCCCCTCATCCGCCTGCGGATGTCCCCAGACGCGCGCCACGTAGTGCTTTTGCGGTTCGCGCTCGCGAAACTGACGCTTCAGCTCGCGCTCTGCTGCTTTGGTCAGCGCCACGGCCAGCACCCCACTGGTAGCCATGTCCAGCCGGTGCACCGACTCGGCCGCAGGAAAATCGCGCTGAATACGCGTCATCACGCTGTCTTTGTGCGCGTCAAGCCGGCCAGGCACCGACAGCAGGCCGGCGGGCTTGTTCACCACCAGCAGGTGATCGTCCTGATAGAGGATCACCAGCCAGGGGTCGCGGGCGGGAAAATAGGGTTCCATCAACATAGGTTGCTCGCTTATGCCCTCCCCACTCGGGGAGGGCAGGGTGATTACTGGTGCGTAACGACAATCAGGCGCAGCGCATCCAGCCGCCAGCCGGCGTCATCCAGCGCCGCCAGCACCTGACTGCGGTTGCTTTCCAGCGCCTCAATCTCATCTTCACGGATGTTCGGGTTCACGGCTTTCAGGGCGTCGAGGCGCGACAGTTCGCTACCTAACTGCTCGGCCGCCTCATTGCGCGCCGCCGCAATCAGCGCGCGTGCCTGCGCTTCCGCCGGACCTTCGGCCAGCTTGAGGATGGCATGCACGTCCTGCTGCACTGCATTCACCAGCTTACTGCCGGTGTGGCGGTTAACCGCATTCAGCTGGCGGTTGAAGCTTTCAAATTCGACCTTCTCTGCCAGGTTATTTCCCTTGGCATCCAGCAGCAGGCGCAGCGGCGTCGGCGGCAGGAAGCGGGTTAGCTGCAGATGCTTCGGCGCCTGCGCTTCCACCACATAAATCATCTCCACCAGCAGCGTGCCTACCGGCAGCGCCTTATTCTTCAGCAGCGACAGCGCGCAGCTGCCGGTATCGCCGGAGAGGATCAGATCCAGCCCGTTGCGCACGATCGGATGCTCCCAGGTGATGAACTGAGCATCTTCACGCGACAGCGCCTGCTCGCGATTAAACGTAACGGTGCAGCCCTCTTCCGGCAGGCCGGGAAAGTCCGGCACCAGCATATGATCTGAAGGCTTCAGCACGATCAGATTATCGCTGCGGTCCTCCTGGTTAATCCCGACGATATCAAACAGGTTCAGCGCAAAGTTGACCAGCTCAATGTCGTTATCCTGCTCGCCAATGCGTTCGGCCAGCTGCTGTGCCTGTTCGCCGCCGTTGGAATTCAGTTCCAGCAGGCGATCGCGGCCCTGTTCCAGCTGCGTGCGCAGCGCGTCGTGACGGGCGCGACAGTCGACGATGAAGTGGTCAAAACCGTCGAGATGTTCCGGCGCCGCCAGCCAGCCGACCAGCGCATCATAGACCTGGTCGTAGAGTGCGCGGCCGGTGGGACAGGTGTGTTCAAAGGCGTCGAGCCCTTCGTGGAACCAGCGCACCAGTACCGACTGCGCGGTCTTCTCCAGATAGGGCACCATGATGTCGATGTCGTGCGCCTGACCAATACGATCCAGACGGCCAATGCGCTGCTCCAGCAGATCCGGATTAAACGGCAGATCGAACATCACCAGCTTGCTGGCAAACTGGAAGTTGCGCCCCTCTGAGCCAATCTCGGAGCAGAGCAGCACCTGCGCCCCATCCTCTTCCGACGCAAACCACGCCGCCGCGCGATCGCGTTCGATAATCGACAGGCCTTCGTGGAAGACCGCCGCGCGGATGCCTTCGCGTTCGCGCAGTACCTGCTCCAGCTGCAGTGCGGTGGCGGCTTTGGCGCAGATCACCAGCACTTTTTCATCGCGGTGCCCGGTGAGATAGCCCATCAGCCACTCGACGCGCGGATCGAAGTGCCACCAGGTGCCGCTGTCGCCTTCAAATTCCTGATAAATTTGCTCCGGATAGAGCATGTCGCGGGCGCGCTCGTCGGCGCTTTTGCGATTGCCCATGATGGTGGAGACTTTGATGGCCGTCTGGTACTGCGTCGGCAGCGGCAGGCGGATCTGATGCAGCGTACGTTTCGGGAAGCCTTTTACCCCCTGGCGAGTGTTGCGGAACAGTACGCGGCTGGTGCCGTGACGATCCATCAGCATGCTGATCAGCGCCTGGCGTGCCGCGCGCGTGTTATCTTCATGGCCCTCACCGTTGGCGCGCTGCAGCAGCGGCTCAATATCCTGTTCGGCCATCAGCTCGCCGATCTGATTCATCTGCTCGCGGTCGATCGGCCGATCGGCCAGCAGCTGGCCAACCGCATCGGCGATCGGACGGAAGTGCTGCTGCTCCTCGACAAAGGCGGCAAAATCATGGAAGCGATCGGGATCGAGCAGGCGCAGGCGGGCAAAGTGGCTCTGCATCCCCAGCTGCTCCGGCGTGGCGGTCAGCAGCAGCACGCCAGGCACCTGCTCGGCCAGTTGTTCAATGACCTGATATTCACGGCTCGGCGCCTCTTCTTCCCAGGCGAGGTGGTGAGCTTCATCGACCACCATCAGATCCCAGTCGGCTTCGGCCAGCTGGGTCAGACGCTGCTTATTGCGGCGCACAAAATCCAGCGAACAGATGATCATCTGCTCGGTATCAAACGGGTTGGTGCTGTCATGCAGCGCTTCGTTATAGCGCGCATCATCAAACAGCGCGAAGCGCAGGTTAAAGCGGCGCAGCATCTCCACCAGCCACTGGTGCTGCAGGGTTTCAGGCACAATGATCAGCACGCGCTCGGCGCGACCGGCCATCAGCTGCTGGTGAATGATCATTCCGGCCTCAATGGTCTTACCCAGCCCGACTTCGTCGGCCAGCAGAACGCGCGGCGCGTGGCGGCGACCCACGTCGTGAGCGATGTGCAGCTGGTGCGGGATCAGGTTGGTGCGCATGCCGCGCAGGCCGCTGATATCCAGACGATACTGCTGGCTATGATAGCGGCGCGCCCGGTAGCGCAGGGCGAAGCGATCCATGCGGTCCAGCTGGCCGGCAAACAGCCGATCCTGTGGCTTACTGAATACCAGCTTACTGTCGAGCATCACCTCGCGCAGCGCCACGTTTTGCTCGCCGGTATCGAGACGCGTACCGGTGTATGTCACCAGCCCCTGCTCATGCAGTACGTCGTCGACCTGAAGCTGCCAGCCCTCATGGCTGGTCACGGTGTCGCCCGGGTTAAACATCACGCGGGTGACGGGAGAATCATTTCTGGCGTAAAGACGGTTTTCACCGGTTGCGGGAAAGAGCAGGGTAACCATGCGTGCATCGACGGCGACGACCGTTCCCAGTCCCAGCTCGCTTTCCGTATCGCTGATCCAGCGTTGACCAAGTGTAAAAGGCATAGATGTGTGGCTCTGTTTGCGTAAGTGATTTTGAGATAACAGCCTGCAACCGGTGCAGGTGGTCCGGTTGGGATTTGTGCGTCAGCATTCAGGAAGGGCGCTATGGTACTGGAAGGCGGCGCGTTCGTCACCTGTCAAAACAGCCCCAGCTGTCCGGTGATCAGTGTAGCAAAATCGTCGCCGACGAACGGCAGGATCCCCTCGGCCACCGGCTGCAGCTGGCGGATCAGATAGTGATCATAATCCAGCGGTGAGACGCGGCATTCCAGCGGTTCCGGCCCGGAAGTGGCCATCACGTAGCGTATTTTACCGCCTTTCTGGTAGCGCAGCGGGCGCCCCTGTTTGCGGTGCTGCTCATCGGCTAACCGCGCGGCCCGCACGTGCGGCGGCACGTTACGTTCATAATCGTCGAGCGGCCGGCGCAGCCGTTTGCTGTATACCAGCTGCGCGTCCAGCGCGCCGGACATCAGTTGGTCCACCGTCTCCAGAATAAACTCCCGGTACGGCTGGCCTTTAAAAATGCGCAAATACAGCGCCTGCTGGAACTGCTGCGCCAGCGGCGTCCAGTCGGTGCGCACGGTCTCCAGCCCCTTAAATACCATGCGCTCCCCCTGCCCATCGCGGATCAGCCCGGCGTAACGTTTCTTGCTACCGGTTTCGGCACCGCGAATGGTGGGCATCAGAAAGCGGTGGTAGTGGCTTTCATACTCCAGCTCCAGCGCGCTCTCCAGCTGCAGGGTGGAATGCAGGCGATCGCGCCACCACTGGTTGATGTGGCTCACCAGCCGCTGGCCGATAGCGGTCGCGTCGGCTTCGCTGTGCGCCTGCTTCAGCCAGACAAAGGTCGAGTCGGTATCGCCGTAAATCACATCGAAGCCCTGCGCTTCAATCAGCGCGCGGGTCTGCTGCATAATCTCATGGCCGCGCAGGGTAATTGAGGAGGCGAGCCGCGAATCAAAAAAACGGCAGGCGCTGGTGCCGAGCACGCCGTAAAAAGCGTTCATGATGATCTTCAGCGCCTGCGACAGCGGGGCATTTCCCTGCCGTTTGGCGCGCTCCCGCCCTTGCCAAATCTGTTCAACGATCGCCGGCAGACAGTGCTGCTGGCGCGAGAAGCGCGCGCCGCGAAAGCCGGGGATGGCATCGACCTCCCGCTCGCCAACCACCAGCCCGACCGGATCGATCAGAAAGGTGCGAATAATTGAGGGGTACAGACTTTTAAAATCGAGCACCAGTACTGAATCATACAGCCCGGGGCGCGAGTCCATGACGTAGCCGCCGGGGCTGGCCTGCGGGGCCACGTCGCCAAGGTTGGGCGCAACGAAGCCGCGGCGATGCATGCGCGGAATGTACAGGTGGCCAAAAGCGGCCACCGAGCCGCCGTGGCGATCCACCGCCAGGCCGTTCACGCTGGCGCGCTCAAGCAGAAACGGCATCAGTTCGGTATGATGAAAAATCCGCGTTACCAGTTCGCAGTCTTTCAGGTTATAGCGCGCCAGCGCCGGTTTGTCTTCGGCGAAGCGACGATCAATCTCCCCCATGCGCTGCCAGGGATTATCGATAGCTTTTCCCTCGCCCAGCAGTTCGCGCGAGACCGCCTCCAGGCTGAAGGAGTCAAACTGCCAGAAGGCCGATTTTAACGCCTCAATACCGTCGATAATCAGTCGCCCGGCCATCTGGGCAAAAAAGACCCCGGGCTTGAAGCCGTGCTCGCGCCACTCGAGCGGCGCCTGACGGCGGCCCAGGCGCAGCGGGATCCGATAGCGATCGGCGCTCTTTTGCAGCACCCGTAAATCAAACTGCACCAGATTCCAGCCAATCACCACGTCGGGATCGTAGTGGGCAAACCACTGATTAAGCCGCTCCAGCAGCTGCGGGCGGCTGTCGACATACTCGAGGGTAAAATCCAGCGCGCTGTTGTCACCGTTAGCCGGGCCCAGCATGTAGACAATGCGGCAGCCACAGCCCTCAAGGCCAATCGAATAGAGTTCGCCGTGGCGGGTGGTTTCAATATCCAGTGATACCCATTTCAGGGTGGGGCGGTAATCGGGGTGGGGCTTCAGTCGGGCGTTCAGCGTATCGTCGCCCTGCGTTTCCCCCTCAAACCACACCGGCGCGGTGATAAATCGCTCCATCAGGTAGCGCTCCGGTGGGCGGATGTCTGCCTCGTACAGGGTCACGCCGCCGTCGCGCAGCCGCCGCTCCAGTCGCTGCAGCTGTCGCTGCTGCGTGCAGTACAGTCCCAGCACCGGCCGCTGACGAAAATCGCGCAGCGCCAGCGGCGTCAGTCGCCAGCCGCGCTCCGCCGCCAGCAGACCTTCGGCCTGCGCGCGCTGTTCGGCGGGCAGGAAAGCCACCGACTCCTGCGGCGGCAGCACCACGCGCTGCGGGCCGGCGTCGGTCGCCAGCCACAGGCTGATTTCAGTGCCGGCCGGCGTATCGCGCCAGTGGCGTGTCAGGAGGTAACCAGGTTGTGCGGGCATCTGCTCAGTATATCATGTTTATTTATACAGGGTGAGCGGCGACCAGCCCCGCGCCGCGGGCGCAATCCAGACGTTTCCATACAATTACGGCCTTGACGCTGTTAACTACTCCCGTAACAATTCCTCTTCTTTTTTAACCGGCGGCGGAGTGAGATGGAACAGTGGCTGGAACACCTTATTGCGCAGTCCACGGGCTGGGCGCTGCTGGCGGTTGCGCTGGTGGCCTTGTTAGAATCACTGGCGCTGGTGGGGCTGCTGCTGCCCGGCACGGTGATGATGGCTACCCTCGGCGCGCTGATTGGTAGCGGCCAGATGGGGCTTTACCCGGCGTGGGGCGTCGGGATTATCGGCTGTCTGCTGGGCGACTGGATTTCGTTTTACATCGGCCGCAGGTTTAAAGGGCCGCTGCATCGCTGGTCATTTTTGCAAAAGCACCATGCGATGCTGCAGAAAACCGAGCACGCGCTGCATCAGCACAGCATGTTTACGATTATCGCCGGGCGCTTTGTCGGGCCGACGCGGCCGCTGATTCCGATGGTGGCCGGCATGCTGGAGCTGCCGCTGAAAAAATTCATTCCGCCGAATCTGATTGGCTGTCTGCTGTGGCCGCCGCTTTACTTCTTACCGGGCATTCTGGCCGGGGTGGCGATTGACGTGCCGCACGGTGCTCAAAGCGGGCTGTTTAAATGGCTGCTGCTGGCGGTGGCGCTGATCGTCTGGGCGGGCCTGTGGCTCGGCTGGCGCGGCGTGCGCGGCGCAAAGCGGCGCGACTGGGCCAGCAGCTGGCTGCCGACGGCCCGGCTGAAGTGGCTGGCGCCGCTCGGCGTGACCGCGGCGATCGGCAGCCTGGTGGCTATTCAGTTCCATCCCATGATGCCGGTGTTTCGCCATTTGCTGTGGCAGGTGTTTATCGGACGCTGATCCCCAGCAGCGCCGCCGCCGGGGTCTCGCCGGCGAGCAGCGCGCGGGTGTCCCCCTGCCAGGCTATCGTTCCCTCCGCCACCAGCGCGCTGCGGCGCGCGATGCGCGCAGCGTCTTCCACGCTGTGCGACACCATCACCAGCGTCAGCTGCCGCTCGGCGCACACCTCATCCAGCAGCTGCAGCATCTCGCCGCGCAGCGCCGGATCCAGCGCCGAAAAGGGTTCGTCCAGCAGTAGCACCGGCTGCTGGCGCAGCAGACAGCGGGCCAGCGCGACGCGCTGACGCTGACCGCCGGACAGGGCTCCCGGCAGCCGCGGCAGGCAATCCGTCAGTCCTACCCGTTCTGCGATTGCCGCCACCTCACGCTGCTGCGCGGCGCTGAGGCGCAGCGCCGGATCTAACCCGAGCCCCATATTTTGCGCCACCGTCAGGTGGGTGAACAGATTGTTTTCCTGGAACAGCATTGACACCCCGCGGCGGGCGGGGGGGGCGCCGGTGACCTGCTGGCCGTTAATCCACAGCTGGCCGGCGCGGGCGGGCAAAAAGCCGGCAATCAGGTTCAGCAGCGTGCTTTTGCCAGCGCCGCTCGGCCCGAGTACCGCCAGGCGTTCGCCAGCGTTGAGCCGCAGCGAAAAACGCATCGGCCGGTGGTGATAGTGCCAGGTCAGATTTTCAAGGTTCAGCATCGCGTCCCGCCAGTTTTTCCATCAGGGTGAACAGAGTCAGACAGAGCAGCAGCAGCAGCAGCGCGGTGACCGCGCCGTCCTGACTGCGGTAAGCGCCAAGCTGCTGATAGAGGTAGAACGGCAGCGTGCGAAAATCGGCATTGCCAAACAGCGCAATCGCGCCAAAATCGCCGATCGATAACACGCAGGCGAAGGCCAGCGCCTGCGCCAGCGGACGGCGCAGGGCGCGCAGCTCGATCAGCCGCAGCCGCGACCAGCCGCCAATGGCCAGGGAGAGGCAGAGGCGGTTATAGCGCGCCGCGCAATCGCGCATCGGCTGTTCCAGCACCTTCATGGCGTACGGGATCGCCAGCAGGGCGTTAGTAAACAGCACCACTCCGTCGGCGCGGGTTGGCAGGCCCACGGTGGCGTTAAGCAGGATGAAAAAACCGGTGGCCAGCACGATACCCGGCATTGCGAGGATCAGCATGCCGCTCAGGTCCAGCAGCTGGCCGGCAAAAGGGCGGTGGCGCAGGCGCAGTTCCCGGCTGCTCCACAGCAGCATCAGCGTCAGCATCACCGCCAGCAGGCCAGCACCGATAGCGATGCGCAGCGAGGTGAACACCGCTTGCCAGAGGGCCGGCGAAGCCAGTGCGCGGGCGGTGGCGGCATGCAGGCCATCAATCATCACCGCCAGCAGTGGCGGAATCAGCAGCAGCACGGCGGCGCCAATCAGCAGCGTATCCGCCACCCGTGACGCCGCGCTGCTGTCCTGCTGTCGCCAGCGGCTGAGCGGTGCGCTGCCGCTGGGGATGCTGCTGCTCAGCCGCTGACTGAGCAGCAGCAGCGTCAGGCAGCAGCCCATCTGCACCAGCGCCAGCAGCGCGGCGCGTCCGGGATCGTAGTCGTAGCTCAGCGCCTGGTAGATCGCCAGTTCCAGCGTGGTGGCCTGCGGTCCGCCGCCCAGCGCCAGCACCGCGGCAAAACTGGCAAAGCACAGCATGAAGATCAGTGCCGCCACCGGCAGCAGCTGGCGGCGCAGCCACGGCCACTCGAGCAGGCGAAAACGGGTCAGCGGCGCCATACCGAGCTGCGCGGCCAGCTGGCGCTGCTCACCGGGAATCTGCTCCAGCGTGTGCAGCAGCAGGCGGGTGGCCAGCGGCAGATTAAAAAAGACGTGGGCCAGCAGGATGCCGGCGAGGCCGTAGGGCGAAAAGCGATAGTCAATGCCGATGGTGCGACACAGCAGCGCCAGCCAGCCCTCGCGACCATAAATGCTGAGCAGGCCAAACACCGCCACCAGCACCGGCAGCACCAGCGTCATCGCGCACAGCCGCAGCAGCAGCGTCCGGCCGGGAAAGCGGCGGCGAAACAGCGCCCGGGCCAGCGCAATCGCCGGCAGGACTGACAGGAGCGTTGACAGCAGCGCCTGCCAGAGGGAAAAGCGCAGCACGTGCCAGAAATAGTCGTCCTGCCACAGGGCGGAGAGGCTGGCATCCGGCGCCGATGACCACAGGGCGCCAAGCGCCAGCAGCGCCACGCCGCACAGCAGCAGAGCGGCCAGCGCTCCCGGGATCAGCGTGCGCGACATCAGCGGCTCAGGGCGCGCTGCCAGCCGGCGATCCATGCGGAGCGCCGGGCGGCCACCTCGTCAGCGCTAAAAGCCAGCGTGTGCGCCGGTGTAACTAACGAATTAAAGCCCGCCGGCAGCGGCACTGCCGTCGCCGGATACATCCAGTTGCCGGTTGCGATGTACTGCTGAAACGCCGGAGTCAGCATAAACTGCAGAAAGCGCTGCGCCAACGCCGGCTGCTGGCTGGCGGCGAGGCGGGCGGCCACTTCTACCTGCAAATAGTGGCCTTCGCTGAAGTCGGCGGCGGCGTAGCTGGCGTTGTGCTCTTCCATTAGATGATAGGCGGGAGAGGTGGTGTAGCTGAGCACCAAATCGGCTTCTCCTTTTAAAAACAGGCCGTAGGCTTCGCTCCAGCCTTTGGTCACCGTGACGGTCTTTTTCGCCAGCTGCTGCCACGCCTGCGGCGCATCTTTACCGTACACTTGCTGCATCCACAGCAGCAGCCCCAGCCCCGGGGTGCTGGTGCGCGGATCCTGGTAGATCACCCGCCATTTTTCCGGGCTCTCCACCAGCTGCTTCAGGCTGGTCGGCGGATTTTTCAGCGTCTGCTTGTTGTACACAAAGGCAAACCAGCCGTAGTCATAGGGAATAAAGGTCGCATTTTGCCAGCCGCCGGGCACCGCCAGCGCGGCGGTGTCTACCCCGGCAGGGGCAAACAGGCCGGTTTTCTGCGCTGCGCTGACCAGATTGTTATCCAGCCCCAGCACCACGTCGGCCCGGCTGTGCTTGCCCTCCATACGCAGGCGGTTCAGCAGCGAGACGCCATCTTCCAGCGCGACAAACTGCAGCGTGCAGTCGCACTCTGCTTCAAACGCCTGTTTAACCTTCGGCCCGGGGCCCCAGTCGGCGGCGAATGAATCATAGGTATACACGGTGAGAGTCGGCTTTGCCGCCAGCGCGGAGGTGGCGAACAGCATCAGCAGGGGGAGTATGATTTTCAGCACTTTGCGTTCCTTAGGTAAGCAGGTTGCGCAAAGGATTTGAGTGGAAAGGGGCGGCTCAAATCCCTACGCCGGGATTAACCGGATCAGGTTCGACGGGTGTTTCTCAGCGCGCAGCCCGCTGCGCGCACCCCGTTGAGGTGGGCTGATTGTAATGACTTCGTCGCCGTTTAAAAAGAGGCAGTCGCGGACAAGAGTGCGCAACGGGGCGGCAAGCGATGATCCGGGCGCCGGCGGCATGGGCCTGCACTTCGCCGCGGTCTTCGGCGGTGGCGGTGTGGCTCCCGCACCACGGCTAAGCCGCACTTCTTCTGACGTCACCGCGGGTTCATCCTCCGAAGTGAAATGAGCGCCGACTGGACCGCGCGCGCTGCGGCGGCCTCCGGCGCTTAGCGGATACTCGTTCCGTTTTTGTCGCCGGGCAGCGCCGCCTGCTCTTCCGGCGGGGCAAACCACGCTGATTTAAAATCAAACCAGCCCAGCGTATTCATGCGCACGCCGCGCATGCTGCGCTCGCCTTCCAGCAGTAGCCAGTGGTGGAACAGCGGGTGCAGGCTGTCGCTGGCGACCAGCTGTTTACACCATTCGGCTATCGGCAGGCGCCCCTCGCGCCAGCGCGCCGCATCCGCCTGCCAGTCGATCGGCACGCAGTGCTGCAGCAGCGGTAGCTCATACAGCAGCGCAAACAGCGAAAACGCCAGCGGCAGCGTGAAGTTGGCGCTGCCCAGCCAGATATCACTCTCGGCCTCGCCGTTATGCCAGCAGGCATAATCCACCTCCCGGGTGCGCAGCGTGACGCCGTGCGCTGCCAGCAGCGGGGTCAGCACGTTGGCAATGCCGCGATGCTCGATATGATCGCCATACCAGGTAAGGGTCAGCTCAGTCAGACCGGCGGGTTGGGGGACCGGCGTCACGTCGCGCCGGTGGTGCCAGCGCGGCAGCAGCCCCCAGGCGGGAAACCAGTAACGCTGAAAGCCGGGATCCGCCAGATTCAGCAGGGCGATTGGGTTACAGAGATGGCTGATCCAGCGCCGCACGGCGGGATTGCCGCCGTGCGGCGAGCGCTGATCGAACAGCAGGAAGTAGCCGCCCTCCTCTAACCGGCTCTCTTCGGCGATCTCCGCCTGGCTCCCGGCCGGTCCCTGCAGGCGCACGCCGGCGTAAACCAGCTCTTCCGACAGATCCGGCAGCACCCAAATCGAGACGTCATCAATCAGCGCCCGATAGCCAAAGTAGTCGTCAAAAGCGGTGATTTTCAGCTGTGAGGCCTGATTGCGCTGTACGGCATAGGGGCCGGTTCCTACCGGCTGGCGGGCGAAATCGGGCAGCGACGGCCATTCGCGCGGTAATATCATCGCGCTGACGCTGCCCATCAGCCACGGCAGCCAGCTATCCGGCGCGCTGAGCTGGATATCCAGCGTCCAGGGGGCGGGCGAGGTCAGGGTCTGCAGATGGGAGAACAGCGGCTGCGTCCGCAGCCGCGCCAGTGAGGCGATGACGTCGGCCATTTCCAGCTCGCGGCCGTGGTGAAAACCGATCGCCGGCCGCAGATAGAAGCGCCAGTGGGTCGGTGAGATCGCCTGCCAGTGGTGGGCGATATCCGGCTCCAGTTCCCCGTTTTCCTCATTTATCCGCGTCAGGCTGCTGAAAATTTGTCGCGCCAGATGGGTTTCGGAGCGGCGCAGCGGCGAGCCGGGCAGCAGATTAAGCAGAGGGCGATAGTAGAGCACCCGCAGCCGGTGCCGCCCCTCGCGAAAGCTGCGGCCAAGATGCGAGAGCAGCATCTGGCGCACGCGGGTTTTGTCGCCGACCAGCTGCACCAGCTGATCGATGCTGTCCTGTTCCAGCAGCTCGTCGGCGCGCTGCTGCTGCAGGGCCAGCCCGTTGCGCAGAAAACACAGCGCGGAGCGGCGGCCACGACCGGCCGCCGGCTGCCACGTTAGCCAGCCTTCGGCCTGCATGGCATTGAGCAGGTTGCGCATATGGCGGCGCGAGCAGCAGAGCGCTCCGGCCAGGTCGCTGAGGGTGGTCTCCTGCGAGCGGCCCGCGCAGTGCTGCCACAGGCGGATAAACTGCTGCTGCAGTCGGGATGATGACATAAATGAGGAACTCCAGTTGAAAAATGGACCATTTTTCCTGCCTCATTTTAGGCCGATACTGGCGGTGGATGAAAGCGCGGGAGGCATTTCGACGAAATGGCGCGCTGACATCTGGCTGACACGTTAGTCAGCGATACTGAGTATGGGTGCTTTTACCCGCCAGCGGCGCCTGCCGCTGGCTTTTTTCATTGGAGTCGATAACCTTTACAGGCCACGCTGCGGCCGGATGTGGCCGTACCGACTCGCTCAGGGAGCCTTCATGATCGCCTGGTTTCACCGCTGTACCCTCAATCCCGTATTTGTCACCTTTATGCTGGTCGCGTTTATGACCGGCATCGCCGGTGCCCTGCAGGCGCCAACCCTGAGTCTGTTTTTAACCCGCGAGGTGGCGGTAAGGCCCTTCTGGGTTGGGCTGTTTTATACCGTCAATGCCGTGGCCGGCATCGTCATCAGCCTGCTGGTGGCGAAGCGCTCGGATAGCCGCGGCGACCGCCGCCGGCTGCTGTTGTTTTGCTGCGCCATGGCGGTGGCGAATGCGCTGCTGTTTGCCTGGAGCCGCGACTACCTGACGCTGGTGACGCTGGGCGTGCTGCTGTCGGCGCTGGCCAGCGTGGCGATGCCGCAGCTGTTTGCACTGGCGCGCGAATACGCCGACAGCAGCGGGCGAGAGGTGGTGATGTTCAGTTCAATCATGCGTGCGCAGCTCTCGTTGGCGTGGGTGATTGGCCCGCCGCTCTCCTTTGCGCTGGCGCTGAGTTATGGCTTTACCCTGATGTTCCTCGTTGCCGCCGGTCTGTTTGTGCTCTGCCTGCTGCTGATCGCCTTTGCGCTGCCCTCGGTGCCGCGCACCCTGCCGCCGCCGGGCGTCATCGTGGCGCAGGCCAGCGTCTGGCGTCATCGCGACGTGCGGATGCTGTTTTTCGCATCGGTGCTGATGTGGACGTGTAATACCATGTATATCATTGATATGCCGCTATATATCACCAGCGTTCTCGGGCTGCCGGAGGATCTGGCTGGCGCATTGATGGGCACCGCGGCGGGGCTGGAAATCCCGGTGATGATCCTGGCCGGCTGGCTGGTGAAGCGCTGCGGTAAGCGCGCCATCTCGCTCTTCGCCGTGAGCTGCGGCGCACTGTTTTATCTTGGACTGGTGCTGTTTCAGGGGCGTACGGCGCTGCTGCTGCTACAGCTGTTTAATGCGGTGTTTATCGGCATCATCGCCGGGATCGGAATGCTGTGGTTTCAGGATTTGATGCCGGGGCGGGCCGGTGCCGCCACGACGCTGTTTACCAACAGTATTTCTACCGGGATGATCCTTGCCGGCGTGGTGCAGGGAGGGCTGGCTGAAACCTTTGGCCACGCGGCGGTGTACTGGCTGGCGCTGCTGCTGGCGCTGGCGGCGCTGCTGCTGCTGCTGCGGGTACGGGAATCGACGCGGCGTGCGGATCCGCCTTCGACGGCGGCACGCGGTGGATAAACCGGCTGAGACAGGATGCAAAAAAGGGGCGACAGTGTCGCCCCGGCATTGACGGCCTGCGCCAGCTTACTTCAGGCCGGCGGCCTCGCGCAGCGCGGCGGCTTTGTCGGTCTTTTCCCACGGGAAGTGCTCGCGACCGAAGTGACCGTAGGCGGCGGTCTCTTTGTAGATCGGGTGCAGCAGGTCCAGCATCTGGATCAGACCGTAGGGGCGCAGATCGAAGAATTCGCGCACCAGCAGGGTCAGCTGCTCGGTAGCGACTTTTTCGGTGCCGAAGGTTTCCACCATGATTGAGGTCGGCTCGGCTACGCCGATGGCGTAGGAAACCTGAATTTCACAGCGGTCAGCCAGGCCAGCGGCCACGATGTTTTTTGCCACGTAGCGCGCGGCATACGCGGCAGAGCGGTCAACCTTGGACGGATCTTTACCGGAGAACGCACCGCCGCCGTGGCGTGCCATGCCGCCGTAGGTATCGACAATGATTTTACGTCCGGTCAGGCCGCAGTCGCCCATCGGTCCGCCAATCACAAAGCGACCGGTGGGGTTGATGTGGTACTTGGTGTTGGCGTTGATCCACTCGGTTGGCAGCACCGGCTTGATGATCTCTTCCATCACGGCTTCCTGCAGCGCTTTCTGTCCGATCTCTTCGGCGTGCTGGGTGGAGAGCACCACGGCGTCGATGCCAACGATATTGCCATTGTCATACTGGAAGGTTATCTGGCTTTTTGCGTCCGGCCGCAGCCACGGCAGGGTGCCATTTTTACGCACTTCGGACTGGCGCTGCACCAGACGGTGCGCGTAGGTCACCGGCGCCGGCATCAGCACGTCCGTTTCATTGGTGGCATAGCCGAACATCAGGCCCTGGTCGCCCGCGCCCTGCTCGAGCGGATCGGTGCGGTCCACGCCCTGGTTAATATCCGGTGACTGTTTGCCAATGGCGCTCAGTACGGCACAGGAGTTGGCGTCAAAGCCCATATCAGAATGGACATAGCCGATGTCGCGCACGGTCTGACGGGTGATCTCTTCGATATCTACCCAGGCGCTGGTGGTGATTTCACCGCCAACCAGCACCATGCCGGTTTTCACGTAGGTCTCACAGGCGACGCGCGCCTTCGGATCCTGCGCAAGAATGGCATCCAGTACCGCATCAGAAATCTGATCGGCGATTTTATCAGGATGTCCCTCTGAAACGGACTCGGAGGTAAACAGGTGTTTAGCCATGGTAATCTTTACCTTTATAGATTCGGGTGTAAGGACAACTGCGCAAGCGTTGGACAGGGCAACCGTGCCGCTGAACGCCCCCTCAGGCAAAGCCGTGAGCAGCACTGCAATGTGACACCTCTAAGCGAAGCCGCTTAGAAGTTAACCAGTATAGATGGATTAACATCTGGACGGCCATTTTAGGTTAGTCATTCAGCGGATTGCCACCCTTTTTTTTCGCTGGCGCATCATTGGATCCGCGCATCTGGCAATAATTCCTGACAGGAGGCAGATTTTCGCGATTTTGATTTTGCATTTTGCCCCGTCGGGAGGTATAAAACGCCGCTGCTTTTTCTACAGTGATTCACGTCGGGCAATCGGCCACGACGCGCCATCCTCAGCCCCATCAATCACGCGACCGGCCGTTGTGTGTGGAGGTGATAAACGTAATGAATCAGGATGTGTTTGCCAACCTGCGCCGCTGCCCCTTTCGGTGCTTCTCGCTGTTTCCCCGATACTGTTTCTGTCACGCTGACCCCGCTGGTTCGGATTGGTCGCGATCCTGACGCGCGCGCTGGCTGAGCCGGCTGCTTGCGGCGCTGGCGCGCATGCGTGATGAGCGAAGCCGTCCGGCGTGTTTTACACTTAAAGAGTGATTGTGCGTCCCGCCAGCGACGTGGCCAGCCGTTTATGCTGAGACGTCGCCTGCGGGGCGGCTTGTTCCCGCAACAGCGAACTGCGATAGTAGTTAACTCTGTTGCACCGATAGCGAAAGATGAGGTTCGTGATGTCTGACGACATGAAGACAATTAAGGGTTCGTTAGCCGGCGAACAGGGTGAGTTGCGATCCATGCAAGAGGTCGCCGTTAACAGCCAGGACGCCAGCCGCATGCTGCGTACCTACAATATCGCCTGGTGGGGCAATAACTACTACGACGTTAATGAACTCGGCCACATCAGCGTGTGCCCGGACCCGGATATGCCGGAAGTGCGCGTCGATTTGGCGAAGCTGGTTAAAGAGCGCGAGGCCGACGGCCAGCGCCTGCCGGCGCTGTTCTGTTTTCCGCAGATCCTGCAGCACCGCCTGCGCTCTATTAACGCCGCGTTCAAGCGCGCGCGCGAATCCTATGGCTATCAGGGCGACTACTTCCTCGTTTATCCGATCAAGGTTAACCAGCATAAGCGGGTGATTGAATCGCTGGTTAACTCCGGCGAGCCGCTGGGGTTAGAGGCCGGCTCGAAGGCCGAACTGATGGCGGTGCTGGCCCACGCCGGCATGACGCGGACGGTGATTGTCTGTAACGGCTACAAAGATCGCGAATACATTCGCCTGGCGCTGATCGGCGAGAAGCTCGGGCACAAGGTCTATCTGGTACTGGAAAAGATGACCGAAGTGAAGCTGGTGCTGGAAGAGGCAGAACGGCTGAACGTGGTCCCGCGGCTGGGTATCCGTGCGCGTTTGGCGTCGCAGGGCTCCGGTAAATGGCAGTCCAGCGGCGGAGAAAAATCGAAGTTTGGGCTTTCCGCCACCCAGGTGCTGCAGCTGGTCGACATTATGCGCAATGCCGGGCGGCTGGACAGCCTGCAGCTGCTGCACTTCCACCTGGGCTCGCAGATGGCCAACATCCGCGATATCGCTACTGGCGTTCGCGAGTCGGCGCGTTTTTACGTTGAGCTGGCGAAGCTGGGGGTCAATATCCAGTGTTTCGACGTCGGCGGCGGCCTCGGGGTGGATTATGAAGGCACCCGCTCGCAGTCCGATTGCTCGGTGAACTACGGCCTGAATGAGTACGCTAATAACGTCATCTGGGCAATTGGCGATGCCTGTGAAGAGCATGGCCTGCCGCATCCGACGGTGATAACCGAATCGGGGCGGGCGGTCACCGCTCACCACACGGTGCTGGTATCGAACATTATCGGCGTGGAACGCAATGAATTTAGCGTGCCAAATCCGCCGCAGGAGCCGGCACCGCGTCCGCTGCAAAGCCTGTGGGACACCTGGCAGGAGATGCACGAGCCCAACACCCGCCGTTCGCTGCGCGAGTGGCTGCACGACAGTCAAATGGATCTGTTTGATATCCATACCGGCTATTCCGCCGGGACTTACGATCTCGGCCAGCGCGCCTGGGCCGAGCAGCTCTATCTGAGCATTTGCAACTATATTCAGCAGCACCTCGATCCGAGCAACCGCGCTCACCGGCCGATCATCGATGAGCTGCAGGAACGCATGGCCGATAAGCTGTACGTTAACTTCTCGCTGTTCCAGTCGATGCCGGATGCGTGGGGGATTGATCAGCTGTTCCCGGTGCTGCCGCTGGAAGGGCTGGATAAGCCACCGGAACGCCGCGCGGTGCTGCTGGATATCACCTGTGACTCTGACGGAACCATCGATCATTACGTCGATGGCGACGGCATTGCCACCACCCTGCCGATGCCGCAGTACGACGTTGATAATCCGCCGATGTTGGGCTTCTTTATGGTCGGCGCCTATCAGGAGATCCTTGGCAACATGCATAACCTGTTTGGCGATACCGAAGCGGTGGACGTGTTTGCTTTCCCGGACGGCAGCGTGGAAGTCCAGCTGTCGGATGAGGGGGATACCGTGGCCGATATGCTGGAGTACGTGCAGTTGGATCCGCAGCAGCTGCTCACGCTGTTCCGCAATCAGGTCAAGCAAACCGATCTCGACGACGATCTGCGCGCGCAGTTCCTGCATGAGTTTGAAACCGGGCTGTACGGCTACACCTACCTCGAAGATGAGTAAGCCGTGACCGGCCGGCAACGGTAAGTCAATCGACTCCCTTTCCCGTCGGGCTGACGGGGGAGGGATTTTTTTTGGCGTGACGAACACTGCGTATTCCAATGCCGCAGTGCAATGAGGACATTTTATGTATAACACTTTGAACCATGAGTACGACAACTCTCTGGTCTCTAACGCTTTTGGCTTTCTGCGTTTTCCGCTGCACTTTACTCCGTGGGAGAGCGACGCCGAGTGGGTGATCACTGGCGTGCCGTTTGACGCCGCCACTTCTGGCCGTCCCGGCAGCCGCCTCGGTCCGGGCGCCATCCGACAAGTCTCCACCCACCTGGCGTGGGAAGGCTGCCGCTATCCGTGGTCGTTTGACCTGCGCGAGCGCCTGAAGGTAGTGGACGGTGGCGATCTGGTGTACGCCTTTGGTGATTCACAGGATCTGACCGACCGGCTGCAGGCGCACGCGGAAAAGCTGCTGGCCAGCGGCAAACGGATGCTGACTTTTGGCGGCGACCATTACATCACGCTGCCGCTGCTGCGCGCCCACGCCAAACATTTTGGCAAAATGGCGCTGGTGCACTTTGATGCCCATACCGACACCTACTCCAACGGCGCGACCTTCGACCACGGCACCATGTTCCACCATGCGCCGCAGGAGGGGCTAATTGATCCGCAGCATTCAGTGCAGATCGGTATCCGCACCGAATTTGATCCGAGCCTTGGCTATCAGGTGCTGGATGCGGGGCAGGTCAACGATCGCAGCGTCGACGATATTCTGGCGCAGGTGAAGCAGACCGTTGGCGATCTGCCGGTCTATCTGACCTTTGATATCGACTGCCTCGATCCGGCGCACGCGCCGGGTACCGGTACGCCGGTGTGCGGCGGGCTGACCAGCGACAAAGCGCTGAAGCTGGTGCGCGGTCTGCAGGGGCTGAACATTGTCGGCATGGATCTGGTGGAAGTGGCGCCGGGGTACGACCAGTCGGATCTGACCGCGCTGGCGGCGGCCACGCTGGCGCTGGACATGCTGCACGTGCAGGCCGTTAACAAAGGCTGATGATAAAGCGGAGAGCGAATCGCTCTCCGCTTTTTCCCCGTCGTGCGGCGTGAAATACGCGACTATTTATTGCGGAAATTATTTAATTAATGGCGCAAACTTTCATTAGTAAAACATTCTAAACAATATTTTATTTAATGCATTTTTTGGTTGTCGTTGCGCCTGATGCGGTTAAAAATAACAGAGCGCTCCCCCGTTTACCGGTTTAAATATTCTCGCCATCTCAAACTCCACCTTTTTTAATGTCCTTTATTTCATTTTTTCGTGATCCTTTGCACAATTAATTAATCTCTTCGCCATTTATGACGCTGCGGTTAAAAAAGTCGCTTGACGGTTTTTTTGATGCTCTTATATTAGAAAAACCAGATAAGAAACATAGTTTTAAATATGAAACTTTCCCCGTTGCCGGTAATGCGCGTTGTGATTTATTGCCGCGTATGGGGACCATTACGCCGGAGGCGAAAATGAGCTGGAGCAAGGTGTGTGACATTTCTCAGGTAAAAGAAGATGTTCCATACGCTGCCACTGTGGAAGGTAAAAAAATCGGCATATACCGACTGCAGGAGGAGTATTACGCGCTGGAAGATATTTGTCCGCATGCTTACGCCTTATTAAGTCAGGGGTTTGTTGAAGATGGCAAGGTAGAGTGTCCCCTGCATGAGGCGATATTCGATCTGCGTTCGGGACGCTGTTTACACGGTCCCGGCGGACGTGATTTGACACGTTATCCGCTGCGGATTCGGGATAACCAGATAGAAATTACGCTGATCAAGGAGAACGGATCGTGAATATCATTGATGACCTCAATCCCTGTTTACCCGAGAGCTGGCAGTTTCAACCGCCCCGCGAGGGAGGAAACGGTTCGATTCATCAGCCGGGACAATATCCAAATATCATCTGGCAAAGTCGCAGTCGATTGCCTACGGCCTGGGAAACGTCGCTGATTGCATCGCTGGAAATCCTGTTTGAGCAGGGCATCGATGAATTGCCCACGCTGGTTGAGGCGCTGAACCAGCAGCGCAGCTTCGATAGCCGCGGTCTTCCATGGACCACCGCCAGTTTTCAGGCCTTTCTGCAGGTTAATGGCCACTAAGGGAGAATGTGATCATGACAGACAGCGTTCAGGCTTATCTCGACACGGGATTGCGAGACTTGTGGTATCCGGTGCTTGCCAGCTGGGAAGTGCATTCCGCGCCGGTGGGGATCACCCGCCTTTCACAGCAAATCGTGCTGTGGCGCGATGACAAAGGCCACGTGCATGCGCTGGAGGATCGTTGTCCACATCGCGGTGCAAGGCTGTCGATGGGGTGGAATCTCGGCGAGCGTATCGCCTGCTGGTATCACGGCGTGGCGGTGAACGGCGCGGGTCAGGTGGAAGAGGTTCCGGCCGTCGACAACTGTCCGCTGGTCGGGCAGAAATGTGTCCGCCACTATCCCGTAAAAGAGACGCAGGGAGCGATTTTCCTCTGGTTTGGCGTCCAGCCTGACGATCCTCCGGGCGAGCTCCGTTTTCCGCAGGAGTTGGAGGACGAGACGCAATACAGCCAATTTCTCTGTACCGCCGCCTGGCAGTGCAATTATCAGTATGCACTGGAAAACGTGATGGATCCTATGCACGGTACTTACCTCCACTCCTCGTCGCACTCCATGGCAGAAGGCGATCGCCAGGCGGATATGTCACTGCATCCTACCGACGACGGTTTCATTTTCCAGAAAGATGGACAGCAAGGCGTCAATTTTGACTGGGTCGAGTTTGGTGATACCGGTGCGCAGTGGATGCGGCTCTCTATTCCGTACAAACGGCGTTTTGGACCCGGTGGCCACTTTTGGATCGTGGGCATGGTAGTACCGGAGGATGAAAATCACTGCCGGGTCTTCTTTTGGCGGATACGTCGGGTCAGCGGTTGGCAGCGGGATATGTGGCGCTTTATGTACCGTCATCGGCTGGAAAAACTGCACTGGGACGTACTGGAACAGGATCGCATCGTGCTGGAATCGCTGGCACCCAATGCCCGTCAGCATGAGTTCCTCTATCAGCACGATGTTGGGCTGTCGCGCCTGCGGCGCGTGATGCAAAAAATGGCCCGGGCGCAGATAGATCGCCTGACCGCGTGCAACACTGCGCAGAGCCTGACGCCATGACATCGCTGCTGGTGGGCAAGCGCATTGTGGTTACCGGGGCAGCACGAGGGTTGGGACTGCAGTTTACGCGTGATATTGCGGCTGCCGGGGCGCAGGTGGTGATGTGTGACATGCTTGAAACGCCGCTGCGGCAGCAGGCCGAAACGTTGCGGCGGACCGGAGCGATCGTCGAGACCAGGGTGTTCGATCTTGCCAGCGAAGCCTCCATTGACGCGGCGTTCGCCGCGATTGCCGAAGGCGGTGCGGTGGATGGCCTGGTCAACAACGCAGCGCTGGCCACCGGGGTCGGAGGGAAAAACATGCTGGAGCACGACGTTGCGCTGTGGGATCGCGTGATGCAGGTTAACGTTCGCGGTACCTGGCTGGTGTCCCGGGCTGCCGTTCCGCTGCTACCGCCGGGGGGAAAAATCGTTAATGTCGCCTCCGATACGGCGCTGTGGGGGGCACCGAACCTGATGGCTTACGTTGCCAGTAAAGGAGCGGTCATCGCGATGACCCGCGCGATGGCCCGCGAGCTCGGCGAGCGAGGTATCTGCGTCAACGCTATCGCCCCGGGACTCACCCGGGTGGAAGCCACGGCATCGGTGCCTGCGGCGCGTCATCAGCTGTATGAACAGGGACGGGCGCTGCAGGGGGCGCAGCATCCACAAGATGTGAGTGGCAGCGTGCTCTGGCTGCTGTCGTCGATGGCCGATATGGTGACTGGCCAGCTGCTACCGGTTAATGGTGGCTTCGTTTTCCACTGAGTGTTGGAGGCGTGATGTCAGAACAATCAGGCTGCCGCTACAGGATCCCCGGGTTGGAGCGTGGGCTACAGATGCTGCTGCTGCTGGGCGAGCAGCAGCGTGAAATGACGTTTTCTGAGTTGCATCGGCTGGTGGATATTCCTAAAGCTACGGCATACCGGGTCGTCCAGACGCTCGAGTATCTCGGTTTTTTGCAGCGGAATCCGCGGACCAATACGTTTTCCCTGGGCATGAAGGTGCTACGCCTCGGTTTTGAATACATGGCTTCGCTGGATGTGGCGCAGGTAGGGCAACCGGTGATCGAGCAGCTACGCGACCGCAGCCACTGCAGTAGCCATCTGGCGATTCGCGATGGGCAGGATCTGATTTATGTGGCCCGGGTCAGCGCCGCCGGATCGCAGATCAATCAGGTCAGTATTGGTACCCGACTGCCACTGCACTGTACTTCACTGGGCCGCATGCTGCTGAGCGGCCTTTGCCGCGGCGAGTTTGAGCAGGTCTATCCGGAAGCCCGTTTGCCGGGCCACTCCCCCGGACCGGTGACCGATCGCGAGTCGCTGTGGCAGATGGTGCAGCAGGATCGCGCTCGTGGCTACGTAATTGGCGAGTCTTTCTATCGTCACGGGATCTCCTCCATCGTGTATCCCATCGTCGAGCGTCGCGGCAAGGTGATCGCGGTCGTGAGCATCATGGTTCCGCAGGAGCACATTCCCGTCCGCGAGCGATCCCCGTTGCAGCTGCTGGTGGCAGAGGCGGCAGAAAAAATTTCAGGATTTTTAGGCCACTCCGCGCGTGCGGGTTGACCAGTAACCCGGAGAAAGAAGATGAGTATCATCGGCATTGAACGACTGGAATTTGGCGTGGCGGCGTTGGATCGCTGCACCCGGTTTATGACCGATTTTGGACTGCGTCCTTTGGCTGGAGAGGATCATCAGTTTACGACGCTCAGCGGCGCGCAGGTGGCGCTCTATCCGCTGGATAGCCCGGCCCTGCCTGCGGCCTTTGAGCCCGGTTCGACTCTGCGGCGGATGACCTGGGGCGTGGCGGACACGGCCGCACTGCGTGCCGTCATCGCGCGTATGCGCAGCCAGCCTGGTTTTGCTGAGGATGCCGACGGGGCGTCATGTCGCGATCCCAATGGGATGACGCTGCGCGTGCGGGTGACGCAGCAGCAGGCGCCCCGCGATCTGCAGGTTACGCCGATTAACCAGTGGGGGGATATGCAGCGCGTCGATACCCCCAGTCCGGTGTACGAGCGCGCCAGCCCCATCAATATCGGGCACGTGGTGTTTTTTGTCGAAGCGCTGGCCGCCACTGAGCGTTTCTATCGTGACGTGATGGGATTTGAAGTGTCCGATCGCTACGTGGATCGAGCGGTTTTTTTGCGGGCCGGTAAGCGTGGTGGCCACCATAATTTGTTTCTGCTGCAGCTGCCGCAAAAAAAGCCCGGGCTGAATCACGTTGCCTTTACCGTGCGCGACATTCATGAAGTGATAGGCGGCGGCATTGCCATGAACCGCGCCCGCTGGAGCACCTTTATCGGGCCGGGACGCCATCCCATTTCTTCAGCCTATTTTTGGTATGTTAACAGCCCGACCGGCGGAGCATTTGAGTACTACACCAACGAAGATTACCTGACAGAAAACTGGCAGCCGCGCGAGCTGGCGCATTCGCTCACCTCATTTACTGAATGGGCCGTTGAGGGCGGTATTGACTATGACACGCGTCGCCAACGGAAGGAGGAGGCCTGATGCAAGCGGGTATTGTCATTATCGGAGGAGGGCAGGCGGGCGGCTGGGCGACTAAAACGCTGCGCGATCGCGGTTATGCTGGCCGGATCAGCGTGATTGCCGAAGAACCCCATGATTTTTATGAGCGGCCCCCCCTGTCCAAAAGCGTGCTGACCTCACCGGACGTGGCGCTAAGCCGATTGTTTAGCGAAGCGACGCAGCAGACACTCAATGTCTGCTGGTATCGCCCGCAGCGGGCTGAGTCAATCTTGCCCGCCACCAAACAGGTCAGGCTAAGCAGCGGGGAAGTGCTGACATACGACAAATTGCTGATCGCCACCGGCAGCCGTCCGCGTTGGCCCTCTGCCGAATGGCAGGCGCACCCGCGCGTACATACGCTGCGCAGCTGGCAGGATGCGCTAACCCTGCGCGATGCTTTTAGCGGCTGCCGCCGGCTGGCCATCGTTGGCGGCGGCTGGATTGGCCTCGAAATTGCCGCTTCGGCGCGCAGTAAAGGCATTGCGGTGAGCGTATTTGAACGGCAGCAGGCGCTTTGCCAGCGCAGCGTCTCTGCCGGCGTATCAGCGGTGCTGGCACAGCTGCATCGCGATCGCGGGGTGGATATTCAGCTTGGCTGCGGGGAGATAGTGCTGGGTAAGGCGCAGGATCGCGTCGATATCCGCTGTAATAACGGCAGCGTGCAGACATTTGATCACCTGATTGTTGGCATTGGCGTTGACCTTAATACGGCGCTGGCGCGGGAGGCCGGGCTGACCGTGCGGCAGGGGATCGTGGTCAATGGTAAGGGACAAACCAGCGATCCCGATATCTATGCCGCAGGCGACGTGGCGCTGCATCCGCAGACGGGTCTCAGCCTGCAATCCTGGGCCTTTGCGCAGAATCAGGCTATCGCAACGGCCTGCGCCATGCTGGATGACCAGGCGGCGGATTATCAGGATCTTCCCTGGCTGTGGTCGGATCAATATCAGCACCATATCCAGATCCTCGGTACGCCACCGGCCGGCGGGCTTCAGGTGTCGCGCTGTGAGGGGGACAAACAGCTGTGGTTTACCCTGGACGATCGACAGCGTCTGGCGCAGCTGGTGGCGTTTAACGATCCCCGGACCATCAAACTGGCGAAACGCTGGATGCAGTCTGGCAGGCCGCTGGATGCGGCACAGCTCGCTGATCCTGACTTTTCACTGATGACGTTGCGCTAAACCACGCGACCCGAGAGGGAACACCCATGAGTAGCCTCGATCATAACGCTGCTGCCTCACCGGCGGGCAGTGCGGGATTCTGCACCGCTGCAAACCCGGTTAAATGGCATATCCCATTGATTTTACTAGCCTGCGTGCTGCTGGCCTTCTTTGATAAAATCAGTATTGCGGCGCTGTTTTCCGATAGCCATTTTCAGCAGTCAATGGGCATGCACTTTGATACGACCCGCCTGGGGCTGCTGATGAGCGCTTTTCTGCTGAGCTACGGTTTTTCATCCATTTTTCTCAGCGCGCTGGGCGATCGCATTCAGCCCCCGCGGCTGTTACTGGGCATGATGCTGAGCTGGTGTGTCTTAATGACCCTCATGGGGTTAACTCGCGATTACGGTGTGATGCTCGCGCTGCGGGTGCTGCTGGGAATTGCCGAAGGACCGCTGTTTCCGCTGGCGTTTACCATCGTACGCCAGCATTTCCCGCAACACCTCCAGGCGCGCGCCACCATGTTGTGGCTGTTAGGGACGCCATTGGGGGCCGCACTGGGGTTTCCGCTGTCGCTGTTTATCCTCTCCCGGTTTGGCTGGCAGTTTACCTTTTTCTTCATGGCGCTACTGACGCTGCCCCTGCTGCTGCTGGTTCAGATCAGCTTTCGTCATCTTCGCCATCGTTTGCCGATCGGGCCTTCGGCTACCCAGAACTATCCGAGCCGCGGTGCGGCGCGGCGCGCGCTGTGGCGCAATCGCCATTTCTGGCTGATTTGCCTGTTTAACATCGCCTTTCTGACTTATCTGTGGGGCATCAACGGCTGGCTGCCCAGCTATCTGATTGAAGGGAAGGGTATCGATCTCAGGCATGCCGGCTGGCTGGCCTCAATGCCGTTTGTCGGCATGTTGCTGGGGGAGGTGCTGGGGGCCTGGCTTGCCGACCGCAGCGATCGCCGCGCGCTTACGTGTTTTATCTCAATGGCCGGTGCGGGGCTTGGCCTGCTGGCGGTACTCCATTTGCAGGCAAGCTGGCAGGTGGTGCTCTGTTTCAGCGCCAGCGCATTTTTGTGGGGGGCCGGTGCCCCTAACGTATTTGCCCTGCTGGCAAAGGCGACACCCGCGCGGGTTAGCGCCACGGCTGGAGGAGTCTTTAACGGCGTAGGCAACTTCGCCGGGGCGCTGGCGCCGCTGGTGATGGGCGCGCTGATCGCGTTCACCGGTGAGATGAATACCGGCCTGATTTTTCTGGTGGTCATGGCGACGCTCGGTTGTCTGCTGCTGCTGCCGATCCTGAAACGTTACTGAGGAGATACACCATGTCTGAGATGACGAACCTGGCGCACAAGCCGCAACACCTGTCGATGGCCGAGTGGATTGAATCGCGAATTGCGCGTTTTGAAGGGCGTAAATATGACTGGAACGCGCTGAAGTTTCAGGCAGATTTCGATCCGAAATACCGCCGGGCCCAGATGCGCTATATCGGTACCGGCGCCACCGGCGTGAGCAGCGATGCTAACACCGTCCCCGCTGAACATTTCACGTTCTCTACCATGGTGCTGCCGGCAAAGTGCGAAGGACCACTGCACCTGCACGATGACGTCGAAGAGGTCTTCTTTATGCTGAAAGGCAGCATCACCCTGAGCATCCGTGATGGGGATAACACCTTTGAAACCGTCCTGCGCGAGCGTGATTTGATTTCGGTGCCTGCCGGTATCTATCGCGGCTTGTTTAATCATGGCGAAGAAGAGGCGCTGATGTGCGTCATGCTGGGGAATAAAAAACCCAATATTCCGACCTATCCGGCGGATCACCCGCTATCCAACGTTAAGCGTCGTTAAGGGGAGAGCATGGTGTACTGGCGAGAAGCAGGTAGCGGCGAGCCCGTTGTTTTACTGCATGGCATCAGTTCCGGAAGCCGCTCCTGGCATAAACAGCTGAACTCCGCCTTGCTGCAACAGCGCTTTCGCCTGCTGGCCTGGGATGCCCCCGGATACGGAGAGAGCAGCGCGCTTGACGGAGATGCCAGCCAGGCAGAGAGCTGGGCGGCGGCGCTGTTAACGCTGTTTGACCGCGCCGGGTTAGCCGGTGCCACGCTGGTCGGCCATTCACTGGGGGCGATTGTCGCCAGCTGTTTTGCCGCGCGTTATCCCGCGCGCGTCAGCCGGTTGCTGTTGGTCGATCCCGCTCAGGGCTATGGGGGGCAATCCGCCGGGCGCCGGGAGCAGGTCAGGCAGCAGCGCACAGCGCAGCGCGCCGCGGGCTTTCCGCGCATGGCCGAGCTGCGTGCGGCGCATCTGCTCCGTCCCGGCGCCAGCGTTGAGGATATCGCGACCGTAACAGCCAGCATGCTGGCCCTGCGTGATGAGGGTTATCGCGATGCGACGGCGTTACTGATAAATGAGGATATCCACCGCTGGTTATCCGCCTGCCCTCAGCCGGGAGCCGTGTGGTGTGGCGCCATGGATACCATCACCCCGCCCGCACAGTGCCAGCGGCTGGCACAGCGCTGGGGACGGAATTTTCACCGGCTGCCGCATGCCGGCCATGCCTGCTATCTCGATCGGCCGGCCGACTTCAATCAGCGTCTGCTGACGCTACATCAGGGGAGAGAAAATGGATCTCAAGATTAAAGATCGCGTGGCGGTCGTTACCGGTGGCTCATCCGGTATCGGTTTTGAAACGCTGCGCCTGCTGCTGGCGGAAGGCGCGAAAGTGGCTTTCTGCGGGCGCGATGCCGGTCGACTGGCTGGCGCCAGCGAAACGCTACGGCAGGCGTTCCCCGGGGCCGTCATGCTGGCGCAGCCGTGCGATGTGTTGATACCCGACCAGGTCAAAGCGTTTGCCGCCGTGGTGGAGGCGGAGCTGGGGGGCGTTGATATGCTGATTAATAACGCCGGACAAGGCTACGTCGCTGATTTTGCCGCGACGCCGCGTGAGGCCTGGCTGCATGAGGCTGAACTGAAGCTGTTTGGTGTGATTAATCCGGTGCAGGCATTTGAAAATCAGCTGATGCGCTCACCGATAGCCTCCATCACCTGTGTCAATTCGCTGCTGGCGAAGCAACCGGAAGCGCACATGATAGCCACCTCGGCAGCCCGCGCCGCGCTGCTGAATATGACCCTCACGTTGTCGAAGGAGATGATTGACAAAGGCATTCGCGTCAACTCCATCCTGCTCGGTATGGTCGAGTCCGGGCAGTGGCGTCGACGCTACGCCGAACGCCGCGATCGCGAACAGGACTGGGAGGCCTGGAGTCAGCATCTGGCCGCCCGGCGCGGCATTCCAATGCGGCGAATGGGGCATCCACAAGAAGCCGCGCAGGCACTGCTCTTTCTCGCGTCGCCGCTGGCTTCCTTTACGACCGGTGCGGCGCTCGATGTATCGGGCGGTTTCGCCCGACAATGCTGAGGAGAACGCTGTGAAAACCGTGATGTTAATTGGCTATGGCGCGATGGCGCATGACGTACTGGCTCGCCTGCCGGAGGGGGTGAGCGTGCGCTGGATTGTGGCGCGCGAAGCGCACCACGCCGCGATCCTTCAGCAGGGTGCCGGCACCATTGTGCCACTCACCACCCCGCAGGCCTGCATGGAGCGGCCCGACCTGGTATTGGAGTGCGCCAGCCAGCAGGCGGTGGCGGAGTATGGTCCGGCGATCCTGCAACGCGGCTGGCGGCTGGCGCTGATCTCCACGGGGGCGCTGGCCGATGCGGCACTGGAAGCGCGGCTTAACGTCGCGGCGGCAGAGGGCGGGGGGCAGCTGACGTTGCTGTCCGGTGCCATCGCCGGGCTGGACGGCCTGCAGGCGGCGCGCGTCGCCGGTCTGGAGCGGGTCACCTATCAGGCGCGTAAAAGCCCGGCGAGCTGGCGCGGTAGCGAAGCCGAGCGGCGGATTGATCTGGCCAGCGTCAGCCATCCCCGGTGCTTTTTTGAAGGCAGCGCACGCGAGGCGGCAACGCGCTTCCCTGCCAATGCAAACGTGGCGGCCACGCTGGCGCTGGCCGGTATCGGGCTGGATAAGACTCGCGTTGAGCTGTGGGTAGATCCCGGGATCGCCCGGAATGTCCACCGCATCAACGCGACAGGGCCGTTTGGTGACATGCAGCTGGAGATTCGCGGCTATCCGCTGGAAAGTAATGCAAAAACATCCATGCTGGCGGCGCTCAGCGCGGTCAGCGCCTGCCAACAGCTGCTTCAATACTGAGGAGAGAGTTGACATGGAAACCGTGCCAATTTTTGTCGGGGGCGTGTGGCGAGAGGGGCGGGGGCCGCGCATGGAAAGCCGCTTTCCCGCCGACGGCAGTCTTAATACGGTGATGCGGGCCGCCTCCGCTGAGGATGTCGAGGCGGCAGTGCAGGCCGCAGAGCAGGCGTGGCGCGACCCGGCGTGGCGTCAGCGGCTGCCACACCAGCGCGCGGCTCTCCTGTTGCGGGTCAGTGAGCTGATTGACGCACAGCAGGAGAGGCTGGCCCAGTTGCAAACTCGCGATAACGGCAAGCCCCTGGCGGAGACGCGGGCCCTGGTGGCCAGCGCGGCGGCCACCGCCCGCTATTTTGCCGCCGCCTGCGAAACGCTGGAAGGCGAGCTCACCACGCCGCGATCCCCGGGCATCATGACGCTCAGTCGCTATGAACCGATCGGCGTGGTGGCGGCAATCACGCCCTGGAATTCGCCGGTGGCCAGTGAAATGCAAAAGATAGCACCGGCGCTGGCGGCGGGGAATGCGGTGGTGGTCAAACCGGCGGAAGCGACGCCGCTGTTGGCGCTGGAACTGGCCCGACTGTTTGAGCAGGCCGGTTTACCGCGTGGGCTACTCAGCGTGCTGCCGGGCAAGGGATCGGTCACCGGTGAGGCGCTGATTCGTCATCCACTCGTTAAGAAGATCGCGTTTACCGGGGGAACGGAAACGGGGCGTCATCTGGCACACGTTGCGGCTGAGAAGCTGATTCCAGCCTCGTTAGAGCTGGGGGGGAAGTCCCCGACTATCGTGCTGGATGATGCCGATGTTGAGGTTGCCGCACGGGGGATCTGCTACGGCGCCTTCAGCTCTGCGGGTCAGGCATGTATTGCCGGCACCCGGCTGTTTGTTCATCGCACTCTCTGGCAACCGCTGATGGCCCGGCTGGTCGAGCTGACCCGCGCGCTCAGGCTTGGGCATCCCTGTCAGCCCGGAACTCACGTCGCCTCGCTGATCAACGAGGCGCAGCGCGAGCGGGTGATGCACTACGTGGCGCTGGCGCGCGAAGAGGGAGGCACCGTGCTGTGCGGCGGCGGCGTCCCCTCCGATCCAACGCTGGCGTGCGGCCCCTGGTTTGAACCCACCATTATCACCGGCCTGTCTAATCAAGCGCAGGTGTGTCAGCAGGAAATCTTTGGTCCGGTGTTAGTTGCCCTGCCTTTTGATGACGAGCCGGCGCTGATTGCGGCGGCAAATGCGTCGATCTATGGCCTGGCTGCGGGGATCTGGAGCCGCGACAGCGCGCGCGCGTTGCGGCTGGCAGAGCAGCTCGAAGTCGGTACGGTTTGGATCAATACCTATAAAACGTTCTCTGTCTCGACGCCGTTTGGTGGTTATAAGCAAAGCGGGCTGGGACGAGAGAAAGGGCGGCAGGGACTCAAAGCCTGGATGCAGCAAAAAAGCGTTTATCTGGCGACCGCGCCCGGAATCAACCACTGGAGTGACTAACCCAAAGGGGCTGCTATGAACACGACGATCACGGTGGGGGAAGCCATTGCCCGCACGCTGGAGAGCTACGGCGTCACCACGCTGTACGGCATTATCTCTATTCACAATTTACCCATTGCGGACGCTATTGGCCAGCGCGGTGCAGTGCGCTTTGTTCCCGCCCGGGGAGAGGCCGGGGCGGTGACCATGGCGGACGCCCACGGCCGATTTTCGGGGCTGGGAGTGGCGCTGACCAGCACCGGGGTTGGTGCCGGTAATGCCGTTGGCGGTTTGCTTGAAGCGTTGAATGCCGGCACCCCGCTGCTGCACCTCACGGGGCAGGTGGAAAAGGCGTGGCTTGATGCAGACTGCGGCTTTATTCATGAGACGCGCGATCAGTGGGGAATATTACGCGCCAGCGGTAAAGCGGCGCTGCGCGTGACGTCGGCGCAGCAGGCGATAGCCCTGCTACATAAAGCGATTCAGCTGGCGCAGACCCCGCCCTGCGGTCCGGTCTCACTGGAGATCCCCATTGATATCCAGAATACGCCGATTCCGGTGTCGCTGTTAACGCCACCCTGCCAGCCGCCATGTGTGGCACCGCCGCCACGCGAGGCCAGGGAACGGTTGATCGCGCGGCTTAAGGCGGCGAAAAGGCCGCTATTATGGGTCGGCGGTGGCGCGGTGCAGTGCGCCGGGGCCGTTCGCCAGCTGGCCGATGCCGGTGTGACCGTTATCTCCAGCACTCACGGTCGCGGGATTCTTGCTGATGACCATCCGCGTAGCCTGCGGGCGTTTCATAACGCATCGGCGGTTGAGGCGCTGATGGCACAGTGCGACCTTACGCTGATTGCGGGATCGCGCCTGCGCAGTAATGAGACCCGCAGCTGGACGCTGAACTTACCCGCTCCGCGTCTGCAGATGGATCTCGATCCTGCCGCTGCCGGGCGTAATTACGCTATGGATATGACGATCACCGGCGCGTGTGAAACGCTGTTGCCCGCGCTGGCCGCTGCGTTAAGCCCGGGAGAAAAGGTCTGCGCCGAGTGGGATCGGGCGATTGTCGACGCGGTTACCGCCGCCGAGGCTGAATTGCGTGAGCAGTGTGGCCCCTATGCGCAATTAAATGATGCGCTGGCGCGCAGTCTGCCGGCGGAGGGCATATTGGTGCGCGATATTACCGTATCCGGCAGCCTGTGGGGCAGCCGCCTGTTTCGCGCCTGCCGGCCACGCCATAATGTTCACTCCCTGGCCGGTGCAATCGGTATGGGACTGGCGATGAGCATTGGCACCGCGTTGGCCAATCCCGGGCAAAAAATTGTTGCGCTGGTGGGTGACGGGGGCCTGTCACTGGGGCTGGGAGAGCTGGCTACGCTGGCCCAGGAGAAGGTGAACGTCACGCTGCTGGTGATGAACGACGGCGGGTACGGCGTGATGCGCGGCATTCAGGATAAGTATTTTGCCGGTCGACAATATTATAACCGGCTTCATACGCCAGATTTTTGCGCAGTAGCCACCGCAACAGGGCTGCGGGCGTGGCGACTCACGCACATTGCAGAGGCCGACGCCATTCTGGCAGAAGCGCTGGCTGTATCGGGACCGTCGGTGGTGGAGGTGGATATGCATGCCATTGGTCCACTACGTTTTGCGGGGCCGCCGCAAAAAACGCTGTATTAACGGTGGTGCCGAACGATGCCCCTGTTTAAAACCGGTCGGCGCGACGATTATCACAGCGCGCTGCGCCAGGGGGGCAGGCCCAGGGCGAACGGCGCTTGCCGAAAAAGCGATCGCTCACGGGGTCGGCACCCCGGCTGGCTGGCAGATTCCGGCGCAGGCCCGGATATGGCGCTGATTTCTGTGTGCACAGCGGGTGTGCCCGACAGCTGGCCCGACCCCGGACATGACGCCGGGGGAGGGCCGAGGACCCGCGTGCGTTATTGTCCGGCGGCAATACGATCGCGGATGTGCTGCGCGCGCGCAGCGGAGTCAGGGTGAGAGTCAAACAGGGTGCTCTGCTGACCGCCGCCTAGCCTGGCGAGCTTATCAAAGCTGCTGGCCAGGCCGTCCGGGCTGATGCCGCGTTTCTTCAACAGATCGAAGGAGTAATCATCGGCCTGCGTCTCCTGGGTTTGCGAGAACTGTGCGTTGATCAGTTTTTCACCCAAATCACCCAGCTGCGACTGGCTCAGGCTGGCGCCGATGCCGCCGGCCGATCCAATCGCGGTTCGCGCCGCGCTGGTCCCAACGGCAACCTGCATCGCTTTACGGGTGTGGCCCAGCGCGACGTGGCCCATTTCGTGGCCCAGCACGCCTTCCACTTCGTTATCGGTCATCATGTCCATCAGGCCGCTGTAGACGCGAATACAGCCATTGGCCATCGCCCAGGCATTCACATCTTTGGTCAGATAGACCTTGTAGTTGGCCGGCGTGCCGTTAATGTTGTCGCCCAGCGCGGCGGCAATTTTGTTCAGGCGCTGGGTGTATTCACTGTTGGCCGGCGCGATTTGCGCTTCGCTGTCCATTTTCTGGCAGGACTGATCGCTGAGCGTTTTGACCTGTTCATCCGTGAGGCTCCAGGCCTGAAACGCCTGCGCGCCGGATTGGAGCAGGCCATTGCTGTCCATATTCTGACACCCGGTAAGGAGGGGGGCCAGGGAGAGCGCCAGAGCGGCGGCACGGATTTTCATAGTATCTTCCTCAGAAACAGGCGGTGTTAAGACGTTTGGTCATAAAGTGTGACAGTCCGGATGACGTTATCACACTCCGATTCTTCCGGCGACGCCAGGGTTCTGAAAGCAGCGGACGGCGGCTTTTTTTGCCTCTGGCGGCATGTACGCGAGGCGCGGTTTGATGTAAATTGAAAGCCGATCTTCCTTTGCTTTGCCTGATAATTTATTACTTACAATAGGTTAAGGATGGCGAAGCGCATTAATCCGATCTGGAGTAGAAAATGTCTTCTCGTAAAGAGCTTGCCAACGCCATTCGCGCACTCAGTATGGATGCCGTACAAAAAGCCAATTCCGGCCACCCGGGTGCCCCAATGGGCATGGCGGATATTGCCGAAGTGCTGTGGCGTGACTACCTGAACCACAACCCGGTTAACCCGCACTGGGCCGATCGTGACCGCTTCGTTCTCTCCAATGGCCACGGTTCCATGCTGATTTACAGCCTGCTGCACCTCACTGGCTACGATCTGCCGCTGAGCGAGCTGGAAAACTTCCGTCAGCTGCATTCCAAAACCCCGGGGCACCCGGAGTACGGTTACACGGCCGGCGTAGAAACCACCACCGGCCCGCTGGGGCAGGGGATTGCCAACGCCGTCGGCATGGCGATTGCCGAACGCACGCTGGCCGCGCAGTTTAACCGTCCGAACCATGAGATAGTAGACCACTATACCTACGCCTTTATGGGCGATGGCTGCATGATGGAAGGCATCTCCCACGAAGTGTGCTCGCTGGCCGGGACCCTGAAGCTGGGCAAGCTGGTGGCGTTTTATGATGACAACGGTATCTCCATTGATGGTCACATCGACGGTTGGTTCACCGATGACACCGCGATGCGCTTTGAATCCTACGGCTGGCATGTGATCCGCGGTATTGACGGCCACGATGCGCAGGCGATCAAAGCGGCCATCGAACAGGCGCGTGCGGTAACCGATAAGCCGTCTCTGCTGATGTGCAAAACGGTCATTGGCTTCGGCTCGCCCAATAAAGCCGGCTCGCACGATGCGCACGGCGCGCCGCTGGGCGCCGAAGAGATCGCGCTGACCCGCAAACAGCTGGGCTGGCACTACGGTCCGTTTGATATCCCGCAAGATATCTACGCCCAGTGGGACGCGAAAGACGCCGGTCAGGCGAAAGAGGCGGCCTGGAACAGCAAGTTTGCCGCCTACCAGTCCGCGTTTCCGGAGCTGGCGGCAGAGTTTACTCGTCGGGTGAGCAACACGCTGCCGGCCAACTGGGCGGAAGAGTCGCAGAAGTTCGTTGAGCAGCTGCAGGCCAACCCGGCGAAGATCGCCAGCCGTAAAGCCTCACAGAATGCGATTGAAGCCTTCGGTAAGCTGCTGCCGGAATACCTCGGCGGGTCGGCGGATCTGGCCCCAAGCAACCTGACCATGTGGTCCGGCTCTAAGCCGCTGAATGAGGATGCTGCGGGTAACTATATCCACTACGGCGTGCGCGAATTTGGTATGACCGCTATTGCGAACGGCATCGCCCTGCACGGCGGCTTTATGCCATACACCGCCACCTTCCTGATGTTTGTTGAGTATGCGCGTAACGCGGTACGTATGGCGGCGCTGATGAAAATCCGTCAGGTGCTGGTTTACACCCACGACTCGATTGGCCTGGGCGAAGATGGTCCGACCCACCAGCCGGTTGAGCAGCTGGCCAGCCTGCGCGTTACCCCGAACATGAGCAGCTGGCGCCCGTGCGACCAGGTCGAATCCGCGGTGGCGTGGAAAGCGGCGATTGAGCGTCAGGACGGCCCGACCGCACTGATCCTCTCCCGCCAAAACCTGGCGCAGCAGCCGCGCAGCGCTGAGCAGCTGGCTAACGTAGCGCGCGGTGGCTACGTGTTGAAGTCCTGTGAAGGGCAGCCGGAACTGATCCTGATTGCCACCGGTTCCGAAGTGGAGCTGGCGGTTGCCGCGGCCGATCGGCTGGCGGAAGAGGGGCGTAAGGTGCGCGTGGTCTCCATGCCGTCGACCGACGTCTTCGATAAGCAGGATGCGGCCTACCGCGAAGCGGTACTGCCGAAAGCGGTTAGCGCGCGCGTGGCGATTGAAGCCGGGATCGCTGACTACTGGTATAAATATACCGGTCTGAACGGCGCTATCGTTGGCATGACCACCTTCGGTGAGTCCGCGCCGGCGGACCTGCTGTTCAAAGAGTTTGGCTTCACCGTCGATAACGTGGTGCAGAAAGCGAAAGCGCTGCTGTAATCTCACGGGCCGGGCGAGCATGGCGCTTGCCCGGCCTTCTCCCGCGACGTATTGGGCGATTTTTGTGACGAAGATCCAATTATTGACACCCTTTTTGATCGCAATCATTCCGGTTATTCCCGCCTTGCATTATCCTAGCTGAACCGTTTCAGTTGTCGTGCCTGCCGCGCATGTGCAGTGATAATCTCCTGTACAAATGGCGCCATCTGGCCCAGTCTGTCGCCACCGTTTTTTTCGGGATGTTATGCAGGAGTGGTATGACCGTTCGCATTGCGATTAATGGCTTTGGCCGCATTGGACGAAATGTGTTACGCGCCCTTTACGAAACCGGGCGCCGCGCGGAAATCGCCGTGGTGGCGATTAACGAGCTGGCCGACAGCGCCGGCATGGCGCATCTGCTGAAATACGATACCAGCCACGGCCGCTTCGCCTGGGATGTTCGTCAGGAACGGGATCGGCTGTGCGTCGGCGACGATACCATCCGCCTGCTGCACCAGCCGGCGCTGGCCGATCTGCCGTGGCGGGAACTAAATGTCGATATTGTGCTGGAGTGTACCGGGGTGTACGGCTCCCGCGCCGACGGCGAAGCCCATTTGCGCGCCGGGGCAAAGAAAGTGCTGTTTTCCCATCCTGCCGATGCCGATATGGATGCTACCGTGGTGTTTGGCGTTAACCAGCAGGCGCTGCGCGCCGGCGACCGCATTGTGTCCAACGCCTCCTGTACCACAAACTGTATTATTCCGATCATTAAGCTGCTGGATGATGCCTTTGGCATTGAATCCGGCACCGTCACCACCATCCATTCGGCCATGCACGATCAGCAGGTGATTGACGCTTATCACAGCGATCTGCGCCGCACGCGGGCGGCGAGCCAGTCAATTATCCCGGTGGATACCCGGCTGGCTGCCGGGATTACCCGGATCTTCCCTCACTTCAATGACCGTTTCGAAGCCATCGCCGTGCGCGTGCCGACCATCAACGTTACCGCCATCGATCTCAGCGTCAGCGTGCGTGAGGCGGTAGATGCGGGTCGGGTGAATGCGCTGCTCAGGAATGCGTCAGAGGGGGCGTTTAATGGTATAGTTGACTACACGGAATTGCCTTTGGTCTCGGTCGATTTCAATCACGATCCGCACAGTGCCATTGTGGACGGCACGCAAACGCGGGTCAGTGGACAGCACCTGATTAAAACGCTGGTTTGGTGCGATAACGAATGGGGCTTTGCCAACCGGATGCTGGATACCACGTTGGCGATGGCCGCAAGCGGTTTCAGTCACGGCGCGGTGTGCGCCTGCAACAACACTTAGAGAATCAACGAGAGGGTTCACCATGTCTGTAATTAAGATGACCGATCTGGATCTGGCCGGTAAACGCGTACTGATCCGTGCCGATCTCAACGTGCCGGTCAAAGAAGGTAAAGTGACGTCGGACGCGCGCATTCGTGCCTCCCTGCCGACTATCGAAGCCGCGCTGCAGCAGGGTGCGAAAGTGATGGTGACGTCGCATCTGGGACGCCCGACCGAAGGTGAATATAACGACGAGTTCTCGCTGCTGCCGGTAGTGAACTACCTGAAGGATAAGCTGGCGGGCACCCCGGTTCGTCTGGAAAAAGAGTACCTCGACGGCGTGGAGGTGGCGGCCGGCGAACTGGTGGTGCTGGAAAACGTGCGCTTTAACAAAGGCGAGAAAAAAGACGACGAGACGCTGGCGAAAAAATACGCCGCGCTGTGCGATGTGTTTGTGATGGATGCTTTTGGCACCGCCCACCGCGCGCAGGCCTCTACCCATGGCGTCGGTCAGTTCGCGCCGATTGCCTGTGCCGGTCCGCTGCTCTCCGCGGAGCTGGACGCGCTGGGCAAAGTGATGAGCAATCCGGAACGTCCGCTGGTGGCAGTGGTTGGGGGTTCTAAAGTCTCCACCAAATTTGACGTGCTGCAGTCGCTGGTAAAAATCGCCGATACGGTCATTGTTGGCGGCGGCATTGCCAATACCTTCGTGGCAATTGACAACAAGGTTGGGAAATCCCTGTACGAGCCGGACTTCGTTGAGGCGGCGAAAAAACTGCGCGACGAGTATGGCATTCCGGTGCCGACCGATTCCCGCACCGGTAAAGAGTTCTCTGAAACTGCGCCGGCCACGGTGAAAAAAGTGAGCGAGATCGCCGATGACGAAGAGATCATGGATTTCGGTGATGAGACCGCACAGGCGATGGCGGCGCTGCTGAAAAACGCCAAAACCATCCTGTGGAACGGTCCGGTCGGCGTATTCGAGTTCCCGAACTTCCGTAAGGGAACCGAAATCATTGCCAACGCCATTGCCGATAGCGAGGCCTTCTCCGTGGCCGGCGGCGGTGACACCCTGGCGGCGATCGACCTGTTTGGGATTGAGGACAAAATCTCCTACATCTCTACCGGCGGTGGCGCCTTCCTCGAGTTCGTCGAAGGCAAAACGCTGCCGGCGGTCGCGATGCTGGAAGCGCGCGCCAAGCAGTAAGGTTCACGGGGCGGCGGCAGGCCCGTCGCCCACTCCGTTTATCTTCCCCTGTCTGCGCTGACTCAGCCAGGCATCAGGCCAATGAAACAGGATATAACCATGGCTAAAATTTTTGATTTCGTAAAACCGGGCGTTGTCACGGGTGATGACGTACAGAAAATCTTCAACGTGGCGAAAGAGCATCACTTCGCCCTGCCGGCCGTTAACTGCGTGGGCACGGACTCCATCAACGCGGTACTGGAAGCCGCGGCGAAAGTTAAAGCTCCGGTCATTGTGCAGTTCTCCAACGGCGGTGCGGCGTTTATGGCCGGTAAAGGCCTGAAGACCGATAAACCGCAGGGCGCGGCCATTTTTGGCGCCATCTCCGGTGCGCTGCACGTCCACCAGATGGCCGAGCACTACGGCGTGCCGGTGATCCTGCACACTGACCACTGCGCGAAGAAACTGCTGCCGTGGATCGACGGCCTGCTGGATGCCGGCGAAGAACACTTCAAGAAAACCGGTAAACCGCTGTTCTCTTCCCACATGATCGACCTGTCCGAAGAGTCGCTGGAAGAAAACATCGAAATTTGTAGCCAGTATCTGGCGCGCATGGAAAAACTGAACATGACGCTGGAAATCGAGCTGGGCTGCACCGGCGGTGAAGAAGACGGCGTGGATAACAGCCACATGGACGCATCTGCGCTGTACACCCAGCCGGAAGATGTGGATTACGCGTACACCGAGCTGAGCAAAATCAGCCATCGCTTCACCATCGCGGCCTCTTTCGGCAACGTGCACGGCGTCTACAAGCCGGGTAACGTTAAGCTGACGCCGACTATCCTGCGCGATTCGCAGGAGTACGTCAGCAAGAAACATAATCTGCCGCACAACGCGCTGGATTTCGTGTTCCATGGCGGTTCCGGCTCCTCTGCCGAAGAGATCAAAGAGTCCATCAGCTACGGCGTGATTAAGATGAACATCGACACGGATACCCAGTGGGCCACCTGGGATGGCATCCTGCAGTACTACAAAGGCAATGAAGCCTATCTGCAGAGCCAGCTGGGCAATCCGAAAGGCGAAGATCAGCCGAACAAAAAATATTACGATCCGCGCGTTTGGCTGCGCGCGGCGCAGTCCTCTATGGTCGTGCGCCTTGAGCAGGCCTTCAAAGAACTGAACGCGGTCGACGTCCTGTAAGGCTCGTCCTTCCGTCCGAAAGGCCCCGTCAGGGGCCTTTTTTTTGGCCGGTGACCGGCGGGAGCGTGCGAAAAAACGTTCGGTATTTGGCACAGTTGCCCATTTTTGGTTACCCTTGTTCGGGTTACTCGCCCGCGCAAGCGGGGGCGGTGTGTATTTTTTGGGATGAGAAAGGGTGGTTGAATGGAAGAGCTAAACGTAGTCGAAGGCATCAATAATGCCGGCGGCTGGCTGGTGCGTAATCAGGCGTTAATCCTGAGCTATGCAGTCAATATCGTGGCGGCAATCGTCATTATCATTATCGGTATGCTGGTCGCACGGGTTATCTCCGGCGCGGTCAACCGTATGCTGAAAGCGCGTAAAATCGATACCACGGTAGCGGATTTTCTTGCTGCGCTGGTGCGCTACGGCATCATTGCCTTTACGCTGATTGCCGCACTGGGGCGGGTTGGTGTACAGACCGCCTCGGTGATTGCGGTACTGGGTGCCGCGGGCCTGGCCTTTGCGCTGGCGCTGCAGGGGTCGCTGGGTAATCTGGCCGCCGGGGTGCTGCTGGTCACCTTCCGCCCGTTCCGCGCCGGAGAGTACGTTGATCTGGGCGGCATTGCCGGTACGGTGCTCAGCGTGCAGATCTTCTCCACGACGCTGAAAACGACCGACGGAAAAATCGTGGTGGTGCCGAATGGCAAAATCATCGCCGGCAACATCATTAACTACTCGCGCGAGCCGGAGCGCCGCAATGAATTTATTATTGGCGTGTCTTACGATGCCGACGTGGATCAGGTGATGACCCTGCTGCGCGGCGTCGTAGAGGCCGATGAGCGGGTCATTCAGGAGCGCGGTATCCAGATTGGCCTGAATGAACTCGGCGCGTCTTCGGTCAACTACATCGTGCGCTGCTGGAGCAAGAGCGGCGATCTGCAGCAGGTGTACTGGGATCTGCTGGCCAACTTCAAGCGCGCCCTGGATGCGCAGGGAATTGGCATTCCTTATCCGCAGATGGATGTTCATCTGCACCGCGTCAAAGCGGCGGAGGCCGTGGCGCAAAGCGAGTAATTCTCGATGTTGGGTGCGGCGCCCGCCGCACCCATGATAAGTTCTGCTTATTCCCCATTAATATTTTGCGTTTCCCCTTATGATGCTTCCCTCTTACACTGCCCGCCATTACGGCAACGGACAGAGGTGACGGCGGTGTTTTCGATCTATTTTCAGGGCGTCATGCTGGGGGCGGCGCTGATCCTGCCACTCGGCCCGCAAAATGTATTTGTGATGAATCAGGGGATGCAGCGCCAGTATCACGTGATGACCGCCGCGCTTTGTAGCCTGAGCGATGCGCTGCTGATTGGCGCTGGCCTATTTGGCGGCAGCGCGCTGCTGCTGCAGTCGCCCCTGCTGCTGCAGTGGGTTACCTGGGGCGGGGTGGCGTTTCTGCTGTGGTACGGTTTTGGGGCGTTAAAAACTGCCTGCAGCGGCGCGGTAACCCTGGCGCAAACCCTGCAGGCGCCGCGCGGCCGCTGGCGCATTGTCCTGACCCTGATGGCGGTGACCTGGCTCAATCCCCACGTCTATCTCGATACCTTTGTGGTGCTCGGCAGCCTGGGTGGACAGCTGCCGACCGAACCGCGCCGCTGGTTTGCACTGGGGACCATCACCGCTTCGCTGCTCTGGTTCTTTGGTCTGGCGCTGCTGGCCGCGCGGCTGGCGCCGCGGCTCAATACCGTGTTGGCCCAGCGCACGATCCAGCTGCTGGTGGGCATCGTGATGTGGGGCGTAGCCGGTAAGCTGGCGTGGCAGGCATGGGCTACGCAGTAAGCGACAGAATCAGACTTGCGATCATGGCAGAATGGCTCGGACGGGATTAAGCTTAGCGGGCATTGAGGGCCGTCGCGTTAAGAGCGGTAAAACGCAGGGTGATGGCCCGCCGGAAGATTACACTTGCGCAACGGAAACCCGTGCACACGGAGGAAAGAGTGAAGCTAACATCGCTGGCATTTGCCACCCTGATGGGACTGAGTGTCGTCCCGGTTATCGCCGCAGCGAATGAGCTGCCCAATGGTCCCCACGTGGTGACCTCCGGCCAGTCGAGCGTCGATGCCAGGCCCGATATTGCCACGCTGGCGATCGAGGTCAGCGTGTCGTCGAAAGATGCGGCGCAGGCCAAAAAACAGGCGGACGATCGCGTGGCACAGTACTTTGATTTCCTGCAGAAAAATGGCATTGATAAGAAAGATATTGATGCCGCTAACCTGCGCACCCAGCCGGAGTACGACTATCTGAAAGACGGGAAGTCGGTACTAAAAGGCTACAAGGCCGTGCGCCAGGTGCAGGTGACCCTGCGTCAGCTGGATAAGCTCAACGATCTGCTGGATGGCGCCCTGAAGTCGGGGCTGAATGAGATCCGCTCGGTAGAGCTTGGGGTTGCCAATCCGCAGACCTGGCGTGACAAGGCGCGCCAGGCGGCCATTGAGAATGCCACTTCGCAGGCCGCGGCGCTGGCCGCAGGCTTCAACAGCAAGCTGGGGCCGGTCTACAGCGTGCGGTACCACGTTGCGAACTATCAGCCCATGCCGGTGGCGCGGATGTATAAGGCTGCTGAAGCGGCGCCGATGGCGTCGGCCGCCGAGACCTACGAGCAGCAGACAATCCACTTTGACGATCAGGTCGACGTGGTGTTTGAACTGCAGCGTAATCCGTAAGTCGCTTGCGGGCCCCCGGAGGGTGGCCCGCGCTATCTCAGCTGGCTTCCGTCCCCTGGCGCAGCACGCGATGGCCGTGCGCCAGCAGCGCATCGGTCACCCGCCGCATCAGCCGGCTTTCCGGCGCAAAGCGGTGCCAGTACAGCATCCGCCGCTGCAGCAGTCCCGGTGTCAAATCAATCAGCTCACCGTTCTCCAACTCGCGCTCAATCTGCAGGTGCGGAATCATACAGCAGGTCGAACCCTGCCGCGCCAGCTGCACGAAGGCTTCCGACGAGTTAACGATATGGCAGGGCACGCTGCCCGGCGACAAATCAAAGTTCTGCTGTAAAAAGGCCTGGTGCATATCGTCGAGATGATCAAAAGCCACCGCCGGTGCCTTCAGCAGCGCCGGACGGGTGACGCCGTTGGGAAAATAGCGGGCGGCAAACGTCGGCGAGCCGACAAACAGGTAGTCCAGTGCCCCGAGCTGATCCACCAGGCAACTCGGCAGCGGCTGGGGCTGAATACTGACCGCGCCGACCACCTCGCCGCGGCGCAGTCGTTCCTGGGTACGGGTTTCATCTTCCACCTGCAGATTAAGCCGCACCGGTGAATCGGTCAGCACGTCTTTCAGCGCCGGCAGCAGCCAGGTGGCCAGGCTGTCGGCGTTCACCGCCAGCGACAGTAGCAGCGGGGTCGTGCCGCCGTTTTCATCCCCCAGCCACTCCTCTTCCAGCAGCTCAACCTGGTGTAACAGCGCCAGCAGCTTCTGGCCCTGTTCGGTCGGGCGCGGCGGCACGGTGCGCACCAGCAGGGGTTGCCCAAACATATTCTCCAGTTGCTTGATGCGCTGGGACACTGCGGATTGGGTGATGCAGAGCTTTTGTGCGGCGCGTTCAAAGCCGCGCTCTCTGATGACCGCATCCAGGGCCTGCAGTGTGCGATAGTCCGGGCGTTTCATGATGGTGTAACTCTCCTTGCAGTGAATGTTTCGCACTATGCCACATTTTTCACACTTTGCCCCCCTCTGTTGCCGGGTAAGCGGTTTATACTACGCGCTCGGTGACAGGCACAGGCCAGGAATGAATGATGACGCAGGATGAACTGAAAAAAGCGGTGGGCTGGGCGGCGCTGGATTATGTCCAGCCCGGGACGATTGTTGGCGTAGGCACCGGTTCAACCGCGGCGCACTTTATTGACGCACTCGGTTCGATTAAGGGAGACATTGCGGGAGCGGTCTCCAGCTCGGAGGCCTCTACCCTCAAACTGAAAAGTCTCGGGATCCCGGTGTTCGATCTCAATGCGATCGATAAGCTGGCGGTATACGTCGACGGCGCAGATGAGATCAACGGGCAGATGCAAATGATCAAGGGCGGCGGCGCGGCGCTGACCCGGGAAAAAATCGTTGCGGCGGTCGCGGACCTGTTTGTCTGCATAGCCGATATCTCAAAGCAGGTTGACGTGCTGGGACGCTTCCCGCTGCCGGTCGAGGTGATTCCGATGGCGCGCAGCTACGTGGCGCGCGAGCTGGTCAAACTGGGCGGTCGTCCGGAGTATCGTCAGGGGGTGGTGACCGACAACGGTAATGTTATCCTCGACGTCTGGGGCCTGCAGATCCTCGATCCGGTGGCGCTGGAAATGGCGATCAATGGCCTGCCGGGCGTGGTCACCGTCGGGCTGTTCGCCAGCCGCGGGGCGGACGTTGCGCTGATCGGCGGCCCCGACGGCGTGCGCACCTTCAAAAAATGATTCGGCGGGTGCCCCCGCGGTGGCGCCCGTTATTTTTTTCGGCAAAACATCTTTTCTGTTTGTCGCAAAAATCGGTGACTTATATCACAAATTGTCCTGATGCCGTCCGGTTCTCCTGGGGCGTGACGCTGAAGCCCTATATTCTGTTGCGCAGTGTGCCAGCGTACCGCGCCTGTGCTGGCGGGCAGGCAATCGTTTGTATTGCCGCGCGCCAGAATTTTGATATTTTGACAGCAGGCTGGCTTACGTTCCGGCGCACCGCGTCGGAGAGGCGGCTCTTACTGAAGTCTGCTAAATAGGGTTGGGAAATGGCAAAAGTATCACTGGAGAAAGACAAGATTAAGTTTTTGCTGGTGGAAGGCGTGCACCAGAGTGCGATTGAGACGCTGAAAGCCTCAGGCTACACCAACATTGAATACCACAAAGGTGCGCTCGACAGCGATGAGCTGAAAACTGCGATCCGTGATGCGCACTTCATCGGCATTCGCTCCCGCACGCAGTTGACCGAAGACATCTTCGCCGCGGCGGAAAAACTGGTGGCCGTCGGCTGTTTCTGCATCGGCACCAATCAGGTCGATCTCGATGCCGCCGGTAAGCGCGGCGTACCGGTGTTTAACGCGCCGTTCTCCAATACCCGCTCCGTGGCCGAACTGGTGATCGGCGAACTGCTGCTGCTGCTGCGCGGCATACCGGAAGCCAACGCCAAAGCGCACCGCGGCGTCTGGAATAAGCAGGCGGTCGGCTGTTTTGAAGCGCGCGGGAAGAAGCTGGGGATCATTGGCTACGGCCATATTGGCATGCAGCTCGGTGTGCTGGCGGAAAGCCTCGGCATGCACGTCTATTTTTATGACATCGAGAATAAGCTGCCGCTCGGCAATGCGACTCAAATCCGTCACCTCTCTGAGCTGTTGAACATGAGCGATGTGGTTAGCCTGCACGTACCGGAAACCGCCTCGACGCAAAACATGATGGGGCCGGAAGAGCTGGCGCTGATGAAGCCCGGCTCCCTGCTGATTAACGCCTCGCGCGGTACGGTGGTCGATATTCCGGCCCTGTGTCAGGCGCTGGCCAGTAAGCACCTGGCGGGCGCGGCGATCGACGTTTTCCCTACCGAACCGGCCACCAACAGCGAGCCGTTCAACTCGCCGCTGTGCGAGTTCGATAATGTGATCCTGACGCCACACATCGGCGGATCCACGCAGGAAGCGCAGGAGAATATCGGGATAGAAGTCGCCGGCAAGCTGGCGAAATACTCAGACAACGGTTCCACCCTCTCCGCAGTCAACTTCCCGGAAGCGTCGCTGCCGGTGCACGGCGACTCCGTCAGCCGCCTGCTGCACATTCACGAAAACCGTCCGGGCGTGCTGACCGCCATCAACCAGATCTTTGCTGAGCAGGGAATTAACATTGCCGCGCAGTATCTGCAAACCACGCCGTATATGGGCTACGTGGTGATTGATGTTGATGCGCAGGAGTCGGTGGCGGCCAATGCGCTGCAGCTGATGAAGGCGATCCCGGGGACGATCCGCGCGCGCCTGCTGTACTGATTTCTGCGCCGCGCTGGGCCGCACGGATAGTTAACCCGTTCCGGCCCAACCGCGGCGCCGTTTTCGCTCACGACGACCACGTCCAGATCCCGCCCGGGGTGATCACCGCCGGCAGCGGCACGTCCCAGGCTTCGGCCGGTAAGTTTTCCACCCGCTGTATATCATGCGCCAGGCCCGCGCGGTGAAAGCCGTAGCGCTGATGCTGCTGCAGCGTGCGATCGTAAAAGCCGCCGCCCATCCCTAACCGTTGCCCATGGCGATCAAACGCTACCAGCGGCATCAGCAGCAGATCCAGCTGCGCCAGCGGCACCAGCAGGCGAATATCCAGCGGGGGTTCCGCTATGCCAAGGCGATTGCGCCGCAGCGGGGTGTGCGCGTCATAGCGCAGAAAGAGCAGCTGGCCGGGGCAGAAGGGATGCAGGACCGGCAGGCAGACCGTTTTCCCCTGTCGCCACAGCGCGGTAATCAGCGGTTGCGTATCCAGCTCGCCGTCGATCGATAAAAACAGCGCAACGGTACGTGCGGCCTGCAGCGGCGGATAAGTCAGTGCCCGCTGGCAGACGGCTTCGGCGGCCTGCTGCTGCTGCGCAGGGGAGAGCGCACGTCGCAGTTGACGGATGCGGTGACGCAGTTGCTGTCGGGTAGAGGAGAGTGTAGGCATAACGCATGCGTCCTGAATAAGAACAACACGACTGAAAAAAAGGTGGGAATCTCCGAGATGCCGCCGCAGGCTGTAACCCTTGAACCCTTGGTTCAAGGTGAACATGTCGTCGCAGCCATCAGGCTTCTCGGACGGACCGAGCATGCGCACAGGCTACGAGGCGCCACGTTCTGTTTTTTCGAAATATCGGCTCAGGGGACTGGCCCGCTTGCAAACATCTCAGAGAAATTTTACGACACCGTTGTCGCGCAGTGGACAACCATGACGTGTTACTCGAATTTTACACCCTGGCGTTCAGTGATGCGACCCTGCTCGAGCAATGCCTGCTCGATAGTCTGTTGCAACACGCGGATACGCTGTTCCATGTTCGCGGCGTAATCGCGGGTTTTGCCCTTTTCCTGCGCCAGCTCATGGCAGACGTTTAACGCCGCGATGAACACCAGTTGTTCTGTATTGGTGACTCTAGTGCGAACTTTAAGATCTTGCAACCGTTGATTGAGGTCCTCGGCGGCTTGATTCAGCGCATCTTGCTGTTCAGGCGGACAATTTACTCGTAACGAACGGCCAAAAATTTGAATATCTACCGGTTGTGCAGACATGCCACCTTCCTGACTGAATTCTTCGCCCGCTCACCCTGAACACCCCATGGGCTCGGGAGGGGCGCCACTATAATCTACCCTTGAGTGAAGAAACAACCCCTTTCTGGAATCATTCAGGCACCTGGTGGTAGCATACCATGAACTATTCCAGGCAACGACGACGAATGCGCATGTCCAGACAAAACGAAGTAATCGAATACGACACACTGGCGTCACTGCTCAGCCAGCAGGGCGTGGGAATGATGGCGGCGGAAATGCACGGCTTGCTCAGCGGCCTGATTTGCGGCGGCAACGCCGACAGCAGCTGGATGACCCTGCTGCACGAGCTAACCAACGAGGGCCTCGCGTTTTCGCAAACCCTGTCCCGTCCGCTGGCGCAAATCCATCAGGGGATCGCTGATGCCCTCGAGGATGAGGGCTTTGCTTTCCAGCTCTGGCTGCCGGAAGGGGAGGATATCACGGTGTTTGATCGCGCGGATGCGCTGGCCGGCTGGGTCAACCATTTCCTGCTGGGACTGGGCGTCACTCAGCCAAAGCTGGACAAAGTCACTGGCGAAACCGGCGAGGCGATTGACGATCTGCGGACCATCGCTCAGCTGGGCTACGACGAAGACGAAGATGAAGAAGAGCTGGCGCAGTCGCTGGAAGAGGTGATCGAGTACGTGCGCGTCGCCGCGCTGCTGTGCCACGATACCTTTACGCGTCCGGCAGCGCCGACCGCGGTAGAGAATCCAAAACCTACGCTACATTAATGGGTGTTCGGGGGAGAGGTGAAGATGTCGATCAGTCAGCAGGAGTATCTGCGCCGCCGCGAGGCGCTGCTGCAGAAAATGGTGCCGGGAAGCGCCGCGGTGTTCTTTGCCGCACCGGAAGCAACGCGCAGCAACGACAGTGAATATCCCTATCGTCAAAACAGCGACTTTAGCTACCTGACCGGCTTTCACGAGCCGGAGGCGGTGCTGGTGCTGATCAAAAGCGCGGAAACCCATCAGCACAGCGTGTTGTTCAACCGCCTGCGTGATAAAACCGCGGAGATCTGGTTTGGCCGCCGCCTGGGGCAGGCGCGCGCGGTTGAGACTCTGGCGGTGGATCGCGCCCTGCCGTTCAGCGATATCGCCGAACAGCTGCCGCAGCTGCTAAACGGGCTTGACGTGGTGTATCACGCGCCGGGACTGTATGCCTGGAGCGACGCGCTGCTGCACGGCGCGCTGGAGACGCTGCGCCGCGGCGGTCGCCAGCAGCTGCGCGCGCCGCACACCGTCACCGACTGGCGTCCCTGGCTGCATGAAATGCGGCTGTTTAAATCCGAAGAAGAGCTGAACCTGCTGCGCGAGGCGGGCCGCATCAGCGCGCTGGCGCACACTCGGGCGATGCAGCAGTGTCGTCCCGGCATGATGGAGTATCAGCTGGAGGGGGAGATTCACCACGAATTTACCCGTCACGGCGCCCGCTACCCCGCCTATAACACCATCGTCGGCTCCGGCGAGAACGGCTGTATCCTGCACTACACCGAAAACGAGAGCACGCTGCGCGACGGTGAGCTGGTGTTGATCGATGCCGGATGTGAATACCGGGGCTACGCCGGTGACATTACCCGTACTTTTCCGGTGAATGGCAAATTTACCCCGGCGCAGCGCGAGATTTACGACATTGTGCTGGCGTCGCTCAAGCTGGCGCTGAGCCAGTTTAAACCCGGTACCAGCATTCGTGAAGTGAACGATGCGGTGGTGCGGGTGATGGTCAACGGGCTGCTGCGGCTGGGGATCCTGCAGGGCGACGTCGAAACGCTGATTGCCGAACAGAAGCATCGTGATTTCTTTATGCACGGGCTCAGCCACTGGCTGGGGCTGGATGTGCATGACGTCGGTGATTATGGCGTCGAACGCAGCCGCCCGCTGGAACCGGGCATGGTGATTACCGTCGAGCCGGGCCTGTATATCGCCGCAGATGCGGCTGTGCCACCGGCCTACCGCGGCATCGGCATCCGCATTGAAGATGACATCGTGATCACCGCCGACGGCCATGAAAACCTGACGGAGGCGGTGGTTAAAGACCCTGATGCCATTGAGGCGCTGATGGCGGCGGCGCGTCAGCCATGAGCGTGATCATTGCCGGCGGCGGCATGACCGGCGCCACCCTCGCGCTGGCGATTTCCCACCTGACCCGCGGCCGGCTGCCGGTCATCCTGATTGAAGCGACGCAGCCGGACAGCCGCGCGCACCCGGGCTACGACGGCCGGGCGATCGCGCTGGCCGACGGTACCTGCCAGCAGCTGGCGGCCATTAACCTCTGGCCGCTGCTGCGGGAGGTGGCCACGCCAATCACCCATGTCCACGTCAGCGACCGCGGGCACGCGGGCTTTGTCAATCTGTTGGCCGCAGACTATGGCGTTCCGGCACTGGGGCAGGTGATCGAGCTGCACGATGCCGGTCAGCGGCTCTACGCCCGCCTGCGTCAGGCACCTGGCGTCAGCCTGCGCTGCCCTGACAGCGTGGCCGCGGTGGATCGCCGCGCCGGCAGCGTCAGCGTCACGCTGCGCTCGGGCGAGCGCCTGAACGGTACGCTGCTGGTGGCCGCCGATGGTGCACGCTCGCCGGTGGCGGCCTCCTGCGGCGTGCAGTGGCTAAAAAATGACTATCAGCAGGTGGCGGTCATCGCCAATGTTTCCTCGGCGCAGCCGCATCGGGGACGGGCTTTTGAACGTTTTACCGAACACGGCCCGCTGGCGCTGTTGCCGATGTCCGGCGGGCGTAGCTCGCTGGTCTGGTGTCATCCGCTGACGGCGCGCGAGACTGTCCGCGGCTGGAGCGATGCCCGTTTTCTGGCGGAGCTGCAGCGGGCGTTTGGCTGGCGTCTTGGCCAACTCACCCAGGTGGGGCGCCGCGACGACTATCCGCTGGCCCTGCATACCGCGTCGCAGCACGTTGGCCACCGGCTGGCGCTGGTGGGCAACGCGGCGCAAACCCTACATCCGATCGCCGGTCAGGGCTTTAATCTTGGTCTGCGTGACGTGATGTCGCTGGCGGAAACCCTGGCGTCCGCGCAGCGCCGCGGTGAAGACATAGGCAGCTACGGCGTACTGCAGCGTTATCAGCAGCGCCGCCGGCCCGATCAGCAGCAGACCATCGGCATTACCGATGCGCTGGTCCGGCTGTTTGCCAACCGCTATACCCCGCTGGTTGTCGGCCGTAATCTCGGCCTGATGGCGATGGATAATTTACCGCTGGTGCGTCACCGACTGGCCAAACGGACGCTGGGCTGGGTCCCGCGATGAGGAGAGATGAGCCATGCAAACCTTTGATGTAATTATTGCCGGTGGCGGGATGGTTGGCCTGACCGTAGCCTGCGGCCTGCAGGGCAGTGGCCTGCGCGTCGCGGTGCTGGAGCAGCAGCCGCCGTTGCCACTGGCGGACGATGCGCCGCCGCAGCTGCGCGTGTCGGCCATCAATGCCGCCAGCGAACGGCTGCTGCAGCACCTCGACGTTTGGCCGGCAGTGCTGTCCCAGCGCGCCGCACCGTACCACGGCATGGAGGTGTGGGAGCGCGACAGCTTTGGTGCAATCCGCTTTGATGACCATAATCAAACGCTCAGCCATCTGGGACATATCGTCGAGAACGCGGTTATTCACCAGGCGCTCTGGCAGCGCGCACAGGGCCTTAGTGAGTTGACGCTGATTGCCCCTGCCAGCCTGCAGCAGGTGGCGTTTGGCGACAACGAGGCGTTTCTGACCCTGCAGGATGGCAGCATGATGAGCGCCCGCCTGCTGATCGCCGCCGACGGCGCTAACTCCTGGCTGCGGCAAAAAGCCGACATTCCGCTGACGTTCTGGGATTATGAGCATCACGCGCTGGTGGCCACCATCCGCACCGCGCGACCGCATCAGGCCGTCGCGCGTCAGGTTTTCCACGGCGACGGGATCCTCGCGTTCCTGCCCCTGCAGGATCCGCATCTCTGCTCGATAGTCTGGTCACTGCCGCCGCAGGAAGCCACGCGGCTGCAGGCGATGTCGACGGCGCTGTTTAACCAGCAGCTGTCGGTGGCGTTCGATATGCGACTCGGTCTGTGCCAGGTGGAAGGGGAGCGAAAAACCTTTCCGCTGACCGCGCGCTATGCCCGCCAGTTTGCTGCTCACCGGCTGGCGCTGGTAGGCGACGCGGCCCATACCATTCACCCGCTGGCCGGGCAGGGAGCCAATCTGGGACTGATGGACGCCGCGATGCTGATTGGCGAGATTCGCCGTCTCCATCAGCAGGGGAAAGACATAGGCCAGCACCTGAGTCTGCGCCGCTACGAGCGCAGTCGTAAGCAGAGCGCGGCGCTGATGCTGGCCGGCATGCAGGGCTTCCGTACGCTGTTTGCCGGGGATAATCCGGCGAAAAAGCTGCTGCGCGACGTTGGCCTGCGGCTGGCGGACCGCCTGCCGGGCGTGAAGCCCAGGCTGCTTGAGCAGGCAATGGGCTTGCACGATCTGCCTGACTGGCTACGCTAGGCGGCCGATTTGCCTGCGCCAGCCAGCCGTCAAAGCGGGCCCCGGGGGCGTCGAGCGCCACATCCTGATACAGCAATTCGCCGTTATGGGAATCGGCAAGCCTGCGGCTGAAACCGGCGATAGTCCCGGCCAGCGTATCGTCGCTGGCGTTATACAGGCTCGCGCCGGACATATCCTTTAGCATGCCGGCATTGGCCGCCACCACGATGCAGTCGGTGCTGTGCCAGCGGTAGTTCAGCCGGGGGGTATCAGGTGATTGCCGTGGACGCTGAGCGGCATGGCAAAAATCAAACTGCCGCCATACCGGGTATCCGCTTCGCCGATCTGGCCGCTGCGAAAGCGCAGCGGCGGATGCCTCTGCGTTTATGCCACACCCCGCCCCATCGCACTGTGGAGGTCTGGCTTTCACTGGGGGAGCGGCGTCGTTGGCCACGTGCGCAGGAGGCAGGTTGAACTCCGGCGTGAGCGTAATGGTGATGCCCCGCCTTCTCAGCCCCAGAATGGCCGGGATGCCCCTACGGGTCATATCGCCCCCGTTTCTCTGCTTCCCCGCTGTACTGATCCTCGCCTCCGGGCAGCCTGCCAGACAGCGGACGGCCGCATTATGGCCAGTCGCATCGACTTCTCCCCGCCATTGTTCGTTGTTGAAGCGTTATTGGCCGCGACGGCGCGCGGCTTAGCTGGATTATCCTGCTCATGACAGGAAGGACACGGCGCGCAGTGCCAGCGCAGGAAACAACATTGAAAATATCCTGGATGGTCGTGTCAGGCCGTTGTGTCGCCGGCAATACACCCTTGCGGCGGCGGCACTGTATGCGTGTGGCAGGTTGTGCTATTAGTATTAGAATGTGACGTAGATCACTCATTAGCGCGGCAGCGTCGTGCGGACTGCCCGACCGCAATCGCCGCCCGTTCCTCTTTTTTTGGAGTATTGTTATGCCTGTTTCATTGCTGGCGCTGGCGCTCAGCGCCTTTGCTATCGGCACCACCGAGTTCGTCATTATGGGATTGCTGCCGGAGGTGGCCAACGATCTGCGGGTGTCGATTCCCTCTGCCGGCTGGCTCATCAGCGGCTATGCGCTGGGCGTGGCCATCGGCGCACCGATCATGGCGCTGCTGACCGCCAAACTGCCGCGCAAACGCACGCTGATCCTGCTGATGAGCATTTTTATCGTCGGCAACGCCCTCTGTGCGCTGGCATACAGCTATAACCTGCTGATGCTGGCGCGGATAATCACCGCCCTCTGCCACGGTGCGTTCTTCGGGATTGGCGCGGTAGTGGCCGCCAGCCTGGTACCCGCCGGTAAGCAGGCGTCCGCGGTGGCGCTGATGTTCACCGGCCTGACGCTGGCTAACGTGCTGGGCGTGCCGCTGGGCACCTGGTTTGGTCAACTCTTTGGCTGGCGTGCCACCTTCTGGGGCGTTGCGGTGATTGGCGTGCTGGCGTTTATCGCGCTGATCGTCAGCCTGCCGCATAACCGTCATGAAAAGCCGGTCGATCTGGCCAGTGAAATCGGTGCGCTGGCCAACGGTAAGCTGTGGCTGTCGCTGCTGATGACCGTCTGCTTTGCCGCCGCGATGTTCACCCTGTTCAGCTATATCGCTCCGCTGCTGCTACAGGTAACCGGCATCAGCGATCGCGGCGTCAGCTGGACCCTGTTTCTGATTGGCGCCGGGTTGACCGTCGGCAATATCCTCGGCGGCAAGCTGGCCGACTGGAAAGTCTCGTTCAGCCTGATCCTCAGTTTCTCGCTGATTGCGCTGTTTTCGCTGGCCTTCAGCTGGACCAGCCACGCCCTGTGGCTGGCTGAGGTGACGCTGTTTCTGTGGGCGATGGCCACCTTTGCCACCGTACCGGGCCTGCAGATTAACGTGGTCCGCCACGGTAAAGACGCGCCGAACCTGGTCTCTACCCTGAACATTTCGGCGTTCAACATCGGTAACGCACTGGGGGCGTGGGTGGGGGGCGCTGTGATTGCCAGGGGCTTCAGCCTCACGGCGGTACCGGTCGCCGCCGCCGCGCTGGCGGTCGTGGGTCTGCTGGTCTGCCTCCTGACCTTTCGCCGCGGTCGGGGTCAGCCGCAGCCGGTGCGCGCCTGATCTAATACCGCGCTAAGTCGCCCGGTAAACGTCGGGACGCTGGCCAGCAGATGCTGGCTGAAAGCCTCGGCCAGCGCCGACGCCGGGCGATGGCGCGGACGAACCAGGCTAACGGTGAACGGCACCGCGACGCTGAAGCGGCGCACGACCACGCCGCTGCCGGCATAGTCGAGCGCCGTCAGCGGATTGACCACCGACATCCCCACTCCAGCCCTGACCATCGCACAGACCGACGCGGCGCTGTGCGTTTCCATCACCATGCGCCGCGCGACCTGATGCTCATGAAACAGCGCGTCCAGTAGCTGACGGTAGCTGTCGCTGCGCGACAGGCTGATATAATGCTCGCCGTGAAAATCGGCCGGCGTCAGCGTTTCGCGGGCGGCCAGCCGGTGCCCGGCCGGCAGCACGCACACTTCGTTCAGGGTCAGCAGCGGCGTCAGATCGGTGCCCACCGGCGCGCTGGCGGATTCGGTTAACCCAAGATCGTGCCGCTGGGCCGACAGCCACTCTTCCAGCTGCGGGGATTCCTGCGGGGTGATGGTCAGGCTGAGGTCGGGGTAGCGCTGTAAAAAGGGGTGACAGACGGCCGGCAGCAGCGATTGCGAGAATACCGGCAGGCACACCACGGACAGCTCGCCCTGGCGGAACTGCCGCAGCCCTTCAACGGCATCGAGGATCCGATCCAGTCCGTACCAGGAGCGCTGTACTTCTTCAAACAGCCGCAGCCCCTGCACCGTAGGGTGCAGTCGACCGCGTTCGCGGGTGAACAGCCGCAGGCCACTCAGGCGCTCAAACCGCGCCAGCTCCCGGCTGATGGTGGGCTGGGAGGTGTTCAGCAGCGCGGCCGCGGCGGTCAGGCTACCGCTGGTCATTACGGCGTGAAAAATTTCAATGTGACGGTGGGTGACGGCAGCCATGGCGATCATTCCGGCAAAGCTATATCGTAAATGAATAGACTTCGGCGATATAGATATTTTTCAGTCAGGCCGCGCTGTGGCGTAATACGCCAATATTGATAAGGAGAGTTGTATGCCCCGTTCCCTAAGCCACCCCGACGCCGCCCTGAATGCGACCGCGCTGCACGCGCTGGTCCGCCAGTACTCATGTCCGGTGTGGGTCTATGATGCCGCAGTGATCCGCGAGCGTATTGCTCAGCTACAGCAGTTTGACGTGGTGCGCTTTGCCCAAAAGGCCTGCTCCAACATCCATATTTTGCGGCTGATGCGTGAGGCGGGGGTGAAAGTGGATTCCGTTTCGCTCGGCGAGATTGAGCGAGCGCTGGCCGCCGGCTATGCGCCCGGCGCTGACAGCGACGATATTGTGTTTACCGCCGATGTGCTGGATGAGGCCACCCTGGCGCGAGTCGTCGAACTGGACATTACGGTGAATGCCGGTTCGGTGGATATGCTGCATCAGCTGGGGGCGGTTTCGCCCGGTCATCGCGTCTGGCTGCGGGTCAATCCCGGCTTTGGTCATGGCCACAGTCAAAAAACCAATACCGGCGGTGAAAACAGCAAGCACGGTATCTGGCATGGCGATTTGGCGCTGGCGCTGGCGGCCATCGCGCAGTATGGCCTGAGGCTGGTGGGGATCCATATGCACATCGGTTCCGGCGTGGATTATGGCCATCTGGCACAGGTGTGCGATGCAATGGTACAGCTGGTCAGCGACAGCGGTCAGGATCTGCAGGCGATCTCCGCCGGCGGCGGTCTGTCGATCCCTTATCGCCGCGGGGAGGAGGCCATTGACACCGAACACTACTACGGCCTGTGGAACGGCGCGCGCGCGCGCATTGCCGCCCGGCTGGGACACCCGGTGACGCTGGAGCTGGAGCCGGGACGGTTTCTGGTGGCGGAGTCCGGGGTGCTGATTTCGCAGGTGCGCGCCGTGAAGTCCATGGGCCGCCGCCACTTTGTGCTGGTGGATGCCGGCTTCAACGACCTGATGCGTCCGGCGATGTACGGCAGCTATCACCACATTACCGCCCTTAGCGCCGCGGGTGAGCCGCTGAGCGAGGCGGCAACGGTCGAGACGGTGGTCGCCGGCCCGCTGTGTGAGTCGGGCGATGTTTTTACCCAGCTGGAGGGCGGCAAGGTTGAACCCCGCCTGCTGCCGACGGTGCAGGTGGGCGACTACCTGGTGTTTCACGATACCGGTGCTTACGGCGCCTCCATGTCCTCCAACTACAACAGCCGGCCGCTGCTGCCGGAGGTGTTGCTGGATCGCGGCGAGGTGCGGCAGATCCGCCGTCGCCAGACCCTGGCGGAGCTGCTGGCGCTGGAGGCGTAAGCGTGACGTTTCAGGTGGTGGATCTGCGTGCTGCGCCGCAGCACGCGGCGCGGGTGACCGACTGGCTGTGGCAGGCTTTTGGCAACCGTGAGAGCCGCGACTTTTTTGCCAGCATCGTTGACGCCAGCCTGCGCAACGGCGACTATCCGGTTACCTGGCTGGCACTGGATGGCGATCGGCCGGTCGGTACGGTAGGCCTCTGGCGCTGCGATCTGATCAGCCGACAGGATCTGTTCCCCTGGCTGGCGGCGCTGTACGTGGACCCGGACGCGCGCGGGCAGGGAGTGAGCGAGCGGCTGCAGCGGGCGGTCATCGCCTGCGCGCGCGGCCGCGGTCATCAGCATCTCTACCTCTATTCGGCCTGTGCTGACTACTACGAGCGCTTTGGCTGGCGCTATATCGGCGACGGGCTGGATTATCCGGCAACGCCGGTACGGTTGTACCAGCGGGCGCTGTAGCGCCTGTTACACTCCGGCAGGCGGGGCGACCGAATGACGGCGCACCAGCGTCGGACTGAACAGCGTGGTCACCGCCGGGCGCGGCTGACCGCGCGCCAGCGCCAGCGCTAGTTCGGCCGCCTGCTGCGCCATGGTAACAATCGGATAGCGAATGGTGGTCAGGCGCGGGCGGACATAGCGCGACACCAGCACATCATCGAAACCGATCAGTGACATCTCTTCCGGCACCCGTACGCCATTATCACTGAGCACCGCCAGCGCGCCGGCGGCCATGGAGTCGTTGTAGCAGGCCACGGCGGTACATGCTCCCCCGCGCCCCAGCAGCTCGGTCATTGCGCTTTCGCCGCCCACCTCGTCCGGTTCGCCAAACGCCACCCGCCGATCCTCGCAGGGCAGGCCGTGCTCGCGCAGGGCGTCGTAGTAGCCCTGCAAACGCTCATCGGCATCGGAAATGCGGTGGGTGGAGCAAATAAAGGCAATTTCCGTATGACCGGCCTGAATCAGATGGCGAGTGGCCAGCCGGGCGCCGTGGCGATCGTCCAGCGCGATGCAGCGTGAAGCAAACGCCGGCAGAGTGCGGTTAATCAGCACCATGCCCGGGATCTGCTGCATCAGCCGGGCCAGCTCCGCATCGGGCACCCGCTTAGCATGCACGACCAGCGCCGCGCAGCGGTGGCGTATCAGCTGCTCAATCGCCTGCCGCTCTTTCTGTTCCTGATGATAACCATTGCCAATCAGCAGAAAATTGCCGGTGCGTTCCGCTACCTCGTCGGCGGCCTTCACCATGGCGCCAAAAAAGGGATCGGCCACGTCGGCCACCACCAGGCCGAGGGTGTCCGTCGACTGCTGCGCCAGCGCGCGGGCGTTAGCGTTGGGATGGTACTGCAGGGATTCCATGGCGCTCAATACCGCCTGACGGGAGGCGTCGCTGGCTTTTGGCGACTGATTAATTACGCGCGAGACGGTCGCTACCGAGACGCCCGCGAGCCGGGCGACATCCTTAATGGTGGCCATCGGTTAGTTGCTCATCGTGGGTAAACGTTGACACATCGCGCCAGTGTTGCGGAAAAGCGCCGGGAGTTCAAGTCGGCGGCGTTGGCGGTGCGTCGCAAAACGCGCCGGGAATGGTATGCTGTATCCCACTGATTTTCTGCCTGTCGGACAGCCTGATGAGCGTAAAAAAATTTCCACACCTGGCCCATTGGGGCGCCTTCACCGCCGTCACCGAGCGGGGCGTCCTGACCCGCTGCGACCCCTTTTTTGCCGATGCCGATCCTTCACCGATGCTGGCCCGGATTCCGGAGCTGGTCTACTCGGACCGCCGGATCCGTCAGCCGATGGTGCGGCGCTCGTGGTTAGCCCGGCGGGAAAACAGCGACCGCACGCTGCGTTGACGGGAAGATTTTGTGGCGGTGGACTGGGAGACGGCGCTGGACCTGGTGGCCGACGAGAACCGCCGCATCCGCGACCGCTATGGCGCCAGCGCGCTGTTTGACGGATCATACGGCTGGTCTTCTGCCGGACGGGTACATCATGCACGCACCCTGGTGCGTCGGTTCTATAATCTTGGCGGCGGCGCGGTGGATCAGCTTGGCAACTATAGCTGGGGCGCCGCGCAGTTTTTTCTGCCCTATGTGATTGGCACCTGGCAGCCGCTGACCGGACGGGTCACCGACTGGCCGTCGGTGGTTGAACACGCCGAGGTGTTTATCGCCTTTGGCGGGCTGGCGCTGAAAAATGCCCAGGTAGCGTCCGGCGGCGCCGGTGAGCATTCGCTAAAACCGGCGCTGCAGCAGCTGGCGGCAAAAGGTACGCCGGTTATCAATATCAGCCCGATGCGCGACGACTGCCCGGCGTGGCTCAACGCCGAATGGATCCCCATCCGGCCCAACACCGACGTGGCGCTGATGCTGGCTCTCGGCCATGAGGTGATGCGGCTGGGCGGGGTGGATACGGCGTTTCTGCACAGTCACTGCGAGGGCTGGCCGGCGCTGCAGGCTTACCTGAGCGGCCGCGGCGACGGCGAGGCGAAAACCCCGCAGTGGGCCAGCGCCATTACTGGCATTCCCGCAGAGCGCATCACCGGACTGGCGCAGCAGCTGATTGGCAAACGCAGCTTTATCACCTGCGCCTACGCGGTGCAGCGCGCCCACCGCGGCGAACAGCCCTACTGGATGATGATTGCGCTGTCGTCGATGCTTGGCCAGCCCGGTCTGCCCGGCGGCGGTTTCTCTTTTGGCCACGGATCGATGAACAGCGTTGGCAATCCGCGGGTGGACGGACCGGCACCGATGATGTCCGCCGGTGTGAACCCGATTGCCGACCAGGCGATTCCGGTGGCGCGCATTGCCGATATGTTGCTGAACCCGGGGGCGGAATATGGCTTCCAGGGGCAAACGCTGCGCTATCCGGATATCCGGCTGATTCACTGGGCGGGGGGAAACCCCTTCCACCATCATCAGCAGCTTAACCGGCTGGCAGCGGGTTGGCAGCGTCCGGAGACGGTGATCGTGCAGGACATCGTCTGGACGCCGGCGGCGCAGATGGCGGACATCGTGCTGCCGGTCACCACCACGCTGGAACGCAACGACATCGGTGGCTCGTCCCGCGATCGTTTTGTGCTAGCGATGCATCAGGCCATTGCGCCGCAGCATCAGGCGCGCGACGACTGGGCTATTTTCGCCGATCTCGCCGAGCGCCTCGGCTATCGCGATCGCTTCACCGAACAGCGCGATGAAGCGGGCTGGATTGCCCAGCTGTATCAGCAGTGTGCCGAAGCGCATGCGGCGCGCGGCGTCGACTTCCCGGATTTTGCTACTTTCTGGCAGCAGGGCTACGCAGAGGTGCCGGCCAGGGAGACGCCGTGGGTGTTTATGGCGGATTTTCGCGCCGACCCGCAGCAGCATCCGCTGCAGACCGCCAGCGGTAAAATTGAGCTCTACTGTGACACTATCGCGAACTATCACCTGGCGGACATGGCTGGACATCCCGAGTGGCGCGAGCCGAAGGAGTGGCTGGGGAGCGCGCAGAGCCAGCGCTACCCGCTGCACATGATATCGCTCCAGCCTGAAGACCGGCTGCACAGCCAGATGGACGCCACGCCGTCGGTACAGGCGGCGAAAACCGCCGGTCATGAGACGCTGCTGATGCATCCGGACGATGCGGCCGCGCGGGGTATTTCTGCCGGAGAGGCGGTGGCGGTACGCAACGATCGCGGTGAGATGCGCGCCGGGGTGCGCCTCAGCGACGGCGTTACGCCGGGCGTGGTGCTGATTGCCACCGGTGCCTGGTTCGATCCCGGCTTTGGCGGTCCTTGGCAGGCGTTTGATCGCGCCGGCAATCCCAACGTGCTGACGCTGGATATCGGAACCTCATCCCTGACTCAGGGACCGAATGCGATGAGCTGCCTGGTTGAGGTGGAAAAACTCGCTGACTGAGGGTTATGGCTGGTTACACTTTGCGCCGAACTGTTGCCAAAGCGAACTGGCGTCGACGATCGCGTCGCGAGTAGAGTGGTTTTCCCAGAGGTATGAATGGGTGAACATCACCAGAAATAACGTTGATTACACCGACCCACGCGGATGCGTGGGTTTTTTTTTGCCGGCGCCGGCCGCGGGGAATGTAAATCGCGCGCCGATTGCACATATCTGGTTGCATTTCGACCCACTCTCTTGCGTTTTGGCGCTGGAGGCGCGGCGCGCTTTTCGCTGAGAATGTGCCTCCCAGAGGTATTATTGGTGGACCGGCGCATACCCGTATGTTGCCACCTGTTCAGTTGCACCAACCCACGCGGATGCGTGGGTTTTTTTTATTCTGATGCCGGGGAATGAACGGACTTATTGAGAAAATCATGGCGATGCGGCATGGTGTTGCCATCTTAAGATGCTAATGGAGCCAGCATGATTTTCCGTCTGTTTCGTTTCCTCTGTCGCTTACTGTTTCGTACCACGCTGCGCGGTGATCTGTCCGGGCTGCATAAAGAAAAAGTGCTGATTGTTCCCAACCACATGTCGTTTCTGGACGGGGTGCTGCTGGCGCTGTTTTTGCCCGTCCGTCCGGTGTTTGCCGTCTATGGCAGCATTGCCGGTCGCTGGTATATGCGGGCGCTGAGGCCACTGATCGATTTTGTGCCGCTGGATCCCACCCGTCCGATGTCGCTCAAACACCTGGTCAGGCTGGTGGGTGAAGGGCGGCCGGTAGTGATTTTTCCGGAAGGGCGCATCACCCTGACTGGCTCGCTGATGAAAATCTACAGCGGGGCCGGCTTTGTGGCGGCAAAATCACAGGCGACGGTGGTGCCGGTGCGCATCGAAGGGGCGGAGTACAGTTTCTTTGGCCGCCTGGGCGGCGTGGTCAGACGTCGCCTGTTTCCCCGCATTACTCTGACGGTGCTGCCCCCCACGCTGATCCCGATGCCGGAGGCGCCGCGCGCCCGCGACCGCCGGCAGCTGGCCGGTGAACATCTGCATCACATCATGATGGAAGCGCGGATGCAGGTGCGCCCACGCGAAACGCTGTATGAGGCTTTTCTCAGCGCCGCGACCCGCTATGGCCGCTTTAAGCCGTGCATTGAAGACATCAATTTTGCCCCTGACAGCTATAATGGCCTGCTCAAAAAGGCGCTCGGCGTCGGGCGTATTCTGGCGCGCTACAGCGCGCCGGGGGAAACCATTGGCCTTTTGCTGCCCAATGCCACGGTCACCGCCGCGGCAATCCTCGGGGCTTCGATGCGCGGCCGCGTCCCGGCAATGCTGAATTACACCGCCGGCGTCAGCGGCCTGACCTGTGCGGTGACCGCCGCGCAAATTAACACGGTGTTTACCTCGCGTCAGTTCCTTGAGAAGGGCAAGCTGCAGCACCTGCCGGAAGGCGTCAGCCAGGTGCGCTGGGTCTATCTGGAGGATCTGAAAGGCACGGTGACCCTGCAGGATAAGCTGTGGATCCTTGGCCACCTGCTGCTGCCACGGCTGGCAAGCGTTCGACAGCAGCCGGAGGATCCGGCGATGGTGCTGTTTACCTCCGGATCGGAAGGACAGCCGAAAGGGGTGGTGCACTCGCATAAAAGCCTGCTGGCCAACGTCGAGCAAATTCGCACCGTGGCCGACTTCACGCCGCGCGATCGCTTTATGTCCGCGCTGCCGCTGTTTCACGCTTTTGGCCTGACGGTGGGGCTGCTGACTCCGCTGATGACCGGCGCGCAGGTGTTTCTCTATCCCAGCCCGTTGCACTACCGCATCGTGCCTGAACTGGTGTATGACCGTAACTGTACGGTGCTGTTTGGCACCTCGACCTTCCTTGGCAACTACGCCCGCTTTGCCAATCCGTACGATTTCGCCCGCCTGCGCTACGTGGTGGCCGGCGCGGAAAAATTGCAGGAGGGCGTGCGCCAGGCCTGGCAGGACCACTACGGTATCCGCATTCTTGAGGGCTATGGCGTCACCGAATGTGCCCCGGTGGTAGCGATTAACGTGCCAATGGTGGCGCGCCCGCATACGGTGGGGCGGCTGCTGCCGGGCATGGATTCGCGCCTGATCGCCGTACCGGGCATTGAGCAGGGCGGACGGCTGCAGCTGCGCGGTCCCAACATCATGAAGGGCTATCTGCGCGTGGAGCGCCCCGGGGTGCTGGAAACGCCGGCGGCGGACAATGGGGAGGGCGTGAGCGAGGCCGGCTGGTACGATACTGGTGATATTGTAACCTTTGACGATCAGGGCTTTTTGCAGATCACCGGGCGGGCGAAACGCTTCGCCAAGCTGGCCGGTGAGATGGTGTCGCTGGAGAGCGTGGAGCAGATTGCGCTGCGCGCCTCGCCGGAGAAACAGCACGCCGCCAGCAGCCGCCCGGACGGGACGCGCGGTGAGGCACTGGTACTGTTCACCACCGACCCGACGCTGACCCGTGAGCGCCTGCAGCAGGCGGCGCGCGCGCTGGGCAGCCCGGAGCTGGCGGTGCCGCGCGATATTCGTTCGCTGTCGCAGCTGCCGCTGCTTGGCAGCGGCAAACCCGATTTTGTCACCCTGAAACAGCTGGCGGAGCAGGCTCATGTCGCAGAATAATCCCTCACTGCTGTCGCGCGGCATGCTGGCGACGATCGGCGCACAGTTTTTCTCGGCGTTTGGTGATAACGCCCTGCTGTTCGCGACCCTGGCGGTGATTAAACAGCAGCGCTATCCCGACTGGAGCCAGCCGGTACTGCAGATGGTGTTTGTGGCTACCTATATTCTGCTGGCGCCGTTTGTTGGCCAGATCGCCGACAGCTTTGCCAAGGGGCGGGTGATGATGGTGGCTAACGGCCTGAAACTGCTCGGCGCCCTGACCATCGGCTGCGGCCTGAATCCGTTTGTTGGCTATGCGCTGGTGGGCATTGGCGCGGCGGCCTACTCGCCGGCGAAATACGGCATTCTCGGCGAGCTGACCAGCGGGGAGAAGCTGGTCAAAGCCAACGGATTAATGGAGGCCTCCACCATTGCGGCGATCCTGCTCGGATCGGTCGCCGGCGGGGTGCTGGCTGACTGGAGCCTGATCGGCGCGCTGGTGGTGTGCGTGCTGGCCTACGCGCTGGCGGTGGCGGCGAACCTGCTGATCCCGGCGCTGCTGGCGGCGCGGCCGGGTCAGTCGTGGCACCCGGTCGCCATGTCACGCAGCTTTTTTCTGGCCTGCACGGTGCTGTGGCGCAACGGCGAGACGCGCTTTTCTCTGCTGGGAACCAGCCTGTTCTGGGGCGCCGGCGTCACGCTGCGTTTTCTGCTGGTGCTGTGGGTGCCGGTCGCGTTGGGCATCAGCGATAACGCCACGCCCACGCTGCTGAATGCGATGGTGGCGGTCGGTATTGTGGCCGGCGCCGGCGCCGCCGCGCGGCTGGTGACGCTGGAGACGGTGGCGCGCTGCATGCCCGCCGGCGTGCTGATTGGCGTGGCGGTGGTGGGTTTTGCCCTGCAACACAGCCTGCTCCCCGCCTATGTGATTCTGTTGCTGATTGGCGTGCTTGGCGGCTTCTTTGTGGTGCCGCTGAACGCGCTGCTGCAGGCGCGCGGCAAAGCGACGGTGGGCAGCGGTAACGCGATTGCGGTGCAAAACCTCGGTGAAAACGCCGCCATGCTGCTGATGCTGGCGCTCTATTCGCTGGCCATCAAGCTCGGTGCCCCGGTCGTCGCCACCGGCATCGGCTTTGGCGCGCTGTTCGCACTGGCGATTGCCGTCCTGTGGGGATGGCAGCTGGCGCAGAAAACGCGCTAGCTAACCAGAGTCGACCGCCGGGCGGTCGACTCTGGCGACGGCTTAGTCGGCGAGAAACAGTTCCAGCAGTGAATTCAGGAACAGTTTGCCTTTTTCAGTTATCTGCCAGTGGCTGGTGGTTTCAGTCAGATAGCCTGCCGCCAGCGCTGCGTTAATCGGCGGGCGAATCACACTTTCATTCAGGCCGGTTAGCCGGGAAAACTCCGCGCGCGGCGCGGCTTCCAGCAGGCGGAATCGGTTCATAAAGTATTCAAACGGCTTGTCCGCCGCTGCTACGCTGTGGCGTTTATCGAGGTAGTGACCCTGCATAAAGCCCCGCGGATGGCGGGTTTTGGTGGTGCGGACAATCTCGCCATCGGGTTGCGTCAGCTTACCGTGCGCGCCGCAGCCAATTCCGAGGTAATCCCCAAAGCGCCAGTAGTTGAGATTATGCTCGCAGCGGTAACCCGGTTTGGCGTACGCCGAGGTTTCGTACTGTTCATAGCCGGCGGCGCGCAGCAGGCGGTCTCCCTGCTCAAAAATATCCCACAGATCGTCGTCGTCCGGCAGGCGCGGCGGGCGTGAGGCGAACAGCGTATTCGGCTCAATGGTCAGCTGATACCAGGAGAGGTGCGGCGGATCCAGTGCGATCGCCTGACGCAAATCATCCAGCGCCTCTGTCAGTGACTGATTGGGCAGACCGTGCATCAGGTCAAGATTAACGCTGCGCAGGCCGAGCCCGGCCGCCAGCCGCGCGGCGCGCACCGCTTCTTCCGGGCCGTGAATGCGCCCCAGCCGGGTCAGTTTTTCCGTGCTGAAGCTCTGCACGCCAATCGAAATCCGGTTAATCCCCGCGCGCTGATAAGCGCTAAAGCGGTCGGCTTCGACGGTGCCGGGATTGGCTTCCATGGTGATTTCCGCGTCAGCGGCCAGCGGCAGCCGCGCCCGTACGCCGTCCATCAGCGTCTGCATCGCGGCGCTGGAGAGCAGGCTCGGCGTTCCTCCGCCGATAAAAACGGTGCTAACTGGCCGCCCGCCGGTTAGCGGCAGGTCCTGCTCCAGATCGCGCAGCAGGTGCTGCACGTAATCATCGTGCGGCACCTCGCCCTTGAGCGCATGGGAGTTGAAATCGCAGTAGGGGCATTTCTGCACGCACCACGGAATGTGGATATACAGGCTGAGCAGCGGTAAATCAGTCATCACGCAGGGCATCCAGCAGCAGCGTCAGTGCCTGACCGCGGTGGGAGATCGCCTGTTTTTCTGCTTTGCTCAGTTCGGCGGCGGTTTTGCCCAGCGCCGGCAGATAAAAAATCGGATCGTAGCCAAAACCGCCTTCGCCAGCCGGCACGCGGGTAATGACCCCATCCCAGCGGCCGTGAAACACCAGCGGTACCGGATCATCGGCGTGACGTACCCAGACCAGTACGCAGTGAAACTGCGCCTGACGCCGATCGTCCGGCACCTCGTGCAGGGCGGCAAGCAACTTTTCCAGATTCTGTCGATCGCTGGCCGCTTCGCCCGCATAGCGGGCCGAGTAGATTCCCGGGGCGCCGCCGAGAGCATCGACCGCCAGCCCGGAGTCATCGGCCAGCGCCGGCAGGCCGGTTTTCGCCGCGGCGTGACGCGCTTTCAAAATGGCGTTTTCAATAAAGGTGAGGCCGGTCTCCTCGGCGGAGATGACGCCGAGATCGGTTTGCGCCACCACGTCCAGACCAAAATCGGCAAGCAGATCCGCCAGCTCGCGGACTTTGCCGGGGTTGCCGGTGGCTAATACGACTTTTTGCATGTGACATTCCTGCGCTTACGTGATGATGCCGCGACCTGGGTCGGGCCAGCGTGCGGTGAAAAAGGATAACGGTGCGATGACGCGGCGCGCAGCGGGAGTTGGCCTTCGGGCGCGGTCATGCACCGGCGGGTATGGTATCAGGTCACCGCGGCGCACGCCACGGGGAAGCCGCGACGGCGGTGCCGCCGCGGTGGAGGAGCAGGGTTAGAGCAGGTACCACAGGCCCGGAAACAGGTCCATGCCAAGGTAGTTCAGCAGGTAGAGGATCAGAATCACCACCATCGCCGAAAAGTCGATGCCACCCATCGCCGGCAGGAAGCGGCGAATTGGCGCCATCAGCGGCTCGGTCAGCTGAATCAGCACGTAATCAACCGGATTGCGTCCCTGGCTTATCCAGCTCATCAGCGAGCGAATAATGATCACCCAGAACACCAGATAGCCAGCGGACTTCAGCAGCGATAGCAGTCCGACCAGTAAATTGACCGGATCGACGGAAAACGCGCCGACCTGAATCAGCAGCAGCAGTGGATATTTCAGGGTCGTCAGCACAAATGCCAGCAGCAGGGAGGCGGTGTCAATCGGTCCCAGCGACGGCAGAATACGCCGCAGCGGCTTGATAACCGGCTGGGTAATTTTCACCACAAACTGCGCCAGCGGATTGTAAAAATCACAGCGTGCCCACTGCATCCAAATGCGCAGCAGCAGCACCATTACGTAGAGATCGATAAGCGTTTTGACCAAAAACGTCAATGTCAGCATGAGGTTCCTCAGTGTGGGTTGTTCGGGTTTGCCGCGCCGGCATCACGGGCGCCAAAAATCGCGGTGCCAATACGCACCAGCGTGCTGCCTGCGGCAATAGCCGCGCGCATGTCATCACTCATTCCCAGTGACAACGTGTCGGCTTCGGGATGGACGGCCTGCAGATGATGAAACGCCGCCGCCATCTGCTGGCAGACGGCCAGCTGCCGTGCATAGCTGGCTTCCGGCGCCGGAATGGCCATCACGCCGCGCAGCCTGAGCCGCGGTAGTGCGGCAATCTCCGCCGCCAGGCCCGGCAGTTCGGCCACCATAATGCCAGATTTGCTGGCCTCTTCGCTGATATTTACCTGAATCAGCACGTTGAGTGGCGGTACGGCATCCGGGCGCTGGTCGTTCAGGCGGCGGGCGATACGCAAGCGATCGACAGTATGACACCAGTCAAAGTGCGCGGCGACCTGCCGGGTTTTGTTGGATTGCAGCGGCCCGATAAAGTGCCACTCGAGATCCGGGTAGCGCGGCCGCAGCAGGCTAATCTTGTCCACGCCCTCCTGTACATAGTTTTCACCGAAGCGGCGCTGGCCGGCGGCGATGGCCTCTTCGATCAGGCTCACAGGTTTCGTTTTACTCACTGCAAGCAGAGAAATATCGTGCGGATCGCGGCCGCACTGCTCAGCCGCGGCGGCGATTTGCCTGCGGATTTGCTGTAGGTTTTGCTCAATCACGGTCATCTCTGGAGAACGCATATGAATGTCGCTGAAATGGTGACCCTTAGTGTAAATCAGAACGCCTCGGATCTACACCTGTGTAGTGGCCATTTCCCGCGCTGGCGCTGCGAGGGGCGTCTGTCGCCGCTGCCCAACGCGCAACCGCTGGCGGCCAGCGTGCTGGCCGCATGGGCAGAGCAGCAGCTGGATGCGCGCCAGCGCGCGCGGCTGGCGAAGCACGGGCAGCTCGATTTTGCCCTGACGGTGTGCGGTCATCGCCTGCGCGCCAACCTGTTTTATCAGCACCACGGCCTGTCGCTGGCGCTGCGCCGGCTGGCGACCGAGGCGCCCACGCCCGCCGCACTGGGTCTGCCGGCGGCGGTTACGGCGCTCACCGACTGCGACGGAGGGTTAATTCTCGTGAGCGGCGCCACCGGCAGCGGTAAATCCACCACCCTGACGGCGCTCGTTGCGGCGATGCATCAGCAGCCGGCGCGGCATATCATTACCCTGGAAGATCCGATCGAGTACCTGTACGGCGAGGGCGCGTCACTCATTCAACAGCGCGAAGTGGGTGAACACTGCGCATCGTTCAGCGAAGGGCTGCGCGCGGCGCTGCGCGAAGACCCGGATGTGATCCTGCTGGGCGAGCTGCGCGATGCCGACAGTATCCGGTTGGCGCTGACCGCCGCCGAAACCGGGCACCTGGTGCTGGCCACGCTGCACGCCCGCCACGCCGCGCAGGCCATTGAGCGGTTGGTCGACGTTTTTCCGGCGGAGGAGAAAGCGACGGTGCGTAGCCAGCTGGCCGGAAGCCTGCGGGCGGTGGTTGCTCAGCGGCTGGTTCCGGCCGCCGGCTGCGGGCGGGTGGCGCTGTTTGAGCTGCTGCTGAGCACCCCCGCGGTGGCGACGCTGATCCGTGAAGGCAAGGGACATCAGCTACCCGGGCTGATGGAGACCGCCAGCCGCAGTGGCATGCAGACTTTTGCCCAAAGCCTGGCGCAGCGTCAGGCTGCGGGCGTACTGTGATCACCACGGGCGTACCCCGTTTGCCCGCGACGGGGGCATCTGGCCGGGGGCAAATGGGGCCTACTGCGGACGGCTTTCGAACCAGCTTTCCAGAATCAGCGCGGCAGAGGCGGAGTCCACGCTGCCTTTTTCCAGCGCGCGGAAACCGCCGCGGGAGAACAGATCGGCGCGTGCCGCCACCGTGCTCAGCCGCTCATCCTGCAGTTCAACCGGCAGGCCAAAACGGCCGTGCAGGCGATTGGCGAACTTACGCGCCCGCTGAGTCAGCGGCTGCTCGGTGCCGTCCATATTCAGCGGCAGGCCAACCACCAGGCGCTGGGGTTGCCACTCTTGCAGCAGCGCGGCAATTTTTTCCCAGTCCGGCACGCCGTCCCGGGCCTTTAGCGCCGTTAACGGCCGGGCGCTGCCGGTCAGACTCTGACCGACCGCGACACCGATGCTTTTGGTGCCAAAATCAAACGCCAGCAGCGTTTCCGTTTGCATCAGGCGTGCCCCGCTTCGCCGGCGATATTGTGGATATCGACCCCGATGCTTTTCGCGGCTTCGCGCCAGCGGGCGGCGATCGGCGTGTGGAACAGAATATTGCTGTTGGCCGGTGCGGTCAGCCAGGCGTTCTCCAGCAGTTCCTCCTCCAGCTGATCGCGCTCCCAGGCGCAGTAGCCCAGCGCCACCAGCACCTGCTGTGGCTGGCCGTCGGTGCCCAGTGATTCCAGAACATCGCGAGAGGTGGTGATCACCGTGTTGTCCGAAATGCGAATGCTGGAGCCAAACGTTCCCTGGCTGGAGTGCAGGATAAAGCCGCGGTCTTCCGCCAGCGGGCCACCGGCAAACACCGGTTTATCCAGCTTGTGAATGGGATCGGCCGGCGGCGTAATCTTCAGTTTTTTCAGGATGCCCGCAACGTTCAGGTTCTCCATCGGCTTATTGACGATCAGGCCCATAGCCCCTTCATCATTGTGTTCGCAGATGTAGATTACCGATCGTTTGAACATCGGGTCCTGAAGGCCGGGCATGGCAATCAAAAAGTGATGCTGTAAATTCATTCGCAGAGTTCTGTATTGAGGTCCGCTGACGGCGGGCATCAGCGGACGGTTCCAGACGGGACCTGTCAGGCCAGACGTTTTTCGATCGCGTCCATCAGCATGCCGCTGATCGAGACCGGAAACGCCGCCTCGATTTCGCGGACGCAGGTCGGGCTGGTGACGTTAATTTCCGTCAGCTTATCGCCGATGATATCCAGACCAACGAAAATCAGCCCTTTAGCTTTCAGCGTCGGGGCGACGCGGCGCGCGATGGCCCAGTCACTGTCGCTCAGCGGTCGCGCTTCACCGCGGCCGCCGGCGGCGAGGTTTCCACGCGTTTCACCTGATTTTGGAATGCGCGCCAGACACCAGGGCACCGGCTCACCGTCGACCACCAGCACGCGCTTATCGCCCTCTTTGATTGCCGGCAGGTAATTTTGCGCCATGCAGTAGGTGCTGCCCTGCTGAGTCAGGGTTTCCACGATCACGGACAGGTTAGGATCGTCCTGCTTGACGCGGAAAATGGAGGCGCCGCCCATGCCATCGAGCGGTTTGAGGATGATATCGCCGTGTTGCTGCCAGAACTCGCGGATTCGCGCCGTTTGCCGGGTAACCAGCGTATCCGGCGTCAGATCGGCAAACCAGGCGGTGAACAACTTTTCGTTACAGTCGCGCAGGCTCTGCGGCTTATTGACGATCAGCGTGCCTTGCTCTTCGGCGCGCTCAAGAATGTAGGTCGCGTAAATGAATTCGGTATCAAACGGCGGATCTTTACGCATCAGGATAACGTCAAGATCGGCCAGCGCGATATCCTGCTCGCCGGTGAAGCTGTACCAGCCGTCCGGGTTTTGCTCAACGCCGAGCGAACGGCTGCGTGCGCGGGCTTCGCCCTGGCGCAGATAGAGATCGTTCATCTCCATATAGTGCAGCGCGTAGCCGCGGCGCTGCGCCTCCAGCAGGAAGGCAAAGCTGGTGTCTTTTTTGATGTTGATGGAGGAAATCGGGTCCATCACAATGCCGAGCTTGATCATGGTGTCTCCTGACAAGGGGAGGGGACGCGCGTGCGCGTCGTCTCAAATTAGCCTAAATCGCCAAAGCGTACCTGCAGTGCGGTAATGGCCGTCAGCGCGGTGGTTTCTGTCCGCAATACTCGCGGACCCAGTAAAATATCGGTAAAGCCGTGGTGGGCAGTCATGGCAATCTCCTCGGCGCTGAGGCCGCCTTCCGGGCCAATTAACAATCGCACACGCGAGACCGGCTGGGGAAGAGTATTAATGCTCTGGCTGGCGCGGGGATGCAGATTAAGCTTCAGCCCGTCGTCGGCTTCGGCGCACCAGGTTTCCAGCGGCACCGGTTCACGCACGGTGGGTACGCGATTGCGTCCGCACTGTTCACAGGCGGCGATGACGATTTTTTGCCACTGCTGCACTTTTTTTGCCATCCGTTCCGCATCCAGCTTCACGCCGCAGCGCGCTGAGTAGAGCGGGGTGATCGCGTTAACGCCCAGCTCAATGGATTTCTGGATGGTGAATTCCATCTTTTCGCCGCGCGACATGACCTGGCCTAGATGCAGATGCAGCGGAGATTCCCGATCGTCGAGAGTGGCCTCGGCAAGGGATACTTTTACGCTCTTTTTATCGGCCTGCACAATGCTGGCGGCAAAAGTCAGATTACTGCCATCAAACAGCGTCAGCGCCTGGCCGGTGCTCATACGCAGAACGCGGCCAACGTGATGTGCCGCTTCGTCGCTCAGCAGCACTTCGGTGCCGGGCTTAAGCGGTTCGGGGTGCCAAATGCGGGGTATACGCATGAATATCCTGATAAGCCGGTGTCACGCCGGGCGTGACGAATAAGTATCCCTCTAGTGTAGGGGAGGGCTTTTATGGCTGGCAAGCTTGTTGCACCCAGGGATTGTGATTCCCCTGCGCGGCGGCGATACGCCGGTCTCGTTCACACTCCCATTGCGTAACGGGATAGCGCGCGTTCCAGGCGGTAAATAGCTGCGTTTGCTGGCGCGACAGGCGCAGTTTGTACTGATCGCGCATGTAGAATGCGGTGCGCGCAATGACGCCGCGCGCGCGCGGCGGCGGCTCGGCGCGCTGGGCTTTAAAGTCAACCTTCATCGCACACTGGCCATATTGCCCTTCGCCGCCGTTCCACTGGCTCCAGGCAAAGTTGCCGCGATCGCCGTTCACCTCGCCAATCGCCGGCTGAAGATTGTGCAGATCTGACTCAATGCGGCGGTAGCCGGCATCTTTCGCGCAGGCCTTACGGCCGCCGTGCTGCCAGCACTGGCGCTGGTGGCCAAATGCCCAGGCGGGCACCACGTGCTCCCACTCAATGCGCTGCGCGCGGGCGGCGTTTTTACGCGGCTGATAGCCGCAGGCGGCGAGATCGGGTATCCCCTTTTTGCCCTGCCAGCGGATCGGGCAGCCGCAGTAGACAGTGCCGGGTGCATCGGCGTGGAGGGTAACCGCCCAGGCTTTCGCCTGGCTGAAATTATTCTGATGATACACCGACTGAGCGGCGTGCGCGTGATGCAGGGTGAACAGCACCCACAGCAGTAAAACCCGGTATAACACAGTGACTCACTCCATCCCGGTAGCAAAAGGCGGGAGAGTAGCAGAATTGCGGCTGGTCGCCTACGGCAGGAGTGCCGCCGGAAATGTTCCCGGCCGCAGCCGCTCGCCGCAGTGTACGCAGCGATACTGGCTGTCCCCGCGCAGGGCTTTATTGTGGCGCCGCACCGTTAGCTGATGCTGCTGGCAGGCGCAAAACCAGGGAAAGTGGCTACCGCGCACGCTGTCGGTCGTGAACCGGTGAGTGCGGTTTGCCGGCACCCCCAGCACCTCTTCCATCATCCAGCGCCACGCTTTGCCGTGCGGCGGGACGCGGCCGTACAGCGTCCAGACCAGCAGGTGTGCCAGCTCGTGCGGAATCACTTCGGCGATAAACGCCTCGCGGTTTTCAAGGAACAGCGTTGGGTTAAGGCGGATTTCCCATTTTTCCAGCCAGGCCGTACCGGCCGCGGTGCCGCGCTGCTGAAAGCTGAGCGTCGGCTCGGGGAACGGGCGTGCCAGCGTATCGCTGGCCAGCCGGAGCTGGGCGCGCAGGCGGGCCAGGGCGGCCTGCTGTAGCGCAATCGGCACTCGTGGGGTTTTCATGTTTGGCAGCATACGATGGGGGAAGGGGGGAAGGCAAGGGGCAGGCTGCGCCTGCCCCGATGGCGTTAGCGTGAGCCGATATCGCGCAGTTTTTTACCGGACATCAGGTTACGCTCAATGTGCTCGAGCGAGATGTTTTTGGTTTCCGGGATCAGCATCAGCGTCAGCACGATGAAGAACAGGTTCAGCGCGCCGTAGACCCAGAAGGTATTCGCGTTGCCGAGCGTGTTCAGCATGGTCAGGAAGGTAGCCCCGACAATCATGTTAGCCAGCCAGTTGGTGGTGGTGGAGACAGTGATACCAAAGTCGCGGCCTTTCAGCGGCTGGATTTCGGAACACAGCACCCAAATCAGCGGGCCGGCGCTCATGGCAAATCCCACAATGAACATCAGCAGCATCCCGATGGCAAAGTATTGCATCTGCTGCGAATCGATGCCGATGTGCAGCAGGGTGCCCAGTACGCCCATGCCGGCGGCCATGACCAGGAAGCCGAGGATCAGCGTCGGTTTGCGTCCCCAGCGATCCACCAGGCCGATGGCGATAAAGGTCGCCAGCACGTTAATCAGACCGACAATTACCGTCCCCCACATCTGCTGGGTCGTGTTGGCAAAGCCGGCAATTTCGAAGATTTTCGGCGCGTAGTACATGATCACGTTCATGCCGGTGAACTGCTGCATGACCTGCAGCAGCACGCCGAGGAACACCGCGCGGCGGAAATTACCGTTGTCTTTAAACAGGCTCCAGCCGCTCTGTTTGACCTTCAGGCTTTCGCGGATCTCATCCAGCTCCTCTTTCGCTTGTTGAGAGGTGTCGCGCAGGCGATCCAGTACCCGCTGCGCATCGCGGAAGTTGCCTTTTGCCGCCAGCCAGCGCGGGCTGTTAGGCAGGAAGCACACGCCGATCAGCAGCAGCATTGCCGGGATGGTGATCACGCCCAGCATCCAGCGCCACGCGCCGGTAAAGCTGAAATAGGTATCTGACAAATAGGCGCCGAGAATCCCGATGGTGATCATCAGCTGATACAGTGAAATCATGCTGCCGCGAATTTTTTCCGATGCAATCTCAGATAAATAGAGCGGTGCGGTGAAGGAGGCGATACCCACGGCCAGGCCGAGGACCACGCGGGCGACAATCAGCATTTCCGGATTGGCGGCAGACGCAGAGAGCAGCGACCCAATGACAAACAGGATTGCCCCCGACATCAGGCTTTTTTTCCGACCGAGGCTGGAGGACATCCAGCCGCTGCCGATGGCGCCGATCGCGGCGCCGAACATCATCGAACTGACGATCCACTCCTGCTGATGCGCAGTGACGTCGAAGTCTTTCGCAATAAACGGCAGCGCACCGGCGATGACACCGATATCCAGGCCAAAGAGCAACCCGGCCAACGCGGCCAGAAAACACACAAACAGGGTCATAACCCTGTTAGACGGGCCTGTTCCAGATTTTTTTTCAGGCATTATCGCCTCCATGGTGATAAAGAGATGTTGTTGTTATGTCGCGTAGAATCCCTGCCACAGCCTGCCGTATCGCAGGTCGCGCGGATGTCACGCTACGCCGCGCGACATCAGGTATGGGCGCTTTCCACGCATCCGCGAGCCGAAAACGCGTCAAATTTACCGCCGCACAGTCTCTGTCGTAACCTTCACGCGGGACTATCGGACAGCACTGAAAAATAGCGCACATGGCCGCCAGATACTAACAGCACTTTTTCTTTATTGCGGATAAATCAGTAATTTTGTTCGGCATTGGTTGACGCCCGCGCGGTGGTGGTGCCATTTAGCTTATAAAACGTGGCTGCGTTCGCCTGGCATAATGTGCGGAGCGTGGGAAAAGTGTGATGTCGGTGGGACTGCGGGGTAAAAAACGGCCCGTGAGGGCCGCGAGAATTAACGTAAAAAAACGGGCTGTTGCTGCTCGTAGCGGGCAATGGCCGCTTCGTGCTCCAGCGTCAGGCCAATGCCGTCGAGTCCGTTCAGCAGGCAGTGGCGACGGAACGGATCCAGCGTGAAGGTGAAGCAGTGCGGCCCGGCGCTGACCGTTTGCTGTTCCAGATCGACGGTAAAGGCGACGCCGGGTTCGGCGAGGGCAATCTGAAACAGCGTCTCCACCTGCGGGGCGGGCAGGGTAACCGGCAGCAGCTGATTATTAAACGCATTGCCGTAAAAAATATCGGCAAAGCTCGGTGCGATCACTACCCGAATGCCAAAATCGGTCAGTGCCCAGGGCGCATGTTCGCGCGAAGAGCCGCTGGCAAAGTTCTCTCGTGCCAGCAAAATGGAGGCCTCGCGATACGGCGGCTGATTGAGAATAAACTCCGGATTTTCCTGCGTTCCGGCGTCATCGAGATAGCGCCAGTCGTGAAACAGGTGCGCCCCGAAGCCGGTGCGAGTCACTTTTTGCAGAAACTGCTTCGGCAAAATGGCGTCGGTATCAATGTTGGCAGCGTCGAGCGGGACGACAATGCCGCGGTGTTGCGTAAAGGTCTTCGCCACAAACGTTCTCCTATGAAAAATCGCGTACGTCTGCGAAATGTCCACTGACGGCGGCGGCGGCAGCCATGGCCGGGCTGACCAGATGGGTGCGTCCACCGCGTCCCTGCCGCCCTTCAAAGTTACGGTTGCTGGTAGAGGCGCAGCGCTCGCCGGGCTGCAGACGATCGTTATTCATCGCGAGGCACATTGAGCAGCCGGGGAGGCGCCATTCGAAGCCGGCATCGAGAAAAATTTTATCCAGTCCCTCCGCTTCCGCCTGGGCTTTGACCGGCCCGGAGCCGGGAACCACCATCGCCTGAACGCCGGGGGCGACGCGGCGCCCTTTGGCTATGTGGGCTGCCGCGCGCAGATCTTCAATCCGCGAGTTGGTGCAGGAGCCGATAAAGACTTTATCGATCGTCACCTCCTGCAGCGAGCGGCCGGGCTGCAGATCCATATACGCCAGCGCTTTCTCTACCGACGCCCGCTCAACCGGATCGCTGAACGCGGCCGGAGAGGGAATACGATCGGTGATCGCCATCACCTGGCCGGGATTGGTGCCCCAGGTTATCTGTGGCGCAATGGCGGCGGCGTCCAGCGTGACCACGGTATCAAAGTGGGCATCGTCATCCGAGCTCAGCGTGCGCCAGTCGTTGACCGCCGCATCCCACTCCGCGCCGGTCGGCACGTAGGTACGGCCCTGCAGCCAGCGGAAGGTCGTGTCATCCGGGGCAATCAGCCCGGCCTTGGCACCCAGCTCGATGGCCATGTTGCACACCGTCATCCGCCCCTCCATGCTCAGCGCACGGATTGCCGGACCGCAGAACTCCACCACGTGTCCGGTACCGCCGGCAGTGCCGACCTTGCCGATGATCGCCAGCACGATATCCTTAGCGGTGATGCCCGGTGCGGTCTCACCGACGACCTCAATTTTCATGCTTCTGGCGCGCGCCTGCTTCAGAGTCTGGGTCGCCATCACGTGCTCCACTTCAGAGGTGCCGATGCCGAACGCCAGCGCACCCAGCGCGCCGTGGGTGGAAGTATGGGAATCGCCACATACCAGCGTCATGCCGGGCAGCGTCAATCCCTGCTCCGGCCCCATCACGTGGACGATGCCCTGCCACGGGTGGTTAAGATCAAACAGCTCGACGCCAAACTCGGCGCAGTTCTGGATCAGCGCCTGCATCTGCACGCGGGCCATTTCGCCGGAGGCGTTGATGTCTTTCGTCTGGGTGGAGACGTTGTGATCCATGGTGGCGAAGGTTTTTGACGGCTGGCGCAGCGGGCGGCCGTGTGCGCGCAGGCCGTCAAAAGCCTGTGGTGATGTCACTTCGTGCACCAGATGGCGGTCAATATAAATCAGCGGAGTCTCCCCCGCGGATTCAACCACCACGTGGGCATCGTAGAGTTTTTGATACAGCGTTTTGCCCATCTTATTCCCCCGCCGCAATCGTACGGGCAATCAGACTGCCCATTTCATCGGTACCAACCGCCTTGCCTTCACCGGCCAGATCCCGGGTACGATAACCGGCCGCCAGCGCCTGATTAACCGCAGACTCTATCGCATCAGCGGCGTCGCAGGCGCTCAGGCTGTGGCGCAGCAGCAGCGCCAGCGACAGGATCTGGGCGATTGGGTTGGCGATATTTTTTCCGGCGATATCCGGCGCGGATCCGCCTGCCGGTTCGTACAGGCCAAAGCCCTGCTCGTTCAGGCTGGCCGACGGCAGCATGCCCATTGATCCGGTGATCATCGCGCATTCGTCGGAGAGGATATCGCCAAACAGGTTGGAGCAGAGCAGGACGTCAAACTGCGACGGCGCTTTGATCAGCTGCATCGTGGCATTATCGATGTACATATGGGTCAGCTGCACGTCCGGAAAGTCGCTGGCCACGGCGGTGACCACTTCGCGCCACAGTACCGAGCTTTGCAGCACGTTGGCTTTGTCGATGGAGCAGACTTTGCCGCGGCGGCCGCGGGCGGAAGTGAAGGCCAGTCGCGCAATGCGTTCGATTTCGTAGCGGTGGTACACTTCCGTGTCCCAGGCGCGCTCGTGCGGGCCACTGCCTTCGCGGCCCTTTGGCTGACCAAAATAGATCCCCCCGGTCAGTTCGCGCACGCACAGCAGATCAAATCCCTGCGCGGCGATATCGCTGCGCAGCGGGCAGAATGCCTGCAGGCTGTCATACAGGCGGGCCGGGCGCAGATTACTGAACAGCTGAAAATGCTTGCGCAGTGGCAGCAGCGCGCCGCGTTCCGGCTGGCTGGCCGGCGGCAGATGTTCCCATTTCGGGCCGCCCACGGAGCCAAACAGAATGGCATCGGCCTGCTCACAGCCGCGCACGGTGTCGGCCGGCAGTGGCTCGCCATGGCGATCAATGGCCGCACCGCCGACGTCATATTCGCTGGTGGTGATACGCAGTCCAAAACGCTGGCGCAGCGCGTCGAGCACTTTCATCGCCTGCGCCATCACTTCGGGACCGATGCCGTCGCCGGGCAATACGGCAAGATGGTATTGTTTGGACATAGTTACACCGCTTCCTTCTGTTCGTTATGCTTGCGCTGCAGCTCCTGCTCCACCTGACGGGCGCGCCAGATGTTATTCAGCGCATTGATCATCGCCGCGGTGGAGGATTCGACAATGTCGGTCGTCAGGCCGACGCCGTGGAAGTTACGGCCGTTATAGCTGACCACGATATCCACCTGACCCAGCGCGTTTTTACCCTGGCCCTTGGCGGTTAACTGATAGGATTTCAGCTCAATATCAACGTCGGTAATACGGTTGATCGCCTGATAAACGGCATCCACCGGCCCGTTGCCGGTAGCGGCTTCCGAATGGCTCTCTTCGCCGCAGCGCAGTTTGACGGTGGCGGTGGCAATCACGCTGGAACCGGACTGCACGTTGAAATACTCCATCTGGTAATATTCCGGCTCTTCACTGCGCTTACCGATAAACGCCAGCGCCTCCAGATCGTAATCAAACACCTGCCCTTTTTTGTCGGCCAGCTTCAGGAAGGCTTCATACAGGGTGTCGAGGTTGTAGTCGCTCTCTTTGTAACCCATCTCTTCCATGCGGTGCTTCACCGCCGCGCGGCCGGAACGCGAGGTCAGGTTCAGCTGGATTTGATTCAGACCGATCGACTCTGGCGTCATGATTTCGTAGTTTTCACGGTTTTTCAGCACACCGTCCTGGTGGATACCGGAGGAGTGCGCAAAGGCGTTGGTACCGACGACCGCTTTGTTCGCCGGGATAGGCATGTTGCAGATTTGACTGACGATTTGGCTGGTGCGGTAGATCTCATGATGCTGAATGTTGGTGTGCACATTCATGATTTGACTGCGGGTTTTAATCGCCATGATGGTCTCTTCCAGCGCACAGTTGCCGGCGCGCTCGCCGAGTCCGTTCATGGCGCCCTCAATCTGGCGCGCGCCGGCGCTGACTGCGGCAATGGCGTTGCCGACCGCCATCCCCAGGTCATCGTGGGTATGTACCGAGAGGATCGCTTTATCTATGTTGGGCACCCGGGCGCGCAGCTGGGCAAAGATAGTGGCGTATTCGTTTGGCAGGGTGTAGCCGACGGTGTCGGGGATATTGATGGTGGTCGCACCGGCATTGATGGCGGCTTCAACCACCCGGCACAGATCGTCAATCGGCGTGCGGCCGCCGTCTTCGCAGGAGAACTCGACGTCGTCGGTGTAATTACGCGCCCGCTTGATCATGCGGGTCGCGCGCTCAATCACCTCGGGCAGGGTGCTACGCAGTTTGGTGGCGATATGCATGGGCGACGTGGCGAGGAAGGTGTGAATGCGGTAGGCCTCGGCGACGCGCAGGGATTCATAGGCCGCGTCGATGTCTTTTTCCACACAGCGGGCCAGCGCGCACACCCGACTGTTTTTAACGTGGCGAGCGATGGTTTGTACGGACTCAAAATCCCCCGGAGAAGAGACCGGAAATCCAACTTCCATAACGTCAACGCCCATACGCTCCAGCGCCAGTGCGATTTGCAATTTCTCTTTAACGCTCAGACTGGCCTGCAGGGCCTGTTCGCCGTCGCGTAAGGTCGTATCAAAAATAATGACTTGTTGGCTCATCGTTCATCCCTTCCTGTTTATGTCGCCAGTGTCACGAGCATAAAAAAACCCGCGCATTGGCGCGGGTTTTAAATCATCGTCAGGCTCGATTCACTGCTTATTTTGGCCCACGACTCTACCGCGCAATTGGATTGCGACGAGTAGTAGAGCCAGCAGGCGTGAAATAATCATAGTGCGTGTCGAACCCGTATAAAATTAGCTGTGCTTTATTGGTACTTGATCTGTGCGGGCATGTCAACCGTTGAGGCTGCCGACCGCACCCGATGGCGGCGGCGGTGCTGGCAGAGCCTTCTGTATCCGGCGCATCGTCTGACGTATCCCGATACTCTGTTTCGATTATTTCCAGTATTGCGCCACGAATTATTCTCCACGCAGGATAATGTACTTTTATTTAGCCTGTCGATCAGTGGAATGCTCGACGTCGGCAGTGTCCCTCAGAGACGCGCCCATTGTTTTTTGTTATGACCGCCACGTTTGCCGTTTGCCATGGTGCCAACTCTGCGGTTAAGGTATTTGGCATTAGCGAATCAAACCGATTTTTCAGGAACCGCGCCGTTCCTGTACCTGGATGCTGGAAATGATTTCCGGCATCTTCGCGTTAACATCCGGTGCCAATACGACGAGGCTGGCTGGCCATTCATTGCGGCCGGGCGTCGCGCGCAGTCAGCGAGCTTGGCACACTAAGCCTGGAGGCAAAAAATGGAGATGTTGTCAGGAGCCGAAATGGTCGTCCGGTCGCTGATAGACCAGGGCGTTAAGCATGTGTTCGGTTATCCGGGCGGGGCGGTACTCGATATTTATGACGCCCTGCAAACCGTCGGCGGGATTGATCATATTCTGGTACGCCACGAACAGGGCGCTGTGCATATGGCCGATGGTTACGCCCGCGCCACCGGCGACGTCGGCGTAGTGCTGGTCACCTCCGGCCCGGGGGCGACCAATGCGATTACCGGCATTGCTACTGCTTACATGGATTCTATACCGATGGTGGTGCTCTCCGGACAGGTGGCGTCGTCGCTGATTGGCTCCGATGCTTTCCAGGAGTGCGACATGGTGGGCATCTCGCGTCCGGTGGTGAAGCACAGCTTTCTGGTGAAGCAGGCGGAGGATATTCCCGTCGTCCTGAAAAAGGCTTTCTGGCTGGCAGCCAGCGGCCGTCCCGGACCGGTGGTGGTGGATTTGCCGAAAGACGTGGTGAACCCGGCGCATACCTTTCCCTACCTCTGGCCGGAGTCGGTCAGCATGCGCTCCTACAACCCTACCGTACAGGGACATAAAGGGCAGATTAAACGCGGCCTGCAGGCGCTGCTGGCCGCGCATCGCCCGGTGCTCTACGTCGGCGGCGGGGCGATTAACAGCGGCTGTGAAGCCGAACTGCTGCAGCTGGCGGAAGCGCTGAATATTCCGGTGACCTGTACGCTGATGGGGCTGGGGGCCTTCCCGGGCACGCACCGCCAAAGCGTTGGCATGCTGGGGATGCACGGTACCTATGAAGCCAATAAAACCATGCACAATGCCGACCTGATCTTCGGTATTGGCGTACGCTTTGACGATCGCACCACGAACAACCTGAGCAAATATTGCCCGCAGGCGACGGTGATGCATATCGATGTCGATCCTACCTCCATTTCGAAAACCGTTTCTGCCGATATTCCCATCGTCGGCGACGCGAAAGGCGTGCTGGCGCAGATGCTGGAGCTGCTGCCGCAGCAGGAGGCGAAGCAGAATTTTGATAGCCTCCGTGACTGGTGGCAGCAGATAGACGGCTGGCGCGCCCGCCAGTGCCTCGAATTCGATCGCGACAGCCACCTGATTAAACCCCAGGCGGCGATTGAAGCGATTTATAAGCTGACCCGCGGCGAAGCGTACGTCGCTTCAGACGTCGGCCAGCATCAGATGTTTGCCGCTCTGTATTACCCCTTTGATAAGCCGCGTCGCTGGATTAACTCCGGCGGACTGGGCACGATGGGCTTTGGCCTGCCTGCTGCGCTGGGGGTAAAACTGGCCCTGCCGGAGGCGACCGTGGTGTGCGTAACCGGTGACGGCAGTATCCAGATGAACATTCAGGAGCTCTCTACCGCGCTGCAGTATGGTTTACCGGTGCTGGTATTGAGCCTGAACAACCGCTATCTCGGGATGGTGAAGCAGTGGCAGGATATGATCTATTCCGGTCGCCATTCGCAGTCCTACATGGAGTCCCTGCCGGACTTTGTGCGCCTGGCCGAAGCGTTTGGTCACGTAGGCGTCTCCATTAGTCATCCGGAAGAGCTGGAGTCAAAACTGATTTACGCGCTGGAAGAGCTGAATAAAGGGCGGCTGGTGTTTGTCGATGTCAATGTCGACGGCAGTGAACACGTCTACCCGATGCAGATTCGCGGTGGCGCAATGGACGAAATGTGGTTGAGTAAAACGGAGAGGACCTGATCATGCGGCGTATTTTATCGGTTCTGCTGGAGAACGAGTCTGGCGCATTATCCCGCGTGGTTGGGCTGTTCTCCCAGCGCGGCTATAACATTGAAAGTTTAACCGTCGCCCCGACGGACGATCCCACGCTGTCGCGGATGACTATTCAGACCGTCGGCGATGAAAAGGTGTTGGAGCAAATCGAGAAGCAGCTGCACAAGCTGGTGGATGTGCTGCGCGTCAGCGAGCTGGGGCAGGGGGCGCACGTCGAGCGGGAGATCATGCTGGTGAAGATTCAGGCCAGCGGTTACGGTCGCGAAGAGGTGAAGCGCAGTGCGGAGATTTTTCGCGGTCAGATTGTCGACGTCACGCCGACGCTTTACACGGTTCAGCTGGCGGGCACCAGTGACAAGCTCGACGCGTTTCTGGCCACCGTGCGCGAGGTAGCGGAAATTGTTGAGGTGGCGCGCTCCGGCGTCGTCGGCGTTTCCCGCGGGGAGCGGGTGATGCGCTAGAGCGGCCCTGTTAATCGCGGTCATCTTAGCTAACCCGGCGTTCCGCCGGGTTTTTTCTGTCCGCCGTTTGGCGGTAGCAGACCAATAAAAGCGGTTGCTCAACGCGGTATTCTGCTGTTAGATGTGAGTCAGGTGCCGGTCACGTCCGGCCCAACGTCATGATTCCCTGGAGTAAACGTGAAACTGGATGAAATAGCGCGACTGGCAGGCGTATCGCGCACCACGGCCAGCTATGTCATAAACGGCAAGGCAAAGCAGTATCGTGTCAGCGACAAGACCGTTGAGAAAGTGATGGCGGTGGTCAGAGAGCATAATTACCATCCTAATGCGGTGGCGGCCGGATTGCGCGCCGGACGGACCCGATCGATTGGGCTAGTGATCCCCGATCTGGAAAACACCAGCTATACCCGTATTGCGAATTATCTCGAACGCCAGGCGCGCCAGCGTGGCTATCAGCTGCTGATCGCCTGTTCGGAAGATCAGCCCGATAATGAAATGCGCTGCATTGAGCATCTGCTGCAGCGCCAGGTCGATGCGATCATCGTGTCGACGTCGCTGCCGCCGGAGCACCCCTTCTATCAGCGCTGGGCCAACGGTTCGCTGCCGATCATCGCGCTGGATCGCGCGCTGGATCGCGAACACTTTACCAGCGTCGTCGGTGCAGACCAGGATGATGCGGAGGCGCTGGCCGCCGAACTGCGGCAGCTGCCGGTCAAAGACGTTCTGTTTCTGGGGGCGCTGCCGGAGCTGTCGGTCAGCTATTTGCGGGAGAGCGGTTTTCGGCAGGCGTGGGCTAACGATCCCCGCCCCTGCCATTTTATCTACACGAACAGCTATGAGCGCAGCGCGGCGGCGGCGGTATTCGAACGCTACCTGCAGGATAATCCGATGCCCGAGGCGCTGTTCACCACCTCTTTCGGCCTGCTGCAGGGGGTAATGGATGTGACGCTGAAGCGGGAAGGGCACCTGCCAAAAGATCTCGCCATCGCCACCTTTGGCGATCATGAACTGCTGGATTTTTTGGAGTGCCCGGTGCTGGCGGTGGCGCAGCGCCATCGCGACGTGGCGGAAAGGGTGTTGGAACTGGTGCTGGCCAGCCTCGATGAGCCGCGCCGGCCGAAACCCGGATTAACCCGTATTCGGCGTAATTTGTTTAAGCGCGGCAAGTTAAATCGCAAAGCTAACTGATAGATAGGCAGCCGCGGCTGCCATTTACATTAATACACGCTTTTTTAATTCTTTCTTATTGCCTTTATCCTGTGCGGCCCGCCTTGTCTTGCGACGTGTAAAATAACGTCAATTCACCGGCGTTCACTTTTTCTTCTTCGGCGCCACCCGCCGGTTTCGCCCGGCACCGGCCGCACCGCGCCAGCGCTGGCATTCCGCTAAGAAAACCCTTAAAATGCCGCCCGTGTCGCAAAGTTCGCGGCAAAAAAGTAGGGGCTATTTTTGCTATATTTTTGAGCAAAAAAGTCGGGGGTAACATTTTTGCGACGTTATTCATCATCTTAATTTCTGCTGTTTAACACTTCCGCATTCTCATTTTCTTTTTCAGCGCGATTTCCGCCCTGTAAATAATCCTCTTCAGCCTGTGCTGCGGCTTGACAATGTTTTCCTTCGCTCCGTAAACTCTTTTCGTGGGAAAATGTGGGTTAAAGTGGTGGTTTTGGGTAACTGAGGGGGCAGCCTGGCATGTTCCGTGGGGCAACATTAGTCAATCTCGACAGCAAGGGTCGCCTGGCAGTGCCAACGCGCTATCGCGATATGCTGATCGAATCGTCCCTGGGGCAAATGGTGTGCACCATTGATCTTCATCAACCCTGTCTGCTGCTGTATACCCTGCCCGAATGGGAAGTGATCGAAAAGAAACTGGCTCGCCTGTCCAGCATGAACCCGTCAGAGCGTCGCGTGCAGCGGCTGTTACTGGGCCATGCCAGCGAGTGTCAGATGGACAGCGCCGGACGGCTGCTGTTGGCGAGTACGCTACGCCAGCATGCCAGTCTGACCAAACACGTAATGCTGGTCGGGCAGTTCAATAAGTTTGAACTGTGGGATGAGCAGACCTGGTATCAACAGGTTAAAGAGGACATCGACGCGGAACACGCGGGCGATACCCCCCTCTCTGACCGCTTGCAGGATTTATCGCTATAGCTATGCAGGATTTTACGCACCGCACGGTGCTGTTGGACGAGGCGGTCGATGGACTGAACCTCAAAGCTGATGGCATCTACATTGACGGGACTTTCGGGCGCGGTGGACATTCGCGCCTGATTCTTTCCCGGCTGGGCCCGCAGGGCCGGCTTTATGCCATCGATCGCGATCCGCAAGCGATAGCCGCCGCCGCAGAGATTGACGATCCGCGATTCAGCATTATTCACGGCCCCTTTTCAGCGCTGGCGGAGTACGCCGAAGCGCGCGGACTGGCCGGCAAGATCGACGGCGTGCTGCTGGATCTGGGCGTCTCATCACCGCAGCTGGATGATGCTGAACGCGGCTTCTCTTTTATGCGCGATGGCCCGCTGGATATGCGCATGGATCCCACCCGCGGTCTGTCGGCCAGCGAATGGCTGCTGCAGGCGGAAGAGAGCGATATCGCCTTTGTGCTGAAAACCTTTGGCGAAGAGCGTTTTGCTAAGCGTATTGCCCGGGCGATTGTCGAGCGCAACCGCGAAGAGCCGATTGTGCGTACCAAAGTACTGGCAGAGGTGATTGCCGCTGCGATGCCGGTGAAAGACAAGTTCAAGCATCCGGCAACGCGCAGCTTCCAGGCGATCCGCATCTGGGTCAACAGCGAGTTGGAAGAGATTGAGCAGGCGCTGAAAGGCGCGGTGGCGGTGCTGGCGCCGGAGGGCCGGCTGTCAGTGATAAGCTTCCATTCGCTGGAAGATCGCATCGTGAAACGCTTTATGCGCGAACAGACGCGCGGGCCGCAGCTGCCGGCGGGGATCCCGCTGACCGAGGCAGAGATCAGCCGCCGCGGTGGGCGCACGCTGAAAGCACTGGGCAAAATGATGCCGGGCGAGCGGGAAGTGGCAGATAATCCGCGTGCGCGCAGCTCAGTACTGCGTATTGCCGAAAGGATCGTCGGATGATCGCTAACGAGCGTCACAGTCTGCCGGGGGTCATTGGCAGTGATTTGATGCGCAATGCCAAGATCCCACTGATCCTGACGCTGGCCGTGCTTATCTCTGCGGTTCTGGTGGTGACCACCGCCCACCGCACGCGTCTGCTGACCGCCGAGCGTGAGCAGCTGGTACTGGAGCGTGACGCATTAGATATCGAGTGGCGCAACCTGATTCTGGAAGAAAACGCGCTGGGAGACCACAGTCGTGTTGAACGTAACGCGACGGAGAAGCTGCAGATGCAGCATGTCGACCCGGCCCAGGAAAATATCGTGGTACAGCAATAAGGAACCACATGACACATGAGAGCGGCGACAAGGACTCTTAAGCTTAAACGTCAGGAAGAAAAAGCCAGCTTTGTGAGCTGGCGTTTTGCGTTGCTCTGCGGCTGTATTTTACTCGCGCTGCTGGGACTGCTGGCGCGCGCGGCCTGGCTTCAGGTGATCAATCCCGACAAGCTGGTGCGCGAAGGAGATATGCGCTCGCTGCGCGTACAGGCTGTGCCCACCGCGCGCGGCATGATAACCGATCGCGCCGGGCGCCCGCTGGCGGTCAGCGTACCGGTTAACGCCATCTGGGCGGATCCGAAAGAGCTGCACGACCACGGCGGTATTACCGTAGACAGCCGCTGGCAGGCACTCTCCGATGCGCTGAATATCCCACTGGATCAGATTGCGGCGAAAGTGAACGTCAACCCCAAGGGCCGCTTTATCTATCTGGCCCGTCAGGTTAACCCGCAGGTCGGCGACTATATCAAAAAGTTGAAGCTGCCCGGCGTGCACCTGCGTGAAGAGTCGCGCCGCTACTACCCGGCGGGGTCGGTCACCTCCCACCTGATTGGCTTTACCAACATTGATGGCGAGGGCATTGAGGGCGTGGAGAAGAGCTTTGACCGCTGGCTGACCGGTCAACCTGGCGAACGTACCGTGCGTAAGGATCGCTATGGCCGGGTGATTGAAGATATCTCTTCGGTCGATAGTCAGGCAGCCCACAATCTGGCCTTGAGCATTGATGAACGCCTGCAGGCGCTGGTGTATCGCGAGCTGAACAACGCGGTGGCGTTTAATAAAGCGGTGTCGGGTACCGCGGTGCTGGTTGATGTGAGCACCGGTGAAATCCTCGCGATGGCCAACAGCCCGGCTTACAACCCGAATAACTACAGTGGTACGCCGAAAGACGTGATGCGTAACCGCGCCATTACCGACATCTTCGAACCCGGCTCGACGGTAAAACCGATGGTGGTAATGACCGCGCTACAGCGCGGCGTGGTGCGCGAAAACTCGGTGCTCAATACCGTTCCTTTCCGTATTAACGGTCACGAAATCAAAGACGTGGCGCGCTATAGCGAATTGACCCTGACCGGAGTACTACAGAAATCGAGTAACGTCGGGGTGTCCCGCCTCGCGTTAGCGATGCCCTCCTCAGCGCTGGTAGACACTTACTCGCGCTTTGGCTTGGGAAAAGCGACCAATTTGGGGTTGGTCGGAGAAAGCAGTGGCAGATATCCTCAAAAACAACGGTGGTCTGACATAGAGAGGGCCACCTTCTCTTTCGGCTACGGGCTAATGGTAACCCCGTTACAGTTAGCGCGTGTCTACGCCACGATTGGCAGCTACGGCATTTACCGCCCGCTTTCTATCACTAAAGTGGATCCGCCGGTTCCCGGAGAGCGTATTTTCCAGGAGAGCGTCGTGCGTACCGTGATGCACATGATGGAGAGTGTCGCTCTGCCCGGCGGCGGCGGCGTGAAGGCGGCGATCAAAGGCTACCGCATCGCAATCAAAACCGGTACGGCAAAGAAAGTCGGCGCCGATGGCCGCTATGAAAACAAATATATCGCTTATACCGCAGGAGTTGCGCCAGCCAGTCATCCGCGCTTCTCACTGGTGGTGGTGATCAACGATCCGCAAGGCGGGAAATACTACGGTGGTGCGGTATCCGCACCGGTATTTGGCGCCATCATGGGCGGCGTATTACGCACGATGAATATCGAGCCGGATGCGCTGCCGGTCAACGAAAACGACATGGTAACGAACAGAAAAGAGGTACCCGGTGATCGATCGTAATCTACGCGACCTGGTGGGGCCCTGGGTCACCAACGTGCCCGCGCGCGCGCTGCGGGAGATGACCCTCGACAGCCGTCAGGTGGCGTCAGGTGACCTGTTTGTCGCGCTGAAAGGCCATCGGCTGGACGGACGCGGTTTTATTCCGCAGGCAATTGCTCAGGGCGCCGCGGCGGTGATAGCCGAGGCCGACGGTGAGCGCCACGACGGTGAGATCACCGAAGAGCATGGTGTGCCGGTCATCTGGCTGGCGCAGCTGCCGCAGCGCTTATCGGCCTTAGCCGGCCGCTTTTATCAACAGCCGGCAGAACAGATGACGCTGATTGGCGTCACCGGCACGAACGGCAAAACCACCACCACCCAGCTGCTGGCGCAGTGGGCTCAGCTGCTCGGAGAGACCGGCGCGGTGATGGGAACGGTTGGCAACGGCCTGTATGGACGACTGGTGCCGAGTGAAAACACGACAGGGTCGGCGGTCGACGTGCAGCATGAGCTGAATCAGCTGCGCGCGCAGGGCGCCACCCTGACGGCGATGGAGGTCTCTTCGCACGGTCTGGTGCAGCACCGCGTTGCGGCGCTGCCCTTTGCCGCCGCCGCCTTTACCAACCTCAGCCGCGATCATCTGGACTATCACGGTGATATGGCCGCCTATGAGGCGGCGAAGTGGCAGCTGTTTGCCGAGCACCAGGTGGGGCAGGCGATCATCAATGCTGACGATGACACCGGCCGCCGCTGGCTGGCGAAGCTGCCGGATGCGGTGGCGGTCAGTCTGGAAGCGACGCTGCCGGAAACGGGCCGCTGGCTGAAGGCCACTCACGTCGCCTGGCACGACGGCGGTGCGACCATTGATTTCCGCTCCAGCTGGGGGGACGGACGTATTGAGAGCCGCCTGATGGGCGCATTCAACGTCAGCAACCTGCTGGTGGCGCTGGCCACGCTGCTGGCCCTGGGGTATCCGCTGGCGCGGCTGATTGCCAGCGGCAGCCAGCTGCAGCCGGTGTGCGGCCGCATGGAGGTCTTTAGCGCTGCGGGTAAACCGGCGGTAGTGGTGGATTATGCCCACACGCCGGACGCGTTGGAAAAAGCGCTGCAGGCCGCTCGCCTGCACTGTAAAGGTAAGCTGTGGTGCGTATTTGGCTGCGGCGGCGATCGTGATAAAGGTAAGCGCCCACTAATGGGAGCCATTGCCGAGCAGTTTGCGGATATCACGGTCATTACCGATGACAACCCGCGCAGTGAGGATCCGGCGGCCATCGTGAGCGATATCCTCAGCGGCCTGCTGGATCCGGGGCGCGCGCGCGTCGTATCCGGGCGTGCGCAAGCGGTTACTAACGCGGTAATGCAGGCACAGCCAGATGATATCGTTCTGGTGGCCGGGAAGGGGCATGAAGATTACCAAATTATTGGCCAGCGTCGACTGGACTACTCGGACCGCGATACCGTCGCGCGTCTGCTGGGGGTGATGGCATGATTGCGCTGTCACTGAGCACGCTGGCCGCCGTCGTTCAGGGAACGCTGGTCGGCAGCGACCTGACCGTCGACGCGGTCACCACCGATACGCGGAAGGCATCGGCCGGGGCCCTGTTTATCGCGCTTAAGGGCGATCGCTTTGATGCCCATGATTTCGTGGGTGATGCCATCGCCAACGGCTCCGCGGCGCTACTGGTCAGTAAGCACTTACAGGTATCCGTACCGCAGGTGATTGTCGCCGATACGCGTCACGCCCTGGGACTGCTCAGCGCCTGGGTGCGTCAGCAGTCTGCGGCCCGGGTCGTGGCGCTGACCGGATCGTCCGGCAAAACGTCGGTCAAAGAGATGACCGCGGCGATTCTGCGTCAGTGCGGTGAGACCCTGTATACCGCCGGCAACCTGAATAATGATATCGGCGTGCCGCTGACGCTGCTGCGCCTCACGCCGGCCCACCGCTTCGCGGTGATTGAGCTGGGAGCTAACCACCAGGGAGAAATCGCCTGGACCACGTCGCTAACCCGCCCGGAGACCGCGCTGGTCAATAACCTGGCTGCGGCGCACCTGGAGGGCTTTGGCTCGCTGGCCGGCGTCGCCAGGGCCAAAGGCGAAATCTTTGACGGCCTGCCCGCTGGCGGAACGGCGATCGTCAATCTTGACAGCAACGATCTGCCAAACTGGCAGCCGAAGTTTGCCGACAAGCGGTTGTGGCGCTTTGCGCCGGACAATCCACAGGCGGAATTCCACGCCCGCGATGTGCGCTTTAGCGTGGCGGGTACGCAGTTTACCCTGTGCACTCCGCAGGGCGAGGTGGCGATCACGCTGCCGCTGCCCGGGCGCCACAACATTGCGAATGCGCTGGCGGCCGCCGCGCTGGCGCTGTCGGTTGGCGCGCCGCTCGGCGTGATTGCCGCCGGGCTGGCGACGCTGCAGGCGGTGCCGGGCCGGCTGTTTCCAATCCCACTCACCAACGACCAGCTGCTGCTGGACGATAGCTACAACGCTAACGTCGGTTCGATGATTGCCGCCGCCCGCGTGCTGGCAGAGATGCCGGGCCATCGGGTGATGGTGGTGGGCGATATGGGCGAACTGGGTCAGGACGCCGTCGATTGCCACCGCCAGGTGGGAGAGGCCGCGCGCGACGCCGGTATCGACCGGGTGCTGAGCGTGGGCAGTCTGAGTCAGCATCTGAGCGACGCCAGCGGCTGCGGTGAACATTTTTGCGATAAAGCGGCGCTGACCGCACGCGTTCGCCAGCTGCTGGCCGAACATTCACAAGCCACCATTTTAGTTAAAGGGTCTCGTAGTGCCGCCATGGAGCAGGTAGTACAAGCCTTACAGGAGAAAGGGTCATGTTAGTCTGGCTGGCCGAGCATCTGGTCGCGTTTTATTCTGGCTTCAACGTCTTTTCCTATCTGACGTTTCGCGCCATCGTCAGCCTGCTGACCGCCCTGTTTATTTCGCTGTGGCTGGGACCGCGGCTGATCGCCCGCCTGCAGGAGATGTCCTTCGGTCAGGTGGTACGTAACGACGGTCCGGAGTCGCACTTCAGTAAGCGCGGGACGCCAACCATGGGTGGCATCCTGATCCTGACCTCCATCACCGTGTCGGTACTGCTGTGGGCCTATCCATCAAATCCTTACGTCTGGTGCGTGCTGGTGGTGCTGATTGGGTATGGCATCGTGGGCTTTGTTGATGACTACCGCAAAGTGGTGCGCAAGGACACCCGCGGGCTGATCGCCCGCTGGAAATACTTCTGGCAATCGGTGATTGCGCTGGGCGTCGCTTTTGCCATGTATGCCATTGGTAAAGACACCCCGGCGACCCAGCTGGTCGTGCCCTTTTTCAAAGACATCATGCCGCAGCTGGGGCTGCTTTATCTGCTGTTGGCCTACTTCGTGATTGTGGGTACCAGTAATGCGGTGAACCTGACCGACGGACTGGACGGTCTGGCCATCATGCCGACGGTGTTCGTCGCCGCCGGTTTTGCGCTGGTCGCCTGGGCGACGGGGAACGTCAAGTTTGCCGAATACCTGCACATTCCCTATCTGCGCCACGCGGGGGAGCTGGTGATTGTCTGTACCGCCATCGTGGGTGCCGGGCTGGGCTTCCTGTGGTTTAACACCTATCCAGCACAGGTGTTTATGGGCGACGTCGGTTCGCTGGCGCTGGGCGGCGCGCTGGGCACTATCGCCGTGCTGCTGCGCCAGGAGTTTCTGCTGGTGATCATGGGTGGAGTGTTTGTGGTTGAGACCCTGTCGGTGATTCTGCAGGTCGGCTCATTTAAGCTGCGCGGTCAGCGCATCTTCCGCATGGCGCCGATTCATCACCATTACGAATTAAAAGGCTGGCCGGAACCGCGCGTGATTGTGCGCTTCTGGATTATCTCACTGATGCTGGTGCTGATTGGCCTGGCCACGCTGAAGGTACGTTAATCATGGCTGACTATCAGGGTAAAAAAGTGGTCATCATCGGGCTGGGCCTAACTGGCCTCTCCTGTGTTGATTTCTTCCTCTCGCGCGGTGTGGTGCCGCGGGTGCTGGATACCCGCGTGTCGCCCCCGGGCCTTGATCGGCTGCCGGTCAGCGTGGAGCGCTGGACCGGTTCGCTCCATGAAGAATGGCTGCTGACCGCCGATCTGATTGTCGCCAGCCCGGGAATGGCCCTCAGCCACCCCGCGCTGGCGGCCGCGGCGGCAGCGGGAGTAGAGATCGTTGGCGATATCGAACTGTTTTGCCGCGAGGCGCAGCAGCCGATCGTGGCGATCACCGGCTCCAACGGCAAGAGCACCGTCACCACGCTGGTGGGCGAGATGGTTCGGGCCGCCGGGCTGAAAGCCGGCGTTGGCGGCAACATTGGCCTGCCGGCGCTGAGCCTGCTGAAGCAGCCGGCCGATATCTACGTGCTGGAACTCTCCAGCTTCCAGCTTGAAACCACCTCGACGCTGCGTGCGGCGGCGGCCACCGTGCTGAACGTGAGCGAAGATCATATGGATCGCTATCCGCTGGGGATGCAGCAGTATCGCGCTGCCAAGCTGCGCATTTATGACCGCGCCGCGGTGTGCGTCAGCAACGCAGACGATCCCCTGACTCAGCCGCTGCGCGATCAGCGCGGCCGGGCGGTGAGCTTTGGCATTGCTCAGGGCGATTACCGCCTGCGCGATGGCTGGCTTGAGGCGCACGGTGAGGCGCTGCTGCCGGTCGACGCGTTGAAGCTGGTTGGCCAGCATAACTATACCAATGCGCTGGCGGCGCTGGCGCTGGCGGACGCGGTCGGCGTAGCGCGTGAGGGTGCGCTGCGTGCGCTGCACACCTTTCGCGGCTTACCGCACCGCTTTCAGCAGGTGTATGAAGCACGCGGTGTACGTTGGATCAATGATTCAAAAGCCACCAACGTCGGCAGCACCGAAGCGGCGCTAAACGGTTTACAGGTGGCGGGCACGCTATGGCTGCTGCTGGGAGGAGACGGCAAATCGGCTGACTTTACTCCGCTGGCGCGCTGGCTGCAGGGCGATAAAGTGCGCCTGTTCTGTTTTGGCCGCGATCGCGCGGCGCTGGCGGCGCTGCGGCCGGACGCAGCGACGCAGACCGATACCCTCGCAGACGCCATGCGCCAGATCGCCGCGCAGGTGCAACCCGGCGATATGGTGTTGCTGTCCCCGGCCTGTGCCAGCCTCGATCAGTTTAAGAATTTTGAGCAGCGCGGCGAGCAGTTTGCCCAGCTGGCACAGGAGTTAGGCGCATGAAGATGCCGGGGCTGGGGGTGCTGAACTGGCTATCTGCCCGCGCCAGGACTTGGGTGATGGGCACACGCGACGGCGATGCCAACTCGCTGGTGCTGTATGACCGTAAGCTACTGTGGATGACTTTTGCCCTGGCGATCGTCGGCTTTGTGATGGTGACTTCGGCTTCCATGCCGGTAGGGCAGCGGCTGCAGGAAGATCCGTTCTTCTTCGCCAAGCGCGATGCTTTCTATCTTGGCCTGGCGTTCGCCCTGTCGCTGGTGACGCTGCGTATACCAATGGATGTCTGGCAGCGCTACAGCAACATTATGCTGCTGATCTCGGTGATCATGCTGCTGATCGTGCTGGTGGTGGGCAGTTCGGTCAACGGCGCCTCGCGCTGGATCGCGCTGGGCCCGCTGCGTATTCAGCCGGCGGAGCTCTCTAAACTGTCGCTGTTCTGCTACCTCGCCAGCTATCTGGTACGCAAGGTAGAAGAGGTGCGTAATAACTTCTGGGGCTTTTGCAAACCGATGGGCGTGATGGTGGTGCTGGCGGTACTGCTGCTGGCCCAGCCGGATCTTGGTACGGTGGTGGTGCTGTTCGTCACCACGCTGGCGATGCTGTTCCTTGCTGGTGCCAAACTGTGGCAGTTTCTGGCGATTATCGGCTCCGGCATCTTTGCCGTTGTGTTACTGATTATTGCAGAGCCTTACCGTATGCGCCGCGTCACCTCGTTCCTCAATCCGTGGGACGATCCTTTCGGGAGCGGCTATCAGCTGACGCAATCCCTGATGGCCTTTGGCCGCGGTGAAGTGTGGGGGCAGGGGCTGGGAAATTCGGTGCAAAAACTGGAGTATTTGCCGGAGGCGCACACCGATTTTATCTTCTCGATTATCGGCGAGGAACTGGGTTATATCGGTGTGGTTTTCGCCTTGTTAATGGTATTCTTCGTCGCTTTTCGCGCGATGTCGATTGGCCGCCGCGCGCTGGAAATTGACCAGCGGTTTTCCGGTTTTCTGGCCTGCTCAATTGGCGTCTGGTTTAGTTTTCAGGCGCTGGTCAACGTTGGCGCCGCCGCCGGTATGCTGCCGACCAAAGGGCTGACGCTGCCGCTTATCAGCTACGGCGGATCGAGCCTGATCATTATGTCGACGGCCATCGTGTTGTTGTTACGCATAGATTATGAAACGCGCCTGGCAAAAGCCCAGGCGTTCGCGAGGTAAGGATGAGTGGCAAGCGATTGATGGTCATGGCGGGCGGCACCGGCGGGCATGTGTTTCCCGGACTGGCCGTGGCGCATTACCTGATGGCGCAAGGCTGGGAAGTGCGCTGGCTGGGGACGGCCGATCGCATGGAGGCCGATCTGGTGCCGAAGCACGGTATCGGGATTGATTTTATCCGCATCAGCGGACTGCGCGGTAAGGGCATTCTGGCGCTGCTGGCCGCGCCAGTGCGCATTTTTCAGGCGGTACGTCAGGCGCGCGCGATCCTGAAAGCGTGGAAACCGGATGCGGTACTCGGGATGGGCGGCTACGTCTCCGGACCCGGTGGCCTGGCGGCGTGGAGCTGCGGTATCCCGGTGGTCCTGCACGAGCAGAACGGTATCGCCGGCCTGACCAATAAATGGCTGGCGAAAATTGCCACGACGGTCATGCAGGCCTTTCCCGGAGCCTTCCGCCGCGCGGCGGTGGTAGGTAACCCGGTGCGCACCGACGTGCTGGCGCTGCCGCTGCCGGCCGTGCGGCTGGCCGATCGCGATGGCCCGATTCGGGTGCTGGTGATTGGCGGCAGTCAGGGGGCTCGCGTGCTAAATCAGACACTTCCGGACGTGGCGGCCCGTCTGGGTGATAAAATCACCCTCTGGCATCAGGTAGGGAAAGGCAATCTTCCGTCGGTGCAGGCGGCCTATGACGCCGTCGGGCAGCACGGACATCGGGTGGCCGAATTTATTGACGACATGGCCGCGGCCTATGCGTGGGCCGACGTGGTGGTGTGCCGCTCCGGCGCGCTGACCGTCAGCGAAGTGGCCGCCGCCGGTTTGCCGGCGATCCTCGTGCCGTTTCAGCATAAAGATCGTCAGCAGTACTGGAATGCTTTGCCGCTGGAGCAGGCCGGAGCGGCAAAAATTTATGAGCAGCCGCAGTTTAACGCGGCGGTTGTGGCGGACACACTGGCCGGCTGGGATCGCCCCACGCTGCTGGCGATGGCTGAAAAGGCGCGTGCGGTAGCCATTCCGGATGCGACCGAACGCGTCGCCGAAGCGATTACGCGTGCCGCATTGTAATAGTAAGGGCAGGGCTCAGCCCGCCCGGGAACAGACGACGAGATGAATACACAACAACTGGCAAAACTGCGTTCTATCGTGCCCGAGATGCGTCGCGTCCGGCACATTCACTTTGTTGGCATCGGCGGTGCCGGCATGGGCGGTATTGCCGAAGTGTTGGCGAATGAAGGGTACGCCATTAGCGGTTCCGATTTGGCCCCCAACGCGGTAACGCAGCACCTGAGCGCGCTGGGCGCGACGATTTACTACCATCACCGGGCGGAAAATGTGAAGGATGCCAGCGTGGTGGTGGTGTCTACCGCCATTTCAGCGGACAACCCGGAGATCGTTGCGGCGCGGGAAGCGCGCGTCCCGGTGATCCGTCGCGCAGAGATGCTGGCAGAGCTGATGCGATTCCGCCACGGTATTGCCGTAGCCGGTACCCACGGAAAAACCACCACCACGGCGATGGTCGCCAGCATTTACGCCGAGGGCGGACTCGATCCGACTTTTGTTAACGGGGGGCTGGTGAAGGCGGCGGGCACCCATGCGCGCCTCGGCAGCAGCCGCTATCTGATTGCCGAAGCGGACGAAAGCGATGCGTCGTTCCTGCACCTGCAGCCGATGGTGGCGATCGTGACCAATATCGAAGCGGATCACATGGATACCTATCAGGGCGATTTTGAGAACCTGAAGCAGACGTTCATTAACTTTCTGCACAATCTGCCGTTTTACGGTCGCGCAGTGCTGTGCGTGGACGATACGGTGATCCGCGAGCTGCTGCCGCGCGTAGGCCGACACGTCACCACCTACGGCTTTAGCGACGATGCTGATGTGCGAATCGAACACTACGAGCAGCGCGGAGCGCAGGGGCACTTTACCCTGATCCGTCAGGATAAAGCACCGATGTGCGTCACGCTGAACGCGCCGGGGCGTCACAACGCCCTGAACGCGGCGGCGGCGGTGGCGGTGGCGACCGAAGAGGGCATTGACGATGAGGAGATCCTCAGCGCGCTGAGCCAGTTCCAGGGAACCGGGCGTCGTTTCGATCACCTCGGTGACTTCCCGCTGCTGCCGGTGAACGGGAAAGCCGGTAGCGCGATGCTGGTGGATGACTACGGCCATCACCCCACAGAGGTCGACGTGACGATTAAAGCCGCCCGCGCCGGCTGGCCGGATAAAAATCTGGTGATGGTTTTCCAGCCCCATCGCTACACGCGCACCCGTGACCTGTACGACGATTTCGCAAACGTGCTGTCGCAGGTGGATGTGCTGCTGATGCTGGATGTGTATCCGGCGGGTGAAGCGCCGATCGCCGGGGCCGACAGCCGCTCGCTATGCCGCACGATTCGCGGCCGCGGCAAAGTCGATCCGATCCTCGTGCCGGATCACGAGGCGATCGCCGATATGCTGGCGCCGACCCTGACCGGTAACGATCTGATCCTCGTCCAGGGAGCGGGTAATATCGGCAAGATCGCGCGCAAACTGGCAGAACAAAAATTGCAGCCGCAAAAAAACGAAGAGGAACAACATGGCTGAAAAAGTAGCGGTATTGTTTGGTGGCACCTCTGCTGAGCGCGACGTTTCCCTGCTCTCCGGCGCCGCAGTGCTGGCCGGATTACATGAAGCTGGCGTGGACGCGCATCCGGTAGACCCGTGCGCGTATCCGGTCATGCGCCTGAAAGAAGCGGGCTTTGAGAAAGTTTTTATTGCCCTGCACGGCCGCGGCGGTGAAGACGGCACTCTGCAGGGCGTGCTGGAGTATCTGCAGCTGCCCTATACCGGCAGCGGCGTAATGGCGTCGGCGATCACCATGGACAAAATGCGCACCAAAATGCTGTGGCAGGCGGCCGGCTTACCGATTGCTCCGTACGTGGCGCTTACCCGTCAGCAGTTTACGGCCGGCCTGGAGCAGGCGCAGCGCGACGCCATTGCGGCGCTGGGACTGCCGGTGTTCGTTAAGCCGAGCTGCGAAGGGTCCAGCGTCGGTATCTCCCGGGTGAATGTCGCCAGCGAACTGCCGGCGGCGCTGGAGGAGGCTTTCCGCCATGATGATGACGTGCTGGTGGAGGCCTTTCTGGCCGGGGCTGAGTACACGGTGGCGATCGTGGGCGATCGTACACTGCCGTCTATCCGCATTCAGCCTGCCAGTTCCTTTTACGATTACGAGGCGAAGTATCTCTCCGACGAGACACAGTATTTTTGCCCCAGCGGTCTGACCGACGAACGTGAGGCAGAGCTGCACGCGCTGGTGAAGCGCGCCTGGCAGGTGATGGGCTGCAGCGGCTGGGGGCGGGTCGATGTGATGATGGACGGTAACGGGGCGTTCTTCCTGCTGGAAGTGAACACCTCGCCGGGCATGACCAGTCACAGCCTGGTGCCGATGGCCGCTAAGCAGGCGGGCATGAGCTTCTCGCAGCTGGTGGCGCGTATTCTGGAGCTGGCCGACTGATTATGTCTCAGGCGGCGATCAGAGTTCGAAAAAGTGAGAAGCAGGAAAAGCGCACTCGGGGGCGCAGCTACGGCAGCCACCTGGCCGGGATGCTGTTCCTGCTGATGGTACTAGGCACCCTGGTTTGGGGCGGCTGGACGGTGCTGAAGTGGATGAATGACGCCTCGCGGCTGCCGCTCTCGCGACTGGTGGTGACCGGTGACCTGCATTACACCAGCAAGAACGATATTCGCCAGGCGATTTTATCGCTTGGTTCGCCCGGGACCTTTATGACGCAGGACGTGAACGTCATTCAGCAGCAGATTGAACGTCTGCCGTGGATTAAGCAGGTCAGCGTGCGCAAGCAGTGGCCGGATGAGCTGAAAATCCATCTGGTGGAGTATGTGCCGGTGGCGCGCTGGAATGATTTGCACATGGTCGATGCCGACGGTAAGTCGTTTAGCGTACCCACTCGCTATATTGGCAAAGGCCAACTGCCCATGCTGTACGGTCCGGAAGGGACGGAAAAAGATGTGTTAAGCGGCTACCGCGCCATGGATCAGGTGCTGGCCGCGGCGAAAATGAAGTTGAAGATGGCGTCGATGACGGCGCGTCGCTCCTGGCAACTGGTGCTGAGCGACGATGTCCGTCTGGAACTGGGACGCAACGAGGACATGAAGCGCCTGAAGCGCTTTATCGAGCTCTACCCGGTGCTACAGCAGCAGGCCATCGCGGAGAACAAGCGGATTGGCTATGTGGATTTACGCTATGACTCCGGCGCGGCCGTCGGCTGGGCGGCGGCGCCACTGGAGCCCCAGGTGAGTAATCAACAACAGAATCAGGCACAGGCTGAATAACAATGATCAAGGCGACGGACAGAAAACTGGTAGTTGGACTCGAGATTGGCACTGCGAAGGTCGCCGCATTAGTGGGTGAAATTCTGCCCGATGGCATGGTCAATATCATTGGCGTGGGCAGCTGCCCGTCGCGCGGAATGGACAAAGGCGGGGTGAATGACCTGGAATCGGTGGTAAAATGCGTACAGCGCGCCATCGATCAGGCCGAATTAATGGCAGATTGCCAAATTTCCTCGGTTTATCTTGCGCTTTCGGGTAAACATATCAGTTGTCAGAACGAAATAGGGATGGTTCCTATTTCAGAAGAGGAAGTGACCCAGGAAGATGTGGATAACGTGGTCCATACCGCCAAGTCCGTTCGGGTGCGCGACGAGCACCGCATCCTGCACGTCATTCCGCAAGAGTACGCGATCGATTATCAGGAAGGCATCAAGAATCCGGTCGGTTTGTCCGGCGTGCGGATGCAGGCGAAAGTCCATTTAATCACCTGTCACAACGATATGGCGAAAAACATCGTCAAAGCCGTTGAACGATGCGGCCTGAAAGTGGACCAACTGATTTTCGCCGGGCTGGCGTCCAGTTTTGCCGTACTGACTGAAGACGAACGTGAGCTGGGCGTTTGCGTCGTGGACGTCGGTGGTGGCACCATGGACATGGCGGTGTACACCGGTGGCGCGCTGCGGCACACGAAAGTGATTCCTTACGCCGGAAATGTGGTAACCAGCGATATTGCCTATGCTTTTGGCACGCCGCCCACCGACGCCGAGGCGATCAAAGTTCGCCACGGCTGCGCGCTGGGGTCGATGGTGGGGAAAGATGAGAATGTCGAGGTGCCCAGTGTGGGAGGGCGTCCACCGCGCAGTTTGCAGCGTCAAACGCTGGCAGAGGTGATTGAGCCGCGCTACACCGAGCTGCTGAATCTGGTCAACGACGAGATCCTGCAGCTGCAAGAGCAGCTGCGTCAGCAGGGGGTGAAGCATCACCTGGCCGCCGGTATCGTGTTGACCGGTGGTGCGGCACAAATTGAAGGCCTGGCGGCCTGCGCTCAGCGCGTATTCCATACGCAGGTGCGCATTGGGCAGCCGCTGAACATCACCGGGTTGACGGATTACGCGCAGGAGCCCTACTACTCAACGGCGGTGGGGCTGCTGCACTACGGTAAAGAGTCTCACCTCAGCGGTGAGGCGGATGTTGAAAAACGCGCGTCGGTTGGCAACTGGTTCAAACGAATCAACAGCTGGCTGAAAAAAGAGTTTTAATTTTCAAAGGGAGTCGGTGGTGTTGGGACTCCCAGGCGACAGGCACATAACGGAGAGAAATCATGTTTGAACCTATGGAATTAACCAATGACGCGGTGATTAAAGTCATCGGCGTCGGCGGTGGCGGTGGCAACGCCGTAGAGCATATGGTGCGCGAGCGCATTGAAGGTGTAGAGTTCTTCGCGGTGAATACCGACGCGCAAGCGTTGCGTAAAACTGCCGTGGGTCAGACGATTCAAATCGGTACCAATATCACCAAAGGGCTTGGCGCCGGCGCCAACCCCGAAGTGGGCCGTACCTCAGCGGAAGAGGACCGCGAAGCCCTGCGCTCAGCGCTGGACGGCGCTGACATGGTCTTCATCGCCGCGGGTATGGGCGGCGGCACCGGTACCGGAGCCGCGCCAGTGGTGGCGGAAGTGGCGAAAGATCTCGGGATCCTGACCGTAGCCGTCGTCACTAAACCGTTTAACTTTGAAGGCAAAAAGCGCATGGCGTTTGCCGAGCAGGGGATTGCCGAGCTCTCCAAACATGTAGACTCGCTGATCACCATCCCGAACGACAAGCTGCTGAAAGTGCTGGGTCGCGGTATCTCTCTGCTGGATGCCTTTGGCGCGGCGAACGATGTGCTGAAAGGCGCGGTGCAGGGCATTGCCGAACTGATCACCCGTCCGGGGCTGATGAACGTCGACTTCGCTGACGTGCGCACCGTGATGTCCGAAATGGGCTACGCGATGATGGGCTCCGGCGTCGCCTGCGGTGAAGACCGTGCGGAAGAGGCCGCCGAGATGGCGATCTCCAGTCCGCTGCTGGAAGACATCGATCTGTCCGGTGCGCGCGGCGTGCTGGTCAACATCACCGCCGGCTTCGACCTGCGTCTGGATGAGTTTGAAACCGTGGGTAACACTATTCGCGCCTTCGCCTCCGATAACGCCACCGTGGTCATCGGTACCTCGCTGGATCCGGAAATGAACGACGAGCTGCGCGTGACCGTCGTCGCCACCGGCATCGGTATGGATAAACGCCCGGAAATTACCCTGGTCACCAACAAGCAGCAGCCGCAGCCGGTAATCGACCACCGCTATCAGCAGCACGGCATGTCGCCGCTGCCGCAGGAGCAGAAGCCGGCCGCCAAAGTGGTTAACGATCAGAGTGCACAGTCGGGTAAAGAGCCGGATTACCTCGATATTCCTGCCTTCCTGCGTAAGCAGGCGGACTAGGAATAAGCCGAAAATTTGGCATCTCCGCTTTTTGTGCTAAACTGTCCCGCCGTTAGTCGAGTAAACTGGCGGTAGGATCAGTAATTTTGCGAGATAATGCGATGATCAAACAACGGACACTAAAACGTATTGTTCAGGCGACTGGCGTCGGTTTGCATACCGGCAAAAAAGTCACCCTGACGCTGCGCCCTGCACCGGCGAATACGGGGGTCATCTATCGTCGCACTGACTTGAATCCACCGGTTGATTTCCCGGCTGATGCCAAATCCGTGCGTGATACCATGCTCTGTACTTGCCTGGTCAATGAGCATGACGTGCGTATTTCCACGGTCGAGCACCTGAACGCTGCGCTGGCAGGCCTCGGTATCGATAATATTGTGGTGGAAGTGAACGCGCCTGAAATTCCAATTATGGATGGCAGCGCCGCCCCCTTTATCTATCTGCTGATGGATGCCGGCATCGAAGAGCTGAACTGTGCCAAGAAGTTTGTCCGTCTGAAACAGCCTGTCCGGGTGGAAGACGGCGACAAATGGGCTGAACTGGCGCCGTTTAACGGGTTTTCTCTCGATTTCACCATCGACTTTAATCACCCGGCGATCGATGCCAGTTCGCAGCGCTACCGCATGAACTTCTCTGCGGAGGCCTTTACGCGTCAAATCAGTCGCGCCCGTACCTTCGGCTTTATGCGCGATATTGAAGCGCTGCAGTCGCGTGGCCTGTGCCTCGGCGGCAGCTTCGACTGCGCGATCGTGGTCGATGACTACCGCGTACTGAATGAAGACGGCCTGCGTTTTGAAGACGAGTTTGTGCGTCACAAGATGCTTGATGCGATCGGTGACTTGTTTATGTGCGGGCACAACATCATTGGTGCCTTCACCGCCTACAAATCTGGCCACGCGCTGAACAATAAGCTGCTGCAGGCCGTACTGGCGAAGCAGGAAGCCTGGGAATGGGCGACCTTCGAAGACGAAGCCGAGCTGCCGCTGGCATTCAAAGCACCTAATCTGGTTCTGGCGTAAGCCAGGCCTGTCAGTAACGACTGGTTTAGCGGGTACCCTCTCCGGCCCGTGAAGCCAGTCGTTCTATTATCCTGCGTAATTTTTCCGGACTGCGCTCTGCCACATCCCGCAGGGATTGGGCACTGGCTGCGCTGAGCTGTCGCTTTGCCACTTTCTTCTCCGCCTGACTGCTGCTTTCCTGCGCAGTCGGTTCCCCTTTTGCCGCCAGCGCGGGATTAATCCTGATGTCGATCGCCGCCAATGATGGTAGAATTTCCGCTCGCAATGCAGAGAGCAGGGCGGATTGTTCGTAGCGTAAACGCATCATCCAGCTGGCGTTTGCGACTTCCAGCACCAGAATGCCCTGACGATAATTTGCCACGCGAACCCATGGATGCAGCGTGGCTGGCAGCAGCCCCTGTACGGCACGGTTTAACCGCACCAGTACACCGGCGCGCTGTTGCACCTGGCGCAGAATACTTTTGTCCTGCGTCTCATCGAACAAATGCTCTAAGGAATGTGGTCTGCTGCTACGCATGGCGGACTCCGGTGAAGAAACGTGATCGCTATTCTAAATCGTTGGCGACAATTTGGCAGACGTTATTTTTGGCCTCATCTCCTGCTGGGGATGGTTGCGGCCGGCTTTGGTCTGCCCGTTGCACAGGCGAATGAGGCCAGCGCGCATCCGGAGACCCTGAGCCGCAGCCACACCATTACCCGGATCACCCCGCTCAACAACCTTGCCCTGCTGCAAGGCAGCCTGCGCCGCCCCGGCAGTCAGGTGGATTTCTGGCAGCAGCACGCCATCCGCACCGTCATTCGTCACCTGTCATTTACCACGCTGACCCCGCTGCACGAGGACAGACTGATCAGTGCGCTGCCGGCCGAAGCCCACGCGCTGGTGCTGCTGGATACCCTAAGCGTGCTGCTAACGCACGAATCGCGTTCGCGGGTCAGCGCGCCGATCCTTCCCGCCAGCGTGACCCATCCGCCGGCGGCATGGCAGGCCGGGATCTGGCTATCGCAGGTGCAGGGCACCCGCGCCGGCCCCGCCGCTCTCAGCGCCATCCCTCTGTAACAGCACACTATCTTTTGAATACACACAGCGCGAGCTGAGAGAAAGCGAATTATGTTAGGTAAAATTTTAACCAAAGTATTTGGTAGCAGTAACGATCGTACCCTGCGTCGCATGCGTAAGGTGGTGGACGTCATCAATAAAATGGAGCCGGATTTTGAGAAGCTCTCCGATGACGAACTGAAAGCGAAAACCGTTGAATTCCGCACCCGCCTGGAAAAAGGCGAGACGCTGGAGAGCCTGATCCCGGAGGCCTTTGCTACCGCGCGTGAGGCCAGCAAGCGCGTCTTCGGCATGCGCCACTTTGACGTGCAGCTGATGGGCGGCATGATCCTCAACAACCGCTGCATCGCCGAGATGCGTACCGGTGAGGGTAAAACCCTGACCGCCACGCTGCCGGCCTACCTCAATGCCCTGACTGGCAAAGGGGTTCATGTGGTGACCGTCAACGACTACCTTGCTCAGCGCGATGCGGAAAACAACCGCCCGCTGTTTGAGTTTCTCGGTCTGAGCGTCGGGATTAACCTGCCGGGCATGCCGGCACCGGCGAAGCGCGAAGCCTACGCTGCCGATATCACCTACGGCACTAACAACGAATATGGTTTTGATTACCTGCGCGACAACATGGCGTTCAGCCCGGAAGATCGCGTGCAGCGCAAACTGCACTATGCGCTGGTGGATGAAGTCGACTCCATTCTGATCGATGAAGCGCGTACGCCGCTGATCATTTCCGGTCCGGCCGAAGACAGCTCTGAGCTGTACATCAAAGTGAACAAAATCATTCCGCGCCTGATTCGTCAGGAAAAGGAAGACTCCGACTCCTTCACCGGCGAAGGGCACTTCTCGGTAGATGAGAAGGCGCGTCAGGTGCATCTGACCGAGCGTGGTCTGGTCTCCGTGGAAGAGCTGCTGGTCAGCGAAGGCATCATGGAGGAGGGCGAATCGCTTTACTCACCGACCAATATCATGCTGATGCACCACGTTACCGCGGCGCTGCGAGCCCACGCGCTGTTTACCCGCGACGTGGACTACATCGTCAAAGAGGGCGAAGTGATCATCGTCGATGAGCACACCGGCCGAACCATGCAGGGGCGCCGCTGGTCGGACGGTTTGCATCAGGCCGTCGAAGCGAAAGAGGGTGTGGAAATCCAGAATGAGAACCAAACCCTGGCCTCCATCACCTTCCAGAACTACTTCCGCCTGTACGAGAAACTGGCCGGGATGACCGGGACGGCTGATACCGAAGCCTTTGAATTCAGCTCGATCTACAAGTTGGATACCATTGTGGTGCCGACCAACCGTCCGATGGTGCGTAAAGATCTGCCGGATCTGGTTTATATGACCGAAATGGATAAGATCCAGGCGATCATTGAGGACATTCGTGAGCGCACCGCCAACGGCCAGCCGGTGCTGGTGGGAACTATCTCGATCGAGAAATCGGAAGTGATTTCCCACGAACTGACCCGTGCGGGCGTTAAACATAACGTACTTAACGCCAAATTCCACGCCCGCGAAGCGGACATTGTGGCTCAGGCCGGTCAGCCGGGCGCGGTCACCATTGCGACCAACATGGCCGGCCGCGGTACCGATATCGTACTGGGCGGCAGCTGGCAGACAGAAGTGGCGGCGCTGGATGCACCTGACGATGAGCAAATTGCGCAGATTAAAGCCGACTGGCAAACGCGTCACGATGCGGTACTGGCCTCCGGTGGTTTACACATTATTGGTACCGAGCGCCACGAATCCCGCCGTATCGACAACCAGCTGCGCGGGCGCTCAGGACGTCAGGGCGACAAAGGATCCTCCCGCTTCTATCTGTCGATGGAAGATGCGCTGATGCGTATTTTTGCCTCCGATCGCGTCTCCGGCATGATGCGTAAGCTCGGTATGAAGCCGGGTGAAGCGATTGAGCACCCGTGGGTCACCAAAGCGATTGCCAACGCGCAGCGTAAAGTGGAAAGCCGCAACTTTGATATCCGTAAGCAGCTGCTGGAATACGACGATGTGGCCAACGACCAGCGTCGTGCGATTTACACCCAGCGTAACGAACTGCTGGACGTATCCGATGTGTCAGAAACCATTGCCAGTATTCGCGAAGACGTGTTCAAGACCACCATTGATACTTACATTCCGCCGCAGTCGCTGGAGGAGATGTGGGACGTTGCCGGGCTGGAAGAGCGTCTGAAAAACGACTTTGACCTCGCGCTGCCGATTGCCGAATGGCTGGATAAAGAGCCGGATCTGCACGAAGAGACCCTGCGTGAGCGGATCCTGGAACAGGCCGGCGTGCAGTCTCAGCAGAAAGAGGAAGTGGTGGGTGCCGAAATGATGCGCCACTTTGAAAAAGGCGTCATGCTGCAAACCCTCGACTCACTGTGGAAAGAGCACCTGGCGGCGATGGACTATCTGCGACAGGGGATCCACCTGCGCGGATACGCGCAGAAAGATCCGAAGCAGGAGTATAAGCGCGAGTCGTTCGCCATGTTTGGCGCGATGCTGGAGTCGCTGAAGTATGAAGTGGTCAGCACCCTGAGCAAGGTGCAGGTACGGATGCCGGAAGAAGTCGAAGAGATGGAAACGCAGCGTCGGGAAGAGGCCGAGCGGCTGGCCGCCCAGCAGCATTTTAACCACGTTGATGACGAGACCGAAGCCGCTGAGGCGCTGGCCGCGCAGGGTGGCGATCGCAAAGTGGGGCGTAACGATCCCTGCCCGTGCGGTTCCGGCAAAAAATACAAGCAGTGCCACGGTCGCCTGGCGTGACGCTCTGACGCACAGCCCGTTTGGTGACGGGCCGTGCTTGTCGGGCGCACGGACGCTGAGGTCCAAAAAAAGCGGCAGCCCACCGGGCTGCCGCTTGTTTATTCAGTGTGACCGTTCAGCAATCAGTGAGCGTGTTTTTTTGTCGCGCCGCTCAGGGACCAGGCGTCCTGCCAGTTTGAACCGACTCCCGGTTCATACGGATGTGCGTTTTGTTTACACCAGCCGGAATAGGGGAACGGTTTACATTCATACACCTGCTGCGTTTTCGGCTGCAGTACTTTGGTCCCGTCTGTGTAGTTTGCCATTCCGTCCGGGAACACGAAGTCATAATCCCCTGCGGTATTGTTGATCAGCGCCAAATCAAAACTCTGCTGGAAATGCTGACCATCCGGCGTATTGCCGTCAACCACGACGGTATGCGGGCCGGCTTCAGCCTGCCACAGCTTCAGGGTCACAGTGTCGGTGCTGTTTTCCAGCTTCGCCGAACCAAAGCCCACATTTTCCTGCTTCGCGTTATACACCTTAGCGTTCAGCGCCATCTCACCGGTCACTTTGGCTGAGAAATCAATGTGGTTTTCCCCTTCGGTGATCACGTGCCTGGTGGGCGGCGTCACCAGCGTCAGGCTCGGGCGGCTGTCTGCCTGCGCGTTGACCTGGATCTCCACGCGCACGATCTCGCTCCCGGCTTTGCTGTAAATCGTGTTCGTGCCCGCGGTCGGCACGACTTCACCCTCTTTATTCATCACGCCGGCGCGGATAGTGTCGTGCGCGGCATTGATTTTTTTCGCCAGCGCCAGCGCCCAGCTGTTCGGTTCGCCCGCCTCCGCAGAATCAATATTCAGCGTTACGCTCAGCGGTTCGCGTTCACCGTGCGCATCAAACAGTCGGGCCTTCACGCTGTCGCCGGCCTCCAGTGCTCGGGAAGGCTGGATCGAGCCAATACTGTTTTTCCACTCAGAAGCTACGTCATCGTAAATGACATCAATAACTTTGTAGAACGTATTGGTCGTGTCCGAGACATCCCAGGCGGCATAAATCACGTGGTAGCCCCCGCTGCGTTCGGGCAGGGTACAGCTGTGGGTGGTGCTGCCGGGAATGGCGGGTCCACCCGGAATAGTACAAAACGGTTCCGGCCCGTCCTGGTTATCCGCGGTGAAGGCCGCCCGTGACAGCGGCTTATTAGGGTCCCAGCCCTCTTTGGTCATAAAATAACGAAAATCCCGAATAGGGTGTGAGGCGGTAAAGGTCCAGGTAAAGTCTCTCTTACCGGCGGAAACCCGATGTTTAACCCAGCGGTCACTGGTCTGCGCATTCAGGTTGGCTCCAATCCACTCGCTGGCGCCGTCGCCGCTCACCAGATGGCCATCGCGCGGACCCGTCTCCGGAAAGCGGTCCGGTCCTTCGCCTGCGCTCTGCGGCTCGTACAGCGCCTGCCCGCACTGCGTGTTGCCGTCTTTCATGCGGCACATTTGATCGCGCGAGGCAGGTTCACTGATATAGCCGTGCGCCAGTACGCCGCCGCTGAAGGCCAGCGCGGAAATGGCCAGGGCGAGTTTACTCAATTTCATAGCGTTTCCTTTTCTATTTTTCTCGACGCCGGTCGGCGTCATTATTTTCCTGGTGCGTAGCTATCATCCCAGGCAGGGATACGCTAATAGAAGAAATTGAAAAACCGCAATTAATTGCCGTTAGAGTTATTAATGGCGTGGATATATCTTGTCTGGGAAAAAGATCTGTTCGGCTTAATATGCTTCAACAGGTGGAGAAATCACCTTATTCCCCTTAGTGTCCTTAGCCTCCCGCCGGGTGACGCGGCGCCTGCGGTATACTGCCGGCTGTTACAGCATGAGGCACAGAACGATGAACGTGAAACCGGGCCGCCTGGCCTGCGGCATTCTCGCCGCGTGGATACTGACGGGGTGCCAGCATCCCTCCCGCTCACTGCCGCCGCCATCACAGCAGGCAGCGCAGCTGTCAGCTCTGGTTGCGGCAGCTAACTGGCTGCGGGATCGCTGTCAGCGTCAGGACATTGCCGCAGAAGAGCCGCTGATTGAACACGCGCTGCAGCAGGCGCGCCAACGCGACTGGACAATCACGCCGTTGCTGGAGCAGCAGGTGAGAGAGCAAAGCCAGCGCCGCTATCAGGCGCTGAGCGCTGAGCGCGGCACCACGGCAGAAAAATGCGCGGCGCTGAATCCGGCGGCGGCGCCTTTCCTGCGCACGCTCAGCGCGGGCTAACGCAGCGGCCAGAGAAACAGTATCTCTGTGGCGATAGCCAGCCATGGACCAAAAGGCACGGCCCGATGCAGCGGCCGTCGCCAGAACAGCCTCGCGGCGAAGGCCGCCAGTAATCCCCCACAGGACGCCAGCAGCAGCAGCTGAGGAAGCGGTTGCCAGCCCAGCCACGCCCCGGCGGCCGCCAGCAGTTTGGCATCACCGCCCCCCAGTGCGTCCACGCCCCGAAGGCGGCGATACCCCTCGGCCAGCAGCCTGAACAGAACGTAGCCGCTGGCCGCGCCGATGATGGCGTCGCCTGCCGTAACCGGAGAGAGGGAGAAGCCGGCGCTGAATAATAAACCCAGCCACAGCAAAGGCAGCGTCAGTGCATCGGGAAGCAGCTGATGTCTGGCATCAATCAGCGACAGGGCCAGCAAAAAGAAGGTCAATATCAGCGCGGGTAGCAGCATCCCTTCGGCCGGCAGCCAGGCCGCCAGCAGCAGGGCAATCAGCAGACTGGCCAGCTCAACCGCCGGATAGCGCCACGAAACCCGCTGCCGGCAGTGGCGGCAGCGGCCGCGAAGCCTCAGCCAGCTGAGTAAGGGAATGTTATCCACCGGCCGGATAGGCGTGCGGCACTGCGGGCAGTGGGATGCCGGCAGGCTGAGATGATACCCCGGCTGAGGCGAGAGGATCATCTGCGGCAGACGGCAGATAACCACGTTCAGGAAGCTGCCCACGCTCAGGGCAGCCAGGGCATAAAGCAGCCACAGCAGCCATTCAGGATCCATACTGTAACTCCAGTTGAAGCAGCTGAAGCCGCTGTTGCTGCCGCTGCAGCTGCAGCCGGCTGGCGCGGACGTCCCAGCGGGTCTCCAGCGCCTCCAGCCACCGTATCAGGGTGGGAAACGCAACGTCGATCGGGGCGTGAAGCCGGTAGCGTGAGCCTTCATGACGCAGCCTCAGCGCCAGGCCCATTTCACCGGCCAGCCGGTGCAGGTCGTCCAGCGCGGGCGGCGAGACCGCCGGCGGCGTGGAGTGGCGCTGTGCCAGCTTCTGCTCCAGCGCGGGAAGGTTGCGCAGCGCGCGTTGTTCATCGGCCAGCGCCTGCCGGGCGGCGTCGCGAAACCCGACGCTCCACTGCCAGCCGCCATGCAGCAGCAGGATCCCCAGCGCCGCGGCGGCGCAGAGTAGCAGGCGCTGCTCGCGCGGCTGACGCGCAGGCCAGGGGGTTATCCGGTATTTTTTCATGGTGCGCTCCCGATAATCACTTCCGTTTGATGATGGATAGTCAGCGTCAGGCCTTCCGGCGCGGGAAGCGACCTGAGGTTGGCTACGGGCTGACTGAAGTCTAACGATAAGCGCTGCTGCTCCGCCGCCCAATCCAGTCTTTTAAGCGGATTATTGTTCAGCGTTGCGAGCAGGCTCGCGCTTTGTCGCAGGTAATCCAGCACTCCCGCCTGTGCGGTCGGCGCCGCGGTCTGAAGCGCCTGGCGTCTCATCTGCGCCAGCGGATCCGACGGCCGCGCGTGCGGAAAAAAGTGCTGATAGCGGGTTAGCACCTGAGCCTCCAGCCGCCCGTGCTGATAGTGGGCGTATGCTCCCTGCAGCAGTGGTTCCAGCAGCAGGCTCAGCAGGAGGCCGATGCCGGCGAGGGCGGCGATACGCGCCGCCGGTCCGCGGCGGGTGCGCGGAGCAAAGTCCTGCTGCAGCAGGTTACCGGGGGCGTCAAGGGCGCCCCGCGCCAGCGGCGTCAGATCGTCACTGGCCAGCCGGGTAACGGCAGCGAGTTCGGGATACACCGGGATCAGCAGGGAGTGCGCCTCCGTCGGAAAGGCGAAGCCTGCTGAGCCGGTTGGGCGGGTCAGCCACCGATCGTCCAGCTGAATCGCCTGTCCGTCAGGCAGTGTCCAAACATCGGGCAGCGCCCGCTGCGGCTCAATACCCCACGCCCGCGCCGTATCGATATGGTGCTGGAGCCGCTGTTTATCGATGGCGGCCAGCAGATAATCATCGCCTTTCTGGTTCAGCACGGCGCAGTGCAGCGTATCGACATCCGACAGTATGCGCGGCTCCAGCTGCCACTTCAGAGCATCGGTATTTCCCCCCGGCAGCGTCACCCATTGCAGGATGAGATCGTCGGCGGGGAGCAGCAGGATGCCCTCCGCCCCTGCCGCCACCCCGCCTTTTTCCCGGCTCTCACCCTGCAGGATGACGCGCCGGTTCTCCAGGTAGACCCAGCGGTACTGCGCAGAGGCTGTTGGGGCCAGGTGCAACACCAGATGGCTGGTTGTCGCGGTTCTGTTAGTCTTCATCACTCTTCACTCACGCCGTATTCTCGGTGGATAAGCATTAGCGCGCCCGCTGTCCATTGCCAGAGGCTGCGCTGCACAGCCTGATATGGGGCCTCGTCAAGCCACAGCGTCAATTGCCAGTACTCGCTGGTAAACCTGGCCAGGCTCACAAAGGTCTCGTTTTCCTGCGCCGCTTTGCCCGTCTGGTCAGCAAACAGATCAGCCAGATGTTGCCAACCCGACGCGGGTCGTGCGGCAATGTGTTGCCGGGCCTGCTCCTCGCTGAATCGGTTGTCCAGCAGGGCAACCAGCAGCGGTGCCTGGTGCGGCTGCAGCCCATTGACGCTGATGCTGAGTTGCGGCGTGGGCAGCAGACACAGCGACGGGGCCAGATGCCGCCGCTGGTCCGGTGGCAGCCGCGACATCAGCCGGCGTTGTTCATCCATCATCGCCGGGGGGCGAGGGGTTTCATCAGGATTCAGCATCCGGTGCAGCTGCTGGGTGATTGCTGCCGCCTGCGCCGGCGGCTGGCCGGCGTTTTCCAGCAGGCGCTGAAACAGCTGCTGCGCCAGCGTGGGCTGAAGCTGCCCCTCGTCATCGCGTCGTCCCGGTCGCGCAAGCGCGTTAAGGTTGAAGCAGGCCTGCGCGTCGCGCCAGCGCAGGTTTACTCGCTGCGTGTCCAGCTGCAGGCTATCGAATCCGGCGTTGGGCGGCGCCGGCGCAGCGCGCAGCCACTGCTCGGCCCCGTACAGCGTCCAGCCGGCCTGCAGAGAAAACTGCTGTGCGGAAGTACGCTGCAGGGCGCTTTGCCACGTGCGCTGACTGGCGACCACCAGGGCGGTCATCATGGCGACCATCAGCAGCACCGTCAGCAGCGCCATCCCCTGTTGGCGATTCACGGCGTTGCCCCCGACAGCAGAAGGGTACGCTGCACCGCACCCCAGCGTGCGGTGTGCAGCGTGATCTCTACTGCGGCGGGCAGCAATATCGGCGATTCCCAGCGGGTTAGCCACTGGCCGGCGTGATAAAAACGCAGATCTATCCGGACAATCTGATCGAAACGCGCCGTTTCACGCTGGTCGATCGCGTCGAACCGCTGCAGGCGGTGCTGCTGATACCGCCACTCCACCTGCTGCCAGGATGCGCGCGCCAGCGCCTGCGGATCGGGCCGGTTGCGGCGCGTCAGCCCCAGAATAACGGGCCCGGTGGCGTACAGCGTCGCCCGCGTCGCGTCTGACGCCAGCGGCGTACTGGGAACGACAGCGTGTTGCAAGTCGCGCTCCAGCAGGCTAAACAGGCGAACCAGATCGGCGAACGTTTCGCTGTGCGCCTGCGTTTGCTGCTGAGCGCGAAGCACGCTCTGCAAAATCTGAAATCCCGCCAGGCTTATCAGCGCAAAGATAGCCAGCGCCAGCAGCATCTCTATCAGTGTAAAACCGCGCTGTTTTATGCTGCTCATGGCATCCGCCACCAGCTGTAGAGGGTGATCAGCGGGCGGGCGGGAGAATCGGCGCGGCTCACGGTAACCTGCAGCGCCATCAGGCGCGCATCGCTGGTCGCCATCCGGACTATTTGCCAGCGCCAGCGCCGCTCGCCCTGGGTGACCTCGCCGCGCAGGGGAAACATCTGCGGATGCACGCCGCGCAGACGCCGTTCCGCCAGCTGATTATCGGCCACCCAGCCGGCCAGCTGCTGCTCTTCCAGGCTGTCCAGGTGACGTACCTGCTCCATGCTGGTCTTCATCACCGCCAGTCCGGCAATGGCCAGGATTGCCAGCGCAATCATCACTTCAATCAGCGTCATGCCCTGCTGCTTCATTCGGGGCTCCCGCGGCTGGCGAGCACCGTCCCCAGCCGGAGCTGCTGCCGGGGGCCGCGCGTGGGATGGTATTCCAGGGTGGCCGGACTGACTTCACCTTCTGGCATAAACCACAGCCAGGCCGGCAGCGGCTGCCCAAGGCGATCGCCAGCCAGTCGCAGCTCGCCGGTCATCTCTGGTAACTGAACGGGCAGGCGGACGGGCCGCCAGTCAATCGCGTCGGCAAGCGGATCCTCTTTGGGGGCGCTCATCGAGAGCACCGCCAGCTGCCAGCCAGTTTTGGTGATACGCAAACGATAGATCCGGCCTTCCCGCTGCGCCTGATCTGAAGCCCAGCGCGCGGTGGCAAGCAGGGTGGCCAGCGGTGACCCTGCGGCAGCGGGCGCAGGCAGCGTCATTATCACGCTGCTGGCAATGACGCCTGTCAGCAGGATGACCATCATCATTTCCAGCAGGGTGAAGCCCCGACAGTGCGCAGACCGGCGACTCACGGCGCCTCCAGCTGCCAGTTGTTAATGTCATCCTCCGTCTCCGGAAGCGCGTCGGGACCGTTGGAGGAGAGATCATAAGCGCCATGCTTGCCGGGGCTCACCAGGCGATACGGATTACCCCAGGGATCCCGCGGCAGGCGACGGATGTAACCATCGTGCCGGTATTGCCGCGGCACCGGTGCCAGCACCGGCGCACTGACCAGCGCCTGCAATCCCTGCTCCGTCGTCGGATAGCGGCCATTGTCCAGTTTGTACATATCCAGCGCGTTCTCGAGGGTGACAATATCGCTGACCGCTTTTTGCCGATCGGCACGGTCCTTATTGCCCATCAGGCTGGGAATCACCAGGCTTGCCAGTACGCCGAGAATGACAATTACCACCATGATTTCCAGCAGGGTAAAACCGCGCTGGCGGGGAGAAAGCGGGGGGGAAACACAGGTCATTACGATGGTTCCTATATCAGACTGTTAAGTTGAAGAATGGGTTGCAGAATGGCAAGAATGATGAACAGCACTACGCCGGCCATCACCACGATTAGCAGGGGTTCAAACAGGCCGACCGCGAGCGTCATCTGACCGACAAACGCGCGGTCCTGAACGTCAGCGGCGCGGGTAAGCATGCTGTCCAGTTCGCCACTCCGCTCTCCGCTGGCGATCATGTGTTGCATCATCGGGGAGAGCAGACGCGTCTCGCCGAGGGCCTGGCTGAGGGTCGCACCTTCGCGGACCCGCTCGCGGGCCTGCTGCAGACGCTGGCGCACATAGTCGTTGCTGAGCACGGCGGCGCTGATGTGCATCCCTTCCAGCAGCGGCACGGCACTGCGGGTCAGTATGCTCAATGTTCTCGCGTAGCGAGCGAGGTGGAGATCCCGCGCGACGCGGCCTATCACCGGCAGACGAAGCTGACGCTGATGCCAGCGAAAGCGCGACGCCGGCTGGCGCAGGCGCAGCCGGCTAACCAGTACGGCCACGGTCGCTGACGCCAGTAGCGCCGGTCCCCAGCGCTGGGCACCGGCGCTGAGGGCCATCAGCACGCGAGTGGTCGTCGGTAGCGTCTGCTGCAGATGGGTAAACTGCGCAATCACGTTCGGTACTACGGCGGTCAGCAAAATCATCACGACGCAGAGGGCAACGCTGGTCAGCAGCAGCGGATAGATCATGGACTGGGTCAGCTTGCTTTTGAGCTGCTGACTGTTTTCACTGTAGTCAGCCAGCTGCTCCAGCACCTGGGCCAGCTGTCCGGAGGCTTCGCCGGCGGCAATCATCGCGTGGTAGAGCGGAGGAAAGGTTTTTGGGTAGTGCTTTACCGCTTCGCTTAATGCACTGCCCTCCAACACTTTTTGTCGCAGCCCCTGCAATAGCCGCCGCTGCGGCAGCCGTTCGCTCTGCTGCTCCAGCGCGTACAGCGTCTGTTCCAGCGGCAGGCTGGCCCCCGCCAGCGTGGCCAGCTGGCGGATCAGCAACACGGCATCGCGGCCTTTAATGACCGGCTGGACAGGACGCCCGGTACGTCGGGGCTGCAGGGTCAGCGGTTGGAGTGCGCGGTCGCGTAGCAGCTGGCGAGCCTGGCGTGGGGAGTCGGCGTCGATGATACCTTTCTCCCGCTGGCCCGCCGCATTCAGCGCCTGATAGCGAAACTGCATTATGGCACCTCCCGGGATACGCGCAGCACTTCATCGCCGGTGGTGATGCCCGCCAGTACCTTATCGATGCCGTCCTGAAGCAGGGTGCGCCGCTGCCCGCTCAGCCGCTGCTGCAGCGCCTGTTCGCTCTCTCCGCGGCTGATGGCAGCGCGCAGTGATGCGTCCATCACGACCAGTTCGTGAATAGCCGTACGGCCGCGATACCCGGTATGACGGCAGCTGTCGCAGCCAACGGCGCGGTAAAGCTGTGCCGATTCCGGAGGCTCTGCGACAGCGGCCAGCGCCGCCGGCAGCGTCTGTTCACTGGCCAGCTGGCGGCACTCAGCGCACAGTTTTCTCACTAATCTCTGCGCCAGTACGGCACTCAGCGCATTAGCCAGCAAAAAAGGCTCCACCCCCATATCCCGCAGGCGCTCAATCGCCCCGAGCGCGGTATTGGTGTGCAGCGTCGACAGCACGAGATGGCCGGTCAGTGAGGCCTGCACGGCAATCTGCGCCGTTTCACCGTCGCGGATTTCACCGATCATCACGATATCCGGATCCTGGCGCAAAATGGCGCGCAGTCCGCGGGCAAAGGTCATCTCAACCCGGGCATTCACCTGGGTTTGCCCTACGCCTTCCAGCTCGTACTCCACCGGATCTTCAATGGTTAAAATATTTTTTTCCGGCGACCAGAGCTGCCGGAGCGCGGCATACAGCGAGGTACTTTTTCCAGAGCCGGTTGGGCCGGTTACCAGAATGATACCGTGCGGCAGCGCCAGCTGGTGGCACAGCGTATCGCGCAGCGTCGCGTGCATCCCGATGTGCGCCAGCGACAGCTGCTGAGCGTTTTTATCCAGCACGCGCAGCACCACCCGCTCACCGAAGCGCGAGGGCAGGGTGGAGACCCTGACGTCGATATGGCGGCCACCGAGCCGCAGGGAAATACGCCCGTCCTGCGGCAGGCGCTTTTCAGCAATATCCAGCCTGGCCATCACTTTGATCCGCGAGATCAGGTAGCGCGCCAGCTGAACGGGCGGGGCCAGTATTGGGCGCAGGATGCCATCGATGCGAAAACGCACGCTGAGCTGCTTTTCGAACGGTTCCAGATGGATATCAGAGGCCCCTTCACGCACCGCCTGCAGCAGAATGGCGTTAATCAGGCGGATCACCGGGGCGCCATCCTCGCTGTCCAGCAGGTCATTATCTTCCGGAAGCGCCTCTACCAGTTCACGCAGATCCAGCGCTTGCCCCAGGATTGGATTGGCCGGTAAAGCTGGCTGATAGTGCGCCGCTGCCCGGGGCATAAACTCCGCGGTATCGATCAGGGTCAGAGAGGCGTCGGGCTCGACCCGGAGCGCTTCAGCCAGCGCGGTCAGCGCGGTGCCCGGATGCAGCACTAAGCGCACCGAGTCTGGCGCGCTTTCCAGCAGCACCCCATGCTGCTCCACCCAGCTCCAGGGAAATCGCGTCAGGCTCATCAGGGCGTCACCCGATAAAAATCGGCAATTAAACGCTGGGTATCCCGGACAGCATGGTTGCTTTGTCCGGGCTGGCGGGGAGGATCCAGCCGTTGGCGCAGCGCTTCCGCTGTGTGATCGTCAGCCAGTGACGCCGTAAATTTGTCCCGCTGCGTTGCGCTGGTACCGGCATAATCCGGCTGTGTTCGCATGATCGTTGGGCGAATAAACAGCATTAAGTTGCGTTTAGCACGCTTATCGGACTGATAGCGAAACAGCGGGCCTATCAGCGGCAGCCGGCCCAGCAGGGGGACGCGGTGCTGGGTTTGGCTGCTGCTGTTATCCAACAGGCCGCCGACCACGACCGTACTCCCGTTACTCACCAGCACCGCGTTTCGCACCGAACGGGTGTTGAAGGTGGGGCCAAGGTTGTCTTTCGACGCCTCTTCAGCCACGCTGGAGACCTCCTGCTCAATCTCCAGCATTACCGAATTACCCTGATTAATTTGCGGCTTCACCTTCAGCTTGATCCCCACGCTGCGCCGCGACACCGTCTGATACAGATTATCGCCGCTGGTGGTCTGCGATCCGGTCAGTACCGGCACATCCTGACCAACGGTAAATTCGGCCTCCATATTGTCCAGGGTGACAATGCTCGGCGTGGCCAGAATATTATTCTGACTGTTGGTTTGCAGCGCCGTAAACAGACCCGCCCAGTTGCCGCGGTAAAATCCGGCAGCCAGGCCGTTAAACTTTCCGAGCGACGCGGCCATTCCCCTTGGGGAGAGGTCGCTGACCGGGGTTCCCGCGCCGGGAAACTGCGTACCGCCGCCATACTTGTTAAACCATTGCACGCCCAGTCCCAGGCCATCAGCGTCCTGCACTTCCACAATGATGCCCTCCACTAACACCTGGGCGCGATCGATGTCCAACTGGTGGATAATGGATTCAAGGTTGTTCATTTCAGTGGGGGATGCCTGGATAATCAGGGAATTTGTGTGCTCATCCGCTTTAACAACCCGGTCTTTCAGTAGCGAAATAGTACGCGCGGCCGATCCCTGCCCGGCGTGGTTGTCAACCTCTCCGGAGATGCCCGTCAATACCTCCAGCAGATTCCTGGCTTTGGCATGCTTCAGGTAAATCACTTTGGCATGGCTGCGCGTCTCGCTCTTGCCGTCCAGCGCCAGCACGGTGTCTATCATGTGCTGGCGCGCCACCGCCTCACCCGTTATCAGCAGCGTGTTGGTGCGCTGATCGGCAACGGCCCTGGCGGGAGCGCGTTTTCCGCTTTTTTGCTGGTCGGCGTGCAGGCTGTTCACTATCTCCGCTACCTCTGGCGCCGAGGCATTTTCCAGCGTGAGCGTCTCCACATCACTGTCTTCCGGCACATCGACGCTCTCCACGATCGCCGTAAGCTGTTCGATCGCCGCGGCCCGTCCGGTCATTAAGATTACGTTGCCGGGATCGTAATGCACCACGCTTCCCGTCGCGGCATCATTGAGTTCGCGCAGCAGCGGGGCCAGTTCTCGGGCGGTGATATAGCGCAGAGGAATAACCCGGCTAACCAGTGCATCTCCGGGGTGTGAGCCCGCCTCTTGCATCAGCGGGCGCACGCCATTTTTCGCTTTTTTACCCGGTATCACTTTCAATACCTCATCAGGCATTTCAATGACCGCAAAGCCATAAACCTCCAGAACGCTGAGGAAAAATTGATAATATTGCGCATCGCTCAGGGTTTCTTCACTGCGCACGCTAATGCTGCCTTTCACCTCAGGGTCAATAATGATGGTTTTTTTCAGGTTTTTACTGACGGTACTGATGAACTCACTGATATCGGTTTTGTTAAAGCTGGCGCGATACGCCTCGGCGCACAGCGGCGTAGTGATGAACATCAACAGCAGCAGCAGCAGTCCGCAGATGCGGCGTTTGAGCAGCCTGACGCGAAAGAGTAATAATGTTAGAAAAGTCATCGGGACGTTGACGGCTTAGCCGGGCTCCATGATTAAGGATTCATATCTTCCCTGATGGGCAATGATGACCCGATCAGCAAAGATGCGTACTACCGTTGCTCCGCCGGAGGGGAGGGCATCCTGTTCCTGTAGGGAGAACTGCTGTGCTCCCTGCGCGACAATCGCCAGGGATCGTCGCGGATGCGAGCTGAGCACGATGCCGGTCAGGGTGAGGGGTAAACGGCTGCGCGGTGCATCTACGATTCGCCGGTCGTCCGGCGCCAGCCATTCGGTGTCGTACAGCCAGTCGCGACCAGTGACGTCAAACAGCGTCAGCGGAAGCGGGGCGACGGGCGACGGGGTACCGGTTGCCGCTGGCCGTGCCGTCAGCAGCGCAGGCCTTTCGCCGATCGCGGCAACGCAAGCCAGCGCGACGCGCGCCATCAGCAGCGCCGTCAGCATGATAGCGGCCAGGCGGTACAGCAATGACTGATGCGGTGTCACTATCCGGTGTAAAACAGACGTTAATACTGAGCGGCGCATATCAGATAATGACAACCAGTGAAATACAAATAAATGGATGAGCGATATGATAAAGACGCGAGAGCAGGCGTTTATTACCGTGGTTGCCTGTGTGTATTTTACGTGGATAACTACGGGATAATGCCGAAAAGGCGCTGGTACAGGCAGACGCGTCCTTTTGAGGTGGATTACGTTCCTGTTTAAGTAACGATCGTATCAGCGGGATGTTCAGCTTCAGTCCGTGATACGGGATAGTTAGAATAAGATTTCGCGGCAGTCCGTGTTTGTTCAGTAACGCACGCAGTTGAAAGACGAGTTGGTGATAATTATTGTCGCTGATTCTTTGATGATTCTCTCTCCAGACAATGCGAATAATTTCTCTTTTACATGTGATATTACTGAACAGGCAGCATAGCAGGCGTTTCTGCGCCTCGTTTATCGATAGCGTGAGCGTTATGGCTGGGATGGTCAGCGTATTAAGGCAGCAGTCGACGTAAAGGGTTTCCTCGAAGTGAGCCCGCTCAATCTCAAGAAGTTCTCTTGATTGCTCATCACTAAGCATGGTACACGTTCCTTTTATATGGTTTATCATGCAGGGATTGTCTTAATCTGGCGAGCACTATAGGCAACCCTGTTTGACGATGCAATTTACTTATTTTGTTAATCGAAAAATGTTAAGTTTTTTCGTTTTATCTATATGATTTTATTAATTATTTTTTTATCTTAAGTTTGTTAGTGTGCAGATATTAATATGGGATTATATTTTTTATAACGCATTAAAGGGGGGCTCAGTGCGCCTTGATTTGCGCAGGAGGAGCACAGTTTTCTCCCCAGGGTATCCCCGCTGCTGCCCTGCCGGTGACGCCTTCATGGGAGCATCTTTTTGATGATGTCTTTCCCCGCCAGGTGATGTTTTATCACGGCAAGAAGGTGTGCAACGATCAGCATACTTAATGAAATGCAAAAAACTTTGTGTGCCACATTAAATCCGCCAATCAGATAGGCGGCCGTTATTGGTTGGGGCAGGGTGATTACGTGAAAGACATTGATGGGGCGGTCCATCATTAACACGCCGGTGATCAGCACGGCAGATATATTGATATAGAGCAACGCGTGGGCCACACGGGCAATCTTTTTTTCATGCGCGCTTAATAATGAGCAGTCGGGCTTGCCGTGAAGCCATAAACAGGCGATGCGCAGAAGAAAAAAAGGAATGAAAAGCGTGGTCAGCGATACGTTGAACCAGGCAATCCAGGTTTTTATGTGCGGTGTTGGAGTAAAAAAAGCATTATAAAATCCACTGGCCGTTGCCCAGAGGATAACCAGTGCAGACATCCAGTGAAGAAAAATTTGCGGTCGTGAATAGGTTGTTTTCATGTGCAGTAGTTAACGGATGGAACAGGCCATCACTATAAAATCTGGTCGCCAGCCGGGTACAGATTTTACATCTTACACACCTTAATTTAAGGCAGTACCGGGGTGAGGGCGGCCGGCGGAGCGTAATCGACCGCCGCGACGGGGCGGCCCGCCCGGATAGCAGGAGAAGAGCGGGCCGGCGAATGCGCTGTCCGTTGTGGGCAATGCCATCAATGCGGTTTTGGGTATACACTAAGCGGGTTTACATGACGACAGAGTGAGCCAGCTTAATGACACATCTCAATATCGCGGTCGGCATCATCCGCGACGGCCAACAGCGCATTTTCCTTACCCAGCGCGCTGCGCAGAGCCATATGGCCGGCAAATGGGAGTTTGCCGGTGGCAAATTTGAATCCGGCGAAACCGCCGACATGGCGCTGGCGCGCGAACTCAATGAAGAGGTGGGTATCGACGTTGAGCGTGCCTCCCCCTATGAAATTGTTGAGCACGCGTTTGACGAGCGGCGGGTGACGCTGCACTTTTATCTGGTAGAGGCCTGGCGCGGTGAGCCGTGGGGGCGCGAAGGGCAACCGGGACGCTGGGTGGCGCAGGGTGAACTCGACGCCGATGAGTTTCCACCCGCTAACGCCGGAATTATCGAACGGCTAAAGCGTGAAGCCACCGAATAGCGCCATCGGGTGAGGCTCCTGGCCGGATCACTCCGGTTGGGACTCGCTCCAGTTCTCCGTTTCGTTCAGCTCACCCTGGCTGGCAATGCGCTTTTCCTCTGCCGCCCACTCGCCTAAATCAATCAGCTGGCAGCGCTTGCTGCAAAAGGGGCGGTTAGGGCTGATTTCGCCCCAGACGACCGCTTTACTGCAGGTGGGGCAGTTAACAATCATGACGTCGCTCATGGCGGCTCCTTAGCAACAGGCCAGCTGGAAATCGAGGCGCGGCGGGACGTCGCCGCGTTCGCTATCCAGCGGCAAAAAACGAATGGCATACCGGCTTTTATGGCCGGAAACCTGGGGATAGAGGGCATCTTCTAACGTGAGCTGCAGCCGCAGCAACTCCCCGTCCTCAGCATTATCCTGAAAGAAGCCGTTCAGGCTGGTTTGCTGGCGAAAGGTGCCAGACTGGCGAATCAGCTCCAGCACTACATCCAGCGCTTCGGCCAGCGGCAGCAGCGTTGCGAGCCACCCGGCGACCTGTGCATCCCGCACGGCCTGCGGCATATGCAGCCAGATGTGCAGGGTGGGCAAATCAAAAGAGCAGCAGCCGCCTGGAATACTCATGCGCTGGCGAACCAGGCCAATCAGCCGGTCCTCCCGCAACGGCTGGCCCATGCGCGGGGCCGCCATCAGCTGCGCCGACCGATGTTTAAGCTTCTCACTCAGGCTGTTCACCACGTCCGGATCGACACCGGGTACATCCCGCCAGGCCAGCAGCTTTTGCTGCTGTTTATCCAGCTCTTTCACTATCTCTGTGCGCAGCTCGCCACGCTCAAACACGTCAAGCAGTTCGGTAAGATTACGGAAAAAACTGAGCGCGCTGAGGGAGTCGCTCAGCGGCGGGCATGCCCGCAGCTGTCCTATCAGAAATTCTATCCGCAGCCAGGTACGGATCTTCTCATTCAGAGGGTGTTCAAACAGAACGGTGGTTGTCATGCTGGTTTTCCTGTTCAGCCGCCAGGCGCGCATAGCACTGCGCCAGTTCGGCAACGCGCGGTGCTATCGCTTCAGCACTGCCGCTGTTATCAATGACATCATCCGCGACGGCCAGGCGCGCGGCGCGCGAGGCCTGGGCCTGGATAATCTGTTCAGCCTGTTCGCGGCTGACGCCATCCCTGCGCTGCGTGCGGATCCGCTGGGTGTCGATATCCACATCCACCACCAGCACGCGATCGGCTCGCGACTGCAGCTGATTTTCTACCAGCAGTGGTACGACCCACAGGCACCAGGGGGCGCGGCAGGCGGCGATTTGTCGCCGGGTTTCGGCCTGAATCCGTGGATGCAGTAGCGCATTCAGCCAGCGTTTCTCTTCGCGATCGGCGAAAATACGCTGGCGCAGTCGCGCCCTGTCGAGGTGGCCGTCGGCCCGCAGTATCTCACCGCCAAAATGGTCGACGATAGCGTCCAGCGCCGGCTGGCCCGGTGCAACCACCTGGCGGGCAATCACGTCGGCGTCTATGATCGGTACGCCCAGTGCGGCAAACGCCTCGGCGACTTTACTTTTGCCACTGCCGATGCCGCCGGTCAGGGCCACTGTATAAACCATAAGCTGCCAGTCTCTGTTGCGGTGCGCGTAGCCGGCGATGGTCCCGACGCGTCCGCGTGGTAGCGTATTATCACGCACGGTATGCAGGCGATTGTAGCCTAAAAGCGCCGGTATTCGCACGCCCGGCGCCGGGTTTTTCCGCCTGTGGGATGACGCGGATGACTGCCCGCGCAGGGGAAAGCGGGTGCCGGTGCCGGCGGTTATCCGCCCGCCGCAGAACGCGCGTCATCAGGCCAACCTGCGGCCGAGACACCCCGATAACCCGCGCCCCGACCCGCCCGCCAGCGAGCAGCGGCACTGGCACCCGCGCCGCCGCCGGGCTAACCGCCCGCCGCAGAACGCGCGTCACCCAGGCCAACCCGCGGCAGAGACATCCCGATAACCCGCGCCCCACCCGCCCGCCAGCGAGCAGCGGCACTGGCACCCGCGCCGCCGCCGGGCTAACCGCCCGCCGCTGAACGCGCGTCATCAGGCCAACCTGCGGCCGAGACATCCCGATAACCCGCGCCCCGACCCGCCCGCCAGCGAGCAGCGGCACTGGCACCCGCGCCGCCGTCGGGCTAACCGCCCGCCGCTGATAGCGCGTCACCCAGGCCAAACAGCGGCAGATACATCCCAATAACCAGCGCCCCAACCAGCCCGCCAGTCAGCAGCAGCATCACTGGCTCCATCGCCGCCGCCAGACTATCCGCCCGTTCAAGACTGCGTGCCTCGTGCCAGACCGCCAGCCGCTCCAGCAGCACGTCCAGCGTGCCGGACTCTTCGCCGGTACGTATCAGCTGGCGGCAGAGGGGAGTAAACAGCGGCTGGGCGGCGATGCCGCTGTGCAGCGTGTTACCGCCGGCGATGTGCGCGCGCAGCGCGGCGATCGCCTCCTGCCACAGCGGCGGAGGCAGGACCCGCTCTGCGGCGCTCAGGCTCTGCACCAGCGTCAGGCCGGCGGTTTGCGTCAGCGTCAGGGTAGCGTACAGCCTCGCCAGCTGGCTGCCCTGCCACAGCGGGCCCAGCAGGGGGCATCGCAGCAGCAGCCGCTGCTGCCGGGCGACGAACGACGAATAGCGCCTGCCCGCGGCCCGGTACAGGAGCAGCGCCAGCCCGCACAGCGGCGGCGCCGCACCGCCCCACTGCGCCAGCGCCGCGGCGAGATCCAGCAGCATCCGGGTAAAGGTGGGCAGCGGCGCGTCAAGGCTGCGATATACGGCGGCGAACTGCGGTAACACGAACAGCAGCATGCCGGCGCTGACCGCCAGCGCCACCAGCAGGATCAGCAGCGGATAGCGCAAGGCTTTTACCACTTTTTGCTGCAGCAGACGCTGACGCGTCTGCTGCGCGGCCAGTTGTTCACAGCATGCCGCCAGCCTGCCGGTCAGTTCACCCACGGCGATCATCGCCGCACAGAGCGGGCTGAACACGTCCGGCCAGGCCTGTAGCGCCGTAGCGAGAGGGGTGCCCTGGTTCAGCTGCAGGCGCAGGTCGGCAAGCAGCGCCCGCCAGGCAGGCAGGGGATCGCCGTCCGCCAGCAGGCGCAGCGCATCTGACAGCGTTATTCCGGTGTGCAGCAGCGTACCCAGCTGGCGAAACAGCGCGATAAGCCGCTCGTGATCCCGATGATGAAAGCGATGCTGGCGCGCCAGCCGCCTGACGCTGAGCGTCTGCAGCCGCTGTTGCTGCCACAGCATCTCGTCCAGCACCTGACGGCTGGAGGCAAAGGTGCATCCGGTATGCAGAGCGCCATTGGCGTCAAGTGCCGTCCAGTACCACAGCTTACGCGTCGTCATCGGGTAGACCGACCGCGCGATGCAGCTCCGCCAGCGTGGTTTCACCCAGGGCGATCTGCTGCTCTCCCGCCTGATACAGAGTGCGCATACCCTGCTGGCGGGCCAGGTCGGCCAGGCGATCGGCCGGGGCCTCACCGGCGATGGCCTGCTGCAGTCGGGCGTCGATCGGCAGTATTTCAAACAGCGCCAGCCGCCCGTAAAAACCGGAATAGCAGCGCTCACACCCCGGTGCGATCCACGGCGAGGCGCAGGCGGCTGCCGGTTCCGCCGGCGGCGAGGGAGATGCCGCCGCAGGATGGCGACAGTGCGGACACAGGCGTCTGACCAACCGCTGGGCGATAATCAGACGCAGCGAGGTCGCCAGCAACCAGCCGGGGATGCCCATCTGCCGCAGGCGGATCAGGGTGTCGGTGGTGGAGTTGGTGTGCAGGGTGGAGAGCACCAGGTGGCCGGTCTGCGCCGCTTTCAGTGCGATATCGGCCGTCTCTGCATCGCGGATCTCGCCAACCATGATCACATCGGGATCCTGACGCAGCAGCGCGCGCAGCACCCGCTGAAAATCGAGCCCGCTGGGCGCATGCGTTTGGGTCTGGTTAAGGCCGGCCACCGGCATTTCCACCGGGTCTTCCACGCTGCACACTTTGCGGCAGGGGGTATTGATTGCCTGCAGGGCGCTGTAGAGGGTGAAGGTTTTCCCACTGCCGGTCGGTCCGGTAACCAGAATCATGCCCTGTGGGCGGGCCAGTGCCGCCTGAAAGCAGGCCAGCGCTTCCGCCGGCATGCCAAGGTTGGCCAGCGAGCGCGCCTGCGCCCGGCTTTCCAGTAGGCGAATCGCCGCTTTCTCACCGTGGCGGGTCGGCAGCGTAGCCAGTCGAAACGCGCAGGGACGCTGGCCTACCCACTGGCTGAACTGCCCATCCTGCGGCAGGCGACGTTCGGCAATATCCAGCCCGGCGAGGATTTTTAGCCGCGCCAGCAGCGGCGCATGCTGGGCCAGCGCGAGTGGCGGCAGCGCATGCAGCACCCCGTCAACGCGCAGTCGGATTTGCAGGTGCGTTTCCTGCGGCTCAATGTGCATATCCGACGCGCGGCGGACCAGCGCGGTCTCCAGCAGGTCATCCAGCACCGTGGCAATCGGCGCAGCAGACGGCGCCTCCGGCACCGCCTGCTGCGCGTAGTGGGCCAGCTGTGCGGGAGAGCACGGCACGATATCCAGCGGTTGGTCGGTGACAAAGCGCAGCGCCTGCAACAGCGGCTGCAGGCTGCCTTCCGCCACCGCGATACGCAGCGGATCGGCGATGGGGTCGATCACTTCCGCCTGCCAGCGCTGGCATACCTGCTGGATAAGCGTAGCCTGTTCCGGACTCACGGCGTCTCTCCCGAGGACTGAAAGCGGAACACCGACTGGCACGCCGCCCGCAGAGCGTCACTGTCGCTGTCGCAGCGCTGCTGCCAGCGCAGCAGGCCGTTTTTCTGCTGCTCCGGCGTCAGGGTCAGGGTCAGGCCGGTGAGCATGTCGCCGCCGTGAACCGCCAGCTGGCCGTGATTCAGCGTTAGCCGGGCGATATAGCGCGACGGTGTGGGGGAAGGTATTCCCTCGCTGCCGCTGCTGCACGCCGCCACGTTGCCGTGCTCAATGGCGCAGAGTTCGGCAGCGGTTTTGAGCGGCATCACGCTCTGCAGCATGTCGGTCAACGCGGCTTTCTGCAGATAACCCTGATAGGCCGGCAGCCCGATGGCGCTGAGCATGGCAATCATGGTGATAACAATCATCAGCTCAATCAGGGTAAATCCGTGTTGGGTGGCCATAGTACAACTCCATCATATTGGAGCTACCAGGATAGCGATGCCCGGGCGTACGCGGCGAGGGCAAAATGCGCGGACGGGAAGCGGGTGCGCACTGTTTTATTGACGTTGCACGCGGTTACAGTCAGAAAGGAAAGAAGGCAGGAAGGAGAGATTAAAGCGGGACGACCGCCCCGCCGGGAGGCGGCGGGGCCGGGCTTATCAGGCAAAGCGCAGCGAGAGATCCAGTGCGCGGATATGCTTGGTCAGCGCACCGACCGAAATAAAATCGACGCCGGTCAGGGCGTAGCTGCGCAGGGTGCTTGCGGTCACGTTCCCGGAGACCTCCAGCTGGGCGCGTCCGGCGGTCAGGGTGACGGCCTGGCGCATCTGCTCGAGCGTAAAATTATCCAGCATTACAATATCGGCCCCCGCCTCGAGCGCCAGGCTCAGCTCATCAAGCGATTCCACTTCGACCTCCACCGGTACATCCGGATGCAGCCAGAAGGCTTTCGCAATGGCTTCGCGCACGCCGCCGGCGGCGATGATGTGGTTCTCTTTGATCAGAAACGCATCGGTCAGGCCGAGGCGGTGGTTTGCTCCGCCGCCGCACAGCACGGCGTATTTTAGCGCGCTGCGCAGGCCGGGTACGGTTTTACGCGTATCCAGCAGCTGAGCACTGGTGCCCTCCAGCAGCGTCACAAAACGGCTGACTTCGGTTGCGACGCCGGACAGCGTCTGCACGAAGTTCAGCGCGGTGCGCTCGCCGGTTAAAATCCGGCGCGCGTTGCCGCTCAGGGTAAACAGCGTCTGATTGGCGCGGATGGCGTCACCGTCGGCGACCATCCAGTGGATCTCCGTTTGCCCCCCCAGCTGGGTAAACACCTCTTCCACCCAGCGTCTGCCGCAAAATATGCCGGCTTCGCGGGTGATCACCGCGGCGCGCGCGGCGCGCTCTTCCGGCAGCAGGGCGGCGGTAATGTCGCGATCGGCATCCACCTCACCGCCCAAATCCTCACACAGTGCCAGGGCGACACCGGCGGGAATATCATGCTCAATACGCGCAAGCAGCTGTTGGCGACGGACGGCAGAATCATAGCGACGGGTAGTCATTCACGGGCTCCGAAAGGCGGATAAAAAGTGCGTTTACTCTAGCGCGTTTGTGCCCGCCACGCCAGCCAACGGCGCGGCGATACTCCTCGCGGGCGAGCGAAACGTGTTACCCTGAAAAGCAGTGTTTTCTGACGGAGAGTCCGGCATGCGGCTGGAAGAAGGATGGATAAGCGGCGTACGGCGAGTGCCGTCGCCTCACGTTAATGCGCGACCGTCGGGCGAGGTGCCCGCGCTGTTAGTGATCCACAATATTAGCCTGCCGCCGGGTGAATTTGGCGGACCGTGGATCGACCGGCTGTTCAGCGGCACGCTCGACCACGATGCGCACCCGTTTTTCGCCGGGATCCGGCATTTGCGGGTGTCCGCACACTGCCTGATCCGTCGCGATGGCGAAATTGTCCAGTACGTGCCGTTTCACCTGCGCGCCTGGCACGCCGGCGTGTCGCAGTGGCAGGGACGCGAGGCCTGCAATGACTTTTCCATCGGGATTGAGCTGGAGGGCACCGATACGCTGCCCTACACGGACGCCCAGTATCAGGCGCTGCAGGCGGTAACGATGCTGCTGATGGCGCACTATCCGATCACACCAGATACCCTTACCGGACACAGCGACATTGCGCCGCAAAGAAAAACCGATCCCGGTCCGGCTTTTGACTGGGCGCGCTACCGTCAGGCGCTGACCGTCGGGGAACAGCAGGGGAGCACCGCGCGATGACGTTATTCAGTTTATTGTTAGTGTTGGGATTCGAGCGCCTGTTTAAACTCGGTGAGCACTGGCAGCTGGAGCAGCGTTTGACGCCGCTGTTTCGCCGCCAGCGCCGCTTTTCGCTGCTGCGCACGCTGCTGCTGATGCTACTGCCGATGGCGCTGGTGGCGGTGGCCATCGCTGCGCTGCGTGGGCTCTATTTTGGCGCGCCGCTGCTGCTGTTCTGGATCGCGCTTGGCATGTTGTGCATTGGCGCAGGCTCGACGCGCCTGCATTACCACCGCTACCTGCAGGCGGCCAGCCGCGGTGACCGCGATGCCTGCGAGGCGATGTCAGCCGAGCTAACCCTGATTCACGGCGTGCCGCCGGCCTGCAGCGAGCGGGAATACCTCACCGCGCTGCAAAACGCGCTGCTGTGGATTAACTACCGCTTTTATCTGGCGCCGATGTTCTGGTTTGTCGTCGGAGGGCCGTGGGGGCCGGTGCTGCTGGTGGGGTACGCGGTACTGCGCGCCTGGCAAAGCTGGCTGGCGCGTCAGGCCCAGCCGCTGGTGCGGGTGCAGTCGGGCGTGGATGCGCTGCTGCACTGGCTGGACTGGATCCCGGTGCGGCTCGTCGGCGTTGCCTATGCGTTGATCGGTCACGGTGAGCGCGCGCTGCCCGCCTGGCTGGCCTCGTTGGGCGATCGCCACACTCCGCAGTATCAGGTGCTGACCCGACTGGCGCAGTTTGCGCTGGCGCGCGATCCGCACACTGACAGTGTCACCACCCCGCGTATAGCGGTGCAGCTGGCGAAGCGCGTTTCGCTGGTGCTGGTGGTGGTGGTGGCGCTGCTTACTATCTACGGCACGCTGGTATAAAAAAGGACGCGGGCGCGTCCTCAGAGCAGGTAGCCCCGACCGGGTCGGGGTCGCCGTTAACCGGATCAGGCTTTCTGCACCGCCAGTTTGATACGGTAGCCTACGGCCAGCACCACCAGCCATACCGGAATCAGCCAGACCGAAATTGCCATGCCCGGCGTCAACGCCATGATCAGCAGAATGCCGGCCATGAACAGCAGGCAGATCCAGTTTCCAACCGGGTAGAGCAGTGCTTTAAAGCGGGTCTGCACCCCCTGCTGGTCTTTTACCCGACGAAATTTCAGGTGTGCCAGGCTTATCATCGCCCAGTTGATCACCAGCGCGGAGACCACCAGCGCCATCAGCAGGCCAAAGGCTTCGCCCGGCATCAGGTAGTTAATCAGCACGCAGAACGCCGTTGCCACGGCGGAAACCAGAATGGTGATCACCGGCACGCCGCGCTTGTCGACCTTCAGCAGCGCCTTCGGCGCGTTACCCTGTTGCGCCAGGCCGAACAGCATGCGGCTGTTGCAATAGACGCAGCTGTTATAGACCGACAGCGCGGCGGTGAGGATCACCACGTTCAGCGCGTTGGCCACCAGGCTGTCGCCCAGCTCGTGAAAAATCAGCACGAACGGACTGGTGTCCGCCGTGACGCGGGTCCAGGGCAGCAGTGAGAGCAGCACCGCCAGCGAGCCGACGTAAAAAATCAGGATGCGGTAGATAACCTGATTGGTGGCTTTGGGAATGCTCTGCTCCGGGTTATCCGCTTCCGCGGCGGTGATGCCAACCAGCTCCAGCCCGCCAAAAGAGAACATAATGATCGCCATCATCATGATCAGTCCGGTCATGCCGTTTGGCAGAAACCCGCCCTGTTCCCACAGGTTACGTACCGTAGCCTGCGGTCCGGCGTGGCCGCTAAACAGCAGCCAGCCGCCAAACAGGATCATGCCGATCACCGCCACTACTTTTATGATGGCGAACCAGAACTCCATCTCACCAAACACTTTCACATTCGTCAGGTTGATGGCGTTGATCAGCAGGAAGAACGCGGCGGCGGTGATCCAGCTGGGGATCTCGGGCCACCAGAACTGAATGTATTTGCCCACGGCGGTCAGTTCGGCCATGGCGACCAGTACATACAGCACCCAGTAATTCCAGCCGGAGGCGAAGCCGGCAAAGTTGCCCCAGTATTTGTAGGCAAAGTGGCTGAAACTGCCGGCGACCGGCTCTTCCACCACCATTTCACCCAGCTGACGCATAATCAGAAAAGCGATAAAGCCGGCAATAGCGTAGCCGAGAATCACGGCCGGACCGGCGGATTGAATGACCGATGCGCTCCCCAGAAACAGGCCGGTGCCCACCGCACCCCCCAACGCAATCAGCTGAATATGGCGGTTTTTTAAGCCGCGCTTCAGCTGCTCACCCTGAATTTGATCATCCATCGTGAATCCTCGTTGTGCTTACGCACGGGGGGTTGTCCCGTTGTAAGATTATAATGACATTTATGTATTAAATTATTTACAGTGCCAGCTTGAAAAAAGCTCGTCTGGTGCTACCGTTGCGACAAGAATAGTGTTAGGCCAACGCTAATGCACGCGCTTTCTGGCCGTGGTGTAGCGGCTCGAGTAAAAAATCGTCGCCGGCTCACACTTCTTTCAGGCCGTTTTTTGGCATGAAATGCGCAGATTGACGAATAGGTTTACCTTATAACGGCGCGAAATGGCGTCAGTAACTGCGCGTCACGGCTCATAAAATGTCGCTGTTCCGCCAGGAAAGGCAGCGCAAAAAGGTAAGCATATCCACTGAATGGCGGCGAAAAACCCGGGCTTTACGGTCAGTGATGGCGTGGGCCGCTGGCTGGACAGCAGGTGAATACTTTGTTACTTTAGCGGCTCTTTTTTGCAATTGGTATTACCAATTTACTCCGCGCAGGGTATGAAGACAGCACGATGGCTTACAGCAAAATCCGCCAACCTAAACTTTCAGACGCTATCGAGCAGCAGCTTGAATCCCTGATCATGGAAGGGACGCTGCGGCCGGGCGAGAAATTGCTGCCGGAGCGTGAACTGGCCAAACAATTCGATGTCTCACGTCCATCACTGCGCGAAGCGATACAGCGGCTCGAGGCCAAAGGCCTGCTGCTACGCCGACAGGGCGGCGGTACCTTCGTCCAAACCCATCTCTGGCAAAGCCTGAGCGATCCGCTCACCACCTTACTGACTCAACACCCTGAATCGCAGTTCGATTTGCTGGAGACGCGCCATGCGCTGGAAGGGATTGCCGCTTACTATGCCGCGCTGCGCGGCACGGAAGAAGACATCACCCGCATCCGCGACTGCCATACGCAGATCCAGCGTGCGCAGCAGAGCGGCGATCTTGACGCCGAGGCCGATGCGGTGATGCAGTATCAGATTGCGGTCACCGAGGCCGCCCACAATGTGGTGCTACTGCACCTGCTGCGCAGCATGGGCCCGATGCTGGAACAGAATGTGCGGCAGAATTTTGAATTGCTCTACACCCGCCGCGAAATGCTGGCGCAAGTGAGCGAACACCGCGCCAGTATTTTTGCGGCGATAGTCGCCCGCGAGCCGGAAAGGGCCCGCGAAGCGTCCCACCGTCACCTGGCGTTTATTGAGGAGATCTTGCTGGATCGCAGTCGGGAACAGACGCGACGAGAGCGTTCTTTGCGGCGTCTCCAGCAACGAAAGGAATAGTGTGCGGCGCAGATCGCACAGTCACGAAACGACGGGCCTGCCTCATTGCGCGCTTCGCAGCGGCAAGATAACAGGGAGACAGGCGCCAGATCATTCAACGTATTAGACACAGATAAGGAATACCCCCATGTCAGAACGTTTACCCAATGACGTGGATCCGATTGAAACTCGCGACTGGCTACAGGCGATCGAATCGGTCATCCGTGAAGAAGGTGTTGAGCGCGCGCAGTTCCTGATTGACCAGGTGCTGGCTGAAGCCCGTAAAGGCGGCGTGAGCGTGGCGGCCGGCGCGGCCTCTCACAACTACATCAACTCTATTGCCGTTGAAGATGAGCCGGCTTATCCGGGGAACACCACGCTGGAGCGCCGCATCCGTTCTGCGATCCGCTGGAATGCGATCATGACCGTGCTGCGCGCCTCGAAGAAAGATCTGGAGCTGGGCGGCCACATGTCTTCCTTCCAGTCTTCTGCCACCGTATACGAAGTGTGCTTTAACCACTTTTTCCGCGCGCGCAATGAGAAAGACGGCGGCGACCTGGTCTACTTCCAGGGCCATATCTCCCCGGGCGTGTATGCCCGTGCGTTCCTCGAAGGGCGCCTGACCGAAGAGCAGATGAATAACTTCCGTCAGGAAGTGCACGGCAAAGGGCTCTCCTCGTATCCGCACCCGAAACTGATGCCGGAATTCTGGCAGTTCCCGACCGTTTCCATGGGTCTTGGCCCGCTGTCGGCCATTTATCAGGCTAAATTCCTGAAATATTTGGAACACCGTGGCCTGAAAGATACCTCTGCACAGACCGTCTACGCTTTCCTCGGCGACGGCGAGATGGACGAGCCGGAATCCAAGGGCGCGATCACCATCGCGACCCGCGAGAAGCTGGACAACCTGGTGTTCATCATCAACTGTAACCTGCAGCGTCTGGACGGTCCGGTCACCGGTAACGGTAAGATCATTAACGAGCTGGAAGGTATCTTCGGCGGCGCCGGCTGGGAAGTGATCAAAGTGATCTGGGGCGGGCGCTGGGACGAGCTGCTGCGTAAAGATACCAGCGGTAAGCTGATTCAGCTGATGAACGAAACCGTGGACGGTGACTACCAGACCTTCAAATCGAAAAATGGGGCTTACGTTCGCGAGCACTTCTTCGGCAAATATCCGGAAACCGCGGCGCTGGTGAAAGATATGTCTGACGATGAGATTTGGGCGCTGAACCGCGGCGGCCACGATCCGAAGAAAATCTTTGCGGCGCTGAAAAAAGCACAGGATACCCAGGGCAAGCCGGTGGTGATCCTGGCGCATACCATTAAAGGCTATGGTATGGGCGACACGGCGGAAGGGAAAAACATCGCTCACCAGGTGAAGAAGATGAACATGGATGGCGTTCGCTACATCCGCGATCGCTTCAACGTACCGGTCAGCGATGCTGAAATCGACAGCCTGCCGTACGTCACCTTCAAAGAGGGCTCCGAGGAGCACACCTACCTGCACGCGCAGCGGCAGAAACTGGGTGGCTATCTGCCGAGCCGTCAGCCGCACTTTGACGAGAAGCTGGAGATGCCGACGCTGGAAGAGTTCAGCGCGCTGCTGGAAGAGCAGAACAAAGAGATCTCCACCACTATCGCGTTTGTGCGTGCCCTGAACGTGATGCTGAAGAACAAATCGATCAAAGATCGCCTGGTGCCGATTCTGGCGGACGAAGCCCGCACCTTCGGAATGGAAGGTCTGTTCCGCCAGATCGGTATTTACAGCCCGAACGGCCAGCAGTACACGCCGCAGGACCGTGAGCAGGTCGCTTACTACCGCGAAGATGAGAAAGGCCAGATCCTGCAGGAAGGTATCAACGAACTGGGCGCCGGCGCCTCCTGGCTGGCGGCGGCGACGTCGTACAGCACCAACAACCTGCCGATGATCCCGTTCTATATTTACTACTCCATGTTCGGCTTTCAGCGCATCGGCGATCTGTGCTGGGCGGCGGGCGATCAGCAGGCGCGCGGCTTCCTGGTTGGCGGCACCTCCGGTCGCACCACGCTGAACGGCGAGGGCCTGCAGCACGAGGACGGTCACAGCCACATTCAGTCACTGACTATCCCGAACTGCATCTCCTACGATCCGGCTTACGCTTATGAAGTGGCGGTGATCATGCATGACGGCCTGGTGCGGATGTACGGTGAGGCGCAGGAAAACGTCTACTACTACATCACCACGCTGAACGAAAATTATCACATGCCGGCAATGCCGCAGGGGGCAGAAGAGGGGATCCGTAAGGGGATCTACAAGCTGGAAACCCTCGACGGCAAGAAAGGCAAAGTGCAGCTGCTGGGCTCCGGCGCTATCCTGCGTCACGTGCGCGAAGCGGCGCAGATCCTGGTGAAGGACTACGGCGTGGGCTCTGACGTTTACAGCGTTACCTCCTTCACCGAGCTGGCCCGCGACGGGCAGGATTGTGAGCGCTGGAACATGCTGCACCCGACGGAAGAGGCGCGCGTACCGTACATCGCTCAGGTGATGAACGATGCGCCGGCGGTGGCTTCAACCGACTACATGAAGCTGTTTGCCGAGCAGGTGCGCAGCTACGTACCGGCCAGCGACTATCGCGTACTGGGCACCGACGGCTATGGCCGCTCTGACAGCCGTGAAAACCTGCGTCACCACTTCGAAGTGGACGCCTCCTACGTGGTGGTCGCGGCGCTGGGTGAACTGGCTAAACGCGGTGAGATCGATAAGAAAGTGGTGGCCGATGCGATCGCCAAATTCGATATCGATGCCGATAAAGTCAACCCGCGTCTGGCATAAGAGGTAACAACGCAATGGCAATTGAAATTAATGTACCGGACATCGGTGCAGACGAAGTCGAAGTCACCGAGGTGATGGTCAAGGTTGGCGATAAGGTGGAAGCCGAGCAGTCGCTGATCGCGGTAGAGGGCGATAAAGCTTCGATGGAAGTACCCTCACCGCAGGCGGGCGTGGTCAAAGCGCTGAAAGTAGCGGTGGGCGACAAAGTCGAAACCGGCAAGCTGATCATGATCTTTGAGGCGGATGACGCCTCTGACGCCGCGGCGCCGGCGGCGAAAGCCGAGCAGCCTGCCGCGCCAGCATCTTCAGCGCCGGCGGCCGCCGCCAGCAAAGCGGTCAACGTACCGGACATCGGCGGTGATGAAGTGGAAGTCACCGAGATTCTGGTCAAGGTTGGTGACAGCGTGGAAGCCGAGCAGTCGCTGCTGACCGTGGAGGGCGACAAAGCCTCCATGGAAGTGCCGGCACCGTTCGCCGGAAAAGTGAAAGAGATCAACGTGGCAACCGGCGACAAAGTCGCCACCGGCAGCCCGATCATGGTGTTTGAGGTGGCGGGTGCCGCGGCACCGGCCGCCGCTGAGCCCGAGCAGCAGGCCGCACCGGCGGCGGCGGCGACCGGCGACAAAGAGGTGCAGGTGCCGGACATCGGCGGTGACGAAGTGGAAGTCACCGAGATTCTGGTCAAGGTCGGCGACAGCGTCGCCGCCGAGCAGTCGCTGATTACCGTTGAGGGCGACAAGGCCTCCATGGAAGTGCCGGCGCCGTTTGCCGGCGTGGTAAAAGCGATCTCAATCACTACCGGTGACAAAGTGGTGACCGGCAGCCCGATCATGGTCTTCGAAGTGGCCGGCGCGGCGCCGGCCGCCGCGTCGGTGGCGAAGCAGGATGCGGCCCCGGCAAAAGCCGAAGAGAAAGCTGCCGCGGCGCCGGCCAAAGCCAGCGGCAGCGGCAGCGGCAGCGGCAAGGAAGAGTTCGCTGAAAACGACGCCTACGTGCACGCCACCCCGGTGATCCGCCGCCTGGCGCGCGAGTTTGGCGTCAACCTGGCAAACGTTAAAGGCACCGGACGCAAAGGCCGGATCCTGAAGGAAGACGTCCAGGCCTACGTGAAAGACGCGGTCAAGCGCGCCGAGTCCGCACCGGCTGCCACAGCGGGCGGCGGCCTTCCGGGTATGCTGCCGTGGCCAAAAGTCGACTTCAGCAAGTTCGGTGAAGTGGAAGAGGTGGAGCTGGGGCGCATCCAGAAAATTTCGGGTGCCAACCTGAGCCGCAACTGGGTGATGATTCCGCACGTAACACACTTCGATAAGACCGATATCACCGATCTGGAAGCGTTCCGTAAGCAGCAGAATGCCGAAGCCGAGAAGCGCAAGCTGGATGTGAAATACACCCCGGTGGTGTTTATCATGAAGGCGGTGGCCGCGGCGCTGGAGCAGATGCCGCGCTTTAACAGCTCGCTGTCGGAAGACGCACAGCGCCTGACGCTGAAAAAGTACGTCAATATCGGCGTGGCGGTGGATACGCCGAACGGGCTGGTGGTGCCGGTGTTCAAGGACGTCAACAAGAAGGGCATCACCGAGCTGTCGCGCGAGCTGATGGCTATCTCCAAAAAAGCGCGTGACGGTAAGCTGACCGCCGGCGAGATGCAGGGCGGCTGCTTTACCATCTCAAGCCTTGGCGGCATCGGTACCACCCACTTTGCCCCGATCGTCAACGCGCCGGAAGTGGCGATCCTTGGCGTCTCTAAATCGGCGATGGAGCCGGTGTGGAACGGGAAAGAGTTTACCCCGCGCCTGATGATGCCAATGTCGCTCTCCTTCGACCACCGGGTGATCGACGGCGCCGACGGTGCGCGCTTCATTACCCTTATCGGCAATATGCTCGCCGATATTCGCCGGCTGGTGATGTAACATTGATGCGTTTACAAGGCCGGCATATGCCGGCCTTGTTACAGAGATTCCTGGCATCGCAGTTTGCAGTTTGTTAACAATTCTGTAAACTTTGGCGGTGAAAATGTCCCGGTGGATAAAGGACTTTTAGTGAGCCCTCGTCGGATACCGCCGGATATCAAATAAGAGGTCATGATGAGTACAGAAATTAAAGCTCAGGTCGTGGTACTTGGAGCTGGTCCTGCAGGTTACTCTGCGGCATTCCGTTGCGCTGATTTAGGTCTGGAGACCGTTCTGGTTGAGCGTTACAGCACCCTCGGCGGTGTCTGTCTGAACGTCGGCTGTATCCCCTCTAAAGCTCTGCTGCACGTCGCCAAAGTGATCGAAGAGGCGAAAGCGCTGGAAGAGCACGGCATTGTGTTCGGTAAGCCGCAGACCGACATCAATAAAATCCGCACCTGGAAAGAGAAGGTGATCAACCAGCTGACCGGCGGCCTGGCCGGCATGGCAAAAGGCCGCAAAGTGACCGTGGTCAACGGCCTCGGTAAATTCACCGGCGCAAACAGCCTGGTGGTGGAAGGGGAGAACGGTGCGACCACCATCCAGTTCGATAACGCCATCATCGCGGCCGGTTCCCGTCCGATTCAGCTGCCGTTTATTCCGCATGACGATCCGCGCGTGTGGGACTCCACCGATGCGCTGGAGCTGAAAAGCGTGCCGGAGCGCCTGCTGGTCATGGGCGGCGGGATCATCGGCCTGGAAATGGGCACCGTCTACCACGCGCTGGGTTCGCAGATAGACGTGGTCGAGATGTTTGACCAGGTGATTCCGGCGGCGGACAAAGACGTGGTGAAAGTGTTCACCAAGCGCATCAGCAAGCAGTTCAACCTGATGCTGGAAACCAAAGTGACCGCCGTTGAAGCGAAAGAAGACGGTATCTACGTCACGATGGAAGGCAAAAAGGCCCCGGCGGAACCGCAGCGTTACGACGCCGTGCTGGTGGCCATCGGCCGCGTCCCCAACGGTAAAAACCTCGATGCCGGTAAAGCGGGCGTGGAGGTTGACGATCGCGGCTTTATCCGCGTCGACAAGCAGATGCGCACCAACGTGCCGCACATTTTTGCCATCGGCGACATTGTCGGTCAGCCCATGCTGGCGCACAAAGGCGTGCACGAAGGCCACGTGGCGGCCGAGGTGATCTCCGGCCTGAAGCACTACTTCGATCCGAAAGTGATCCCGTCCATTGCCTACACCGAGCCGGAAGTGGCGTGGGTTGGCCTGACCGAGAAAGAAGCCAAAGAGCAGGGCATCAGCTACGAAGTCTCCACCTTCCCGTGGGCGGCATCGGGCCGCGCGATCGCCTCTGACTGCGCGGACGGCATGACCAAGCTGATTTTCGACAAAGAGACCCACCGGGTGATCGGCGGCGCGATTGTCGGCACCAACGGCGGTGAGCTGCTGGGCGAAATCGGTCTGGCGATCGAAATGGGCTGTGATGCAGAAGATATTGCGCTGACCATTCACGCGCACCCCACGCTGCATGAGTCCGTCGGCCTGGCGGCAGAAATCTTCGAAGGCAGCATCACCGATCTGCCGAACCCGAAAGCAAAAAAGAAAAAGTAAGCCCTGCGGCTTGCTGACAAACGGCTCCCGAACGGGGGCCGTTTTTTTATCGATGGGGCGCGGCAGAGCGGATATCTGACGCGCCACTGCTGCGGGAGGAAAGGTGCCACGCTATCTCGGAATGGGGGCGATCGTTCTCGCCGTCGCCGCACTGCTGCTGTTTTTTACTCACGTCCTGCTGGGGCCGTTTACCCCCCCGCAGGCAGCCTTACAGGCGCTGGTGGCTGGCCACGTTGGCGCACTAAAAAGCGGGCTCCTCAGCGGATTGGGGCTTGCCACGCCGCCGCCGGTGGTCCGCGTCCGCTGGGATGCCGATCGGGTGCTGGATATCCTCACCCTGCTGCTGGCCGGGCTGGCGCTGGTGACCGCCGCGGCAGCGCACTGTGCCGGCGCCGCGCGCGGCCTCGTCCGGATGGCGCTGGCGCTGGGCTGTGCCACCTTCGTCCTGTATGTCGCGCTGGCGGCCGCGGGGATCTGGCTAATGGCGCTGCTGGCCGGCGCGGTCATCGTGACGCTGGGCTGCCTGTCCGGCTAACCGGCGCAGGCCCCCCGGCGGGGAGCCACGGCGTTAATCAGAACCACTGACCAAACTTGCGCACATACAGGGTTTTCATGCCCTGGCTCAGCAGGCAGTAAGCCAGCAGGGTCGCGAACAGCCACGGGAAGTAGCTCAGCGGCAGCGGCTGCAGCCCGAAGCTACCGGCCAGCGGCGAGAAGGGCAGCCCAATCCCGATCAGCAGCACCAGGCCGGTGGTCAGCAGGATTGGCCAGGTCGGACGGCTTTGAATAAACGGGATCTTCTGGGTGCGCAGCATGTGGACCACCAGCGTCTGCGACAGCAGCCCTTCGACAAACCAGCCCGACTGGAACAGCCCCTGCATTTCCGGCGTGTTCGCGGCAAACACATACCACATCAGGGCAAAGGTGCTGATATCAAAAATCGACGAGGTGGGGCCCATAAACAGCATAAAGCGGCCGATATTTTTGGCGTCCCACTTGCGCGGCTTGCTGACAAACTCTTTATCCATTTTGTCCCACGGCAGCGCCATCTGTGACAGATCGTAAATCAGGTTCTGCAGCAGCAGCTGAATCGCCAGCATAGGCATAAAGGGAATAAAGGCGCTGGCGACCAGCACGGAAAACACGTTACCAAAATTGGAGCTGGCGGTGATATTCAGGTATTTGATGATGTTGCCAAAGGTCTGACGTCCGGTCACCACCCCCTGCTCCAGCACCAGCAGGCTTTTCTCCAGCAGAATGATGTCCGCCGACGCTTTAGCTATGTCAGTGGCGCTGTCGACGGAGATCCCCACGTCGGCGGCGCGCAGGGCGGCGGCATCGTTAATGCCGTCGCCGAGAAAGCCCACCGTGTGGCCGTTCTGCTGCAGCAGGCCGACGATGCGCTGTTTCTGTGACGGCGTCAGCCGGGCAAACAGGGTGTGCAGCTCAATACGCTGACTCAGCGCCTCATCGCTCAGATCGTCCATTTCACTGCCGAGCAGCGGTGTACCGCAGTCCAGCCCAACATCGCGACAGATCTTGCTGCTGATTATCGGGTTGTCACCGGTCAGCACTTTCACCTGCACGCCGCTGTCGCGCAGGGCGGCAATGGCGGCGGCCGCGCTCTCTTTTGCCGGATCGAGGAAGGTCAGCATGCCGCATAAAATCAGATCGCGCTCATCATCCACATCCAGACGCTGGCACCAGCCCGGCGTGCCGAGGCTGCGCCAGCCGACCAGCAGTACCCGGTAGCCCTGTTCGTTAAAGCCCGCTGCCCGCGCCATCAGGCGCTCGCGGGCGGCAGCGTCCAGCGGGTGGATCTGGCCTTCCAGTTCAATATGGCTGGCGACGTCCAGCATCTCCTCCAGCGCGCCTTTGGTGATCAGCAGGTGCTCACCCTGCTGATCGCAGACCGCGACCGAGAGGCGGCGGCGGCTAAAATCAAAGGCCAGCTCGTCCACTTTGCGAAAGTCACGCACCGGCAAAATCGCCAGGCTGTCGCGGCAGCGATCCAGCACCGCGCGATCCATCAGATTATTGAGGCCATTCTGATGATAGCTGTTCAGCCACGCCAGCCGCAGCGTGCGATCGCTGCTGACGCCTTCCAGATTCACTGCCTGCTCAAGCACGATGCGGTCATGGGTCAGGGTGCCGGTTTTGTCGGTGCACAGCACGTCCATTGCGCCGAGGTTCTGAATGGCGTTCATGCGCTTCACCACCACTTTTCGCCGCGCCATTGCCATGGCGCCTTTCGCCAGGTTCGTGCTGACGATCATCGGCAGCATCTCCGGAGTCAGTCCCACCGCCACCGCCAGCGCAAACAGGGTAGCGTCCATCCAGTCGCCTTTGGTGAAGCCGTTCAGGATCAGCACCAGCGGCACCATCACCGCCATAAAGCGGATCAGCAGCCAGCTGACGCTGTTTACGCCGCGGTCAAACGCCGTCTGTGGCTGTTTGCCAACAATGGCTTTGGCCAGCGAGCCGAAATAGCTGGCATTGCCGGTCGCCACGACCACCGCCCGGGCGCTGCCGCCCATTACGCTGGTGCCCATCAGGCAGATATTCGGCTGACACAGCAGGGTGCTTTCGCTCAGCGCGTCACTCCCCGGCTGCGCCTGCTCAATCACCCATTTCTCCACCGGCAGCGCTTCGCCGGTCAGCGACGCCTGGCTGATGATCAGCTCGCGGGCGTCCAGCAGTTTCACATCGGCAGGCACGACGTCACCGGCATGCAGCTCGATAATATCGCCGGGCACCAGCAGCGCCTGATCGACATCGGTAATCTCACCCGGCGCGGCAACCTGCTGACGGCGGCGTACCCGAACGCGGCTGCGGACCAGCGAGCGCAGCGCATCGGCTGTTTTATTGGTGCGAAATTCCTGCCAGAAGCGCAGCAGCCCGCTGAGGGCGATCATCACCAGCATAATGATAATGCCGGTCAGGTCGGTCTCTTCCCCTTTGCGCAGCGGCAGCAGGTAATCGGTAAAGAAGCTGATTGCCGCCAGCCCCATCAGTACAAAAATAAACGGGTTATTGAACGCCAGCAGCAGCTGAAGCCAGGCCGCCGGCGCTTTCTCCTGCGCCACCTCATTGCGGCCAAACTGGCCGAGGCGGTCCTCCACCTGCTGAGCGCTGAGGCCGTCGGCGGAGGTATTCAGGTGGGTAAGGGTCGCGTTAACCGAAGCGTGAGCTTCGGCCGCGACCGGCCAGTTTTGCTGCGCACGGGCAGCGTGGTCGCGCTTGATCGCGACGGTATCCATCATGTGTGTCATCTCAGTGACTCCATTCGCGCGCGGCAGTGCCGCGCCAGCTTAATGAGATGCGTTGCAGGGGAGAGCGTTACTCACCGTATCCGCAACGCGCAAAACGTTGCGTACCAGGGTGGTCGTCCATGGGGACTCCTTAACCGCAAAAAGCGATAGCAATAGCGGGAAACAGCCTGCGGCAGGCACAGGCGCGCAAAGACCGCGCGCCTGTGCGCACAGTCAAAATCAGCGGGTCAGGCCCGGAGGGAACAGGGAGTGGGAAAACGTCATACAACACCTCATCTGCATTGGGGGTCGGGGCAGTGAGGATTACGCACTGCCTGCCAGGGCGGCAGGCATATGGCCTGCCTTGTTACAATCGATAACTGTCCAAGGAGGGTCTCCGTTTTCTGAATTGCGCGCACTGTAGCGCGGTTAGTTACTTAAGTAAACTAACCAACCTTAACCGATAATCAACGGGGAAGAGAACCACGTATTCGGCCGGGCCGGCGACCATCCGTCATTATCCTGTTGCCGCTCACAGGCTGGCCGGCATTGCGGGCGATGCGGTTGCCCGCCGCCCGAGCCGCTATACGCGCGGTACGGCCTGCTCGCTGTTGTGGGTTTGTGCCAAAGCCGTGTGTCCGACGGAAGGGAGGAACGCCCTGATTGGGCTGCGGTAAAGGCCGACGGTGTCGATGTGTCTGTGGCGTTGTTACGGTAGCAACCCGCGTGATCAGCCTGTTAATGGCGCGAATGAGCGGACAGGTGGCGCCGGTAGCCGTAGGGCGTCAGCGCCGCAGAGGGGAGGAATCGGATCCTGACAGGGATGCTCGCTATCCTGCGGCGAGGGCGCCGCAGGATAGCGCAGGGAGAGTATTACATCTCTTTTTTAATTTTGTGCCACTCGTCTTTCACTTTATCTTTAAAGCTGGCGGTTTTATTTTTCTCGCACACCTCAGTGACCAGCGGAGTGACTTTAGCGATACCGTCAACGTCCATCACCGCTTCTTCCGCTTTGCCTTTGCTATTAAGCGCTTCAGCAAATCCGACCGCCGTCGGCTGATAGCTCTCATCCAGCGCGAGGAAATCTTCACAGGTCCAGCTATTGACCGGTTTCGGCGCATCTTTGGCGAAGCTGGCGACCGGGGCCAGCAGTGAAGCGGTAACAATCATCATCGCAATTTTTTTCATTTTGACGTCTCTCATTAGATGAGTGGAGGTAAACAGAATGATACTCAGAGAATATTCAAAATAAGGCCTTATTGACCTTGCACGATATGTATAGTTGTAAATGTTGTTTTGCGCAAATTAATCACCTGGGAAAGTCGGATTTCGTTGATAAGTTATTTCTTTATACCGGCGTCCCAGCGCGGGCTATTTGGCGGCGGGACCGACGATGAGTCGCGTGTGCGGCGGCGAGCGCGCGTACCGCTCTCCCTGCCTGGTGAGCGTTGTCGGCGGGGAGTACGATCGGAGACCTGCCGACGCCCGGTGCCGGATCATGGTAGCCGGTGCGGCGATGGCGGACGGGTATTCCGGATGGCGTTCACAGGAGAGATGACGAATGGACGATCAACAGGCATTACGGTTATTGCAGGACGTGGTGAAAATTGACAGCGTACTGGGCGATGAAAAACGCGTGGCCGACGCGTTGCAGGCGGTGTTCGCCCAGTATGCGATCCCCTGCCAACAGGTTGAATACAGCGCAGGGCGACACCAGCTGATTGCCACGCTGGCGGGGCAGGCGGCCGGGCCGGTATTAGGTTTCTCTGGCCATATGGACGTGGTGCCGGTCGGTGAGATGGCCTGGCACGATGATCCCTTTGCCGCGGTGGTCAAAGACGGGCTGCTCTATGGGCGCGGCAGCTGCGACATGAAATCCGGACTGGTCGCCGCCGTGGCGGCAATGATTCGCTTAAAACAGGCCGGTTCGCTCTTTAAAGGCACGGTTAAACTGCTGGCGACGGTTGGCGAGGAAACCAGCGCCATCGGCGCCGGCCAACTGGTCGATCAAGGCTATGCCGACGATCTGGATGCGCTGATCATTGGTGAGCCGACCAACCTGCGCGTTGGCATCGCGCACAAGGGCGCGCTCTGGCCGCGGATCACCACCTGGGGAAAAACCGCTCACGGCTCCATGCCTGAGCAGGGCGTGAATGCGATCGAGCATATGCTGCTGGTGCTGCAGGCGTTCAAGGCGACCTTCGATCTGGCCAGCGCGACCGATGAGTGGGTGGGGCACTCTACCGCCAGCATCGACGTCATTCGCGGCGGCAACGGCACCAACGTGGTACCCGACAAGTGCACGGTTGAGCTGGATATCCGGACCATTAAGCAGCAAGACCACGCAGGCTTAAAACGCCAGTTCAGGGACATGCTGGACGGCCTCGCGGCGACGGTGCCGAATTTCCGCGCCGATATTGAATTCATTAACGATCTCCCGTCCATGAAAACCGCGGTTGACGATCCGTTCTCGCAGCTCGCGCAGCGCGTGGTGGCGGAGGTCACGGGCAAGCCGGCTTCTGTGTTTGGGCTTACCGGCTACACCGACGGATCGCAATTTGAACGCGTTAAGCGCACGTTTCCAATCCTGATTGTGGGGCCGGGAGACACGCAGCATGCCCATCAGCCGAATGAGTGTGTGAAGATCGCCGATTTTTATCGCATGATAAACATTAATCAGCAGATCGCCGAAGCGTTTTTAGCGTAATCCTACCGCAGGGGCACGGCCGGCGGCGGGCGGCATTCTTCTGAGGGCTACGCCCGTTAATTTCGCGTACCCCGCCGGCCAGTTTCCCCTTACCCGCCCCCCGTAGCGGACGCTCCCCCCAACCTCTGCGGCCGGCCGCGCGGCGTTAGCTCAACCGGCGGTCAGAATATATATGGGGCCGTATAACAGAGGCAGCACAGGGCGGCAGTCCGGCGGATAAGGTATTACGATGCGATGGCAGGCGCTAACAGCATCTTTCCAAGAGGAATTTTCCACATCAGTTCAGATTGAAACTCACATAAAAAACAGAGGAAATATGAATGAATAAAAATGGATTTAGGATAGGGAATAGGCGTAATCCTTCAGCGTATACGCTTCCTTATTCCTGGTGTAGTGGCTAAAATTTAATTTGATATTTTTTCATGCTTTTTGTAATTTATAGCAACCAGTTTTGGCCTTAGAGATATTTTTTGCGATCTATGTTAGAGGCTATGTTATCAATATTGTGATTTTTTAATGATGGAGTCAGTGGCAGCGTAGGCTGACTAGCCTTCTGACAGTTAAATTATTAGGGTGCCGGATGGACGTTTTCTATCGCTATTGGGGAAAGGCCTCATTTTTAGATAATGAAATTCGCTATCATTTGTTGCCATATCACTGTCTGGATGTCACTGCTGTAGCCGCGCGTTGGTGGGATAATGATCCCCATCTGCAGAAAATGCTTAACCAGAATGTTTCCCGCGAACGTGCTCGCGCGTGGGTGCTCTTCTTTGTCGCGCTACATGATTTGGGTAAGTGGGATATTCGCTTTCAGGCTAAAGCCTGGCAGGCTTGGTGCAGATTAAATCCGGATGAGGCTTCCCGCGATGCTGCGCTCAAAACGCCGTCGTGGAATCACGGCCATGGTGGGTTGTATTGGCTATATCATGATTTTGATTGCGCCGACAGCGATGAGGATGGATCCCTGCTTTGGGCTATACAGCATAATCACCCGAAGCAGGACTGGCTGCCGTGGATGGCGGCAGTGGCGGGGCATCATGGCTATGTCGCACAAAGTGAGGAACTTGATGAGCTGAGTTTGGCCTTGCCTTCATTCCTGAAATCCCGTGGCGATCGGGATCGGCGGGCGCGTCTGGCATGGTTACACGCGCTGGAAGAATTATTTCTGCATCCGGCGGGACTCTCCTTACAGGATGATCCGCCCGCTTGCTCCCCGCTGCTGGCCGGTTTTTGCTCCGTTGCAGACTGGTTAGGCTCTTGGTGTACTGAAGATACTTTTCAGTATCACTCCTCACCTGAACCGCTATCAGACTATTTTTTACGACGTTATAACCACGATGCACAACGGGTGCTGACGCGCAGCGGCCTGCTCAGTGCTGTACAACCATGGCGCGGCGTTACTGCCCTGTTAAAATCCCATCAACAACCGCGGCAATTACAAACGCTGGTCTCTGCGTTGCCCACGCTTCCCGGGCTAACCCTTATTGAAGCCCCCACCGGTTCGGGAAAAACGGAAACGGCGCTGGCTTATGCCTGGCGTTTACTGGCGGCGGGCCAGGCTGACAGTATTATTTTTGCACTACCGACGCAGGCTACGGCCAATGCGATGTTTGCCCGGCTCGATCGTCTCGCAACCACGATTTTTGAACAGCCAAACCTGATACTGGCACATGGTCACTCACGATTTAATCACGCTTTTTCGGCTGTAAAACTACGCGGCGAGAACCTTCAGGGCGAAGAGGCCTGGGCGCAGTGTTGCGAATGGTTGAGCCGCAGTAACAAGCGCGCTTTCCTCGGGCAGATAGGCGTGTGCACCATTGATCAGGTATTAATTTCGGTACTGCCGGTTAAACACCGCTTTATTCGGGGATTGGGAATTGCCCGCAGCGTATTGCTGGTGGATGAAATCCACGCCTATGACAGTTATATGCACGGGTTACTGGAGGAGGTATTGCGTAAGCAGTATGAGGCTGGACAAAGTGCGCTACTTCTTTCTGCCACCTTGCCCGCAGTGCTGAAAAGTCGGTTGTTAGCCACCTATGGTACGACCGACGGCGCCTCCTCATCCCGCTCTGAATATCCGTTAGTGACCTGGCAACATCAGCACCAGCGGCACTATTTTGATCTGAGTGAAACGCCTGCGCAGCAGCCGCCGGACAGCTTCTTGCAACTGGAAGCGCGCTATCTGACTGATATGCAGCCAGATGAGGCGTTACTGGCTGACATGGTCGATGCCGCCGAAGCCGGGGCGCAGGTTTGCCTGGTGTGTAATCTGGTTGACGTTGCACAGCAGATTTATCAGCGGTTGTCCTGTCGAACCAGCGCACATGTGATGCTGTTTCATTCGCGGTTTACCGCCCTTGATCGCGCGGATATTGAACAGCGGATTCTGCAGGCATTTGGTCCCGAGGGTGACCGACACCCGGGGCGTATTCTGATTGCCACTCAGGTCGTTGAGCAGTCATTGGATCTCGATTTTGACTGGCTGATTACTCAGCATTGTCCCGCTGATTTGTTGTTTCAGCGTGCCGGAAGGCTGCATCGTCATGTACGGGAAATGCGTCCGAAAGATTTTCAACAACCCATCCTGACGGTGGTGTTACCGGTCAGTGAGGACTATGGCAACAGCAATTTTATTTACACTCATACGCGGGTGATGTGGCGAACGCAGCAGTTGATAGAACGTCAGGGGGATGCACCGCTTCAGTTTCCCGCCGCTTACCGTCAATGGATCGATTGTGTGTATGACAATAAGAAAAGCGAGACCGAACCCTCCTGGGTAAGCCGGGGAATGGAGAAGTATCAAGAGCAGGAATTGCTGCGTCGATCTCACGCCAGGCTGATGCTCAATGAAGCTCAGCAGGGCTGCGCCCACAGTGACGATGATGCAAATGTGCGGGCGGTGACACGCGACGGCGAAATGAGCCTGCCATTGATACCTTATGCCGTAACGGGGCATGGGAAGATGCTGCTGAATGGACAATCCCTGGAGCCGCTGGACGCTTATTCCCTGCCTGAAGCGTTGGCGCTAAATCGCGTTAATGTGCCCCATAGCTGGGAGCGGCGATACGGATTAACCCGGAACGATCGGGGAGAAGTCTGGGTGGAAGGGAGATGGCAAGAGGGCGTTTGGCGAGCCACTGAGGATCGACATAATCTGCTTTACTCGAGAGAGATGGGAATGATTTTCATTCCCACTTAATCCCAAAGCATTTTGGGAACGTTACCTTGAGTAAGTAGACCTCTGGTTTATCCCCGGTAGAGCGGGGAACGATATGGAGTATAACTGAAATGGTAACCTCAGTGAAGATTTGAACCTATTAAGTATACCTACTTGTAAAAACTTTGAGGCTGGCTCTTATTTAAGCTGTCCTCCCTCTATCAATGAGACAGGAGAGAGCCAATGAAGCAAGAAGCCATGACGTCGGTATTGAATCACATAAAAGCCATCTCCATCGCCGGGATTGCGGCGCTGGCGCTGATCGCCGTAATCATGGCGTTAGCCGTGGTACTAAAGGGATAATTTTTCCCCTGATAAGGAGTGGACCTGATGGATCTTTTGCGAGATAGCTGGATCCCTGTAAAGCCGTCCGTTGGCGGAGAAGCAGGGCACATTACTTTAAGGGCATTACTGTGCGAATCAATACCGCGTCAGCTGTGTTTGCCTCGTGATGATATGGAACTGGCCGCCTGCCAGCTGCTGATTAGCCTGGTGCAGGTTATCTGGCCGCCCAAAGATACGGTGCAGCTGATCGAGCGGTTTCAACACCCGCTGGATGCCAGTACCTGGGATGCAGGCATCGCTGACTGGCAGGGCGCTTTTGATCTCAATGCGACCGATGCCCCGTTTATGCAGGTTCGCGGCGTCAGCGCGAAAGAAACCACCAGTATGGATAAGCTCATGGTGGGGCTGACCGGATCAACCAGCTGTGCTTTTGTCAATCAGCCCGGCCAGGCGGAAGCGTTATGCGGTGGATGTACAGCTATTGCCTTATTTAATCAGGCTGGCAACGCCCCAGGGTTCGGTGGTGGCTTTAAAAGCGGCCTGCGCGGCGGCACGCCAATTACCACCCTGGTCCAGGAGGCCTGCCTGCGCACCACGCTGTGGGCTAACGTGTTAATGCAGGACACTCTTGACCAGCACTACCCTGGCTGGCGTAACCAGTCAGCGCAGTCATTGACCTGGCAACGGCCCATCAACCCTAATGACACCGTCTATGCCCACACGATTGATTTGGCGCGGGGGTTATTTTGGCAGCCCGCTCACATTGAACTCTCTTCCCCCCAGGCTGGAGGATGCTGTACCGGTTGCGGGATGGCAGTCGAACAACGCTACCACAGCTTTTTGAAAGCAAAATTTAACTACACCCTGGACGGGTTTTGGTTACATCCGCACTCTCCTTATGTCACACAGATCAAAAAAGGCAAGGTTGAAAGACGCTACGCTGCTTTCACCACCCCTGCCCCCTCATGGACGCAAATTGGGCGCTTGCTGATTGCGCAACAGGTGAATAACGCGGGGGAAGGACGACAGCCTGCGTTAACTGTTGCCCAGGCAAAAAGGACAGGAAAGGGGAGGCGCTTACAGCTGAGTCTTGGCGGCTATCGTAATAATCAGGCCGCGATAGTCGAACGTCGCCACGATATCATGGTGTTTAACCAGGGGTGGGAACGCCATCTGGATGTGTTAAATGAAATTGTGATGGCGGGATTAAATTATCGTGCGGCGCTTCGCAAAGCGCTATCGGTCTTTGAAAATGGCATCCAAAATAGTGATATCATTGGTGCAGGTGTGGCCGTACAGGATAAGACTGAGCGGCAATATTATCGGCAGAGTGATGTGATCATTTCGCCATTATTAGCCACCCTGGATTTTGCTCATCCGCAGCCCGCTCTGACGGCATTACATAAACAACTAAATACACTGTGCTACCAGCTATTCGACGCGGCGACCGCCCCGTATACGCACCAGCCCAAACTATTTAAAACGATTGCCGTCGCCCGGCGGCGCATTCTGTGTAAACAATTAGCCGATTTACAACCGCAAGGAGAGCCATCGGATGAAGCCATCGCTTGACGCCACCGCGCTTTATCACGCCTGGGAACAGCTTGATAACGGCAGTCGTGCCAGATTACGCCGAACGGCCACGCCGGATGAATTGCTGGATATACCGGCATTTTACGCGCTGGTTTCGCCGTTCGGCTGGCCTGAACAACGCCATGCGCTGTTGCGCATTGTGTTTTGCCTCGCCTGCGGCAAGATTACGCCGGCTGCCGATACGTCCCTGAGTCTGGGTAAAGTCCTCGCCAAAGGTGAAAAAGTCAGCGCGCAGCGGATATATCAACTGCTGAGAATGGCGTCGCCACAGGATATGATCCAGCTTCGTCGCTTGCTTATCCATGCTGAGCCCACGCTGCACTGGCCCTCACTGGCCAAACAGTTGCACTGGTGGGGAAAATCTGACCGCCGTGCGCTGCTGGAAGATTTTGTCCTCTCAATGCCGAAAAAAGACCACGCGTAAGGAAACCCCAATGAATAACTTTATTAACTTTCATGTGTTGATCTCCCATAGCCCTTCCTGCCTCAACCGCGATGACATGAATATGCAAAAAGAGGCCATTTTTGGCGGCAGGCGCCGCGTACGCATTTCCAGTCAAAGCCTGAAGCGTGCTATGCGTAAAAGCGACTATTACCGCCAGCATATAGGCGAGTCGAGCATTCGGACTATTCATCTTGAGCTATTGCGTCCCACAGTACAGGCGGCGCTGGCCGGTAAATATTCCCCAGAGGTGATTGACACTACCCTGACGCTGCTCAGTGGTAAAACGGTTGATGCAAGCAAAGAAATTACCGCTGATGCCGTTTCTCCCTGGTTGCTGGATGAGATTGACTGGTATTGCCAACAGGTGAGCGATCCCGCCAACGCCGGGCTGGGTATGGATGTAAAAAAATGGGCAAAATTGCTAAAAGAGCAGCTGTCCGGTCTGCGCGCTAACCTGAACAGCGCGGTTGACATCGCGCTCAGTGGGCGCATGGCCACCAGCGGTTTAATGAGTGAGCTGGGTAAAGTGGATGGGGCGCTGTCGCTGGCCCACGCGATCACTACCCATGCGGTTGCGTCAGATATTGACTGGTTTACTGCCGTTGACGATCTGAAAGAGAGCACGGGAGCTTCACATGTCGGGACGCAGGAATTTTCCGCTGGCGTATTTTACCGCTATGCCAGCCTGAACCTTCGCCAGTTGCAGGAGAATCTGGGCGGCGCCTCGCGCGAACAGGTGTTGAGCCTTGCTGCTCATCTGGCCCATCTGCTGGCAACGGAAGTGCCTGGCGCTAAGCAACACAGTTTTGCCGCATTTAACCCGGCTGATCTGGTCATGGTGAACTTCTCCGACGTGCCCGTCTCGCTGGCAAATGCTTTTGAAAATCCTGTTAAGCCCGCCAGTGATGGCTATTTACACCCCTCAATTACTGCCTTCAACACCTACTGGCAGCGGGTCGCTGCGGGGTATGATCTCACCGGGCCGTCGGCACAGTTTACGCTGTGCGATCAGGCGCTTCCCGATAGCGTGCGAAAAATGAATAGTCTGAGCGCACTCAAACAGTGGATTAGCCAGAACGACGACGGGGTATGAAATGCCTGCTTACCTGATTTTACAGCTTACCGGGCCTATGCAGGCGTGGGGCCTGCCGACCTTTGAAGGGCTCCGCCCGAGCGCCCCTTTCCCCACGCGCAGTGGATTATTGGGGCTGTTAGGCGCCTGCCTTGGTATCGCACGTAATCAACGGCAGTGTCTTCAGCAACTGGCCGACAGCGTCCATTTTGCCGTGCGGTGTGATGCTCATGGTGCGCACTCACCCGTTAATTTGACGGATTTTCATACCGTTAAAGATGCCCGGGAAAAGCAGAGCGGCTTAAAGCAGCACGACACCATCCTTACACGACGTGAATACCTCTGCGATGCCAGTTTCACCGTCGCCGTGTGGTCTGATACAGCGCAGGATTACAGTGTGCAGCAGCTCAGCGAGGCCGTGAAGAAACCGGTCTTTACGCCCTGTTTGGGGCGCCGAAGCTGCCCGCTGACCAAGCCATTGTTTCATTCAATACAAGAAGCAGATACACCGTTTGCAGCTCTATCAGTGGCCTTACCCGGCACAGGGGCGGTCTACAGTGAGGTTCCACTTAGCGGAAAGGAAAGGCGTTTATCTGTGCGTGATGAGCCGCTTTATCATTTGCCGCGACAGTTTGCTCGTCGCGCCTGGTATGTCATTCAAGAGGAGGCTCCATGTTCTTAAGCCGGGTGAATGTCGACTGGCGCTGGGCAAACGATCCTTATCAGCTTCATCGTGCCTTGTGGCAATTGTTTCCCGATCGCCCGCAGGATAAACGTGACTTTCTGTTCAGAGCTGAAAAGGGGCAGGCCAGCAGTGGCATGCAGGTGCTGATGCAATCAGCTTGTGCGCCGCAGTCCGTCAAAATCGCCAGCGTGTTGGCTACGAAAGCGGTTGATTTGAGGCTCCCTTCCGGAACACCACTGCTTTTTCGCTTGCGGGCAAATCCCATAAAAACTATCAAGGATAAGCGGGCAAGACTCAATGCAAAGGGTCAGATAAAAAGTTGTCGCGTGCCGCTTGTGGGGGAAGAGGCGTGCATACAGTGGCTTTTACGTAAATTAGGCACGGCAGCGGCATTACAATCTGCTCGTATCACGGCGGAGCCGACACTGCTTTTTAATAAAAAAGGCGTAATGGGTAAGATACAAACCGTTCTGTTTGAGGGGGAGCTGCAGATTGTGGACGCTGAAGCGTTTTATTTGCTGTTAACGCAGGGGATAGGGCCGGCGAAGAGCCTGGGTTGTGGATTAGTTTCTCTGGCGCGGGCTTGAAACGAAGCGTGTTTTCAACCTGTAAAACAAGGAGGTGTTGTGGCTTATATTCCTTTAGTCCCCCTACCGCTTAAGGATCGCATCTCGCTGATCTTCTTGAAGTACGGACAAATCGACGTCATCGACGGCGCGTTTGTCTTAATCGATGCCACTGGCGTGCGTACCCACATTCCCATAGGCAATGTCGCCTGCATCATGCTTGAGCCAGGCACGCGCGTGTCCCATGCGGCAATCAAACTGGCGGCCACGGTGGGTACGCTGTTGGTGTGGGTAGGGGAGGCGGGAGTCCGTGTTTATGCCAGCGGTCAACCGGGTGGCGCGCGCTCTGATAAATTACTCTACCAGGCCAGACTGGCGCTGGATGATGCTCTACGTCTGAAAGTCGTGAGAAAAATGTTTTCTCTGCGCTTTGGTGAAGAGGCCCCGGCGCGTCGCTCCGTTGAGCAGCTGCGCGGTATAGAAGGCGCACGTGTAAAAGGAACTTATACGCTACTGGCGAAGCAGTACGGCATAAAATGGCAGGGACGGCGCTACGATCCTAAAAACTGGGAGAAAGGCGACATCATTAACCAGTGCATCAGTGCTGCAACCGCCTGCCTGTATGGCGTAACGGAGGCGGCGATATTGGCTGCGGGTTATGCGCCAGCGATAGGGTTCATCCACAGCGGTAAACCGCTCTCCTTTGTCTATGACATTGCCGATATCATCAAGTTTGATACCGTGGTGCCGAAAGCTTTTGCGATTGCGGCGCAGCATCCTACACATCCGGAAAAAGAGGTTCGTCTGGCCTGCCGCGATTGTTTCCGCACTGACCGAACGTTAGGAAAACTGATACCTCTTATCGAAGAGGTGCTGGCGGCCGGAGACATTTCCCCTCCGGCCGCACCTGCGGACAGCCAGCCGATTGCAATTCCCGCGGCTACGCCTTTTGGTGACGTTGGGCACAGGAGCGCGTGACGTGAGTATGCTAATGGTGGTAACGGAAAATGTCCCTCCGCGTTTGCGCGGGAGACTGGCAATTTGGTTACTGGAAATCAGGGCGGGCGTTTATCTTGGCGATGTTTCGCGCCGAACGCGCGAGATGATTTGGCAGCAAATCAATCACCTGGCTGAGCAGGGGAATATTGTGATGGCGTGGGCCAGTAACAGTGAGTCTGGTTTTGAGTTTCAGACTTATGGAGAAAACAGGCGACTGCCGGTAGAGATGGATGGGTTAAGGTTAGTTTCATTCAGCGCCACGATAAATCAATAGGTTAGTGTTCTTTAAAAAATCAATAATGTCGGTAAAATAGAGGGTAATGAAAAAATCCTTTTAAAACAGACATATAATTTAAGAGTGTTCCCCGCGCCAGCGGGGATAAACCGGTAGCAAAACAGCTAGCTGATGACGGTTACCTGTGTTCCCCGCGCCAGCGGGGATAAACCGTTTTCCTGTAATCGAATGGGCTGGCGTTCGGGGTGTTCCCCGCGCCAGCGGGGATAAACCGATGGCGACCGAAGCCAAAAAACTTCCTTACGTGTGTTCCCCGCGCCAGCGGGGATAAACCGCCGCTACTAACGCTCCCGTTGAGGAATTAGCTGTGTTCCCCGCGCCAGCGGGGATAAACCGCATGAGAGACACGCATGGATATTCAGCATTGCGTGTTCCCCGCGCCAGCGGGGATAAACCGTAACCGAATTATCTCGATATGCCTTTGAGGGGGTGTTCCCCGCGCCAGCGGGGATAAACCGGTCGTAATCCTCGTAAGTGGTGTCCGGCGTCTGTGTTCCCCGCGCCAGCGGGGATAAACCGCGGGCGGCATCCTTTTTCGGGTCTATCCGGACGTGTTCCCCGCGCCAGCGGGGATAAACCGCGCGAAATGAAGACGAACGGCAGCGGCGGATCGTGTTCCCCGCGCCAGCGGGGATAAACCGATTGCCGATCGGTCGCTGAACAGCACGCCGGGGTGTTCCCCGCGCCAGCGGGGATAAACCGCCGTGCGGCGCTTAATGCCCTCCAGCGCGGCAGTGTTCCCCGCGCCAGCGGGGATAAACCGAAACCCGCACCCTGGTGACCAGAACGGCCACGGTGTTCCCCGCGCCAGCGGGGATAAACCGTATCCTGAAATCGGACCGGCTGATGCCAGAAGGTGTTCCCCGCGCCAGCGGGGATAAACCGAGACGTATATCGAGTCGGTGGAGGAGGATTGAGTGTTCCCCGCGCCAGCGGGGATAAACCGTATGCAAAGCCGTGCTAGTGCCTACGGGTAGCGTGTTCCCCGCGCCAGCGGGGATAAACCGTAAAGATGCTGCCGTGATAGTTGTGACGATTTGTGTTCCCCGCGCCAGCGGGGATAAACCGGCTCATCGTTTTCTCCTGCCTTTTGGTCGGGGGTGTTCCCCGCGCCAGCGGGGATAAACCGCAAAGCAAAATCGACGGCGCCACGGCGCTGTTGTGTTCCCCGCGCCAGCGGGGATAAACCGGGCGCGACCGGCGCATATACTGCGACGCGATCGTGTTCCCCGCGCCAGCGGGGATAAACCGCTCACATACAAAGACGAGCAGGAGATCAATTCGTGTTCCCCGCGCCAGCGGGGATAAACCGCACCTCGACGCCCTCCGTGCCCTCCGCATCTAGTGTTCCCCGCGCCAGCGGGGATAAACCGTAGCGGTGCTAGTGTCTACGGGTGGCAAGGGGGTGTTCCCCGCGCCAGCGGGGATAAACCGGACTTTTTCAACGTTATAGTCCAGGGCCGGGCGTGTTCCCCGCGCCAGCGGGGATAAACCGGTTTTCTCGCTCGATGGATACATTGGCAGCTCGTGTTCCCCGCGCCAGCGGGGATAAACCGTCAACATATTTGTTTACTTGCGGAGTGTTATGGTGTTCCCCGCGCCAGCGGGGATAAACCGCTGGTAGTATCCCGTCAGCATACCGGCGTTCGGTGTTCCCCGCGCCAGCGGGGATAAACCGTGTTGATGACCAGAAAACTCTCCCTATGATGTGTGTTCCCCGCGCCAGCGGGGATAAACCGCAGCAATACCTTTGCTGCAACACTGGCCGGTAGTGTTCCCCGCGCCAGCGGGGATAAACCGGAACGATCTTAGTGGTAGTATGTGTGATCCTCGTGTTCCCCGCGCCAGCGGGGATAAACCGCTAGAAGAATTATTCAACCTGCGAAAATCAGAGTGTTCCCCGCGCCAGCGGGGATAAACCGGAATGCCCCCCAGGCGCACAAAATCGGGATCGGTGTTCCCCGCGCCAGCGGGGATAAACCGGTGAAAGAGCCAAGCGAACCGGTGGCGAAGGAGTGTTCCCCGCGCCAGCGGGGATAAACCGCAGGCTCCGGAAAACCTGTTTACCGCCGCCGAGTGTTCCCCGCGCCAGCGGGGATAAACCGGTATTGTTGATCAGCGCGATAGCGTTGTTCTGGTGTTCCCCGCGCCAGCGGGGATAAACCGCATTACCGAGCGCCAGCTGTGGAATTTGGACAGTGTTCCCCGCGCCAGCGGGGATAAACCGGTGGTGACGCCTGCGGAGCTGGGCCGTATCCCGTGTTCCCCGCGCCAGCGGGGATAAACCGATTTCCGCCTCGTCAGTGGCTGATTTTCCATGGTGTTCCCCGCGCCAGCGGGGATAAACCGCGATCTGGTTAATGGCATTGGGCCGATGGATTGTGTTCCCCGCGCCAGCGGGGATAAACCGTTGGCTGCGTTCAGGTGCAGCCCGACTGCGAGGTGTTCCCCGCGCCAGCGGGGATAAACCGATGCTGCGCAATCTGCCCAATTTGCTGCACATCGTGTTCCCCGCGCCAGCGGGGATAAACCGCTGCCTTCGATGGATGAAAAAATTCTTCTTTTGTGTTCCCCGCGCCAGCGGGGATCAAGCGATGTCGCTGGTCGTATCGGCCTCACTGGCTGAAAATTTCCTCTGTCGGTGGGAGCGGATTGTACGCTGAACGAACGCGACAGACAGGAAATTGATGACGCAGATACGTGATATTAATGAGCGAGGGCTAAGGCATTTGCCTGAGCAGTCAACGACGTTTTAGCGTTTTTCATCTCATTCAAACACCAGCATCATCAGCAGTGCGCCAGCGCTGGTCCGCGGTCGTTCCACATTGGGGCCGTTGAGACAGGCCGCTTCACTCAGTCCGTCCGCAGTACATTAACGCCTGCCGAGGCCTGGCCTGGAGATAGAAGGGGGCAACGCGGACTGTTGGCCGATGCCGCCATTTCCTGTCATAAACAGGATATTACCTGTGGGCCAGCGCCATTGATGAAGGCGCAGTGACGTTTAGCGCATTGACGTCCCACAACGCGCCGGTTCACCACACCGCCTGTCTGAGGCGGTGCGCTCCGCCCCCCAACTTCTGCGACCGGACGCGCGGCGATAGCATAACCGGCGGTAATGCGCGGGGCGCATAATGCGTCAGATCGGCTGGCGGAGGACGCGGCGACAGGCGGATATGACCCCACGTTTGCCAACGCCAGCACAATGTTGCTTTTTTGTAAACAGATTAACACGCCGGGCAAATCCTGCTATGCTGCCCCACGCGGAACCGGGCACCTTACCCTACTTACGGAACGCTTTGTCACCTCAGAGAGGGTGCACCGGATACCCATACAATGAGAGCGAGGAGAACGTCGTGCTAGAAGAATACCGTAAGCACGTTGCCGAGCGTGCCGCCCAGGGAATCGTACCTAAGCCGTTAGATGCTTCCCAGATGGCCGCGCTGGTAGAACTGCTAAAAAACCCGCCTGCGGGCGAGGAAAAATTTCTGACCGATCTGTTGGTCAACCGCGTGCCGCCGGGCGTTGATGAAGCGGCCTATGTGAAAGCCGGATTCCTGGCCGCAATCGCCAAAGGCGACGCCACCTCTCCTCTGGTCACTCCTGAATATGCCATAGCACTGCTGGGTACCATGCAGGGCGGTTACAATATTCATCCGCTGATCGATGCGCTGGACGACGCCAAACTGGCCCCCATCGCGGCCAAAGCCCTGTCCCACACCCTGCTGATGTTTGACAGCTTCTACGATGTGGAAGAGAAAGCCAAAGCCGGCAACGCCCACGCGCAGCAGGTGATGCAGTCCTGGGCCGATGCCGAATGGTATCTGAGCCGCCCGGAGCTGGCGGAAAAAATTACCGTCACCGTGTTCAAAGTGACCGGTGAAACGAACACCGATGACCTGTCGCCGGCCCCGGACGCCTGGTCGCGTCCGGATATTCCGCTGCACGCGCTGGCGATGCTGAAAACCGCGCGCGAAGGCATTGAGCCGGACGACAACGGTAATGTCGGTCCGATTAAGCAGATTGAAGCGCTGCAGGCGAAAGGGTTCCCGCTGGCCTACGTCGGCGACGTGGTCGGCACCGGCTCGTCGCGTAAATCCGCCACCAACTCGGTGCTGTGGTTTATGGGCGACGACATCCCGAACGTGCCGAATAAAAAAGGCGGCGGCGTGGTGCTGGGTGGCAAAATCGCCCCGATCTTCTTTAACACCATGGAAGATGCGGGCGCGCTGCCGATCGAGGTGGACGTCACCGAGCTGAACATGGGCGACGTGATCGATATTTATCCGTACAAAGGCGAAGTGCGCCACCACGATACCGGTGCGGTACTGGCGACCTTTGCGCTGAAAACCGACGTGCTGCTGGATGAAGTGCGCGCCGGTGGCCGTATTCCGCTGATCATTGGTCGCGGCCTGACCACCAAGGCCCGCGACGCGCTGGGCCTGCCGCACAGTGACGTGTTCCGCCAGGCGAAAGACGTGGCGGCCAGCACCCGCGGCTACTCGCTGGCGCAGAAAATGGTTGGTCGCGCCTGCGGTACCGAGGGCGTGCGTCCCGGTGCCTACTGCGAACCGAAGATGACCTCGGTGGGCTCGCAGGATACCACCGGCCCGATGACCCGCGACGAGCTGAAGGATCTGGCCTGTCTCGGCTTCTCTGCCGACCTGGTGATGCAGTCGTTCTGCCACACCGCGGCGTATCCGAAGCCGGTTGACGTCACGACCCACCACACTCTGCCGGACTTCATCATGAACCGCGGCGGCGTGTCGCTGCGTCCGGGCGATGGCATCATCCACAGCTGGCTGAACCGCATGCTGCTGCCGGACACCGTCGGTACCGGCGGGGACTCGCACACCCGCTTCCCGATCGGCATCTCTTTCCCGGCCGGTTCTGGCCTGGTGGCCTTTGCCGCCGCCACCGGCGTCATGCCGCTGGATATGCCGGAATCGGTGCTGGTGCGCTTTAAAGGCAAGATGCAGCCGGGCATTACCCTGCGCGATCTGGTACACGCCATTCCGCTGTACGCCATCAGGCAGGGCCTGCTGACCGTCGAGAAAAAAGGCAAGAAGAACATCTTCTCGGGCCGCATTCTTGAAATCGAAGGCCTGCCGGATCTGAAAGTGGAGCAGGCATTTGAGCTGTCTGATGCCTCCGCCGAGCGCTCCGCGGCCGGCTGTACCATCAAGCTGGATCAGGCCCCGATCATCGAGTACCTCAACTCCAACATCGTGCTGCTGAAGTGGATGATTGCCGAAGGCTACGGCGATCGCCGCACGCTGGAGCGCCGGATCCAGGGCATGGAGAAGTGGCTGGCGGATCCGCAGCTGCTGGAAGCCGACGCCGACGCCGAGTACGCCGCGGTGATCGAGATCGATCTGGCCGAGATCAACGAGCCGATTCTCTGTGCGCCGAACGATCCGGACGATGCGCGCCTGCTGTCTGAGGTGCAGGGTGAGTCGATCGACGAAGTGTTTATCGGCTCCTGCATGACCAACATTGGTCACTTCCGCGCGGCCGGTAAGCTGCTGGACAGCCACAAAGGCCAGCTGCCAACCCGCCTGTGGGTGGCGCCACCAACCAAGATGGACGCCGCGCAGCTGACCGAAGAGGGCTACTACAGCGTCTTTGGTAAGAGCGGCGCGCGGATTGAGATCCCGGGCTGCTCGCTGTGCATGGGGAACCAGGCGCGGGTGGCGGACGGCGCGACGGTGGTTTCTACCTCCACGCGTAACTTCCCGAACCGCCTTGGCACCGGCGCGAACGTCTATCTGGCGTCGGCGGAGCTGGCTGCGGTGGCTTCCCTGCTGGGCAAGCTGCCGACGCCGGACGAGTATCAGCAGTTCATGAATCAGGTGGATAAAACCGCGGCGGATACCTACCGCTACCTGAATTTTGACCAGCTGAATCAGTACACCGAAAAAGCCGACGGCGTGATTTTCCAGACCGCGGTCTGACACATTCCGGTTAATCAGGGAGCCAGCCATGGCTCCCTTTTTTTATGCCTGCGGGCGGGTGAGCGCCGCGACGCAGAAAAGCGTGTTGCCGATCACGCTTCGAGTTTTTTTATTTATCTTGTTGATATATATCGATTTATACCTCTGCCGCAGGTTTGACATCGCTGGCGTGAATCTATATTTTGAAATGGCATTTCATATATTGGAACTCAGGCCGTGGCCGGGTTTACCCGGCTGCCACAGGTTGAAGAGCCCGCTTGTGGACTCGCCAACCGGCGTAACAAGGGGAGTAACATGCAACGAGAACATCCGGGTTTACTGGAAAAGATGGGCTATGGCCTGGGCGATGCGGGCTGCAATATCGTCGGCGGCGCGGTTTTTCTGTTCCTCAATTATTACTATACCGATGTGTACGGCCTGAGCGCGGCCACCGTGGCCATTATCTGGCTGGGGGTGCGGGTGATCGAGGCGGTCTCCGATCCGCTGATCGGCCTGTTAGCCGATCGCACCTGGAGCCGCTGGGGCAAGTTTCGCCCCTACATTCTGTTTTTTGCGCTGCCCTACGCGCTGTTCTGCATCATGATGTTTACCCAGCCCCACTTTGGTGAGACGGGAAAAGCGCTGTACGCGTTTTTTACCTACCTGTTTATGTCCATTACCTACTCCTTTATCAATATTCCCTACGTCGCGCTCGGCAGCGTGATCAGCTACGATGCGAAAGATCGCGTGGCCTGCCAGTCCTGGCGGTTTATCGGCGTCGGCGTGGCAACGCTTATCCTGACCCTGTCGCTGCTGCCGATGGTGGCCTGGCTGGGAGGAGAGGACAAGGCGCTGGGCTATCAGCGGGCGGTGACGGTGCTCAGCCTGCTGGGGCTGGTCATGTTTCTGCTCTGCTTTGCGCTGGTACGCGAACGCGTCACCGCCGTGGTGCCGAAAAACGACACCTTGCGTAACGATCTGCGCGATATTCTGCGTAACGATCAGTGGCCGCGCCTGCTGCTGCTGACCTTTGTCAACGTGCTGCCCGGCTTTATTCGTATGGCGGCGACCCTCTATTTCCTCACCTGGGTAATGCAGGCCGGAGCGGGGTATATCACCCTGTTTATGAGCACCGGGGTGGTGGGGATGATCCTCGGCAGTGCGCTGGCTAAGCCGCTCAGCGATCGCTTCTGCAAGCTGAAAATATTCTGGTGGATCAGTCTGTTCCTCACCCTGTGGTCGGCGGGCATGTATTTTCTGCCGCCGACTCCCGGCGCGCTGTTTCTGGTGGTCTACTTCATTCTGAACCTGGTGCATCAGGTGGCGCAGCCGATTAACTGGTCGGTGATGGCCGATGTCGATGACTATGTCGAGTGGAAGAGCGGCAAGCGGCTGACCGGGATCAACTTCTCCTGCAACTTCCTCGCGCTGAAAATCGGTCTGGCCCTCTCCGGATCGCTGGTTAGCGCGACGCTGGCGCTGTTCCACTACAGCGGCGGCGCGGCCAGCCAGCCCGCGGCGGCGGTACAGAGCATTCAGGTGCTGTTCTGCCTGGTGCCGGCGCTGGGGTATCTTGCTACCGCGCTGTGCGTCAGGCTGCTGCACGTCGATCGTCAGGCGATGGTCACCGTCAGCGCCGAGCTGAACCGGCGGCGGGAGAACTACGCTCAGCTAACCGATTATGTCGCCGGCCAGCAGCCGCACGGGCGGGCGAACGGTGAGCCCGCTCCGCACGTCTGACGGGTAACGTCATGCGGTCACGTCGCGGCGCGGCACCGTTAGCTTCAGGCTAACGGTGCAACAAACGGTGCATTGATACGCCGCGCGGCGGCGGCCTAGTCTGGTTCTCTACCGATTAAGGAGAACCAGGAGGTTCGCATGCAGCATCAGGTTTCGGCTTCGCGCGTCTGGGATAGTCGCCGGCAGGAAAAGCGGCGGCGTCTGGCGCGCGTAGCCACTCTGCTCACGGGTAAGGTGTTGGCTACCGACGACATTGACGCGCTGCTGACCGCGCTGATCGCCTCAGGCGATCGGGTGGTCATGGAGGGCAATAATCAGAAACAGGCAGATTTTCTCTCGCGCCATCTTGCCGCGCTGGATCCCGCAACTATCCACGATCTGCATATGATTATGCCGAGCGTGGGGCGTCCCGAACACCTCGATATTTTTGAAAAAGGCATCGCCCGCAAACTCGATTTTGCCTATTCCGGCACCCAAAGCCTGCGTATTGGTCAGCTGATGGCTGACGGTCAGCTGGAAGTCGGGGCCATCCACACCTACATCGAACTCTATGCCCGGCTGTTCGTCGATCTGATCCCCGACGTGGTGCTGGTGGCGGGCTTTATGGCCGATCGTCAGGGCAATCTGTATACCGGACCCAGCACCGAGGATACGCCGGCGCTGGTGGAGGCGGCGGCGTTCAAAAACGGCATCGTCATCGCGCAGATCAATCAGCTGGTGGATGACGTGAGCGATCTGCCGCGCGTCGATATTCCCGGCTCATGGATCGACGCGGTGGTGGTCGCCGACCAGCCTTTCTTTATTGAACCGCTGTTTACCCGCGATCCGCGGCTGATTAAACCGATCCACGTGTTGATGGGCATGCTGGCCATCAAGGGCATTTATGCCAAACACCAGGTGCAGTCGCTGAATCACGGTATTGGCTTTAACACCGCGGCCATTGAGCTGCTGCTGCCCACCTACGCTGAACGGCTGGGGCTGAAAGGTAAAATCTGCCGCCACTGGACGCTGAATCCCCATCCTACGCTGATCCCGGCCATCGAGAGCGGCTGGGTGGAGAGCGTCCACTGCTTTGGCGGCGAGCTGGGCATGGAGGCGTATGTCGCCGACCGGCCGGATATCTTCTTTACCGGGGCCGACGGCGCCATGCGTTCCAACCGCGCCTTCTGCCAGATGGCCGGCCAGTATGCGGTCGATATGTTTATTGGTTCCACGCTGCAGGTCGACGGCCTGGCCAACTCTTCTACCGTTACCCGCGGCCGACTCACCGGTTTTGGCGGCGCGCCGAATATGGGCCACGACCCGCACGGTCGCCGGCACGCCACGCCCGCCTGGCTGGATATGATTGTTGAGCCGGACCCGATGGCGCGCGGCAAAAAGCTGGTGGTGCAGATGGTGGAAACCTTTCAGGCCGGAGAAAAACCGACCTTTGTCGACAAGCTGGATGCGATAGCGGTGGCGAAAGAGTGCGGCATGCCGCTGGCGCCGGTGATGATCTACGGCGATGACGTCACTCACGTACTCACCGAAGAGGGCATTGCCTACCTGTACCGCGCCACCTCGCTGGAGGAGCGCCGGGCAATGGTGGCGACGGTGGCCGGAATCACCGATATCGGTCTCGGCGTTGACGCGGCGCGGGTAACGGCGCTGCGGCGGGCCGGTAAGGTCGCGTTTCCGGAAGACCTCGGCATCCGCCGCACCGACGCCAGCCGCTCGCTGCTGGCGGCCACCAGCATGGCCGATCTGGTCGACTGGTCGGGCGGGCGCTATCAGCCACCGGCGAAATTCAGGAGTTGGTAATGCAACAACCGGTTTGTCATCCCCCGTTTACCGCGGTGCCGCGCGCGCAGCAGCTGGCCGGTTGGGCCCGCGAAGCGCTGATTGCCGAAGTGTGGCTCACTCCCAAGCCCGGCCTGGTGGACGGGCGCGGCAGCGGTGCTCATGCGGATATGACGCTGGCGCTGATGGTGCGCTCGGCCCGCGCGCTGGAACCGACTTTTTATGCGCTGGCGCTGGCGGGCTGGCAGCGGCACGCCGATGTCGCCCTGCGCAGTGAGGTGGGACGGCTGGGGCGCGCCGGTGAGCAAACGATGCTGGCCGCGACCGGCGGCGTGAATACGCACCGCGGAGCGATATGGGCACTGGGGCTGCTGGTGACCGCGCTGGCGATGCAGGGGGAGCAGGCGGAGCCCGAACGCACCGTCTTTCTCGCCGCCGCGCTGGCCCGGCTGACCGATCCGGCCGCGCCGCGCGGTTTCAGCCACGGCCTGCGCGCCAGCCGGCGCTTCCGGCTGCCCGGGGCGCGCGAGGAGGCGCAGCGCGGGTTTCCACACGTGATGCAGCACGCGCTGCCGCAAATGCGGCGCACGCACCTTGCCGGCGGTGATGCGCAGGCGGTGCGGCTGGATGGGCTGCTGGCCATCATGAGCCACCTCAGTGACACCTGCGTGCTGTCGCGCGGTGGGCTGCCGGCGTTAGCCGCCATGCAGTCAGGCGCGCAGCGGGTGCTGGCGCTGGGCGGCTACGGCACGCCGGCGGGGCGACTGGCGCTGGCATCGCTGGATCGCCAGCTGCTAAAACGGGGCGTCTCCCCCGGCGGCGCGGCGGATTTGCTGGCCGCGGCGCTGCTGCTGGCGCGCGCCTTCCCTCTCTCATTTGATGCAGGACAGGATCATGGAAAAGATTGAATTGCAGTATCCCGCCAGCCGGAGTCTGGCGGGCCGGGCGCAGGTGGGCGTGGTGGGATCGGGCGACATGGAGGTGCTGTTTGAGCCCGAGCCCGGTCACGCGCTGCAGGTGCGGATCACCACGTCGGTGGACAACAGCCAGTCGCGCTGGCGGCATCTGTTTGAGCGGCTGCGGCTGGTCGGTGAGCTGCCCGGCGGGCGGCTGGAGATCAACGATTTTGGCGCCACGCCCGGCGTGGCACGACTGCGGATTGAACAGGTATTTGAGGAGGCGGCCGATGCGTAACGATCCCAGCTTTATTGAGCTGATGGCGCGCGAGCGCGCCCGGGCGCTGCTGGACGACGGCAGCTTTCGTGAATTGCTTGGGCCCTTCGCGCGGCTCAGCTCGCCGTGGCTGGCACCGCAGGGGGTAGTGCCGCAATCTGATGACGGCATGGTGGTGGCGCGGGGCACGATTGCCGGACGTCCGGCGGTGATCGCCGCCATTGAAGGGGCGTTCCAGGGCGGCAGCCTGGGTGAAGTCTCCGGGGCGAAGATGGCCGCCGCGCTGGAGCTGGCGGCGGAAGATAATCGCGGCGGGATTGAAACCCAGGCGGTGCTGCTGCTGGAGACCGGCGGCGTGCGGCTGCAGGAAGCGAATCTCGGGCTGGCGGCGATCGCCGAGATCCACGCGGCGATCGTCGATCTGCGCCGCTACGTGCCGGTGATCGGCATCATCGCCGGCACCGTCGGCTGCTTTGGGGGCATGTCGATCGCCGCCGGGCTGTGCAGCGCGCTGATCGTGACCCGCGAAGCGCGGCTGGGGCTGAACGGGCCGCAGGTGATTGAGCAGGAGGCGGGGATCGCCGAATACGACTCCCGCGATCGTCCGCTGATCTGGGGCCTGACCGGCGGGGAAGTGCGCACCCGCTGCGGCTTTGCCGATGCCGAGGTCGCGGACAGCGTGCCGGCGGTGACCGAGGCTCTGCACCGGCTGCTGGCTGAGGGGGTGCCGTCCGAACCGCGTAGCGATCGGGTGGCGGCGGGCCTGGCGGCCCTGAATCGTTACGATGCCGCGCAGCAGGTGGATGTGACTTCCGCGACGCGGCTGTTTACTCAGGAGGAAAAATGACGCAATCCAGTGCAGGACGCGGTGAAATCTGGTTTTCGCTGCTGACCGGAGACGCCACGCCGCTTGACGGCCTGCCGGCTTCGGTGAAGGTCGCCGACGGCGAGCTGGCGGGACAGCCGGTACGCTGGCTGGCGGTAGTCCCCGACGCCCACAGCCGCTGGCCGCGCGCGCGCCGGGGTGAAGTCGGGCTACAGGAGGGGTGGACGCTGGCGCAGGCGGTGCGGGAGGCGGTGGAGCAGGATGCGTCGCGGACGGTAAAACGCGGGCTGATTGCCATTATCGACGTGCCCGGTCAGGCCTACGGGCGGCGCGAAGAGGCGCTGGGCATTCACCAGTCGCTGGCCGGCGCGGTTGCCGCCTGGGCCACCGCCCGGCTGAATGGCCATCCGGTGGTCGGGCTGATCGTGGGTAAGGCGATGTCCGGGGCGTTTCTGGCCCTGGGGTATCAGGCTAACCGGCTGATCGCCTTTAACGATCCCGGAGTGATGATCCACGCGATGGGCAAAGCGGCGGCGGCGCGGATCACGCTGCGCACCGTGGCGGCGCTGGAGGCGCTGGCTGCCCGGGTGCCGCCGATGGCGTATGACATCGGCAGCTATCAGAGCCTCGGCCTGCTGGATGCGCTGCTGACCGTGGCCGATCCGCTGCATCCCACCGCGGCCGAGCAGGCGACGGTGCAGCACACGCTGGCCGCTGCGCTGGCGGAGAGTCGCCGGCAAGGAGCGGGCCTCGGCCACCGCCTGCAGGCCGATAACCGCCGCTGTTCGCGCGAGGTGCGCGAAAAAATGCGCGCCGTCTGGCGCGACTGAGACCCGGCGAGGCGCTACCGGTACCTCGCCGCACTTGTGCTGAATCTCACCAGGACGGGGGAGTCATGACCTACGTGATTATTCAGGCGCTGGCGCCGATCTTCTTGATCATGGCGCTGGGCTATTTCGCCGGCAAGACCGGGATGGTCGACAACCAGAACGTGGCCCTGCTGAATATTTTTGTGATGGACTTTGCGCTGCCGGCGACGCTGTTCAGCGCCACGGTGCAAACCCCCTGGGCAGGGATTTTGCAGCAGTCACCGCTGGCGGTGGTGCTGGTGCTCGCCATGTGGTTGACCTGGGCGCTGGTCTGGCTGGTGGCCATCCGCGTGTATCACCAACCGCCGCAGGTTGCCGCCGTGCTTACCCTGACGGTGGCGCTGCCCAACTATGCCGCGCTGGGGCTGCCGATCCTCGCCAGCGTCCTGGGCGATGCGCCCGGCACATCGCTGTCGGTGGCGGTGTCGATCGCCTGCGGCTCGGTGCTGATGACGCCGCTGTGTTTGCTGATCCTTGAGCGGGAAAAAGCGCGCGCGGCGGGGGAGTCGCTGGGCAGTCAGCTGGCTATGCTGCCGCGGCTGATGTACCGCTCGGTTAAAAAATCGATCGTCTGGGCGCCGCTGCTCGGCGTGGTGCTGTCGGCGCTGGGCGTACAGATGCCTGCGCTGGGGCTGGCGGCGCTAAAGCCGCTGGGGTTGGCGGCGACCGGCGGTGCCCTGTTCCTGACCGGGGTTATCCTGTCGGCGCGGCGGCTGCGCATCAGTGTGCCGGTGCTCGGGGCCAGCGCGGTCAAGCTGTTGATACAGCCGCTGATCGCCTGGGGGCTGGTGTGGTTACTGGGCCTGCAGGGTGCGCTGGCGATTGCCAGCATCCTGATGTCCGCCCTGGCCGCCGGCTTCTTTGGCGTGGTGTTTGGTAACCGCTTTGGCGTGCAGTCGCCGGATGCGGAAGCGACGCTGTTGCTCAGCTCGGTCTTAAGCATCGTCACGCTGCCGCTGTTTATCGGCTTCACGGCGGGATTGTGAGCGCTCGGGCGGTCGTCAGACCGATTCGCCCCCACGATTTGCTGTGGGTCGCCGCCGGGCACGCGTTTCATCCCGCGTTACCGGTCCCGGCCTGGCTCAGTCTGGGCTGGCGGGCGGCACTGCCCTTGGTGGTGCGCCGCGATTGCTCCGGCCCGCACGGCATTCCCGTTGGCGCTCGCGGCGGTTCGCGCGGCGAACGCTGCGCCGGCTGGGTGGCACCGCAGGCCATTGTGCGGGTGATCACTCCGCCGCAGCTGGTCGCGGATGCTGGCGCGCTGCGGCGTTCGCCGTGGGCCTCCCTTGCACCGCTGCGGGCGCTGATGGCGCTGCGCCGGCAGCACTGGCCGCTGACGTGGGGCGTCGCCGGCAGCGTGGGCTATGCGCTGGCGACCGGGCTGCCGGTGCTGCACGCCGCCAGCGATCTTGATCTGGTCTGGTACTGTCCGCAACCGGTGGCGCGGCCGCTACTGGCGGCGTTGCTGCCGCGCCTTGACGCCGCTCCCTGCCGGATAGATGCGCAGGTAGTGACCCCGCAGGGAGGATTTGCCCTGCGGGAGTGGCTGACCGCCGGGCGGGTGCTGCTGAAAACCGATCGCGGCCCGCGGCTGACCGACGATCCCTGGCGTATCGCCGAGGAGAGAACATGAAGAGTCTGCTGACCTTTCCGGGCCAGGGCGCTCAGCAGCCCGGTATGCTGCATCAGCTGCCACCCGGCGATGACGCCCGCCGGCTGCTGGCGCAGGCGAGTGCGGTGCTGCGGCAGGATGCGCTGACGCTGGACAGCGCTGCGGCGCTGGCGGACACCCGCGCGGTGCAGCTCTGCCTGCTGATTGCCGGTGTGGCCTGGGCACGGGCGCTGGAGGCGGCCGGTGGTCGCTTTGATGCGGTGGCCGGGCTGTCCATTGGTGCCTGGCCCGCCGCGGTGGTCGCCGGCGCGCTGGCGTTTGACGACGCGGTGTGGCTGGTGGCGCGCCGCGGTGAGCTGATGGCGGCGGCGTGCCCCGACGGCTACGGCATGGCGGTGATTATCGGCCTGTCGCCGTCGCAGGTGACGCGGATGCTGGCCGCGGAGCGCAGCGTCGACCAGCCGCTGTGGCTGGCGAACATCAATGCGGAGGATCAGCTGGTCATCGCCGGTAGCGGGGCGGCGATGAACCGGGTGATGGCCCGCGCCCGCGCGGCGGGCGCGCGAAAGACGCACCGGCTGAAGGTCAGCGTGCCGTCGCACTGCCCGCTGCTGGCCGATGCCGCCGCGCAGCTGGCCGCCGCGATGGCCGGGGTGACCCTGCGCCGGCCAACCCGGGCGTGGCTGAGCGGCAGCTGTGCCCGGGTGCGCTGGGAGCCGGCGGCGATCGCCGACGATCTGGCGTACAATATGGCGCGTCAGGTGCGCTGGCATGACACGATGGTGGCCGCCTGCGAGCGCGGCGTGCGCCTGATGGTGGAGATGCCGCCGGGGCAGACGCTGACCGCGCTGGCCCGGGGAGTGATTGGCGAAGGTGAGGCGGTGGCCCTCGCCGGACGCGGGCTGAGCGACTGCGTAGCGCTGCTGAATCGCTACGCCGGCGACGGCCGGTGATGCCGCGCCAGCATGCGGCATTCGGCGGTCAGCGCCAGCAGGTTGGGATCGCGCTCGCGGTTGCGATTAAACACCAGCGCCAGCCGCTGCCGCTGCTGATAGGCGGCGCACAGCGGCACCAGACGCAGGGTCTGCTGGTAGATCCGGCGCATCCTTCCGGGGATCAGGGTTAAGCCGACGCCGGCCTGCACCAGGCTGAGCAGGGAGAAGATATCGCTCACTTCGGTGACGATCTGCGGGGTAAAACCGGCGCGTTGAAACGCGGCACAAAAGCCCTGCTGGGTGGTAAATCCGGCCGTCAGCGAGACAAAGCGCTGCTGGCGATAGTCGCGTAAATCGGCCGGCTCTCCCCCCGGTAGCGCGCTGGCGGTCGGTACCGCCAGCCACAGGTGATCATCAAACAGCGTGACCGTTTCCAGCGCGGGATCGAGGCGGCCCGCCTCGGGCAGGGCAATCAGAATGGCGTCCAGCGCCTGCTGCGTCAGCAGGGCCAGCAGCTGCTGGTTGGATCCCATCTGCAGCGCAATGTCAGTGCCGGGGCGGCGCGCGTTCAGCCCCTTCATCAACAGCGGCAGGGTATCCAGGGTCAGTGAAAACAGCGTGCCGATTGTCATCCGCGGCTGGCCAACGCCCGCCGCGCGGCGGGTGGATTCAATCGCCCTGTCCGTCAGCGACAGCAGCTGGGTGACCGACGCCAGCAGCGTTTGCGCCGCCGGCAGCGGGCGCAGGACCCGCCCGGTATGTACAAACAGCGGGCAGCGTAGCCCGGCCTCCAGACTGTGCAGCGCGCGGTGTACGCTGACGCTGCTGATCCCCAACCGTTCTGCCGTACGAGCGATGGTCTCTTCCTGCATAAAGATCTGAAAAATTTCCATTTTTCGCAGCGTGATTTCGCTGTCAATCATCAGCGCCTCCCTCCGATTGGATGCCGGACAGCAGCGTGGCGCATCGCTGGCTTGTATGATGCGGCGTGCGCCACCATAATGCGCGGCCAGTGCAGAGTGCGCGTCGGTCAGCCATACTCAGGGCAGGACGGACGCGGAAGGAGAGTATGATGGAATACGAATTTTTGCGCGACCTGAACGGTGCGGTGAAGGTGCGTATGTCGATGGGTCACGAGGCCATTGGTCAGTGGTTCAACGAAGAGGTGCAGGGGAATCTGGCGCTGCTGGACAGCGTCGAGGCCGCCGCGGCAGCGGTACGGGGCAGCGAGCGGCAGTGGCAGCATATTGGCCACGAATACACGCTGTGGCTGGATGAGGAGGAGGTGATGATTCGCGCCAACCAGCTGGCGCTGGAGGGAGATGAGCTCGAAGAGGGCATGCGGTATTACGACGAAGAGAGTCTGGCATTGTGTGGCCTGGAGGATTTCCTCGCGGTGATCGCCGCCTGGCGCGCCTTTTTGCAAGGGCGTTGATCCCGCCGCGGATCGCACCGGGGCGGGAGAGGTCTCCCGCCCCGCGGGGCTATTTTAGCTTTAATCCCGTGGCCGGAATGTTGCGGCCATAATAAATTTCCCGCATCTCTTTCCACAGCAGATCGGTGATCCGCTTATGCTCCTGCGGGCTGAGATCTTCCGGGCGGGTATTAAACAGGTAGTGTTTCAAATCGAACTCTTTCAGCAGCATCTTGGTGTGAAAGATGTTTTCCTGATAGACGTTCACATCCACCATGTCATACATCGCCTTCATGTCTTCCGACATAAAGTTCTGGATGGAGTTAATCTCGTGATCGATAAAGTGCTTCACCCCGTTCACATCGCGGGTAAAGCCGCGCACGCGATAGTCGATGGTGACGATGTCAGATTCCAGCTGGTGAATTAAGTAGTTCAGCGCTTTCAGCGGCGAAATCACGCCGCAGGTCGACACTTCAATGTCGGCGCGAAACGTACAGAGTCCGCCCTCCGGATGGCTCTCCGGATAGGTGTGGACGCAGATGTGGCTTTTATCAAGGTGGGCGACCACCGAGTCCGGCAGCGGGCCGGGATGTTCTGAGGTATCAATGTCTCGCGGGTCGACCGGCTCTTCGCTGACCAGAATGGTCACGCTGGCGCCCTGCGGTTCATAATCCTGGCGGGCAACATTCAGAATATTGGCGCCGATAATGGAGCAGGTTTCGCTCAGGATTTCGGTCAGGCGATTGGCGTTGTATTGCTCGTCAATATAAGCGATGTAGCCGTCGCGCTCGGCGGCGCTATTAGCATAGCAAATATCATAGATACAAAAACTCAGGCTTTTCGTCAGGTTGTTGAAGCCATGCAGTTTCAGCTTTTGCAATTTTGTTCACCTCCTTAGATATGCCGTCAGCCGTTGGCTGACAGGGCATTCAGCAGATATTGCGGCAGGGCAAAGCTGCCAGTGTGGATGGCCGGATTGTAGTAACGGCAGGTCAGGCCAGCGGCCTCAAAGCGTGTCTGCAGGGTCCCGACGTCCAGCTGGCGCAGGGCCGGGTTGTCGCTGGCCCAGGCAAACGTCATGATTCCGCCGTAGTAGGTAGGAATCGCCGCCTGATAAAAGCTGACATCGCCAAAATAGTGGCCGAGCTTCGTGTGGCTGGTGACCGCTTCATCCTGCTGCAGGAAGCAGACGCCGTTCTGGGCGACAAAAATGCCGTTGTCGTTCAGGCAGCGCTTACAGCCCGCATAAAACGCGGAGGTGAACAGGCTTTCACCGGGGCCGATCGGATCCGTGCAGTCGGAAATGATCAGATCAAACGTCTGATCGGTTTGCGTCACGAAGTTCACGCCGTCGTCGATAACCAGCTGGAAGCGCGGATCGTCATAGGCCCCGGCGCTGTGGTTCGGCAGCCAGGTTTTACAGAAGTTGACCACGTCGGCGTCAATTTCCACCATGGTGATGCGTTCCAGCTGTGCGTGGCGACACACTTCGCGCAGCATACCGCCGTCGCCGCCGCCAATGATCAGCACGCTCTTCGCCGCGCCGTGCGCCAGCAGCGGCACGTGGGTCAGCATTTCGTGGTAGATAAACTCATCGCGCTCGGTGGTTTGCACCACGCCGTCCAGCGCCATGACGCGACCCATGGCCGCGTTTTCAAAAATGACCAGATCCTGGTGTTCGGTTTTTTCGCGATACAGCACGTTATCGACGGAAAAGTATTGTCCGAAGCCGGCATGAAGGGTCTCATACCATGTTTCATTTTGCGCCATGTGGGGGGCGTCCTCCAGTGTCAACAACCATGAAAAATGGGCGCGCTATGATAGCGAACTCTGACCGGGGTTGCACGGTCAAATCGACAGCAGGAGGGCGGCGCGAGGGGTTACTTTACATACGCCAGCAGGCTGAGCGAATCCCGCGCCAGCGATTGGCACTTTTTGTCGTTAGCAATGGCAATGCCGCTCAGGTCTTTGTAACTCGCTTCACCCAGCGCTTTCATATTGTAACTGTTGTAATTGGCCAGATCCCAGCGGTTCTGCTGGGCGAAAAAAATCAGCGCGCGGCGTATTTGTCCTTCCGGCAGCGCCTCGTAGCCACAATCGTTTTTCAGATAGACAAACACCGCGGTGAGGTCGGCTAAGTCTTCCGCTTCGGATTCGCTCAGGGCATAGCTGTGAGTGGAGCAGGCCAGCAGGGCAGTACAGCACAGAGCCTGAATGCTCTTCTTCATACGGATTCTCATCAGGACAGGATGCAGCAGACGTTAGCACAGTTTCACCGCCGATTCAGGCCCTCTGCTGTAAAAAAATCGGATAATCCCGCCCGCACGGCGGCACGCCACTTGACCTTCTGGTAAGGGGAGGGTTTAGGCTGGCAGTGGCTATCTATCACAGGGAACAGAAGATGAAACGGCGACATTTTATCAAACTGGGTGCGGTGCTGGGCGGTGCGGCGCTGCTGCCAACGGGCGGCGCCCGGGCGCAGACCCGGCCCCGTCCGGCGCTGCCGGTGCCGACGCGGCTGGCGCCGGACGCCAACGGCGTGCTGCGGCTGAGTGTCCAGCAGGGGCGCCACGTGTTTGATCGGCAGCCGGTGACCAGCTGGGGCTACAACGGCGCGCTGCTCGGACCCGCGCTGGCGCTGACGCGCGGGCAGCCGGTCAGCGTCGAGATTCAGAATCGTCTGCCGGAGGCCACCACCGTCCACTGGCACGGACTGGAGGTGCCCGGGGACGTCGACGGCGGTCCGCAGGGGGTCATTCCCGCGGGCGGGCGGCGGCGCGTCAGCTTTACCGTCGATCAGCCGGCCGCCACCTGCTGGTTCCACCCGCATCTGCACGGTAAAACCGGTTATCAGGTGGCTCAGGGACTGGCCGGCCTGGTACTGATCGAGGATCAACAGAGCGCCGGTCTGCGGCTGCCGACGCTGTGGGGCGTTGACGATATTCCGCTGATCCTACAGGACAAGCGCTTCAGCGCCGACGGTCGGCGCATTGATTATCAGCTGGATGAGATGACTGCGGCGGTGGGCTGGTTTGGCGACGTAATGTTAACCAACGGCGTTATCGCGCCGCAGCACGCGGTGCCGCGCGGTTGGATCCGCCTGCGGCTGCTTAACGGCTGTAATGCCCGCTCGCTGCGGCTGGCGGCCAGCGATGAGCGGCCGCTGTACGTGATTGCCAGCGACGGCGGGCTGCTGGCGGAGCCGGTGACGCTCAGCGATCTGCCGCTGCTGCCTGGTGAACGCGTTGAGGTGCTGGTCGACTGCTCAGACGGCCGCGAGGTGGAGCTGATGACGCTGCCGGTCGCGCAAATGGGCATGACGCTGCCGCCGTTTGATCGACCGCTGTCGGTGCTGCGCTTACAGCCGCTGCGGGTGATGGCCAGCGGAACCCTGCCGGACAGCCTGGCGGAGCTCCCGCCGCTGCCGGCGCTGGACGGCCTGACCGCGCGCACGCTGCGGCTGTCGATGGATCCGCGGCTTGACGCGCGTGGGATGCAGGCGCTGATGCGGCGCTACGGTCATCAGGCGATGGCCGGCGTCAGTATGGCGATGCACGGCGCAGAGGGGATGCACGATGCCGGCCAGCACTCCGCGGCGATGGGCGCGGGTAAACCGACCCCGGGGGCCGGGCAGAGGCACGGTGGCCACGGGGCGGAAGCCACCTCCGGCGGGGCGCTGGATCTGCACAGCGCCAACCGGATTAACGGTCAGCCGTTTGCCATGGAAACCCCGGCGTTTACCGCCGGCCGCGGCGTCTGGGAAAAATGGACGATCAGCGGCGAGGGCGACATGATGCGCCATCCTTTTCATATTCACGGCACGCAGTTCCGCATTCTGTCGGAAAACGGTCAGCCACCCGCCGCGCACCGCCGCGGCTGGAAAGACATGGTGCTGGTGGAGGGCGGTCGCAGCGAGGTGCTGGTGCGGTTTGCCCACCCGGCGTCGGCGGCACAGGCCTATATGGCGCATTGCCACCTGCTGGAGCATGAGGATACCGGTATGATGCTCGGATTTACCGTGAGCTGACCCCCAGCCTGCTACCGGCGACGTCGGTGGCAGGCAATCAATCCTGCCGTCCGCCGGGCAGAGTGTGCTAGACTGCGTTGCTTTCGTTCCGCAACCAATCTGAATACTATGAAACACACCGTTGAAGTGATGATTTCCGAACCGGAGATCAAATCCCGTATCCTCGAATTAGGTCAGCAAATTAACGCCCGCTACCGCGACAGCGGCAGCGATATGGTACTGGTTGGCCTGCTGCGCGGCTCGTTCATGTTTATGGCCGATCTGTGTCGCGCCATTGACGTGCCGCACGAAGTCGATTTTATGACCGCCTCCAGTTACGGCAGCGGTATGTCGAGCACCCGCGACGTGAAAATCCTGAAAGACCTCGACGAGGATATCCGCGGCAAAGACGTGTTGATCGTCGAAGACATCATTGATTCCGGTAACACGCTGAGCAAAGTGCGTGAAATCCTGCGCCTGCGCGAGCCCAAATCGCTGGCGATCTGTACGCTGCTGGACAAGCCGGAACGGCGTGAAGTGGACGTGGCGGTTGAGTACGTGGGTTTTGCCATTCCCGATGAGTTCGTGGTGGGGTACGGTATCGACTACGCACAGCGCTACCGCCATCTTCCCTACGTCGGTAAAGTGGTGCCGACCGGCGAGTAAGTCATCAGGGCACAAACGATGAAGGCCGCCCGTCGGCCTTCAGATAAACTACTCCGCGCATTGGCCTTCGCGTAGGCTGTCCGGATTCTGCAGCAGGCTGGCGATAGCGCGACGGTAGCGCTGCTCTAACAGCTCGCGATTACTGGATGCCACTTCCAGATCGCGCAGGCAGCCATCGTGGACGCCGTAGATCCAACCGTGAATGTTCACTTTCTGACCGCGTTTCCAGGCGGACTGCATAATGGTGGAGTGACCGAGGTTGTAGACTTGCTCTACCACGTTAATTTCGCACAGTTTGTCGAAGCGTTTTTCCGGCGGCAGTTCACCCAGCAGCGAGCTATGCTTGTACCACAGATCGCGAATGTGCAGCAGCCAGTTGTTGATCAGACCCAGTTCCGGATTCTCCAGCGCCGCCTGCACGCCACCGCAGTCGTAGTGGCCGCAGATAATGATGTGCTCGACCTGCAGAACATCAACGGCGTACTGCACCACGGACAGGCAGTTCAGGTCAGTATGGATAACCAGATTGGCGACGTTGCGATGCACAAAGAGCTCGCCCGGTGCCAGGCCGGTAAGGCGTTCGGCGGGCACGCGACTGTCGGCGCAGCCGATCCACAAAAAGCGCGGCGTCTGCGCCGTGGCCAGCTGCTGAAAAAAGCCGGGATCTTCATCCTTCAGCCGTGTTGACCACGCGCGGTTGTTACTCATCAGAGTATCGATATCTTTCATGCTGTCGGTGACCTGTCCCAGGCAAAATGCGTGGCGGTACTATAGGCCAGGCGACCGCGATTTGAAATGTTAAAAAAGAGACATCATCTACAGGGCTGTTAACCTTTATGACCTTTGCACTGGAACTTGAAAAGCTGGCCAAAACCTACCCGGGTGGGGTTCAGGCCCTGAAAGGGATCGACTTAGCGGTTGATGCCGGCGACTTTTACGCGCTGCTGGGGCCAAACGGCGCCGGAAAATCCACCACCATCGGCATCATCAGTTCGCTGGTGAACAAAACCGCCGGCAGGGTGCGCGTGTTTGGTTACGATCTGTCGCAGGACGTGGTGAATGCCAAACGTCAGCTCGGTCTGGTCCCGCAAGAATTTAACTTCAACCCGTTTGAGACCGTGTTGCAGATCGTGGTGAATCAGGCGGGCTACTACGGCGTGGAGCGCCGCGACGCGCTGGTGCGCGCAGAAAAATACCTGCGCCAGCTCGATTTATGGGAAAAACGTAATGAGCGTGCGCGGATGCTCTCCGGCGGCATGAAGCGCCGCCTGATGATCGCCCGGGCGCTGATGCATGAGCCCAGACTGCTGATCCTCGATGAACCCACCGCCGGGGTGGACATTGAGCTGCGCCGCTCCATGTGGACCTTCCTGCAGGAGCTGAACGCGCAGGGCACCACCATCATTCTGACCACCCACTATCTGGAAGAAGCCGAGATGTTGTGCCGCAACATCGGGATCATCCAGCGCGGGGAGCTGGTGGAAAACACCTCAATGAAGGCGCTGCTGGCCAAACTCAAATCGGAAACGTTTATCCTCGACCTGGCGCCGAAAAGCCCGCTGCCGAAGCTGGAAGGCTTTCAATACCGGCTGGTGGATACCACCACGCTGGAGGTAGAGGTGATGCGCGAGCAGGGGCTGAACAGCGTGTTTTCGCAGCTGAGCGCCCAGGGAATTACCGTCCTCAGTATGCGCAATAAGGCGAACCGACTGGAGGAGTTGTTTGTGGGATTAACGCAGGGCGCAAAGGGGGCTTCGGCATGACGCATCTTTACTGGGTAGCGCTGAAAAGCATTTGGGCAAAAGAGGTCAACCGTTTTGCCCGCATCTGGATTCAGACGCTGGTGCCGCCGGTCATTACCATGACCCTGTACTTCATCATCTTTGGCAATCTGATCGGCTCGCGCATCGGTGAGATGCACGGCTTTAGCTATATGCAGTTTATCGTGCCGGGACTGATCATGATGGCGGTGATCACTAACGCCTACGCCAACGTGGCGTCATCGTTTTTCAGCAGTAAGTTTCAGCGCAATATCGAAGAGCTGCTGGTGGCGCCGGTGCCAACCCATATCATTATTGCCGGCTACGTTGGCGGCGGGGTGGCGCGCGGGCTGTGCGTTGGCATTCTGGTCACGGCGATTTCGCTGTTTTTCGTGCCGTTCCAGGTGCACTCCTGGCTGATGGTGGCGCTGACGCTGCTGCTGACGGCGATCCTGTTTTCGCTGGCCGGGCTGCTGAATGCGGTGTTTGCCCGCACCTTTGACGATATCAGCCTGATCCCGACGTTTGTACTGACGCCGCTGACTTATCTCGGTGGGGTGTTTTACTCGCTGTCGCTGCTGCCGCCGGTGTGGCAGGCGGTATCGAAGCTCAATCCGATCGTCTATATGATAAGCGGCTTCCGCTACGGCTTTCTCGGCATTAACGATGTGCCGCTGGTGCTGACGATGTCGGTGCTGCTGGCGTTTATCGTGGTGTTTTACGTGCTGGTCTGGGCGCTGATTCAGCGCGGGCGCGGTCTGCGCACCTGACTGGCAACGGGGCCGACGTGGGTCGGCCCCGTCTGGCCTCAGGCCACCTGCACCGGCACCGCCTTCGCGACGCGCTTCATCACGTTATGCTCTTCAAAATAGGCGACCTTTGGCTGCCAGCTGCGCGCCGCCTCATCCGCCATCTCCACGTAAGAACAGATAATCAGCACATCGCCAACGCAGGCGCAGCGCGCCGCGGCGCCGTTAACCGAAATGATGCGGGAGCCGCGCTCGGCGGCAATCGCATAGGTGGAAAAACGCTGGCCGTTATTGACGTTATAAATATCGATGGCTTCGTATTCGAGTATGCCGGAGGCGTCGAGGAAATCCTGATCGATGGCGCAGGAGCCCTCGTAATGCAAATCGGCCTGGGTGACCGTAACCCGGTGAAGCTTGCCTTGCAGCATAGTGCGTTTCATGACCCTGTACCTTTCTCTCTGTTCTGCATCCTGCGCCACCGCGGCGCCGGGCGGGTAGACCGCCCCTCTCCGCGCCAGTATTGCCGCTGGCGCAGCGCTTGTCTACTGGGTTAAATCAACCTGTTGATTATCAATCAATCGCGCTTTTCCAAGCCACGCGGCCATCAGGATCACCGCGCGCTGGCTGTCGGTGGTCAGCGGAAGCAGGCTCTCCGCGTCGCAGATCGCCAGGCCATCGGCGCGCAGCCCTTTTTCCGCCAGCTGTTGTTCAGCCTCCGCCAGCAGATCGTCAACGTGGCGTTCGCCGTTGCGCATCTTCTCCGCCACGGCGTTCATCACCTGGCTCAGCCCCGGCGCCAGCTTGCGCTCATCGGCGCTGAGGTAGCCATTGCGCGAGCTGAGTGCCAGCCCGTCTTTGGCCCGCACGGTGGGCACGCCAACAATGTCGATGTCGTAGCCCATGTCGGTGACCAGCTTGCGGATCAGCGCCAGCTGCTGATAATCCTTCTCGCCAAAGCAGGCGAGATCCGGCTGTACCAGGTTGAACAGCTTGCTGACGATGGTGGTGACGCCGCGGAAGTGGCCGGGACGACTGGCTCCCTCCAGTAGCGCGGAGAGGCCGGGGACTTCAACAAACGTCTGCGCGTCCAGCCCCTGCGGATAGATGACCTGCGGCGCCGGGGCGAAGACCAGATCCACGTTGCGCTTGTTCAGTCGCTCGCAATCCTCCTGCAGCGTACGCGGATAGCGTGCCAGATCGTCAGCGCGATCGAACTGCATCGGATTGACGAAAATCGAGACCACGACGATGTCGGCGCGCGCGCGCGCCTCCTCCACCAGCGTCATGTGGCCGTCGTGCAGGTTGCCCATGGTGGGAACCAGCGCAATGCGTTTGCCCTCCTGACGCCAGCGACGGATCTCGCGGCGCAGCAGCGGCGGGGTTTCGATAATCAGCACGCCTTTCTCCTGTTTATTGGAAACTGTGTTCAGCGGCGGGCCAGGTGCCCGCCTCCACTTCTGCAATGTAGGCCCGCACCGCCGCGCGAATATCCGGCTGGCCGGTCAGGAAATTTTTGGTGAATTTTGGAATATGACCGCCGGTCAGCCCGAAGGCATCGTGCATCACCAGAATCTGGCCGTCGGTGACGTTACCGGCGCCGATGCCGATAACCGGGATCGCCAGCGCGTCGGTCACGCGCCGCGCCAGCGCGACCGGAACGCACTCCAGCACCAGCAGCTGAGCGCCGGCGGCCTCCAGCGCCAGCGCGTCGGCCAGCAGGCGATCGGCCGCGTCACTGTCGCGTCCCTGCACTTTGTAGCCGCCGAAAATATTGACCGACTGCGGCGTCAGGCCGAGGTGACCGCACACCGGCACGGCGCGCTCGGTCAGCTGCCGTACCGTTTCACACAGCCAGGCCCCGCCCTCCAGCTTCACCAGATTGGCGCCGGCGCGCATCAGCTGCGCCGCGTTAGCACAGGTCTGCTCCGGGGTGGCGTAAGCCATAAACGGCAGGTCGGCCATCACCAGCGCCTGCGGCGCGCCGCGACGGACCGCCGCGGTGTGGTAAGCGATGTGCTCGACGGTGACCGGCAGGGTCGAATCGTGCCCCTGCACGGTCATGCCCAGCGAATCACCAATCAGCAGCACAGCAATGCCCTCATCGGCAAACAGGCGGGCAAAGCTGAAGTCATAGGCGGTCAGGGTGGCAAATTTGCGCCCCTGCTGTTTCCACTGGCGCAAATGCGAAAGGGTGGTGGGTTTCATGGCAACCTCGTTGGCGTTCGATAAGCGGCTATCTTAATCAAAGGTCGGCATGAAGGGAACGTGGCGTTTACCAGCGCTGAATTGCCGTGGCGTCCAGCGCGGCAAGCAGGCCGTCGAGGCGCGTTCCGTCGGGCAGGGTGGCATCTGGCGCGATCGCCAGCAGCGGCACCAGCATAAACGCGCGGTTGTGCAGATCGTAATGCGGCACGGTCAGGCGCGGCGTGGCCAGCGTCTGCTCGCCCCACAGCATGATATCGATATCGAGGGTGCGCGGTCCCCAGCGTTCGGCTTTGCGCACCCGTCCCTGCTCCTGCTCAATGCGCTGGGTGTGGTCGAGCAGGGTTTCCGGCGCCAGCGTGGTGTCGACCGCCACGGCGGCGTTAAGGAAGTCGGGCTGATCCGGCGGCCCGTATGGCGGAGTGCGGTAAAACGGCGATACCGCCAGCACGTCGCTCTGCGGCAGCGCGCGCAGGGCCTGCAGCGCGGCTTCGACCTGCGCCAGCGGGTCGGCCTGGTTGCTGCCGATGGCCAGCCAGACGCGCATCAGCCGCCGCTCTCTTTGCGCGGCCCGGCCGGACGTTTGCGCGGACGGCGGGTGCGGCGGCGCGGGGCCGGATCGTCACCGAGGGTGTTCATCAAGTTTTTTTGCTGCGGCGGTGCGGCGGTCTGGAATTCGCCCCACCAGTCAGTCAGGCGCTGCAGCTCGCTGTTGTTTTCCACCCCGGCGCGCAGCGCCAGCAGATCATACGCGGCGCGAAATTTGGGGTGTTCCATCAGTTTCCAGGCCCGCTTACCGTGGCGGCGGGGCAGACGCAGCTGCAGCTGCCAGATGTCGCGCACCAGGCTGGTGATACGCTTCGGGATCGCCAGCGCGCGGCAGGCCTCATCCAGCACGTCGTTCATCGCCAGCGCAAAGGCGTCATAGTAGGCCAGCCCGCTCTCCTGGGCGATCTTCTGCGCTGCTTCCAGCAGGGTGTACCAGAACATGGCGGCAAACAGGAACGCCGGATTGACCCGCTGATTGTTCTGCAGGCGGGCATCGGTGTTTTTCAGCACCTGTGCCAGCATGCGCTCCATGTTGCTGTCGCCCTGCTCAGTAAAATTGCGTGCCAGGGTCGGAAACAGCGGCTGAAACAGCTGATAATCGCGCAGCTTCAGCCAGGTGGCGTAGCCGTAGCCGGCCTGCAGCAGCTTCAGAGCCTCTTCAAACAGGCGCGCCGGCGGGATGTCGTGCAGCAGCGCGGCCAGCCGCGGGATGGGTTCGCCGGTTTCCGGCGCGATCTGCATATCCAGCTTGGCGGCAAAGCGCACCACGCGCAGCATGCGCACCGGATCTTCGCGATAGCGGGTTTCCGGATCGCCAATCATTCGTACCACGCCGCTGCGCAGATCGTTCAGACCGCCGACGTAATCGCGCACGGTAAAGTCCGCTACGTTGTAGTACAGCGAGTTGATCGTCAGATCGCGGCGCTGGGCATCATCTTCAATACTGCCAAAAATGTTATCGCGCAGCAGCATGCCGTTCTGCCCGCGCTGGGCGGCGTCATTGCTGCTGGCTTCGGCTTCGTGGTGGCCGCGAAAGGTCGCCACTTCGATGATTTCCGGCCCAAACATCACGTGTGCCAGGCGAAAACGACGGCCGACCAGACGGCAGTTGCGAAACAGCTTTCGCATCTGTTCCGGGGTGGCGTTGGTGGTGATGTCAAAATCTTTTGGCTTCTTGCCCAGCAGCAGGTCGCGCACGCCGCCGCCGACCAGATATGCCTCATAACCCGCTTTGTTCAGGCGATAGAGCACCTTGAGCGCATTTTCACTGATGTCTTTGCGCGAGATATTATGGCGATCGCGGGGGATGATGGTCAGCGGATTTTCGACGTTTTCCACCTCGGCTTGCGCCTCTTCTCGGCTCAGTACCTTGCGGCAAAAATTAGCGACTCGGGTAAAAATAGGACACCTCTACAGTGACAATATAGCCAGGGGTTAATAAATAGCGGCTCATCATAGCCTGTTACGACGCGTTTGAGAATGCTCAGTTACCCGCGGCAGGGGGCAAGGCATCCTGCTGCGGCAGGTTTTTTAGCTGCCAGCCGGCAACGGCTTCCTGCAGCAGCGTCTCCGTGCTGAGATCCCGCCAGCCGGCGGGAACGGCCTGGCCCAGAAAGCGCAGGGCCGCGACCAGTACCGGACGCGGGTCGCCGTCCGGCAGCGCCGGCGCGTGATTTTGCTTGGACAGCTTGTGGCCATCGTGATTCAGCGCCAGCGGCAGATGCAGCCAGCGGGGAGACGGCCAGCCAAACTGCTGATAAAGCGCAATCTGGCGCACGGTCGGAGCAATCAGATCGGCGCCGCGCACCACTTCGCTGATGCCCGCCGCGCGATCGTCGACCACCACCGCCAGGTTATAGGCAAACAGCCCGTCGCGGCGGTGGATAATAAAGTCCTCCGCCGCCAGGGCGGGCGGGACCGCGATCGGGCCGCGCAGCCGATCGTCAAAGCCGCTGACCGGCGTATCCACCCGCAGACGCACTGCCGCACCGGCGGGCGCAAGCTGGCGATCCCGGCAGTGGCCGTCATAGTAACCGCCCAGCTGCCGCACCCGGCTGCGGGTGCAGTGGCAATAGTAGCTGCGGCCCGCCCGCTGCAGCTCGGCCAGCGCGGCGCGGTACGCATCATGGCGCTGTGACTGCCAGGTGACTTCGCCGTCCCAGTGTAGCCCGTAGTGCGCCAGCTGGCGGAGAATGCGGTCGGCCGCGCCGGGCACTTCGCGCGGCGGATCGATATCTTCAATGCGCACCCGCCACAGGCCCCGATGGGCGCGGGCCTGCAGCCAGCTGCCGAGCGCGGCAAGCAAAGAGCCGAAATGGAGGTCACCAGAGGGAGAAGGGGCGAAGCGCCCAATATAGGGGGTATCTGCGGTCATGGTCAGGCAAATGCCGTGAAGAGAGCAGTGAGGACCTCTCCACGGCTGTCCGGTGGCACCTTAGCCAGCCATCTGTTTTTCGCGGATTTCTGCCAGCGTTTTGCAATCAATGCACAGATCGGCGGTTGGACGCGCTTCGAGGCGACGAATGCCAATTTCTACCCCGCAGGATTCGCAGAAGCCGAAATCGTCATCTTCCACTTTCTTCAGCGTCTTCTCGATCTTCTTGATAAGCTTACGCTCGCGGTCGCGGTTACGCAGTTCGAGGCTGAATTCCTCTTCCTGCGCGGCGCGATCCACCGGGTCGGGGAAGTTGGCCGCTTCATCCTGCATGTGCGATACGGTGCGGTCGACTTCATCCCTGAGCTGATTGCGCCAGGCCTCAAGAATTTTCCTGAAGTGCTCAAGCTGGGCTTCGTTCATGTACTCTTCGCCCGGCTTCTCCTGATACGGCTCCACCCCAGCGATGGCGAGGATACTCAGGGACGATGTTTTACGGTTTTGCCCTTCTTGCATGTTGTTTCTCCTGGATAACACGCACTATCGATCCCCATAGGGGAAAAAAACAGGCCGCTATAAATAGCAGAAGCGATTGCCGTTGGCAATTATTCCTCAGCGCACCTTGACAAGCCTGTGAGAGAACGCGTATTAACGCGGCGCTCAGCGCGGCTTATAACAGCAAATCGCGATGATGATTACAACACCAGCGCGATCGGTTCGCATAAATTCATACCTGCCGGCGACAAGGTGGCGCGGTAAGCCAGTAACTCCACGCCGCTGCGTTGTGCCTGAACCAGTAACTCTGCGTAGGCCGCATCAATATGCCGGGCCGGGGAAACGTCCTCAATGCCCGTGTGCATCACGACAAATAACAACACTGCACGGTGCCCGTCACGGACGACGCTCATCAGCTCGCGCAGGTGCTTTTGTCCGCGGGTCGTGACCGCATCGGGAAAGTAGCCTTTGCCCTGATGTAACAGCGTCACCGATTTCACTTCAATATAGCAGTTAGCGCGATTTTCTTCCTGAAGCTGGAAATCAATTCGACTGCTTTCCGTACCGTATTTTACTTCAGCGCGGCAGTGACGATAACCTGCCAGTTCGGGCAGGCTGCCGGCCAGCAGCGCTTCTTTTACCAGCGCGTTGGCGCGCAGCGTATTCACACAGATGAAATGACCCGCGGCGGTTTCCGTCAACTCCCAACTTTGGGGGTACTTTCTGCCGGCGCCGGTGGCAGTGGAATACCAGACGGTATCGCCGGGAGTGGCGCAGCCGGTCATCGCGCCGGTATTGGCGCAGTGCAGGGTCAGCGTCTTGCCGTCGGCGGTCACCACATCCGCCAGAAAACGTTTGTAGCGGGCAATCAGCCGCGCAGGCTGCAGGGGGGGATCAAAGCGCATGGGTATCCTCGTCGGTGAGCGGCCAGTGGGCAATCGGGCGGTAGCGAACCCCGCCGCGGCTTGATTCGCTGGCGAACAGGCTAAACTGGCTCACCGGAAAGGACCAGTGAAAGGTGCGCGGTGGCAGAGCGACCGGGCGGGTGGCGCCGCGCAGCAGCGTGACGTGCGGGTGAAACGGCAGCGGGCTCTGATAACAGCCGCCGCGTGCCGCCTGCGAGCGCAGCAGCGTCGCCAGCTGGTGCAGACCGCGCGGGGCGCGGTGCGGTCCGATCCACACCGCGCCGGAGGCGGGCCAGTGGCCGGCGTCATCCAGCGCCAGGCGAAAGGGGCGCTGGCGAATGCGCCCGGCCTGCGCGCTTAGCCGCGCCTGCTGGCCGGGGGTGACATCGCCGAGAAAAGCCAGCGTCAGGTGCAGATTCGCGGCCGCCACCGGGCGACCGGTTTCGGCCGGGAAGGCGGTGGACCGCCAGGCGATCAGCGCCCGCTGAACGGACGTTGGCAGGGCGATGCCAAAAAACAGGCGCGTCGGTTGTGTCATTGCATCCTCCGGGTGAGCGGGCAAATGCTACAATGCCGCTCATCAGAAAACCAGGACTCAGGAATCCCGCGTGGAACAACTTCCCGTTAGTGCCGTCCTGCCCGACCTGCTCGCGGCGCTGCGCACATCCCCCCAGGTGCTGCTGGTTGCCCCAACCGGCGCGGGCAAATCAACGTGGCTCCCGCTGCAACTGCTGCAGCAGGCCGGCCTGCCCGGTCGTATTATCCTGCTGGAACCGCGGCGGCTGGCGGCGCGCAATGTCGCCCAGCGGCTGGCGGAACAGCTCGGCGAGTCGCCCGGCGAGACGGTCGGCTACCGCATGCGCGCGGAGAGCTGCGTCAGTGCCCGCACCCGGCTGGAGGTGGTGACCGAAGGGATCCTCACCCGTCAGCTGCAGCAGGATCCGCTACTGGAGGGCGTTTCCCTGGTGATCCTCGACGAGTTTCACGAGCGCAGCTTACAGGCGGATTTGGCGCTGGCGCTGCTGCGCGACGTGCAGGGGAGCGTGCGCGACGATCTGCGACTGCTGCTGATGTCGGCGACGCTGGACAATAGCCGTCTGCGCGAGGCGCTGCCTGACGCACCGCTCATCGTCTCTGAGGGGCGCAGCTATCCGGTGGAGCGCCGCTATCAGGCGCTGCCGGGCCACCTGCGCGCGGATGAGGCGGTAGCGAAAGCGGTGTTGGGACTGCTGCGCGAGGCGTCCGGATCGCTGCTGCTGTTTTTACCCGGCGTGGGTGAGATCCAGCGGGTGCAGAGCCTGCTGGCTGGCAACGTGGCGGAGGATACCGATCTGGCGCCGCTGTACGGCGCCCTGCCGCTGGCGGCGCAGCAGAAAGCGATTCTGCCGGCCCCGCCGGGACGGCGCAAAGTGGTGCTGGCCACCAATATTGCTGAGACCAGCCTGACCATCGAGGGCATTCGCCTGGTAGTGGATAGTGCGCTGGAGCGGGCGGCACTGTTTGAGAGCAAAAGCGGCCTGACCCGGCTGGTGACCCAGCGGATCAGTCAGGCATCGATGACCCAGCGCGCCGGCCGCGCCGGCCGTCTGGCCCCGGGCCTCTGTCTCCACCTGTTGGGCAAGGAGCAGGCCGAACGCGCCCCGGCTCACGCAGAGCCGGAGATCCTGCAAAGCGATCTCAGCGGCCTGCGGCTGGAGCTGCTGCAGTGGGGCTGCCAGCAAGTGGAGACGTTAAACTGGCTGGATACGCCGCCGGCCGGCGCCCTGCAGGCGGCCGATCGGCTACTGCAGCAGCTGGGCGCACTCGCGGCCGATGGGCAACTGAGCGCGCGCGGGCGACGGATGGCGGCGTTGGGCAGCGATCCGCGCCTTAGCGCGATGCTGGTGGCCGCGGGTGACAAGCCCGATGCGGTAGCCACCGCCGCGCTGCTGGCGGCGATCGTCGAAGAGCCGCCGCGCGGCGGCAGCGGCGATCTGCGCGAAGCCTTCTGGCGACCGCAGCATCACTGGCAGCAGCGGGCGCGCCAGCTTCAGCAGCGCCTGGGGATCCGCGGCGGATCGCCCGACGTGGCGCTGGCAGCGGCGCTGCTGGCGCAGGCCTGGCCTGACCGGCTGGCGCGACGGCGCGGTGCGCAGGGACGCTATCAGCTGGCCAACGGCGTCGGCGCGATGCTGGCGGAAGACGATGCGCTTACCCGCTATGAATGGCTGCTGGTGCCGCTGCTGTTGCAGGGGCAAGCCCAGGCCGATGCGCGGATCATACAGGCGCTGCCGGTGGTGCTGGACGCCCTGCTGGCCGCGCTGCCGGAACTGGTGCAAACCCGTACCGAAGTGGAGTGGGACGAGGCGCGCGGCACGCTGCGTGCGCTGCGGCGCGAACAGATTGGTCAGCTGGTACTGCGCGAGCAGCCGCTGGCGCGTCCCGACGCGGCAGTGCTGCAGCAGGCGATGCTGCGCTGGATCGCGCGCAAAGGGCTGGCGGTGCTGAACTGGACGCCCGCTGCCAGCCAGCTGCGTCTGCGGCTGCGCTGTGCCGCACGCTGGCTGCCGGAGGAGGCGTGGCCGGCGGTGGACGATGAGGCCTTGCTGGCATCGCTGGATCGCTGGCTGTTGCCGCAGCTGGCGGGCGTACAGGACGTGCGCCAGCTGCAGCAAATCGACCTCAGCCAGGCGCTCTTACAATTACTCACATGGTCCCAGCGTCAACGGCTGGATAGTGCGCTACCAACTCATTACACTGTGCCGACCGGCAGCCGGCTGGCGCTGCGCTATGACCCCGATAATCCGCCGGCGCTGGCGGTGCGCGTGCAGGAGATGTACGGCGAGGCCGATACGCCGCGGGTGGCGGAAGGACGGGTGCCGGTGGTGCTGGAGCTGCTGTCGCCGGCGCAGCGGCCGCTGCAGGTGACCAGCGATCTGGCCGGATTCTGGCGCGGTGCGTGGTCGGAGGTGCAAAAAGAGATGAAGGGGCGCTACCCTAAACACCTCTGGCCGGACGATCCGGCCACCACGCTGCCGACCCGCCGCAGCAAAAAATTTACCCCTTCCGCCTGAGCGGCGAAGGGCTTTCGGCCGGATGAGCGGCAGCGTCTTTCAGACGGTTCCTCTTTCATCCCGCTGGCCACAAGCACAGAGTAATCGGCCCCGCCGATGGCTCCCCCCTGGAGAAGCATAACGATGTCTGGGAACGATCGTGAACCGATTGGGCGTAAGGGCAAAACGCCTGCCCCACCGCGTAAGCGCGGACGCCGCAGGGAAGACGAGTATGACGAGGAGTATCAGGATGACTATGACGATGAGGAGGAGGTAGCGATGCCCCGTAAAGGTAAAAAGGGCGCACCGCCGCGCAAAAAGCGCCGCTGGCTGGGGCTGATTATTAAGCTGCTGCTGATCGTTATCGTGCTGATGGCGGCGTACGGCGTTTATCTTGATTCGCAGATTCGCAGCCGCATCGACGGCAAAGTGTGGCAGCTGCCCGCGGCGGTGTATGGGCGGATGGTCAACCTCGAACCCGGCATGGCCTATGACAAGGCCGAAATGATTAAGCTGCTTGAAGGCACACAGTATCGCCAGGTCACGCGCATGACGCGCCCGGGTGAGTTTACCGTTCAGGGCAACAGCATTGAGCTTATCCGCCGACCGTTCGACTTCCCGGACAGTAAAGAGGGACAGATCCGCGCGCGGCTGAGCTTTAGCGGTAACCGGCTGACGGCAATCCGCAACCTCGACAGCGGCCGTGACTTTGGCTTCTTCCGCCTTGACCCGCGGCTGATCACCATGCTGCAGTCGCCTAACGGCGAGCAGCGGCTGTTTGTGCCCCGCGCCGGCTTCCCGGATTTACTGGTGGACACGCTGATTGCCACTGAGGACCGCCATTTCTATCAGCATGACGGGATCAGCCTGTATTCGATTGGCCGCGCGTTTCTGGCCAACATCACCGCCGGGCGGGCGGTGCAGGGTGGCAGTACCCTGACGCAGCAGCTGGTGAAAAACCTGTTCCTGACCAATGAGCGTTCGCTGTGGCGTAAAGCCAACGAGGCCTACATGGCGCTGATCATGGATGCGCGCTACGGCAAAGACCGCATCCTTGAGCTGTACCTGAATGAGGTGTATCTCGGTCAGGCGGGTAACGATCAGATCCGCGGCTTTCCGCTGGCCAGCCTCTACTATTTTGGCCGCCCGGTGGATGAGCTGAGCCTCGATCAGCAGGCACTGCTGGTGGGCATGGTGAAAGGCGCCTCGCTGTATAACCCGTGGCGCAATCCGAAGCTGGCGCTGGAGCGGCGTAATCTGGTGCTGCGCCTGCTGCAGCAGCAGAAGGTAATTGACCAGGAGCTGTATGACATGCTGTCAGCACGCCCGCTGGGCGTGCAGCCGAAGGGAGGCGTGATCACCCCGCAGCCGGCGTTCATGCAGATGGTGCGCAATGAGCTGCAGGGCAAACTGGGCGACAAAGTGAAAGATCTCTCCGGCGTGAAGATCTTTACTACCCTCGATCCGATTTCGCAGGACGCCGCGGAAAAAGCGGTGGAAGAGGGCGTGCCGGCGCTGCGTAAGGCGCGCGGTGTTAACGATCTCGAGAGTGCAATGGTTATCGTCGATCGCTTTAGTGGTGAAGTGCGGGCGATGGTTGGCGGCGCCGATCCGCAGTTCGCCGGCTACAACCGCGCGCTGCAGGCCCGACGCTCGATCGGATCGCTGGCCAAACCGGCCACCTACCTGACCGCGCTCAGCCAGCCGGATACTTACCGGCTGAACAGCTGGATCGCCGATGAGCCGATCGCGCTGAAACAGCCTAACGGTCAGGTCTGGCGTCCGCAGAACGATGACCGCCGCTTCAGCGGTAAAGTGATGCTGGTGGATGCGCTGACCAACTCCATGAACGTGCCAACGGTGAACCTTGGGATGACGCTCGGTCTGCCGCAGGTGGTGGAGACCTGGGTAAAACTGGGTCTGCCGAAAGATCAGCTGCATCCGGTGCCGGCAATGCTGCTCGGAGCGTTGAACCTGACGCCGATTGAAGTGGCGCAGGCGTTCCAGACCATCGCCAGCGGCGGTAACCGCGCGACGCTGTCGGCGCTGCGTTCGGTGATTGCCGAAGACGGAACGGTGCTGTATCAGAGCTTCCCGCAGGCGGAGCGGGCGGTGCCGGCGCAGGCCGCGTATCTGACGCTGTACACCATGCAGCAGGTGGCCGAGCGCGGCACCGCGCGCGCGCTGGGGGCGAAATACCCAAGCATTCACCTTGCTGGCAAGACCGGGACCACCAATAACCTGGTCGACAGCTGGTTCGCCGGCATTGACGGCAAAGAGGTGGCGATCACCTGGATGGGGCGCGATAACAACCAGCCGAGCAAGCTGTACGGCTCAAGCGGCGCGATGCAGCTGTACAGCCGCTACCTGGCTAATCAGTCGCCGCTGCCGCTGAACCTGACGCCGCCGGAGGATATTGCGCCGATGAACGTTGACTCCGCCGGTAACTTTGTCTGCGACGGCGCCAGCAGCACCTGGCGTACGCTGCCGGTGTGGACCACCGATGCCAGCGCGCTCTGCCAACAGCAGCAACAGCAGCTGATGCAACAGCAACAGCAACAGCAACAGCAACAGCAGCCCGCCGCGGCGGGCGGACAACAGGAGAGCGATGGCGTTGCCGGCTGGATCAAGGACATGTTCGGCAAATAATCGCCCATCAGGCCGGTCATCAGACCGGCCTTTTTTCTCGACAGTGCCGGGACGATAGCCCCCCACAGACAGCACATCCGGTTGCATCCGCGCTTGCGCGCCGCATAATACTTGCGGAGCAGACCGGGCTTCGCATATTATCTGAGCCGCATAATAATAATTCTCGTTTACGTTCGTTAATCCTTATTATTTACATTCATCAGAGATTGCTACCATGCCGAACGCGCGCGCGTTTTTTCCGCTGTCTACCACCAGAAAACCCCTGGCGATGTTGATCGCCCTGACGCTGGCCGCACCGGTCACCGGCTGGGCAGAAGAGACCCTGACCGTGTCCGGCGACGGCGCTGCCGCCGTGCAGGAGAGCGCGTGGGGGCCGGCGCCAACCATCGCCGCGAAGCGATCCGCTACCGCGACCAAAACCGATACCGCCATTGAAAAAAATCCGCAGTCGGTGTCGGTAGTCACCCGCGAAGAGATGGCCACCCGGGCGGTGAGCAGCGTGAAAGAAGCGTTTAGCTACTCGCCGGGGGTCTTCAGCAACCGCGGCAGCTCATCGGTCTTCGATGCGTTATCCATTCGCGGCTTCAGCGAGACCAATACCAATCAGTACCTTGACGGACTGAAGCTGCAGGGCAATAACTTCTCCGAGTTTGCCATTGACCCCTGGTTCCTCGAGCGCGCCGAGCTGCTGCGCGGCCCGGCGTCGGTGCTGTACGGCAAAAGCAACCCGGGCGGCGTGGTGGCGATGATCAGCAAGCGCCCGACTTTTGCCACCCAGCGCGAGGTGCAGTTCCAGATGGGCAGCGATAACCTGTTTGCGACCGGCTTTGACTTCGGCGGCTCGCTGGACGATAACGGCGTCTACAGCTATCGCCTGACCGGTCTGGCGAAAGACCAGGACGCCCAGCAGGCGATGAACAAAGAGAAGCGCTATGCAATTGCGCCATCGTTTAGCTGGCGCCCGGATGAGAACACCAGCGTCACGCTGCTGAGCTATTTCCAGAATGAGCCGCAGACCGGCTATTATGGCTGGCTGCCGCGCGAGGGCACCGTGGTGCCGATCGTCGACGCCAGCGGGCAGCAGCACAAGCTGCCGACAGACTTTGACGAGGGCGATAAAGGCAACAAAATTGCCCGCACCACCAAGCTTATCGGCTACAGCGCCGAGCATACGTTTAACGACACCTGGACCGTGCGCCAGAACCTGCGCTACGCCGATCTGCGCACCGACTACCACAGCATCTACGGCAGCGGCTATGACGCCACGAATAACCGCATTCTGCGCAGCTATGCGGACTCGCAGGAGACGCTGAATCAGTTTGCGGTGGATACTCAGGCGCAGGCGATGTTTGCCACCGGACCGCTGGATCACACGCTGCTGATGGGGGTGGACTACCAGCGCACCCGCAATGATATCGACGCCGTCTTTGGCAGTGCGGCGCCGCTCAGCGCACTGAATCCGCAGTATGGCAACAATCAGATGGTTGGGGCCGGCTTCCCTTATCGCTACCTGAACCGTGAAGAGCAGACCGGTCTCTACGCCCAGGATCAGCTGGCGTGGGATCGCTGGGTGCTGACCCTCGGCGGCCGCTACGATTATCTGATGACCTCGGCGCTGAACCGGGACAGCGCGGTACGCTCGACCCAGCACGATCAGGCATTTACCTGGCGCGGCGGGCTGAACTACGTGTTCGATAACGGCGTGGCGCCCTATTTCAGCTACAGCGAGGCGTTTATTCCCAATAGCGGTACCAGCGCCAGCGGTACGCCCTTTGATCCCTCGCGGGCGAAGCAGTATGAGGCCGGAGTAAAATATGTGCCGAAAGATCGCCCGCTGGTGCTCACCGCGGCGCTGTATCAGCTGACCAAAACCAAAAACCTGACGGCAAACCCCGATCCCACGCTCGCGACGTTTAGCGTACAGAACGGGGAAATCCGCGCCCGCGGCGTTGAGCTGGAAGCGAAGGCAGCGCTGACCGATCACGTCAACCTCACCGCGGCGTACGCCTATACCGACGCTGAATACACCAAAGATACCCTGCTGCAGGGCAAAACGCCGGTGCAGGTGCCGAAGCACACTGCCTCGCTGTGGAGTGACTACACCTTCCATGAGACGGCCTTGTCCGGCCTGACGCTGGGGGCCGGCGTGCGCTATGTTGGTCAGAGCCAGGGGCTCTATAGCGGCGGTGATAAGGTGAACCAAAACTTTGCCGTGGCGCCGTACACCCTGGTGGATGCCGGCGTGAAGTATGATTTAGCACGCTTTGGCCTGCCGGGATCCAGCGTGGGGATCAACGTCAAGAATCTGTTTGACCGCGATTATGTCTCCAGCTGCTACCGTGATTATGCCTGCTATTGGGGCGCCGAGCGTCAGGTCATTGGGACCGCGAGCTTCCGTTTCTGATTCTGAACATCCCGCGCCGGGCGCTGATGCGCCCGCCGCTAAATGAGTGTTATGTCGTTATCCAACCCGCAATCTGCAGCCACTTTCACCCTGCGCCAGGCCAGCTTTGGCGTGCCGGGACGTACCTTGCTTCAGCCGCTGTCGCTGACCTTTCCCGCCGGTCAGGTGTGCGGTCTGATCGGTCACAACGGATCCGGCAAATCGACCCTGCTGAAAATGCTCGGCCGCCATCATGCGGCCAGCAGCGGCGAGGTGCTGCTTAACCAGCGCCCGATCGGCGACTGGAAAAACGGCGCCTGGGCGCGGGAAGTGGCCTATCTGCCGCAGCAGCTGCCGCCGGCCGAGGGCATGACGGTGCGCGAGCTGGTGGCGATGGGGCGCTATCCGTGGCACGGTGCGCTGGGGCGCTTTGGCGCGGACGATCGCCAGCGGGTAGAGGAGGCGATCGCACTGGTTGGCCTGAAGCCTTTTGCCGGCCGGCTGGTGGACAGCCTGTCGGGGGGCGAACGGCAGCGGGCGTGGATCGCGATGCTGGTGGCGCAAAATAGCCGCTGCCTGCTGCTCGACGAGCCGACGTCGGCGCTGGACATTGCCCATCAGGTCGAAGTACTGGCGCTGATTCGCACGCTGAGTCACCAGCGCGGGCTGACGGTGATTGCGGTGCTGCACGACATCAATATGGCGGCGCGCTACTGTGATTACCTGCTGGCGCTGCGCGGCGGCGAGCAGGTCGCCGCCGGGACGCCGCAGGCGATCATGCAGCCGGCGGTGCTGGAGCAGATTTACGGCATTCCGATGGGGATCCTGCCGCACCCCGGCGGCGGGGCGCCGGTCAGTTTTGTCTGGTAAGGAGAGGCCATGAATGCGTTATCTCGCCGCCGGCTGCTAACGGCAATGGCGCTGTCGCCGCTGCTGCTCTCCGCGCCGCTGCGCGCGGCCGCGCCGCCGGATCCGACCCGCGTGGTGGCGCTGGAGTGGCTACCGGCCGAACTGCTGCTGGCGCTCGGCGTCACGCCGATGGGCGTGGCGGATATTCCGACCTGGCGACAGTGGGTGCAGGAACCGGCGCTGCCGGCGACAGTGATGGACGTCGGGCTGCGCACCGAGCCGAACATGGAGCTGTTAACCCAAATGCACCCCTCGCTGCTGCTTTACTCCCGCGGCTACGGCCCGTCGCCGCAGGCGCTGGCGCGCATCGCGCCCGGGATGGCGTTTGATTTTAACGACGGCAGCGGTCAGCCGCTGGCGGTGGCGCGGCGTTCGCTACTGGCGCTGGGTGAGCGTCTCGGTATGGCGGATCGGGCCGAGGCCCACCTTGCCGATGTTGATCGCACCCTGGCAGCGACGCGTCAGCGGCTCGCCCGCTTCGCCGATCGCCCGCTGTTGCTGATGACGCTGATGGATACCCGCCACGCGCTGGTGCTCGGCGAGAACAGCCTGTTTGCCCAGGTGCTGCAGGCGCTGGGGCTGCAAAATGCCTGGCGGGGCGACACCAACTTCTGGGGCAGCGCGCAGGTGGGGATCGAACAGCTGGCCGGCGTCCGCACGGCGCGCGCAATCTGCTTTGATCACGATAACGCCGCGGTGCTGCAACAACTGGCGCAAAGTCCGCTCTGGCAGTCGCTGCCGTTTATTCGTCAGCGCCAGTTTGTCAGCGCGCCGGGGGTGTGGCTGTATGGCGCGACCCTGTCAGCGCTGCGCTTTTGTCGCGTGCTGGAACACGCACTGGAGGCGTCATGAAGGTCGCTACCCTGCGCCTTGCCGGCGGTTGGCTACTGCCGATGCTGGCCGCGGCGCTGCTTTCCCTGGTTAACCTGCGCGCCGCGCTGCCGGTGGCGGAGTGGTGGCCGGCGGTCGTGGCCCCTGACGGTCAGCAGATTGCTGAGATGGTGTTTCACTACAGCCTGCTGCCGCGCCTGACGCTGTCGCTGCTGGTCGGGGCCGGATTGGGGCTGGCCGGCCTGCTGTTTCAGCAGGTGTTGCGTAATCCGCTGGCGGAGCCGGCCACGCTTGGCGTGGCCAGCGGTGCCCAGCTGGGGATGACCGCGGCGGCGCTGTGGGCGCTGCCCGGGGGAGCCGCCAGCGCGCCGCTGGCGGCGATGGCCGGCGCGCTGCTGGTAGGCGCCTGCGTCTTCGGTATTGCCTGGGGGCGCCGGTTGTCGCCGGTTACCCTGATCCTCGCCGGGCTGGTGCTGAGCCTCTACTGCAGCGCGGTGAACCAGATTCTGGCGCTGTTTCATCATGATCAGCTGCAGTCGCTGTTTTTGTGGAGCACCGGATCGCTGAATCAAATTGACTGGCAAAACGTCCGCCTGCTGGCACCGCGTCTGGCACTGGCCGGGCTGGTGGCGCTGGCGCTGCTGCGGCCGCTGACCCTGATGGGGCTGGATGATGGCGTAGCGAAAAATCTCGGTCTGTCGCTGAGCCTGATGCGGCTGCTGACGCTGCTGCTGGCGATTGCGCTGAGCGCGCAGCTGGTCAGCGCGGTCGGCATCATCGGCTTTATTGGCCTGTTTGCGCCGCTGATGACCCGGATGCTGGGCGCCCGCCGGCTGCCGGCGCGGCTGCTGCTGACCCCACTGTTTGGCGCGACGCTGCTGTGGCTGGCCGATCAGGTGGTGTGGTGGCTGGCAGCGCGCGGTATCACCCTGTCGACCGGCACGCTGACCGCGCTGATCGGCGCGCCGCTGCTGCTGGGCCTGCTGCCGCGTCTGCGCACCGGTTCGGTGCCGCCGGCGCTGGCGGCGGGCGATCGCGTGCCGGTGGAGCGCCGGCGGCCGCTGCTGTGGCTGACGCTTGGCGCGCTGACGCTGACGGCGGCAATCGCCGTAGCACTCACCTTCGGGCGCGGCCCGACGGGCTGGGTATGGGCCAGCGGTGAGCTGTGGCAGCAGCTGCTGCCGTGGCGTGCGCCGCGGGTGATGGCCGCGCTGGCCGCCGGCGTTATGCTGGCGCTGGCCGGCTGCCTGATTCAGCGATTAACCGCAAACCCAATGGCCAGCCCGGAAGTGCTGGGGATCAGCAGCGGCGCGGCGTTTGGCGTGGTGGTACTGATGCTGCTCCTGCCCGGCGATGTTTCCGCCTGGCAGCTGCCGGCCGGCACCCTCGGCGGGCTGATCACCCTGCTGGTGATTGTGACCGTCGCCAGCCGCGGAGGCTTTTCGCCGCAGCGTATGCTGCTGGCCGGTACCGGTCTGACTACGGCCTTTACCGCGCTGCTGATGCTGCTGCTTGCCAGTGGCGATCCGCGGATGGCCGGGCTGCTGACCTGGCTCTCCGGCTCGACCTGGCACATGACTGACGCCGGCGCGCGCCATGCGCTGCTGTTGGCGCTGGCGGGGCTGCTGCTGGCTCCGCTGTGCCGCCGCTGGCTGACGCTGCTGCCGCTGGGTGACGTGACGGCCCGCTCGCTGGGCGTGGCGCTGACCCCAACGCGTCTGCTGCTGTTTGGGCTGGCGGCACTGCTCACCGCCGGGGCTACGCTGACGGTGGGGCCGCTGAGTTTTATCGGCCTGATGGCGCCGCATATGGCGCGGATGCTGGGCTTTCGCCGCGCGCTGCCGCAGCTGTTTATCGCGGCCTGCCTGGGCGGTGGCATCATGCTGGTGGCGGACTGGTGCGGCAGAATGCTGGCGTTTCCGGACCAGATTCCGGCCGGACTGCTGGCGACCTTTATCGGCGCGCCGTGGTTTGTGTGGCTGCTGCGGCGTGGCTAAGGGCCCTCCCCGGGGGGGAGGGCCGGCAGGATTATTTCAGTTTGGCAAAGCAGCGGCGGGCCGCGTCAACGGTCTGCTGAATATCCGCTGCGGTATGGGCCACCGACATAAAGCCAGCTTCATACGCCGACGGGGCCAGATAGACTCCCTCTTCCAGCATCAGATGGAAGAAGCGACGGAAGCGATCGATATCGCAGCGGGTCACGTCCGCATAGCAGGTGACGCTGTCGGCATCGGTAAAGAACAGGCCAAACATGCCGCCAACGTGGTTAGTCACCAGCGGAATACCTTCGGCGCTGGCCGCCGCCCGCAGGCCATCGACCAGCTGGGTGGTCAGACGGGTCAGGGTCTCGTGCACGCCCGGCTTCGCCACTTCGCTCAGGCAGGCGAAGCCCGCCGCCATCGCGACCGGATTACCGGAAAGCGTACCGGCCTGATAGACCGGACCGGTGGGCGCCAGCGCGTTCATCACTTCCCGACGGCCGCCAAAAGCGCCTACCGGCATCCCGCCGCCGATGATTTTACCGAGGCAGGTCAGGTCCGGCACTACGCCGTAGTGGGCCTGGGCACCGGCCAGCGCCACGCGAAAACCGGTCATGACTTCGTCGATGATCAGCAGTGCGCCGAACTCATCGCAGAGTGCCCGCAGGCCGGGCAGAAAGTCAGGCAGCGGCGGAATGCAGTTCATGTTGCCGGCCACCGGCTCAACGATAATGCAGGCAACGTCCTCCGGGTACTGCTCAAATGCCGCGCGCACCGTGCTGAGATCGTTGAAGGTGCAGGTCAGGGTATGGCGGGCAAAATCGGCCGGGACGCCAGGGGAGTTCGGCTGACCCAGCGTCAGTGCACCGCTGCCGGCTTTCACCAGCAGACAATCAGCATGACCGTGATAACAGCCTTCAAACTTGATAATCTTATCGCGGCCGGTAAATCCCCGCGCCAGGCGAATGGCGCTCATGGTGGCTTCGGTGCCGGAGTTGACCATGCGCACCATGTCCATGGTGGGGACCAGCTCGGTGACCAGCTGCGCCATGTTCACTTCCATCTCGGTCGGCGCGCCGAAGCTGAGGCCACGGGTGGCGGCTTCAATCACCGCATCGCGGATTGCCGGGTGGTTATGGCCCAGCACCATGGGTCCCCAGGAACCGACGTAATCGATATAAGCTTTGCCATCCGCGTCGTACAGACAGGCTCCTTCAGCGCGTTCGATAAACAGCGGTACGCCGCCGACGCCGGTAAAGGCGCGCACGGGCGAGTTGACGCCACCTGGGATCAACTGCTGCGCCCGGGCATACAGGTTTTCTGACTTACTCATGGAGACTCCTGACGGTTAATATATGACGCCATTATTGTAAGGGAAGTGGCGCGCCGGGGAAACGGGCGCAGGGAATGATGCGCGGTTAAGGCATCCTGCGACAAACCGCGTATGATAGTTAATACGCTTACTAATTTGATTATACCGATGAACACTACTGAGACGTTTCCTCCCGTCAGCCGCGGCGCGATACTGCGGCAACGGATTCATCGCGACAAAACGCCGCTGATCATTTTGCTGATGGCGGCGGTCGTCGGAACGCTGGCGGGCCTCGTTGGCGTTCTGTTTGATAAAGCCGTGCAGGCGGTGGGGCAGGCTCGGCTGAACACGCTGAGCGACCTGACGCAGCACGACTGGCTGCTCTGGCCGGCGGCCTTTGTCCTGTCGGCGCTGCTGGCGATGCTCGGTTATTATCTGGTGCGACGCTTCGCGCCCGAAGCGGGGGGATCCGGGATTCCCGAGATCGAGGGGGCGCTGGAGGAGCTGCGTCCGGTGCGCTGGTGGCGGGTGATCCCGGTGAAATTTTTTGGCGGGCTGGGCACACTCGGGGCCGGCATGGTACTGGGACGCGAGGGGCCGACCGTGCAGCTTGGCGGCAATCTGGGGCGGATGGTGCTGGATATCTGTCGGCTGCGCAGCGGTGAAGCTCGCCACTCGCTGCTGGCGACCGGTGCGGCGGCCGGACTCTCTGCGGCTTTCAATGCGCCGCTGGCCGGCATCCTGTTTATCATCGAAGAGATGCGGCCGCAGTTTCGTTACAATTTGATCTCAATAAAAGCCGTGTTTATCGGGGTGATCATGTCCAGCGTGGTCTGGCGCCTGTTTAATGGCGAGCAGGCGGTGATCACCATGGGACAGTTCACCACCGCGCCGGTTAACACGCTGTGGTTGTATCTGCTGCTGGGGATGATTTTTGGTTTGGTGGGCGTGTTGTTTAACCAGCTAATTTTTCGGACCCAAGACTGGTTTGCCCGTCACCATGGCGATCGGTTATCGCGGGTGATGCTGACGGCGGCGCTGCTCGGCGGGATATGCGGGGTGCTGGCGGTTGTTAAACCGGCACTGGTCGGCGGCGGTTACGCGCTGATCCCGCTGGCTGCCGAAGGCCACTACGGTATCAGCGCGCTGCTGCTGATTTTTCTGCTGCGGATGGTGATGACCATTTTATGTTTTGGCTCCGGCGCGCCGGGGGGCATTTTTGCTCCAATGCTGGCGCTGGGTACCCTGCTCGGGACCGCTTATGGCACGCTCTGTGCGGCCTGGTTCCCGCAGTATGAGCTGCAGACCGCCACTTTTGCGATCGCCGGTATGGGGGCGCTGTTTGCCGCCTCGGTGCGCGCACCGCTGACCGGCATTGTGCTGGTGCTGGAGATGACCGATAACTATCAGCTGATTCTGGCGATGATCATTACGTGCCTCGGAGCGACCCTGATGGCGCAGTTTCTTGGCGGAAAGCCGCTCTATTCGGCGCTGCTGGCGCGGACGCTGGCCCGGACGCAGAGTGAGCCGCTGCCGGCCGGGACCGCCGCGCAGCTTGAATGCGCTGTCGTGCCAGGTGATAATGTCAAACAGCGTGGTTGAATTTTAAGCTGCCGGGCGGTTGGTCGTCCGGCAGATGACTGGAGTATAAAATGAGTGACGATGTAGCCCTGCCTTTGCAGTTTACCGACGCGGCGGCCAGCAAGGTGAAAAACCTGATTGCCGACGAGGAGAATCCGGCGCTGAAGCTGCGCGTGTATATCACCGGCGGGGGATGTAGCGGTTTCCAGTACGGTTTTACCTTTGACGATAAGGTTAACGATGGCGACATGACCATCGAAAAATCTGGCGTCTCGCTGGTGGTCGATCCGATGAGCCTGCAATATCTGGTGGGCGGCTCCGTGGATTATACCGAAGGGCTGGAAGGATCCCGCTTTGTGGTCACCAACCCCAATGCAAAAAGCACCTGCGGGTGCGGCTCCTCATTCAGTATCTGAGGACTCCGCGGGCGCGCTCGCGCCCGCGTTCTGTTTTTTCCCTGCCTTCTGCCTTCATGCTACCGGTTCGCTGTCACTCACCACTCGACGGTTATCCAGCGCTGCGCCTGCTGCGTCAGGGGATCGACCGCCAGCGATGCCGTTATTTTGGGCGGTAAGACGCCGGGATGTGAGCACCGCACCACCGGCAGGTGCTCCGCCGAGGCGTGTAGGCCGTCAATGTGACAGCGGGCGGTGATCTCCAGCCTGGCGGTGATGCTGCCACCCAGCGTGCCGGCGCACAGGGAAGCCGTCATCATCAGCCCGCCGGCGATAATCAGCGTTCTCATGGTGTTATCCTGGTGTAAGCGGGCAGAGCCCAAAGGCGGTGGCGGGATACCGCCGGTTGTGATGATTAACGGCAGGACGGCAAGAAACTTTAGCGCGCGGCGAGCGCCTGACAGAGCGACCGCGCGGCCAGCAGCAGGCGCGGGCCGGGGCGGCTGAACCAGTCATCCGCGACGGCAATCACCCGGACGCTGAGCTGCGGCTGCCAGAAGGCGCTGACCGCCGTAGCGTGGGCGGCATCGCCGGGGATGACGATGGCCTGCGGCTGCCGCGCCAGCACCTGCTCACGGCTCACCTGCGGCCAGGGCACGCGGCTGTCGGCAAACAGATTGCGGCCGCCGCACAGCGTCAGCACTTCATTTTGCACCGTCTGACCGGCGGCGGTGAACAGCGGACGATCGCCAAACTGTAAAAAGACCGGCAGCGGCCGGTCGCGATGATATTGCCGGCGCAGGGCGGCAAAGCCGTCGCGCAGCGCCTGCGCCTGCTGATGTGCCTGCTGCGGCTGCGGACTGATTGTCGCCAGCCGGTCAAGGGCCGCGCTGATCCCGCTCAGGCTGTCGCTGTCGATCCACATGATGCGGACGCCGAGCGCCGCCAGTTGCTCCACCTGACGCTGCGGATTACCGCCGCGCCAGGCCAGCACCACGTCCGGTCGCAGAGCCAGTACCCGCTCAATGTTCACCCCCTGCCAGCTGGCGACTCGCGGCAGGGCGCGCGCGGCCGCGGGGTAATCGGCGTAGTCGCTGACCCCAACCGGCACGATCCCGGCGGCAAACGCCAGCTCGGTCAGGTGCGGGGCGAGGGTAACCACCCGCAGCGCGGCCGCCGGTGCCAGCAGTGGCAGCAGCAGCAGCAGGGCGATCGCCCACCGCAGCTTAGGCACGCAGCCCGGCCAGCAGCGCTTCTACCATCCGCGAGGACTGCGTGGCCGCCACGCTGAGGAATGCATCGAAGCTCAGGTGAGACTCGCTGTCGGCCACATCGGAGATGGCGCGGATCACCACAAAGGGCACGCCAAAGTTATGGCAGACGTGGCCAATGGCGGTGGCTTCCATCTCGACGGCGATCGCTTTGGGGAAGGCGTGCCGAATGCGGTTCAGCGGCTCAGCGCCGTTGATGAAGGCATCGCCGCTGACCACCAGCCCGCGCACCGCGTGCAGGCCGAGCTGGGCGATGCAGCGCTCGGCGGCGCCAATCAGGTTGCTGTCGGCAACAAAGGCCTCCGGGCAGCCGGCCATTTGTCCCGGCTGATAGCCAAAGGCGGTGACGTCGGCGTCGTGGTAGCGCACTTCATCGGAGACAACGATGTCGCCCACCTTCAGGCTGGCATCCAGGCCACCGGCGGAGCCGGTATTGATTATCAGATCGGGCTGGCACAGCTGCAGCAGCAGGGTGGTGCCCAGCGCCGCCGAAACTTTGCCGATGCCGGATTTTAACAGCGCCACGTCTACGCCGTTCAGGGTACCGGTATAGATTTCACAGCCCGCCAGCGTCAGCGTTTGACGATTCTCCATTTTGTCGCGCAGCAGGGTCACTTCCTGCTCCATCGCGCCAATAATACCTGCTTTCATCGGGCCTCTCCCCTATAGTGTCAGTATGTGCATTGTTGCCGGCGCCTAGTCTATCATGGCAGCCGTCCGGCGCTACTGTTGCCGCGGCGGGCGTGCGGCCAGCATCAAGGAGAAGGGATGAGCCATATCGATTTCAGCCGCAAAATTAACTATCGCCGTTGTTACCGCTCGCCGGAAGCGGTCAGGGATCCCCACGAGATTCTGCGCATTTTTGAAAGCGATCGCGGCAGGATAATTAACTCCGCGGCGATCCGTCGCCTGCAGCAAAAAACCCAGGTGTTCCCCCTTGAGCGTAACGCCGCGGTGCGATCGCGGCTGACCCACTCGCTGGAAGTCCAGCAGGTAGGGCGCTATATCGCCAAAGAGATCCTGACCCGGCTGTCTGAGATGGGGATGATCGCCCGCTACGGGCTGAGCGATCTCGGCGGCCCGTTTGAAAGCATCGTCGAGATGGCTTGCCTGATGCATGATATTGGCAATCCGCCGTTTGGCCACTTTGGCGAAGCGGCGATCAATGACTGGTTCCGGCAGCAGCTGCCGACGCTGGTGCCGATAGCGCCGGCGGCGATGACCCCCGCACAGGCCAGCCTGTGGCAAAAGATCGACTGCGATCTCAGCCACTTTGAGGGTAACGCGCAGGCGATTCGGCTGGTGCATACGCTGCTGGGCTTAAACCTGACGTGGGCGCAGGTGGGCTGTATCCTGAAATATACCCGCCCCGCCTGGGTGCCGGGGCCGCTGGCCGACAGCCACCGCTATCTGATGAAAAAGCCCGGCTATTATCTGGCGGAGGCCGACTACGTTGCCCGCCTGCGTGATGCACTGCAGCTGGCGGAATACAATCGCTTTCCGCTGACCTGGATAATGGAAGCGGCGGACGATATTTCTTATTGCGTGGCCGATCTGGAAGATGCGGTAGAGAAGCGTATTTTTAGCGTGCCGCAGCTGTATACGCATTTATGCCAGCAGTGGGGAACCTCGCTGCCCGGCGATCTGTTTGATAACGTGGTGACCAACGCGCTGGAGAAAGCCCGAAATAGTCGTTCCGCCGGGATTAATGACGATCAGTTTTTTATGTATTTACGCGTCAATACTGTGGCGCAGTTGGTGCCGCACGCCGCCGGTCGCTTTATTGATAATATCGCTGCCGTCTACGAAGGGCATTTTGACCAGGCGCTGCTGGAGGATGGCTCCAGCGCCAGTCAGCTGCTGGCTATTTTTAAAAATGTGGCGGCGCGACACGTGTTTAACCATCCGGAAGTGGAGCAGCTGGAGCTGCAGGGCTATCGGGTGATGAGCGGTCTGCTGGATATTTATCGCTGCCTGCTGGCCCTGGATCAGCCGACCTTTAGTCGCCTGGTGAGGGAGGACAGCCTGCGCAGTCATCCGATTGAAACCCGCCTGTACCATAAGCTGTCATCGTCATTTCGTACGGCCTATATGGATGCGGTCGCGCAATACGCGCGCGACGACGAGCATTTTGTCTTGTGGGAGTTCTATTATCGCTGCCGCTTAATTCAGGACTATATTAGTGGGATGACCGACCTGTTTGCCTGGGATGAATATCGTCGTTTAATGGCGGTTGAATAACCCTGTGCTAGCGGCCGGAGTTTTGTAAAGAGGGACAATAATTTTTTACTTTTCGCTAAAAAAACGCGCTGAACTTCGCGTTAAAAAGTGACTCTGAATAGCGCGACCTCAGCAAAGGTTATCGGGTATTTCACCTCCCGCTCGTTGCGCGCGTATTCCCGCTAGCCGGTCAGACTTCCGTCTTACTTACAGAGAATGAAACAGATGAAAAAAACCACGTTAGCCTTAAGTGCATTAGCGTTAAGCCTGGGAATGGCTCTCGGGCCCGCGTCCGCCATCGCGGCGGAAACCGCCTCTTCTTCGACCACGACCGCGGCGCAACCGCTGCCAAGCCTGGCGCCGATGCTGGAAAAGGTGATGCCTTCCGTGGTGAGCATTAACGTTGAAGGCAGCACTACCGTGCGCACGCCGCGTATGCCGCAGCAGTTCCAGCAGTTCTTTGGCGATAATTCGCCGTTCTGTCAGGACGGTTCGCCGTTCCAGGGATCGCCAATGTGTCAGGGCGGTGGACCGGGCGCACCGGGGGCTCCGGGCGGCCAGCAGGAGACCTTCCGCGCGCTGGGTTCCGGCGTGGTTATCAATGCTGAGAAAGGCTACGTGGTCACCAATAACCACGTGGTGGATAACGCCACCAAGATTCAGGTTCAGTTGAGCGATGGCCGCAAATACGACGCGAAAGTGATCGGTAAAGATCCGCGCTCCGACATTGCACTGATTCAGCTGAAAGATGCGAAGAACCTGTCCGCGGTCAAGCTGGCCGATTCCGATAGTCTGCGGGTAGGTGACTACACCGTGGCGATCGGAAACCCGTACGGACTTGGCGAAACCGTGACCTCCGGTATCGTATCGGCGCTGGGCCGCAGCGGCCTGAACGTAGAAAACTACGAAAACTTTATTCAGACCGACGCTGCCATTAACCGTGGTAACTCGGGTGGGGCGCTGGTGAACCTGAACGGTGAACTGATTGGGATCAATACCGCGATCCTCGCGCCGGACGGCGGCAACATCGGTATCGGCTTCGCTATCCCGAGCAATATGGTGAAAAACCTTACCGCGCAGATGGTGGAGTACGGCCAGGTGAAACGCGGTGAGCTGGGGATCATGGGCACCGAGCTGAACTCTGAGCTGGCGAAAGCGATGAACGTGGACGCCCAGCGCGGCGCCTTTGTCAGCCAGGTGTTGGCGAACTCGTCGGCGGCAAAAGCCGGCATTAAGGCCGGTGATGTCATCGTCTCGCTCAACGGTAAGGCCATTTCCAGCTTCGCCGCCCTGCGCGCCGAAATTGGATCGCTGCCGGTGGGAACCAAAATGAACCTCGGTATGCTGCGTGACGGCAAACCGGTCAACGTGACCGTGGAGCTGCAGCAGAGTACTCAGGATAAAGTGGACTCCGGCAATATTTACACCGGCATCGAGGGCGCCGAGCTGAGCAATACCCAGCTGAAGGGGCAGAAGGGCGTGAAGGTGGACAGCGTGAAGCCGGGGACCGCCGCGGCGCGTATTGGTCTGAAGAAAGATGACGTGATCCTTGGCGTCAACCAGCAGCCGGTGCAGAATCTCGGTGAACTGCGTAAGATCCTCGACAGTAAACCGTCAGTGCTGGCGCTGAATATTCAGCGTGGCGACAATACGCTGTATCTGGTGATGCAGTAATCGTCAGCCTAATCTGACGCGATGTTGCGCAGAGCGCCGCCGCCTGATCCGCGGCGGCGTCCCGGGCCGCGCGTTGGCGTTCTGCCGGCGGGGGCCGACCCTGCCCGGCAGCAATAAAAAAGGCCGGCGAATGCCGGCCTGAAGCCAAAGGAAACCGCGAGCCGGTTAGCGACCCCCGTGGGTCAGTTTTTCCAGATCGGCTTCGATTTCACTGATTTTATTGGTCACTACTCCTTCCAGATGGCGCAGATCGGCGAGGATTTTGCGCTTCAGATCGACATCGGCGCGGTCGCGCTGGCAGAGGCTGTCCAGCTCGTCGACGATGTAGCGCAGATTCGGGCTGATCTCCTGCACCTCTCTAAAACCGCTGCCTTCGGCGGCGATGGTTTTGCGCTGCCGCGGGAACTTGAACTTCACGCTTTTGGCGAAGAACTCGCCCTTATCTTTACGGAAGTAGATCTTCAGAATGTCATTACTGGCTTCCTGGCGGAGGCTGTAACGATCGATATCGTCGGGGTGATGAATCCCCAGGCTTTTCAGATTGTCATACATAACTTAGCGTCCTGTAACAGAGGTTAGCGTGCGCGCGCAGTCATGAAAAGCAGCGTCATAGCCCGAGGAAAGCGGGACGCGCGCGTCGGCCGGAATAGTCTGGCGCGGATTATGACCTGGATAAAAAGTAAACGCGATAGTTGACCTGTGTCACAAATCAGCTTGCGGGGGCGGGAAGTGTAAAGAAAAAATGCCGGGCCGACGGGCGACCCGGTGGATATTAATCGATGGTACGCAGCAGTTCGTTGATGCCCACTTTGCCGCGGGTTTTTGCGTCGACCTTTTTCACGATTACCGCGCAGTAGAGGCTGTAGCGGCCATCTGTTGACGGCAGGTTGCCGGAGACCACCACCGAGCCCGCCGGGACGCGGCCGTAGTGCACTTCGCCAGTTTCGCGATCGTAGATTTTGGTGCTCTGGCCGATGTAAACGCCCATCGAGATCACCGAGCCCTCTTCCACGATTACCCCTTCAACCACTTCGGAGCGCGCGCCGATAAAGCAGTTGTCTTCAATAATCGTCGGGTTGGCCTGCAGCGGCTCCAGGACGCCGCCAATGCCGACGCCGCCGGAGAGGTGCACGTTTTTACCAATCTGGGCGCAGGATCCCACGGTGGCCCAGGTATCGACCATCGAGCCTTCATCGACATAGGCGCCGATGTTGACATAGGAGGGCATCAGTACCGTGTTGCGGGCGATAAACGCGCCCTGACGCACCGCCGCCGGTGGCACGACGCGGAACCCTTCCTGCTTAAAGCGCGCTTCGTCGTAATCCGCGAATTTCATCGGCACTTTATCGTAGAAACGGCTTTCGGCGCCTTCCATCACCTGATTGTCATGAATACGGAAAGAGAGCAGTACCGCTTTCTTCAGCCACTGATGGGTGACCCACTGGCCGTCGATTTTCTCGGCCACGCGCAGGGCGCCGCTGTCGAGCAGGCCCATGACCTGGGTTATCGCTTCGCGGGTAACGGTGTCCACGCTGGTGGGGGTGATGTCGGCGCGGCGTTCGAAGGCGCGCTCAATGACGCTCTGAAGTTGTTGCATTACACTCTCTCTTTCGGGTTCTACGGTCTGAAAATAAAATCTCGGTCACACTTTATCGTTTGGATTAAGGGCCTCTGTCAACCGTTGTTGCAGCTGCTGGCGTAAATTGGCGTCGAGCGCCCGGCGTTCGCTGTTAGCGAGGATAAACAGATCTTCGACGCGCTCGCCGATGGTGCTGATGCGGGCGCCGTGCAGCGAGATCCCCAAATCGGCAAACACCTCGCCGACCCGCGCCAGCAGCCCGGGCTGGTCCAGCGCCACCAGCTCCAGCCAGGTGCGGCGGTTGTTGTGCGAAGGCAAAAAGCGCACCTCGGTGTCGACGGTAAAGTGTTTCAGTCGCGCGGACTGGCGGCGGGTGCGCGGCGGCTGCCAGTGGGTCTGGGTGATGGTCTGCAGCAGCGCGTGACGGGTCTGCTCATGGCGATCGGGCGCCAGCGGGCTGCCATCCGGTTCGAGCACAATAAAGGTATCCATGGCCATGCCATCGCGGCTGGTAAAGATCTGCGCGTCATGCACGCTGAGGTTGCGGCGATCCAGCTCGCCGGCGACGGTGGCAAACAGGTAAGGGCGATCCGGGCTCCAGATGAAAATTTCGGTGCCGCCGCGCGTGGCCTGCGGGCTGACCAGCACCAGCGGCTGGCTAAGGTCGTGCTCCATCAGGTGTCTGGCGTGCCATGCCAGCTGGTTTGGCGTGTGGCGCAGAAAATAGTCGGCGCGGCAGCGGCCCCAGATGTTGTGCAGCGCCTCTTCATTAATATTGTCCATGCGCAGCAGCGCCAGCGCCTGCAGGCGGTGATGCCGCACGCGCTCGCGCAGATCCGGGCTGTTTTCCATTCCGCGGCGCAGCTGTTTCTCGGTGGCGAAAAACAGTTCGCGCAGCAGGCTCTGCTTCCAGCTGTTCCACAGCGTCTCGTTGGTCGCGCAAATGTCGGCGACGGTCAGGCAGGCGAGGTAGCGCAGGCGATTTTCGTTTTGCATCACCTCGCTGAACTGCTGAATGACGGTAGGATCCTGGATATCGCGCCGCTGGGCGGTCACCGACATCAGCAGGTGATGGCGCACCAGCCAGGCGACCAGCTGGGATTCGCGCGAGTTAAGGCCGTGCAGCTCGGCAAAGGCCAACACGTCCTGCGCCCCAAGGATGGAGTGATCGCCGCCACGGCCCTTGGCGATGTCGTGAAACAGCGCAGCGATCAGCAGCAGCTCGGTCTGTGGCAGACGCGGCCAGAGCTCGACGCACAGCGGGTGACGCGGGCGGGTGGCTTCATTGGCAAAGCTCTCCAGCTTTTGCAGTACGCGGATGGTGTGTTCATCCACGGTGTAGGCGTGGAACAGATCAAACTGCATCTGGCCGACAATATTGCCCCACTCCGGAATGTAGGCCCAGAGTACGCTGTGGCGATGCATCGGCAGCAGCGCGCGGCTGACCGCGCCCGGGTGGCGCAGGATAGCCATAAACAGCCGACGCGCCTCCGGGATTTCGCACAGCGGGCCGCTGAGGTTGCGACGGGCGTGGCGCAGGTGGCGCAGGGTGGCGGAGTATATGCCGGTGATCTCCGGATGGCGAACCATCACGTAGAACAGGCGGATGATCGAGGCCGGCTCGCGGATAAACAGCGTCTCGTCGCGCAGATCGATAAGCTTGCCTCGCACCTGGAAGGCCTCATCCAGCGGGCGTGGCTTTTCGGTCGCATCGATGGCCAGAATGGCCTCGGCAAACAGCTGCAGCAGCATCTGATTCAGCTCGCTCACCCGCCGGGTTACGCGATAAAAATCTTTCATCATTCGTTCGACCGGCTCATTGCCTTCGCCCTGGTAGTTGAGACGCTGGGCTACGTTCAGCTGACGGTCAAACAGCAGGCGATTATCGGATCGGCTGAGGGTCAGGTGGAGCGCAAAGCGGATACGCCACAGCAGATTTTGACACTCGTTGAGTTCGTGGCGCTCGGCTTCGGTCAGGTAGCCAAACCCGACCATTTCATCCAGCGAGGTGGCGCCAAAGTGGCGACGTGCGACCCACAGCAGCGTATGGATATCGCGCAGGCCGCCCGGGCTGCTTTTGATATCCGGTTCAAGATTGTAGCTGGTGCCGTGATAGCGGGTGTGCCGTTCGTTCTGCTCTTCGATTTTGGCGGCGAAGAAGCGATCGGAGTGCCAGAACCCATCGCTAAAGACGTGCTTTTGCAGCTCGAGAAACAGCGCCACATCGCCGGACAGCATCCGCGACTCTATCAGGTTGGTGGCGACGGTGAGATCGGCCAGCCCTTCCAGCAGGCACTCCTCCAGCGTACGCACGCTGTGGCCCACTTCCAGCTTCAGATCCCACATCAGGGTGAGCAACTGGCTGATGCGCCCGGCGGCCTGCTCATCCAGCGGCTTGCGGCTGAGGATCAGCACATCGATATCGGAGAGCGGATGCAGCTCGCCGCGGCCAAAGCCACCCACCGCCACCAGTGCGATATCCCGCACGTGCTTAAAACCGTAAAAGCGCCACAGCCGGCGCAGCAGGCGGTCGATAAACCGGGTGCGGGTTTTAATCAGCTTCTCTACCGCCTCGCCCTGGTCAAAAGCGAGGGCCAGCCGCTGCTGAAAGCTCTCCAGCGCCTGCCTGAGGCCGTGGCAGTTCAGGTGCTCATCGCGCCAGCTGGCGGGGAGGTTGGCGAGATCGTTCAGGCTTAACGTTTCATAGACAGAGGCGGTATCGGCGCTACTCATCGCGGGTCACTCCGGGTTGGCTCGGTACAGGATGACGGGCATAAAAAAGCCGGCGTATGCCGGCTTAGGGGGACGCGCAATTACTCCGCCGTCAGGCGCGCGGGAAGGGTCTCCTCTTCGCGCAGCGTCATAATCTCGCAGCCGTTTTCGGTCACCACAATAGTATGCTCATACTGTGCGGACAAGCTGCGATCTTTGGTTTTTACCGTCCAGCCATCTTTCATGGTGCGGATACGGTAATCGCCGGCGTTCACCATCGGCTCGATGGTAAAGGCCATACCGGCCTGCAGCACCACGCCGCCGTCATCGGCATCGTAGTGCAGCACCTGCGGCTCCTCGTGGAAACCTTTGCCGATACCGTGTCCGCAGTATTCGCGCACCACAGAGAAATCCTGTGCTTCAACGTAGGTCTGGATCGCCCGACCCAGCTCGCGCAGGCGTATACCCGGCTTCACCATCTTCAGCGCCAGGTAGAGGCTCTCCTGAGTCACCCGGCACAGGCGCTCGCCCAGGATGGTGGGTTTACCGACGAGAAACATTTTGGAGGTGTCACCGTGATACTCGTCTTTAATGACCGTGACGTCGATGTTGACGATATCACCGTCTTTCAGCGTGCGATCGTCGCTCGGGATGCCGTGGCAAACCACCTCATTGATCGAGATACAGACCGATTTGGGAAAACCGTGGTAACCCAGGCAGGCCGATATGGCGTGCTGCTGATTGACGATGTGATCATGGCAAAGGCGGTCTAATTCAGCGGTGGTGATGCCCGGCTTCACGTGCGGAGCGATCATCTCCAGCACCTCGGCAGCAAGGCGGCCCGCGACGCGCATCTTTGCGATTTCTTCTGGGGTTTTAATTGAAATTGCCATTTAAATTGTCCACGTCTGTCGAAAAAATCGACAATAATTGTGCAAGTGCTGACATGTTATCAGCCCGCCAGCAGGCTGCCAAATCGAGATTCGCGGCGCGCGGCGCGCTGAACATTTAGTGGCGCTGTCGGGAGGAGTGTGGTATAAAGCGCGCCGACGAATCTGTCTGCGGATTGAACGCCGCGGCGGTTCGACACTCAATCTCACTATGTGTAAATAACACACACGTATCGGCACATACGCCGGGGTGCCTCTCAGGAGGTCGGTTGTATGGGATACGTGGAGGCTCAACCCCAACTTTTACTTCAGAGGTAATCATGGCAACTGTTTCCATGCGCGACATGCTCAAGGCCGGTGTACACTTCGGTCACCAGACCCGTTACTGGAACCCGAAAATGAAGCCCTTCATCTTCGGTGCGCGTAACAAAGTTCACATCATCAACCTTGAGAAAACTGTACCGCTGTTCAACGACGCACTGGCCGAGCTGAACAAAATCGCTTCCCGTAAAGGTAAGATCCTGATTGTCGGTACTAAGCGCGCAGCAAGCGAAGCCGTTAAAGAGGCAGCGAACAGCTGTGACCAGTTCTTCGTTAACCACCGCTGGCTGGGTGGTATGCTGACGAACTGGAAAACCGTTCGCCAGTCCATCAAACGCCTGAAAGACCTGGAGACGCAGTCTCAGGACGGTACTTTCGACAAGCTGACCAAAAAAGAAGCGCTGATGCGCACCCGTGAGCTGGCCAAGCTGGAAAACAGCCTGGGCGGTATCAAAGACATGGGCGGCCTGCCGGACGCACTGTTCGTTATCGATGCCGATCACGAGCACATCGCTATCAAAGAAGCAAACAACCTGGGCATCCCGGTTTTCGCTATCGTTGATACCAACTCTGATCCGGACGGTGTTGATTTCGTTATCCCGGGTAACGATGACGCCATCCGTGCCATCAGCCTGTACCTGAATGCCGTTGCTGCCACCGTGCGCGAAGGCCGTTCTCAGGACCTGGTTGAGCAGGCTGAAGAAGCGTCTTTAGAAAACGCTTAATAAGGATTGCTCTTCACGGAGCCCTTAGACATCAGATGTAATCTGTTAAGGGGGCCTGCTGGCCCCCTTTATTTATCTCAGTCTGTGCCGCACGCCGAAGGGTGAACGGGGCAGAGTATATTTTCCGCAACAGGTGCCTGAGGGTATAACCCGGGTACGGAATAACCGAGGATTCTGGAATGGCTGAAATTACCGCTGCACTGGTTAAAGAACTGCGCGAGCGTACCGCTGCTGGCATGATGGAGTGCAAAAAAGCACTGGTAGAAGCACATGGCGATATCGAGCTGGCCATTGAAAACATGCGTAAATCCGGCGCGATCAAAGCGGCGAAAAAAGCAGGCAACGTGGCTGCTGACGGCGTGATCAAAACCAAAATCGACGGCAACTACGGCGTGATTCTGGAAGTTAACTGCCAGACCGACTTTGTGGCAAAAGACGCCGGTTTCCAGGCGTTTGCTGACAAAGTACTGGACGCGGCCGTCGCGGACAAAATCACCGACATCGAGGTGCTGAAAGCCAAATTCGAAGACGAGCGCGTGGCGCTGGTAGCGAAAATCGGTGAGAACATCAACGTTCGCCGTCTGGCTATCCTGGAAGGCGACGTGCTGGGCAGCTACCTGCACGGCGCGCGCATTGGCGTTCTGGTCTCCGCGAAAAACGCTGACGATGAACTGGTGAAGCAGATCGCTATGCACGTGGCGGCCAGCAAGCCGGAATTCGTGAAGCCGGAAGACGTGTCTGCCGAAGTGGTAGAGAAAGAGTACCAGGTTCAGCTGGACATCGCGATGCAGTCTGGCAAGCCGAAAGAGATCGCTGAGAAGATGGTAGAAGGCCGTATGAAGAAATTCACCGGTGAAGTCTCTCTGACCGGTCAGGCGTTCGTTATCGATCCGAGCAAAACCGTTGGCCAGGCGCTGAAAGAGCACGGTGCTGACGTCGTTAACTTCATCCGTTTCGAAGTGGGCGAAGGTATCGAAAAAGTGGAAAGCGACTTCGCTGCAGAAGTTGCGGCCATGTCCAAACAGTCTTAATGACTGACAGAGCCGCCGCCAGGCGGCTCTTTTTTGCCCGGGATTCGGGCATGCCGTTTTCAGTCTCATCCCAATCGCTTTTTTGCCGCGCGTACGGGATGATGGCTACAATGATAACACCTTCATATTCGACCATTGCTTGCAGGAATTAACCCATGGCGACCAACGCAAAACCGGTATATCAACGTATTCTGCTGAAACTGAGCGGTGAAGCACTGCAGGGAGCAGAAGGCTTCGGCATCGATGCCAGCGTGCTTGACCGCATGGCTCAGGAGATTAAAGAGCTGGTAGAACTCGGCATTCAGGTAGGCGTCGTCATTGGTGGCGGTAACCTGTTTCGCGGTGCGGGTCTGGCCCAGGCCGGCATGAACCGCGTTGTCGGCGACCACATGGGGATGCTGGCAACCGTGATGAATGGCCTGGCGATGCGTGATGCGCTGCACCGCGCTTATGTCAACGCCCGCCTGATGTCCGCCATCCCGCTGAACGGCGTCTGTGACAACTACAGCTGGGCCGAGGCCATCAGCCTGCTACGCAATAACCGCGTGGTTATCTTCTCCGCCGGCACCGGAAACCCGTTCTTCACTACCGACTCCGCAGCCTGTCTGCGCGGCATTGAGATCGAAGCCGATGTGGTGCTGAAAGCCACCAAAGTGGACGGCGTCTACTCTGCGGACCCGGTGAAGAACCCGGACGCCACCCTGCACGAGCAGCTGACTTATCAGGATGTGCTCGAGCGCGAGCTGAAAGTGATGGACCTCGCGGCCTTCACGCTGGCACGTGACCACCAGTTACCGATCCGCGTGTTCAACATGAATAAACCCGGCGCGCTGCGTCGCGTGGTGATGGGTGAAAAAGAGGGGACGCTGATCACCCACTGAGTGGCGCAGTCATCTCGGGCAGAACAGCTTCTCCCCGTCCGCGGCGAAAATAAGGTATATTCTGTGGGTGTGGCATACGCTACACGGCAATGTGTAAGACAGAACGGGCGCGGTCGCTAAGAACGGCGCCTGCCTGGTAACCAGAAATCAAGGGTTCCAACGTGATTAACGACATCAAAAAAGATGCTGACACGCGCATGGAAAAAAGCGTGGAAGCATTCAAAAACCAGATCAGCAAAGTGCGCACTGGCCGTGCTTCTCCTTCACTGCTCGACGGTATCGTGGTTGAGTACTACGGTACCCCGACGCCGCTGCGCCAGCTGGCCAGCGTCACGGTAGAAGATACCCGCACGCTGAAAATCAACGTGTTCGACCGCTCCATGGGCCCGGCCGTCGAGAAAGCGATCATGGCGTCTGACCTGGGCCTGAACCCCAGCTCGGCCGGTACCGACATTCGCGTACCGCTGCCTGCGCTGACCGAAGAGCGCCGTAAAGACCTGATCAAAGTGGTGCGCGGTGAAGCCGAACAGGGCCGCGTGGCCGTGCGTAACGTGCGCCGCGATGCGAATGACAAACTGAAAGCGCTGCTGAAAGATAAAGAGGTCAGCGAAGACGACGAGCGTCGCGCGCAGGAAGACATTCAAAAGCTGACCGACGGCTACATCAAAAAAGTGGACGCCGCGCTGGCGGACAAAGAAAAGGAACTGATGGACTTCTAAGTAAGCCCGCGGTTTGACGCCGCCTGGCGGACGCCTCGTCGCGTTCACCGGCGGCGTTTTTTCATTTGCGCGCGGGGGAGCAACGCCTCGCCCGTGTCGGTTGAAAAGACTACCGGATACCCAGCCCCATGAAGCAATTGACCCTCCTCGGTTCGACCGGATCGATCGGTACCAGCACCCTCAGCGTGGTGCGGGATAATCCCCACCTGTTTGCGGTAAAAGCCCTCGTTGCCGGTCGCAACGTCGACCTGATGCTGGCCCAGTGTCTGGCGTTTAGCCCGCAGTATGCGGCCATGGCGGATGATGACGCGGCGCAGGCGCTGCGCCTGAAGCTGCGCGCGGCCGGATCGCGGACCGACGTACTGTCGGGCGAGCAGGCCGCCTGCGAACTGGCGGCGCTGCCGGACGTGGATATGGTGATGGCGGCGATCGTGGGCGCTGCCGGCCTGCTGCCCACGCTGTCGGCGGTCAGGGCGGGCAAAACCGTATTGCTGGCCAATAAAGAGTCACTGGTCACCTGTGGCCGCCTGTTTATGGAGGCGGTGCGTGCGCACGGCGCGCGCCTGCTGCCGATAGACAGCGAGCACAACGCCATTTTTCAGAGTTTACCGTCTGGTATCCAGGAGCAGTTAGGGTACGCTGACCTGGAGGCATTTGGTGTCAGTAACATCATCCTCACGGGATCGGGTGGCCCGTTTCGTGACACGCCGCTCACCGCGCTGCCGGGCGTCACGCCGCAGCAGGCGTGCGCGCATCCGAACTGGTCAATGGGGCAGAAGATCTCCGTTGATTCGGCCACCATGATGAATAAAGGTCTGGAGTACATTGAAGCCCGCTGGCTGTTCAATGCCACAGACAGCCAGATGGAAGTGATCCTGCATCCACAATCGGTCATCCACTCGATGGTGCGCTATCGGGACGGTAGCGTACTGGCGCAGCTGGGATCGCCTGATATGCGGACGCCAATCGCCCACGCGATGGCCTGGCCGGAACGCGTTGCCGCCGGTGTCGCCCCGCTCGATTTTGTCAAAATGGGGACGCTCACCTTTGCTGAACCCGATTATCAGCGCTACCCCTGTCTGAAGCTGGCCATTGATGCCTGCAATCAAGGTCAGGCGGCGACCACCGCGCTCAATGCCGCTAACGAAGTGGCGGTCGCGGCCTTTCTCGCCGGGCAGATCGGCTTCACCGATATTGCGCGGGTGAATCAGTCGGTGCTGGATACGCTGGCGCTGGCCGAACCCGACAGCGTTGAGCAGGTGCTGGCCATCGATCGCCAGGCGCGGCGCGTGGCCACCTCGCAGCTGACGCGCTGAAATCATTAACCGCAGGCTCAATGACTTAGCGGCTGTGATTTGTGGGGTATCCTGAGAGGTGGTATAGTCATCCGCTCCGTTTTGCGGAGTGAGAGACGGGTCACCGAGCCGCAGTCGTGTTGCTCATCCAGGCTGTGCGGGCCGGATCCGGCCGGCGGCGCGGAGCAGGGGCTTCAGGGGTTACGCGCTGGCTGGCTGTTATTTCAGAACCGTCATATTTCTGCAAAAGGAAATAAATACGCGTTATGTCGTCCGAGAAACTATTACAAACCGATGAAATCGGCCTGAAACCGCGTCACGTTGCTATCATCATGGACGGCAATGGGCGCTGGGCGAAACAACGTGGGAAATTGCGTATTTCCGGGCATAAAGCCGGCGTGAAGTCCGTCCGCCGCGCGGTCAGCTTTGCCGTCAGCCAAAAGCTGGAAGCGCTGACGCTGTATGCCTTTAGCAGTGAAAACTGGAGCCGTCCTCAGCAGGAGGTCTCCGCGCTGATGGAACTGTTTGTCTGGGCGCTCGATAGCGAAGTAAAAAGCCTGCACAAACATAATGTTCGCCTGAAAATTATCGGTGATATTAGCCGCTTCAATTCGCGCCTTCAGGAGCGTATTCGTCACGCTGAAGAACTGACGCAACAAAATAATGGACTCACCCTCAACATTGCCGCGAATTATGGCGGCCGTTGGGATATTATTCATGGCGTCAGGCAGGTAGCAGAACAGGTTAAAGAGGGCCGGTTAATGCCGGAGCAGATCGATGAAACCCTTTTTTCCCGCTATCTTAGCCTGCAGGAACTGGCGCCCGTGGATCTGCTGATAAGGACCAGCGGAGAGCATCGGATCAGCAACTTCCTCATCTGGCAGATTGCCTATGCGGAGCTGTACTTCACCGATGTGCTCTGGCCTGATTTTGATGAACAAGTTTTTGAAGGTGCACTACATGCATTTGCAACGAGAGAGCGTCGGTTCGGCGGTACAGTACCTGAAAGCGCCTGAGCATTCGGGAGGGTACTTTTGCTAAAGTCTCGTCTGATCACCGCATTAATTTTAATTCCCGTCGTCATCGCGGCCCTGTTTCTGTTGCCGCCGGCGGGGTTCGCCATTACCACGCTGGTGATCTGTATGCTGGCCGCCTGGGAGTGGGGCCAGCTGGCGGGATTCGTGACTCGCACCCAGCGCGTGTGGGTGGCGGTGCTGTGTGGCCTGCTGCTGTCGCTGATGCTGTTTACGCTGCCTGCCTATCAGAATGATGTGCATACACCGCGCATCGGCGGCGCGCTGTGGGCAGCGCTGGGCTGGTGGCTGATGGCGCTGGCGCTGGTGCTGTCTTATCCACGCTCGGCCGCCTTCTGGCGCGGCTCTTCGCTGCTGAAACTGCTGTTTGGCCTGCTCACCATCGTGCCGTTCTTTTGGGGCATGCTGGCGCTGCGACAGTACCACTACCAGGACGATCATACCCTTGGCGCCTGGTGGCTGCTGTACGTGATGATTCTGGTGTGGGGGGCGGACTCCGGCGCCTATCTGTTTGGTAAACTGTTCGGTAAGCACAAGCTCGCTCCGCGCGTCTCGCCGGGAAAAACCTGGGAAGGTTTTTTTGGCGGCCTGCTGACCTCGGCGCTGATAGCCTGGCTGTTTGGTACCTGGGCCCCGCTGAACGTCGCGCCCGCGACCCTGCTGCTTTGTTCGGTTGCCGCTGCGCTGGCGTCGGTGCTCGGTGATCTGACCGAAAGCATGTTTAAGCGCGAAGCGGGCATCAAGGACAGCGGTCATCTTATCCCGGGACACGGTGGGATTCTTGACCGCATCGATAGCCTGACCGCAGCGGTGCCGGTATTTGCCTGTCTGCTGCTGCTGGTGTTTGGAATAGTGTAAGGACGCCCATGCTGAACGTACTCTGGAGTCTTGCCGCCTTTATCGTTGCGCTCGGCGTATTAATCACCGTCCACGAGTTTGGCCACTTTTGGGTGGCCCGCCGCTGCGGCGTCCACGTGGAACGCTTCTCGGTGGGCTTCGGCAAGGCGCTGTGGCGCCGCCGCGACGCGCGCGGCACCGAGTACGTCCTGGCGCTGATCCCCCTTGGCGGCTACGTCAAAATGCTGGACGAGCGCGTGGAGAGCGTCACGCCAGAACAGCGCCATCTGGCATTCAACAACAAAACCGTGGCCCAACGCGCCGCGATCATCGCCGCCGGTCCCCTTGCTAACTTTATCTTTGCCGTATTTGCCTACTGGCTGGTGTTTATCATCGGCGTTCCCGGCGTAAAGCCGGTGGTTGGTGAAATAGTGAACGGTTCGGTGGCGGCGCAGGCGGAAATTACGCCAGGCATGGAACTTAAGTCCGTTGACGGTATCGAAACGCCTGACTGGGATGCTGTGAGAATGGCCCTGGTGGGGAAAATTGGCGACAAGTCGGTCAGCGTCAGCGTGACCCCGCCGGACAGCATGACCGCAGTGGAAAAACAGATTGACCTGCGTCAGTGGCAGTTTGAGCCCGACAAGCAGGATCCGGTGACCGCGCTGGGTATCCAGCCGCGCGGGCCGCAGATTGAACCGGTGCTGGCAGAAGTGCAGCCAAACTCGGCGGCCAGTAAAGCCGGTTTGCAAGCCGGCGACAGGATCGTTAAAGTCGGGGGTCAACCGCTTAGCCAGTGGCAGCATTTTGTTACGCGGGTACGCGAGAATCCGGGACAGGGGATTCCCCTGACCATTGAGCGCGGTGGCGATACCCTGGCCATCACTCTGGTGCCCGAAGCCAGACCCGGCCACCGGTCGGAGGGCTTTGCCGGGGTCGTACCGCGCGTGATCCCGCTGCCGGACGCGTACAAAACTGTTCGTCAGTACGGGCCATTCGCCGCGGTTGGCGAAGCCAGTGAGAAGACCTGGCAATTGATGAAGCTGACGGTCAGTATGCTGGGCAAACTGATCACCGGCGATGTAAAGCTGAACAACCTGAGCGGGCCAATTTCGATTGCCCAAGGCGCAGGGATGTCAGCGGATTACGGTTTGATTTATTACCTGATGTTTCTCGCTCTGATCAGTGTGAATCTCGGCATTATCAATCTGTTCCCGCTGCCTGTTTTAGATGGTGGTCACCTTCTGTTCCTCGCGATCGAAAAGATCAAGGGGGGGCCGGTGTCCGAACGAGTTCAGGACTTCAGCTACCGCATCGGCTCAATTCTGCTGGTGTTGTTAATGGGGCTTGCACTTTTCAATGATTTCTCCCGTCTCTGATCCGTCAGGGCGCCGAGAGTTGGTTAGGAAGAACGCATAAAAACGATGGCGATGAAAAAGTTGCTTATAGCGTCGCTGCTGTTCAGCAGCGCCACCGTATACGGTGCAGACGATTTCGTAGTGAAAGACATTCATTTCGAAGGCCTGCAGCGGGTCGCTGTCGGTGCGGCACTGCTCAGCATGCCGGTTCGCGTCGGGGATACGGTTTCAGATGATGACATCGGAAACACCATTCGTGCTCTCTTTGCGACCGGTAACTTCGAAGATGTCCAGGTACTGCGCGATGGCTCGACCCTGATTGTTCAGGTCAAAGAGCGTCCGACCATTGCCAGCATCACTTTCTCCGGCAACAAGGCGGTGAAAGAGGAGCAGCTGAAGCAGAACCTCGAAGCCTCTGGCGTCCGCGTGGGTGAAGCCCTTGACCGCACGACCCTCTCCTCCATTGAGAAGGGACTGGAAGATTTCTACTACAGCGTCGGTAAATACAGCGCCAGCGTGAAAGCGGTGGTAACGCCGCTGCCGCGTAATCGCGTCGACTTAAAGCTGGTCTTTACCGAAGGTGTCTCCGCCAAGATTCAGCAGATCAACGTGGTCGGCAACAAAGCGTTCAGCTCGGAAGAGCTGATCTCCCGCTTTCAGCTGCGCGATGAGGTGCCGTGGTGGAACCTGGTCGGCGATCGCAAATACCAGAAGCAAAAACTGGCCGGGGATTTAGAAACCCTGCGCAGCTTCTACCTCGATCGCGGCTATGCCCGCTTTAATATCGACTCTACCCAGGTCAGCCTGACGCCGGATAAAAAAGGCATCTATATCACCATTAATATTACCGAAGGCGACCAGTACAAGCTTTCCGGCGTGGTGGTAAACGGCAACCTGGCGGGTCACTCTGCCGAAATCGAAAGCCTGAGCAAAATTGAGCCGGGCGAGCTGTATAACGGCGCCAAAGTGACCCGCATGGAAGATGACATCAAGAAACTGCTTGGCCGCTATGGTTACGCTTACCCGCGCGTGGTAACGCAGCCTGAAATCAACGACGCGGATAAAACGGTGAAGCTGCGCATTAGCGTAGACGCGGGTAACCGCTACTACGTGCGTAAGATTCGCTACGAAGGTAACGACACCAGTAAAGATGCGGTACTGCGTCGCGAGATGCGTCAGATGGAAGGCGCCTGGCTGGGCAGCGATCTGGTTGAGCAGGGCAAAGAGCGTCTGAACCGCCTCGGCTACTTCGAGACCGTGGATGTGGAAACGCAGCGCGTACCGGGCTCACCCGATCAGGTGGATGTGGTCTACAAGGTGAAGGAGCGCAATACCGGTACCTTTAACTTCGGCGTGGGCTACGGTACCGAAAGCGGCGTGAGCTTCCAGGTGGGCGTGCAGCAGGAGAACTGGCTGGGCACCGGGAATACCGTGGGCATCAGCGGTACCAAAAACGACTACCAGACCTACGCGGAATTCTCGTTAACCGATCCCTACTTTACCGTGGATGGCGTCAGCCTCGGCGGTCGGGTGTTCTACAACGACTTTAAAGCCGACGACGCCGATCTGTCCGACTACACCAACAAGAGCTACGGTGTGGACGGTACGCTGGGCTTCCCGGTGAACGAAAATAACTCGCTGCGCGTCGGCCTGGGCTACGTGCATAACTCGCTGTCGGACATGCAGCCGCAGATCGCCATGTGGCGCTACCTGCGCTCCGTAGGTCAGGATCCGTCGCTGACCGAACGTCAGGACTACAGCGCAGATGACTTTACCTTTAACTACGGGTGGACCTTCAATAACCTGGATCGCGGCTTCTTCCCGACCTCGGGTAACCGGACCAACCTGAACGGTAAAGTGACCATCCCGGGCTCGGATAACGCGTTCTATAAAATGACGCTGGATTCGGTGCAGTACGTGCCGCTGAACGACGATCGGACGTGGGTGCTGTTAGGTCGCGGTCGTCTCGGCTACGGTGACGGCCTTGGCAATAAAGAGATGCCGTTCTATGAGAACTTCTACGCCGGCGGTTCCAGCACCGTGCGTGGCTTCCGTTCGAACAACATCGGTCCGAAGGCGGTCTATTACAACTCCAACAGCTACCGGTGTGCTAACGACACCGCCATCTGTAACTCAAACGACGCGGTTGGCGGTAACGCGATGGCAGTGGCCAGCGCGGAGCTGATTACGCCGACGCCGTTCCTGAGCGAGAAGTATGCTAATTCGGTGCGCACTTCGCTGTTCGTCGATGCGGGTACCGTGTGGGATACCAACTGGGAGAATACCGACCAGACCCGCGCGCTGGATATTCCGGACTACAGCGATCCTGGCAATATCCGCGTGTCGGCCGGTCTGGCGCTGCAGTGGATGTCTCCGCTTGGCCCGCTGGTGTTCTCTTACGCGCAGCCGGTGAAAAAATACGACGGTGATAAATCGGAGCAGTTCCAGTTTAACATCGGTAAAACCTGGTAATACCCCGGGCAGGGAAGCCTGTAAAAAAAAGTATCGCGCTTCGACGCGGCTATCCGGAATTGTCGGATAGCCGGTCAGACGCAAAACGTGTGTCATTGACACAATCTGTGATGGTAAGGAGTTAATAGTGAAAAAGTTGTTATGTGCCGCAGGTCTGGGTTTAGCTTTAGCTGCTTCCGCAGGTGCTCAAGCCGCTGACAAAATTGCCGTAGTTAACGTCTCCAGCATCTTCCAACAGCTGCCGCAGCGCGCCACCGTGGCTAAACAGCTGGAAAATGAGTTCAAAGGCCGCGCCAGCGAACTGCAGAAAATGGAAAGCGACCTGCAGGCTAAAATGCAGCGTCTGCAGCGCGATGGTTCAACCATGAAGGCCAGCGAGCGCAGCCGTCTGGAAAAAGACGTGATGACGCAGCGTCAGACGTTCTCAACCAAAGCGCAGGCGTTTGAGCAGGACAACCGTCGTCGTCAGACGGAAGAGCGCAACAAAATTCTGAGCCGTATCCAGGATGCCGTGAAGAAAGTGGCAGCGGATGACGGTTATGATGTGGTGATCGATGCCAACGCGGTGGCCTACAGTGCCAGCGGCAAAGACATCACTGCCGACGTTCTGAAACAGGTTAAATAATTGATGTTTTCAATTCGACTGGCTGATTTAGCCCAGCAGTTGGATGCAGACTTGCACGGAGATGGCGATATCGCCATCTCCGGCATTGCTTCTATGCACTCCGCCCAGGCTGGTCAGATTACTTTTTTAGCCAACAGTCGCTACCGTGAGCAGCTCGCGCAGTGTCAGGCCTCTGCCGTGGTGCTGACCGAAGCGGACTTAGCGTTTAGCCACAGCGCTGCACTGGTAGTAAAAAATCCCTATCTGACGTATGCCAAAATGGCGCAGCTGTTAGACACCACGCCGCAGCCGGCGCAGGACATCGCACCCAGCGCAGTGATTGATGCCAGCGCGACGCTCGGCAATCACGTTTCAATCGGTGCGAACGCCATCATTGAGTCCGGTGTGGTACTGGGCGATAACGTGGTGATCGGGCCCGGCTGCTTCGTCGGTAAGCATACGCGCATTGGTCAGGGCAGCCGCCTGTGGGCCAACGTCACCGTCTATCATGAAGTGCAGATTGGCGCGAACTGTCTGATTCAGTCCGGTACGGTGATCGGCGCGGACGGCTTCGGATACGCCAACGATCGCGGCAACTGGGTGAAAATCCCCCAGCTTGGCAGCGTCATTATTGGCGATCGCGTCGAAATTGGTGCCTGTACCACCATCGATCGTGGTGCGCTGGATAACACTCAAATCGGTAATGGTGTTATCATTGATAACCAGTGTCAGATTGCGCATAACGTTGTGATTGGCGACAATACCGCGGTTGCGGGTGGCGTCATCATGGCGGGCAGTTTGAAAATTGGCCGTTACTGTATGATTGGCGGAGCCAGCGTCATTAACGGACACATGGAAATCTGTGACAAAGTGACGGTGACTGGTATGGGCATGGTGATGCGCCCGATTACCGAACCTGGGGTTTATTCTTCCGGGATCCCGTTACAACCCAACAAAACCTGGCGCAAAACCGCCGCGTTGGTGATGAATATCGATGAGATGAGCAAGCGCTTGAAAACCCTTGAGCGCAAAGTGAATCAAGACTGACTTTGCTAACGCGCTGCCGGCTTGCACATATGCGCAAGGATGCCAGGCACGGATAAACTGATTTGCGGCCTGCGGAAGATGCAGGCCGTGTTCTTGTTGCCATCAGAATTTTTTAGGACAGGAAGAGTATTTTGACTACTGAAACTCATACTCTGAAAATTGAAGAGATCATTGAACTGCTGCCGCACCGTTACCCGTTTCTGCTGGTCGATCGCGTACTGGAATTCGAAGAGCACAAATACCTGCGCGCGGTGAAAAACGTCTCCGTCAACGAACCGTTTTTCCAGGGCCATTTCCCTGGTAAGCCGATTTTCCCCGGCGTGTTGATCCTGGAAGCCATGGCGCAGGCCACCGGTATTCTGGCGTTCAAAAGCGTCGGTAAACTGGAGCCGGGCGAGCTGTACTACTTCGCCGGAATCGACGAAGCGCGCTTTAAGCGTCCGGTGGTGCCGGGCGACCAGATGATCATGGAAGTCACCTTTGAAAAAACCCGTCGTGGCCTGACCCGCTTTAAAGGCGTCGCGACCGTCGACGGAAAAGTGGTCTGCGAAGCGACCATGATGTGTGCCCGCAGCCGGGAGTCCTGATTTGTGATTGATCAAACCGCCGTCATTCATCCCAGTTCTGTCATTGAAGAGGGTGCCCGGATCGGCGCCCGCGTTCACATTGGTCCGTTTTGCGTCATCGGGGCGGATGTGGCGATCGGTGAAGGAACCGTCTTGAAATCACATGTGGTGGTGAACGGACACACGCGCATTGGTAAAGACAACACGATCTACCAGTTTGCCACGATCGGTGAGGCGAACCAGGATCTCAAGTACGCGGGTGAACCCACCCGCGTCGAGATTGGCGATCGCAACAGCATCCGCGAAAGCGTCACCATCCACCGCGGCACTGCGCAGTCCGGCGGTGTGACCAAAGTGGGCAGCGACAACCTGTTGATGGTCAATGCCCACGTGGCGCATGACTGCGTGGTGGGCGATCGCTGCATCCTCGCCAACAACGCCACGCTGGCGGGGCACGTCACGATCGACGATCATGCGATCATCGGCGGCATGACCGCCGTTCACCAGTTCTGCACCATCGGCGCGCACGTGATGGTCGGCGGCTGTTCCGGTGTCGCGCAAGACGTGCCGCCATTTATCATTGCGCAGGGCAACCACGCAACGCCGTACGGCGTCAACATCGTGGGGCTGCAGCGCCGCGGCTTCAGCAAAGAGGCCATCCATGCGATTCGCCACGCTTACAAACTGCTGTACCGCAGCGGTCGTCAGCTGGACGAGGTGAAGCCGGAGATTGCCGATCTGGCAGCCCGGCATCCGGAAGTGCAGCCTTTCTACGACTTCTTCGCGCGCTCCACGCGCGGCCTGATTCGCTAAGCAATGTCGGCGCGTCCTCTCACTATTGCCCTGGTCGCCGGAGAAACTTCCGGCGATATTCTGGGTGCCGGATTGATTCGCGCGCTCAAGGCACGCCACCCCGACGCGCGCTTTGTCGGCGTAGCCGGACCGCGCATGCAGGCTGAAGGCTGCGAAAGCTGGTATGACATGGAAGAGCTGGCGGTGATGGGCATTGTCGAAGTGCTCGGCCGCCTGCGTCGCCTGCTGGCAATCCGCCGCGATCTGACCGCACGCTTCAGCGCGCTGCGTCCGGATGTGTTCGTCGGCATTGACGCACCAGACTTCAATATCACCCTTGAAGGGCGGCTCAAAGCGCGCGGTATTCGCACGGTTCACTACGTCAGCCCTTCGGTGTGGGCGTGGCGGCAGAAGCGCGTATTCAAAATTGGCAAAGCCACCGATTTGGTGCTGGCATTCCTGCCGTTTGAAAAAGCCTTCTACGATCGGTTTAACGTGCCCTGCCGCTTTATCGGCCATACTCTGGCCGACGCGATGCCAATGCAACCGGATAAGCGCGCGGCAAGAGCGGCGCTGGGGATCGACGAAGCGGTACGTTGCCTGGCGCTGCTGCCCGGCAGCCGCCACGCCGAAGTAACCATGCTCAGCGGTGATTTCCTGCGCACCGCGCAGCGGCTGCGGCAGCAGTGGCCGGATCTGGAGATTGTGGTACCGCTGGTCAACGCGAAACGGCGTGCCGAGTTCGAACAGATTAAAGCGGAGGTAGCCCCGGAGCTGCCGATGCACCTGCTGGACGGCCACGCGCGCGAGGCGATGATCGCCAGTGACGCCGCACTGTTGGCGTCTGGTACCGCCGCGCTGGAGTGTATGCTGGCGAAGTGCCCGATGGTGGTAGGATACCGCATGAAGCCGCTGACCTTCTGGTTGGCAAAACGGCTGGTGAAAACCGACTACGTCTCCCTGCCTAACCTGCTGGCCGGTCGCGAGCTGGTACCGGAGCTGCTGCAGGAGGCGTGCGAGCCGGCGGCGCTGGCCGCGGCGCTGGCGCCGCTGCTCAGCGACAGTCCTGAGCGACAGGCGCTGCTGAACACGTTCAATCAGTTACATGAACAGATCCGCTGGAATGCCGATGAGCAGGCGGCGGACGCCGTGCTGGAGTTAGCCCATGGCTGAGTTTATCTATCCCCACGCGCGTCTGGTGGCGGGCGTGGATGAGGTGGGGCGCGGACCGCTGGTCGGCGCGGTGGTCACCGCCGCGGTGATCCTCGATCCGGCCCGGCCAATTGCCGGTCTGGCCGACTCAAAGAAGCTCAGTGAGAAAAAGCGCCTGGCGCTGTATACGCAGATTCGCGAGCAGGCGCTGGCCTGGAGTCTTGGTCGCGCCGAGCCGGAAGAGATTGACCGGCTGAACATCCTGCACGCCACGATGCTGGCAATGCAGCGCGCGGTAGCCGGGCTGGCGATTACCCCGGAGTACGTGCTGGTCGATGGCAACCGCTGCCCGACGCTGCCGATGCCGTCGCAGGCGGTGATAAAAGGCGACAGCCTGGTGGCCGAAATCAGCGCCGCGTCGATCCTCGCTAAAGTGACCCGCGATGCCGAAATGAACGCGCTGGATGCGGCCTGGCCGCAGTACGGCTTTGCCCAACACAAAGGCTACCCTACGGCGCTGCACCTTGAGCGGCTGCGCCAGTATGGGGCGACGCCTGAGCATCGCCGCAGCTTTGCGCCGGTCCGGCACGCGCTGCTGGATGCGGACGTGGCGGCCAGCGTCTCCTCTCTGTAACTGTTTTAGCGATAACCGGAAGCAACCATGGCAGAACCCCGTTTTATTCACCTGCGCGTGCACAGTGACTACTCCATGATGGATGGCCTGGCGAAAACCGGGCCGCTGGTAAAACAGGCGGCCGCGATGGGCATGCCGGCGATCGCGATCACCGATTTCACGAACCTGTGCGGGTTGGTGAAGTTTTACGGCAGTGCGCACGGTGCCGGAGTCAAACCGATCATCGGTGCCGATTTCCTGATGACCAGCGAAATGATGGGCGACGAGCTGAGTCACATCACGGTGCTGGCGGCGGATAATGAGGGATATCAGAATCTGACCCTGCTGATTTCGCGCGCCTACCAGCGCGGATACGGCATTCACGGGCCGCTGATTGACCGCGACTGGCTTACAGAGCTGAACGCCGGCCTGATTCTGCTCTCCGGCGGGCGCCGCGGCGACGTTGGGCGCTGCCTGCTGCGCGGCAACGCGGCGCTGGTGGAGCAGGCGCTGGATTTCTGGCAGACCCATTTTCCCGATCGCTACTACCTGGAGCTGGTGCGTACCGGGCGGCCGGACGAAGAGAGCTATCTGCACGCCGCGGTGGCGCTGGCAATGGAGCAGGGTGTACCGGTGGTGGCCACCAACGAGGTGTGTTTTCTGGCGGAAGCGGATTTCGATGCCCACGAGATTCGCGTGGCGATCCACGACGGCTATACCCTCGACGATCCGAAGCGTCCGCGTCACTACAGCCCTCAGCAATATCTGCGCAGCGAAGAGGAGATGTGCGAGCTGTTTGCCGATATCCCCGAAGCGCTGCAGAACAGCGTGGAAATTGCTAAGCGTTGTAACGTCACCGTCCGCCTCGGCGAGTACTTCCTGCCGAAGTTTCCTACCGGCGAGATGACCACTGAAGATTTTCTGGTGATGAAATCCCGCGAGGGGCTGGAAGAGCGGCTGGCGTTTCTGTTTCCTGATGACGCACTGCGCGCGGAAAAGCGCCCCGCTTACGATCAGCGGCTGGACATTGAGCTGAATGTGATTAACCAGATGGGGTTTCCGGGCTACTTTCTGATCGTCATGGAATTTATCCAGTGGTCGAAGGATAACGGCGTACCGGTTGGCCCGGGACGCGGGTCAGGCGCCGGCTCGCTGGTGGCCTATGCGCTAAAAATCACCGATCTCGATCCGCTGGAGTTCGATCTGCTGTTCGAACGCTTCCTCAACCCTGAGCGCGTGTCAATGCCCGACTTTGACGTCGATTTCTGCATGGAAAAACGCGATCTGGTGATTGAACACGTGGCCGACATGTATGGCCGCGATGCGGTGTCGCAAATCATTACGTTCGGGACCATGGCGGCCAAGGCGGTGATCCGCGACGTGGGCCGCGTACTGGGCCATCCCTACGGTTTTGTAGACCGCATCTCTAAGCTGGTGCCACCCGATCCGGGCATGACGCTGGAAAAGGCCTTTGCTGCCGAGCCGCAGCTGCCGGAAATTTATGAGGCCGATGAAGAGGTGCGGGCGCTGATTGATATGGCGCGCAAGCTGGAAGGGGTGACGCGCAACGCCGGTAAGCACGCCGGCGGCGTGGTGATCGCACCGACGAAAATCACCGATTTTGCTCCGCTGTATTGCGATGAACATGGTCAGCATCCGGTTACCCAGTTTGATAAAAACGACGTGGAGTACGCCGGACTGGTCAAGTTTGACTTCCTTGGCCTGCGCACCCTGACCATCATCAAATGGGCGCTGGACATGATCAACACCCGGCGCAGCAAGCAGGGTGAACCCCCGATCAACATCGATGCCATTCCGCTGGACGATAAAAAAAGCTTCGACATGCTGCAGCGTGCCGAAACCACGGCGGTATTCCAGCTTGAATCGCGCGGCATGAAGGATTTGATCAAACGTCTGAAGCCGGACTGCTTTGAGGACATGATCGCACTGGTGGCGCTGTTTCGCCCCGGTCCGCTGCAGTCGGGAATGGTGGATAACTTTATCGACCGTAAGCACGGGCGCGAGGCGATCTCCTATCCCGACATTCAGTGGCAGCATGACTCGCTGAAGCCGGTGCTGGAGCCGACCTACGGCATCATTCTCTATCAGGAACAGGTGATGCAGATTGCCCAGGTACTGGCGGGCTATAGCCTCGGCGGTGCTGACATGCTGCGTCGCGCGATGGGGAAAAAGAACCCGGTCGAAATGGCTAAGCAGCGCGGTGGCTTTGAAGACGGGGCAAAAGCGCGCGGTATCGATGGCGAACTGGCGATAAAAATCTTCGATCTGGTGGAAAAGTTCGCCGGCTACGGATTTAACAAATCGCACTCCGCTGCCTATGCGCTGGTTTCCTATCAGACGCTGTGGCTAAAGGCGCACTATCCCGCCGAGTTTATGGCGGCGGTGATGACCGCCGATATGGACAACACCGAGAAGGTGGTCGGGCTGGTGGATGAGTGCTGGCGAATGGGCCTGAAGGTGCTGCCGCCGGACATCAATGCCGGTCAGTATCAGTTCCACGTCAATGATGACGGCGAAATTGTCTACGGCATTGGCGCGATCAAGGGCGTCGGTGAGGGGCCAATCGAGGCTATCCTCGAGGCGCGTAACGAAGGCGGCCACTTCCTCGAGCTGTTCGATCTCTGCGCGCGTACCGACGTGAAAAAGATCAATAAGCGGGTGATGGAAAAACTGATCATGTCCGGAGCGTTTGACCGACTCGGTCCGCACCGCGCGGCGCTGATGAGCGCACTGACTGATGCGCTGAAAGCCGCCGACCAGCACGCCAAAGCCGAAGCAATTGGCCAGTCGGATATGTTCGGCGTGCTGACCGACGCGCCGGAGAAGGTTGAGCAGTCGTATGGCAATGTTACCCGCTGGCCGGAGCAGGTGCAGCTGGATGGCGAACGTGAAACGCTGGGGCTCTACCTGACCGGGCATCCGATCAATCAGTACCTGAAAGAGATTGAACGTTACGTGGGAGGGCTGCGGTTAAAAGACATGCATCCGACGGAACGTGGTAAAATCACCACCGCGGCCGGTCTGGTGGTGGCCTCCCGCGTGATGGTGACCAAGCGGGGTAACCGCATCGGGATCTGCACGCTGGATGACCGCTCGGGGCGTCTGGAAGTGATGTTGTTTACGGACGCACTCGACAAGTACCAGCATTTACTGGAAAAAGACCGTATTCTGATCGTCAGCGGACAGGTCAGCTTTGATGACTTCAGCGGCGGGCTTAAAATGACCGCCCGTGAACTGATGGACATCGACGAAGCTCGCGAAAAATACGCGCGCGGACTTGCTATCTCGCTGACGGACAGGCAAATTGATGACCAGCTTTTAAACCGTCTCCGTCAGTCCCTGGAACCGCACCGTTCCGGGACCATTCCGGTTCATCTCTACTATCAGAGAGACGACGCGCGGGCAAAGCTGCGTTTCGGCGCGGCGTGGCGCGTATCCCCCAGCGATCGACTGTTGAACGATCTGCGGTCGCTGATAGGATCGGAGCAGGTGGAACTGGAGTTTGACTAAAACAGGAACATTATGAGTCTTAACTACCTGGATTTTGAACAGCCCATCGCAGAACTGGAAGCGAAAATTGACTCGCTGAAGTCACTGGGGCGTCAGGATGATAAACACGACGTGAATCTGGACGAAGAGATTCAGCGGCTGCGCGACAAGAGCGTGGAGCTGACGCGAAAAATCTTCGCTGATTTAGGCGCCTGGCAGGTAGCCCAGCTGGCTCGCCATCCTTTGCGTCCGTATACGCTGGACTACGTCCGCCATGCGTTCACCGAGTTCGATGAGCTGGCGGGCGATCGTGCCTACGCCGACGACAAAGCGATTGTGGGCGGTATTGCTCGTCTGGAAGGGCGTCCGGTGATGATCATCGGCCACCAGAAAGGCCGGGAAACCAAAGAGAAAATTCGTCGTAACTTCGGCATGCCGGCTCCCGAAGGGTATCGTAAAGCGCTGCGCCTGATGGAGATGGCCGAACGCTTTAAGATGCCGATCATTACCTTTATCGACACGCCGGGAGCCTATCCGGGCGTGGGCGCCGAAGAGCGTGGCCAGTCTGAGGCCATTGCCCGTAACCTGCGCGAAATGTCAGGGCTGACCGTGCCGGTGATCTGTACGGTGATTGGTGAGGGCGGCTCCGGCGGCGCGCTGGCGATTGGCGTTGGCGACAAAGTCAACATGCTGCAGTACAGCACCTATTCCGTCATTTCACCGGAAGGCTGCGCCTCTATCCTGTGGAAAAGTGCGGACAAAGCGCCGCTGGCGGCGGAAGCGATGGGCATCATCGCCCCGCGCCTGAAGGAGCTGAAGCTGATCGACGGCATCGTCGCGGAGCCGCTGGGCGGCGCCCATCGCGATCCGGTGACCATGGCCGCCTCGCTGAAAGCGCAGCTGCTGGCCGATCTGGCGGAGCTTGATGGCCTGAGCCAGGAAGAGCTGCTCGATCGTCGCTATCAGCGTCTGATGAGCTACGGCTACGCGTAAGGCGGGCGTTACCCCGCCAAAGAGACAGGGCCTTCGGGCCCTTTTTTTATGCCTGCGTTCAGTTGCTCTCCCCGCGTCGAATTTTTGCGGCAGCGCTCACAGTATCAGCTATGCTTATCCTTCAATAACACCGGAGGTTAGCTGTGAACACTCTCGCCATCATGGATACGCAGGATGTTTTCCACCAAAACCAGCCGATCAGAGAACTGAAAAACAGACTGTCAGAACAGGGTTTTCAGATTGTCTGCCCGCAGGACGCTCGTGATTTACTTCAGCTCATTGATCATGATCCCCGCGTGTGCGGCGTGATCGTTGACTGGGAGGCACACGGTGAAGCACTCTGCATTAAGATAAATGAAATTAATGAAAAGTTGCCGGTATATGCTTTCCTCAACGGTCACGCGACGCCCGATCTGAACCTCAGCCAGCTGCCGATGGCGGTATGGTTTTTCGAATATGCCCCCGGCACCGCCGCCGACATTGCGCAACGCATCCAACAGTATACGCGCGAATATATCGATGACATGCTGCCACCGCTGACCCGGGCGCTGTTTACCTACGTGCGTGAGGGCAAATACACCTTCTGTACGCCGGGACACATGGCCGGCACCGCCTTTCAGAAAAGCCCGGTGGGCAGTCTGTTCTACGACTTTTTTGGCGCCAATACGATGAAAGCGGACATATCGGTTTCGGTGACCGAGCTGGGGTCGCTGCTTGACCACAGCGGACCCCATCGCGATGCCGAACAGTATATTGCCCGCACTTTTGGCGCCGAGCAAAGCTACATCGTGACGAACGGTACCTCCACGTCAAACAAGATTGTAGGCATGTATGCCGCGCCAGCGGGCAGTACGGTATTGATTGACCGCAACTGCCATAAATCCCTGACCCACCTGCTGATGATGACCGACATCGTCCCCCTGTGGCTGAAACCGACCCGCAATCCGCTGGGCATGCTGGGCGGCATTTCCCGGGCCTCGCTGAGCGAGGAGCGCATCGCGCAGCAGGTCGCGCAGACGCCGCGGGCCAGCTGGCCGGTGCATGCGGTGATCACCCACTCGACCTACGACGGCCTGTTGTATAACGTGCAACACATCGCGCGCGACCTGCCGGTTTCATCCATCCACTTTGATGCGGCCTGGGTGCCATACACTTACTTCCACCCGATCTATGCGCAACTGAGCGCGATGCGCATCGAACGCATACCGGGCAAAGTCATTTATGAAACCCAGTCGACGCACAAACTGCTGGCGGCGTTCTCGCAGGCGTCGATGATTCACATTAAGGGTGACTACGATCGGCAGGCGTTTAATGATACCTATAAAATGCATGCCTCCACCTCGCCAAATTATGCGATTGTTGCCTCAACTGAAACGGCGGCCGCGATGCTGCGCGGCAACCCCGGGAAGCGGCTGATTGCGCGCGCCATCGAACGGGCGATGCAGTTTCGTCGCGAAATAAAGCGGCTGCGCGAAGAGAGCGACGGCTGGTTCTTCGATATCTGGCAGCCGGAAGAGATCGCTGAGCCGAGGTGCTGGCCGCTGCTGCCGGGGGAGGAGGGGTGGCACGGCTTTCGCGAGGCCGATGCGGACCACCTCTTTCTCGATCCGGTGAAAGTGACCCTGCTGACCCCCGGAATGCGGGCAACGGGCGAAATGAGTGATGAAGGTATACCGGCAGCGCTGGTGGCCAAATTTCTCGATGCGCGCGGGATCGTGGTAGAAAAAACCGGCCCCTATCATTTGCTGTTCCTGTTCAGCATCGGCATCGATAACACCAAAGCCATGGGCCTGGTGCGCGCGCTTTGCGACTTTAAGCGTGCCTACGACAACCAGCAGATGGTCAAAAGCACGCTACCGACCCTGTATGCGCAGAGCCCGGATGACTATCAGCAGATGACCCTGCCGGCGCTGGCGCAGGGGATCCACCGGCTGATTCAACAGCATGAACTGCCGCGGCTGATGCAGCAGGCCTTTGATGTACTGCCTACGGCGGTGATGACGCCCTACCAGGCGTTTCAGCAGCAGCTGACCGACGGCGTTGATACGGTGGCGATTGGCGACCTGCCGGGGCGCGTCGCCGCGGCGATGCTGCTGCCACTGCCGCCAGGGGTGCCGCTGGTGATGCCCGGCGAAATGATCACCGAGGCGAGCCGGCCGGTGCTCGATTTCCTGCTGATGCTGTGCCGCATCGGTGAACGCTATCCCGGCTTTGCCACTGATATTCACGGCGTGCAGCGCACGGATGACGGTCAGTACCGGGTGCGGGTCTTACGCCAGCGGCCCCGGGAATAAGCGTGATTGCCTCTTCACGCGGCAGGCCGGCGCGGGTAGGATGAGCGCAATCATCAGGGAGACCGCCATGTTACACCTTAATGCCGTCCACCATATTGCGATCATCGCCCGCGACTACGCGCGCAGTAAGGCGTTTTACTGCGACCTCCTCGGCTTCACGCTGGTGGCAGAAACCTTCCGCGAGGCGCGACAGTCGTGGAAAGGGGATTTGGCCCTTCGCGGGCAGTATTGTATTGAGCTGTTCTCCTTCCCGACGCCGCCGGCGCGGGTGAGCCAGCCGGAGGCCTGTGGTCTGCGGCATCTGGCATTCAGCGTCGATGACGTGGCGGCCGCGGTCAGCGCCCTGCAGGACGCCGGCGTCCACTGTGAGCCGGTGCGCGTCGATGCGCTGACCGGCAAGCGTTTCACTTTCTTCAGCGATCCCGATGGCCTGCCGCTGGAGCTGTATGAAAACTAAGGCAGAGCGCGGCAGTAGCCTGCTGACGCCGGCGCAGCAGCGCTGGTTGCATGAGGGGGCGGCGTCGCTGCTGGTGGCCTATAGCGGCGGACTGGACTCGGCTTTGCTGCTGCATGAGCTGGCCGCCGCGCGCGCCCGGGCTCCCCGCCTGCGCCTGCGGGCGATCCATATCCATCACGGACTCAGCCCGCACGCGGCGGCGTGGGTGACCCACTGCCAGCAGCAGTGTGAAACGCTGGGCGTCGCGCTGAAGGTGGTAGCGGTGACCGTTGACGGCCGCGAGCAGGGTATTGAAGGTGCCGCCCGCGCCGCGCGCTATGCCGCCTTTGCTGCGCATCTGCAACCGGGCGAGCGGTTGGTTACCGCCCAGCATCTGGACGATCAGTGCGAAACCCTGCTGCTGGCGCTGCGGCGCGGCAGCGGACCGGCCGGGCTGGCGGCGATGCCGGAGCTGAAGGCGCTGGGGGAAGGGCAGCACTGGCGGCCGCTGCTGGCGGTATCGCGGACGGACATTGAGGCTCGCGCGCGGCAGCTGGGACTGCGCTGGATTGAAGACGAAAGCAATGCCGACACGCGCTTTGACCGCAACTTTTTGCGTCACCGGGCGCTGCCGCCGCTGACCGCGCGCTGGCCCCATTTTGCAGCGGCGTGCGCCCGCACCGCAGCGCTCTGTGCCGAGCAGGAAGCGCTGCTGGACGAACTGTTGGCTCCGGCGCTGGCGGCGGCGCAGCGGCCTGACGGCAGCCTGCTGATCGCCCCGCTGACTGGCGCCAGCGTGGAAAAGCGTCACGCTCTGCTGCGGCGCTGGCTGGCCGGGCAGGGATTGCCGATGCCGTCGCGCGATGCGCTGATCAGGCTGTGGCAGGAAGTGGCCTGCAGCCGCGAAGACGCATCACCGCGGCTGACCCTGGCTGGAGGCGATGTACGCCGCTATCAGGGGGCGCTCTACTGGCAGCCAACGCGGCCGCCATTGCACGTGCAGCAGCTTGACTGGCCGGATCTGCAACACCCGCTGCGCCTGCCGGCCGGGATCGGGCAGCTGATGCTGGATCCGGCAGGTCAGCGGCTGCGCGCGCCGCGCGTCGGCGAGCGGGTGCAGGTGCGCTTTGGCGTAAGCGGCCATCTGCACGTGGTTGGACGCTGCGGTGGACGCGCGTTAAAGAAACTGTGGCAGGAGTACGGCGTTCCCCCGTGGCGGCGTCCGCGCATGCCGGTGCTGTTCTACAACGAGGTGGCAATGCTGGTACCGGGGCTGTTCATCACCCGCGATGCGCTGGTGAACGGAGGCGATGAAGCCATTGGCATAAGCTGGTGCGGCGGGGCGTAGGCGGGCAACTGACTGCCCGCCGCGGCAGGATTACTCTTCGGTCACGTCAACCGTGCCGAGTTCTGGGTGGGTAAACTGCGCGATATGGTCGAGACGCAGCAGACGCGTCTCTCCCGCGGCGGTAATTTCCAGATACTCGACGTTTTTCCGCGAAAGGATGTCGCTGGCTTTCGCGTCCAGCCGCTCGCCACTTTTTAATACCAGAACGAGGGTCCACTGTTTCTGGCAGGCGAGTTCGAGATTGTCGTAAGCATCACAATTGATGGGTTCATACAGTTCATTGATCGACATAATCGCTCACCCGTTAGTTGCGGCAGCCGCGGCTGCCTGTTGCCTGAAGGAGATGGCCGGCACCGACAACCCGGTCACGCCGGACGAAGCGGGGGAGGCGCCCGTACGGGCATTACCGCACTCCGCCTGCGTTATTGCCCCGATGATCCGCGCCGGACGATTCACTTTACTACCCTGTTGCATCTCTCCCTCCTTGCCGCCTATTTTCTGGCATCTCTGCGACTATAGCACAGCCTTTCAGCGGAAATCAGCCAGCGGCAGCGTGATGCGGGCCTCACCAGGGTACAATGGGATGATTAACCAATGAGGTAACGAATGGCATTAAAAGCAACCATCTGTAAAGCCAGCGTCAACGTGGCGGATTTGGACCGGCAGGTCTTTCTTGAGGAGACGCTCACTCTGGCCCAGCACCCATCGGAAACCACATCGCGGTTGATGCTGCGGCTGCTGGCCTGGATCTGCCACGCGGATACGCGCCTGCAGTTTACCCGCGGCCTGTGCGCCGATGATGAGCCGGAGATTTGGCGGCGTAACGATCATCAGGGTATCGAGCTGTGGATTGAGCTGGGACTGCCCGATGAGAAGCGGCTGCGCAAAGCCAGCCATCGCGCCGGCCAGGTCTTTCTGTATGCCTACAATGGCCGGGCCGGGCAGATTTGGTGGCAGCAAAATCAGGAAAAACTGCGCCAGCTGAAGAATCTGACCATCGTGTTTCTTGATGATCCGCAGCTGGCAGCATTAGCCGATATGGCCGGGCGCAATCTGGCGCTGCAGGCGACGCTACAGGACGGGCTGGTGTGGCTGTCGGCGCCGGATAGGCATCTGGAAGTGCGCTTTGAGCACTGGCTGATCGCCGGTGATGCGCAATGATTGTGCTCTCCCGCCGCGTGATCATCCCCGAGAGCGACATTGAGCTGACCGCCATCCGTGCGCAGGGGGCCGGTGGGCAGCACGTCAACAAAAGCGCGACGGCGGTGCACTTGCGCTTTGATATTGTCGCCTCCGGCCTGCCGGAGGCGATCAAAGCCCGGCTGCTCAGCGCCAGCCATCACCTGATTACCGCCGATGGCGTGGTAATCATCAAGGCGCAGGAGCACCGCAGCCAGGAGATGAATCGCGCCAGCGCCCTGGCGCGGCTGGAAAACCTGCTGCGGGAATTCAGCGTCGAACCGAAGCAACGCCGGCCGACCCGGCCAACGCTGGCCTCGAAAAAACGTCGCCTCGAGCGTAAGTCGCGGCAGGCGGCCACCAAATCGCTGCGCGGAAAAGTACGCAGCGAGTAAGTCTGGCGCTATCGGGATAAAAAAAAAGCCACCGCAAGGGTGGCTTCGGGCAGGACTCCGGGGCTTATTTGCCCAGTTCAGCCAGCAGGAAATCGACGATATCGCCGGTCTTGATCATCCGCTTTTCTCCGTCGCGGCGAGATTTGTACTCGATCTCTTCGCTGTCGAGGTTGCGGTCGCCAATCACAATGGTGTGCGGGATACCTATCAGTTCCATATCGGCAAACATCACGCCGGGGCGCTCTTTGCGATCGTCCAGCAGCACCTCAATGCCTTTGGCTCGCAGCGTGTCGTACAGGCTCTCGGCCAGCTCTTTGACGCGGAAAGATTTCTGCATGTTCATCGGCAGAATGGCCACCTGGAACGGCGCCAGCGCGGCGGGCCAGATGATACCGCGGTCGTCATGGTTCTGCTCAATGGCGGCAGCGACGATGCGGGTGATGCCGATGCCGTAGCAGCCCATGGTCAGCGTCTGGTTACGGCCATCTTCACCCTGCACGGCGGCTTTCATCGCCTCGGAGTATTTGGTGCCGAGCTGGAAGATGTGGCCCACTTCGATACCGCGCTTAATTTGCAGCGTGCCGTTACCGTCCGGGCTCGGATCGCCCTCGACCACGTTACGCAGGTCGGCCACCGGGGCTTCCGGCAGATCGCGCAGCCAGTTGATACCGACGAAGTGCTTACCGTCAATGTTGGCGCCGGCGCTGAAATCGCTCAGGGTCGCCACGCTGCGGTCGGCAACGACAGGCATCGGCAGGCCGACCGGACCCAGCGAGCCGGGGCCGGCGTTGACCACCGCGCGAATCTCGGCTTCGCTGGCAAAGGTCAGCGGCGTCGCCACGATGGCGACTTTTTCCGCTTTGATCTCGTTCAGCTCGTGATCGCCGCGTACCAGCAGCGCGACCAGCGGGTGGCCGCTCTCTTCCGAGCCTTTAACAATCAGCGTCTTGACGGTTTTCTCCACCGGCAGATCAAACTGCGCGACCAGTTCAGCGATGGTTTTGGCCTGCGGGGTGTCGATTTGACGCAGTTCCTCGGTCGGCGCGCCGCGCTCGCCGAGGGCGACCGCTTCGGCCAGCTCAATGTTGGCGGCGAAATCTGACGCCGTGGAGAAGACAATGTCATCTTCGCCGCTCTTCGCCAGCACCTGGAATTCATGTGACGCGCTGCCGCCAATGGAGCCGGTATCCGCCTGCACCGCGCGGAAGTCGAGGCCCATGCGGCTGAAGCTGTTGCTGTAAGCGCGGTACATCGCGTCGTAAGTCTCCTGCAGCGAGGCCTGACTAACGTGGAACGAGTAGGCATCTTTCATGATAAATTCGCGCGAGCGCATCACGCCAAAACGCGGGCGGACTTCATCACGGAATTTGGTCTGAATCTGATACAGGTTCAGCGGCAGCTGCTTATAGGAGCTCAGTTCGTTGCGAATCAGATCGGTTATCACCTCTTCATGCGTTGGCCCCAGTACGAACGGACGTTCGCCGCGATCGACCAGACGCAGCAGCTCCGGACCATACTGCTCCCAGCGGCCGCTCTCCTGCCACAGATCCGCAGGCTGGACGACCGGCATAGAGATTTCGATCGCACCGGCGTTATCCATCTCTTCACGCACGATATTTTCGACTTTTTTCAGCACGCGTAAACCGGTCGGCAGCCAGGTATAGAGGCCAGAAGCGAGTTTACGGATCATCCCGGCGCGCAGCATCAGCTGGTGGCTGATCACTTCGGCGTCGGCAGGGGTCTCCTTCAGCGTGGAGAGAAGATAGTGAGAAGTACGCATGTAATTATGATTCCAGTTAAGCGGAGCGCTTATTATCAGTAAAGGCGTTCAGGCGGACTAGTCTACCAGCGGCCCAAGGCGGCGGAAAAGCAAATTAACGTTCGTCGAGTGCAATCACTTCGGTGCCCTGTTCCGTCACCCGCCAGCGCAGATTAAAATCCAGCACCCAGGCGGCATACTCGCGGTCGGGCTCCTCGCCTTTGCGGTAGGCGGGACGCGGATCCTGCGCCAGCAGCTGTTGCACAAAGCGGGCGATATACGGATAGCGCGCCGTCTGCTGTTCCAGCTGACGACGGGCGTGCGCGGAGAAGCTGACCGGCATCGCCGCCGCTGGCGCCTGCTGGGCAAAGCCGGCGCGCGCCTCGGGAAGCGCTTCGGCAAACGGCAGATAGGGTTTGATGTCCACGATAGGCGTGCCGTCTACCAAATCCAGGCTGCCGAGCTTCAGCACTACCTGACCTCCGCGGGTCTCTACGCTGAGCAGTTCAACCAGCGACATGCCGATAGGGTTTGGGCGGAACGTCGAGCGGGTAGCAAACACGCCGGTGCGCACGTTACCGCCGAGCCGCGGCGGGCGTACGGTCGGGCGCCAGCCGCCGTCCTGAGTCTGATGAAAAACGAACAGCAGCCAGACGTGGCTGAAGTCGGTCAGGCCGCGCACCGCATCCGGCTGATTGTAGGGCGGGAGCAGATGGAGTTCACCCCCCCCGTCTTCAATCAGTCCCGGCTGGCGGGGGACGGCAAACTTCTCTTTCCACGGCGATCGAATCACGCCAATAGAGGAAAAGGTAAACGTGCTCACTGGCCGGAGACTTTCAGCGCTGAGCCCTGGCAGACCGCCTGACGGTAGCAGCCTGGTGCGCTGGTGATAATTTCGCATTTGTGCAGCAGGACGGCGTTCGCTTTCATGCCGGAGGCGCGAATTTGCAGGCGCTTGCGCGCGGTGGCCAGATTCGGCGGGGAGTCCTGGGTGTTGGTTTGGCAATCTTCGCCGGCCACTTCGCCTAAGTCGCGAAACGGTTTGCTTACCAGCTCGGCTGCGTCGGTATAAATTTTGACCGGTGCCGGGCGCGGCGCGGTTTTTTGCGGCGCGGTCGGCTTCGGCTGTGGCCGGGCGACGCGGCCCGCGTCTGATGACGGGGTATCGTGAAACGCCGAGCATCCGGACAGCAGCAGAGCCAGTGCACACAGCGATAAAACACGCATGATCAATCCTCGTTTAAAAAAAGTGGCGTTATTGAAGCAAGCTCTGTGGAAAATGACAAGGCGTGATAAAAATAACAAAGCGGGCCGTAGCCCGCTTAATTATCTCAGGTATGCCGGATCCAGGCTTACCAGCCTTTGATGGCACCGCCGTTGAAAATCTTCTCGGCGGCCTGGCTGACTTCGTCAGAGTGGTAGGCCTCAACGAATTTCTTCACGTTTTCAGCGTCTTTATTGTCTTCGCGGGCGACAATCAGGTTCACGTACGGTGACTCTTTATCTTCCACAAAGATGCCGTCTTTGGTCGGGGTCAGGCCAATCTGGCTGGCATAGGTGGTGTTAATCACTGCCAGGGCGATTTGCTGATCGTCCAGCGAGCGCGGCAGCTGTGGGGCTTCCAGCTCAACCAGCTTCAGGTTTTTCGGGTTCTCGGTCACGTCCAGCACGGTCGGCAGCAGACCAACGTCATCTTTCAGCTTAATCAAGCCCACTTTCTGCAGCAGCAGCAGGGTGCGGCCCAGGTTGGTGGGATCGTTAGGAATGGCGATTTGGGCGCCGTTCTGCAGCTCGTCCAGCGAGGTGATTTTTTTCGAGTAACCGGCAATCGGGAAGACGAACGTGTTGCCGACCGGCGTCAGCTTATAGCCGCGATCTTTGATCTGCTGATCCAGATAGGGTTTGTGCTGAAAGGCGTTTGCATCAATGTCGCCTTTGCTCAGCGCTTCATTTGGCAACACGTAATCGTTAAAGGTCACCAGCTCCACGTCGAGGCCGTATTTATCTTTGGCCACTTTCTGCGCCACTTCCGCGACCTGCTGTTCGGCACCGACGATCACGCCCACTTTAATGTGGTTAGGATCTTTTTCTTCCTGTCCGCAGCCTGCCAGCGCCAGGGAACCGATCAGCGCCCCAACGGCGGCCATTTTTTTCAGTGTAAATGTCATATCCCTTCCTTAAATTATGCGCCACCCCGTGGCGTGCAGCGCAGAGCTGATGTGAAGTTACTTGCTTATTTATGCGTGACCGCACGCACGATGCGATCGCCGCAGAACTGAATCAGGTAAACCAGAATCACTAGCAGGACCAGCACGGTGTTCATCACCAGCGCATTATAGCCCACGTAGCCATACTGGATGCCGATCTGCCCCAGACCGCCGGCGCCAACCGCGCCGCCCATCGCGGAGTAGCCGACCAGGGTGATCAGCGTGATGGTGGCCGCATTAATCAGCCCTGGCAGCGCCTCCGGCAGCAGCACCTTACGGATAATCTGCATCGGCGTGGCGCCCAGCGCGCGGGAAGCCTCGATCAGTCCCGACGGCAGCTCCAGCAGCGTGTTCTCCACCATCCTCGCGATAAACGGCGCGGCGCCAATGGTCAGCGGGACAATCGCGGCCTGCAGGCCAATGGACGTGCCCACCAGAATGCGGGTAAAGGGAATCATCCAGACCAGCAGAATGATAAACGGAATCGATCGGAAGATGTTCACCAGCGCGGAGGCAAACCGGTACAGGTTGGCGCTCTCCAGTATCTGCCCCGGGCGGGTGACGTAGAGCAGCACGCCAAATGGCAGACCGATCACAAACCCCAGCAGCCCGGAAACAAAGGTCATGACCAGCGTCTCCCACACGCCGCGCGCCAACAACCACATCATGGCTTCAGACATAACCCAGTACCTCAACTTTCACATGGTGTTCTTGTAAAAACGCAATAGCCGCCGTCGCATCCGTATCGCTACCGTGCATCTCGGCCAGCATAATGCCGAACTTCACGCCGCCGGCATAATCCATTTGCGCACTGATAATATTGTTATTGACGTTAAAACGGCGAGCCGCCTCCGACAACAGCGGGGCATCAACCGACTGACCGGTAAACTCCATGCGCAGCAGCGGGACGCTGTCAGCGTCAGGCTGTGTCCGCAGGCGCGTGGCGTAATCATCCGGAATGTCGAGGTGCAGCGTCGACTGAATAAACTGCTGCGCCAGCGGGGTCTTCGGATGGGAAAATACCTCGCTGACCGTGTCCTGCTCAATCAGCTGGCCGTTACTGATCACCGCGACCTGGTCACAGATACGCTTCACAACATCCATTTCGTGGGTGATGAGCAAAATTGTCAGGCCCAGCCGGCGATTGATATCTTTCAACAGCTCCAGAATGGCGCGGGTAGTAGCCGGATCCAGCGCGCTGGTGGCCTCGTCGCACAGCAGCACTTTGGGATTACTGGCCAGCGCGCGGGCGATGGCCACGCGCTGCTTCTGCCCGCCGGACAGGTTGGCCGGCCAGGCATCGCGCTTCTCCGCCAGCCCAACCAGATCCAGCAGTTCGCTCACGCGCCGCTCGATCTCGGCTTTCGACAGCGTGCTCAGCTCGAGTGGCAGGGCCACGTTGCCGAACACGGTCCGCGAGTTCATCAGGTTAAAGTGCTGAAAAATCATACCGATCTGACGGCGGGCCTGAGTCAGCTGGCCCTCGGACATCGCCGTTAAATCCTGACCGTCGACGAGGACGGTGCCGCTGGTGGGGCGCTCAAGCAGGTTAACGCAGCGGATCAGGGTACTCTTCCCTGCACCGGACGCACCGATGACGCCGTAAATCTGGCCGGCAGGCACGTGCAGCGACACATCCGACAATGCGGTAATGTGGCGTGAGCCCTGCTGGAACACTTTGTTAATATTCGACAGTTTTATCATTTATAGCGTCGTTTAAGTGATGGGAGTTATCCGTGAAAAACACATCTCACCCATCAGGGGGTGACTGAAAATGGATGTTAAGGCATCCAGACGTCTAAATCAATGACAGTGATTCAATCTGCCATTCTCTCAGAGTCAGCAATCATGCGATACTGTGCAGCTTATTCAGTAGCAGGAGTTTCTCAGTGGCACAGCGTGTACCGGCAATTTTTCTCGATCGTGATGGCACCCTCAATGTCGATCACGGGTATGTTCATCAAATTGATGACTTTCAGTTTATCGATGGCGTCATCGATGCGATGCGTGAGCTGAAAGCCATGGGCTATGCGCTGGTGCTGGTCACCAATCAGTCCGGGATCGCTCGCGGGCTTTTTACTGAAGAGCAGTTCATGACCCTCACCGAGTGGATGGACTGGTCGCTGGCCGATCGCGATGTCGATCTCGACGGCATCTATTTCTGTCCGCACCATCCGCAAGGCAGCGTCGCGGCCCTGCGCCAGTCCTGCGATTGCCGTAAGCCGCAGCCGGGGATGCTACTTGAGGCGGCGCAGCAGCTGAATATCGATCTGGCTGCCTCCTGGATGGTCGGTGACAAAATTGAGGATATGCAGGCAGCGGCGGCGGCCGGCGTCGGCCATAAGGTGCTGGTACGCAGCGGTAAACCGGTCACCGCCGAGGCGGAAAGCGCCGCCGACTGGGTACTAAACAGCCTCGCCGATCTGCCCGCGCGGTTAAAACAGGGCTAAACATCACCGTATTGCGTGATTTTTCCGCACTCAAATAAAAAGTGCGAATTAGCCCTTGCGCTCTGAAATCGGATCCCTATAATGCGCCTCCACTGACACGGCACAACGGCCTCGCGGCGGGTGCGGTGCAGAGGCCCGGGATTCACCGGCGCCGCCGGAGAAAAACTTCTGAAAAAGAGGTTGACTCTGAAGGAGGAAAGCGTAATATACGCCACCTCGAGTTAGCAAGCGAAAGCGCCTAACTCACTGCTCTTTAACAATTTATCAGACAATCTGTGTGGGCACTCACAGGACAGATATCAAAAGCCTCCGGGCTCAAAAATATCAAGTCTCAAGAGTGAACACGTAATTCA
>NZ_MRBS01000038.1 GCF_001922585.1 Pantoea sp. 1.19 | reverse complement strand
CGGCTTGATGGAGCCCGGCTTAGCCAGAACCTGGCCACGCTCGATCTCTTCACGCTTGATACCGCGCAGCAGTACGCCCACGTTCTCACCCGCCTGACCCTGGTCCAGCAGTTTGCGGAACATTTCAACACCGGTACAGGTTGATTTCGCGGTATCTTTGATGCCCACGATTTCCACTTCTTCACCGACTTTGATCACGCCACGCTCAACACGGCCGGTTACCACGGTACCGCGACCAGAGATGGAGAACACGTCTTCGATCGGCAGCAGGAACGGCATGTCGATAGCACGCTCTGGCTCCGGAATGTAGGAATCCAGGTAGCCGGCCAGCTCGATCACTTTCTCTTCCCACTCGGCTTCACCCTGCAGGGCTTTCAGCGCAGAACCGCGTACGATCGGCGTGTCGTCGCCCGGGAAGTCGTACTGAGACAGCAGCTCACGCACTTCCATCTCAACCAGCTCCAGCAGCTCTTCGTCATCAACCATGTCGCACTTGTTCAGGAACACGATGATGTACGGAACGCCAACCTGGCGACCCAGCAGGATGTGCTCACGGGTCTGCGGCATCGGGCCGTCAGTCGCGGCAACCACCAGGATTGCACCGTCCATCTGCGCCGCACCGGTGATCATGTTTTTCACATAGTCGGCGTGGCCCGGGCAGTCAACGTGCGCGTAGTGGCGAGTCGGGGTTTCGTACTCAACGTGAGAGGTGTTGATGGTGATACCACGAGCCTTCTCTTCCGGCGCGTTATCGATCTGGTCAAACGCACGCGCAGCACCGCCGTAGGTTTTAGCCAGTACGGTAGTGATAGCAGCGGTCAGAGTGGTTTTACCGTGGTCAACGTG
>NZ_MRBS01000037.1 GCF_001922585.1 Pantoea sp. 1.19 | reverse complement strand
GGGAATCTCGGTTGATTTCTTTTCCTCGGGGTACTTAGATGTTTCAGTTCCCCCGGTTCGCCTCGTTAACCTATGTATTCAGTTAACGATAGTGTGTCGAAACACACTGGGTTTCCCCATTCGGACATCGTCGGCTGTAGCGGTTCATATCACCTTACCGACGCTTTTCGCAGATTAGCACGTCCTTCATCGCCTCTGACTGCCAGGGCATCCACCGTGTACGCTTAGTCGCTTAACCTCACAACCCACAGGCGTCCTGTGAATCGTGAAAATTTGAGAGACTCGAACGCGTCGCCGCCGTCATTCTTTATTTACGGAAGAATGGGCGCAACGCGTCGTTTCAATTTTCAGCTTGTTCCGGATTGTTAAAGAGCAAATATCTCAAACGTGGTTCGCAAACCAGTTTTGAGATATCGGGGGAGACACCTTTCACCTGTCACCAAGCAGTGGCGTCCCCTAGGGGATTCGAACCCCTGTTACCGCCGTGAAAGGGCGGTGTCCTGGGCCTCTAGACGAAGGGGACACGTTGTGTCGTGGCTTCGCAGACGCTCTGCTTTCTCTACTTTTCTATCAGACAATCTGTGTGAGCACTACACGAGGCAGTATCTTCAGGTAAGGAGGTGATCCAACCGCAGGTTCCCCTACGGTTACCTTGTTACGACTTCACCCCAGTCATGAATCACAAAGTGGTAAGCGCCCTCCCGAAGGTTAAGCTACCTACTTCTTTTGCAACCCACTCCCATGGTGTGACGGGCGGTGTGTACAAGGCCCGGGAACGTATTCACCGTGACATTCTGATTCACGATTACTAGCGATTCCGACTTCATGGAGTCGAGTTGCAGACTCC
>NZ_MRBS01000036.1 GCF_001922585.1 Pantoea sp. 1.19 | reverse complement strand
ATCGGCGGCGGCGCGCTGACGCTGACGGACGGCGGCAGTTCGACGGCGGCCGGCGGCCTGACCGGCGACGGGCGGCTGGTGCTGACGGGCGGCGAACTGCTGCTGTCGCAGGCCAACGCGGGCCTGTCGGGCAGCGCGGCGGTCGGTAAGGGGGCGAGCCTGACCCTGAGCGGTGCGGGCGCGCTGGGCGCGGCGGCGGTGGACGTGGCGGACGGCGGGACGCTGAACCTGCAGGCGGCGCAGACGTTGGGCAACGCGCTGAGCGGCGCGGGGACCGTCAACACCGACGCGGCGGTGACGCTGAGCGGCAGCAACGGCGGGTTCAGCGGGGCGCACGCGGTGGGCGCGGACGGCGCGCTGACGGTAGCGTCTCCGGCGAGCCTGGGCGGCGACGGTGCGACGGTGAACCTGAGCGCGGACGGCGCGCGGCTGGAGCTGAGCGCGCTGAGCGGGGCGATAAACAACGCGCTGTCGGGGACGRCGGGGAGCACGGTGAGCCTGACGGGCGGGAGCCTGGCGTCGGTGGGCGGAAATAACGCGGGCTTCCTGGGCRCCTGGGCGGTGGAGGCGGGCAGCGTGCTGCGCGCGCAGGGCGCGGACAATCTGGGAGGGCAGTCCGGCGTGACGCTGAGCGGGCCGGACAGCGCGCTGAACCTGGCGGGCTGGCGCGGCGCGTTTGGCAACCGGGTAGCCGGGAGCGGTCAGCTGCGGCTGAGCGACGGGTCGGCGGTGACGCTGAGCGGCACGGAGGGGCTGGGGTCGGAGGTTGGGGTGAATGTAGGCGCGGACAGCGCGCTGACGCTGGCGGGGCTGAGCGGCTTTAACCAGGCGCTGACCGGCGGCGGGGCGCTGAAC
>NZ_MRBS01000035.1 GCF_001922585.1 Pantoea sp. 1.19 | reverse complement strand
AGTTAACGATAGTGTGTCGAAACACACTGGGTTTCCCCATTCGGACATCGTCGGCTGTAGCGGTTCATATCACCTTACCGACGCTTTTCGCAGATTAGCACGTCCTTCATCGCCTCTGACTGCCAGGGCATCCACCGTGTACGCTTAGTCGCTTAACCTCACAACCCACAGGCGTCCTGTGAATCGTGAAAATTTGAGAGACTCGAACGCGTCGCCGCGTCATTCTTTATTTACGGAAGAATGGGCGCAACGCGTCGTTTCAATTTTCAGCTTGTTCCGGATTGTTAAAGAGCAAATACGTCGCAATGCATTCACGAATGCATTCTGACGTACTATCAACGCAGGGCGGCGTTGATGGTGGAGCTAAGCGGGATCGAACCGCTGACCTCCTGCGTGCAAGGCAGGCGCTCTCCCAGCTGAGCTATAGCCCCAAAGGTTTGGTACGCTTCTGACTAAAAATGTCATCCTCCCCGCACGGCGCATCGCAACGCATAGTGGACTATGCGAACCTGACGTGTTACGCAGCGTGAGGAAGAATTGGTAGGCCTGAGTGGACTTGAACCACCGACCTCACCCTTATCAGGGGTGCGCTCTAACCACCTGAGCTACAAGCCTGCAGAAGTTTACCGCTCTTCTTTACTTTCTATCAGACAATCTGTGTGAGCACTACACGAGGCAGTATCTTCAGGTAAGGAGGTGATCCAACCGCAGGTTCCCCTACGGTTACCTTGTTACGACTTCACCCCAGTCATGAATCACAAAGTGGTAAGCGCCCTCCCGAAGGTTAAGCTACCTACTTCTTTTGCAACCCACTCCCATGGTGTGACGGGCGGTGTGTACAAGGCCCGGGAACGTATTCACCGTGACATTCTGATTCACGATTACTAGCGATTCCGACTTCATGGAGTCGAGTTGCAGACTCCAATCCGGACTACGAC
>NZ_MRBS01000034.1 GCF_001922585.1 Pantoea sp. 1.19 | reverse complement strand
AGCCGGGCTCCAACCCGAAAGGTTACGAGTTCATCAACGACATCAAAGGCGGTGTGATTCCTGGCGAATACATCCCTGCGGTGGACAAAGGTATCCAGGAGCAGCTGAAGTCTGGTCCGCTGGCCGGCTATCCGGTAGTGGATCTGGGGGTTCGCCTGCACTTCGGTTCTTACCATGATGTTGACTCCTCTGAACTGGCGTTTAAACTGGCCGCTTCTATCGCCTTTAAAGAAGGCTTTAAGAAAGCAAAACCAGTTCTGCTTGAGCCGATCATGAAGGTTGAAGTAGAGACTCCGGAAGAGAACACGGGCGACGTTATCGGTGACCTGAGCCGTCGTCGTGGTATGCTGAAAGGACAAGAGTCCAACGCAACTGGCGTTGTGATTCATGCGGAAGTTCCGCTGTCCGAAATGTTTGGTTACGCTACTCAACTGCGTTCACTGACCAAAGGTCGTGCATCTTACTCCATGGAGTTCCTGAAGTATGATGATGCACCGAACAACGTTGCTCAGGCCGTAATCGAAGCCCGTGGCAAATAAGGCTACGGTTTAAACAATAGTCACTCCATGCCCTCGTCGATGATGGGGGCATAACACTAAGGATGATCGCCATGGCGAAAGAACAATTTCAACGTAACAAACCGCACGTAAACGTCGGCACCATCGGCCACGTTGACCACGGTAAAACCACTCTGACCGCTGCTATCACTACCGTACTGGCTAAAACCTACGGCGGTGCTGCGCGTGCGTTTGACCAGATCGATAACGCGCCGGAAGAGAAGGCTCGTGGTATCACCATCAACACCTCTCACGTTGAGTACGAAACCCCGACTCGCCACTACGCGCACGTTGACTGCCCGGGCCACGCCGACTATGTGAAAAACATGATCACCGGTGCGGCGCAGATGGACGGTGCAATCCTGGTGGTTGCCGCGACTGACGGCCCGATGCCGCAGACCCGTGAGC
>NZ_MRBS01000033.1 GCF_001922585.1 Pantoea sp. 1.19 | reverse complement strand
TGACGCTGAGCGGCACGGAGGGGCTGGGGTCGGAGGTTGGGGTGAATGTAGGCGCGGACAGCGCGCTGACGCTGGCGGGGCTGAGCGGCTTTAACCAGGCGCTGACCGGCGGCGGGGCGCTGAACATCAGCAACGCGAACCGCGACTTCCGCTTTGGCGCCAACGCCGGCAACCAGTTCGCCGGCCGGGTGAACCTGAGCAACGTGCTTTTTAACCTGTCGGGCGACAACGGCGCGGCGCTGGGCAAAGCGACCCTGCTGATCGGCAGGGAAGCGACGGTCAGCGTGGGCGCGGGCGCGCAGGCGACGGGGAGCCTGACGCTGGGCGGCGGCACGACAGTGTTTGCGGAGGGCGGCAGCCTCACCACCGGCACGCTCGCCATTACGGATAGCAGCGCCATTCAGGTAACGCCGGACGATGTAACCACCGGGAACCTGTTAGATCAGGACGACGGAACGCAGCGCCGGCTGGTGAGCAGCAGCAATACGCTGGATGAGGATGCGCTGGCAAAACTGACGCTGCAAAACACACAGGGTGAAGCGCTGGGCGACGGCGCCGTGATTGCCATAACGCAAAATAATGGCGAAGTAGCCACGGGTACTTACAACTATGCGCTGACGGGGGTGGGCGGCGGACTGACCGTCACCGCACAGCTCATTAAACTGGCTCTGGCGTCGGGCAAGACGCTGGCGCTGGACACGGCGGGAGCCAGCTCAAAGATCTTTAGCGCGCAGATCAGCGGCGCTGGCGGCCTGGCGCTGAACGCCGCCGGCGGGACGCTGACGCTGAGCAATGCGGAAAATAACTACACCGGCGCGACGTCAATTGACGCCGGCACGGTGGTGGCGGGCAGCGACAGCGCGCTGGGGAACACCGCGCAGCTGACCACGGCGGCGGGCGCGGCGTTTAACCTCAGCGGCCGGGCCCAGACGCTGGGGGCGCTGACCAACAACGGCGCGGTGACCCTCGGCGAGAACGGCGCGCTGACCAGCGGCGCGCTGGCCAATGGCGGCACGGTGGACATCGGCGGCGGCGCGCTGACGCTGACGGACGG
>NZ_MRBS01000032.1 GCF_001922585.1 Pantoea sp. 1.19 | reverse complement strand
CCGTCAGCGTCAGCGCGCCGCCGCCGATGTCCACCGTGCCGCCATTGGCCAGCGCGCCGCTGGTCAGCGCGCCGTTCTCGCCGAGGGTCACCGCGCCGTTGTTGGTCAGCGCCCCCAGCGTCTGGGCCCGGCCGCTGAGGTTAAACGCCGCGCCCGCCGCCGTGGTCAGCTGCGCGGTGTTCCCCAGCGCGCTGTCGCTGCCCGCCACCACCGTGCCGGCGTCAATTGACGTCGCGCCGGTGTAGTTATTTTCCGCATTGCTCAGCGTCAGCGTCCCGCCGGCGGCGTTCAGCGTCAGGTTACCAGTACCAGTGATCTGGGTGGTAAACGTCTTCGCCGCCTCAGTGACGTTGGCCGTATCAAGTTCCAGCGTCTTATTAGCGAACAGTGCCAACTTCACTAATCTGGCAACGGCACTTAATCCCTTATCGCCGCTCAGGGCAAAATTATAGGAGCCCTGTGCCACCGCTTCACCGGTCTGAATAATGTCCAGAGTCGTATTATCAGTCAGGACATTTCCGTCCAGATCCTGCAGCGAGAGTTTTGCCAGCGTCTCAGCGCTTAGGGCATTACTCTGCACCAGTACCCGAGCTTCGCCGTACCCCTGTTCCAGTAAGTTGTCGCTCAGTGATAAATTATTCTGTACCTGAATAATGCTGTTATTACTGACGTTTAGTGAGTCCGATGTAATGACCCCAGCGCCAGTGAACTGCGTGGTACCCCCGTCGAGCGTCAGGCCGCCAATCGCCTGTGCGCCCGCGCCCACGCTGACCGTCGCTTCCCTGCCGATCAGCAGGGTCGCTTTGCCCAGCGCCGCGCCGTTGTCGCCCGACAGGTTAAAAAGCACGTTGCTCAGGTTCACCCGGCCGGCGAACTGGTTGCCGGCGTTGGCGCCAAAGCGGAAGTCGCGGTTCGCGTTGCTGATGTTCAGCGCCCCGCCGCCGGTCAGCGCCTGGTTAAAGCCGCTCAGCCCCGCCAGCGTCAGCGCGCTGTCCGCGCCTACATTCACCCCAACCTCCGACCCCAGCCCCTCCGTGCCGCTCAGCGTCAGTCA
>NZ_MRBS01000031.1 GCF_001922585.1 Pantoea sp. 1.19 | reverse complement strand
GCGCTGCACAGCAGGACCGCTGACTGTAGGTCTTTGATTCTGTCGGTGACGAGGCTTATCTGCGTGTTGATATCGGATACCAGCGCGCCGGCCGCTTCGGCGGCGCCGTTCAGGGCCTGCATCTGGCGGTTGGCCTGGTTAATCTGGTTTATCGCAGGGGCCATTTCCAGCACCGGCCCCTGCGCTTTGGCCTGGGCATCCGCCGTCAGGAACAGCCCTTTTGCCGCGCGGACTGCGCCATGCTCATCCGTTCGCAGTTCAAAACCGGCCCCGCGCTTTTCACGCTGGCCGTTGACCAGGTGGCCCAGGTTCAGCTGCGTTTTGCCGTATTCCGTCGCGAGCTTGATGTGCTCTKCCTGGCGCTTATCCTCCATCCGCAGCTTATTGTTCGCCGGCGTGCGCCACACGTTGCGCGTATGGTTGTCGCGGGTGACGTGGTCCGGATGCTCTGAGTCATGCAGGGCATAGGCGATGTAGGGCCGATCCGGATCCCCACCGTCAAACACCACGGCCACCTCCGTTCCGTCAAGAAGCGGCGAGTGGAAGCCGTASGTATCGCCGGCATAGGGCTTAGCCAGCCGCAGCCACACACAGGCATAGCCCTGCTCAGCGCTGCTGCGGTCAAAGTCCAGCCTTACCCGGTAGCGCCCGTCCGGGTCGAGCCAGGMAYASGTGTCGCCTTTCTGTGYGCTCTCCACCCGGGCCGGCAGCGAGCCGGATATCACCGGGCGACTGAGCAGTGCCGGACGCCAGCAGACGGTTTCGCTGTAGGGGATCCCCTCAAACGTCAGCGTAAAGCGACGCTTGCGCGAACCGCTGCGGCGCACGGTGGTGATGACGATGCCGTCTTTCACGATATCGGGTAGCCTGCCGTCCGTTTCCAGCACCTGACCCGGAGCCAGATGAGGGCTGGAGGAGTGCCCGGTGACGTGATATTGCGCATTCAGAATGCGTTCGTGACGCAGACGGGCGAAGTAGGCYCCGGTCTCGGTGCTTTCAGCGTCACCCGCCGTCAGGAAGGGCTCCGCATAGTGGTACGTTTCCCCGGTGGTGATCCCTTCCTTGCTGAAGATGCTTTCGGCGCTGTCCTGCGGCGTCAGGGCTTCGCGGTAGTTGTAGTCCCGGGTGGCCACGCTTGCGCTGACCACGTTACAGGCGGTCTGAATATCCCAGAGGCTCTCCCGCCCGCCGTCGCTCATCCCGGCCGGGTTGCGCAGGGGCAGCGTGACGCCAAATTCATACTGCTGCTGGCTGTCCTGAAAAATCACCACGTCCTGCT
>NZ_MRBS01000030.1 GCF_001922585.1 Pantoea sp. 1.19 | reverse complement strand
CCGCCGCCACGCTGGCCGGATAGGTTTTGCCGTTGACCGTCACCGTCAGCGTGCCGCCCGCCGGCAGCCCGCTGCTGCTGCCGCTGACCACCAGCGCCTGCTGGTGCTCCAGCACGTTAACCACGTCGTCGCCCGCCACCGGATTAATCCGCACCCCGGGCAGGCCGGCGTCGATGGCGACCTCCCGCGATCCGCTGCCCGTGTTGCCCGCCGCGTTGGTCACCGTCGCCGTCACCGTCAGCGCGCCGTTGCCCAGCGCGGTCAGCGCCGCCTCCGGCACCGTCACCGACCAGCTCAGGTCCGGCTGCACCTCGGCGGCGTAGCGATTGCCGCCCAGCGTGACCGTCACCGTGCTGCCCGCCTCCGCGCCGGTCACCCGGCCCGACAGCGTCTGCCCCGCCGCCACCTCGGCGGCGTTGATCACGTCGTCGCCCGCCACCGGGCTGATAAAGACCCCCGGCAGCGCGGTATCGACCCGCAGCGTTGCCGTCCCGCTGGCCGCGTTGCCGCTGGCGCTGCTGCCGCTGGCGGTCACCGTGTAGGTCGCCTCGCCCAGCCCCGCCAGGTCCGCCGCCGGCACCGTCACCGACCAGCGCCCGTCGCTGCCGGCGGTGGCCTGGTACTCGCGGCCGTTCAGCGTCACCGTTACCGTCGCCCCGTTCGCCAGGTTGGCGCTGCCGCCGGCAATCGTCAGGTCCTCGCCCTTCTCCTGCGCGTTGAGGATGTTGTCCTGCGCCAGCGCGTCAATGCTCAGCGACGGCAGCCCGGTGTCCACTACCACCTCGCGGCTGCCGCTGCCGGTGTTGCCCGCCGCGTCGGTCACGCTCACCGTCACCGTCAGCGTGCCGTCCGCCAGCGCCTTCACCGCCGACGCCGGTATGCCCACGCTCCACATCCCGCCGGCGTCCACCACGCCGGCGTAGCGCTGGCCGTTCAGCGTCACCGTTACCCGGTCGCCCACCGCCGCGCCCTCCACCGCGCCGCTGATTATCTGGCTCTGCCCGTGCTCGGCGAGGTTGATCACGTCGTCGCCGGCGATGGCCAGGATGGTCACCGTCGGCACCGTTTTGTCCACCGTCAGCGCGTGGCTCACCGACGCCGGGTTGCCGGCGCGGTCGCTCACCGCCGCGGTCAGGGTCACCACCCCGTCGCTCAGGGTGGCCAGGGTCTCCACCGGCACCGTCAGGCTCCAGCGGCCGTCCGCGCCCACCTCCGCGCTCCACGTCTGCCCGTCCAGGCTCACGGTCACCGTCTGCCCGGCCTGCGCCGTGCTGCTGCCGCTCACCGTCAGCGGCGCCTGCGCCTCCGCGGCGTTAAGCACGTCGTTGCCCGCCAGCGTGTCGATGGTCACCGACGGCGCCACGCTGTCCACGCTGTACGCCCGGGCGGCGCTCGCCGCGTTGCCGCTGGCGCTGCTCACGCTCGCCTGCACGCTTCCCGCGCCCTCCTTCAGCCC
>NZ_MRBS01000003.1 GCF_001922585.1 Pantoea sp. 1.19 | reverse complement strand
CGGTCCATATCTGACCGAGTGACTCAGTTGAGTCAGTTGCGCCCGACCTCCCGTTGACTGCGTTCACGCATTACAATGCAACTCCCCGCGCACAGCGCGCCGGGATATTACTTCCCGAGAGAATGCCGACGGCAGCGGGCATCGTTACGACAGCTGTCCGGAGATGGCGGGTCAGGAGCAGCCACTAAGCCAAATCTTTGGCTGAGCAAACAGCACCATTTTCACCAGGGCGTTCATCACAGGACGCATTGGCGAGTGCGCCCGATGATCAAACTGTATGGGATATTGTCTGTCCTCTCATCTCCGTCAACTCATGCAGATGAGAGAAGATGCCAGCATCCAATACAGTCAGTTGCCGCAGCGCGTCAGAGTTAATGACAAAACTGACGTCAGAAACAACCCGTTTCATCACCCTGGCAGGAGCAATCGCATTCACTAGTTAGTTAACTGACAAACGCGACTCTCCTGGCGTTGGTGGGGCGTGTCGCCACGTTTGTAATAACGTTTGTCACTCTGAAAGAAAGCATTAATTAAGAAAAAAATCGTGGCGAATCCTACCCTCACAACCCACCGCCTGCGGGCGGTTTTAATCGACCACTATACTGGCGGCGAAGATAATTTTCAGCGTATCGAACCGGAGCTGTTCAAATGGCTGAACAAAAGCTCCCTTATCTGAAGCGTGCCGCAGAGCTTCGCAACATTCCCCCGCGACCTGCTGATCTGTTAGCCCAGCTCGATGAGCTGGCTCAGCGGACTGGCGCAACCACACCCCAGGCCAGGATGATTGGCATCACGATGAGTAGCGTCATCATGGATATGGAAGACGAAAAATTCAGAAACAGGACAGCGTCCTTTTCTGCCGGGCACCCGCTGCGAGTCTGCCTGCCGGCGGCTTTTTTATCAGCAAAGCCTGGCAAATCCTAAGGGGAAATTGATGCTAATTCGTAACATGCTTACTCGCCGTCGCGTCCGTAACAGAGCCGGATGCTGCCTGCACGCGCACAGGGAGGAGGGGAGCGTCGCGAACGACGCACGGAGAGTGCAGATAAGCGATTTGGCGGTGAGCGCCATCTTGTGGCACCTGGCATAGCTGATTTCTTTGCGATATGCAGGAGGGACACGCCGGGAACAGAGGACGCGGCCCGGTGGCTAACCGGGCCGCAGGCGGCCCGGGATGCGGATTATTTACGACCCAGCAGGTAGCCCAGCACCACGCCGACCGCCGCCGCGACGGCAACGCCACCCAGCGGGTTGGAGGAGACCTGATCGCGGACGGTATCTGCCGCGTCCCTTACCGCATAGCTGGCCTGTGAGGCGTATTTGCGCGCCGCGCCTTTTGCCTCTTCATCCGGGCTGTCGGTGACCCGTCCGTAAACTTCCTGTGCTTTGCCTGATGCTTCTTTCAATTTATCTTCAGCTTTACCAAACATGATTTCTCCTTAATGTTTGCTTCGCGCAAAACAGATAGCGAACCTTTAGTATAGCAACCCTGGGCAATCTGCAAGTCCGGCGGACTGTCTCCGGCTGCGTTTTCCGGGTTGGCCCACCCTCACGGCGCCAGCGGCCCGTCCACCGGCGAGTGGATCACCATCTCCAGCGCCTGACGATAGACATCCAGCCGGGCGGGATCGGATTCCGACTCCAGCTTCTCAATCAGCCCCATGATGATCGCCGTTTTACTGACCGGCTTTTGCAGAGTGGTCAGTTCCCCCATCAGGGAGGCCACCACGGCCTGCTCTGGCGAAGCATGTTGACCGGCACGTTTAAAGTAATCAGTGATTTCTGCTTCGACAGCGGATGCGGATGGCATAATGCGCCTCTCTGAACAGGTTGCGATCGCCGGCGCCGAACGGATACCTGACGCGGGCAGAAAAAGGGAGTAAGCCTCTGCAGGTGGAAATCCGTCGCACCTCCACAGGCGGTGCAAGGCACCGTTCGTTACGTGTGGCCGCTAACCACGCCCTTAAAGTTATACAAAAAATAAAAACCTGTACAACTTTGACTGTGATATTTTGTGTGGTCGGAGGTGTATTTTATATGCAACAAATTCTGCGCCCGGGCGCAGCCCGTCGGAGCGCACTACACTGATTCTGCAGGCACTCTGCATTAGCACAGAGGAGAAGGAAGATGACGCAGGCAGAAAAACCGACGCACCCGGCGAAAGACGATCCAAAACAACAGGGGGAGGTGCCGCGTAAGCGGGATGACAGCGACGATGAGGTGGAAGAGTCGTCAGAGGGATAGCCCCTGACGATCCGGGAGGGCTACAGATCGTTTTCGCGGCAAAAGGCTTCCCAGCTCATGCCCATCGCGGCGGCGCGTTCGCGCAGGTAGCCCTCAATGGCGACGGCGGCAACGGCTTTGTCCGGCTCGGCCAGCTGAATGGCAAAAATCATGCCGTCCAGCTTTTTTTCGCGTAAAAAGCCGGCAAATGCCCGCTCGGCCTGCCAGTCGCGCAGCGCCTGACGGGTCATGCCCAGCGCTCCGGCTTCCTCATCGGTCAGGGCGTCCAGCGCCTGGCTGACTTCGGGATAAGCGGTAATGAACATCTCGCGGGCGAGGGCGTAATAAGCTTCGGGGGTTTTCATCGCGGACCTGCTGGCTGGAAAAAAATGCGAGTGTACCCATCGCGCCGGATCGGTGCAAGTCGCGGCCGCACCATTCTCCCGGGGCGGCACTCCGCGGAAAAAACGCGGCTCAGCGCCGGGTGCCGCTTGCGATGGTGCGGGCAAAATTATAACGTAGCAGGCCACACAGCCTGTCAGGGAATAAGCATGAAGAAGTGGATTGTCGCAGGGGTCGTCCTGCTGAGCGGTTGTACGCAGATCACCCGGTATGAAACGGCGGTAAAAACCCCGGCGCCGGCGGACTTACAGGGCGTCTGGCAGACGGACGGCCCGCAGCGTGGCCTGGTCAGCGATCAGGCGATGGCAAACCTGATCATTACCGCCGACGGAGACACGCTGGACTGCCGTCAATGGCAGCGGGTAATCGCGAAACCCGGTAAGCTGACGCGGGTTGATGGCGATTACGTTAACGTTAATCGTCAGGTGCGGGTCATGCCACTGGTGCGCGAGGGGGCAACGCTGCACTACGACAAACTGACGCTGCGGCGGGTCGATCGTCCGACGATTGAGTGTCAGAAAGCGCTGGATGCGGTGAAGGCGCAGCCGGAGGCCGCGGTGATTCAGACGATTCAAATTGATGCGCTGGCGGACAATCCGGCCAGCGGCAAATAATTGCGGTGCCTGCCCCGCGGGGGCAGGCTGCATCCGGCAGGTTACGTCCTGACCCAGACGCTCAGGCTGCCGGCCGGGCAGCGAAACTGTCCGCTGCCCTGATCGTCACAGCTTATCTCTTCCGGCCAGTGACCCAGCAGATCGCGCCAGCGGCTGTGGGCGTGCGCCTCGCCGAGCGCAATGGTTTTCTCACCGTCATCGCCGTTGGATAATACCACCACGCAGCCCGGCAGGCTGTCGGTACCGCTGCGGCTAAAGGCGATGCAGTTGGCGTGGTCAAAATAATCAGTCTGGCTGCCGTGAGCAAACTGCTGACGCGCCTCGAGCAGGGTTTCCAATACCGCAACCACCGGCATCTCAATATCGTACTCCTCGCCGTCCGCCCCGCTGTCGCGGTATTGCGCGCCAAACAGATCGGGATAAAACACGCAGGGCACGCCCTGCTCACGCAGCAAGATCAGCGCGTAGGCCAGCGGCTTAAACCAGGGATCGACCGGCGCTTCCAGCGCCTGCAGCGGCTGGGTGTCATGGTTGGCGACCAGCGTTACCGCGTGAAGCGGATCGGCCTCCACCAGCGTGCCGGAAAAAATGTGTCGCAGATCGTACTCGGCGCCCTGTCGCGACGCGTGGTGGAAGTTATTCTGCAATGGTGCATCAAACAGCATGCTGCGCCCGTCGGTTTGCGCAATCCACCCCTGCAGTTTATCCACTTCAAAGCCCCAGTATTCGGCGACGACAAACAGCGGCCGCCCGGCGTGATCCTGGATATGCGCCAGCCACTCCTGGTAAAACCAGGCGGGGATGTGTTTTACCGCATCCAGGCGGAAACCGGCGCAGCCGGTCTGCTCGAGGACCCAGCGCGCCCAGAACTTCAGCTCCTCACGCACCGCATCATTACGAAAATCCACATTAGCGCCCATCAGGTAATCAAAGTTACCCAGCTCATCATCAACCTGGTCGCTCCAGCCCGCTTCGGTGTAATCGTTGACGATCTTAAAAATGGTATTTTCATCGGGGTTTTCGATGTGGTCGATACCGCTGAAACAGTGGTAGTCCCAGACAAAAGTGGAGTACTGCCCGCCGCGCCCCGGAAAGGTAAAGCGGGTCCAGGCCTCGGCCTCGATCACCTCATCGTCGATCTCCTCGCGGTTGGCCGGATTCACGCGGTTGACCCGCACCGGCTCCTTCTCGTCGGCGCCCATCCGGTGATTCAGTACCGTGTCCATCAGCGTGCCGATCCCCTGCTCGCGCAGGGCGTCAATCGCCGCCAGCAGCGCGGCCTTGTCGCCATACTTGGTGGCCACGCTGCCTTTCTGATCAAATTCGCCGAGATCAAACAGGTCATAGACGTCATAACCCACCGAGTAGCCGCCGGTGCTGCCTTTGGTCGCGGGCGGCAGCCACACCAGGGTAATGCCTTTTTCGCCCAGCCAGCGGGCGCGGTCCTGCACTTCCGGCCAAAGCTGGCCGCCTTCCGGGGTATACCAGTGAAAGCACTGCAACAGGGTGGGATGCGGCATGCGATTAACTCCAGTGGGGGGAATCAGTGAAGTATGATGCAGAAGTCAAAAAGTGGGGGCCATTTTTGTGAGATGGCCCAAATTATTTAAACCCCGCTGCCGGGATAAAGGATATTTCCCGCCAGGCTGCCGTAGGCGTGATTGACCGACTGCTGGCGGCTCTGCTGCTCCACCAGCCCGCGCAGCTCGTCAAGACGCTGCGTCAGCAGCGTGCGCAGCGTGCTCTCGTTGGCGATCAGCGCGCGCAGAATCGGCCGCACCTGGCGCTGCTGGTCGGCGGGCAGCGTGGCCACCTCCTGCTGCCGGGTCAGGTGCTCAATGGCGTTCAGATAGCGCATCTCTTCATTCACCAGTCGATCCCACTCGCCCGTGCGGGCGAGCGCCAGCAATTCTTCACTCAACGCCAGTGCCTGTTGGTACAACGCCGTTAATCCGGATGTGATCATTACGCGGGTTCCTGTGCCTGAAGCAGTGTGCCGGCCTCTTTCCAGGCGTCGGCAAGGGGGGTCAGTAAGCCATCCACTTCGTGGACCGCCTGCAGATCGTTATGCAGGTTGGCGTGCAGTAAACGGCGAACCATATAGTCATAGAGGGCAGACAGGTTAGCCACCAGCTCGCCTCCGCCTTCGGTATCCAGCCCGGCCTTCAGCCCATTATCGATGATGGCGATGGCCTTCGACAGCGCTTCGCCTTTGGCGATCGTCTCGCCCTGCTGAATGAAAAGGCCTGCTCTGACCAGCGCGCTGTGCGCACCGTCAAACAGCAGGGTAATCAGCTGGTGCGGGCTGGCGCTCATCACCGCGCTCTCCAGCCCGACCTGCGCGTAGGCCTGTATTCCGCGTGCGCTAAACATAAAAACCTCGTTATTTACTGTTGTTCATGGCGTTGAACTGCTGCGTCAGGTAGCTGGTGGTATTGCTCAGCGAAGAGATAAGCGTATCCAGCTGGGTGAACTGCGCCTTGTAGCGGGCAATCGTGTCGTCGATGCTGGCGCTGGTGCTCAGATAATCCTTGGTCAACTGCTTAAGCGTGCTGTTCACGCCGGCCTGGGCACTGCTGATGATGCCGTCACTGGCGAGATAGCTGGTCACCTGGTTTTTGGTGGTGGTGGTGACGCCGCTGGTTTTACCATCGCCGACCAGCAGATCCATTACCGCGCCGGCATGATTGTTCAGCTTGTCCTTCAGCTTGTCATTGTCGATCTGCAGCAGTCCGGTTTTGTAATCTTTTACCGTGATGCCCAGCTGGCTGAGGGTATTCAGGCCGCCGGTGGCTTGGGTATTGGTAAACTGTTCTTTGAGACCGGCCTGAATGGTACGTACCACGCTGTCGCCGAGCAGGGCGCCGTTGCTGGCGTTCTGCGCCTCTGAGCCGGGATCCGCGGCGCTGTAGGCGGTGACCGATCCAATGGTGGTCATCAGCGCGTTATAGGCGGAGACCCAGTCGCCGATCGCCTGGGTAGCCTTATCGGTACTTTTGCTCACCGTCACCGTAGCGTTCTCGGTGGTTTTGTTGAGCGTCAGCGTCACCCCGGTCGGCGCGTCGGTCACGGTATTGCTTTCGCGCACAATGGCGATGTTATTGACCGTCAGCTGGGCGTTTTTTGCCTCGACGCTGGACTGCATGGCGCGCGGACCGCTGCTGTTTTTGGCGTCGTAGGCCAGCAGATCGTTCAGCTTTTTATCGCCCTCGACCGACACATTCATCTGGGATTTCAGTCCGGTATCGTTCGCGGTCAGCACCAGCTGATAGCTGTTGTCATTAGCCTTGATGATGCTGGCGCTCACCCCACCGTCGGCGGCGTTAATCGCATCGCGGATGCCGGTGAGCGAGGTCTGATCGTCGCTCAGGGTCAGCGTTAACGGTTCCGTCCGGCTGTCTTGCTGAATGGTCAGAGTGCGGGTGCCGCCGTTCAGCGTACCCAGCTTGTCGCTACTGCTGGTCTGTGCTGCGGTGTTCAGTGACTGCGCCTGGGCCAGCTGATTCACGCTGATAGTGTACTTGCCCGCCGCCGCGCCGGCGGCGGTAGTGGCGGTCAGTGCATCGCTGCTGCTGGCCACCGTCGTGCTGCGAAACAGGTCGGCATTATTCAACGCGCCGTTGGCGCTCTGAAACTTCTCCAGCGCGCTTTTCAGCGATCCGTAGGCGGTCAGTTTGGCTGAATAGCTGCTCTGCTGCTGGGTGATCGGCGTCAGGCGTCCTTTTTCTGCCGTGGTCAGATTCGTTAACAGGGTATCGAGCGGCAGATTCGAACCGATACCCAGTGAAGAAACGGAGGCCATAGAGGAAATCCTTTTATGTGACGAAGTAGGGGACGTTAACCGTTATCGGCGACGACGCGAAAAAGTTTACGCCTTTAATTGCGTGCCGATGGCGCAAATAGTCGCCAGTGGCGGGCGTATTTCCAGCGCTTACCGGTGACCGCCCGGCGGAAAGCGCGAGGAACCGGGGCAGCAGGGCGTCGGCAGGCGGAATTTTTTAAAAAGGGCTAAAGGTTAACGGCGGGTCGCCGATACCGGGTAGGACGGTGATGACACCGTGGGCAACAGCCCAACCCTCATCCGACGTGAACAGATAAGGAACGACCATCATGGCACAAGTCATTAATACAAACAGCCTGTCGCTGTTGACCCAAAACAACCTGAACAAATCCCAGTCTTCTCTGAGCAGCGCCATTGAGCGTCTGTCCTCCGGCCTGCGCATCAACAGCGCCAAAGACGATGCCGCCGGCCAGGCGATCGCTAACCGCTTTACTGCCAACATCAAAGGCCTGACCCAGGCCTCGCGCAACGCCAACGACGGTATCTCCATCGCGCAGACCACCGAAGGTGCGCTCAACGAAATCAACAATAACCTGCAGCGCGTGCGTGAGCTGGCGGTACAGTCCCAGAACGGTACCAACTCTGACAGCGACGTGCAGTCCATTCAGCAGGAGGTACAGCAGCGCCTGCAGGAGATTGACCGCGTATCTTCGCAGACCGCGTTTAACGGCGTGAAAGTGCTCTCTTCTGACACCAAGCTGAGCATCCAGGTGGGTGCCAACGACGGTGAGCAGATCGATATCGATCTGAAAAAAATCGATACCTCAGCCCTGGGCCTGACCAACTTTTCCGTGGACACCAAATTTGACACCACGAAGGTCAACACCACGGCGATTGCCAATGGCGCCAACGTTACGCTGAGCACCAAATCGGTTAATGCGGCAGTTCAGGATGATAGTGCGGCTAGCGGTGCGCAAACCAGCAATAAAGGTGTCTTTGCACTGAAAGACGGTAGCGGTTATGTGGTTAAAGGCAGTGATGATAAATATTACGCAGCGAATACTTCAACCAACGATGGCAAGGTAACCTGGGACTCCAGTACTACCGCTGTAGCTGCCAACACCGTTGACGAAAGTAAAGAGTTAACGCAGGTGAAGGTCAACGATAAAACTGTAACGGCTGACACGACCAATCTGAGCGTCGGCCAGACGTTGCACTCCTATAAAAAAGACAACGGTGATGATGGTTTTGTTATCAAGAACGCTGACGGTTCTTATAACCGTGCAGATATTGACAGTAAATCCGGTAAAGTTTCGGTGGGAACCAAAATTTCCAGCAATCCGGATGTCATGTCCACCATCGATGACGCTTTAAAGATGGTTGACGAACAGCGTAGCTCGCTGGGTGCGATTCAGAACCGTTTCAACTCCACCATCACCAACCTGGGCAACACGGTAAACAACCTCTCTTCCGCCCGTAGCCGCATTGAAGATGCCGACTACGCGACCGAAGTGTCCAACATGAGCCGCGCGCAGATCCTGCAGCAGGCCGGAACCTCCGTGCTGGCCCAGGCCAACCAGACCACGCAGAACGTGCTGTCGCTGCTGCGTTAATTCGCTGCCGCTATCCGCATCCCGCATCAGGGCGACGCCAGTCGCCCTGATTATTTTTTGTCCCTCCGCGCCTTTTCCCTACAGCTTTGTTCGCCGCTGCCGATAGTCACAGCAGGCATTAATGCTGCCAACACTCAGGGGGCCCCGTGCGTGTGCACTGTGATTTTTTGCCCGGAGAGCGGCTGACGTTCGAGGAGATCGCGCGCCGCTATGCGCTGCGCTATCCGCAGGAGAAAGCGCTGACCGCCAGCGGGCTGCTCAGTCCGTCAACGGTGAGCCATCAGCCGCTAATCCGCGCGGTATTTGCCCATCGCGAGTTTCTCTGTCCGCTGGAAGAGCTGCTGTTTATCAGCCGCGATAACGCGCGCAAAAACTACCTGATGCGCTTTGAGCACTATCTGCAGACGGGCGGCACCTTTTTCTATTTTCGCCGTCACGGGGCGGCGTCGGGGCAGTGGAAGGTAATGGGAGAGTGCCGGGTGCTGGCGCTGATCGATCCCAGCGACAGCGCCGCGCAGCGCTGCGTGACGTCACGCGGTTATCAGCTGGTGGCGCTGAGCGAGCGCGATGGGCAGCGCCTGTGGCAGCTGTACGATGCGGCGCAACAGCCCTGCTTTAATCGTCCGCGACCGCTGGATTTTATCGTGATACTGACCGGCGCGGAGCTGCCGCCCGCCCGCGGCGTGTTACCCGGGGCCGCCCTGGATGCGCAGGCCCGGGGTCGCATCTGGCAGCGGATGCATGAGGCGCATTTTCAGCAGCGGGTCATCGGACGCTATGGCGCCTGCGTGGTCACCGGCACGCCGCGGCTGGCGGATCCGCCGTGGCCGTGGCTGGAGGTGTGCTACATCGACGGGCGGCCCGGTGAGCCGGGGCGGGTGGCGGATACCGATGCCGACAATGGCCTGCTGCTGCGCAGCGACCTGCGTCAGCTGTTTGAACTGCGGCTGCTGGGCATCGACGCTGACAGCGGCACAGTGCGCTTTCGCCGCCTGAACGCCGCGGAGGCACAGCTGGGTGAGGCGTATCGCGAGATTGACGGGCGCGTCTGCCGGCTATGGACGCAGGTGCCGGCGGCCAGTCGCGCCCGGCTTAAGCGCCGCGGCTGAGCGTCGGCCGCGCCGAATTACCGCTCTTTTACCTGCCTATTCATCCGATTAAACCCCCTACAGGATCGGATAATTGTGTCGATAACATTTTTAACGCGGGGGGGCGCCAGCGTGAACGATCTGTATACCGCCGCAGGCGTGATAGACAAACATTCGCTATGGCAACGCTATATCCCGCTGGTGCGGCACGAAGCCCTGCGCTTGCAGGTGCGGCTGCCCGCCAGCGTGGAGCTCGACGATCTGCTGCAGGCCGGCGGTATCGGTCTGCTGAGTGCGGTGGAGCGCTTTGATGCGCTGCAGGGTACCGCTTTCACCACCTACGCGGTGCAGCGCATCCGCGGCGCGATGCTTGACGAACTGCGCAGTCGCGACTGGGCGCCGCGCAGCGTGCGCCGCAACGCCCGCGACGTGGCCGGGGCGATGCACCGGGTGGAGCAGGCTCTCGGCCGCGCCGCCAGCGAGCAGGAGGTGGCCAGCCAGCTGAATGTGTCGCTGGAAGAGTACCGGCAGATCTTGCTGGATACCAATAACAGCCAGCTGTTTTCGTACGACGAGTTTCGCGAAGAGCACGGCGATAGCGCAGAGCCGGTGACCGACGGTCACGAAGAAGCCAACCCGCTGCATCAGCTGCTGGCAGGGGATTTGCGCGAGCGGGTGATGGCCGCCATTGAGGCGCTGCCGGAGCGCGAAAAGCTGGTGCTGACACTGTACTACCAGGAAGAACTGAATCTGAAAGAGATTGGCGCGGTGCTGGAGGTGGGGGAGTCCCGCGTCAGCCAGCTGCACAGTCAGGCGATCAAACGCCTGCGCGCCCGGTTAACGGGAGCGCGCTGAGGATTCAGCCAGGCTCACACTTAACCGGGAAGAAGACGATGGCCATTCACGGCAAAATGCGGCCGCTTAGCCGCTACCTGAAAGACTATAAGCATGCGCAAAGCCACTGCTCGCACTGTGGCAAAGTGCTGGATCGCATGGCCCTGGTGTTTCGCGGCCAGATCATCAATAAAGAAGCGATTGCCCGCATGGATCAGCTGATTGACGAACCGGTCTGGCTGAAGCTGCAAACCGAGCTGACCGCCCTCTGTCGCTTTTGCAGTGATATTTACTGCAATACCCATCCCACCTACTTCGACATCATGGCGTTCAAACAGTACCTGTTCCAGCAAACGGAAATGAACCCCAGCACCATTCGCGAATACGTGGTGCGGCTGCGCCGGCTTGATGACATTCTCACCGCCAACAACTTCTGCGCCAGCGAGCGGGAAGTCGCCAGCTGGCACGATCTGCTACGGGATGCGTTGCCGGATACCGGTACCAATAATTACCGCATTGCGCTGCGCAAATATGACCAGTTTTTAGACTGGAAAGCGGCTTGAGCCGCGGATAACGACGGCGGCAAGGTGATTATCTTGCGCCGTTCTGCCACACTGCAGGCATGATGATTTTTCGTGCCTGGAGGCTCTCCGTTGTCGTTACTCACTCTCTCTACCTTTCCGCGCCTGGAACTGATTGGCGCCCCCACGCCGCTGGACTACCTGCCGCGTCTGTCTGATCACCTTGGCCGCGACATTTTCATTAAGCGTGATGACGTGACGCCGCTGGCAATGGGCGGCAACAAGCTGAGAAAACTGGAATTTTTAGCGGCCGATGCGCTGCGCGAGGGGGCTGACGTACTGCTTACCGCCGGCGCCATTCAGTCAAATCACGTGCGGCAGACGGCGGCGGTGGCGGCGAAGCTGGGGCTGAAGTCGATGGCGCTGCTGGAGAATCCGATCGCCAGCGCGGCGGAAAACTACCTGAGCAACGGCAACCGGCTGCTGCTGGATCTGTTCGGCACCGAGGTGATTGATGTGCCGGCGCTGGACGATCCGGCGGCCCAGCTGCAGGCGCAGGCGGAGCGACTGGAAGCCCAGGGCTTTCGCCCCTATATTGTACCGGTAGGCGGCTCGAACGCCCTCGGCGCGCTGGGCTATGTCAGCTGTGCGCAGGAGATTGCGCACCAGAGCGAAGGGATCGTCGACTTTGCGGCGGTGGTGGTCGCCTCCGGCAGTGCCGGTACCCACGCCGGGCTGGCGGTCGGGCTGGAGCAGCTGTTGCCGCAGACCGAGCTGGTGGGGATAACCGTGTCGCGCAGCGTGGCCGATCAACAGCCGAAAGTGTACGCCCTGCAGCAGGCGGTGGCCCAGCGGCTTTCGCTCAGCGCCCGCGCGCCGGTAACGTTGTGGGACGAGTATTATGCGCCGCAGTACGGTGCCCCTAACGATCAGGGGCAGCAGGCGATTCGGCTGCTGGCCGAGCTGGAGGGCGTGCTGCTGGATCCGGTCTACAGCGGTAAGGCGATGGCCGGACTGATTGACGGCGTGGCGCGCGGGCGGTTTCGCGAGGAAGGGCCGATTTTGTTTATGCATACCGGAGGAGCGCCGGCGTTATTTGCTTATCATCCAATGGACTAAGGATGTGGTAAAAAGCCGTGTACACTCCTGACGTTAGCGGTGCGCCGGGCTAACAGGCCGCGCGACCTTTTCATGTTACTCACTACCATAAAACGGGGTCACTATGACATTTTCTTCTGTACGTCGCCAGCTGCTGCTGGGGGCCATGGCGGTGGCGCTGGTCGCCGGAATCAACACCCCCACCCTGGCGGCGGACAATCTGCTGAATACAGTGAAAGCGCGCGGCACGCTGCTGGTCGGGCTGGAAGGCACCTATCCGCCGTTCAGTTTCCAGGACGAGCGCGGCCGGCTGACCGGCTTTGAAGTCGATTTTGCCAACGCGCTGGCGCAGCACATGGGGGTGAAGGCCAGCCTGAAACCGACCAAGTGGGACGGCATGCTTGCCTCGCTGGACTCGAAGCGCATCGACGTGGTGATTAACCAGGTGACCATTTCCGATGCGCGTAAGAAAAAGTATGACTTCTCTACGCCGTATACCGTCTCCGGTATTCAGGCGCTGGTGAGAAAAGACCGCGCGGGCAGCATCAGCCAGCCAGCGGACCTGGCCGGTAAAAAAGTGGGCGTGGGCCTGGGCACCAACTACGAGCAGTGGCTGAAAGAGAACGTGAAAGGCGTGGACATCCGCACCTATGACGATGATCCGACGAAATATGCCGACCTGCGCGCCGGCCGCATCGACGCGATTCTGGTCGATCGCCTCGCGGCGCTGGATCTGGTGAAAAAAACCGGCAACACCATGGCGGTCGCGGGTCCGGCCTTCTCGCGTCAGGAGGCGGGAGTCGCGCTGCGTAAGGGCAACGATGACCTGCTGCAGGCGGTCGACGGGGCAATTGCCGCGATGCAGAAGGACGGCACGCTGAATAAGCTCTCTGAGAAGTGGTTTGCTGCGGATGTGACAAAATAATGCCGGAGAGTATCCAACTGGTACTGGACTCCGCCCCCTTTCTGCTGAAGGGGGCGCTGTTCACCCTGCAGCTGAGCATCGGCGGCATGTTCTTCGGCCTGCTGCTGGGCTTTCTGCTGGCGCTGATGCGCCTCTCCCACTTCTGGCCGCTATCGTGGCTGGCGCGCTTTTACGTCTCGCTGTTTCGCGGTACGCCGCTGATTGCCCAGCTGTTTATGATCTACTACGGGCTGCCGCAGTTCGGCATTGAGCTGGATCCCATCCCCTCGGCGATGATTGGCCTGTCGCTGAACACCGCGGCCTACGCCTCGGAGTCGCTGCGTGGGGCGATTGCCGCCATTGACCGCGGCCAGTGGGAGGCCGCCGCCAGTATCGGCATGACGCGCTTCCAGACCCTGCGGCGGGTGATTCTGCCGCAGGCAGGGCGCACCGCGCTGCCGCCGCTGGGCAACAGCTTTATCAGTCTGGTAAAGGACACCTCGCTGGCGGCGACCATTCAGGTGCCGGAGCTGTTCCGCCAGGCGCAGCTGATCACCTCACGCACGCTGGAGGTGTTCACCATGTATCTGGCCGCGTCGCTGATTTACTGGGCGATGGCGACGGTGCTCTCCCTGCTGCAAAGTCGTCTTGAAGCCCACGTTAACCGTCAGGATCGGGAGTCAACATGAGCACCATTGCAGTCTCTAAACTGGTAAAGCAGTTTAACGGGCAGACGGTTCTGCACGGCATCGATCTGCAGGTTGCCGCCGGGGAAGTGGTGGCGATCATCGGACCGAGTGGGTCCGGTAAGACCACCCTGCTGCGCAGCATCAATCTGCTGGAGGAGCCGAACGCCGGCACCATCACCGTGGGAGAGATAACCATTGACGCCGCGCAGCCGCTGCACAAGCAGCAGGCGCGGGTGCGCGCCCTTCGGCAGCAGGTGGGATTTGTGTTTCAGAACTTCAATCTGTTTCCGCACCGCACGGTGCTGGAAAACATCATTGAAGGCCCGGTGATCGTGAAGGGTGAAGATCGCGCTGAGGCCACGGCGCGCGCGCGACAGCTGCTGGAGAAAGTCGGGCTGCACGGCAAGGAGACCAGCTATCCGCGGCGTCTCTCCGGCGGTCAGCAGCAGCGCGTAGCGATTGCCCGCGCGCTGGCGATGCGTCCGCAGGTGATCTTGTTTGATGAGCCGACCTCGGCGCTGGATCCGGAGCTGGTGGGCGAGGTGCTGAACACCATTCGCGCGCTGGCCGAGGAGAAGCGCACCATGGTGATCGTCACCCACGAGATGAGCTTTGCCCGCGACGTGGCCGATCGCGCCATTTTTATGGATCAGGGGCAGATCGTCGAGCAGGGACCGGCGAAAACGCTGTTCAGCGCGCCGCAGCACGCGCGTACCCGTCAGTTCCTCGATAAGTTCCTCAATCACTGATCCCCGAGCCGGAGCGCCGCTGGCCTCCGGCTCTGTTCCCCCGCAGGATGGCCTGCAACTTCTCTGAAAACGCCGCGTGACGCACCACTTTAAGATTTTCGCCAGCGTGCTTTCCGGCGCCATTGCGCATACTCAGCAGCATTGTCCGCAGCGCCGTCAGTGACGCGCGATTTTATACAACAAAGGCAGACTGATGGGCGTTCAGAAATCCGACCCGACGCCGTGGATTACGGTCCTGAAAGGCGGCTGTATTCTGCTGGTGGTGTTGTATCACGCGGTACTGCCCGGCTATGCCGAGACCCTGCGGCAGCTGAGCGCGGGCCAGGAGATCGCCCGCCTGTGGATCCTGCTCAATCAGTCGCTCTCGCCGCTGCGGATGCCGGCCTTCTTTTTCGTCTCGGGTCTGCTGGCGGCGCGGGCGATTCAGGCGGACAGCTGGCGGCAGGTGGTTTCCGGCCGGCTGACAAATTTGCTGTACCTCTATGTCCTGTGGGGCAGCATTCAGTGGCTGAGCATCAGCGGCATCGTTCATGGCGTGAATGACGCACAGTACTCGCTAAACAGCAATGCCATGTACGCCGCCTCGGTGGGTGAATTCGTCTCCCTGATGAGTAAGGCCATGAGTCCGTCATGGTATCTGTACGCGCTGGCGCTGTTTTTTCTGCTGGCCAGGCTGTTTCAGCGCCAGAACATGGCGCTGCTGGCGGTAGCGACCGGACTCAGCTACGCGGCCCAGCTCGGCCTGATTGCCGGCTGGGGGCCGCAGAGCCTGGCGCGCTATTTGCTTTTTTTTCTGATCGGGGCTTTTTTCAGCCCTTCGCTGATCCGGCTCAGCGAAGGGCGGCGCGACAATCTACCGTGGTGGATTGGGCTGGCGGCGCTGGCGCTGATGCACGCTCTGCTGGGCCTTGAGCACAGCGTGATGCTCTGCCTGCTGGCGGTGGCCGGCAGCATCGCCCTGTGCCGGCAACTCAGCCGCGGCGGCGTGCCGCGCTGGCTGCAGCGGGCGGGGCAGCAGACACTGCAGATTTACGTGCTGCACCGTATTTTTATCGAGCTGTTTGGCACCGCGGCGATACAGTTCGCGCAGCGTCAAAGGCTGTTTGACAGCCCGGCATTCTCCCTGCTGTGGGCCAGTGCTTTCCCCGTGCTGTTACTGCTGCTCTGCGTCGGCTGTTCGCTGGGCTGCGGGGGACTGCTCAACCGCGGTATGGGGCGCGCGCTGTTTATCTGGCCGCGTCGGGCGGCATCAGCCGCCAACCAGCCGGGTCAGCCACGGTAGGCCAAAGGCTCCCGGCGCCAGCATGCCAAATGCCCACACCATCGCCGACAGGATATTGGCCAGCTGAAACGGCAGGGCCCGCATGCGGCACATGCCGGCGACCAGCGGGACGGTGGCGCGCAGCGGGCCGAGAAAGCGGCCAAAAAAGACCCCCAGCGTCCCCCAGCGGGCGAAAAAACGCTCGCCCCGGGCCAGCATCGCCGGATGGTTACGCAGCGGCCACATCTGGCGCACCCGATCCTGGTAATGGTGGCCGACCAGCCAGGAGATCCAGTCTCCCAGCCAGGCACCGGCGGCGGCGGCCAGCCAGATCGGGGTAAAGGATAAGCTCAGCTCCGGGATCAGCGATCCGGCGGCCAGCAGGATCACCGTAGCCGGCAGCAGCAGGGAAAGAAACGCCAGCGATTCGCCAAACGCAAGTATAAAGACCAGCAGCAGCGTCCAGTGTTCATGGTCGCGAATAAAGGCCAGCGTAACTGAAATAATTCCGTCGAGATCCATCGTAGCGTGCTTCCTGTTCAATGTAGCGGGCAGAGTAACCTGTCATACCCTCGCTAAACAATACCGCAACGGTCCGGCAGGGCGATAAGCCGGGGTATCCGGGCGGCGACAACGCAATCTGTTGTCGGATCAGGCCATTAACCCTGGCGGCGCGATTGGCGCTTGCCGATAAGCTGAATGCGTAATACTGTATATAAACACAGTTATTCACAGAGGGCGCTACCATGCCATATCTTCAGCCTGCGGAGCGGCACCACCGGGCACACAATCCGCTATATCTTGAACGGGTGCCCTGCGGGTTCCCCAGTCCGGCGCAGGATTACGTTGAAAAAACGATCAATCTGCATGACATGATGGTGCAGCATCCCAGCGCCACCTATTTCCTGCGCGTGTCCGGGGAGTCGATGATCGGCGCGGGGATCGGTGATGGCGACCTGCTGGTGGTGGACAGCGCCCGCACGGCCCGCGAAGGGGACGTAGTGGTGGCGGCGGTGGACGGCGAATTTACGGTAAAAATGCTGCGGCTGCATCCGCAGGTACAGCTGGTGCCAATGAATCCCGCGTGGTCGCCGATCAGTTTCGGCAGCGAGGAGGCGCTGGAGATTTTTGGCGTGGTCAGCTACGTGATTAAATCGCTGCTGTAGGCAGGATGGAGCGCCGCGGCTAAAACGCCTCGCCAACCTGAAAATAGAAGCCGCTGCTGGCTTTGCCGATGCCGTAATCCAGCCGCACGTTCATGCGTGGCTTAAACGCAAAGCGGTAGCCTGCGCCCACCGAAGGCAGCCAGCGGCTGCCGTTCAGCCCCTGCGGATGTGCGGCCATAGTGCCTCCACCTACCCAGGCCACGACCCCGTGCCGCCAGGCCAGCCGGCGCCGCCACTCGAGCTGGCTGCTCAGGGTATTGCGATCGCGATAGCGTCCGTCATAGTAGCCGCGCAGATGGCGATCGTTACCGAGTGAAGGCTGGCTGCTCCACGGCACTTCGCCCTGGGTAAAGACGCCGTTTATCTCCCAGGCGAGCACATTGCTGTCGTCCAGCGCATGATAGCGCACGAAGCGGCCATCGAGGCGCGTATAACGCGTATCGCTACCGATGGGCGGCATAAAGCGCGTGTAGCGCAGCGCCAGCAGCCCACCGCGTTGGGGATTCGCGATCCAGTCGCGCGTATCCCGGCGCAGGCTGAGGCTGACCCCAACGTCCTGCACGGCCAGCCCGTCGCGTTCGCGGGTCAGGCTGCCGCGCTGCCGGTTGTGCCGTTGACTGGCGTGCCGCGACGCGTAGGCGGCGCCGGCCCCCAGCCAGCCGTGGCGGGTGACGCGCCAGAACAGGTCGGGGCGCAGGGCGATCGTCCGCGCGGTGTACTGCTGCTTATTGTGGTTATTCTCACCGGCGCGGAAGCCGGCGCCCCAGTCCCAGGTGGGGGTGTGGCTGAGTGCGCCGTCGACGAACAGCCGCCAGTGGTCATCGGCCAGAAAAGTATCATTACGGAAGGTCAGCCCGAAAGCGCCGCGGAGGCCGGCGTACCCGCTGAGTGCCAGCGTCGAGTTTTGCGTCTGTGCGCCGGTACCGGTTGGACGATACAGGCCCACCAGCGCGACACCGACCCCGAAACTGAGCTCCGGCGTATAAAACGGGCCGGGCATTACGCCCCAGTCGATGCCCTTACGGGCGTCAAAACGGTCGTTGGCGCCCAGCGGCGCCAACCAGCGATCGACCTGCGTGCGCGAAGGGAGCAGGGCGGCACTGGCCGAACAGGCAGCCATCGCCCAGCAGGCGATGGCCCAGCGCGCAGTCCTGCGCATGACCTCGTTTTCCATACATTGCCATAAAAGTAAGCGGGCGAAAGCACGTCCGTACAGCACCCGATTGAAAACGCCAGTATATCCGCAACGGCAGCTCAACACAGGCGTCAAAAGGTGCGCGAACGGTACACCGCGTCAGCAAACTGTTATAGTAACTAAATGAATTAACACGATTAGCACTTTTTGCACAAAATGCAAACCTGTACACAATCAGAATTATTGTACAACTTCACGGAGGAAGCGTATGGTGGCGGTACATTTCAGGACGTTATTTAACCTTCATTGAGGGCAGCGCATGCGTCAGGACGGATATCAACCGGAAGCAAAAAACGGCATGGCTTGTTACTTTAATGAAGTAACTCAGCCCTCTCAGCAGGAGATGCTGGGACAGATTGTGCTGGAGATTTTACGCGCTGGCAACAGCCTGACCCGTAAAGCCATCTGTGCCAAGTTGCTAACGCGCCTCGAGCGGGCAAGCGGTACCGAGCAGGAAAAACATTATCACGATTTACTGGGCCTGCTGTTAGGCCGTATTGAGTGATTCCCGGTGCATTATCCGGGTTTTTGCCGTTGCGATGATCGGTCGCTCCGGCGGCGTACCCTCTGATCGGATCCAGCCTGGATGACCCTGGTCGCCGGGCGTTTACGCTGTCCGCCGTTATCTGCACTCAGGGTATGAATGCGGCGACCGTCTCGCTCACCGCCGGGATGATCGCCGAAATCAGAGAATTGGCTATGTACAGAAGTGATGAAGAAAAACTGATTGATACCATTTTAGGTGAAGCGGTGATTGCGCTGCTGAAGGGCGGCGGCGCGATCAATAACGCCATACTGATTAGACAGCTGCAGAATATGGCGGCCAGTGAAAAAGACCCTGCACGCCAGCAGGCCTGCAAGCAGGCCATCGCCGAAGTGCGCAACAACATGACCGCTACGCGTAACCGGACGACGCATGAAATTGTCGATCGCGACAACGTGCGCCACTTATTTACCAGCGACGGACCGCCGGAAGGTACCAAGAAACATTGAACCGCCAGCCCGTGGCCGAGGTTCTTTTCATTTTTTTCGGTACGCTACGCTGTACCATTTGGGTAATAAGGCAAAATTATGCAGCAGCAGTCTAAAGATTCCTCTCTTCTGGCGTATGTTCAGCACGCCGGTGGTAATAACGATCCGGAAGTAGAAGTGATCGGTGCGATCGTCAAGCAGGTCCTGGCCGCGCAGGGTTATGTCTCGAATAAAGCTGTGATCCTGTCGCTGATTGCCCGCCTCGAGACCACCACCGACGCTGCGCTGCAGGAGCTTTATCGCCGCGCGCTGGAGCGCGTGGTTGGACTGACGCCGGACGACGCCTGATGCCCGCGCGGGCGGCGGCCAGGCCGACCGCCCATTGACAAATCGCCGCCAGACCTCGGCACGGAGGCAGTAGAGCAGGCTGGCCGGCGCGCCGTCGACGTGATACAGCTCGCCAGTAGGGGGGAATCCCGCACGATGTCGCACCCGCTGCGACGCCGCGGTTCAGCGGCCTGACCACCGCGGTAACAGGCGGCAGCCCCAGCCGGGTAAAGCCGCAGCCTGCCGCCGTCCGGGCAAATTCGGTAGCCTATTCCTGACCCCACGCCGTCCGGGCAAACTGAGATCCCAGAGTGTGCACGGCCAGCGCGCCGTAGCGGCGGTGCGTCACACCACTGAAAACGGGAAGGCGTTCGGCCCCGTGAAGGTGGCGAACGCCCCGTTCCCTCAGCCATGGCCAGTGACTCAGCCAGCTTGTCAACACCGCCTGCGCGGCGTCCCCGTCCGCCTGCGGACCTGCCGGATTGCGCTGCTGGGTTACCGGATTGCCGTAGATACGCAGCAGTTCGTCGGCGCCGGTCGGCGTGACCGGGCGGAGATGCAAACGGGCAGCAGTGAGAGACATTGCGGTCTTGATGATTGAGAAAATAAAACGCTGCGTGTTCAGCTGCCTGGCATCCACCAGACTATCCGAAGGTTGATCGGCATCGCGGTTCGATAGATACTGTATATAAACACAGTACTGGAGAGTGCACGATGTTATTATGGCGCGCCATCACTTCCTGCCCGGCACCTGGCCCAGCGGAGACCTACCATGTTCGCCCTGGTTGACGTTAACAGCTTCTACACCTCGTGTGAAACGGTGTTTCGCCCCGACCTGCGCGGTCAACCGGTGGTGGTGTTGTCCAATAACGACGGCTGCGTTATCTCCCGCTCGGCGGAGGCGAAAGCGCTCGGCGTGCCGATGGGGGCGCCGTGGTTCCAGTTAAAATCGCAGCTGCAGCGCCAGCAAATTCAGGTATTCAGCTCTAACTATGCGCTGTACGCTGACATGAGCCAGCGGGTGATGCAGACGCTGGAGTCCATGGCCCCGGCGCTGGAAGTCTACTCGATCGATGAAGCCTTTATGCATCTGCAGGGCGTTGAACGCTGCGTATCGCTCGCCACCTTTGGCGCCGCGATTCGCCAGCGGGTGCTGAAAGAGACGCACCTGACGGTTGGCGTAGGGATTGCCGCCACCAAAACCCTGGCGAAGGCGGCCAACTATGCCGCCAAGCGCTGGCGGCAGACCGGCGGAGTCGTGGTACTGGAGACGGTGGCGCGCCAGCGCCGGCTGCTGGCGCTGATGCCGGTGGACGAAGTCTGGGGCGTCGGACGCCGACTGAGTCAGCGCCTGCGGCTGATGGGCATTGAGACTGCACTGCAGCTGGCTGACGCCTCGCCGGCGCTGATCCGCAAAAACGTGAACGTGGTGCTCGAGCGTACCCTGCGCGAGCTGCGCGGCGAGTCCTGTCTTGGGCTGGAGGAGACGCCGACTAAACAGAACATCCTCTGCAGCCGCTCGTTTGGGCGCCGCATTACCGATTACGCCGAGATGCGTCAGGCGGTCTGCGCCTATACTGCGCGCGCGGCGGAGAAGCTGCGTGGCGAAGCGCAGTACTGCCGCTACCTGATGCTGTTTTTGCGCACCAGTCCGCACGCGGCCGGCGAGGTGTTCTACGGGAATCAGGCCTCGGCCAGCCTGCCTTATCCGTCGAATGATACCCGCGATCTGCTGGGGCTGGCGACGGCCTGTCTGGATCGCATCTGGATTGATGGCCATCGCTATATGAAGGCCGGAGTCATGCTCGGCGACTTTTATGACCAGGGAGTGAGCCAGCTGACGCTGTTTGACACGCCGACCGTGCAGCGCAACAGCGCGGCGCTGATGGCGGCGATCGACGGCGTGAATCAGTCCGGTAAGGGTAAGGTATGGTTTGCCGGCCAGGGTATCAACGCGGGCTGGGCGATGAAGCGTGAGCGGCTGTCACCGGCGTGGACCACGCGGCTGAGCGATTTACCGCGGGCAAAATAAACCGCCGCTGCGGCAAAAGCGGCGCTCGGTAAGGCACGCAAAAAACGGGCGCCGCAGCGCCCGTGAGAGGGGGAACAATCAGACCGCCCGCCGTATCAGGCGCGCATGCCGGCGGCGGTCATCAGGGCGCGGAAGATCATCGATACCGCCCCCAGAGCCAGCACGCTGAGCAGCCAGATGCCCACCATCCAGCACAGTCCTTTCCAGATTGACGGCTTATCCGCCGATTTTTTCAGTGACATCAGTCGGCTCTCCATCAGTGATAGCCTTCATCAGGTTTAATTTTTCCGCGGAACACGTAGTAACTCCAGAAGGTGTAGCCGAGGATAAACGGGATGATCAGCAGCCCGCCGACCAGCATAAAGCCCTGGCTCTGCGGCGGTGACGCCGCCTGCCAGATGGTGATGTCCGGCGGAATGATGTTCGGCCAGACGCTGATGCCGAGGCCGCTGAAGCCGAGGAATACCAGCGCCAGCGTCAGCAGGAACGGTGAATAGTGGGCGTGACGCTTAAGCGCGGCCAGCAGCGCCCAGGCCGCGGCGGCCACCAGTATCGGGACCGGCAGGAACAGGAACAGGTTAGGCAGACTGAACCAGCGCTGCAGGATGGCGTCATGGCGCAGCGGCGTCCAGATGCTGACCACGGCGATGATCGCCAGCAGCGCCAGCAGCAGCGGGCGGGTGAGGGCGATCATTTTGCGGTGCAGCGCGTGCTCGGTTTTCATAATAAGCCAGGTGCTGCCCAGCAGCGCGTAGGCGACCACCAGGCCGAGACCGCAGAACAGCGAGAACGGCGTCAGCCAGCCGAGGATCGGACCGCTGAAGGCGCGATTTGTGACGTCAAAGCCGTTAATGAAGGCGCCCAGTACCACCCCCTGACAGAAGGTGGCGACGATCGAACCAACGATAAATGACTTATCCCAAAACGGCTTATGCGCTTCGGTGGCTTTAAAGCGGAACTCAAACGCCACGCCGCGGAAAATCAGGCCGATCAGCATCAGCGTCAGCGGCACCGCCAGCGCATCGATGATCACCGCATAGGCCAGCGGAAAGGCGCCATACAGCGCCGCGCCGCCCAGTACCAACCAGGTTTCATTACCGTCCCACACCGGCGCGACGGTGTTCATCATCATGTCGCGCTCAACCGGATCCTTGTTGAACGGAAAGAGGATGCCAATACCGAGATCAAAGCCGTCCATCACGATATACATCAGCGTAGAAAAGACGATGATCGCAAACCAGATGATTGAGAGATCGATACCCATCTTATTTCTCCTCTTCCTGGGCGTCTAACTTATCCTTCACGGCAGACAGCGGACGGGACGGAGTATGGGATGTGCCGGGGCCGCCTGCAGAGACCTCATCGCCTTCACCGGTCTGCGGGCCTTTCTTGATCAGGCGCATCAGATAAACATAACCAATACCGAACACCGAGGCGTACACCACGATAAAGGCCAGCAGGCTGAGGCTCATGTGCAAATCGCCGTGCGCCGACACCGCATCCCGGGTGCGCATCAGGCCATACACCACCCACGGCTGCCGACCGACCTCGGTAGTGAACCAGCCGGCGAGGATCGCAATCAGACCGGAGGGCCCCATCAGCAGGGTAAACCACAGGAACGGCCGCGAGGTGTAGATCCGACCGCGGCGGCGCAGCCACAGGCTGATCACCCCCAGCAGCACCATCAGCACGCCGAACGCCACCATGATGCGGAACGACCAGAAGATAATGGTGGCGTTGGGGCGGTCATCTTTCGGAAAACTTTTTAGCGCCGGTACCTGCTTATCCAGACTGTGGGTGAGGATCAGGCTGCCGAGGTAGGGGATCTCCAGCGCATATTTGGTGCGCTCCTCTTCCATGTCTGGCCAGCCAAACAGAATCAGCGGGGTGGCCTCACCGGGGGGATTCTCCCAGTGGCCCTCCATCGCGGCGATTTTAGCCGGCTGGTACTTCAGGGTGTTCAGGCCATGGGCGTCGCCCAGGCCAACCTGAATTGGCGCGACAATCAGCGCCATCCACATTGCCATCGACAGCATCTTACGGATAGCCGGAGTGTCATTTTTCCGCAGCAGATGCCAGGCGGCCGAGGCGCCCACAAAAAAGGCGCTGGCGAGAAACGCCGCGGTGGCCATGTGCAGCAGGCGGTAAGGGAAAGAGGGGTTAAACACAATTTTCAGCCAGTCAACCGGTACCACCACGCCATTTTCCACGATAAAGCCCTGTGGCGTCTGCATCCAGCTGTTAGACGCGAGGATCCAGAAGGTGGAGATCAGCGTACCCAGCGCCACCATACAGGTGGCAAAGAAGTGCAGGCCGGGCCCGACGCGGTTCCAGCCAAACAGCATGACGCCGAGGAAGCCCGCCTCAAGGAAAAAGGCGGTGAGCACCTCATAGGTCAGCAGGGGACCGGTCACGCTGCCGGCAAATTGCGAAAAGCCGCTCCAGTTGGTGCCGAACTGATAGGCCATCACCAGTCCGGAGACCACGCCCATGCCGAAGTTAACGGCGAAAATCTTCGACCAGAAGTGGTACAGGTCGCGATAGACACTGTTTTTGCTTTTTAACCACATGCCCTCCAGCACCGCCAGATAGCTGGCGAGGCCGATGGTGATGGCGGGAAAAATAATATGAAAGGAGACAGTAAACGCAAACTGTATCCTTGCCAGGTGAAAAGCATCTAATCCAAACATTGCTTACCTCTGAACAGCAATTTTATGCGATGTAGCCGCAGGCGCTCGCGGGTGCTGCGGCGATGACTAAATTATAGTCGCCTCTGGCGGCGATACGGGATCGACCGCACAAATACCACCGCGCGGCGAGCCGGGTTAAAAGGTGACATTGACTTTTGCCCACCAGGTACGCCCCGGTTCATTCACCGGGGTATTGGCCGAGTAGCCGAAGACGCTGTTACCGGCCATATTCAGGTGCTCGCTGTAGGTGCGGTTAAACAGGTTATCCACCCCGCTGCTGAGCTTAACGCTCGGCGCGACGCGCCAGGCCACGTTCGCGGAAAACACCGCAAACGCGTGGCTCTCGGCAAAGTCTTTCCCTACCACGTTCCCCTCATTCAGCGCTATCCGGTGCTGACCGTTAACCAGCCGCAGCAGGCCGCTGCTGCTCCAGTCACCGGACTGCCAGTTCAGCGCCAGGCGTCCCTCCAGCGGAGGGATCTGCGGCAGCGGTCGGTGGCTGCTACGGTTTTCACCGCGGGTGAAGGCGAGGCTGGCGTCCGTACTCCAGTTGTCGGTCAGCTGATAACCGACGCCGGCTTCGGCACCGAGAGTGGTGGCATCGACGTTCGATACCCGGCTGATATAGCGATTATGCGGGTCGTAATCAAACAGGATGAAATCGTCAATCCGCCCCAGCCAGGCGGATATCCAGCCGCTGGCGCGTTTACCGCGATACTGTGCTCCGATATCCAGCTGAGTTGTTTTCTCGGTTTTCACCGTGTCAAACGCGCTGCTGTGGCCATCAGCGCCGGACGTCGGAGAAAACAACTCCCAGTAATCGGGAAAACGCTCGGTATAACCCAGCCCGGCATAGAACATCACCGGCTGACTGGCCAGTCGGTGCTCAAGGCGTAAAAAGCCGGCCGGCAGGGCGGTCACGCGGGCGCGTTCACCGTCGCCGGTAAAATTATCTACCCACGCGCGATCCAGCCGCGCGCCGCCGATGAGATCGCTGCGCGCGGAGGCGTGCCAGGTCAGCTCACTAAACAGGCCGACATCGTGAAAGCGGGCATCCTTTTTCCAGCCGGCCTGTTCCCGGTTACGGTGGGTACTGGTCTGCGCGTCCATGCCGCTTTTCAGCGTCAGGGCGTGCCACTGCCAGGTACCCTGCGCGCGGCCGCCAACGGTGCGGCGATCCAACTGCATCGCCATCGGCTGGCTCATGTCCATATCCATGCCGGCGTCCATACCGTCCATGCCGTCCATGCCGTCCATGCCGGGCATCCCGCCCATCTCACCCATCGGCATCGGCATGGCGCCGCTGCCCGGGCTGCGCAGGCTATAGTTATCCATGATGTGGTTGGCATAGTTGTAGTAGATCTGCGCCTCTACGGCGTTAAATACCTCACCGATGTCGCTCTGCTTATAGCGCAGGCCGAGACTGTCGCGCTTGAACTGTGAACCATCCATGCTGCGCCCGGCGTAGCGCGCGTCGCCGTTGCCGCGGCCGGCGGTCACTTCCCACAGCGTATCGGCATCCGGCGTCAGGCCCAGCGCCACGTCGGCGTTCCATTTGTTCCAGCGTGAAGGTACCACGGCACCGCTGCCGTCGCGGTAATCACCGGCGCGCGAGTGGTTGCCAATCACGCGCAGGTAGCCATCGGCGCTGCCGACGCTCAGATCGGCGTTCTCATCCCAGCGGTGGTGGCTGGCGTGCAGCAGGCTGGCATCGCCCTGCATGCCGGGCTGACTGAACTGCGGCGGCTCGCGGTCGAAGCGCACTGTACCCGCCGAGTTGCCCGGTCCCCACAGTACGGTTTGTGGTCCCTTAATCAGCGAAAGCGTGTCAAAACTCTCCGGAGAAATATAGGACGTGGGGGCATCCATTCGCGCCGGGCAGGCGCCGGGCATCTCACCGCCGTTCGTTAGAATGCGCAGCCGTGAGCCGAACATACCGCGAAATACCGGATCGCCATTCGTGCCGCCGTTGCGGATCTGGGCAAAGCCCGGCATGGTTTTCAGGTAGTCGGAGCCGTCACTGGCCGGCACCGGCTGACGCGGGGTTTTAGGCGAGCTGCTGACCTCCAGCGGTGAGCTGAGCGGTGCGGTAACGGTCATCACCGGCTCGTCAAAGTGCGCCGCCGGCATGGCCGCGGCCTGACCCTGCAAGCTGGTCAGCGCCAGCGTAATGCATGAAAAGCGAAAATGTCCTGTTTTCACATGAATTCCCTGTGATCAAAAGATAAATCGGTGCCGCAGGCGAAAGCGCCAGCCAAAGGAATATTCTTTGGCGGGTTATCGCACGGGAAAATAATGGCCGTGCGTCAGCGGCGCATTATTTTTTTAACGCGCGGAGCGACGGACGGTAATTAATTTTACCGAGGGCAATTGCAATCATTATCGTGAACCGCTGGCCGCTGCGCGGTGGCACCATCAGGTCAGCAGCAGAGAGCGGGCAGGGGGGGCGCGCGGTTGGGACTGTCCGGGAAAACAGGTCAGGGGAGGCGTAGGCACGTCACCGACCGGCGGCGGACGGGAGGCCAGTCGCAGCAGGCACAGCAGCACCATCGCCATGCAGGCGATTACCGGCACATGCATCAGCAGCTGGCAGTAGCCGCAGGGGGCATCATTGAGCATCAGCGAGCCATCAGGCATCACGTGAAACGGCATGGCCGTGCCGGGCGCGGCGTGAGCGCCGTGGTCAGGCGTCGCAGCGGCGTGAGCCATCGCGTGGGAATGGCCGGCATCAGGGCCGGCGGTCGCAGGCATGACGGGGTGATGGCCAGCGTCGTGGTCAGGCGTCGCAGCGGCGTGAGCCATCGCGTGGGAATGGCCGGCGTCAGGGCCGGCGGTCGCAGGCATGACGGGATGATGGCCAGCGTCGTGGGCGGCTGCCGCAGGCATGGCGGGGTGATGGCCGGCGTGGGTCAGCGCATCTTCCGGTTCTGTTCCGGCGGTCATCAGCAGGGCCGCACCGGTTTTCGACTGCATGCGGCGATGCTCCAGAGTTTTGGAGATCTCCGGCGCGATCAGCAGCATTAACATGGCGGCGATCGCCATTAATGCCGGAAGTTGGCGCGTAGACAGACGAAATAAACTGACCAATGCAGGCTCTCAAATAATAATTATCGCCGGGGAGTGTAACGATTTTTCCCGCTAATGTTAAAACGTTTCTGCATATTATTGGCCATAAAAAGTCAGGCGCGGCGTGGGAGGAAAATAGCAGGTTAATTAATTGAGTTATCAGCTACTTTTTTTTAACAACATGGTGACATTTTGCCCCGGCGTGCGCGGGTCACCGGCGATGAGAACGCCCGGCGGCGGCGGTGAAACGTCCCGCGGCGTCCGGTCTGGCGGCCGGTGCGCGTGGCAATCCCGGCCGGGCTGTCTATACTTTTGTGATGTTGTACGCAAAGAACACAGGCCGGGCTGATGCACACCCGCCGCCTGGTGGTGCAGTCCCACAGGAGGAGCAGTGAAAACCCTTTCCCCGCCGCCGATCGTTCCGGTCGAAACCCTGGCATTTTTCTTCGATGTTGATGGCACCCTGGCAGAGATCCAGCCGCACCCCGATGACGTGGTCGTGACCACCGAGACCCGGCGAACGCTGGAAATGTTGACGCATGAAGCGGGGGGCGCGGTGGCGCTGGTGTCCGGCCGACCGGTGGGCGAGCTGGATGCGCTGGTGTCGCCGCTGACCCTGCCGCTGGCCGGCATTCACGGCGCTGAGCGCCGCGACAGTCGTGGTCAATATCAGCGCATTACCCTCCCGGAGGGCCTGGCGGCCGAACTGGCCAGCCGGCTGGAGCAGGCCGTGGCGGCGCTGCCCGGCACGCTGCTGGAAAATAAAGGCAGCGCATTTGCACTGCACTACCGTCAGGCACCGGAGCAGGGCGAGGCTATCCTGAAGCTGGCGCGGGAACTCGCCGCCGCCTATCCCGAGCTGAAGCTGCAACCGGGTAAATGCGTGGTCGAGCTGAAGCCGCAGGGCGTGAGTAAAGGGCAGGCGATCGCGGCCTTTATGGACGCGCCGCCGTTTGCCGGACGCAGGCCGATATTCTTTGGCGATGACGTCACTGACGAGGCCGGCTTTCGCGCGGTTAACGCGCTGGGCGGCATTTCAGTAAAAATTGGCGATGGCGAGACCGCGGCGCAGTACCGGCTGGATAGCGTCCCGGCGCTGGCGCACTGGTTACAACAAACATTATTACAACAAGAAACACCCTGCAGTAAGGAGGAGAAGGCATGAGTCGATTAGTGGTGGTATCAAACCGGATCGCTATCCCGGATGGTCAATCCAACGGGGCGGGCGGGCTGGCGGTAGGTATTCTTGATGCCCTGAAAAGCACCGGCGGCATCTGGTATGGCTGGAACGGTGAGGTCGGCGCTGCCGGTGGAGAGGATGATGAAGAAAAACTGAACACAGAGAGTCATGATGGTATCCAGTACACGTCGTTCAGTCTGAATCAACACGATTACGATCTTTACTATTGCCAGTTCTCTAATACGGTGATTTGGCCGGCGTTTCACTATCGTCTCGACCTGGTGCAGTACCAGCGAGAGGCCTGGGAGGGCTACTGCCACGTCAACGAAAAACTGGCGCGCCGGCTGCAGCCGCTGCTGAAACCGGACGACATTTTGTGGATCCACGATTATCACCTGCTGCCGTTTGCGTATTACTGTCGCAAGCTGGGCATCAATAATCGCATCGGCTTTTTCTTGCACATTCCCTTCCCGACGCCGGAGATTTTCACCGCGCTGCCTCCCTGCCGTGATCTGATGGAGATGCTGAGCGACTATGATTTGCTCGGCTTCCAAACCGACAGCGACCGCACCGCATTCCTTGAGTCGCTGGCCATACAGACCCCGCTGCAAAATGACGATCCCCAGCAGCATCAGGCGTGGGGCAAACGATTTATGACCGCGGTCTATCCGATTGGCATCGAGCCGGACGCCATTCGCGAGATGGCTGAAGGGCCGCTGCCGCCTAAAATGGCGGCCATGAAAAAAGAGTTGGGCGATGCGAAAAACATCATTGCCTGTGAGCGGCTCGACTACTCTAAAGGCCTCCCGGAGCGCTTTCTGGCCTATGAAGCGCTGTTGGAAAACTATCCTCAGCATCGGGGTAAAATCCGCTATTCGCAGATTGCACCCACCTCTCGCGGCGATGTGCAGGCCTATCAGGACATCCGCCACCAGCTGGAAACGGAAGCCGGCCGTATCAACGGCACCTACGGTACGCTGGGCTGGACGCCGCTCTACTATCTGAACCAGCATTTTGATCGCCGTCTGCTGATGAAAATTTTTCGCCTGACCGACATTGGTCTGGTCACGCCGCTGCGCGATGGCATGAACCTGGTCGCGAAAGAGTATGTCGCGGCGCAAAACCCGGACGATCCGGGCGTGCTGGTATTGTCGCGCTTTGCCGGCGCGGCCAACGAACTGACCAGCGCGCTCATTGTTAACCCTTACGATCGCGATGACGTGGCCGCCGCGCTGGATCGGGCGGCGACCATGAGCCAGAACGAGCGCATCTCACGCTACAACGACATGATGGCGGTACTGCGAAAAAACGACATCAGCCACTGGCGGGAGAGCTACCTCGCCGATCTGCGCCAGATTACTCCGCGGAGTGAACGTTCGCGGGAGGAGCGTAAGGTGGCGACCTTTCCACGCCCGGCCTGACGATCGCCACGATCGGCTCCGTTAACGCCCCCGCCGGGGGCGTTTTTTGTGGCTCCGGGGGAATCAAAGAGGGGGCGCCAGCGCGCCGTTGCAGCAGTGGGCAACAGCCGGGCTGTCCAGTTACCCTGCTAAGGATGTGGCTAATGCATGCTGGCCGGCAACAGGAAGCGGCGCCGTGGCGCAAAAAACGGTCCCCGGCGCCGCCGCGGGTGGATCGCCATCACGCAAAGGGCGTTAGGCACAATAGTGTTATATTTCTTATGTAATAAACCCGGGTTGGGATAATCCTTCCGGCCATACACTGTATGAAATCTTAACGAAAACCTCACACTATCGGCATTGCGCTCACGGGTTGCTGACAAAATCATAAAGTTTCCAATTATGACCTTTACCGGGGAATGACCGGGTGTGGGACATAACTTTATCTTATTCAAAGGCTTTTGTGTTGTAATGCCAGTGAGTGGTAGCGATTTTGCCAGGAGATGAGGGCGTACACCAAAAAATTGGAAACCTTTGGATGAAATGCGTTCGATCACCCTATAAGTAACGTTAAAACCCCGTTAATTTAACATAAAAATGCTTACCCGGTTATTTATTCGCTTACCCAACAGCATTGCTGATGGTTTTTTAGAAAAATTTACCTTACAAAGTGTGATCTGTATCACACTTTATCTAAAATCAGCGCCGGTCATCGTTGTAGAACGAAAACAGAGGGGATAGAGTTGCGTTGAGTTAAGATAATTCCTAAATAAATGTAAGCGAACGTCAAGGAAGATGATTGACCCACCTGAGGCACACTGTGGATTCAGTGAAGACGCTCACGAGGTTGATTACAAGGACGGTCGCGTTGACTTATGCAGCGTCCACGCCGACATCGTTTGGCAATCGTCTCTGTTTTTTGCCATCGAATTTGAACACCCAACGTTATTCGCAATCCGCCAGGTGAGCGTCGATTGAAAGTGTTTAAACACCTTTCAACGACATCGCGTGAGCGGAATACGCGTGAGCAATGGGCAGCGAAACCAGCAACCAGGCGGCGGCTTTTTCCGCTTTAATGTCAAGCAGTGCATGGGTCAGGATAATAAAATGGGTACTTCAGAATTACTCAAACATATCTACGACATTAATTTGTCATATTTGTTGCTCGCTCAGCGTTTGATTAACCAGGATAAGGCTTCAGCCATGTTCCGTTTAGGGATTAATGAGGCTATGGCGGATACCCTCGCGCAATTAACTCTACCGGAAATGGTGAAGCTGGCAGAAACCAATCAGCTGGTCTGCCAGTTTCGCTTCACCGACAGTGCATCAATCCAGACGCTAACCCAGGAGTCACGCGTGGACGATCTGCAGCAGATCCACACCGGTATTCTGCTCTCCAGCAGCCTGCTGCGTGATGTGTCAACGAAAGACAGTGCAATAGCGAAGAAGAGGGCGATATCATGAGCGAAAAAAGTATCGTTCAGGAAGCGCGCGATATTCAGCTGGCCATGGAGCTTATTTCGCTGGGGGCCCGGTTACAGATGTTAGAAAGCGAGACGCAATTAAGTCGCGGCCGCTTAATTAAACTGTATAAAGAGTTACGTGGCAGTCCACCGCCAAAAGGTATGCTGCCCTTTTCAACCGACTGGTTTATGACCTGGGAGCAAAATATCCATGCTTCTATGTTCTGTAATGCCTGGCAGTTTTTGCTGAAAAGCGGCCTCAGCCGCGGCGTGGAAGCGGTGATTCAGGCCTATCGCCTCTATCTTGAGCAGTGCCCGCCACAGGCCGAAGGGCCGGTGCTGGCCCTGACCCGCGCCTGGACGCTGGTGCGTTTTGTCGAAAGCGGTATGCTGCAGCTCAGCGACTGCAGGTGCTGTACCGGCAGCTTTATCACCCACGCGCATCAGCCGGTGGGCAGCTTTGTGTGCAGCCTGTGCCAGCCGCCTTCGCGGGCGGTAAAAAGGCGTAAACTTTCCGACAACCGTGCCGATAACCTGTCACAACTGCTGGATGAGTCGGTCAGACAGGCCGTATAACCGCGACTCGCGCAAGCGACAGCCCGGGCACTCCAGGTGGAAGATTCCAGCAGCGACGTCGGTCGCTGCTTTTTTTTTGCCTCAGCAACGCGGTGCGGGTCACCGGCCATCCTCCACTGACACGTTGTAAGACGTAAGGATTGTATTGTGCTGGTAATAGTGGGTTATATCGTGGTGATTGCCTCGGTGCTGGGCGGCTACGTGATGGTCGGCGGCCACCTCGGCGCGCTCTATCAACCGTCGGAGCTGATCATCATCGGCGGCGCGGGGATCGGGGCTTTCATTGTCGGCAACAACGGCAAGGCGATCAAAGCCACGCTAAAAGCGCTGCCGCTGCTGATGCGCGGATCAAAGTACAATAAAGCGTTGTATATGGATCTGATGGCGCTGATGTATCGGCTGATGGCGAAATCCCGTCAGCAGGGGATGCTGTCGCTGGAGCGCGACATTGAAAATCCGCGCGAAAGCGACATTTTCGCCAGCTATCCGCGCATTCTGGCCGATCCCCGGCTGGTGGATTTTATTACCGACTATCTGCGGCTGATGGTTAGCGGCAATATGAACGCCTTTGAAATTGAAGCCCTGATGGACGAGGAGATCGAAACCTACGAGCACGAATGCGAGGTGCCGGCGCAGAGCCTGGCGATGATGGGCGACTCGCTGCCGGCGTTCGGTATTGTGGCGGCGGTCATGGGGGTTATCCACGCGCTGGCCTCCGCGGACCGCCCGGCGGCGGAGTTGGGGGCGCTGATTGCTCACGCGATGGTCGGCACGTTTTTGGGGATTTTACTGGCCTACGGTTTTATTTCACCGCTGGCGTCGGTGCTGCGGCAGAAGTGCGCCGAAACCACCAAAATGATGCAGTGCGTCAAGGTAACACTGCTCTCCAGCCTCAATGGTTATGCGCCGCAGATAGCGGTCGAATTTGGCCGTAAAACGCTCTACTCCACTGAACGTCCGTCGTTCATTGAGCTGGAAGAGCACGTCCGCAACGCCAAAAATCCGGCGTCGCAGCCGACGGCGGATCAAGAGGTATGAAGCACAACAATCCCCCCATCGTGCTGGTAAAGCGGCGCAAGGTCAAAAAACATGACGGCGCGCACGGCTCATGGAAAATCGCCTACGCCGACTTTATGACCGCCATGATGGCTTTCTTCCTGGTGATGTGGCTTATCTCGATTGCCAACCCCCAGGAGCTGGTGAAAATAGCGGAGTATTTCCGCACGCCGCTGAAAGTGGCGCTGACCAGCGGGCCGCGCAGCAGCGACAGCGAGAGCCCGATCCCCGGCGGCGGCGACGATCCCACCCGGCGGGAGGGCGAAGTGAAAAAGGTGGTCGATCTGGATGCCGAAAAGGGCAAGCTGGATGAGATCCGCCTGAAGCGGCTGCGCGATAAGCTTGATCAGCTGATTGAGGCCGATCCGCGCCTGCGCGCGCTGCGCCCGCACCTGATCATTAACCTGGTCAATGAAGGACTGCGTATTCAGATAATCGACAGTCAAAACCGCCCGATGTTCATGACCGGCAGCGCCGAAGTCGAGCCCTACATGCGCGATATTCTACGCGCCATTGCGCCGATCCTTAACGATATCCCGAACCGGATAAGCCTCGCGGGGCACACCGATGATTTTCAGTATGCCGGGGGCGATCGCGGCTACAGCAACTGGGAGCTCTCCGCCGATCGCGCTAACGCCTCGCGGCGCGAACTGGTGCTGGGCGGACTGGACGGAGGCAAAGTGCTGCGGGTGGTGGGCATGGCCGACACCATGAAGCTGAAAAACCGCACCGGTCAGGACGCCGTCAATCGCCGCATCAGTTTGCTGGTTCTGAACCGCAAAACCGAACAGCAAATTGAAGCGGAGAATCGCGAAAGTGACGCGATGCCTGTCGCCTCGCCGGAGAGTATAAAAACCCTTATCGCGCCGCCGCTACCCCAGACGGCGGGCAGTGACTCATCTTCTCAACCCCCAGCGGCGACTCCGGTCGCGCCCCGGGCGGCCGCCGCGCCGGCCGGGCCACCGGCGCCGCCCGCGCGCGATTCCCAGCAGAGGTGATGCGTGAGCATGGATATCAGCGATTTTTATCAGACGTTTTTTGAAGAGGCCGACGAGCTGCTGGCCGATATGGAGCAGCATTTGCTGGGGCTGGATCTCGCCGATCCGGATGCCGAACGGCTGAACGCCATCTTTCGCGCCGCCCATTCGATTAAAGGCGGAGCCGGCACCTTTGGCTTCACGGTATTGCAGGAGACCACCCATATTCTGGAAAACCTGCTGGACGGTGCCCGTCGCGGTGAAATGCCGCTGAACACCGATATCATCAATCTGTTTTTGGAAACCAAAGATATTATGCAGGATCAGCTGGATGCCTATAAATCGGGCCAGGAGCCTGATGCCGACAGCTTTGATTATATTTGTCAGGCGCTGCGCCAGCTGGCGCTGGAAGCCAAAGGCGAGGCGCACGCGCCGGCCCCGGTCACGCCGCTCAGCGTCGTGCCGCCGGCGGCAGCCTCGCAGACAATGCGAATCGCCCTCAGCCAGCTGAAGCCGGGGGAGGTCTCCTTGCTGCTGGAAGAGCTGGGTAACCTCGGCAGCGTGTCGGCGGTCAATCGCGGCGAGACCTCGCTGGAGGCCACTCTCAGCGGCGATCTCAGTCGCGATGATGTGGTCGCCGTGCTGTGCTTTGTCATTGACGAGGCGCAAATCCGCTTCCCGGCGCTGAACGACGCGCCGCCGGCGACGGCCGGGGAAACGGCGCCAACGGCGCTGACCCACGCCACACCGCCGGTACGTGAAGCGGTACGTAAAGCGCCGGCGGCGCGTGCCGCCGAGTCCAGCAGCATTCGCGTGGCGGTAGAAAAGGTCGATCAAATTATCAACCTGGTAGGGGAGCTGGTGATCACTCAGTCGATGCTGGCGCAGCGATCCGGCGCGCTGGATCCGGTGACGCACGGTGACTTGCTGAACAGCATGGGACAGCTGGAGCGTAACGCGCGTGATTTGCAGGAATCGGTAATGTCGATCCGCATGATGCCAATGGAGTATGTTTTTAGCCGCTTCCCACGCCTGGTGCGGGATCTGGCCAGTAAGTTGGGAAAAGAGGTGGAGTTAACGCTGTCAGGCAGCTCTACTGAACTCGATAAAAGCCTGATTGAGCGCATAATCGATCCGCTGACTCACCTGGTGCGCAACAGCCTCGATCACGGCATTGAGCTGCCGGAGGCGCGTCTCGCCGCCGGCAAAACCGCCAGCGGCAATTTGACGCTGTCGGCCGAGCATCAGGGGGGCAATATTTGCATTGAGGTGGCCGACGATGGCGCGGGGCTTAACCGCCAGCGGATCCTCGCCAAGGCGCAGGCGTCCGGGCTGCCGGTCAGCGACAGCATGAGTGATGAAGAGGTCAATATGCTGATTTTCGCCCCCGGCTTCTCGACCGCCGAGCAGGTCACCGACGTCTCGGGCCGCGGCGTGGGGATGGACGTGGTGAAGCGTAATATTCAGGAGATGGGCGGCACGGTAGAGATCGGCTCCAGACCGGGACGCGGCACCACTATTCGCATTCTGCTGCCGCTGACCCTGGCTATCCTTGACGGCATGTCGGTAAAGGTAGGCGATGAGGTATTTATTCTGCCGCTGAATGCGGTAATGGAGTCGCTGCAGCCGCTGGCGGCCGATCTGCATCCGCTGGCCGGAGGCGAGCGGGTGCTGGAGGTGCGCGGCGAATACCTGCCGCTGGTGGAACTGTGGCAGGTCTTCGACGTCGCTGACGCCTGCACCGAGGCGACGCAGAGTATTGTGGTTATCCTGCAAAGCGGCGGAAAACGCTACGCCCTGCTGGTTGATCAGCTGATTGGACAGCATCAGGTTGTGGTCAAAAATCTCGAAAGTAACTACCGCAAAGTGCCAGGCATCTCGGCCGCCACCATCCTCGGTGACGGCAGCGTGGCGCTGATCGTTGATGTCTCGGCGCTGCAATCTCTTAATCGTGAAAAGCGTGTGGCGGGAGCCGCAGCCTGAATAAGCAAAAGGGTAACACTATGACCGATATGGCAACTGTCACAAAACTGGCTGGCGAAACCGTGGGCCAGGAGTTTCTGGTTTTTACGCTGGGCGACGAAGAGTACGGCATCGATATCCTTAAGGTACAGGAGATCCGCGGGTACGATCAGGTGACGCGCATCGCTAATACGCCGCCGTTCATTAAAGGGGTGACCAACCTGCGCGGAGTGATCGTACCGATTATCGATCTGCGCATTAAGTTTGCTCAGCCGGACGTGGAGTATAACGACAACACGGTGGTGATCGTGCTGAACCTGGCGCAGCGGGTGGTGGGCATTGTGGTCGACGGCGTATCCGATGTGCTATCGCTTACGCAGGAACAGATACGCCCGGCGCCGGAGTTTGCCGTCACCCTGTCGACGGAATACCTTACCGGACTGGGTGCGCTCGCCGATCGAATGTTAATCCTGGTGGATATTGAAAAGCTGCTGAGCAGCGAGGAGATGGCGCTGATGGATAACCTGCGCAGCGCCTGAGACGCGGTCCCTCTCCCGCAGGGGCTGACGTCCCCGCGTCCGGCCGCCCATTGAGCGGCCGCCCGTTTTCACGCCCTCTTTAACGCCGGCGACGTTTTGCGATAAAGCTTTTCGCCGCCGTGCCGATAATGCCCTGTGACAAGCCAAACTACTGTTAAGGGGTAATATGTTCAGGCGTATCAAAGTGGTGACCAGCCTGGTGCTGGTGCTGGTGGCATTTGGCGTACTGCAGCTGTTGTCTGGCGGCGTATTTTTTCAGGCGTTGAAAAGTGATAAGGCCAGTTTTCAGGTCAATCAGCAGCTGCGCGATCAGCAAACCACGCTGAACACCGCCTGGGTCGCGCTGATACAAACCCGCAATACGCTGAATCGCGCCGGGATCCGCTACATGCTGGACACGAATCAGATGGGCAGCGGGGCTACCGTCGCCGAGCTGCTTAGCGTGGCGAAAACGCAGCTTACCCAGGCGGAAACGGGCTGGAAAGCCTGGCATGCCAGCCTAAGCGACGCCGGCCGCGAGGCGCAAAACGTCACCGCCGTTCAGCAGCATTACGAGGCGCTGCACGGCGCGTTGACCGAGCTGATTACGCTGCTTGGCGCCGGTAAAATTAACGCCTTCTTTGATCAACCGACCCAGCGCTATCAGGACGGTTTTGAGCAGGCATTTAACCGCTGGCAAAAGGCCAATGATGCCCTGAGCGACGCCGGCGTCAGTCAAAACCAGCGCGCTTATCAGCGATCGCTGTGGATGCTGGGCGCACTTGGCCTGCTACTGTTGGCAATCGTAGCGCTGGTATGGCGCGGTATGCATCAGATTTTACTGCGCCCGCTGCAGGCCAATATCGCCAGTATCCGCCACATCGCCAACGGCGATTTAACACAGCCCATCGACAGCCACGGCCGCAATGAAATGGCCGAGCTGGCGCGCACTCTGCAGCACATGCAGCAATCGCTGGTGAAGACCGTCAGCGCGGTGCGCGACGGCTCTGACGCTATTTACACCGGCGCCAGCGAAATTGCCGCCGGCAATAACGATCTCTCCTCACGCACTGAGCAGCAGGCGGCCTCGCTGGAGCAGACCGCCGCCAGCATGGAGCAGCTGACCGCGACCGTGAAGCAGAACGCCGAGAATGCGCGTCAGGCGTCGCAGCTGGCGCTGAGCGCCTCGGAAATTGCCGGGCGCGGCGGCAAGGTGGTCGACGGCGTGGTGAAAACCATGAACGATATCGCCGGCAGCTCAAAGAAAATTGCCGATATCACCAGCGTCATTGACGGCATCGCCTTTCAAACCAACATCCTGGCGTTGAACGCCGCGGTGGAGGCCGCGCGCGCCGGTGAGCAGGGGCGGGGGTTTGCCGTGGTGGCTGGCGAGGTGCGTAATCTGGCCCAGCGCAGTGCCCAGGCGGCGAAAGAGATCAAGGCGCTGATTGAGGATTCGGTGAGCCGCGTTGACACCGGGTCGGTGCTGGTGGAGAGCGCCGGAGAAACCATGAGCGATATCGTCAGCGCGGTGACCCGCGTCACCGATATCATGGGCGAAATTGCCTCGGCCTCGGACGAACAGAGTCGCGGCATTGACCAGGTAGGGCAGGCGGTAACCGAGATGGACCGCGTTACCCAGCAGAACGCATCGCTGGTGGAGCAGTCCGCTACGGCGGCAGCGGCGCTGGAAGACCAGGCCAGCCGGCTGACGCAGGCGGTCGCGGTATTCCGCCTCAGCGCCGCGCGCCACCGCGCGGAGGCGGCGACAGCCGCGCCGCAGCCGACGGCCAGCGCAACGCCGCTGCTGTCCCCGCCGCTACCGCGCAAGCTCGCCACCGCGGATGATAACTGGGAAACGTTTTAACCCCTGAAGGGCGCCGCCTGGCGCCCGTGCCGGAGAACGCTATGCTGCACCGTTTTCGCCTCTCAACCCTGTTGTTTACCCTGCTGGGCCTGTTTTGTCTGATTCAGCTGCTCAGCAGCGGGTTGTCATTCAACGCCTTCCGGCTGGATTCCCGCAATGCCCATCAGGTGGAAGTGGGCAGCCAGCAGCGGGATGCGCTCAGTCAAAGCTGGGCATCGCTGCTCAGCGCCCGGGTCACCCTGAGCCGCGCCGGCACCCGCGCCGCGTTGAACGTGCCGCGCGAGCAGGTCACGGTGTTGATGGCCGCCGCAGAGCGGGATTTGCAGGCGGCCGATGCCAGCTTTCGCCGTTTTGCCGCGCTGCCGCCGCTGACCGCTGCCAGCGCGCAGCAGCAGCAGCGATTGCGTGTGAGTTTTGCGGACTACCATCACGAACTGACTCAGCTGATTGCCTGGCTGCAAAATTATCAACTACAGGACTTCCTCGATTCGCCGACGCAGGCGCATCAGGATCGCTTTCTTGCCGCCTATACCGGCTGGATGAGCGAGCTGAACGGGGTGATGAACCATGCCAGCGCGCAGAGCCGCAGTTTTTATCGCCAGTCGATCGCGATTCTCGCCGGTGCGTTGGCGCTGACCTTGTTGCTGACCGGGGTTGGCCTGTGGTGGGTACGCCGCGGCCTGATTATGCCGCTGACCGCAATGCGTGAGCACTTCTCCCGCATTGCCGGCGGCAACCTCGCCGGCACCATTGAGCGCGGCGGGCGCAATGAAGTCGGGCAGCTGTTTAACCGTTTGCGTGATATGCAGCAGGCGCTGGCCGATACCGTGCGTCAGGTGCGCGGCGGCAGTGAGGCGATGCAGATCGGGATTCGCGAAATGGCCATGGGCAACAACGATCTTTCCGCGCGCACCGAGCAGCAGGCGGCCTCGCTGGCGGAAACAGCCGCCAGCATGGAGCAGCTGACGGCGACGGTGGCCGGTAATGCCGGGTACGCGCGCCAGGCGGCGCAGCTGGCGCAAACCGCGTCGGACACCGCGCACCAGGGCGGCGCGCTGACCGGCAATGTGGTCAGTACAATGCAGGATATCGCCGGGCGATCGCGCAAGATTGCCGACATTACCGCGGTCATTGACGGTATTGCTTTTCAAACCAACATCCTTGCCCTGAACGCGGCGGTGGAAGCCGCGCGCGCCGGGGAGCAGGGGCGGGGCTTTGCGGTGGTGGCCGGTGAAGTGCGCAGTCTGGCCCAGCGCAGCGCCCAGGCGGCAAAAGAGATCAAAGCGCTGATTGACGCCTCGGTGGCGCGCGTGGACCAGGGGGCGACGCTGGTGAGCCAGGCGGGGGAGACCATGGACGCTATCGTCCAGTCGGTCAGCCGGGTTAACGGCATTATGGCCGAGATTGCTTCGGCATCCGAGGAGCAGCGGCGCGGCATTGAGCAGGTGGCGCAGGCGGTAAGCCAAATGGACCAGGTGACCCAGCAGAATGCCGCGCTGGTTGAACAGGCCGCCGCGGCGACCGGTGCGCTGGACGGTCAGGCCGATCAGTTAACCCGGGCGGTCACGCGTTTTGTGCTTGAAGCGGGCACCCCGGCGGCAGCGCCGCCGTCGCCCGGTCTCGTGGGCACGCCGCTGACGGCGCTCACCTCCTAATGGCAGTACGCGATGCGCCGCGCACAGCGTGCGGTCCCGCATGAACCAGGATGGCCTGAGATGAAAAAATCGACGTCACCGGACGTGGTGGAAAGCAGTACGCTGCTGGCGCAGATGGCGCAGCGTCTGCCGCTGTCAGACAGCCATTTTCGCCGGCTCAGTCAGCTGATTTATCAGCGTGCCGGTATTGTCCTGGCCGACCACAAACGCGAGATGGTCTACAACCGCCTGGTGCGCCGGCTGCGGACGCTGGGGCTGGATGATTTTGGTCGCTATCTGGCGCTGCTGGAGGGCGATGCCAACAGTCCGGAGTGGCAGGCATTTATTAACGCACTCACCACTAATCTGACGGCCTTCTTCCGCGAGGCGCACCACTTTCCGCTGTTGGCGGAGCACGCCGCCGGGCGGCGCGGCAGCTACAGCGTCTGGAGCACCGCCGCCTCGACCGGTGAGGAGCCATGGTCGATAGCCATGACCCTCGCCGATACGCTGGGCGGCGCACCGGGCAGTTTCCGCGTCCACGCCAGCGACATCGACACCCAGGTGCTGGAGAAGGCGGTGGCCGGCGTATACCGCCAGGAGGAGCTGCGAACGCTATCGCCTGCCCAGCTGCAGCGCTTTTTTTTGCGCGGTACTGGTCCGCATGAGGGTATGGCGCGGGTGCGTTCTGAGCTGGCCGCCAGCGTCGGCTACGCCCAGCTGAATTTGCTGGCGCCGGAGTGGGCGCTGCCGGGGCCGTTTGACGCCATTTTTTGCCGTAACGTCATGATCTATTTTGATAAAGCGACTCAGGAGCGCATTTTGCGCCGCTTTGTGCCACTGCTGAAACCCGGCGGCCTGCTGTTTGCCGGGCATTCAGAAAACTTCAGCCAGTTGAGCCGTGACTTTTACCTGCGCGGTCAGACGGTCTATGGGCTGACTAAGGAAAAAGGATGAGCAAGATAAGCGTCATGTGCGTCGACGACTCGGCGCTAATGCGTCAGCTGATGACCGAGATCATTAACAGCCATCCTGATATGGAGATGGTGGCCACCGCGCCCGACCCGCTGGTGGCAAGGGATCTCATCAAGCAGTTTAATCCGCAGGTGCTGACGCTGGATGTCGAAATGCCGCGGATGGACGGCCTTGATTTTCTGGAAAAGCTGATGCGCCTGCGGCCAATGCCGGTGGTGATGGTGTCGTCGCTTACCGGGCAGGGATCGGAAGTGACGCTGCGCGCACTGGAGCTGGGCGCGGTGGACTTCGTGACCAAACCGTCGCTGGGTATTCGTGCCGGGATGCTGGCGTGGAGCGACATCATCGCCGATAAAGTACGCGCCGCCGCGCGGGCCAGGCTGCCGGTGCGTGGCGCACAGCCCGCACCGGTAATGCTACAGGCCGGGCCGTTGCTTAGTAGCGAAAAGCTGATTGCTATCGGCGCGTCGACCGGCGGTACCGAGGCGATTCGCCACGTGCTGCAGCCGCTACCGCCGACCAGCCCGGCGCTGCTTATCACCCAGCATATGCCGGCCGGATTTACCCGCTCGTTCGCCGAGCGGCTGAACAAGCTGTGCCAAATTACGGTGAAAGAGGCGGAAGAGGGTGAGCGGGTGCTGCCCGGCCACGCTTATATCGCGCCCGGCGCAAGGCATATGGCGCTGGCGCGCAGCGGCGCCAACTATCAGGTGCAGCTGAGCGATGCGCCGCCGGTTAACCGCCATCGCCCCTCGGTAGACGTGCTGTTTCACTCGGTTGCGCAGCACGCCGGCCGCAACGCGGTTGGCGTTATCCTTACCGGCATGGGCAACGACGGCGCGGCCGGGCTGCTGGCGATGCATCGCGCCGGGGCCTGGACCATCGCCCAGGACGAGGCGAGCTGCGTGGTCTTCGGCATGCCGCGTGAGGCAATTGCCCACGGGGCGGTCAGTGACGTGGTGGGGCTCCACCAAATCAGCCAGCAGATGCTGGCCAAAATTAGCGCCGGACAGGCATTACGCATTTGACGCCTGCGGGCGAATTAACGGGAGTAATCACAACATGGCAGATAAAAATTTACGTTTTCTGGTGGTCGACGATTTCAACACCATGCGCCGCATCGTGCGCAACCTGTTAAAAGAGCTGGGCTTTAACAATGTTGAAGAGGCAGAGGACGGCGCGGAGGCGCTCAGCAAACTGCGCGCCGGCAGCTTTGATTTTGTTATCTCCGACTGGAACATGCCTAACGTGGATGGGCTGCAGCTGCTGCAAACCATACGCGGCGATGCGGCGCTGGGCAAGCTGCCGGTGCTGATGGTAACGGCGGAAGCCAAAAAAGAGAACATCATTGCCGCCGCGCAGGCCGGGGCCAGCGGCTACGTGGTCAAGCCGTTCACCGCCGCGACGCTGGAAGAGAAGCTGGGCAAAATTTTTGAAAAACTGGGTATGTAAAAGGAGCCGTGATGAACGCACTTCCGACACTTCCACCCGATGCCGTCACCCCCCAGGACATCATTTCGCGGATCGGGGCCCTGACCCGGATGCTGCGCGACAGCCTGCGCGAGCTGGGGCTGGATCAGGCGATAGCCGAAGCCGCAGAGGCGATCCCGGACGCGCGGGACCGGCTGGACTACGTGGTACAGATGACGGCACAGGCCGCCGAACGGGCGCTGAACAGCGTGGAGGCCGCGCAGCCGCGGCAGAACCAGCTGGAGCGCGGGGCCAAATCCCTGCAGGCGCGCTGGGACGCGTGGTTTGACAATCCGATTGCGCTGGCCGATGCCCGCGAACTGGTTTCCGATACGCGCGGCTACCTGGCTTCGGTGCCGGAGCATACCGCGTTCACCAATGCCCAGCTGCTGGACATCATGATGGCGCAGGACTTCCAGGATCTGACCGGTCAGGTGATCAAGCGAATGATGGACGTCATTCAGGAGATTGAGCGGCAGCTGCTGATGGTGCTGCTGGAAAATATGCCGGAGCAGAGCGGGCGCGGCGGGCGCAGCAGCGACAGCCTGCTGAACGGCCCGCAGGTGAATACCGCCGCGCCGGGCGTGGTCTCCAGTCAGGATCAGGTCGACGATCTGCTCGATAGCCTCGGTTTCTGACTGTCCGGCGCGCTGCCCGCCGGCGGCGCGCCCTTTTCCCGTGCGGGCAATCCCGCCATTAACCCCCTTTTTCGCGCGCTACTCCCGCTATCGCTTCGGGCAAATTTTGGCATCCTTGCCCAAGGTCACCGCAGCAGGATCGCACGCATGTCTCAAGACAGCGATGAGGAAAAAACAGAATCGCCCACCCCCCACCGGCTGGAAAAAGCGCGGGAAGAGGGGCAGGTGCCGCGTTCGCGCGAGCTGACGGCGATGCTGATGCTGCTGGTGGGATTATGCATTCTGTGGTGGGGCGGCGCGTGGATGGCGCGTCAGCTGGCGGCGATGATTGCCGCCGGCCTGCATTTTGACCACGCGGTCATCCGCGACACCGGACTGATGCTGCGCCAGATAAGCGCGCTGCTCGGGCTGGCGGTCTGGTCGCTGATTCCGGTGATGACCGGACTGGTGGTGGTGGCCATCGCCTCGCCTTTGCTGCTGGGTGGACTGGTGCTCAGCGGTAAATCCCTCAAAGTCGATATCGGCAAAATCAATCCGCTCAAAGGACTCAAGCGGATGGTCTCCGGTCAGGCCGCGGCCGAGCTGGTGAAAGCGCTGCTCAAGGCGCTACTGGTGGGCGCGGTCGCCGGCGCCTATCTGTGGCACAACTGGCCGCACATGGCGCAGCTGATAGGCCAGTCACCGCTGACCGCGCTGCACAACGCGCTGAATATGGTCGCCGTCTGCGGCCTGGTGGTGTTACTGGGGCTGATCCCGATGGTTGGCTTTGACATTTTCTGGCAACTCTACAGCTATTTCAAAAACCTGCGAATGACCCGTCAGGAGATCCGCGACGAGTTCAAAGAGCAGGAGGGGGATCCGCACGTAAAGGGTCGGATCCGCCAGCAGATGCAGGCCGCGGCGCGCCGCCGCATGATGCAGGATGTCCCGAAAGCGGACGTGATCGTCACCAACCCAACGCACTACGCGGTGGCGCTGCGCTATGACGAGAAAAAGATGAGCGCGCCGACCGTGCTGGCGAAAGGCGCTGGCGAGGTGGCGCTGCGCATTCGCGAGCTGGGCGCCACCCACCGTATTCCGCTGCTGGAGGCACCGCCGCTGGCCCGCGCGCTGTATCGCCACAGCGATATCGGTCAGCAGATCCCCGGCCAGCTGTATGCGGCGGTGGCGGAAGTGCTGGCGTGGGTCTGGCAGGTGCGCCGCTGGAAGAGAGAGGGCGGCCTGATTCCGTCCAAACCTGAACATTTACCGGTGCCCGAGGCGCTGGATTTTGCTGTGGAGACACCTGACCATGAATAATCTGGCCGCGCTGCTGCGCTTACCGGATAACCTGAAACAAACCCAGTGGCAGGTGCTGGCCGGACCGGTGCTGATTTTACTGATCCTGTCGATGATGGTGCTGCCTCTGCCGCCCTTTATTCTCGATCTGCTGTTTACCTTCAATATTGCGCTATCGATCATGGTGCTGCTGGTGGCGATGTTCACCCAGCGCACGCTGGAGTTTGCCGCCTTTCCCACTATTCTGCTCTTTTCTACGCTGCTGCGACTGGCGCTGAACGTCGCCTCAACGCGCATTATTTTGATGGAAGGGCATACCGGCGCCGCCGCGGCGGGCAAGGTGGTGGAGGCCTTTGGCCACTTTCTGGTTGGCGGCAATTTTGCAATCGGCATCGTGGTATTCATTATCCTGGTGATCATTAACTTTATGGTGATCACCAAGGGGGCCGGCCGTATCGCGGAGGTGGGGGCGCGCTTCGTCCTCGATGGGATGCCGGGTAAACAGATGGCGATTGATGCCGATCTTAATGCCGGGCTGATTGGCGAAGAGGAGGCGAAAAAACGCCGTTCGGAGGTGACCCAGGAGGCGGATTTTTACGGCTCCATGGACGGGGCGTCGAAATTTGTCCGCGGTGATGCCATCGCCGGCATCATGATCATGATAATCAATGTGGTAGGCGGCCTGCTGGTTGGGGTGGTGCAGCACGGCCTGCCGCTCGGCGCGGCGGCGCAGAGCTATACCCTGCTGACCATCGGTGATGGACTGGTCGCGCAGATCCCGGCGCTGGTGATCTCCACCGCCGCCGGCGTGATTGTCACCCGGGTAAGCACCGATCAGGATGTGGGCGAGCAGATGGTCACTCAGCTGTTCAGTAATCCGCGCGTGATGGTGCTCAGCGCCGGCGTGCTCGGCCTGTTAGGACTGGTGCCGGGCATGCCTAACCTGGTATTTCTGCTGTTTACCGCCGCGCTGCTGGGGCTGGCCTGGTGGCTGCGCGGACGCGAACGACCGGCTCCGACGGCGGCGCCGGCCGCCGCGCACAGCGCCGCCAGTCCGGCCGGCGTCGAAGCCTCCTGGACCGATGTGCAGCTGGAAGATTCGCTGGGCATGGAGGTGGGCTACCGCCTGATTCCGATGGTCGATCAACAGCAGGACGGCGAGCTGCTGGGGCGCATTCGCAGCATTCGTAAAAAATTCGCCCAGGAGATGGGCTTTTTGCCCCCGGTGGTGCATATCCGCGACAATATGGATCTGCCGCCGGCGCGCTACCGTATCCTGATGAAAGGGGTTGAAATCGGCAGCGGCGATGCCTGGCCGGGGCGCTGGATGGCAATCAATCCCGGCACCGCCGCCGGCGCACTGCCGGGAGAAGCAACGGTCGATCCGGCGTTTGGCCTGGCGGCCGTGTGGATTGAGAGCGCGCTGAAAGAGCAGGCGCAGATTCAGGGCTACACGGTAGTGGAGGCCAGTACGGTCGTGGCCACCCATCTGAATCACCTGATTGCCCTGCACGCCAGCGAGCTATTTGGCCGCCAGGAGACCCAGCAGCTGCTGGATCGCGTCAGTCAGGAGATGCCGAAGCTGACCGAGGATCTGGTGCCGGGCGTGGTCACCCTGACCACGCTGCACAAAGTGCTGCAAAACCTGCTGGCCGAGCGGGTGTCGATCCGCGATATGCGCACCATTATTGAAACGCTGGCGGAACACGCGCCGGTGCAGAAGGAGACCGGCGAGCTGACGGCGGTGGTGCGCGTGGCGCTCGGCCGTGCTATCACGCAGCAGTGGTTCCCCGGCAGCGGCGAGGTACAGGTGATGGGACTGGACGCCGGTCTGGAGCGGCTGCTGCTGCAGGCGCTGCAGGGCGGCGCCGGGCTGGAGCCGGGACTCGCCGAGCGGCTGCTGACCCAGGCAGAGCAGGCGGTATCGCATCAGGAGATGCTCGGTGCGCCGCCGGTGCTGCTGGTCAACCATCCGCTGCGTCCGCTGCTGGCGCGCTTCCTGCGCCGCAGCCTGCCGCAGCTGGCGGTGCTCTCTAATCTGGAGCTGAGCGACAACCGTCAGATCCGCATGACGACCACCCTCGGCGGCCAGTCGTGAGGGGGGGCTGGCTACTAACCGGCTGGCTGCTGAGCGCCAGCGCCGCGGCGGTGAGCCAGAGCTGGAGTGACAGCAGTATCGGACCGGCGCTGAGCCTGCGCGGCGTGGCGGCTTCTTCGCCGGCGCTGGGCGATGGGGCCGCGCGGGGAACGGTGACGCTGGTGTACTGGCAGTATCGCCTGAGCGGGCCAATGCCAGCCGGTCTGCAGGTGCGGCTGTGCGCCGACACCCGCTGCGTGCTGCTGGAGGGCGCCAACGGCGCGACGCGGGGGCTGAGCAATCTGCCGGCGGACGAACCGCTGCGCTTTATCTACCAGGTGGAGGGGAAGGGAAGGGTGTTTCCGCTGACGCGGGTGATCAGTAATCAGGTGACGGTGAATTACCGCACCGTCCGCTGAGCGGACGGTGCGGCCGCAGGGGATCACATCCGTTCGACGGTCTCAATGCCCAGCGTATCCAGCCCCAGCTTCAGCGCGTTGGCGGTCAGCGCGGCCAGTTTCAGGCGGCTCTGGCGCGTGGCCTCATCCCCGGCGCTGAGGATCGGACAGTGCTCGTAAAAGCTGGAAAACAGGCCGGCGAGATCGTACAGCCAGGCACACATGACGTGCGGCGTGCCGTCGCGCGCGACCTGGGTCAGGGTCTCTTCAAACTGCAGCAGACGCACCGCCAGCGCGGCTTCGCGATCGTCAGTAATGATGACGTCACCGCGGAGGCTCTCCGGAGTGACGCCCGCTTTACGGAACACCGACAGCACGCGGGTGTAGGCGTACTGCATGTAAGGCGCGGTGTTCCCCTCGAACGTCAGCATGTTATCCCAGTCAAACACGTAGTCGGTGGTGCGGCTTTTTGACAGGTCGGCATACTTCACTGCGCCAATGCCCACCACGCGGGCCAGATTGTCCAGCTCCGCCGCTGCCATCTCCGGATTTTTGGCGGCAATCAGCGTGCGTGCGCGGTCAATCGCCTCGTCCAGCAGCTCAGAGAGTTTGATGGTCCCGCCGGCGCGGGTTTTAAACGGCTTGCCGTCTTTGCCCAGCATCATGCCAAACATATGGTGTTCCAGCGACACCGACGCCGGCACGTAGCCCGCTTTGCGCACGATGGTCCACGCCTGCATCAGATGCTGATGCTGACGGGAGTCGATGTAGTACAGCACGCGATCGGCATGCAGGGTTTCATAACGGTATTTGGCGCAGGCGATGTCGGTGGTGGTGTAGAGGTAGCCACCATCCTTTTTCTGGATGATAACCCCCATCGGTTCCCCTTCTTTATTCTGATACTCGTCGAGGTAGACCACGGTTGCGCCTTCGCTCTCCACCGCCAGCCCTTTGGCTTTCAAATCGGCAACGATCCCAGGCAGCATGCTGTTATACAGGCTTTCCCCCATCACGTCGTCGCGGGTCAGGGTGACGTTCAGGCGATCGTAGTTCAGCTGATTCTGCGCCATGGTGATATCCACCAGGCGGCGCCACATCTGCAGGCAGTAATCATCACCGCTCTGCAGTTTGACCACGTAGGCCCGCGCGCGCTCGGCAAACGCCGGATCGTTATCGTAGGTCTGTTTCGCTTCGCGATAGAAGGCCTCAAGATCGGCGAGGGCTATCTCCGCAGGGTGTTCATTCTGCTGTTTTTCGAGGAAAGCAATCAGCATGCCGAACTGCGTGCCCCAGTCGCCGACGTGGTTAGCGCGGATCACCTTGTGACCCAGCAGGGTCTGGGTACGTACCGCCGCGTCACCGATAATCGTTGAACGCAGGTGCCCGACGTGCATCTCTTTTGCCACGTTAGGCGCTGAATAATCAATCACGATAGTCTGCGGGTCGACCGGGGTCAGCCCCATGTGCGTTGCCTGCAGCGCGCGATCGATTTCGCCTGCCAGCCAGCGGCGGTCAAGAAAGATATTGATAAAGCCGGGACCGGCGATTTCCACCTTGCTGGCAATACCGGTCAAATCCAGCCCGGCGATCACTTTCTCGGCCAGTTGTCGCGGCTGCTCACCCAGTTTTTTGGCCGCGCCCATCACGCCGTTGGCCTGATAGTCACCGAACTGTGCTTTGGCAGACTGCCGCACCAGCGGATCGCATCCGGCCGGCGCGCCGGCGGCCTGCAATGCCTGACTGACTTTTTCTGAAAGAAGCGCCTGAATATTCACCGATAACCCTTTTTGTCACGTGTTTAACCGCTCACCCGCAGTGAACGGAACTGGAGACTGCACCCGCCGCGGCGGCGCAGTGAAAAAATAAGGGGAAAAGTATACTGTATTTCAGACAAGGCGTCAGCAGGCGCAACAGGACGGGAGGCCGGCGCGCTGCTGCCTGCGGTGGCATCAGCGCGCCTCAGGAGGATGAACGGCGGCGCAGGCAAAGTGCGATGAGGGTGACTGAGCGGCTTATCACAGCGCAGCTGCCCGCGGCGACACAGCGCAAACCCGACGCGCATCAGCACAATGACGACGGAGGTTAGCAGTAACAGGTGGCATCCTGTCAGGGGGCGTCAACAACTTAGCCGAAATCCGGATAGCCCGCCATTTGCACATCGGCAATTAAGAAGGATCGGGTAAAATAAATAATTTAATGATTTAAAACCTTTTTTTATCGCGATTACTCACTTTTGTTATCCAGCAGGTCGCGTAATGCGTGGCGGAAAGACGGGAAAATATCGTGGATTCATGAGGCTGGCGGCGGGGCGCCGGAAAAATGGAATAACGGCTGGTTCCTGCCGGCCGGGCTGCGTTACCATGCCGCCATCACTAACGTTGAATCATGCAAGGGGAAATCATGTGGCCTGAACACGTTGGCGAGGAATTGTCAGATTTATCCGTAGACTTTTCTCGCTTTCACCGCGCGCTGGAGGCGTTTGCGGCAGATCTGGGGCTGAAGCTGAGCGAGCTGGAAATCGACCACGTGGCCGTGCGCTGCCACCAGAATACCACGGCCGAGCGCTGGAAGCGGGGGCTGGGCCGCATCGCGGATTGCCTGTCGGAAAACGAGATCAATGGCCGACCGATCTGCCTGTTTCGCCTGCATCAGCCGCTGACCCTGGCTGGCCAGTCGGTGGCGGTGGTGGAACTGCCCTGGCCAGGGCAGACCCTGTACCGGCACGAGGGGTGGGAGCATATCGAGGTGGTGCTGCGTGGCGATCCGCAAACGCTGAACCAGCGGGCGATGGCGCTGCTCTCCGACAGCGGGCTGCTGCAGCCGCGCATCGCCATCAAATGCAGTTCCCCCCGGGGAGAAAAAGAGCGGCTGCCCAATCCCACCCTGGCGGTGACTAACGGGGAGATCACCATCAAATTTCACCCGTGGTCGATTACCGAAATCGTCGCCAGCGAGGCGGATTAAACCGCCGCGGCGGCCAACTGAATTCGGCGTAGCGCCTCCTGCAGCAGGTCGCGATGGCAGCCGAAATTGAGGCGCACAAAGTGCGGATCGCCAAAATCCCGCCCCGCGGAGAGGCCGACGCCGTGCTGCTCGACGTGCTGCTCGGGGCGGCTTAATCCCAGCCCGCTGGCATCAATCCACGCCAGATAGGTGCCTTCCGGCGAGGCCACCTGCAGCCCCGGCGTGGCGTTGATGCTGGCCACTACCGCATCGCGGTTGCGCCGCAGATAGTCAAGCTGAGCATCCAGCCACGGCTGGCCGTCACGCCAGGCGGCTTCGGCGGCCACCAGCGCCAGAATATCCACCCCCGGCACCAGGCCTTTGCGCGCGGCCTGAAAGCGGCGGCGCAGATCGGCATTGGGTATGATCGCCACCGAGGCGCCAAGCCCGGCAATATTGAAACTTTTTGACGGCGACATCAGGGTAATAGAGCGCTGGGCGGCATCCTCACTGAGTGAGGCAAAGGGCAGGTGGCGAACCCCCGGTTCCAGCAGCAGATCGCAGTGGATTTCATCGGAGCAGACCAGCAGGTCGTGGCGCTGGGCAAAGGCCAGCTGGGCGGCCAGCTCCTCGCGGCGATAAACGGTGCCGCCGGGATTGTGCGGGTTACACAGCATCAGCAGCTTTTCGCTGCCGTCCATCCCGGCCTCCAGGGCGCTGAAATCCGGCAGCCAGCGCCCAGCGCGCAGCTGCATCTGCGCCTGACGCTGCGGGCGTCCGGCCAGCGTGGCGGCATGACGAAACGGCGGATAGATCGGAAACGGCGTGATGCTGCTCTGCTGTGCCTCGGTAGCGCAGCGTAGCGCAAGGTTCAGGCCGCTCACAACGCCGGGCAGATAGACCAGCCACTCCGCTTCGACTTTCCACTGGTAGCGCGTCCACAGGCGTGCCAGAATCACCTCGGTCAGGCCGTGCGGCTCCCCGCCGTAGCCAAAAACACCGTGCGCTATCCGTCGCTGCAGCGCGTCGGAAATACAGGGCGGTGAGCGGAAGTCGGTATCGGCAACCCACAGTGGAATAATGTCTTTATCGCCATATTTTTGCCACTTAAGGCTATCGCTGTGACGTCGGTCGATACGTTCGTCGAAATTGAATGCCATGATAACGGTTCCTGTTGTGGGCGGTGCCTGGCATTCTGCGCCTCTGCGCGGGGCAGCAAGGCAACAGGCGGGCGAGAAAGCCCGGAAAAAATGCGCGTCAGGCCCCAGATTAACCAATAATTGTCCGGCAGTCATTATCAGGAGAACGTTATGCCAAAACTGGAAGTATGCTGCTATGGCGTTGATTGCGCGCAGATTGCTGAACGCGCTGGGGCAGACCGCATTGAGCTGTGCGCCGGGCCAAAAGAGGGCGGGCTCACCCCCTCGTCCGGTATGCTACAGCTGGCGCGGGGGCAAATTCACTTGCCGGTACACCCGATCGTGCGCCCGCGCGGTGGGGATTTTTGCTACAGCGCCGCCGAGTTTGCGGTGATCAAATCCGACGTGGCGCAGATCCGCGAGCTGGGTTTCCCGGGACTGGTGGTCGGCATGCTGGATCAGGACGGCCATCTGGATATGGCCCGGATGCGGCAAATCATGGCGCTGTGCGACGGGTTGGCGGTCACCTTTCATCGCGCCTTCGATTTGTGCCATCACCCGCTGCTGGTACTGGAACAGCTGAGCGATCTCGGCGTGGCGCGGATCCTTACCTCCGGTCAGCAGCAAACCGCCGAAAGCGGAATAACGTTACTCAGGGAACTAAATGATCGCAGTCGCGGTCCGATTATTATGGCCGGTGCAGGCGTGCGCCTCGGTAATTTGCATAAGTTTCTCGATGCCGGCATTACCGAGCTGCACAGCTCCGCCGGGCACGCCACGCCTTCACCGATGCGCTATCGCAAAGCCGGCATCTCCATGTGTTCGGACGCGGAAAACGATGAGTTTAGCCACTACGGCGTGGACGGTGAAATGGTCGAGGCGATGAAGCGCGCCATGGCGCCCGACAGCAGCAACCGCGTGGCCTGATTCCCCATTTTTGCCGCACAGCACGCCTGATGACGTACTGTTTGCAAGTACCAGACCCCATCCTTTTGGTGGGGTTTTTTTTGCGTGAAGCTTGCGCTGAGCGTTCTCAACATCAATGCTAAGCGCAGGGATCTGTCAGAAGGGGTGTCCGGTGAAAAGAGTTCTGTTAAGCGTGCTGCTGTGCGTCACCGCCAGCGCCTCCGCGCAGCCGCTTCGCTGCCCGCCTTTTAATCAGCAAATTAATGACGGCAATAATCTTATCCTGATCGAGGGCACCGGCAAAGGGGCGATTCGGCAGGTGGTGGTCGGCACCTTCGGCAAAGATACCGATCGCCAGGCGCGGCTACTGGGTACCTTTGATCGCTGCGGCCGCCTGCGCGATGCCACCTTTTCGTGGCAGATGCGCGACGAAGGCATCCGCGTGGAGATGCGTACGGAGATCGCCGCGCGGCCCGATGGCTGGCAATCGACCTATCAGGTGGTCGTGACCGCGCAGCGCGGTGAGCAGACGCTGCCGGTGCGGGTGAAGCAGGGATACATTCGCTGGCTAACCGGCAAACACGGTAACATCGTCAGCGCCAGCGATCGCTTTATGCTGCAGGGAAAACCGGGCCTGACTACCATCACCTATGGCTGGTCGCCGCAGATGCGGCTCAGTCGTGCGGTTGCTCGCGGCGATGATCCGCTAAATAACGGCGTCAGCGCGTGGCGCTGGAACGCCCGCGGGCAGCTCATCAGTAGCACCCTCGTCCGGCGTGAAAGCCACTATTACTATGATGCCCAGCAGCGTGAGACGCGTATGAGCACCGTACAGCCGGATGACCAGGGCATCACCCGCAGCGAAGACCGCTGCCAGCTGTGGGACGAGCAGGCTAACTGCACGCTAACCTACACCGTTGAGCGAGAGAGCCTGCCGGGGCGCACGCAGTCGCGCCAACTGACCACGGCGGTGAAATACACCTACTGGGACGCGCCCGACACCGCCGACTGAGCGACCGGCGGAGGCGCATCGCTCTGCAGCAGGCTTTGCGCCGCGCCGCGGGTCACCGCATTGCGGTCGTGTTTACGCTCGTCCGGGAGCAGCCAGCTGCTGAGCACCGACAGCAGGGCCAGCAGGCCGGCCACCACCAGCACGCAGGGCAGAATCAGTGAAGGGCGTTTCATGACATCATCCTTAACAGGTTGCCGCAGGCCCCCTCTCTGAGCCTGCGGGCCGCGGTGGCGGACGACGCCACCGCGAAGGGATTAGGGTTTTCGGGCGACCAGTACCGCACGCAGGGGAGCGGGGTAGCCCTCTACGGTTTTGCTGGCGTCCGCCGGATCGAGAAACTCCGCCAGCGAATCGGTGGTCATCCAGTCCGTACGCCGCTGCTCGTCTGTTGAGGTCACGGCGTAATCGACAATGTGTACATCGACAAAGCCGCACTTCTCCAGCCAGCCCTTCAGCGCCGGCGCCGATGGGATAAAGTACACGTTGCGCATCTGGGCATAGCGATCGCCCGGCACCAGCACCCGCTGCTCATCGCCTTCCACCACCAGCGTTTCCAGCACCAGCTCTCCGCCGCTGACCAGCTGATTTTTCAACTGCCAGAGGTGATCGAGGGGCGCACGCCGGTGGTAGAGTACACCCATTGAAAACACCGTGTCGAACGCTTCCAGCGCCGGTAGCTGCTCGATCCCCAGCGGCAGCACCTGCGCGCGGCGGTCGTCGCCGAGCAGCTTACGCACCGCTTCAAACTGGCAGAGGAACAGCTGCATCGGATCAATGCCGATCGCCTGCTGCGCACCGGCGCCAACCATACGCCACAGGTGGTAGCCGCTGCCGCAGCCGACATCGAGCACGGTGCGGCCGGTCAGCGGGGTGATGTGCGGCAGCAGCCGCTGCCACTTCCAGTCGGAACGCCATTCGGTATCAATCTCGCAGCCGTAGAGCGAGAAGGGCCCTTTGCGCCACGGCATGAGCTGCCGTAGCAGCTTGTCAATCGCCGCGCGCTGACGATCGCTAAGATCGTCGCGGTCGGCGCTGACGCTGTGCAGCAAATCCAGCCGCCGCGGCGCCATCGCCGGCAGGGCCTCAATCGATTTTTCCCAGTGGCGGAAGTGGCCATGCAGCTGTTCGGCCTGCCACGCGGCAATCTGCGCCGGCAGGGTTTCCAGCCAGCGGCTCAGCAGCGGATGCGTGGCAATCTGCTGATAAAAACGTCCAAACTCAATCATCTTTTACCGCCACCAGCGATCCAAAGTTAAAACACTGAAACCACAGCTCCGCGTGGCGAAAACCGGCCTGCTGCAGACGCTGTTTGTGGGTGGCTACCGTGTCGGTCAGCATGACGTTTTCCAGCATGCTGCGCTTCTGACTGATCTCCAACTCGCTGTAGCCGTTGGCGCGCTTAAAGTCGTGATGCATATCAAACAGCAGTTCTCCCACCTGGCGGTCTTCAAAGCTGAACTTTTCCGATAGCACCAGCGCACCACCGGGTAACAGACCGGCATAGATACGATCCAGCAGCTGCTGACGATCGTCCGGAGCCAGAAACTGCAGGGTAAAATTCAGCACCACCAGCGAAGCGTTGTCGATGTTCACGTCGCGAATATCGGCTTCGCGCACCGTCACCGGCGTATCGCCGCGGAAGGCATCAATGTGACGGCGGCAGCGTTCGACCATCGCCGGCGAGTTGTCGACAGCGATAATCCGGCACCCTTCCGCCTGCAGATGGCGACGGATCGACAGCGTGGCCGCCCCGAGCGAACAGCCGAGGTCAAAAACCTGGCTATGGGGCGTGACGAAGCGCCCGGCCAGCATGCCGATCATGGCAATAATATTAGAATAACCCGGCACCGAGCGCTGGATCATATCGGGAAAAACTTCGGCTACGCGCTCGTCAAAAGTCCAGTCGCCCAGTTTTTCAATGGGCGCAGAGAACAGCGTATCACGATCAGACATATCTTGGGTCCGTCAGGGAGTTCATCAGAAAACGGTATTTTGGCAGAAAGCACCCTACAGGGACAGCATCAGATCCCAGGGCATAAACACCAGATTCATCAGTATTGCAAACAGCAGCGCCACGAAGGTGGCGATCATGCCGTATCGCCGCCAGCGGATTTCCCGCTGGTGCATCCCCAAATAGTGCATGACGCGCCCGGCCAACAGCAGCAGGCCGCCAACGTGCACCATCCACACGTCGCCGCCGTTAATCTCCATCATCACCAGCAGCAGGCCACCCAGCGGCAAATACTCCACCGCATTGCCCTGCACACGGACGGCGTTCTGCAGCTCCCAGAATCCGCCGTCGCCCCAGGCCACATGGTACTGACGACGCAGCCGCACCACATCCCAGGAAAATTTAATAATAAACAGTGCTCCTAACACGATATACAGCGCGCTAACCATCCTTCACATCCTTCACCAGCATTCAGCGCGGCTATCTTAGCGGGCAACTTCCCGCGTCGCCATGAAAACAGTGACGCCGGCGGCGCGGCCCTGTATTCCGGGGGGAGGGGGCTGATTCTGCGGCGGCAGGAAAGAAGCGTATGGCTCGCCGGTCACGGGCGGCAGGCCCGGGCCGGCCATACGACCGCCGTCCGCGGACCGCCCCGCTTTTTCAGGAAAAGGCTGACGCTGCGCGGCGCAGCATCAGGAGAACAGCGAGGCCTGCTGTGGCCAGTTGGGGGTGGGGCCGAGTGCGGGCAGGCGTTGCGCCAGCCGCGGCCACAGAGCCTGTATCAGCGGCAGCACCTGACCAATATCCGGCGTGTGAATAAACAGCCACGGCTGACTGCGTTCACACCACTCCGGCAGCCGCGTCAGCCAGGCATCAAACAGCGCGACATTGGCGGCAATATCCTCACCGCCAATAAAGCGAATCAGCGGGTCCTGCGCGGTGATCAGCGCGTGTACCGGCAGCCTGGGCTTTTTACGCTGCGCCTCCACGATGGCCGGCGTGGTGGGCTGCGCCTGATGAACCCCGCGTGAATCGAGGATCACCCGGTTTATCCCGCGCTGATGCAGTCCGCGATTCAGCGCCTGCTCCGCCGCCTGTTTGGCAAAAAAAGCGGGATGACGCACCTCCACGCTGTAGCGAAACGCCGCCGGCAGGCCGTCGAGAAACGCCCATAGCGCCGGCAGGTTGTCGGGACCAAAGCGGGCCGGCAGCTGGAGCCAGTAGTGGCCGATGCGCGCCGCCAGCGGCGCCATCAGCTGGAAGAAGCCCGCCAGCAGATCGTCGCACTGCTGCAGCGCAGCCTGGTGTGAGATAGTGTGGGGAAACTTAAAGCAGAAGCGAAAATCATCGTGGGTCATGTCGCGCCAGCGCATGACGATCTCCGCGCGCGGCAAGGCGTAGAGGGTGGTGTTGCCCTCGACGCAATCGAAATAGCGCGCATAATCTGCGAGCGTCGCGATGCCGAAGCGTTTCCACTGCGGATGCTGCCACTGCGGCAGGCCAAGGCGAATCGGCGGCATGGTCTCTCCCTGAGCGGACGGCAGGAGCCGCCCGCGGTGAACGGTCCGCTCAGAGCGCGGCGATGATCTCCGCGCTGCTGCGCACGCGGGCAAGGCGCGGGAAGATCCATTTCAGACTATGGTGGTGCTGCTCGCTATCCTGAGCGGCGCAGACATCTTCGGCCAGCACCAGATTAAAGCCGCGCTCCCAGGCGTCGCGCGCGGTGGATTCGACGCCAATATTGGTGGCGATACCGCCCAGCACGATGGTATCAATGCCGCGGCGGCGCAGCTGCAGCTCAAGGTCGGTGCCGTAGAACGCTCCCCACTGGTGCTTCACCACCTGAAGGTCCGTCGGCTGTACGTTCAGCGCGGCGGGAAAATCCCACCAGTCTGCCGGCAGCGCGTGGGCGCCGGCGGCGTCGACCGGCTGCTTCGGCGCGTCAGCAAAGTCGGGCGACCAGCCCACCCGCACCTGCACAACCGTTGCCTGGCGGGCGCGAAAAGCGTCGGCCAGCGCGGCGGCGCGGCTCACCACCTGCTGGCCATCAATCGGGCCGCCGGCAAACGGCAGGATCCCCTGCTGCAAATCAATCAGAACCAGCGCCGTGCTCGCGGGATGAAGCGTCATAGCAAAATACTCCCTGCAAAGGAAAGAAAACGCCTAGCATAGCGCGAAAGTGGCGGCGCTGACGACTCTCTGCCGGCCCACGTCCGCGCTGTTTTGTTAATGTTTATGAGAAGCCGCCGCCGGCGGGCATTTGTTGCGCACAATCGTCGCGATGCTCTTATCGCATCACGCTTTTTCCATTATAATGGCGGCCATTTTTTGCGATCGTCTGACCCGTCCGGCCCGTTCTGTTACGGGCGAGTCGGCGCGGGGCGACCTTCAGCGCGGCCAGTCGGCTTTGGTGAGTTTAAAGGATATCGTTATGCGTACTGTATATTGTGGGCAGCTTAATCTGTCGCACGTGGGTCAGCAGGTGACCCTGTCTGGATGGGTAAATCGCCGTCGCGACCTCGGCAGCCTGATCTTTATTGATATGCGTGACCGCGAAGGCATTGTGCAGGTGTTTTTCGATCCGGACCGCGAGCAGGCGTTCTCGCTCGCCTCCGAGCTGCGTAACGAATTCTGCATTCAGGTGACCGGCAAGGTGCGGGCGCGCGAGGAAAAAAACCGCAACGCGGAGATGGCCACCGGTGAAGTGGAAGTGTTCGCGACCGAGCTGACCATCATCAACCGCGCTGAGCCGCTGCCGCTGGACGCCAACGCCGTCAACAGCGAAGAGGCGCGCCTGAAATATCGCTACCTCGACCTGCGTCGCCCGGAGATGGCCACCCGGCTGAAGACCCGCGCGAAAATCACCAGTTTTGTGCGGCGCTTTATGGACGACAACGGCTTTCTCGATATCGAGACGCCGATGCTGACCAAAGCCACCCCGGAGGGCGCGCGCGATTATCTGGTGCCGAGCCGCGTGCACAAGGGGAAATTTTACGCGCTGCCGCAGTCGCCGCAGCTGTTTAAACAGCTGCTGATGATGTCCGGTTTTGATCGCTACTATCAGATTGTCAAATGCTTCCGCGATGAAGACCTGCGCGCCGACCGCCAGCCCGAATTCACCCAGATCGACGTGGAGACCTCCTTCATGACCGCGCCGGACGTGCGCGAGCTGATGGAGCGCATGGTGCGCCAGCTGTGGCAGGAGGTGATCGGGGTGGATCTGGGGTCATTCCCAATGATGACCTTTGCCGAAGCCATGCGCCGCTACGGTTCGGACAAACCGGACCTGCGTAACCCGATGGAGCTGGTGGACGTCGCGGATCTGCTGACCGAGGTTGAATTCAAAGTGTTCTCCGGTCCGGCGAACGATCCGCAAGGGCGCGTAGCCGCGCTGCGCGTGCCGGGCGGCGCCCAGCTGAGCCGCAAACAGATTGACGACTACGGCAAATTTATTGAGATCTACGGGGCGAAGGGGCTGGCGTATATCAAAGTCAACAGCCGCGCGCAGGGGCTGGAGGGCATTACCAGCCCGGTGGCAAAATTCCTGACCGCCGACATTGTCGAGGCGGTGCTGAGCCGCACCGGTGCGCAGGATGGCGATATGATCTTCTTCGGTGCCGACCGCGCCAGCGTGGTGGCCGATGCGCTGGGCGCGCTGCGCCTGAAGCTGGGCCGCGATCTGGCGATCGCCGATGAGCAGGCGTGGAAGCCGCTGTGGGTAATTGACTTCCCGATGTTTGAGGAGAATGGCGATGGCGGCCTGAGCGCGATGCACCATCCGTTTACTGCGCCGAAAGAGATGACCCCGGAGCAGCTGAAGGCCGCCCCGGAAACCGCCGTGGCCAACGCCTACGATATGGTGATCAACGGGTACGAAGTGGGCGGGGGCTCGGTGCGTATTCATAACGGCGCCATGCAGCAGACGGTATTTGGGATCCTCGGCATCAATGAGACCGAGCAGCGCGAGAAGTTTGGCTTCCTGCTCGACGCGCTGAAGTTCGGTACCCCGCCGCACGCCGGCCTGGCCTTCGGCCTCGATCGCCTGGTGATGCTGCTGACCGGCACCGATAATATTCGCGATGTGATTGCCTTCCCGAAAACCACCGCGGCAGCCTGTATGATGACCGAGGCGCCAAGCTTCGCCAATCCGTCGGCGCTGAGCGAGCTGGGGATCGAGGTGATTAAAAAGGGCGGTACAGAGAGCAAATAAGATGCGCTTTAAGCACCCGGTTTCGGTTCTGGTAGTCATTTATGCGCAGCAGACCGGGCGGGTGCTGATGCTGCAGCGTCGCGACGATACGGCGTTCTGGCAGTCGGTGACCGGCAGCCTGGAGCCGGGCGAGACGCCGCGTGACGCCGCCCTGCGGGAAGTGCAGGAGGAGGTGGGGATCGACATCCAAGCCGAAGGGCTGATGCTGCGGGATACCGCAAAGAGCATCGTGTTCGAGATCTTTCCCCATTTTCGCCATCGCTATGCCCCCGGGGTCAGCCACAATCGCGAGCACTGGTTTACGCTGGCGTTGCCCGCTGAACGGGCCTTAGCCCTCAGCGAGCATCTGGCGGCGCGGTGGCTACCCGCCGCCGAGGCGGCGGCGCTGACCTGCTCCTGGTCTAATCGCCAGGCAATTGAAGAATACGTATTGTGTTGATCGGCGCGCCGCCTGAATGCTCGGGTGGACGCGCCCTCACAGAGACAGAGAGAGAATCCAATGGCTGGACACAGTAAATGGGCGAACACCAAGCACCGCAAAGCGGCGCAGGACGCCAAGCGCGGTAAAATCTTCACCAAAATTATTCGCGAGCTGGTTACCGCCGCCAAACTCGGCGGCGGCGATGCGGCTTCTAACCCGCGTCTGCGCGCGGCGATGGACAAGGCGCTGTCCAATAACATGACCCGTGACACCATGAATCGCGCCATCGCGCGCGGCGTCGGCGGCGAAGACGACAGCAACATGGAAACCATCATCTATGAAGGTTACGGACCAGGCGGCACGGCTATTATGATCGAGTGCCTGAGCGATAACCGTAATCGCACCGTTGGTGAAGTGCGTCACGCCTTCACTAAAACCGGTGGTAACCTCGGCACCGACGGCTCCGTGGCCTACCTGTTCAGCAAAAAAGGGGTGATCTCCTTTGCGCCGGGGCTGGATGAAGACACGGTGATGGATGCGGCGCTGGAAGCGGGCGCCGAAGACGTGATCAGCTACGACGACGGGGCTATCGATGTTTTTACCGCCTGGGAAGAGCTGGGCAAGGTGCGCGATGCGCTGGAAGGCGCCGGCCTGAAAGCCGACAGCGCGGAGGTATCGATGATTCCCTCCACCAAGGCGGACATGGATGCGGAAACCGCACCGAAGCTGCTGCGCCTGATCGATATGCTGGAAGACTGCGACGACGTGCAGGAGGTGTATCACAACGGTGAAATCTCCGACGAGGTGGCGGCGACGCTGTAATGGCGGCGCGAATGCTTCTGCGCCCGGGAGGCGGCTGATGGCGATCATTTTAGGGATAGACCCCGGATCGCGCATCACCGGTTACGGCGTGATCCGTCAGACTGGCCGCCAGCTCAGCTACCTGGGCAGCGGCTGTATCCGCACCAACAGCACCGATCTGCCGGCGCGGCTGAAGCTGATCTACGCCGGCGTCAGTGAAATCATTACCCAGTTCAGCCCGGATTTCTTCGCCATTGAGCAGGTATTCATGGCGAAAAACGCCGACTCGGCGCTGAAGCTGGGGCAGGCGCGCGGCGCGGCGATCGTCGCGGCGGTCAATCACGATCTGCCGGTGTTTGAGTATGCGGCCCGGCAGGTAAAGCAGACCGTTACCGGCACCGGCGGCGCGGAAAAAAGCCAGGTTCAGCATATGGTTCGCTCGCTGCTGAAGCTGGCGGCAAACCCCCAGGCGGACGCCGCCGATGCGCTGGCTATTGCCATTACCCACTGCCACGTCAGTCAAAATGCCCTGCGGATGAGTGGTTCACCGCTCAATCTGGCGCGCGGGCGCCTGCGTCACGGGTAACCCGGGTCACATCGGCGCCAGGCTGGATATTCATCCAGCCTTTTTTATGCTATAACCCTGCGATACGCAACCGGAAAGGAACAGAATGTGATTGGTCGACTGAGAGGCAACATCGTAGAAAAACAGCCGCCGATGGTGTTAATTGAGGCGGCCGGCGTCGGCTATGAAGTGCATATGCCGATGACCTGTTTTTATGAGCTGCCGGAGCAGCACCAGGAAGCGATCATCTTTACCCACTTTGTGGTGCGCGAAGATGCTCAGCTGCTGTTTGGCTTTAACCACAAACAGGAGCGTACGCTGTTCCGCGAGCTGATCAAAGTCAATGGCGTCGGGCCAAAGCTGGCGCTGGCAATCCTCTCCGGCATGTCTGCCCAACAGTTCGTTACCGCGGTGGAAAAAGAGGAGATTGCCTCTTTGGTAAAGCTGCCAGGCGTGGGCAAGAAAACCGCCGAGCGGCTGGTGGTAGAGATGAAAGACCGCTTCAAAGGCATGCATGGCGACCTGTTTGCCACGGAAACTGACTTTACCCTGACCAGCAGTCAGCCGCCGGAAGCGGCCAATGACGCAGAAGGCGAAGCCGTAGCGGCGCTGGTGGCGCTGGGCTACAAGCCGCAGGAAGCCAGCCGCATGGTGAGTAAACTGAATAAACCGGATGCGGATTGCGAAACGCTGATCCGTGAAGCCCTGCGCGCTGCACTCTGAGGTCAACCATGATTGAAGCCGACCGCCTGGTCTCCCCCGAGCCCGTCACCGAAGAAGAGATAATCGACCGCGCGATCCGGCCGAAGCTGCTGGATGAGTACGTCGGGCAGCCGCAGGTACGCGAGCAGATGGAGATCTTTATCCAGGCGGCGAAAATGCGCGGGGACGCGCTCGACCACCTGCTGATTTTCGGCCCGCCCGGGCTCGGGAAGACCACGCTGGCTAACATTGTTGCCAATGAGATGGGGGTGAATCTGCGCACCACCTCCGGCCCGGTGCTGGAGAAAGCGGGCGATCTGGCGGCGATGTTAACCAATCTGGAACCGCACGACGTGCTGTTTATCGATGAGATTCATCGCCTGTCGCCGGTGGTAGAGGAGGTGCTCTATCCGGCCATGGAAGACTACCAGCTGGACATTATGATCGGCGAGGGGCCGGCGGCGCGGTCGATCAAAATCGATCTGCCGCCCTTTACGCTGATCGGCGCCACTACCCGCGCCGGGTCCCTGACCTCACCGCTGCGCGATCGCTTTGGGATTGTGCAGCGGCTCGAGTTTTATCAGGTGCCGGATCTGCAGCACATCGTCTCGCGAAGCGCCCGCTGCCTCGGGCTGGCGCTGACGGAAGAGGGGGCGCTGGAAGTGGCGCGACGCGCGCGCGGTACGCCGCGTATCGCCAACCGTCTGCTGCGGCGGGTGCGCGACTTCGCCGAGGTGCGCGCCAGCGGTGAGATGAGCGGCAGCGTGTCGGCGCAGGCGCTGGACATGCTTAACGTGGACGATCACGGTTTTGACTATATGGACCGCAAACTGCTGCTGGCGATCATCGAGAAGTTTTCCGGCGGCCCGGTGGGCCTCGATAACCTGGCGGCGGCCATTGGCGAAGAGCGGGAAACCATTGAGGACGTTCTGGAGCCCTATCTGATTCAGCAGGGCTTTATTCAGCGTACCCCGCGCGGGCGGATGGCCACCCAGCACGCGTATCGCCATTTTGGCTTAACGCCGCGGGAGTGACGCGAGACGGGCCGGCCTGTGCCGGCCCGTCGTGCCGCTAGCGCGCTTTTTTCATCAGGCTGAACAGGAACAGCGCGGCGGCGCACAGCACCACCGACGGGCCGGCCGGCGTATCGTACAACGCCGACAGGCTCAGACCGCCGCTGACGGCCACCATCCCAAGGATGATCGCCCAACCGGCCATCTGCTCTGGACTGCGGCTGAAGCGGCGGGCGGTGGCGGCCGGAATAATCAGCAGCGACGTGATGATCAGCGCGCCGACAAACTTCATGGCGACGCCAATCGTCAGCGCGGTGACCAGCATCAGAATCAGCTTCACCCGCGACAGATTCACGCCGTCCACCTGCGCCAGCTCCGGGCTGATGGTCAGCGACAGCAGCGGCCGCCACTGCCAGGCCAGCAGAGCCAGCACCAGCGTGACCCCGATAGCAATCGTCAGCAGGTCGGTGGGGGTTACCGCCAGCAGATCGCCAAACAGATAGGCCATCAAATCGACGCGTACGCCGTTCATCAGGCTGACCACTACCAGCCCCAGCGACAGGGCGCTGTGGGCAAGGATCCCCAGCAGGGTATCGAGCGCCAGCTGCGGGCGGCGCTCCAGCCACACCAGGCCCAGCGACAGCAGCAGCGTCACCGCAATCACCGCGTAGAACGGGTTCACCTGCAACAGCAGGCCGAAGGCCACGCCCAGCAGCGAGGCGTGGGCGAGGGTATCGCCAAAATAAGACATCCGGCGCCAGACGACAAAAGAGCCCAGCGGGCCCGCCGCCAGTGCCAGCATCACGCCGGCCAGCCAGCCCGGTAACAGCAGTTCAATCATGAGGGCCCCTGTCCTCTGCGTAAAATAATGCGTCCCTGAAGGTCGTGACGATGATTATGGTGGTGGCGATAGATAGCCAGCTGTTCAGCGCCGCGCGGGCCAAACATGGCGATGAATTCCGGATGGCTGGAGACCACCTCCGGCGTACCGGAGCAGCATATGTGCTGATTCAGGCACAGTACCTCATCGGTTTTCGCCATCACCAGATGCAGATCGTGCGAGACCATCAGCACGCCGCAGTGGAGTTCGTTCCGCAGCTGGTTGATCAAATCATACAGCGCCACCTGACCGTTAACGTCCACGCCCTGCGTCGGTTCGTCCAGTACCAGCAGCTGGGGTTGGTTGAGCAGCGCGCGCGCCAGCAGCAGCCGCTGCATCTCGCCGCCGGAAAGTTTTTGCAGAGGGTAGTGGAGCAGATGACCGGCCTGCACGCGCATCAGGGCGGGCAGAATCTCGGCGCGCTTCACCCCGGGCCGCAGCAGCATAAAGCGTTCAACGCTGAGCGGCAGCGTGGGATCAAGATGGAGTTTTTGCGGCACATAGCCGATGCGCAGGCGCGGCGGGCGGGTCAGGGTGCCGCTGTCCGGGGCGATCAGGCCGAGGACGACCCGCACCAGCGTCGATTTTCCGGCGCCGTTTGGCCCCAACAGCGTCAATATCCGTCCCGGCTTCAGCACCAGCGACACATCAGACAGGACGCGGCGGCCGCCGAAGCTGACGGCAATATTTTCCAGCGAAATTAATGGAGACATCACGATTTCAGGTTGCCAAACAATTAGGATGTTATAATATCACGCTTTTCGCGCAACGAACGAGGGATGGACGCATTATGTTACATAAAAACCGGCTGCTAAAAGGGGCAATTTGCGCCCTGTTTACCGTGGGGGGATTACCGGCCGTCAGCCACGCTGCCGTTGTGGCATCGGTGAAGCCGCTGGGCTTTATCGCCGCGGCGATTGCCGACGGCGTCACCCCGGTGGAAGTCCTGCTGCCGGATGGGGCATCAGAGCATGACTATTCCCTGCGTCCGTCTGATATAAAACGTATAAAAAACGCTGACTTACTTGTGTGGGTGGGGCCGGAAATGGAGGCGTTTTTGCCTCAGTCCGCCGCCCAGTTACCGGCACAAAAAAACCTCGAATTAAGCGCACTGCCCGCGGTAAAACCCCTGCTGATTAAAGGGGCCGATGCGCATGAGGATGAGGGCGGTGAGCATCACCCTCACCACGATGAGCACAGCGCAGAGCAGGGCGAGCACCACCACCACGGTGAATACAACATGCACTTGTGGATGTCCCCTGAAATTGCACGGAAATCGGCGGTTGCAATCCACGACAAATTATTGGAACTTATGCCGCAGCGCAAAGACAAACTCGATGCGAATCTGCAGCAATTTGAGGCCGATTTGGCCGCCGCAGAGACGTCGATTCGTGCGCAGTTGGCACCGGTTAAGGATCGGGGATATTTCGTTTTTCACGACGCCTACGGCTATTTTGAAAAACAGTACGGGCTCTCGCCGCGAGGGCATTTCACCGTCAACCCCGAGATCCAACCCGGCGCGCAGCGTTTACACCAAATACGAACAGAGCTGGTTGAGCAGAAGGCCGTTTGCGTCTTCGCTGAGCCACAATTCAGACCGGCCGTGATTCAGGCCGTGGCTCGGGGAACATCAGTGCGTCAGGGAACCCTCGACCCGCTGGGCACCAATCTTAGCGTGGTACGCGACAGCTACGTGCAGTTCCTCAAACAGCTATCGGGCCAGTATGCGAGCTGTCTGAAAGGAGATTAGAGGAAAACGAAGTGCAACAGTTAGCCCGCGCTGTCGCCCAGGCCTTCGGTCAATTACCGCGTCCCCACCGCGTAATGCTGGGGTCATTAACCGTCGCCACACTGGCCGTTGCCGTGTGGCGGCCTTATATCTATCACCCATCTGATGAACCCTCAGCGATCGTTAAAACCATCGAACTGGACAAAGACCAGCTGCGTACGCTGCTGCCGGACGCCAGTGAGCCGCTCGATCAGGCCACGCCGGATGATGACATCCCGCAGGACGAAATCGACAAAGACGTGCCCAACGAGCTGGGCACCCACGACTATGTGGTCTCTTCTGGCGATACCCTCAGCAGCATTCTGAATCAGTACGGTATCGACATGGGCGAAATTGCCCAGCTGGTGAAAACCGATAGCGAACTGCGCAACCTGCGGGTCGGGCAGCAGATCTCATGGACGCTGACCGATCAGGGGCAGCTGCAGCGGCTTACCTGGGAGATGAACCGCCGCGAAACGCGCACCTACGATCGCGCCCCCGGCGGCTTCTCCCGCTCGGTGGAGATGCAAAAAGGGGAGTGGAGCAACAGCGTGCTGCGCGGCACGGTCAACGGCAGTTTTGCCAGCAGCGCCGCCAACGCCGGGCTGACCAGCGCGGAAACCAGCGCGGTGATCAAGGCGATGCAGTGGCAGCTTGACTTCCGCAAGCTGCGCAAAGGCGATAAATTTGCGGTACTGATGTCGCGCGAGATGCTGGACGGCAAACGCGAGCAGAGCCATTTGCTGGCGGTGCGCCTGCGCAGCGGCGACAAGGACTACTATGCGTTCCGCGCCGAAGATGGCAAATTCTACGATCGCAACGCCTCCGGCCTGGCGCGCGGTTTTATGCGTTTTCCGACGGTCAAACAGTACCGTGTCTCCTCCAATTTTAACCCGCGTCGCGTTAATCCGGTGACCGGCCGCATTGCGCCGCACAAAGGGGTCGATTTCGCACTGCCGCTGGGCACCCCGGTGCTGGCAGTGGGCGACGGCGAAGTGGTCATCGCCAAACGCAGCGGCGCGGCCGGTAACTACGTGGCAATCCGTCACGGTCGGCAGTATATGACCCGCTATATGCACCTGAAGAAGCTGCTGGTGAAGCCGGGGCAAAAAGTGAAGCGCGGCGACCGCATCGCGCTGTCGGGCAATACCGGCCGCTCTACCGGTCCGCATCTGCACTATGAAATCTGGATCAACAACCAGGCGGTCAATCCGCTGACCGCCAAGCTGCCGCGAAGCGACGGTCTGACCGGAAAAGATCGCAGTGATTATCTGGCTCAGGTACGCGCGTACCAGCCGCAGCTGAAGCTTGATTAATCACCCTGTTAAAAAACCGACATTATCGTGATGTCGGTTTTTTTTCCGCGTCGGCGTGTTCTTTTACTGCCTTAACAGAGCAGCTTTGGCCAATCAGGCATTGCAAATTCGGCTCCCGCCACTATCATTAGCGCGTTATTGTGTGAGGCGAGTGCATGGAAAACAACAGAAAAAGCCAGGTTGAGTTTATTCCCCAGTTTCAGAAGGCCTTTTTACACCCGCGATACTGGGGCGCCTGGCTGGGGCTGGGAGCATTCGCCGCGCTGGCGAAAGTGCCCCCGCGCCTGCGCGATCCGCTACTCGGAAGCCTCGGTCGCCTGGCGGGCAAAGTGGCCCGCAGTGCCCGCCGGCGCGCGCAGATCAACCTCTACTACTGTCTGCCCGAACGCTCCGAGGCGGAGCGCGAAGCGATCATTGATGCGATGTTTGCCACGGCCCCGCAGGCGATGGTGATGATGGCCGAGCTGGGGATGGGCAACGCGGCAAACATACGCCAGCGCGTGGACTGGCACGGTCGGGAGATTATCGATCGGCTGCGCGCGGCGCAGGAGAACGTCATCTTCCTGGTGCCGCACGGCTGGGGCGTCGATATTCCGGCAATGCTGCTCGCGTCGGAGGGGCAAAAGATGGCGGCGATGTTCCATAACCAGCGCAATCAGCTGCTGGATTACGCCTGGAATGCCGTACGCCGCCGCTTTGGCGGTCGGATGCACGCCCGCAACGATGGCATCAAGCCGTTTATTGCCTCGGTACGCCAGGGCTACTGGGGATACTACCTGCCCGATCAGGACCACGGCGCCGAGCACAGCGAATTTGTCGATTTCTTTGCCACCTACAAAGCCACGCTGCCGGCGGTGGGTCGCCTGATGAAAGTCTGTCGGGCTAAGGTGGTGCCGCTGTTTCCGGTTTACAACAGCCAGACCCACCGGCTGGAGGTGTACGTCCGCCCGCCCATGGATGACCTGCTGACCGCGGACGATCGCCACATCGCCCGGCGGATGAATGAAGAGGTCGAAGTGCTGGTACGCCCTCATCCGGAGCAGTACACCTGGATCCTTAAACTGCTCAAAACCCGCAAGCCCGGCGAAACCGAACCTTACGCGCGCGACGAGCTGTACGCGCGCAAATAGTCCGGACGAAAAAAAACGGGGCCGCGATGGCCCCGACGATCCGCACTGCGCGGGCGGTTATTGACCGTATGCGGTCAGCTGACTGCGGCGCTGACGCTCGCGCAGGAATGCGCGGATCAGCAGCAGCCAGGCCAGACCGCAGGCCAGGTTAATGGCGCTGAACAGCCCGTTGCCGCCGCGGAAATAGCCGTAGCGCGCCGCCTCAATCCCCAGTGCAAACACCACGATACTCAGCATGCCGAGCATCGCCGCCACGCTGCCTTTGCCCGCACGGCTGGCAAACAGCGTCAGGCGGTAGAGTCCGGCGTTCACCAGCCCGCAGCCAAAGGCGTACAGACTCAGCCCGGCGGTCATCCACAGATAGCTGTGGCGGTCCAGCAGCGTCGCGGCGGCGGCGAGCAGCAGTCCGCCGAGTACCGGCCACGCTCCCAGCTTCAGCGGGGCTTCAATCGGTAAGCGGCCGGCCAGTCGGCTGAGCGTCAGGTTGCCCACGATCATGGATAAAAATACCGGCAGCTGTAGCAGAGCGTACTGCATACGCGTTAGCCCCTCATCGTGAATCAAAATCACCGGCGACAGCGCAACCCAGGCCAGCATCGGGATCGCCACCAGCCCCAGCGCTACCGAGCCGCTGACCACCTGCCGGTCCTGCGCCAGCCGCCAGTAGGTGCGGCCCAGCGCCGGCAGCGACAGCGAGGTGTCGCGCTGACCGGCGGTCTCCGGCATGGCCCGCCACAGCCCGATCAGCGCCACGGCGGTAATGGCCGCAAACAGGGTAAACATGCCGCGCCAGTCACCCAACGACAGGAAGGCTGCGCCGGCCACCGGCCCCAGCAGCGGCGCCAGCAGCGCTACGTTGGCCATTAGCGCCATGATGCGTACGCTGAGCGTTTCATCAAACGCCTCCTGCACCGCCGCATAGCCCACCGCGCCGATAAAACACAGGCTGATGCCCTGTAAAAAGCGCACGGCGACAAACTGCTCGATGCTCTGCACCGCGTGCATCGCCAGGCAGCAGACCAGAAAGAACATCACGCCACCCAGCATCACCGGCCGGCGGCCAATCTTGTCCGACAGCGGCCCGAGCAGCCACTGCAAGACGATCCCGCCGATCAGATAGGCGGTCAGCGAAGCGGGCACCCACTCGGGGCCAACGTGAAACTGCTGTGTAACCTGCAGCATTGCGGGTTGAATCATGTCGTGGGCAATATAGGTGGCAAACTCAAACAGCACCAGCGACAGGGGAAACAGCAGATAGCGCGCGCTCAGGCGCGCTACCGGAGGGGGGGAGGACATAATTACCGCTCCATGAGTAAAAAAAAGACGCGGCCAGGGTCTGGCCGCGTGACGTCAGACAGAGGGAGGATTATCGCGGTTGACGGCGAAAGCGCGCAATCGGATTCTGCAGCTGCCCGGCTATCTTTAACGCGCTGGCCGGGTCGGCCAGGTTGACCATCTGCTGATTGTTTGCCAGCTGCAGGCGGTTCAGGCAAGAGTGGTCAAACGCCGCGACAAACGGATCCAGCCGGTCAACCTTATCGGCCAGCGCCGGGTGGGCGTCCCGCCACTCATACACGCAGTCGGCAACGCATTGCCAGAAGCTGTCTTCCGACAGCAGTCCGCTTTGATGCAGGATGGCACTGACAAAGCGGAAGAAGCAGTCGAATACATCGGTGAACAGGCTGAGTAGCTTAAGGTGCTCAGGGACGTCCACCGCCAGCCGCTGCGCCTGTTCCGGCAGCGTGGCCGTCGGATTAAGCACGGCAATCTCCTCGCCGATGTCTTTCATCCACGCGCGCACCGGCACGTTATGTTCCAGTTCAAGGATCAGGTTTTCACCGTGCGGCATAAACACCAGATCGTGCTGATAGAAGCAGTGCACCAGCGGGCTGAGGTAGCAGCGCAGATAGTGGCGTACCCACTCCACGGCCGGCAGGCCGCTGTCCGTGATGATAAGCGGCAGAAGCGCCTGCTGGTGAGCGTCCACGTGCAGCAGGGAGGCCATGGTCATCAGGCGGCGGCCGGGACGCAGCTGGCTGACCGGATTATCCCGCCACAGGGCGGCAAACATCTTTTTATAGGCGGAGTCACCGGCAATCGCCTGTTCAAAATAGCGGTTGTGATAGCCGATGGCGGCAACCTCACGCAGGATGGCAAAGTGACAGTGCTGCTGCAGCCAGCGGTCATTATTCACCCGCTGCTCCAGCCACTGATTGACCGCCGGCGTGGTGGCCATGTAGTAAGGCGACAGCCCGCGCATAAAGCCCATGTTCAGCACCGACAGCGCGGTTTTGACGTAGCGACGCTGAGGCTGGCTGTGGTTGAAAAAGGTGCGAATGGACTGCTGCGCCTGGTAGCGATCTTCACTTTCGCCCAGCAGAATGATCTGCTGCCGGGCGATATCGGCGGCGAAGACGGTCAGCAACTTATTGTGCCACTGCCAGGGATGAACCGGCATCAGCCAATACGCCTCGGGCGCTGCGCCGCGCTCGCGCAGGCGGGTATGGAAGCGCGCCAGCTGTTGGCTCCCCAGCTCCTCCTCAAGCAGCTGCGCGTAGCTCAGTCCGTCGATGCTGGAGAAGTGAGCATTGTCGCGGTGTACCGCGACCCAAATCAGCGCCACCGGCGCGGCCACTTCCGGCGCATAGGCGAGATAGTCGCGGGCATCAAAGCCGATGCGGCCATTGTTGGCAACAAAGCCGGGGTGGCCTTCGGTCATGGCCGCTTCCACCTGTTGGAAATCGGCCTGCACCAGATCCGCACTGGAGGCCGTGTGGTGCGCCAGTTTCCATGCGCTGCCGGCGAGGGTGCTGCTGATCTCCTCCAGGTAGGTGGCGCGCATGGTCTCAGGAATGCCGATGTGCGCGGCAAACTCAATGATAAACAGCATCGCGTCCAGCGGTTGCGGCGCGTCATTATCCCATTTTTCCAGTGAGTCGGGAGCAATCGCCCAGTGCTCGAGCGTCAGCACGTCGGCGCGAAAGCGGTAGCGCCGCTCGCTGGCGGGCACCGCCAGCGTCCACCAGCCTGGCGCCTGCGGATCCGGCTGCGGCGCCAGCAGACGCTCGTGGCTGAATTCGGCTATTGCCTTGCGGACCAGCATGCGGTTGGCCTGCGCCCAGTTGTCGCGGGTTAAGTGTGCGCCTTCAATGACGCCCGATGAATGACTCATGTACTTCGCTTCCCGTTGTTGTGCTTGCTGATAATCACTGCGCTGGCAGAACGCCAGCCAGGCGGTTTTGTGTCCCATATTGATGGGATACTGATAGACAAAGCCGGCGCGCCGGTTCAGGCGATGGATCTTGTCGTTGCGCACGTCCGGTTCAACCACTACCCGCGTCACTTCCGGCCGGCTGAACAGGTAATCCATCACCACGGTGAACACCTGCCAACTGAACTGGGGAACGGGCTGCTGCGGCGGTGCCAGCAGCAGATGCATACCGTAGTCACCCTCGGCGGCCGGATAGTGCTGACCCACGGCGTCATGTTGAGCCTGATAGCATTCGATCAGAAACGCCGGCTGGCCATTGCAGCAGCCGATCAGTGCGCCATCGGCGCGCTGCGCCGTCAGCTCCCGATAAAATGCCGCTACCTGCTGCAGGCTGTCCTGCTGCATGCCCCAGAACCGGGCGTAGTCGCGCGTTACCCAGTCGTGGATCAGAGCGGCATCCTCCTGACGCCAGCGGCGCAGGGTAAACTGGCCCGCCGGGCGGGCGCAGGTATAAAGCGTGTCAGACATGTTGACGATCCGATTGAGCTGAAAAAGTTTGAAAGGCGATTTGCCGCTCCACCGGATAGATTTCCCGGCCGCACAGCTCGCGAATGATCACCGAGTTGCGGTAGCAGGCCATCCCCAAATCCGGGGTAACAAAACCGTGGGTGTGCAGCTCGGCGTTTTGGACGAACACCCGGTTATGGCAATCGATGCTGTAGTTACGCTGGACGTCATAGCGTCCACGATCGTCCCAGCGCAGCTGGCGGCTAATTCCTTCGACGAACGGCGGCGGCAGGTAGTGGTAGCCGGTCGCCATCACCAGCCCTTCGGTGTGGCGGGTGAAGGCCTGCTGCTGCTCCTCGTGCCAGAAGTGCAGGGCCAGTTCGCCGGAGGGCAGCTTGCGCATGTCCCGCAGCTCAGCGTGAGTAAACAGATTGACATTTAGCTCGCCGTCCAGCTGCTTGACGTACATCAAATCGTAAATATCGTTGATCAGGGAGCTGTTAATGCCCTTATAGAGCGACTTCTGTCCGGCATTAATCCGGTCGCGCTGGGTCGCGGGCAGGGCGTGAAAGTAATCCACCCATTCCGGCGAGGTCATTTCCAGCGTCAGCTTGCTGTACTCCAGCGGATAGAAGCGCGGGGCGCGGGTTATCCAGTTCAGCTGATAGCCGTAGCGGTCAATGTCGGTCAGCAGATCGTGGTAAATTTCCGCCGCGCTCTGGCCGCTGCCGAGCACGGTTATGGCGCGGCATGCCTGCAACGCGGCCTTCTGCCGCAGGTAATCGCTGGAGTGGGTCACGCGGTCGCGCAGGCCGCGAGCGCACTCCGGCAGCCAGGGGGATGGCCCGGTGCCCAGTACCAGCCGGCGCGCCAGCCATATCTGGCGCTCGCCGCTGCCGGTATGGTGGCTCTCGACCCGGTAGCATTGCTCCTCCTCGAGCCAGCTCAGGTTGTCGACATGGGTGTTCCAGTGCAGATTGGACAGCTGCGAACAGGCCCACTGACAATACTGGTTGTACTCTTTGCGCATCAGAAAGAAGTCTTCGCGGATGTAAAACGCGTAAAGTTTTCCTTTCTGCTTCATGTAGTTGAGCAGGCTGAAGCGGCTGGTAGGATCGGCCAGCGTCACCAGATCAGCCATAAAGGGCGTCTGCAGGTGGGCGCTCTCCAGCATCATGCCGGTATGCCAGTCAAATCCGGGGTTTTTATCCAGAAAAACCCCGTTCACCTGCGCCAGCGGATCGGTAAGGCAGGCCAGCCCGAGGTTAAACGGACCGATGCCAATGGCGACGAAATCGTAGATCGGGTTCATCCATCACTCCTCACTGTGCGACGGCGTGGCGCACGCCCGAATGGGATAGCTCACGCCCGTAATGCACCACCATCGCGATCACGTCATCCAGATCGGCCAGCGTGGCGTTGGGATTGAGCAGGGTAAATTTCAGGTACTGGCGGCCGCCCACTCGGGTGCCGGCAACCACCGCGTGGCCGGCGCGGAACAGCGCCTTGCGGATCCCGGCGTTAATGGTATCGATCTGCTCGTCGCTGTAGCGCGCACCGGGCAGATAGCGAAACACCTGGGTGGTCAGCTCGGGCGCGTGCAGCACCTCGATAGCCGGATGCGCCGCCAGGCGCTGATGGGTCTCGCGGGCCAGCGCCAGCACCTGGTCAAAGGCTTCACCCAGCGCGTCAGCGCCCATGATACGCAGCGTTAGCCACATTTTTAGCGCGTCAAAACGGCGGGTGGTCTGGATGCTTTTACTCACCAGGTTCGGCGTGCCTTCCTGCTCGGCGCTCAGCGGATTCAGGTAGTCTGCATGGACGGTGACGTGGCGCAGGTGCCGACGATCGCGTACAAAGAACGCACCGCAGCTCACCGTCTGGAAGAAGGATTTATGGTAATCGACGGTCACCGAGTCGGCGCGCTCAATGCCCGCGAGGCGATGACGGGCGCTGGCGGAGGTGAGCAGGCCGCAGCCGTAAGCCGCATCGACATGCATCCACAGCTGCTCCTGTTCGCACAGCGCGGCGATCGCCGGCAGCGGGTCGATACTGCCGAAATCGGTGGTGCCGGCGGTGGCCACCACGCAGAGCGGAATCTGCCCCGCTGCCCGGCACGCTGCGATAGCTTCGCGCAGCTGGCCCAGATCCATGCGGAAGGCGTCATCGGTGGGCACCGGAACCACCGCATCGTAGCCGAGCCCGAGAATAGCGGTCGATTTCTGGATGCTGAAGTGGCTAACGTCAGAGGTGAATATGCGCCACTGACTGGCCTCCGGCGGCAGACCTTTTTGCTTAATCAGCCAGCCCTCGTGCCGCCGTTCACATCCGCTGTCGCGGGCCAGCAGCATTGCCATCAGGTTGGACTGCGTGCCGCCGCTGGTAAAAATGCCGTCGGCCCCGGCGGGCAGGCCGATGCGCGCCAGCGTCCAGTCGATCACCTTCTGCTCAATCAGCGTGCCGCCGGCGCTCTGATCCCAGGTATCGACCGAGCTGTTGACCGCCGCCATCAGCTGTTCCGCCAGCAGTGAAGGCATCACCACCGGACAGTTGAGGTGCGCAACGTATTTAGGCAGATGAAAATAGACCGCATCGCGCAGCCAGACCGCCTCCAGCTCGCTCAGCGCAGCGCTGACGTCCCCCAGCGGGGCATCCAGATCTATAGCGCGCAGGCGCGGTGCCAGCTCATGCGGCAGGATCCCGCTGAACGGTTTCTCTACCTGCTGAAACGTGCGGGTGACCAGCGCCAGCGCGCTGGCCGTTTGCCGTGCATAATCTTCCAGTCGGTGCCGGTTAAAAATAAAGCGACCGGGGTGCGCCGCATCGTCCGAAGCAGTGAAAACGCGTTGTGTCGATTGAAAGACCATAGCAATACCTTTTTAAGGATGAAACCAGCCTGACCGTCCTGACGGGAGGACGGCCGCATTTCCCGACGCCGGGTCGGTTATGTTTAATTTATTTAATGTGTTCGCGGTGATGCGAAGCACGCAAGACATGTGGAGAAATTGGGCTTAACCGTTAAGCAGTAAGATACCCTCCCTTTACTGGGGATTAGCCGCTGTTAAAGGCGAGTTAAGCAGGTTGAAATTTTCAAATGGGATTATAAATACAAATCATTATCATTCAACCACAAAATGCGTGCGGCATTGTTATTAGTATTGTTAATGATATTTGTGTGACGAAGATCACGTTATAGTGCGATGGACAAAAAAAACGGCCCGCTGCGGGCCGTAAAGAAGTGGTGGAAGCGGGGGATTACTCGACGGTCAGCACCCGCGCGGTGTTGGTGGTGCCGGTGGTGCCCATCACGTCTCCCTGGGTCACGATCACCAGATCGCCGGAGACGAGGAAGCCTTTATCACGCAGCAGAGTCACGGCGTCATGGGCCGCGGCGACGCCATCGTTGGCGCTATCGAAACGCACCGGCGTAACGCCGCGGTACAGCGCGGTCAGATTGAGCGTGCGCTCATGGCGGGAGAGGGCAAAAATGGGCAGGCCGGAGGTAATCCGCGAGGTCATCAGCGCGGTGCGGCCGGATTCGGTCATGGTAATGATGGCGGTCACGCCCTGCAGATGGTTGGCGGCATACATCGCCGACATGGCAATGGCCTCTTCAACGTTATCAAACTGGACCTCAAGGCGGTGCTTAGAGACGTTGATGCTGGGGATTTTCTCGGCGCCCAGGCAGACTTTGGCCATTGCGCTGACCGTTTCAGCCGGATACTGACCGGCGGCGGTTTCGGCCGACAGCATCACCGCATCGGTACCGTCAAGCACGGCGTTGGCGACGTCCATCACCTCCGCGCGGGTCGGCATCGGATTGGTGATCATCGATTCCATCATCTGCGTAGCGGTGATAACCGTGCGATTGAGCTGGCGGGCGCGGCGGATCAGCGCCTTCTGAATCCCGACCAGCTCCGGATCGCCGATTTCCACCCCTAAATCGCCGCGGGCGACCATCACCACATCGGAGGCCAGAATGATGTCATCCATCGCCGCCTGGGAGCTGACTGCTTCAGCGCGCTCCACTTTTGAGACGATCTGCGCCTCACAGCCGGCTTCGCGCGCCAGGCGGCGGGCAGAGTGCAGATCCTCGCCGCAGCGCGGGAAGGAGACGGCCAGGTAGTCTACGCCGATCTTCGCGGCGGTTATAATGTCCTGCTTGTCTTTCGCGGTCAGCGCGTCGGCCGACAGGCCGCCGCCAAGCTTATTGATGCCTTTGTTGTTGGAGAGCGGGCCGCCTACGGTGACTTCGGTAAACACCTGCGCGCCCTGAACGTCCAGAACCTTCAGCTGTACCCGGCCGTCGTCCAGCAGCAGAATGTCTCCCGGCACCACATCTTCCGGCAGGCCTTTATAGTCGATGCCGACGCGCTCTTTATCGCCTTCGCCTTTGCCCAGATTGGCATCCAGCAGGAAGCGGTCGCCCTGATTAAGGAACACTTTACCTTCGCGGAAGGTGGACACGCGGATTTTCGGCCCCTGCAAATCGCCGAGGATGGCCACATGGCGACCCAGTTTGGCCGCAATGTCGCGCACTTTTTCTGCCCGCAGCTGGTGATCTTCCGCGGTGCCGTGGGAGAAATTAAGACGCACCACGTTGGCCCCGGCGGCGATGATTTTTTCGAGGTTATTATCGCGATCGGTGGCGGGACCGAGGGTGGTGACTATCTTGGTTCTTCTGAGACGTCTTGACATGTATGACTCCGTTGCTATTCGCGGTGTTGTCTGAGGCTGACACCCTCCTCATGATCCGGCAAGCCGTGCGAGGAGGGAAATCGGATCCGCAGCGGGCGCCGATCATCAGATTAAATGAAAACGGTAACTTGAGGCGATCCCTGTGCTCACCTCTGTTTACGTTATTTTTACTTGGCAATAACATAACCCGTTCGTTCGGTCAGTGTAAACGCTATCTCTCGGCCCGCGGCGGTGCTTTATCAAACCGCGAATCGCGCAGTGCGTCTTTGACCCGCTTCAGGTTATGGCGAAATGTCGCCCCGCGCTGCAGGGTAAAACCGGTGGCTAACACATCGATCAGCGTCAGCTGCGCCAGTCGCGACAGCATCGGCATATAGATATCGGTATCCTCCGGCACGTCGAGGGTCAGCGCCAGCTGCGCTTCCGCCGCCAGCGGGGAGGCGGGGGAAGTGATGGCCAGCACCGTGGATCCGTTTGCACGTGCCAGCCGCGCCAGTTCCACCATTGCCCGCGTGCGTCCGGTGTGCGAAATCAGTACCACGACATCGCCCTCGCCGCCGCTCATGCAGCTCATGCGCTGCATGACTACGTCATCGCTGTAAAACACCGGAACGTTAAATCGAAAAAACTTGTTCATGGCATCGTGCGCTACCGCCGCCGAGGCGCCGAGGCCGAAAAAGGCGATCTTCTTTGCGTTGCACAGCTGCGTTACCGCCTGCGCCACCGCCTGGGTGTCCAGCTGCTGACGTACGCGCGCCAGGCTCGCCTGCGCAGAGGCAAAAATTTTACTGCTGTAAGCGTCAACGCTGTCATCTTCTGCCACGTGCTGGCTCAGCCCCGGCGTACCCTGCGCAAGGCTCTGCGCCAGCAGCAGCTTGAAATCGGGAAAGCCGCGCGCGCCGAGATGATGGCAAAAGCGGTTCACGGTAGGTTCACTGACGCCGGCGCGGACCGCCAGGCGGGCGATACTGATGCGGATCGCCTCGCCGGGATCGCTGAGTACCGCGTGGGCGACTTTTTGTTCTGACTTACTTAACTGCGGCAGGTGGGACCGGATAGTGTCCAGCATATTCATAGGGAAGAGACCACGCATACATAGGATCAATAACAGTTAAAGGTGAAACCGATGGCCAGTTGAGAGACTATACTCCGCCACGGTGATGCGCTAACAACCCGCAACGCGGAAAAGCCCGCTTTTTTTTATCAGAACTTGACCCAGGTCAGATTTCCCGCGTTAGCCGACAGTGCGATACCTGCGCCGACGCGCGCGGCATCCCGTTTCGCGATCGCTGCTCCTGAGGAGCGATCCGGCATCGGGCAGGTTTACGCAGGTTATCCAAACAAGTACATTGTAGCGTAGCAAAATGACAATAAGGGCCTGTTCAGTATCACCTAATCTGAACGGACCATCCGGCAACGAGGAGAGTTAACATGGCGGTAACACAAACGGCCCAGGCGTGCGATCTGGTGATTTTCGGCGCGAAAGGAGACCTGGCGCGCCGGAAGCTGTTACCTTCGCTGTATCAGCTGGAAAAAGCGGGACAGACCCATCCCGATACGCGCATCATTGGCGTCGGGCGAGCGGACTGGGATAAAGCGGCCTACGTCAAGGTGGTGCGTGAAGCGCTGGAAACCTTCATGAAAGAGAAAATCGATGAGGCGCTGTGGGAAACGCTGAGCAACCGACTCGATTTTTGCAATCTGGACGTTAACGAAGCGGCTGGCTTTACCCGACTGGGTAAAATGCTCGATCAGAAAAAGCGCGTCACCATCAACTATTTTGCCATGCCGCCGAACACCTTTGGCGCCATCTGTAAAGGCCTGGGCCAGGCGAAGCTGAATGCGAAACCGGCGCGGGTAGTGATGGAGAAGCCGCTCGGTACCTCGCTGGAGACCTCGCAGGAGATCAACAACCAGGTCGGTGAATATTTCGAAGAGTGTCAGGTGTTCCGTATTGACCACTATCTCGGTAAAGAGACGGTGCTCAACCTGCTGGCACTGCGCTTTGCCAACTCGCTGTTCGCCAACAACTGGGATAACCGCACCATCGATCACGTGCAAATCACCGTAGCTGAAGAGGTCGGGATCGAGGGGCGCTGGGGCTATTTTGACAAAGCCGGCCAGATGCGCGACATGATTCAGAACCACCTGCTGCAGGTGCTGACCATGATTGCCATGTCGCCGCCGTCCGATCTCAGCGCTGACAGCATTCGCGATGAAAAAGTGCGCGTACTGCGCTCGCTGCGCCGTATCGATCACAGCAACGTGCGCGAGAAAACCGTGCGCGGTCAGTACACTGCCGGCTTTGTGCAGGGCAAAAAGGTGCCGGGCTATCTGGAAGAAGAGGATGCGAATAAAACCAGCCACACCGAGACCTTTGTGGCCATTCGCGTCGATATCGATAACTGGCGCTGGGCGGGCGTGCCCTTTTATCTGCGCACCGGCAAGCGTCTGCCGACCAAATGTTCGGAAGTGGTGGTGTACTTCAAAAACCCGGAGATGAACCTGTTCAAAGACTCCTGGCAGGAGCTGCCGCAGAACAAGCTGACCATTCGTCTGCAGCCGGATGAGGGCGTCGACATTCAGATCCTTAATAAAGTGCCGGGGCTGGATCACAAGCATAACCTGCAAACCACCAAGCTGGACCTGAGCTATTCAGAAACCTTCAACCACGAACATCTGGCCGACGCTTACGAGCGGCTGCTGCTGGAGAGCATGCGCGGAATCCAGGCGCTGTTTGTGCGGCGCGATGAAGTGGAAGCGGCGTGGACCTGGGTGGATTCCATCATTGAAGCCTGGGCCGCCGATAACGATGCGCCTAAGCCTTATCAGGCCGGGACCTGGGGCCCGGTGGCATCGGTGGCCATGATCACCCGCGACGGCCGTTCCTGGAACGAGTTTGAGTAACGCGCTAACAGCCCGCTTCGGCGGGCTTTTTATGGTCTGAATAATCTGGCGGGAGAGAGTATGGCAGAGAGGATGGGGCGGGCAGAGCAGATTCTGCGGACCGGGCCGGTGATACCGGTGATCGTCGTTCACGAGCTGGCGCAGGCGGTGCCGATGGCAAAGGCGCTGGTCGCCGGCGGCGTGCGCGTACTGGAGGTGACGCTGCGTACTCCCTGCGCACTGGCGGCGCTGCGGGCTATCGCACAGGAGGTGCCGGAAGCGATCGTTGGCGCCGGTACGGTACTGAATGCCGGGCAGCTGGCGGCGGTGGCGGAGGCGGGCGCGCAGTTTGCCATCAGCCCCGGACTGACGACGCCCCTGCTGCGCGCCGCCGCGGCGCATCCGCTGCCGCTGATCCCCGGTATCAGCACGGTATCTGAACTGATGACCGGACTGGATCACGGCCTGCAGATCTTCAAATTTTTCCCGGCGGAGGCCAGCGGCGGTATCCCGGCGCTGCGCGCCATTGCCGGCCCCTTTCCGCAGGTGCGCTTTTGTCCAACCGGCGGCATCACGCCGGCTAACTACCGCGATTACCTGGCGCTGGAGAGCGTGCTGTGCATCGGGGGTTCCTGGCTGGTGCCCGGCGACGCGCTGGCGCGCGGCGACTACGCGCGAATCACTGAGCTGGCGCGGCTGGCCGTGCAGGACGCCCGCTGAGGACGTCCGCGGTTATCCACCGCGAACGCTGACCCGGCCGGCGGCGTCCACCGCCCGCTGTACCGCGTCCGCGACGCAATCCGCGCTGGCCAATGCGACGCCCAGGCGGCGCGTGCCCTGACATGCCGGCTTGCCAAACAGCCGCAGCTGTACGCCCGCCGCCAGCGCCTGCTCCAGCTGGCCAAACTGCATATCGCTGCTGGTCAGGGTGGGCAGGATCACCGCCGATGCCGCCGGGCCATACTGACGGATTGCGCCAACCGGCAGACCGAGGAAGGCGCGCACGTGCAGGGCGAACTCAGAGAGGTCCTGCGAAATCAGCGTCACCATTCCGGTATCGTGCGGGCGCGGGGAGACCTCGCTGAAAATGACCTCATCCCCGCGTACAAACAGCTCCACCCCAAACAGCCCGTAGCCACCCAGCGCCTGCACGACGCTGGCGGCAATCCGCTGCGCGGCGAGCAGCGCCGCGTCGCTCATCGCCTGCGGCTGCCAGGATTCACGGTAATCGCCATCCTGCTGACGGTGGCCAATCGGCGCACAAAAATGTATGCCGTCGACCGCGCTGATCGTCAGCAGGGTTATCTCATCATCGAACGCGACGCTGCCTTCGACAATCACCCGTCCGGCTCCCGCACGCCCGCCCTGCTGGGCTTTTTCCCAGGCCGCTGCCAGCTGACCGGCGTTGTGCACCAGGCTCTGTCCTTTTCCCGAAGAGCTCATGACCGGCTTCACGAAACAGGGGAAACCCAGCGCTAATGCGGCGGCGATACACGCCGACTCACTGTCGGCGAAGCGGTATGATGAGGTGGGCAGCCGCAGCGTTTCGGCAGCGAGCCGGCGAATTCCCTCGCGGTTCATGGTCAGCTGCGCGGCGCGTGCGCAGGGCACCACCCGCTGGCCTTCCGCCTCCAGCGCCACCAGCGTGGCGGTGGCGATGGCTTCGATCTCCGGGACGATAAAATCGGGCCGTTCGGCAGCAATCAGCGCCCGCAGCGCGTCACCATCCAGCATAGAGATAACGTGGCTGCGGTGGGCCACGTGCATCGCCGGCGCATCGGCGTAGCGATCGACGGCAATCACTTCGATGCCCAGCCGCTGACACTCAATGGCGACCTCTTTTCCCAGTTCGCCTGCGCCCAGCAGCATCACTCGCGTGGCAGAGGGGCGCAGCGCTGTTCCTAATTGGATCATGTCATCACCTGCTTCAGTAAAAAACGTTGGCAGTATAAACGAAAACGTTTGCGTGGCGATATCCCCGGTTGCATCTGGCCAACCGGATTAGTTATACTGGATAAAAACACAGTAATGGAAAGGGCATACGCATGGCGGTGGAAATTGAATACGTGGTGGTCAGAAACGGTGAGAAAAAAATGACGTTCGCCAGCAAAAAAGAGGCCGAGGCCTGGGACAAAACGTTAGATATGGCTGAAGCTCTCAGCGACTGGCTGGGCGACAGCCCGCTGGCGTTGGACGACGCCCAGTGCGAATCACTGGGGCTGTACTTTGCCGAAAATAAAGAGGTACTGCAGCATATCCTGCGCGCCGGCAGGCTGCCGTCACCGGCGGCGGACGCCGCCGCTGCCAGCGACAAACCGACAAAAGGCGCGCTGCAGGCGGTGGATGCGGCCTGAGTGGGCGAGCTTTGCCACTCTTTGCACGGCATGACGTAACTTGACACTGCAACCTCTAGCTTTAAAGCGTGCCGTGGTGACAGCCTGCTGCGTCCTGCGGCGGACCATCCTGTTGACGCAGCGCAGAGGAGAGTGCAATGAATCAGTGGTTACAGCAATTACAGGGGCTGCTGGGTAACGGCGGCAAGCGCAGCACCGCAGGGGGAGAGGGGCTGAGCAAGATGCTGGCACCCGGCGCACTGGGCGGGCTTGCCGGCCTGCTGATTGCCAATAAGTCCTCCCGTAAGCTGCTGAGCAAGTATGGAAAAAATGCGCTGATTGTCGGCGGTGGGGCCGTAGCCGGTACGGTGCTGTGGAACAAGTATAAGCAGCGCATCAGTGAAACTCACCGCGATGAGCCGCAGTTTGGTCAGCGCGAGACCCCGGTCGATCATCGCGCCGAGCGGCTGCTCACCGCGCTGGTGTTTGCCGCCAAAAGCGACGGCCACATTGACGCCCGGGAGCGCCAGGCCATTGATGATAACCTGCGCCAGATCGGGCTGGGCGACGACGGTGAGCGGCTGGTGCGTCAGGCGATGGATCGGCCGCTCGATCCCGACTGGCTGGCGCGCGGCGTCAGCAACGAGGAGGAGGCGCTCGAGCTCTGGTTCCTCAGCTGCGCGGCTATCGATGTTGACCACTTTATGGAACGCAGCTACCTCAACGCGCTGGGCGATGCGCTGAAGATCCCCGCGGACGTGCGCCGCGACATTGAGCGCGACCTCCGCCAGCAGCGTGCAACGGTCGGCGAATAACCGGCGGCCAGTGCGGAGCGATTGTTCCGCGCTGGCGTTCATCCCCGTTTTTTGCCACTCTGTCTCCCTCAGCCTGTAACGATGGATACGGACAATGATCTCTCCCCCCGCCGCGGCTAAACGCCCGGTCGTGTTAGAAAAACACGGTGATAAACGCACGGATAACTATTTCTGGATGCGCGATGATGCGCGAAATAACCCGGAGGCCATTGCCTGGCTGGAGGCGGAAAATCGCTATGCCGATGCGGTACTGGCCGGCCAGCAGCCGCTCAAACAGACGCTGCTGGATGAGCTGATTTCGCGGATCCCTCAGCAGGACAGTTCGGTGCCGGTGGTCCGACGCGGCTGGCGCTATCAGTCACGCTACGCCGAGGGGCAGGAGTATCCCTGCTACTTCCGCCAGCCGGCGGAGGCGGCGGAGGCGGGCGAATGGCAGCTGCTGCTTGACGGCAACGCGCGCGCGGCCGGTGCCGCCTACTACGGGCTCGGCAGCCTGACGGTAAGTCCGGATAACCAACTGATGGCGGTGGCAGAAGATAGGCTATCCCGGCGGATCTACAGCATCCGTATCCGCTGCCTGGTCAGCGGCGAATGGCGTGACGATTGCCTGGAGAACGTCTCGCCGGACGTCGCCTGGAGCGCCGACAGCCAGACGCTGTGGTATGTGGTCAAAGATGAGCAGACCCTGCTGCCGTGGCAGGTATGGCGCCACCGCATCGGTACGCCGCAGTCGGCGGACGTGCGGGTCTATGAAGAGCAGGACGATACGTTTTACGTCGGCTTGTATACCACCACCTCCGAGCGCTACGTCGGCATTGCGCTGAACAGCAGCACCACCAGTGAAGTGCGCCTGCTGGATAGCGAGGCGCCGGAAGCGGCGCCCATTTGCTTCCTGCCGCGGCAGACCGACCGGGAATACGATCTCGATCACTACGACGGACGCTTCTGGCTGCGTGACAATCGCGACGGTAAAAACTTTGGCCTTTATACTCAGTCCACCCCCGGCGACGGCGACCGGCAGTGCGTGATTGCCCCGCACGACGAGCGGGTGCTGGAAGCGTTTCAACTGTTCCGCGACTGGCTGGTGGTGGAGGAGCGCAGCCGGGGGCTGACGGAATTGCGTCAGATCCATCACCGCAGCGGCGAGGCCCGCACCCTGCCCATGGATGATGCGGCGTGGACCGCCTGGCTTGGACACAATCCGCATCCGGACACCGCGCTGCTGCGCTACGGCTACGCTTCCATGACCACGCCGGACACGGTGTATGAACTGAATCTGGACAGCGGCGAGCGGCGGGTATTGAAGCAGCGCGCCGTGGCCGGTTTTGATCGCAACAACTACGTCAGCGAACGGCTGTGGATCCCAATGCGCGACGGCGTCGAAGTACCGGTGTCGCTGGTGTGGCGACGCGATCGCTATCAGCCGGGAAGCAATCCGCTGCTGATGTACGGTTACGGCGCGTACGGCATGAGCATGGATCCCGGCTTCAGTGCCAGCCGCCTGAGCCTGCTGGATCGCGGCTTTGTCTGGGCGCTGACCCACCTGCGCGGCGGCGGTGAGATGGGGCAGGCCTGGTACGATGACGGGCGACTGATGCACAAAATGAACACCTTCACCGATTTTATCGATTTAACTGAAGCGCTGCTGGCGCGCGGCTATGGCGATCCGGCCAATACCTTCGCCGAAGGGCGCAGCGCCGGCGGTCTGCTGATGGGCGCCGTGCTGAACATGCGTCCGGATCTGTGGCGCGGGGTGCTGGCCGGAGTACCCTTCGTCGACGTATTAACCACCATGCAGGATCCGTCGATCCCGCTGACTACCGGCGAGTATGATGAATGGGGCAATCCGGAGGATCCGGACGCCTATCACTATATCGCGCAATACAGCCCCTATGATAACGTGCGTCCCCGGCACTATCCGCCAATGCTGGTCACCACCGGCCTGCACGATTCGCAGGTCCAGTACTGGGAGCCGGCAAAGTGGGTGGCCCGACTGCGGGAAATAAAGACGGACCGCAATGTGCTGCTGCTGCGCACCGACATGGAGGTTGGTCACGGTGGCAAATCGGGGCGCTTTGCCGGGCAGGAAGAGATTGCTGAGGAGTACGCCTTTTTGATTGGGCTGGCCGACGGCAGTCTCAGCCCGCTGGCGCCCTGAGAACGTCAGGCGGGGCGATCGTCGCGCTGCTGCAGCGCGGCGGTCACCGCCTGCTTCAGTGCCGGACTGAGGTCAGCGATGTTGCGCAGCATCCACAGCAGATAACGCGGATCGCGTCGCGCCACCGCGCTGACCGTCTCACCGCGGTATTTGCCAAACGGCAGTCGCGCCTCGTCGTCAGCATTTGGACGGGCGCCGGCGCCGGCCGTCATCCGGGGACGGTCGCTACGCTGCATGCGGCGCAGCATCTCGTCGCGATCCCAGCCGGAGTCGGCCATGATCCGCAGTAACAGCCCCGCGGTGACGTAGCAGTCATACAGTGCGCGGTGTGCGTGCAGGTGCGCGGGCGGCGTCACGTCCAGCCGCAGGCTTTCGCGCAGGGCGCTGTTGCTGTATTTGCGCCCCGGCCACAGCTGGCGGGCCAGCGTCAGGGTGCAAATCCAGCTGCCGTGCATCTCCGGCAGTACCCGCCGGTCAAAGCTGGCGTTATGCGCCACGTATACCGGACTGCCATGATAGCGTGAAATCACTGCCTCAATTGTCGGCTTATCGGCGACCATCGCCTCGGTAATGCGGTGCACCGCCATCGCCTGACGGGCAATCGGGCGATCCGGTCGCACCAGGTCGCTCATCGGATTGACTATCTGACCGTCGACCACGTCCACCGAGGCCACTTCCACAATTCCGCCCTGCAGGCCGCAGGTTTCTGTATCGATCACGCGCAGCATCGGATCACTTCATCTTTGGCTCGTAAGGCAGGCGCGACAGCCCCAGCGCGGTCTGCCGGTGCTGCATCAATCGCTGGCGAAACCAGTCGCGGAGCGCTTCCGGCTGCTCACGCTCGACCATCTCGGCAATCACCGGCATGTTGTAGCGCTCTTTAAACGCCACGCCCGCCGCCGCTAAATCAACGTTAACTTTATCTTTCTCTTCTTTAGGCAAGCTCGCCAGGTTATGACTCATCGACGTCTCCTCACGCTGAAGGGGAAAAATAAAGCACCCGCCGCCAGAGTGCAAGGGCAGGGCACGGATAACCACGCACTGCGCCTCGACAGCGGCGGGGGACACAGCGTATTCTGGCGGCATTCGCGCGGCCGACGGCTGCCGTCACCCGAGGAGAGAAGCATGTTTGGATCGTTCCCCCGCCTGCGCGGCGCGCTGCTGCTGCTGGCGATGTCTGGCTCCGGGCAGGTACTGGCGCACGCGCACCTGAAAGATCAGTACCCGGCGGCCAACGCCAGCGTGCCGGCTTCGCCCCAGGCGCTGACCCTGACCTTTTCCGAAGAGATTGAGCCGGCCTTCAGCGGCGTCACCGTAAGCCGCAGCGACGATCGTCCGGTGGCCACCGGGAAAGCGCAGCGCGATGCGGCCATGCGCAATCAGCTGATTGTGCCGCTCAGTCAGCCGCTGCCCGCCGGCGATTATCGGGTTGAGTGGCACGTGCTGTCCGTCGACGGTCATAAAACGCAAGGTGACTACCGCTTCAGCGTGAAGTGATATGACGCTGGCGCTGCTGTACATTCTGCTGCGCTGGCTCCACTTTGCCGCGCTGATGCTGCTGGCCGGTGCCACCGGCTACGCGGTGCTGCTGGCGCCGCGCCGCTACCGTCCGTGGCTGGCGGCGCGCTGCCGTCGCCACTGGCAGGCCGGCACGCTGCTGACGCTGTTCTCGGCGCTGGCCATACTGGCGGTACAAACCGGGCTGATGGGCGACGGCGCGTCGGATATGTCGCGTCCGGCGGTCTGGCTGGCGGTGCTGGGTACCGCATTCGGCCAGGCGTGGCTGTGGCAGCTGGTACTGGCCAGCGCCGCCGCGGTGGCGCTGTGCCTTCGCGGTGAGCAGCGCCAGCGGCTGCTGCTGCTGCTGGCTATCGGGCAGCTGGCCGGGCTGGCGTGGGTGGGCCATGCGGCGATGCATGACGGCGTGCTCGGGGCGGTGCAGCGCCTGAACCAGACGCTGCACCTGCTCAGTGCCGCCTTCTGGGGCGGCGGGCTGCTGGTGCTGCCGGTGGTGCTGGCCGATGCGCGGCGCATCACCACCCGCGCCGACGCTATCCGCAGCCTAATCGGCTGGTCGCGCATCGGCCACCTGGCGGTGGCGGCGGTGATCCTCAGCGGAGCGGTGAATGCCGTACTGATCCGCGGCTGGCCGTGGTCCACCGTGGGGCCGTGGACGCAGCTGCTGCTGGTCAAAGCGACGCTGGTGGCGCTGATGGTGCTGCTGGCGCTGGTCAATCGCTACTGGCTGGTGCCGCGCTTTACCCGCCCCGGCGCCGCGCGGCAGTTTATGCGTCTGACCGGCATTGAGGCCGGTCTGGCGCTGGTGGTCACCGGGCTGGTAAGCGGGTTCGCTACCCTGCAACCGATGTAAGAAGAATCTGTAGAGTCTGTAGAGAGAGAGGAGAGGTAAATAATGAAGAAGTGGGCATGGCTGCTGCTGGTCGGTGGGGTTACACAAACCGCGCTGGCGGCGGCACCCGTCACCGTCAGCCGTCACGACATCGGCAAAGAGAAGTGGGCGTTTAACCGCGAGGAGGTCATGCTCTCCTGCGGCAAAGGCGGCGCGCTGTTTGCCATCAACCCGAGCACGCTGATGCAGTATCCGCTTAACGACATCGCCACCCGACAGATGCAGAGCAAACAGGTTAATGCCCGTCCCATCGACGTCATCTGGCTGGACGATCCGCGGCAGCCGGGCAAAAAAATGAGCCTGGCACCGTTTGTTGCGCGCGCCAGCGCACTGTGCGACTGACGCCCTCCCTACGGCAGCGCGGCGGGCAGTTTTTGCCACTCGCTTCACAGAGTGCCCGCGCGCCGGGTGGCAGATGCTGGATATTTTGTCGGGCTGAACTACGTTTAAAGAGCAAGGCAACATGCCTGCATCAATGCCAACTTTTAGCGCACGGCTCTCTCGCAGAGCCCTTTCCCTGGACCGAAGACAGGAGTCGTCTTCGGTCTTTTTTTATTTGTATTAAAGAACAAGAAGTTAATACAGAATGTCCGAATCGACATCATCACCCGCGTCGACCGGGGCTGCGATGCCAGAGACATCCCGAAGGATGAGCCTCTGACCGGCAATATCTTCACCTCGCGCAATGAACGCAATAATCTGACGCTCTGCCCCGGATTAAGCGGCCGGCCGGTCAAATGATGGGCTGTTTGCGCTCAGCTGAGCGTCATGAAAAAGTCATCGTCGCCTTCATCGAAAAACACAGGTTTCGCTGACTGGGGACATCTCCGCTTTTTACCGCGCGTTGGCGAGGCAGGGCTGTCAACGATCGGCGCCGTTGCTTTGGGGGCATACTGGCAATGTCCCTCTCTGACACAGCATCCGCCCAGGGCGGATCCCCCAATCCCACACTTCCCGTACAGTGATTGACAACGCGGCACGTCCGGCAGATCAAAGGCAACATCACCGGATACATCGATAGAGTACCGCGCGCCGCTCCCTTTGTATTTTGGTGCTAAACGGGCGATGATAGCGCCTTCACGTATGAACAAATCTGAGGGGCTGCGATGCGTAATATAGCCACGCTTTTTATGGTGATTGGCCTGGCCGGACTGCTGGTGGCCGGTGGGTTGAATCTGTACGCGGCATGTTTCGCCGCCAACCGTGATGCGGCGCCGCTGTTTAGCACGCTGTGGTGGACGCGCTGGTTTCCGCTGTACCTCTCCGGGCTGTCGCTGCTGGGCATTGGCCTGGTGTGGCGGGTCAGCGGCCGCCGTTTGAGAGAGTCATAGCCTCTTCCCCGCCGTCAACATTAGGCTATATGGAATCTGCCCGCTTCGCGATTGTATGATTGAAGGCAGAGAGACGATACGGCACTCGCGGGAGATGCTGTTGGGTGTTAAGCCGGGGGCGGACGACGGGATACCGCAGGCGATCGCTGCGCTGGATCCGACGGCCGGCGGCCAACGGCCGCGGCTGATGAATTCTGCTGATAGCGGGGAACCTATTTTTTAAGCCAGCCTGCGCGGCGCACGGCTAAACGGCACTGAATACGATAACCACCCTGCGCGCAGCGCTGGCCAGCCGCGGTGGACTACCGACGGCGGTGAGTGACCGCTGTCGACGGCTCGCCGGGTGAGATGCCATCATCAGAGGGGCGATCATCTGCTGGCGCACGGCGAAGCGGCCGGCACCGCGGTCTGGCAGGCCGGCTGATGGCCGGATGCGGCGGCCAGGCGCCCAAAGCGGTACTGATCCGCTGGCTGCGCACTCTGCCGTCACGCCTGACCCGCTGAGCCTGCTCTGAAACGTCACCGGCGCGCGTCCGCCGGGCCGGCCTTTCTCACACCGGCGTCTGCGCTGGCAGCAGTGATGCGATGGCAAGACAGCCTCACCGCGCAGTATGGCGACCTCATATGATACGTCTGACGCCGCTAAAGTCGGCCGCGGTGGGTGCGTCAGAGGCGGAGTGCTAACATAATGATTTCCTGTCAAGCGGCGCACCCGGGCAAATTTATTTTGTCGCCGTGAGCGCACAGCGTCTGTTTTTATCCAACTGATTTACAAAATAATTTTTTGTAACGTTTAATATTTTTTACATATAAATCACGGTGATCATTCCGATCGAAAAGTGTCGCCGGAGATCCTGACTATAATTTCGTTGGCGATTTAAGCCGAGTAGAAATAAACAGGTAATCCTGAAGGAGTGATGATATGGAATTACAAAAAGAATTAACGTTAACCCGCCGCGTCTCCTGGGGCAGCATCATCGCCGGTATTTTTACCGTCATGGCGATTTCACTGCTGTTATCCACGCTGGGGACCAGTCTGGGCATGGCGATGCTGTCGCCCAAGTCGGATGACATGGTTAACGGCGCAGACACGGCGGTGATCGTCTGGACGCTGGTGGCGCTGCTGGTGTCACTGGCCTGCGGTGGCTTTATTACCGGGCGACTGGCCGGCGTCGACGGCGCCATTCACGGTTTCCTGGTCTGGGCCACCTCGCTGATTGCGGCGGCGGTGCTCGGTTTTGCGGCGCTGGGCGGCGTGCTGAACGTGGCCGGTAGCGCGGTGAGTTCGGTGGCGTCGGCCACCGGCAGCGTGGTAAGCGGCGTCGGTTCCGCCGCCGGTCAGGGGGCGAAGGGCGCGTTTAACCTCGGTGAAAAGGTGTTTGGTCAGCTGGGAATTGATACCCATCTGCAGGACGAAAATCTCGATCAGCAGGTGGCTGAGGCATTGAGGAAAAGCAACATTGACACCCTGCAGCCGGACTACCTGCGCGGACAGCTGGAGGGGGCCGGTAAAGAGACTGCCACCGCTATCAAAGATCTGGCGGTAAATCCGGAAAACAGCGATGCGATCATCGATGGGCTGGTCGCGAAGCTGAAAGCCCGCAGTGAGGCCATTGGTCAGGGCGTGGACAAGGCGCAGCTGAAACAGGCGCTGGCGCAGAATACCAGCCTGACGCCGGAAGAGGCCGACAAGGCGGTGGAGAACATCATCGCCGCGCGGGACAAAACGGCGCAGGTGGTGACCCAGCGTCTGAACGAACTGCAGGCTAACATTGAGCAGGCGAAACAGCGCTATGCGCAGCTGAAGCAGGAAGCGAAAGAGAAGGCTGATGCCGCGGCAAAAGCGGTCGCGAAAATTTCGCTGTGGTCATTCTTTGGCCTGCTGCTGGGCGCGATAGTGACCTCCCTCAGCGGACTCTGGGGCGTCAATACGCATCCGGAAGTGAAACGTCTGCGCGCGTAAGCAGTATAAGCAGTAAACGCCGTACTGGCCCGTCGCTTTGCGACGGGCTTTTTTTTACCCGCCGGACCGCCGCGCGCACGGCGGATGGTGTTCAGTCGGGACGCATTGTGGCAGAATTCCCGCCCTTATCTGTCGGCCGGGCGCGGCCTGGCCGACGTTAGCGGATGTGATGTGAGGACAGGGTGAGATGGTTTTACCGAAGTTGAAATGGGTGCTGCCAGCGGTGGCCGCGGCGGCGTTGCTGATAGCGTGGCTAACGCCGCACTACAGCGAAGAGGATAAGCGCTGGTATGTTTCGGTGTTTTGCGCGGTGCCCCACGCCGACGAGCGTCGCCTGATAACGGCGATGGAAAACGTGGTTGAGGGAGGCAACTCCGACTATGCGCTGCAAAAAATTCACTTTAACGCCGGACTGGCAAAGCACATTGTTGGCGTCTGGCAGGGGTTAACCCCGGCGCAGAAACAGCAGGTAGAGCAGAATACCGACAGCTGTAAGCAGCTGATTAACGCACAGATACAGCCCTGAAAAAAGGGCGCTTACGCGCCCGACAGAGTCAGTCATGTTGCTGATCGGGATGCTGCAACCCCTCGGCAATAAAGGCCTGGTCAATTTCATCGGTATTGCCGGCGTGATCGCGACCGGAGAGCAGATTCCAGCTGGCAATAAACAGTGCGGCAATCAGCGGGCCAATCACAAAACCGTTGATGCCGTAAATTTCCATCCCGCCAAGGGTCGAGATCAGAATCAGGTAATCTGGCATCTTGGTATCTTTCCCCACCAGCAGCGGGCGCAGGATGTTATCAATCAGGCCAATTACCACCACAAAGAAGAAGGCCAGAATCATCCCCTTCACCAGCGCGCCGGAAAACAGGAAATAGAGCACTACCGGTAGCCAGATCAGCGCCGATCCCACCGCTGGGATCAGTGACAGAAACGCCATCAGCGATCCCCAGAGAATGCTGCCCTGAATGCCGGCAAACCAGAACGCCAGCCCGCCCAGCGCCCCCTGAACCACCGCCACGACCACCGTGCCTTTTACCGTGGCGCGGGAAACGGCGGCAAACTTCACAAACAGATGATGCTTAACGTAATCCGACAGCGGAATGGCGTCCAGCGCCAGGCTGACCAGCCACGCGCCATCCTTTAGCAGGAAAAACAGCAGATACAACATCACGCCAAAGCCTATCAGGAAGCTGAAGGTGCTTTTACCGATAAACATGATGCTGCCGGCAAAAAACTGCCCGCCCTTCATGGCCGCCTCAGACAGTTTCTGCTGAATGTCGCCGGCGTTATCGAGGTTATTTTCCGACAGCAGGTGACGCGCCCACTCTGGCAGATGATTGACCACGCTGGTCATCACGCTGGCCAGCTCCGTCTGATTGGTTTGCAGACGGTGATATAACGCATTGAACTCTACCGCCAGCGACGAGGCAATGATAGCCAGTGGGATAAAGACAATCAGGCAAATGATGCCCAGCGTAATCAGTGAGGCAAGCCCGTTTCGATCGCCAATGCCGCGGCGAATACGGGTTTTAAGCGGATGGAAAATGATCGCCAGGATTGCCCCCCACATAATGGCCGAAAAATAGGGGCCTAAGATGTGGAGAAAGGCGAGGGTGGTGATCGCGAGAATAACAATAAAAAAACCTTTACTGATGCCTTTAACGTTCATTGAGCTTCTCTGTGACGTATCCAATTTTACCGCGCTAAACGTAGTACAGGGCCTGCCGTTCGGCAACTATGCTGCCGGGCCGCCACTCCGCTGTCTACGCCTTATCCGGATTCTATCCGTACTTAGCAGAATATCTTGCTGGAGGGTCGCGGCAGCGACTGGCAGATTATCGCCTTATCGGGGCAGAAGCGGCAGAGAAATGTGTCGCCGCGAAGAAATGAACCGTGATTGTCTATCCCAGAGTTCGCATTCACCAGGAGTCAAGCACAATGAGCGTGACAACGTCACTTAATTTGCCGGTGTTATCCTTTTCGCAGCTGACCACGGAACACCCGCAGCGCGATCGGTGGCTGGCGCGCCTCAGTGAGGCCGCGCGTGAGACCGGTTTCTTCTATCTTACCGATCACGGTATCGACCCGGCACTGCTGGCCGATGTCCAGCGGGTCTCCCGCGCCTTCTTTGCGCTGCCGCTGGCGGATAAGCTGGCGATCCGCATGGCCCATTCGCCGCACTTTCGCGGCTACAACGTCGCCGGAGCGGAGCTGACACGCAGTCAGCCGGATCAGCGTGAACAGTTTGACCTCGGCGCCGAGCGCGATCCTTTGCCGCTGACGCCCGAAAGCCCGGCGTGGCAGCGTTTGCAGGGACCCAACCAGTGGCCGGCCGCACTGCCGGAGCTGCGGGCGGTGCTCAGCCGCTGGCAGCAGGCGATGACCGGGATGGCGCTGGCGCTGCTGCGCGCGTTTGCCGATGCGCTGCACCTGCCGCATCACGCCTTTGATACGCTCTACGGCCGCCTGCCCAATGAGCACGTGAAACTGATTCGCTACCCTGGACAGTCGGCAGCGGCGTCGCGTCAGGGCGTCGGGGCGCACAAAGATTCCGGCTTCCTCACTTTTTTGCTGCAGGACGCACAGCCGGGACTGCAGGTGGAGGTGACGCCGGATCGCTGGGTCGACGCGACGCCGCTGCCGGGCGCTTTTGTGGTCAATATTGGCGAGCTGCTGGAGCTGGCAACCAACGGTTATCTGCGCGCCACCGTGCACCGCGTCGTCTCGCCACCGGCCGGCAGCGAGCGGCTGTCGGTGGCCTTCTTCCTCGGGGCCGAACTGGGAGCGGTGGTACCGGTTTATCCGCTGCCGGCGTCGCTGGCGCAACTGGCACAAGGTCCGGCCAGCGATCCGCTGAATCCGCTGCTGCGCGACGTGGGCTGGAACTACCTGAAAGGGCGATTGCGTTCTCATCCGGACGTCGCCGCACGTTTTTACGCTGATCAACTCAGCGCCCTGTCGCCACGGCCACAATAAAGAGAACGGGAAAATGATGATGACAAAACGCACGGTAACGCTATCCTTGGCCGGTCTGGCCCTGTTCATTGCGCAAAGCCTGTACGCCGCGCCGCTGCGCGTGGCAGCGGACCCGCTGCCCCATGCGGAAATCCTCGCCTTTGTGAAACAGCGCGACCCGTCGCTGGATTTGCAGGTCGTAGAGCTGACCAGCGGCGTGAACGCCAACGAGCTGCTGGCGGCGGGCGATGTTGACGCCAATTATTTTCAACACCTGCCCTATCTGAAAGATCAGGAGCAGGCGCTGGGGAAACGTTTTGAGGTCGTGGCCAGCGTGCACATTGAGCCACTGGGGATCTATTCACACCGCGTGAAGCGCCTCGCGGCGCTGCCACAGGGGGCGACCATTGCGGTACCGAATAACGTGACCAACCTGAGCCGTGCGCTTTGGCTGCTGCAGGATAACGGGGTCATTCGCCTTGGTGCCAGCGGCGCGCCGGGCAGCACGCTGGTCACGCCGGCCGATATTCGCGATAACCCAAAACAGGTCAAGATTGTCGAAATTGAATCACCGCAGATTCCGCGCTCACTGGATGACGTTGACGCCGCGGTGATTAACGGTAACTACGCGCTGGAAGCGGGATTAGTGCCGGCAAAAGACGCGCTGGGGCTGGAGTCCGCGAGCCATAATCCGTATGCCAACCTGCTGGTGACGACACCACAGAAGGCGAAAGATCCGCGTATCCTGAGGCTGGCGAAGGATCTCACCTCGCCGGAAGTCGCGGACTTTATCCGCCAGCACTACAGCGGATCGGTGATTCCGGTCGCGGATCGCCCCCATGATTGAGATTGAAAACCTGACGCGTCGCTACGGTGATGGACCGGCGGCGCTGGAGTCGGTGACGCTCAGCATCCCCCGCGGCGCAATGTTTGGCATCCTCGGACGCAGCGGTGCCGGAAAAAGCACGCTCTTGCGCTGTCTGAATCTGCTGGAGCGCCCCTCATCGGGCCGCATTCGGGTAGAGGGTCAAGACCTTACTCAGCTGACGCCGCCCCAGCTGCGGCAACAGCGTCAGCAAATGGGCATGATTTTTCAGCACGTCAATCTGCTGCACTCGCGGAACGTGGCGGATAACGTTGCGCTTCCGCTGGCGATAGCCGGCGTACCGCGCGCCGCGCGCCGCGCGAGAGTGGCGGATCTGCTGGCGCTGGTGGGATTAAGCGATCGGTCGCAGGCCTGGCCCTCGCAGCTTTCCGGCGGTCAGCAGCAGCGAGTAGGTATCGCGCGCGCGCTGGCAGTCGCGCCGCGCTACCTGCTGTGCGACGAGGCCACCAGCGCGCTCGATCCCGAGAGTACCGGGGCTATCCTGGATTTGCTGGCGACCGTCCGGCGTGAGCTGCAGCTGACGGTGGTGTTAATTACCCATGAAATGGCGGTGGTGAAACGGATTTGCGACGGTGCCGCGCTGCTGGAGCAGGGAAGGCTGGTTGAGAGCGGCACGCTGGACAGTATCATGGCGCGCAAAGCGGGGCGCCTGCGGCAGATGCTGCTGCAGGATGGGGAAACAGATCGGGCTTTTGTCGCCCGATATGCGGCGGGAGGATCCACGCGATGCGTAGCCTGAGCGGAGAACGTTTTCAGCAGCTGATGCTCACCGCGACCGCGGAGACGCTGTATATGGTGGCAATGGCGGGCCTGTTCACACTGGCGCTTGGATTACCGGTGGGCGTCCTGCTGTTTCTTACCCGTCGGGATGGACTGTGGCCGCAGCGCGTGCTGCACGCGCCGCTGAATTTGCTGGTCAATGCCGGGCGCGCACTGCCGTTTGTTATTCTGCTGATTGCGCTGATCCCCGTGACGCGTCTCTTGGTGGGTACTACGCTGGGCAGTACGGCGGCGATTGTGCCGATCACCCTCGGAGCGCTGCCGTTTTTTGCCCGCCTGGTCGAGAACGCGCTGGATGAGGTAGACCGCGGCCGCATAGAGGCGGTGATCGCCATGGGCGGGCACGGTGGCCATCTGGTGACCCGGGTGCTGCTGCCGGAGGCGCTGCCGTCGCTGCTGGCGGGTGTAACCCTGACGGTGGTGATGCTGATCGGTTTTTCAGCGATGGCCGGCGTGATCGGCGGCGGCGGACTGGGGGACCTGGCGATCCGCTATGGCTATCAGCGGTTTAACGATCAGATCATGGTGGCCACGGTGGCAGTACTGCTGCTATTGGTGGCGCTGGTGCAGCGGCTGGGTGATGCCCTGGTACGCCGGCTGGCGCACCGCCGCTGAGCGAACGGATGATCCCTATCGCCGGCGCCGGCGTGCCGCAGGACGGGGCGGCTGCGCACGGCAGGTCAAATCAGACCAGTACCACTTCGCCTACGCTTTAGCCAGCGTCCGGCCTCAGCACCGCGCATCGGGCGCGGTCCGGTTGGACAGGCAATGGCGCGGCCGGCCGTGAGCGGCGGTTGGGCTGAACGCGATCTTGCCCGGAGGAAACGGGTGTCCTCGCGGCGAACATGACAGGCTAACAGGAGTGGCGTATGTCTTTTTTCAGGGAGCCGGCGGCGACGGCAAGGTTGCCCGCGGCGCAGATCGACAAGGTTTATCCACGGCGGCGCTATCGCGTATTTGTCAGTATTTTTATTGGTTACATGGGGTATTATTTCGTCAGAAATACCACCAGCGTTCTGTCCGGTATTCTGCACCTGTCCGCGACGGACATTGGGATTATCTCCTGCGCCAGCTTTCTGGCATACGGAGTCTCAAAATTTGTCTCTGGTCTGCTGTCTGACCGCAGTAATGCCCGCTTTTTTCTGTCTGCCGGGCTGTTTCTGTCCGGGCTGGTGAATGTGTTAATCGGCTGGCTACCCGGTATTCTGACCTCTGTAACGCTGTTCACCACGATGTATTTACTGAACGGCTGGATTCAGGGGATGGGCTATCCGCCGGGTGCAAAAACGCTGGTCTACTGGTATGACGCCCGGGAGCGCATCACCTGGGGGACGCTGTGGAATTTATCCCACAACGTGGGGGGCGCACTGGCGCCGCTGATCATTGGCTTCAGCTTCGGGTGGGTGGGCGACAGCGCGCTGGAAAAAGCGCAGGCCGCATTTATCGTGCCCGGCGTGCTCTGCATGGCGATGAGCGTATTGGTCGGCGTGCTTCAGCTCGACCGGCCGGTATCGGTGGGGTTACCCCCGGTGGAGGAGTGGCGGGGATCCGCGCCACCGCCCGATCCCGTCGTGCCGCCCCCGATGGCCGACATTCTGAAAACCACCCTCTTCGGTAATCGAAAACTCCTCTGCTGCTGTCTGTATGGCGCTTTTGTTTACATTCTTCGCTACGGCATTGTGGCCTGGGCGCCGCGCTTCCTTAGCGATGCGGCGGAGTCAGGCGGTAAAGGCATGGGCAAACTGGCATCGATGGGCGGATTTTCCGTGTTTGAAATCGGCGGCATTGCCGGCATGCTGCTGGCGGGATACCTGTCTGTGAGGGTTTTTCGCAACTCCAAGCCGTTAACCAACGTAGCGTTTCTGCTGTTCACCATTCTGTTACTGGCGATTTACTGGTGGATGCCCGCCGGTCAGGCGTGGCTGTACTGGAATTATGCCGTGCTGGTGCTGCTGGGCCTGTCGGTCTATGGCCCGGTGATGTTTATCGGCCTCTACGCGATGGAGCTGGTGCCGAAAGCGGCGGCGGGTGCGGCATCCGGGTTATCCGGGACCTTTTCTTATATTCTCGGCTCGATCATGGCCACGCTGGGGATGGGGGTGGTGGTCGACCATCTGGGCTGGGGGGCGGCGTTTGTGCTGCTGATCGGCGCGGCGCTGGGAGCGATAGGCTTCAGCCTGCTGAGTCGGGATCGCTCGCTGGAGTTTTCTGAGCCGCCCCCAAAGGGGGGGCCCACGCGTTAGCCGATGATAATAAAGTGCGCAGCCGGGCAATCACTTCCGGCAACAGGACACATTATCGTCATGATAATCACACACAGACGGCTGCTGTTCACATCACGCTTCCGCCTCCCCGGCTTCAGGAGGATAGCGTGAGGCAGGCGCGCAGGGTTTCTCGCCTAGCGAAACAACCGTCCGTCGCGCACCAGTTCACGCGGCAGGCTGTTTTTCAGGCGGGAGTTCACTTTTTTCGCCAGTCCGAGCACCTGGCCCTGCCAGGTGAGCAACACTTCATCACGCGGCGGCGCGGCCTGCGGATAGATATCCTGGCCGCGGTACCAGCTTTCTGCTTCATCCGTCGTCAGCGCCAGGCTATTGTCCGCCGTTGCCTGCGCCAGCGCAATCACCGCCTCGTGCTGCCAGCGCAGCCCCTTATTGTGCTTCTCCGCCAGCCGCAAACCGATGCGGGCAAAGCGCACGTGGCCCAGCAGCGGGGTGATGGCCGCCGGAAACAGCCACAGCTCGCTGTCACGCTGCCATAGCGTGTGTGCCGCATCCCAGTGCAGACCCACCTGCTGCGCGGCCTGCGCGATGGCGGCACTGTCGCGCGCCGGTAGCGGAGTAAACGGCAGCTTGCCCAGCCGATACCCCGGCGCCGGCAGCGGCGGCAGCGCGGCGGTTTTGCGCAACGCGGCCACGAAGAACCCTTCGCTGTCGAAGCGCTGGGGAAACACGTGCAGATAGCCTTCCGGCGTGGCCACCTGCTGCGCACCCGGGAACAGGCCGTTCAGAGGCAGAACCGCAACCGCCTGCGGCCAGCGCGCCTGCAGCCAGGCCAGCACCTGCTGATTCTCCAGCGTGTTCAGGGTACAGGTGGAGTAGACCAGCGTCCCACCCGGCTTCAGCGCGTGAAAGGCGCTCTCCAGCAGATCGCGCTGAGTGGCGGCGATCCCGGCGGTGCTTGCCAGCGACCAGTTGCGTAGCGCCTCGGGGTCTTTACGGATCACGCCTTCACCGGAGCAGGGTGCATCCAGCAAGATGGCATCAAACGTCGCCGGCAGCGCAGCGCCAAATACCCGACCATCAAAGTGGGTTAGCGCGGTATTGCTGACGCCGCAGCGGCTGAGGTTAGCGTGCAGCACTTTTACCCGGCTGGCGGCGTACTCGTTGGCCACAATGACGCCCTGATTGGCCATCAGCGCCGCTATTTGCGTGGTTTTTGAGCCCGGCGCCGCGGCCATGTCCATCACCCGCTCGGGCGCATCGGCGTGGGCAAACAGCGCGCGGACCGGCAGCATTGAGCTGGCTTCCTGAATATAGAACAGGCCGCTGAGGTGTTCGGCGACGCTGCCGAGCATCACCGCCTGCTCTTCATCCTCGCGCGCGATCCAGAAGCCGCTGTCGCACCACGGGATGGGCGTCAGCTGCCAGCCGTATGGTGCCACCTGCACCAAGAAATCGGCCACGCTGATTTTTAGCGTGTTGACGCGCAGGCTTTTACGCAACGGACGCTGGCTGATGGCCAGAAACTGCTGGAAATCTGCCTCGTCGGGCAGCGCGTCGCGCATCAGCGCAAGAAAATCGGCGGGATAAGACACAGATGGGGTACCAGAGCGAATAAACAGGTCGCGCAGTGTAGCACAGCGCGACCTGGTGGGAGAAGGCGACGGCCGCCGCCCTCTGCGGTTAGCGCGGCAGGGCCGTTCCCCATTCGCGCCAATGCTTCGGCTCGTCATCCTGCAGCAGAAAGTGCTTGCCGGACTCCGCCTGCGGCGCCAGCGGCACCGTCGGTGGGGTAGCAAACTGGATACCGCCGCGGATGAACTGCTCAAAGGTACCGGTTTTCACTACCCCGCCAATCAGGCCAAACTGCAGGTTGTAGCCGGAGGCCAGCCAGAAGACGGAGTTGTTGCGCACCAGATGCTGATACTTCTTACTGATGCGCAGGGCAATTTGCACCCGATCCGCCATCGCGCCAAGCGAGGTGCCGGTGACCGTCCCCACCTCGATGCCGCGGAACAGCACCGGCGTGCCAACCGACAGCGAGCCCGCCTCCTGCGCGTCAACCACAATGTTCAGGCCGTCGAGGTAGCGGGAATCGGTGATGGTGGTCTCCTGCAGCTCAAAGCGACGTAGCGCGCGGCCCTTACCCGGGTCGACGTTGATATAGGGCTGCAGCAGCGTGTCGAGATGCTTCACGCCGCCGGCTGACAGCTCCGGGGAGACCACGGAGAAGCGGCTCCCGGCGCGGGCGAAATCATTGACGTATTCCGGATAGAGTACCGCGCGGGCAATCACCTGATTTTTGTCCGGGCTCAGCGCCAGCGTCTCCACCTGGCCGACGTCAATGCCAAGATAGCGGATCGGCATGCCTGCCGCCAGTTTGCTGGCGTCAAAGGTTTGCAGCGTAATCTGACTGCCAACCGCGCGCGCGGCGGTCTCATTGCTGTACAGCGTGCGCGACGCGGTTGCGCTGGTACCGCGGCCGGCACCCGCGACGTTATCAAAGCTGATCGCGCCCTTCAGCGCCCGGTTAAGCGGCGACGCCTGAACGGTCAGACCGGCGCCGTTCAGCTGCACTCGCGCACCGCCTTCGGCCCAGAATACGCTGTTGGCGGTCAGCAGGCGCCGGTACTCCGGCTGAATGTGAACGGCGACGTCAAACGCCTCGGCGCGCGGCGTAACAGAAACAATCTCACCCACCTGGAATTTGCGGTACAACACCACCGAGCCGGGCTGGATATCCGGCAGGCTCTGGGCGGTGAGTTTAACCGTGGTCGAGGGAATATTGCCGGTGATCCCTTCTTCGGCCTTCTCCGCATCGGCGTACAGCGGATAGCGCGCCTTCACCGTGCCTTTTCCACCCGGCATCAGGCGGATGCCGCCATCAATCCACTCGCGGGCGCTGGCGCCCAGCACTTTCATTCCGTCAATGCCCAATTTGACGTCCAGCCGGCTGTTGACCACAAACTTGCTGTCGGCGTGCACCAGATGGCGGTAATCCGGCTCGACGGCGACCACAAAGCTGACGCCCCCAGCCTCCAGCTGACGCTCTACCACCTGGCCGATTTTCATACCGTGCAGCATCAGCGGCTGGCCGGCATCAATGCCAAAGCTTTCTGGCGCGCTCAGACGTACCGTCAGTACATCAGGACGCTGCAACAGGGAGGCGTCGCTGGTCAGCACGCTGAAATGGGTTTGCGGCTCGCCGTCGCCGGGGATAAGCTCCAGCGTGTTCCCGGTCAGCAGGGCGCTGAGGCGAGTATCCGTCAGGCTCAGCTTCGGCGCTTTCATCTCTATGCGGGTGCCGCTGCGCATCAGTCCGATGATTGACGGATCGATAGTCAGCTCACCGGTAACCCGGCCCTGCGGCTGCAGAGTGATGTGGGTCAGAGTGCCCACTTCCAGCCCCTGATACATCAGCGGCGTGCGCCCCTCGCTGAGACCCTCACCGGAGGGCAGGTCGAGGCTTATCTGCGAACCGCGCTGGCTGTGGGCCAGATCGGGATAGAGAACGTAGGTATCATCGGCTTTCGCCGCTTCACCGCTGGCCGGTGAATCGAAGGCGATGGCACCATTAACCAGCGCCGACAGGCTCTCCAGCTGCACCTTTGCGCCGCCCAGTCCGACGTCGGCTTTCATGCCGGACACGTTCCAGAAGCGGCTCTCTTTTTTCACCAGGTTGGTAAAGCGCCGCTCAATCAGCACGTCAATGCTGACGCCCTGATTACCGGGATTGATGCTGTAGTCATACACTTTACCGACCGGTATTTTGCGGTAATAGACCAGCGAGCCGGTATTTAACGAGCCGAGATCCGGGGTGTGCAGATGGATCAGCAGTTCACCGGTGTTCACCCGGTACTTCGGCTGAGTATCCAGCGCCACAAAATGATCCTGCTCTTTGCCATCCCCCGGCATCATGCCGATATAGTTACCGCCAACCAGCGCGTCCAGCCCGGATACCCCGGCCAGCGAGGCCTTTGGCGTGACCAGCCAGAACTGCGTGTTTTCCCGCAGCGCATCGGCCATATCGCTTTTGATCGAGGCTTCAATTTTAATGACGCGCAGATCGTCACTCAGGCGAATATTCTGCACCGTGCCGACTTCGACGCCCTGGTAGCGGATGGGCGTGCGGCCCGGCACGATGCCGTCCGCGGTGGCGAAATCGATGGTGATGGACGCACCGCGCTCCTGATAATTGGTCCACACCAGCCAGCCCGCAATCAGCAGAGCGATGAGCGGCAGCAGCCAGAATGGAGAGATTTTGCGTTTATTACGCACCCGGGCTTTAGTCGGTGTAGTCGGCGTGTGATCCATGAGCATCCCAAAGTAAGCGGCTGTCGAGCCATTCCACGGCAAGTATTGTCAAAATGACCGCCGCACCAAAATAGAAAGCCGCCGGCCCCATCGTGAACGCCAGCAGCTGATCGCGATTTACCAGCGACAACGTTAACGCAATAACAAACAGGTCGAGCATCGACCATCGGCCAATCCAGCGGATCGCCCGCAGCAGGCGGATCCGGGTGCGCAGCCCCTGCGCGCAGTCGAAGTGGATGCTGAGCAGCAGTCCCATCAGCACCAGCACCTTGGTGAAGGGGACAAGGATACTGGCTACGAACACCACCAGCGCCACCGGCACGTTACCCGAGGCCAGCGACATGACCCCCGAGAGGATGGTGTCCTCCTGACGGCTGCCGTTAACGTAAATGATTGAAATCGGCAGCAGGTTGGCCGGGATCAGCAACACTATTGAGGCGATAAGCGCCGCCCAGGCTTTTTGCAGGCTGTGGCGACGACGGTGGTGCAGCGGCGTGTGGCAGCGGGGACAGCGTCCGCGATCGTCGGGCAGGCCGGTATAGTGGCAGTTCAGGCAGACCTGCAGCGCGTTCGCCGGAGCGTGGGCCTCGGCCTGCGGATAGAAACGCTGCCACAGCTGCTCCATATTCAGATGAATCAGCGTCAGCAGGCTGAGCATGGTCAGGAGCAGAAATGCCACCAGTCCGGCACCGACGCTGATATCGGCGAACTCTTTCACCTTGATCGAGGCCACCGCCACGCCGACCAGATAGATGTCGAGCATCACCCACTCTTTTAGCCGATCAAGCATCAGCAACACCGGGCGCAGATTCATTCCCAATCGTCGGCCAAGATTGAGGTACAGCAGGGAAAGCGCCAGGGTAAGGGGAGCGCCGATGCTGCAGAAGGTGACCATGGCGGCGGTCAGCACGTGGCCGGCGCGCGTCATCTGCACAATCCCCTCCAGCAGCGAGGCGGTAATGCGGGTGCCCAGCAGGCGGATCTCCAGCAGCGGCTCGGCAAACGCCAGCGGCATCAGGAGCAGCATGGTCAGCGCCATGGCCGTTAAGCGGGTTACCGACCAGTCGCGCCCCTGCAGGATGCGCGCATCGCAACGCGGGCAGAAAGCGCTCTGGGTGGATTTCACATTCGGTAAGGAAAAAAGGGTATCGCATTGCGGACAACGCTGATAACGTTCCTCAGGCAGCACGTGGCTGATGGCGTATATTTTCATAATCCCGATAAGCGTTGGCGACGCGTTGAATGCCCGGCGTATTAACGACAGTATACTCTGCAAAACGCGGCCCGCAGGAAACGGGACAGCGTCTTTTTCCCGGTCACCCGTTGAACCCGGATGACGGTAGCCCAATATCTTTGCTACGTGCCGGCGGGCAGCGTCATGTCAGGCGGCTAAGGGTAGCTGAAGTCAGGGCATCATTCACCTTGTCTGCCTTGTCTTTTCGTGTTTATTTTAGGTCGCGCCGGGAGTGCCCTGCGACAACCAACGATGGTACAGTGGTAATTGAATGACTAAACAACAATTTTACGCGGATTTAAACCGCGATATGGCCGCGCTGCTGGCGGATGAAACCAGTTTTCTGGCGATAATGGGTAATTGCAGCGCACTGCTGTTTGAACGCCTGGACGGCGTTAACTGGGCGGGTTTCTATCTGTTGACCGAAGAAAACACGCTGGTTCTCGGGCCGTTCCAGGGCAAGATTGCCTGCGTACGCATCCCGGTAGGCAAAGGCGTGTGTGGCGCAGCCATGGCCAGCGGTGAGGTACAACGCGTAGATGACGTGCACGCCTTCCCCGGACACATCGCCTGCGATGCCGCCAGCAATGCCGAAATTGTCCTGCCGCTGCGGGTAAATGGCCGGCTGATCGGCGTGCTGGACATTGATAGCACGCAACACCAGCGCTTTGATGCCGACGATGAAGCCGGCCTGCGGACCCTGACCGACGGGCTTTGCCAGCTGCTGGCGGCCAGCAATGTAGAAAAAATTCTGCATCTGAACGGCAGCTAACGTGCTGGAAGCATGGCAATTGTCGATGGGGTCATTATAATGTCGCCTGTTCATGCCTGCGCTGGTCGGCAAATCCGTTGTAATCAGGAAATTTCATGGAAAATCAACCTAAGTTGAACAGTAGTAAAGAAGTTATCGCCTGGCTGGCGGCCCGTTTCCCTCAGTGCTTCGCCGCTGAGGGTGAAGCGCGCCCGCTGAAGATCGGTATCTTTCAGGACCTGGTCGAAAGAGTGCAGGGCGAAAATATGCTGAGTAAAACGCAGCTGCGCTCCGCGCTGCGCCTCTACACGTCGAGCTGGCGCTACCTGCACGGTATTAAAGCCGGTGCGACCCGTGTGGATCTCGACGGCAATCCCTGCGGCGAGCTCGACGAGCAGCACGTAGAGCACGCGCGCAAGCAGCTGGAAGAGGCGAAAGCGCGGGTTCAGGCGCAGCGCCAACAGCAGCAGGCGAAGAAGCGCGAAGCCGGTGAAACCGACGCCACCGCGCCGCGCCGTCCGCGTAAACCGCAGCCGCGTAAAACCGAAGGCGCCGCCGCATCGCGCCAACCCGCGCGTGAGAAGCCCCAGCGTCAGGAAAAAACTGCCGCGCAGGCTGCGCCTCAGGCCGCGGCGAAACCGGTGACCGATACCTCCGAATTGCAGGTGGGCCAGGCCATTAAAGTCAAGGCGGGCAAAAGTGCAATGGACGCCACCATTCTCGAAATCAGCAAAGATGGCGTTCGTGTCCAGCTGGCTTCCGGCATGGCATTGATTGTACGCGCAGAACACTTGCAGTTCTGAAACGGAGGCCGACCACGGCATGAACACCTTTTTTAAAATGACGGCTCTCGCCGGCCTGCTGCTTGCAGGCCAGGCGTTGGCCAGCGCGGATAACATTACCCGCGCCGATCAAATCCCGCAGCTTCATCAGGAACCGCAGCACGCGACGGTCAGCGAGCGCGTCACCTCGCGTTTTACCCGCTCGCACTATCGGCAGTTCGATCTCGATCCGGCGTTTTCCGCCAAAATCTTCGATCGCTACCTGAATATGCTGGACTACAGTCATAACGTGCTGTTGGCCTCCGATGTTGCCCGCTTCGCGCCCCGCAAGGGCGAGCTGGCCGACGAACTGAAAACCGGGCAGCTTGGGCTGTTTTACGATCTCTACAACCTGGCGCAGAAGCGTCGGTTTGAACGCTATCAGTACGCCCTGACCCTGCTCAATAAGCCGATGAACTTCAGCGGCAACGACACCATCGATCTCGACCGTGGCAAAGCGCCCTGGCCGCAAAATGAGGCCGAGCTGAACGCGCTCTGGGATGCCAAGGTCAAATACGATGAGCTGAGCCTCAAACTCACCGGTAAAGATGAGAAAGCGATCCGCGATATTCTGACCAAGCGCTATAACTTTGCCATCCGCCGGCTGGCGCAGAGCAACAGCGAGGATGTGTTCCAGCTGGCGATGAACGCTTTCGCGCACGAGATCGATCCGCATACTAACTACCTGTCACCGCGCAATACCGAGCAGTTCAATACCGAGATGAGCCTCTCCCTGGAGGGGATCGGCGCGGTGCTGCAGATGGATGATGATTACACGGTGATCAACTCCATGGTCGCCGGCGGTCCGGCAGCCAAGAGCAAAGCCATCAGCGTCGGTGACCGTGTGGTGGCGGTCGGCCAGCCCGGTAAGCCAATGGAAGATGTGATTGGCTGGCGGCTGGACGATGTGGTCTCCAAAATCAAAGGCCCGAAAGGCAGCAAAGTACGCCTGGAAATCCTGCCGGCCGGAAAAGGCACCAAAACCCGCATCGTGACGCTGACGCGTGAAAAAATTCGCCTGGAAGACCGCGCGGTGAAAATGTCGGTCAAAACCATCGGCAAAGAGAAAGTTGGCGTGCTGGATATTCCGGGCTTTTACGTCGGGCTGACGGACGATGTGAAAGTGCAACTGCAAAAGCTGGAAAAACAGCACGTCAGCAGCGTGGTGATTGATCTGCGCAGCAACGGCGGCGGGGCGCTGACTGAAGCGGTCTCGCTCTCCGGGCTGTTTATCCCCAGTGGTCCGGTAGTGCAGGTGCGCGATAACAACGGTAAGGTCCGCGAAGACAGCGATAACGACGGCATCGTGTATTATAAAGGGCCGCTGGTGGTGCTGGTTGATCGCTTCAGCGCGTCGGCATCGGAAATTTTTGCTGCGGCAATGCAGGACTATGGCCGCGCGCTGATTGTCGGTGAACCGACCTTCGGTAAAGGCACTGTCCAGCAGTACCGCTCGCTGAACCGCATCTACGATCAGATGCTGCGTCCGGAGTGGCCGGCGCTGGGCTCGGTGCAGTACACCATCCAGAAATTCTACCGCATCAACGGCGGCAGCACCCAGCGCAAAGGCGTAACGCCGGACGTGCTGATGCCGACCGGTAACGAAGCGATTGAAACCGGCGAGAAGTTTGAGGACAACGCGCTACCGTGGGACAGCATTAATGCGGCCACCTGGGTGAAAACCGGCGATCTGACGCCGCTGGAGGCGCGCATCAAACAGGCGCACGACCAGCGGATTGCCCAGGACGCCGAGTTCCAGTACATCATTAAGGACATTGCCCGCTTTAACGCGATGAAAGAAAAGCGCAACCGCGTGTCGCTGAATCTGCAGCAGCGCGAAAAGGAGAACCACGAGGATGACGCACTGCGTCTGTCGCGGATCAACGAGCGGCTGAAGAAAGAGGGGAAAAAACCGCTGGCAAATCTGGAGGCGTTGCCGAAAGATTACAAAGAGCCGGACCCCTATCTGGATGAAACGGTGAAGATTGCGCTGGATCTCGCGCATCTGGACTCTCCGGCGGCGGACCCCGCGGCGGCAAAATAGGCCGCGCAGGTCATGGTCAGCAGGGCAGACTTCGGTCTGCCTTTTTTATGCCCGCCGTCCTGCACGCGACAACCTGCGACAAAATGTAAAGTTTTCTGTTTTTAGGCGGTTAAAGGTTAAGGTCACTTGAAAAGCACGGCGCTGACCCTACGATAGAGACACCCGGCAAGGCGCCGGCGGATTTTTACATCACACCATCGAGGTTGAATATATTTTATGATGCGTATTGCTCTTTTCCTGCTCACCAACCTGGGCGTCATGTTGGTATTCGGGCTGATCCTCAGCCTGACGGGGATCCAGTCAAGCAGCGTGCAGGGCCTGATGATCATGGCAGGCCTGTTTGGCTTTGGCGGTGCGTTTGTTTCACTGCTGATGTCCAAGTGGATGGCGCTGCGTTCCGTTGGCGGTGAAGTGATTGAACAGCCGCGTAACGACACTGAGCGCTGGCTGATGGAGACCGTGGCGCAGCAGGCGCGCCAGGCGGGAATCGCCATGCCGCAGGTGGCGGTTTACCACGCGCCGGATATTAACGCCTTTGCCACCGGCGCGCGTCGCGATGCGTCACTGGTTGCCGTTTCAACCGGCCTGTTGCAAAACATGAGCCGTGACGAAGCTGAGGCGGTGCTGGCGCACGAAATCAGCCACATTGCTAATGGTGATATGGTGACCATGACCCTGATTCAGGGAGTGGTGAACACCTTTGTTATCTTTATTTCACGTATCATCGCTCAGGTGGCTTCCGGCTTCCTGTCCGGCAACCGCGACGGGGAAGAGAGCAGTAACGGCAACCCGCTGGTCTATTTTGCGGTGGCTACGGTGCTGGAACTGGTGTTCGGTATTCTCGCCAGCATCATCACGATGTGGTTCTCTCGCCACCGTGAGTTTCACGCCGATGCCGGTTCAGCTCGCCTGGTGGGGCGCGAGAAGATGATTGCCGCCCTGCAGCGGCTGAAAACCAGCTATGAGCCGCAGGAAGCCAGCAGCATGATGGCGTTTTGCATTAACGGCAAATCGAAATCCCTCAGCGAACTGTTTATGTCGCACCCGCCGCTGGATAAGCGCATTGACGCGTTGCGCAGCGGTGAATATCTGAAGTAATCCCGGGTTTCTTTGTCCATCAGGCCGCCTCCGGGCGGCCTGATTTATTGTGGGCGCACGGCGTCGGGCTGCGACAGGCGCAGGGCGCTGACCAGCGTCGCCGCTGCGGCGAAGCCGGCGGCCAGCAGCAGGCTGGCATGGGTGCCGCTGGCGGCGAACAGATTGAACATCAGCGCCACCAGCGCGGCGCCGCTGGTTTGTCCCAGCAAGCGCGCGGTATCGAGCATGCCGCTGGCTCCGCCGCTGCGCACGGGCGGGGCGGCGGTGATCAGGGTATGATTATTAGGCGACTGGAACAGGCCAAATCCGGCGCCGCACAGCGCCATGCGCCAGATGATATCCGCATCCGTCGGTGCCGTCGGTAGCAGGGCCAACAGCAGCAGCCCACAGGCAAACAGGCCGAGTCCCACCGCCCCCAGCAGACCGGCATGAAAGCGCTCAATTAATCGTCCGGCGATCGGCGCCAGCACCATGGTGGCCAGCGGCCACGGGGTCAGCAACAGCCCACTGGTCACCTCACTGCGTCCCAGTCCGCTCTGCAGCCAGAACGGCAGCGACACCATCGCCAGCATCTGCGCGCAGAAAGCGCACACCGAGGCGGCGATGGAGAGAGAAAATAGCGGAATGCGCAGCAAATCTACCGGCAGTAGCGGCACCGCGAGCCCGCACTGCCGGCGGATAAACAGCGGCGTGACCAGCAGCAGGAGCAGCAGTTCACCGAGAAGGACGCCGCGTGACTGTCCCTGCGCCACGCCGCTGAGTAGCGCCACCAGCAGGCCAAAAAACAGCGCGTTCATCACCGCACTGGGCAGATCAAAACGCCGGGTGCTGGCCGGCAGCGGATTGGGCGGCAGGAAGCGCCAGCCCAGCGCCAGCGCCAGCGCCCCCAGTGGCAGGTTGATCAAAAACAGCCACGGCCAGTGACCGACGGCCAGGATCCCGGCAGCCACCGTCGGGCCGGCCGCAGACGCGACGGCCACGACCAGGGAATTGATACTTAGGCCGCGCCCCAGACAGCGGCGCGGCCAGATAATCCGAATCAGGGCGGTATTGACGCTCATCAGCGCTGCACCGCCGATCCCCTGTAGCACCCGCGCCAACGTGAGCGGCGTCAGAGAGTCGGCGAGAGCGTACAGCAGCGAGGTGCAGCTAAACAGCAGCAGCCCGGCCTGATAAACGCGGCGATAGCCAACCATCTCACCGAGAAACGAGAAGGGCAGCAGGCAGACAATGATCGCCAGCTGATAGGCGTTAACGATCCATACTGATTCTGCCGGACTGGTGCGGAGATCCGCGGCGATGGTCGGCAGCGCCACGTTGGCAATCGCGCCGTCCAGCACCGCCAGGGTTCAGTCCAGTGATAATCGCCAGAATGGCGCCATTGCGTGCCGGGAGCGGCAGGCCGTCGTGCGGGAGTGATGATGACATAGAAAAGTGCGCGCAGGGTGAATGTCGCTATGTTAAAGATTTTTGGCGGGGAATGTACGTCCCGGCGCTGGAACCTGTGCGGGCGGCGGAGCCGCCCGCGAGCGGATTACTGACTGCTGTCGACCACGTCGGTGCTTTTCTTGAGCAGCGGACAGTCGGTTACGCCAATGATCCCGCTGTCGGTATGCAGGTACTGAGCGGTGACCGTCCCACGGGCGGTCAGGTATTCGCACTGCAGGCCTACCCCGGCAATATTTTTGTTGCTGTCGATCAGCACGCCGTAGCCGCTGAATAATAATCCCAGCCAGACCACCGCCACCAGCAGGATCAGGCGCACCAGTATTCTCATTATTTCTCCTTATTTTAGAGGCATGAGCAACGCGGCGTCTCGCGCTGCAACAGGCTAATCATAGCGCGCTTTTACGGCGATTCACTCAGAGGGGACTGAAAATGTCGGTGGGTTACAGGATGACAACAATGGCGAATTGCGGCTGTGCGGCTGCAGCCGTTACAATCTGCCGTCAGCCTGAATGCATCAGGCTTCTGTCACACGACCCTGAGGCCGTTATGAATGAATTAGTATCCGGGGGTGAAAGCCTCGTCTCGCTGGCCGCCATCGCTCTGAGCGCGCTGATGGCGCTGCTGGCATGGTTTTTTGTTAATCGCGCCAGCGTGCGCGCCAGCGAACAGATCCGCCTGCTGGAGGCGCTGCTGGAAGAGCAGAAGCGGCAAAATCAGCTGCTGCGTCGCCTGGCCGAGCGGGGCGCAGACAGCCCGCGCCAGACGGCCCCCGACGATGATGAACAGACGTCCGATCTGATCCACCTGGTAGCCGAACGCTGAGGTTCCCGTCATGGCATGGAAAAATCCCTGGTACGACCCCCTACTGCCGCACCACGCGCCGGAGGGGTTCCACAATCCCGAACCGGATCCGCGGCGGCCCGGGGATTTTCGGCGCTGGCGGCGCGAGCGTAAGGCGGCGGGGCTGCCGCGGCCGCCGGCGGAGGGTTATGCTGGCTTCTGTCGCCGCTGGTGGCAGGCCGCTGATCTCAGCGGCAGCGGCGATGCCGTCTGGTGGCTGGGGCATGCGTCACTGCTGCTGCGGCTGCAGCAGCGCTACGTACTGATCGATCCGGTGCTATCGGCTCGCGCTTCGCCGCTGCCGTTTGCCGGACCGGCGCGTAAAACGCCGCCGCCGCTGGTCGTTGACGATCTGCCCGGGCTGGACTGGCTGCTGATCTCCCATAATCACTACGATCACCTCGATCGGCGAACCGTCCGGCAGCTGCTGCGCCGGTTTCCCGATGTGGAGGTGGTGGTGCCGCTGGGGCTCAAACGCTGGTTTAGCCGGCTGGGTGCGCGGCGAGTCGTGGAGCTGGACTGGTGGCAATCGCACGCCCGCGACGGCTGGGTGGTGCACGCGGTGCCGGCGCGTCACTGGAGCATGCGCACCCCGTTCGATCGTAATCGCTCGCTGTGGTGTGGCTTTGTGCTGCAGGCCCCTGGACTGCGCTTCTGGTTCAGCGGCGACAGCGGTGCCAGCGATCGGCTGCTGGCGATCCCGCAGCGGCTGGGACCCTTTAATTTGCTGGCGCTCCCGACCGGCGCCTGGCAGCCGGAGTGGTTTATGCAGGGGCAGCACATGAATCCGGCGCAGGCGGTAGCGCTATGGCGCGCCTGCGGGATGCCGCTGACACTCCCCATCCACTGGGGCGTGTTTGAGTTAGCCGATGAATCACTGGATGCGGCGCCGGCGGCGCTGGCCGCCGCCGTCGCCGCCTGGCCTGACGCGCGCGACACGTTTCTACCGTGGAAAATTGGCGAACGGCGCGATCGCTAATAGCGCGCGGTATGAGCTTATTTGTGAGTATTATCATTACAGTTTCATTATTTAACATTTGCTGCGGCGGTAATGGAATATTATCGCCAGTCTGCTTTATTCCGGTGCAAGCAGCATGGATAACGTATTAATCTGGTGCAGCCCCCGGCGGCCGGGCATGTGTCAGACTATCGCGGCGCACGCGTAACGCGCTAACGTTTCCCGTTTTATATCTATGTCAGGGTTATAAGTATGCCCGGATTATGCATTAGCTTAACCGCAGCGTGCGGCGATCCGAACCGCAGGTGAGATATGGGTCTATGCGGCGCACGCGGAAACCAAAATTAGTGGCTGGACGACTTGCATCAGGTGTGCATAGTTGTGCATTATATCACCATCCCCGGAAGGCAGTGCGCACTCCATGATTCAGGCAATAAAAATGGCTTGCGATCAATTAAAGAGTATGTGATAAACCTTTTGGGTAAAACGAGGTACAGTTCTGTTTATGTATGGCATCTCCGTTAAGAAGTATCGAGTAAAGACGTTTTCGTTGAATACCACTTTTCTTGCCGGACTTTTATTTGTGCCTCATGCAGTAATGTCTCTGGTTTCTCTGTAAGACGGCCTTCGGGCTAAATAACACTCTAAGGAATTTGCAAAATGGCAAAGATTAAAGGTCAGGTTAAGTGGTTCAACGAGTCTAAAGGCTTCGGCTTCATCACTCCGGCTGACGGCAGCAAAGATGTGTTCGTACACTTCTCCGCCATCCAGGGTAACGGCTTCAAAACCCTGGCTGAAGGCCAGAACGTTGAGTTCGAAATTCAGGACGGCCAGAAAGGTCCTGCCGCTGTTAACGTCACCGCTATCTAAGCCGTGCGCCTCGTGGGCCTTATGCTCACGATGACAGCCACCTTTCCAGCCCCGCGCATCGCGCGGGGCTTTTTTTTGTCTTGTCACCGGTCGTTGCGCTTTGTTGCAAAAAGACACGGCCTGGCAGGATTGTTTTCTGGTCTGGACTGGCGCCGATCGGGTTAAATATTTCAATCATTTAGACCCACACGGTGAGAGGCAGTGCGCAAACTTAAACACATGACGGCCAGTTTTATTCAGTGGCGCTTCGGCCTGATCTGCGCCGGTATTTTGGGATCGTTACTGCTGCTGCTCGGCCGGGCGGCGTGGCTGCAGATTATCGCGCCGGACCCGCTGGTGGAACAGGAGAACATGCGTTCGCTGCGGGTGGAAGCGCTGAATGAGCACCGCGGCATGATCCTCGATCGCCACGGCAATCCGCTGGCGGTGAGCGTGCCGGTCAAGGCCATTTGGGCCGATCCTAAAACCCTGCTCGCGGGGGGCGGCGTGGGCAGTGATGCGCGGTGGCAGGCGCTGGCCCGGATGTTGGATACGCCGCTGGATGCCCTGGCCCACCGCATTGCGCATGCGCCGCACAGCCGCTTTCTCTATCTGGCGCGACAGATTGAACCGGCTGATGCGGAGTATATCGCCAAACTCAAGCTGCCCGGGGTGTATGAGCAACAGGAGTCGCGCCGCTTCTATCCGGCCGGCCATACCGCCGCTAACCTGCTGGGCTTCACCAATATCGATGACCAGGGGATTGAGGGCGTTGAAAAGAGTTTTAACCGGGCGCTGACCGGGCAGGCCGGCCAGCGGGTGGTGCGAAAAGATCGTCATGGCCAGGTGATCGAAGACATTGCTACCCGCGCCGGTAAGCCGGCGCACAACGTGATACTGAGCATTGACGAGCGGTTACAAACGGTCACCGAGGAGGCGCTGGCCAACGCGGTGGCGCTGAATAAAGCCGCTTCCGGCGCCTCGGTACTGCTGGACGTGAAAACCGGTGAAATTCTCGCGATGGCCAGCGTCCCGACCTTCAATCCCAATAACCGCGCCGGGGCCACCACCGATGATTTTCGCAATCGTGCCATCAGCGACACGTTTGAACCCGGCTCAACGGTTAAACCCATGGTGGTGATGACCGCGCTGAAGCAGGGCATCGTCCGGCCGGACAGCGTGATCGACACTCACCCGTTTACGCTGTCCGGTCACACCATTCGCGATGTGGGCTATTATCCGTCGCTCTCCCTGACCGGTATTCTACAAAAATCGAGTGACACCGGCGTGTCGCGCCTGTCACTGGCGATGCCGGTCGCGGTGCTGGAGCAGACCTACCGTTTGTTCGGCCTCGGTCAGCCGACCGAACTGGGACTCACCGGCGAGAGCCGTGGCCTGCTGCCGCAGCGCCGCCGCTGGGGCGATCTTGATCGCGCGACCTTTGCCTTCGGTTATGGCCTGATGGTCACTCCGCTGCAGCTGGCGCGGGTCTACGCCACCATAGGCAGCTACGGTATTTATCGCCCACTCTCCATCACCCGGGTTGATCCGCCGGTGCTGGGCACGCGCGTGATGCCGGAAGCGCTGGTGCATCAGGTTGAACATATGATGGAGAGCGTCGCGCTACCCGGCGGTGGCGGGATCAAGGCCGCGGTGCGCGGTTACCGCGTGGCGGTGAAAACCGGCACGGCCAAAAAAATTGGTCCCCAGGGGCACTATATCGATAAATACGTTGCCTACACGGCCGGCGTGGCCCCGGCCAGCCACCCGCGTTTTGCGCTGGTGGTGGTGATTAACGAGCCGGATAACGGCAAATACTATGGTGGGGCGGTCTCCGCGCCGGTATTCAGCCAAATTATGGGTGACGTGCTACGTCTTGAGAACGTGCGGCCGGACGGTTTACCGCCGGGACAGAATAACGTGCTGGTGATAAACCGGGCGGACGCGTCTTCCCACTCCTGAGCAGGCTCGGCATGAGCGGCGCTTCAGGGTACACTGGTCGCCTGATTGTAAAAGGACTCCGCTATGCACCTGATTTGCCCACTCTGCCACCTTCCTCTCGCCGACAGCGGCGGGCCGCTGCGCTGTGAGCGAGGTCACACTTTTGACCGGGCGCGGGAAGGGTATGTTAACTTGCTGCCGGTCCAGCATAAGCGTTCAAAGGCGCCGGGCGACAGCCGGGAGATGCTGCAGGCGCGGCGCGCTTTTTTGCAGGCCGGCCATTACCAGCCGCTGCAGCAGCGGGCGGTGGCCCTGTTGGCGCAGTGGGTTCCGGCTGGCGGAGTACTGCTGGACATTGGCTGCGGCGAAGGCTATTACACCGACGCCGTCAGGGCGGGGCTGCGGGCCGAAGTTACCGGCCTGGACATATCGAAAGAGGCGGTACGCGCCGCGGCGCGCCGCTATCCGGCGTGCCAGTTTATCGTCGCCTCCAGCCAGCGACTGCCGGTAGCCGACGCCAGCCTGGATGCGCTGCTGCGCATTTATGCGCCGTGCCATCCCGTTGAAATCGCGCGGGTGCTGAAGCCGGGTGGGGTCGTGTTGACCGTCACCCCGGGGCCGCGTCATCTGATCGAGTTTAAAGCCCGCATTTATGATGACGTGAAGTTGCATGACGTGGCCGATGAGCAGCTGCCGGGGCTGACCCGACTGAGCCAGCAGTCGCTCAACACCTCCCTGACGCTGCGCGGTGATGAGGCGGTGGCGCTGTTGCAAATGACGCCGCTGGCCTGGCGCGCCTCGCCCGCGCTGTGGCAGGCGCTGGCCGACAGCGAGACCTTTTCCTGCGAGGCCGACTTTCTGCTGACCCTGTGGCAAAAGCCGCGGGAGGGGGCAAATTGAGCTGATGCAGCGGCCGGGTCGACGGCGCGAAGAAAAAATTTGACGCGCCGTTGCGTCCTGATAAAGTAGAGGTCCTTTTCAATACAGGAGTAACGGGCCTCAGCCCTCCCTATGGACTGTCACCGACGTCGCTTAACTGAACCTCCGGGCCTGTTGGCCTACGCATTTGTCCCGTTCGGGGACGCTATTCGCACCGCCTCTTTGCCTTTTCACCCTGGATTCGCCACGTCGATTCGGGCGCTTTTCTGTTCCTTTTTCCGGAGTCTTTATCTGTAATGGACATCTTTTTAGACCCCTCAATCTGGGCCGGGTTACTGACGCTCATCGTGCTGGAAATCGTACTGGGGATTGATAACCTGGTGTTTATTGCCATCCTGGCTGACAAGCTGCCGCCCAAACAGCGTGATAAGGCGCGTTTGATCGGCCTGTCGCTGGCGCTACTGATGCGACTTGGCCTGCTGTCGCTGATCTCCTGGCTGGTGACCCTGACGCGCCCGCTGTTTAGCATCAGCATGTTCAGCTTTTCCGGACGCGATTTGATCTTGCTGTGCGGAGGCCTGTTTCTGCTGTTTAAGGCCACGATGGAGCTGCACGAGCGGCTGGAAAATCGCGATCACAGTGGAGACAATAGCAAGGGCTACGCCAGCTTCTGGGCGGTGGTGGCGCAGATTGTGGTGCTTGATGCGGTGTTTTCCCTCGATGCGGTGATTACCGCCGTGGGTATGGTGAATGATCTGCCGATCATGATGACCGCCGTGGTGATTGCCATGGGCGTGATGCTGCTGGCTTCCCGTCCGCTGACCAATTTTGTTAACGCGCACCCCACGGTGGTGGTGCTGTGCCTCAGCTTCCTGCTGATGATTGGTTTGAGCCTGGTGGCGGAAGGGTTCGGTTTCCACATTCCGAAAGGCTATCTGTATGCGGCCATCGGCTTCTCGATCCTGATTGAGCTGTTTAATCAGATAGCACGGCGCAATTTTATCCGCCATCAGTCACACCGGCCGATGCGCGAACGGACCGCCGAGGCGATTCTGCGCCTGATGGGCGGGCGCCGCGAAGCGCGCGCCGCCAGCGCCGAGCCGCAGGTGGAAAACCACGTGGAAAGCCCGGTCAATCTGCCGAAAGAAGCTTTTGCTGACGAAGAGCGCTATATGATAACCGGGGTGCTGACGCTGGCCTCGCGCTCCATTCGCAGCATCATGACGCCGCGCGGCGAAATCTCGTGGGTGGATGCTACCCGGCCCGTCGACGACGTGCGCGTGCAGCTGCTGGATACACCACACAGCCTTTTCCCGGTCTGTCGTGGCGAACTCGATGAGGTGGTCGGCGTGGTGCGGGCGAAGGAGCTGCTGGTTGCGCTGGATCACGGCATCAATATTGAAGCGTTTGCCAGCGCCTCGCCGCCGATCATGGTGCCGGAGACGCTGGATCCGATCAATCTGTTGGCGGTGTTGCGCCGGGCGAAAGGCAGTTTCGTGATGGTCACCAACGAGTTTGGCGTGGTACAGGGGTTGATTACTCCGCTCGACGTGCTGGAGGCAATTGCCGGCGAGTTCCCGGACGAGGATGAGACCCCGGATGTGATTGCCGACGGCGATGGCTGGCTGGTGAAAGGCGGCACCGATCTGCACGCGCTGCAGCAGCTGCTGGACACCCAGGGACTGGTGAATCCGGACGAGGATTTTGCCTCGCTGGCCGGGCTGCTGATTGCGCAAAACGATCAGTTTCCGCGCGCTGGTGACGTGATCACGCTGCCGCCGCTGACCTTCCAGATCGTAGAGGCGACGGACTACCGTATCGACCTGGTGCGAATCACCAAACTGCACGTTGACAGCGACGAAGAGGAGTAGCGTGTCGCCCTCCCGGCAGCCGTCAGGCTGCCGGCATCTGGCGGCCGACCGCGGCGTCAGGCCGCCTGTTCAGCCACCGTCTGCTCAGCGACTGTCTGCCGATGGTGTTGTAGCCAGCCAGCGAATGCCTCCAGCGGCATCGGGCGTGCAAAATAGTATCCCTGGAACACATCTACCCCTCTGTCGCGCAGATAATCTGCCTGTTCCGCCGTTTCCACCCCCTCCGCCACCAGGCGAATATCCAGCCGCTGGGCCAGCGCGATCACCATATCGGTGACGGTGGCGTTGATGGCGTCGGTCCCGATCGCGGCGGTAAACACCTTATCGATTTTTAACACGTCCGGATTCAGCGTTTTCAGATAGGCAAGCGAGCTGTGCCCGGTTCCAAAATCATCAATTGCCACTTTGACACCGCGTCGTTGCAGGCAGGTCACCGCCTGTTGATCGACCGCCGGTAGCGCGTCGCGCTCGGTCAGTTCGACCACCAGCTGTGGCACCGGATGGGCCGGCCACCACAGCGCATCCAAATCGTCAAGGATCGCCTGCTGATGAAAATGGCTGGCCGCGACGTTAATGGCTATCACAAAATTAGGCTGGCGCGGCAGCAGTGGCAGGTGGGCGACCACGTCGCTGAGTACGTAGCGGGTCAGCGGTGCGATCAGGTTTTGTCGTTCGGCAATCGGGATAAACACGTCCGGCGGGATCCAGCCTTGCCGCTCAGTACGCCAGCGCAGCAGGAGTTCAATACCGTAACAATCGCCGCTGCGGGCGTTGATCAGCGGCTGGCACCAGACGTGGAATTCCCGCGCGCTGATACCATAGCCAATCTGCCAGGAGAAGCTCATGCGAGTGGCGGTGGCCAGCCAGATAATGTAGGCGGTCAGCAGGGACAGCAGCAGGGCCAGCGGCAGCTGAGAAGGCAGGCGCGACAGCGCCAGCGCGGTGGGTGAGGGACCGTACAGGGTGATGGTGTAGGGATAGCGCAGTGAGCTTTCGACGTAGGTGACCTCACCGTCTGCCGCCTGCGTCGGCTCAATCAGCGGATTGCCGTACTCCAGACTTTTGCCACCGACGCTGAATACTGCCCGCTCCACCCAAGGCTGAGAGGGCTCCAGCAAGTAGCTGGCGATCATCTCAATGTTGATTGCCTGCAGTATGCCCGCGCGGTTATCGGTCGATTGCGGCGTCCACAGCAGCAGGATCGGCGAGCCTTTTAGCAGCAGCGTGTCGGTGGTGAGCAGCATGTGCTGATTATTGACCGCCAGCTCCGGATAGCGCTGGCTAAAACTCTGCGCGCGCGCGCCAAAAATGCTGGAGCAATACAGCGTATTCTCGCTGACCAGCAGGATCGCGCGCACCGTTTGCAGTATCGCCAGCTTTTCGATCAGCGGTTGGCGCACCGCGTCGCAGCTCAGCCCAACCAGCCCCAGCGCGTTGCTGGCGGAAATGTCCAGCGGCGAGAAGAGTTTGTCAAAGCGGGTGACGGCGCTACGGGCAAAGGCCTGTGCCTGCTGCTCAATGTGGTTCTCTTCCCGGATAACGCCCACCGTCAGGGTCAGTATTAGCACGATCCCCGCCACGATTGCGGCGACAACGAGTCGCCGGCGGCGAAACTGTCCAACCATTTGCTGGGACATGTGCATCAGCAACCACCTTCTTAAGAAACACGCACGCTAAGAGACCGAACCGGGTTATCGGCGCGCGGCGCCTGAAGTTTAGTGCAGAGGTGGAAAATTGAGGGGGCGAAATCGGATTCGGAAGGAAGCGAGGCAGAGGACGTGAGGTGCTGGCGTTGGGCATACGGTGGCGACACCCCGCCACCGGGACGGTGTGTCGCCGCGCGAGCGGTCAGTCGCACTGGACCTTGATAGCCAGCCCACCGCGCGAGGTTTCACGGTATTTGGCATTCATGTCTTTGCCGGTTTCATACATGGTTTCGATCACCTTATCCAGCGAGACGCGCGGTTCGCTGGTGCGACGCATCGCCATTCGCGCCGCGTTGATCGCCTTCACGGACGCAATGGCGTTACGTTCAATGCACGGAACCTGTACCTGACCGGCCACCGGGTCGCAGGTCAGACCCAGGTTGTGCTCCATGCCGATCTCCGCCGCCACGCACACCTGCTCCGGGCTGGCGCCCAGCAGCTCGGCGAGGCCGGCCGCGGCCATTGAGCAGGCCACGCCCACCTCTCCCTGACAGCCCACTTCCGCGCCGGAAATGGAGGCATTCATTTTATACAGAATGCCAATCGCGCCGGCGGCGAGAAAATAGCGGGTGTAGATTTCCGGGCTAACCGATTCGATAAAATGATCGTAGTAGGCCAGCACTGCCGGAACGATCCCGCAGGCGCCGTTGGTCGGAGCGGTAACCACCCGGCCGCCGGCGGCGTTCTCTTCATTGACCGCCAGCGCAAACATATTGACCCAGTCAATGACGTTCATCGGGTCGCTGGAGAGCTTATCGGAGGCGACCAGCATGCGGCGCAGGGCGGCGGCGCGGCGCGGAACCCGCAGCGGACCGGGCAACACGCCCTCGGTATTCAGCCCGCGATCGATGCAGTCGCGCATGGTTTGCCAGACGTTGGCGAAATAGTTGCCTATCTCCTCGCGGCTGTGTAATGCCAGCTCATTTTTCATCACCAGACCGGAGAGCGAGAGGCCGGTTTCATGGCAGTGGGCCAACAGCGCTTTGGCGCTGTGGAAGGGCCACGGGACGGTGACTTCATCCAGTACCGGCTGGCCAAAGTGCGCCTCATCAACGATAAATCCGCCGCCGACGGAGTACCAGGTATTGCTGTACAGCGGCTTATCGCCGGCGAAGGCGTGCAGGGTCAGGCCATTTTCATGCAGGGGTAAATTCTCGCTGCGGAATATCATCCCGCCTTCGCGCGGGAAGTCGACCTCCTGCTCGCCGCCCAGCAGCAGCCGCTGCCGCTGCTCCACGTCGCGGATCACGCCGGGAATGGCATCAATGTCTACCGTGTCCGGCTTGGCGCCGGTCAGCCCCATGATAATGGCAATATCGGTATGGTGGCCTTTGCCCGTGAGCGACAGCGAACCGTACACGTCCACCGCCACGCGGGTCACTGAGCCGAGCAGCTGCTTGTCACGCAGCTCATCGACGAACAGTTTACCGGCTTTCATTGGACCCACCGTATGGGAACTGGACGGGCCAATACCGGGTTTGAACATGTCGAAAACGCTAATCACGCGGTGCTCCTTGAAAATCAGTCAAAACAAAAAGTGGACTGCCAACTGGCGATGCGGCGAATATAGAGGAATTTGTCGCCGCTGTCAGTGATATGGCGCGGCGAAACGGGAAAACTTAGAGCATTATCATGCTTCAGCGCGTCTGAAGGCCGTCTCAGCGGTAAAAACCTCGCCGGTAACCTGCTGTCCGAGCCGGTGCAGGATCCCGGCGGTCATTCCCCAGACAAGGTGCTGCTGGTACCAGGAAAGCCAGACGCGATGTGACTGGCCGTGTCGCCAGATATCCAGCGGCGCGTAGCGTGACAGGCGCAGCGCCTCCGCCAGCGGCATCTCAAACAGCGTCGCCACTTCATCAGGGTTCGGCGCAAAGGGCAGGTCGGGCGGGATCAGCCCGACGATCGGCGTCACCTGAAAGCCTGTGCTGCTGGTGACCGGCGGCAGCGTGCCCACCACCGTCACCTGCTGCGGACACAGGGCTATTTCCTCCTGCGCTTCCCGCAGCGCGGTGGCCATCAGCGAAGCATCGTCGCTATCCTGCACGCCACCGGGAAAAGCGACCTGACCGGCGTGCTGGCGCAGCGTTGCGGCGCGGCGGGTCAGAATCACTCCCGGCCGCCGCCGGCGCACGACCGGAATCAGCACCGCCGCCCGGCGGCGAGCGCTCACCGGCGCGGCCGGGGGAGGAGTCTGCAACAGAAAGCGAGTCAAAAACTGATCCAGCGACAGCTCAGACATCCGTTATCTCTCCCTGCAGGCAGGGCAGGATGCGCTGCAGCTTATCAAAGGTCTCCTGATATTCTGCTGCCGCTTCGCTGTCGGCAACGATGCCGCCGCCGGCGGCGCAGTGCAGCCGGTTATCTTCCGCGATCAGCGTGCGGATGGTGATGCTGGTATCCATGCCGCCGCACAGGCTAAGGTAGCCAATGCTACCGCACCAGGCGTTGCGGCGATGCGGCTCCAGTGCTTCGATAATCTCCATCGCCCGCACTTTGGGCGCCCCGGTTATCGAGCCGCCCGGGAAGCAGGCGCGCAGCAGGTCGGTCGCGCGCAGCGCGGGTGACAGCTCGGCGGTGATAGTGCTCACCAGATGGTGCACTGCCGGAAACGGCTCAACGGCAAACAGCTCCGGTACCCGTACGCTGCCGGGTGTGGCGACGCGACCGATGTCGTTACGCAGCAGATCGACAATCATCAGGTTCTCGGCGCGGTCTTTTGGCGATCGCGCGAGGCGCCCGGCCTGTTCGCGGTCGGCGCGGGGATCCGCCAGCCGAGGTAGGGTGCCTTTAATTGGTCGCGTCTGGATTTTCCCCTGTTTTAGCGACAGAAAACGTTCCGGCGACAAACTGAGGATGGCGCTGTCCGGCAGACGCAGCCAGGCAGAGAAGGGCGCGCGATTTTGCGTATTGAGCCGGCAGAAGGCCAGCCAGCTATCGCCGACAAACGGGGCGCTAAAGCGCTGCGCGAGATTGACCTGGTAGCAGTCACCGGCGCGCAGCCATGTCTGAATACGGGCAAATTTTTCATTATACGCGTCGCGGTCCATATTCGACTGCCAGGGGGCAGTGAGCCGAAACGGCGCACGCGCCGGCGCCGGCTGGGACCGCAGCCAGGCCAGACGCGCGGCGGGGTCACCGTGACAAATCAGCGTCAGGCGCTGCCGCCGGTGGTCGGCAACGATCGCCCAGTCATACAGCCCCACCGCCAGATCCGGCGTGTGCAGATCCGCCTCCGCCAGCGCGGGCAGTTGTTCAAACCGCCGCCCCAGATCGTAACCAAACAGCCCCAGCGCGCCGCCCTGGAACGGCAGGTCCTCGTGCGGCGTTGCCTGCAGCCCCAGCGCTTCCAGCTCCGCCTGCAGTAGCGCAAGGGGATCGCCGGCGTCGCGGCGGCGATCGCCACCGCGGTCGATCACCGTTTCGCTCCCGCGGGTGGTCAGGGTGACGCGCGGGTCGGCCACCATAATATCAAAGCGATTGTCCTGATGGGTGGCCTGCCCGGAGTGCAGAAGCATGGCCCACGGCTGCTGGGCGATGGGCGCAAACAGCGCCTCGATCGCATCGGTGCGGTACTCTAAAGCGTGATAGACTGGCGGCATGATGTTTTGAATTGGGGAGAAAAGCGTTAGCCTGGCATATTTTTGTCACGCTGACACCCCTTTGTGTGCAGTCAAAGAAGGCCACCCTTCGTAAGGAGTCAGCATGATCACCGGATTACCGGCATTAACCCACGAGCAGCAGCAGGCCGCGGTGGAGCGCATTCACCAGCTGATGGCTGACGGCATGAGCAGCGGTGAGGCCATCGCCCTGGTGGCCAGTGAGATTCGTGAAACGCACCAGGGCGGGCACATTGCCGTTCGCTTCGAGGATGAGGACGACGATAAGGCGTAAGCCGGCGCCGCTACAGCGCGGCGATCACCTTGATTTCAATCTTGTAATCCGGGTTGACCAGTCCGGCATGAACCGTACAGCGCACCGGCGCCTGGCCCGGGGCCACCCAGGCGTCCCACGCGCGGTTCATGGCGTCCAGATCGGCCAGGTTCGGCAGAAACAGCGTGGCGTCAAGGATCTTACTTTTATCCGAACCGACGCGGGTCAGCAGCGCGTCGATCACCGCCAGCGCGTTGGCGGTCTGCGCCTCCGCATCGGCCTCCAGGTTCTCCGGCACGCTGGTGTAGTACACCAGTCCGTTATGAATCACCGCTTCGGACATGCGCGGGCCTACATCAATACGTTCAATGGTCATTATTACCTCCCTTCAGTCAGCGCTATAGCCTGACACAACCCGAGGCGGATTGTCATCCGCCGGCTGGCTGATGGCTGGAATTCCTGACATAATCGGCGCTCTTTGAACGACAGGTGAGACGCGGTGACAGACGATTTTGCAGCGGAAGGGACGCTGGCGCGTGCCATTCCGGGATTCAAACCGCGCGAGGCGCAGCGCGAGATGGCGCAGGCGGTGACGCAGGCAATCGACGCGCAGCAATCACTGGTGGTCGAAGCCGGCACCGGTACCGGAAAAACCTATGCGTATCTGGTACCCGCCCTGCGTGCCGGAAAAAAAGTGATTATCTCCACCGGATCCAAAGCCCTGCAGGATCAGCTTTACAGTCGCGATCTGCCGACGGTAACCGAGGCGCTGGCGTTTACCGGTAAAGTGGCCCTGCTGAAGGGGCGGGCTAACTATCTCTGTCTCGAGCGGCTGGAACAGCAGTCGCTGGCGGGCGGCGAGCTGGCGGTGCAGGCGCTGAGCGATCTGGTGCACCTGCGCGGCTGGTCGAGCCAGACCGTGGAGGGTGATATCAGCACCTGCGGCGCAGTAGCGGAAGACAGCCCCATCTGGCCGCTGGTGACCAGCACCAACGATAACTGCCTCGGCAGCGATTGTCCGCTTTATCAGGAGTGCTTTGTGGTGAAGGCGCGGCGGCGGGCGATGGATGCCGATGTGGTCGTGGTTAACCACCATCTGTTCCTGGCAGACATGGTCGTGAAAGAGAGCGGTTTTGCCGAGCTGATCCCCGATGCAGACGTGATGATCTTTGATGAAGCCCATCAGGTTCCGGATATTGCCAGTCAGTATTTCGGCCAGCACCTCTCCAGCCGCCAGCTGCTCGATTTGGCGCGGGACATGACCATGGCCTACCGTACCGAAGTGCGCGATGCCCAGCAGCTGCAGAAATCGGCGGATCGTCTGAGCCAGGCAACGCAGGATTTTCGCCTGGCGCTCGGCGATCCGGGCTATCGCGGCAACCTGCGCGAGCTTCTCAATGATGCGGCGATTGTGCGCGCGCTGATCCTGCTGGACGATGCGCTGGAGCTCTGCTACGACGTAGCCAAACTGTCACTCGGCCGCTCGGCGCTGCTGGATGCTGCCTTTGAGCGCGCGGCGCTCTATCGTGGGCGGTTGAAAAAAGTGCGCGCGGTTGACCAGCCGGGCTTTAGCTACTGGTATGAGTGCGCTTCCCGCCACTTTGTGCTGGCGCTCACCCCGCTGTCGGTGGCGGAACGCTTTCGTGAAGTGATGGCGGCACGGCCGGCCAGCTGGATTTTTACTTCGGCGACGCTGGCGGTGAATGAGCAAATGGGACATTTTGTCGATAGGCTTGGTGTCGATCGGGCGCAGACCCTGATCCTCGACAGCCCGTTTGATTACGCCCGCCAGGCGCTGCTTTGCGTGCCGCGCAATCTGCCGCAGAGCAATGAGCGCGGCGGGGCGCGCCGGCTGGCGGAGATGCTGCAGCCGCTGATTGAAGCCAATAACGGGCGCTGCTTCTTTTTATGTACCTCCCACGCCATGATGCGCGATCTCGCGGCGGTGTTCCGCGAGCGGCTAACCCTGCCGGTGCTGCTGCAGGGGGAGACCAGCAAAGGCCAGCTGCTGAAACAGTTTATTGCCAGCGGCAATGCGCTGCTGGTCGCCACCAGCAGCTTCTGGGAAGGTGTGGACGTGCGCGGCGATGCGCTGTCGCTGGTTATCATCGACAAGCTGCCCTTTACCTCGCCGGACGACCCGCTGCTCAAGGCGCGCATGGAGGATTGTCGGCTGCGCGGCGGCGACCCCTTCAATGATATCCAGCTGCCCGACGCGGTGATTACCCTGAAGCAGGGCGTGGGTCGACTGATTCGCGATGTCAGCGACCGCGGCGTGCTGGTTATCTGTGATAACCGGCTGGTGATGCGCCCCTATGGCGAAGTGTTTCTCAACAGCCTGCCGCCAACGCCGCGCACCCGCGACCTGCAGCAGGCAGTACACTTCCTCAAACCGCATTAATGTTTTTCCCGGCGCTGTGCTATGCTACGCGCCGACTTTTTTCCGACTTACCCCCGAGGTTGCCATGTCTCCGCGTATTTTAGCCCTTGATACCGCCACCGAAGCCTGCTCCGTTGCGCTGGCCTGTGACAATGTCATGGATGCGCAATTTGAACCCTGTCAGCGCGAGCATACCCAACGCATTCTGCCGATGATCGACGCGCTGCTGATGCGGCACGGCGTGACGCTGTCGCAGCTGGATTTGCTGGCTTATGGTCGGGGGCCGGGCAGCTTTACCGGCGTGCGTATCGGCATCGGCATTGCGCAGGGGCTGGCGCTGGGGGCTAACCTGCCGATGGCGGGGGTGTCGACGCTGATGACCATGGCGGAAAGCGCGTGGCGGTTGCACGGTGCCACCCGGGTGCTGGCGGCGATCGATGCGCGGATGGGGGAAGTTTACTGGGCTGAATATCAGCGCGATGCCGCCGGCGAATGGCAGGGTGAGACCACCGAAGCCGTTCTGAAGCCGGAGGCCGCCCTCGCGCGGATGGCCGCGCTGGAGGGGGGCTGGGCGACGGTAGGGACCGGCTGGGCGGCGTGGCCGCAGCTGGCGGCGGAGAGCGCGCTAGCCCTGACCGCCACCGACGTTACCCTGCCGACGGCGCAGGATATGCTGCCGCTGGCCCGCCAGGCGTGGCAGCGCCGGGCGATCCTGCCGGTTGAACAGGCCGAGCCGACCTACCTGCGCAACGAAGTGGCGTGGAAAAAATTGCCCGGCCGCGAATAACGCGCAACTTATTGTTCGGCGACCAGTCTAATTATTCAGGTTAACCCGGTAGTTAACAATGTAAGGTGCAGATGATATGCGTAGACGTGTAATGACGGTCGCGGCCGCGGTGGTGATGGCGCTGAGCCTGAGCGGCTGTGTTTCGGTCCCCGACTCCGTGAAGGGCACCTCTCCTACGCCGCAGCAGGATTTGGCGCGGGTGCTGACGGCGCCGCAGATTTACGTGGGTCAGGAGTCGCGCTTCGGCGGTAAAGTGGTAAAAGTTGATAACCGTAACGGCATGACCCGGCTGGAAATTGCGGCCATGCCGCTCGATGAGAGCGCCCGGCCGATCCTCGGCGCCGCGTCCATTGGGCGCTTGTATGCGGATGTAAACGGTTTTCTCGACCCCACGGATTTTAACCAGCAGATGGTCACGGTCGTCGGGCCGATTGTCGGCACGGAGCAGGGGCGCATCGGCGACGCCCGCTACACCTTTGTCGTGGTGAAAGCGACCGGTTATCAGCGCTGGCGAATGACCCAGCAGGTGGTGATGCCGCCGCAGCCGATCGATCCCTGGATCTGGTACGGTCCGGGACGTCACGGACGAGGGGGCTATTGGGGGCCCGCACCGGGCTTTGGTTACTACAATACCGGGCCTGCTCAGGTACAAACTATTCTGACGCAGTAGTGTCGTGAGTGTGCATTGCGGCATATCCGCCCGGCGCGGGTATGCCTTTTTTTTATCTGTTTTTCGCCGGCGCTGCCGAATGAGGGGGGCAAGATGCAGATTTTAGTGATGTGCTTCTCAACCTTATCACAGAGTGCGCAGCAAACTGGTACGCTCAGTTAAAGTATTGTTAAAAAGCAGATCGGATACAGGCTGATGACAACAAATAATGATTTCCGAGGTGATTCCTTGAACAAGGTGTGGCTACAGCGCTACCCGGCCGATGTGCCGGCAGAGATTGACGCCGATCGCTACGCGTCGTTGGTCGAGATGTTTGAACAGGCCTGTCAGCAGTACGCCGATCGGCCGGCGTTTGTGAACATGGGCCAGGCGATCACCTATCGCCAGCTGGAAGCGCGCAGCCGCGCATTTGCCGCCTGGCTGCAAAACGGGCTCGGCTTGAAGAAGGGCGATCGGGTGGCGCTGATGATGCCGAATCTGCTGCAGTATCCGATTGCGCTGTACGGGGTGCTGCGCGCCGGGATGGTGGTGGTGAATGTTAACCCGCTTTATACTCCGCGCGAGCTGGAGCATCAGCTGAAAGACAGCGGCGCCAGTGCGATCGTGATTGTGTCCAATTTTGCCCATACGCTGGAAAAGATCGTCGCGAACACGCCGGTGAAGCAGGTGATTCTGACCCGAATGGGCGATCAGCTGGCGCCGGTGAAGGCGACGCTGGTTAACTTTGTGGTGAAGTATGTTAAGCGCCTGGTGCCAAAGTACCACCTGCCGAATGCCGTTTCTTTCCGCAGCGCCCTGCATCAGGGTCAGCGCCTGTCTTACACCCGGCCGACAATCCTCAACGAGGACCTGGCTTTTTTACAATATACCGGTGGCACCACCGGCGTGGCGAAGGGCGCGATGCTGACCCACCGTAATATGCAGGCTAACCTCGAGCAGACCAAAGCGACCTACGGCTCCCTGCTGCAGCCGGGCAACGAGACGGTGGTGACGGCGCTGCCGCTATACCATATTTTTGCCCTGACGGTGAACTGCTTGTTGTTCACCGAGCTTGGCGGTCGCAATCTGCTGATCACTAATCCCCGCGATATTCCCGGGCTGGTGAAAGAGATCGCCAGCTATCCGATTACCGCCATGACCGGAGTGAACACGTTGTTTAACGCGCTGCTGAATAATGACGAATTTTCCCGGCTTGATTTCTCCCAGCTGCGGCTGGCGGCAGGGGGCGGTATGGCGGTGCAGAAAGCGGTGGCCGAGCGCTGGGAAAAGCTCACCGGACGCTACCTGCTGGAGGGCTACGGTTTAACCGAATGCTCTCCGCTGGTATCGGTCAACCCTTACGACATCCGCCATCATAATGGTAGTATTGGTCTGCCTGTACCGTCGACGGACATCAAGCTGGTTGATGACGCCGGCGACGAGGTGGCCCCGGGCGAACCGGGTGAACTGTGCGTTAAAGGCCCGCAGGTGATGCAGGGCTACTGGCAACGCCCCGACGCCACCGAGGAAGTATTGAAAGAGGGCTGGCTTCGCACCGGCGATATTGTTACCCTGGATGAGCAGGGCTTTCTGCGCATCGTTGACCGGAAAAAAGACATGATTCTGGTCTCCGGCTTTAACGTCTATCCCAATGAGATAGAAGATGTGCTGATGCTGCACCCGAAGGTGCGCGAAGCGGCGGCAATTGGCGTTCCCTCCGGCGCATCTGGCGAAGCGGTGAAGGTGTGCGTGGTGAAGAAAGATCCGTCGCTCAGTGAAGAAGAGCTGATCGCGCACTGCCGTCGCCAGCTGACCGGTTACAAAGTGCCGCGCATCGTCGAGTTCCGCGACGAGTTGCCGAAAACCAACGTCGGCAAAATTCTGCGCCGCGAACTGCGCGATGAGGCGGCGAAAGCACAGCGCGCGGCGCCGGCGAGCTAAGCACCGTTCCTGATACGTCACGCCGGCACTGACCGGCGTTTTTTTTGTTCAGCGCCAGGCCCGGACCGGCTGGCTGAAGAGAGATTATGTTTAACTATACCCTGATCACCACCGATGCCGGGCTGGCTGAGGTGTGCCAGCTGGCGCGCCAGCAGGCACGCGTGGCGATCGATACCGAATTTGTCCGTACCCGAACCTATTATCCGCAGCTGGGGCTGCTGCAGCTGTTTGACGGAGAGCATCTCTCGCTGATCGACCCGCTGCCGGTGACCGACTGGTCACCGCTGATCGCCCTGTTGGATGACACCGCGGTGGTGAAAATTTTGCACGCCGGCAGCGAAGATCTGGACGTGTTTCTGCACGAATTTGGTCGGGTGCCAACGCCGATGATCGATACGCAAATTCTCGCCGCCTTCAGCGGCAAACCCCTCTCCTGCGGCTTTGCGGCGCTGGTCGAACACTGGTGCGGGGTGACGCTGGATAAGAGCGAATCGCGTACTGACTGGCTGGCCCGCCCGCTGACGGAGCGCCAGCTGACCTATGCCGCCGCTGACGTCGGCTGGCTGCTGCCGATGGCGGAGAAGCAGGAGGCGGAAACCCGCGCAGCCGGGCGGCTGGAAGAGGCGCTTGATGAGTGCCGGCAGCTCTGTCTGCGACGCCAGCAGGTGGCGGATCCGGCGCAGGCCTGGCGGGATATCACGAACGCATGGCAGCTGCGTCCGCGCCAGCTGGCCGCGCTGCAGCGCCTGGCGGAGTGGCGGCTGCGTACCGCCCGTGAGAAAGATATGGCGGTCAATTTTGTGGTGAAAGAGGAGCATCTGTGGCGCGTGGCGCGCTATCTGCCCGGTTCGCTGGGCGAGCTGGATCATCTGGGACTGACCGGCCACGAGATCCGCTTTCACGGTAAAACGCTGCTGGCGCAGGTCAGCGAAGCGCTCGCGCTGGACGACGAGGCGCTGCCGGCGCCGCTGCAAAACCTGATCGACCATCCGCACTATAAGCAGACGTTTAAAGCGCTAAAAGCGGCGGTGGCGGCGGTGAGCGAAGCGAGCGGACTGAGCCAGGAGCTGCTGGCCTCGCGGCGGCAGATCAACCAGCTGTTGAACGTCCACTGGGGGCTGCGCGAGCGGGACGGTGAGGCGGAACTGCTGACGGGCTGGCGCGGTCGCCTGTTGGCGAAGCCGTTTGCTGCGGTACTGGAGCGGGTTGACGGCTGAAAACGTTATCCCCTGCCAGGCAGGGGATAATTATGAGCAGGGTGCCATCATTTCTGCATTTCTTCCATTTCAGGCAGCGTCACATTGAGCTCCAGAATTGAAATGTCGTCCTCGCGTTGTTCCAGCTGCACATTGACCATCTCCGGGTCAATTTTCACGTATTTGCAGATAACTTCCAGGATATCGCGCTTCAGCTGCGGAAGGTAGTGGGGCTCACTGTCGCCCCTTCTCCGTTCCGCCACGATAATTTGCAGCCGTTCCTTGGCTATGTTGGCTGTGCTCTTTTTACGGGATAAAAAGAAATCGAGTAAGGCCATAACTTATCCCCCAAACAGGCGTTTCAGGAAACCCTTCTTCTCTTCTTCAATGAAGCGGAAAGGGCGTTCTTCTCCAAGAAGACGATCGACGGTATCGGCGTAGGCTTTTCCGGCATCGGCTTCGGTATCCAGAATGACCGGCTCACCCTGGTTCGAGGCGCGCAGCACCGACTGGTCTTCCGGGATCACCCCCACCAGCGGAATGCGCAAAATTTCCAGCACGTCTTCCATGCTCAGCATATCTCCCCGACTGACGCGGCCCGGGTTATAGCGGGTTAACAGCAGGTGCTCCTTGATCGGGTCTTCGCCGTTTTCGGCCCGGCGCGATTTGGAAGAGAGGATACCGAGGATCCGGTCTGAGTCGCGCACGGACGACACTTCCGGGTTGGTGGTAATGATCGCTTCATCGGCGAAGTACAGCGCCATCAGCGCCCCGGTTTCAATCCCGGCCGGCGAGTCGCAAACGATGAAATCGAAGCCCATCTTACCGAGTTCGCTGAGCACTTTCTCCACGCCTTCGTGGGTCAGCGCATCTTTATCGCGGGTTTGCGACGCCGGTAAAATAAACAGGTTGTCGGTGCGTTTGTCCTTAATCAGCGCCTGATTCAGGGTGGCGTCTCCCTGAATGACGTTGACAAAATCGTAGACGACGCGGCGTTCGCAGCCCATGATCAGGTCAAGATTACGCAGACCGATATCGAAATCGATCACCACGGTCTTTTTGCCTTTTTGCGCTAACCCTGTCGCGATGGCCGCGCTTGACGTGGTTTTACCAACGCCCCCTTTACCCGATGTAACAACAATAATGCGTGCCATAAAGATGATTTCCTTCACAAAGGGGTCTAGAACAATGTTTGAATCGTTAAGGCGCCGTCTTGTAAACACAGACGCGCAGCTTTTCCAAAAAACGCTGCCGGGATCTGATCCATAATCCAGTACTGCCCGGCGATAGAAACCAGTTCGGCTGACAGGTGAGTACAAAAAATCTGGCTGGTGCTGTCGCCGCTGGCCCCGGCGAGGGCGCGGCCGCGCATCATGCCGTAAATGTGGATGTTACCGTCGGCAATCAGCTCTGCGCCGGCGCTGACGCTGCTGGTGACGATCAGGTCGCACTGTTTGGCATAAATCTGCTGGCCGGAGCGGACGGGCGTACTGATCACTCGCGTGCGGATCGGCGGCGGCGGGGCCTCAGCGACCGGCGGCGCATCCTGTGGCTTGCGCGCCGGCGCTTTCCCCTCGGAGAGTAGCGGGATGCCCGCACGGTTCAGGCTACGCTTGAGCTGCTCGTGCCGGCAGCCGCTGACGCCGACAATGCGTAACCCGCTGTCGGTCACCGCGCGCTGCATGGCGTTCCAGTTCACATCGGCGGGCAGATTGGCCACGTTGACCACCACCGGCGCGTGTTTTAAAAAAGCCGGCGCCTCGGAAATTTTGTCCTGAATAGCCTCGCGGACCACGTCCGGCCGGTCGTGGTGTAAATGAATCACTGACAGCGTAAAACTGCTGCCTTTTAACTCAATGGGCGGTTGCGACATCTGTCCGGCTCAGTCCTGTTAGCGCTCGTCCGGTAAATGTGCCCGCAATTCTGGCTATTTATCCGGAATGGCATTATTCCGATGTTCTGTAAGCATGTTATAGTCACAACAATATAGAGGCAAGTCACTGACCAGGTTAAACAGAGTAAAAAATATGTTTTGTGTGATCTACAGAAGCACCTACCGCGACCAGACCTACCTGTACGTCGAAAAAAAAGACGATTTTTCGCGCGTGCCGGAGGCGTTGATGAAGCGTTTCGGCCGGCCGCAATATGCCCTGATGATCCCGCTGGATGGCTCGAAAAAGCTGGCGAATGCTGATCTTACCAAGGTTAAAGCGGCGCTGAAGGAGCAGGGGTATTATTTACAAGTGCCGCCACCGGCGGAAAGTTTACTTAAGATGCATCTTGGAAATGATAATAACGATTAATTAGGAATCCTCTGTTTGCTGTCGCGGGGTGAGTAGCTAATTAGCGTAAATTATCTCCACCCGTTACCCTGCCGATTGATCCCGCATGTTTCCGCTCATTTTATCCCTGCTGCGCTTTTTTTCCTGACAGCCGCGCGCCTGAACGGGCATACTCAGGAACGACAGCACAACATTAACAGGAGCATAACATGTATCAGCATCACGACTGGCAAGGGGCGCTGCTCGATTATCCGGTGAGCAAAGCGGTGTGCGTGGGCAGTAATTACGCCCGGCATATTCAGGAGATGGGCAGCGCGGTCCCGGATGAACCGGTGCTGTTTATTAAGCCCGCCACCGCGCTGTGCGACCTGAGTCAGCCGCTCTCCGTGCCGCAGGGGCTGGGTGCCGTGCACCACGAAGTGGAACTGGCGGTGCTGATCGGCAGCACGCTGCAGGCGGCCAGTGAATCGACGGTGGCGCAGGCCATTGCGGGTTATGGCGTCGCGCTGGATTTAACGCTGCGCGACGTCCAGGCCGGCTGTAAGAAAGCGGGCCAGCCGTGGGAAAAAGCCAAAGGCTTTGATCATGCCTGTCCGCTCTCGGGTTTTATTCCGGCGTCGGCTTTTGGGCACGATCCGCAGGCCAGTCAGCTGACGCTGGTGGTGAACGGTGAGGTGCGTCAACAGGGCAATACCGCGGAGATGATCCATAAAATTATTCCACTGATTGCCTACATGAGCCGTTTCTTCACGCTGCGGCCCGGCGATGTGGTGCTGACCGGCACTCCGGAGGGCGTGGGGCCGATGCGCACCGGTGATACCCTGAGCGTGTCGCTGAACGATTATACGGTTACCACTCGGGTACGCTAAGCTTGCAAGCCTGAGCCAAAGCCATTATAAAGGTGCGCCTTTAGGCCGCACCTGTGACGCAAGTGGAAAACAATGATGACCGATATCCCCTTTTGGCAGCAAAAAACGCTGGAGCAAATGAGCGACGCCGAGTGGGAGTCCCTCTGTGATGGCTGTGGCCAGTGCTGCCTGAATAAGCTGCAGGATGAAGATACTGATGCTATCTACTTTACCAACGTCGCCTGTAACCAGCTGAATATCAAAACCTGCCAGTGCCGTAACTATGCGCGACGTTTTGAGCTGGAGGCTGATTGCCTGAAGCTGACGCGGGAGAATTTACCGACCTTCTCGTGGCTGCCGCCGACCTGCGCCTACCGCCTGATTGCCGACGGGCAGGACCTGCCGCTGTGGCATCCGCTGCGCAGCGGCTCGAAAGCGGCCATGCACGCGGCGAGGATTTCGGTACGGCATATTGCGGTACGCGAAAGCGAGGTGCAGGACTGGGAAGATCATATTCTCAATCCTCCCGGCCAGACGCGGCGCGGATAAGTAAAAACGGACCCGCGGGTCCGTTTTTTTGCCTTAGCGCCGGGAAAACAGTTCGCGGCGCCGCGGCTTGCAGGCCTGAGCGAGGGCGACCAGCACGGCCACCAGCAGCAGCGCGGCAAAAATAGCGATCAGCCACTGCGGCATACTCAGCGACAGGAACGTCCAGTCGAGCTGCGCGCAGTCGCCGCTGGCGACAAACACCTGCGGCAGCCAGCGATCCAGCGGCAGCCAGCTGGGAAAACGCGCGGCAAAATCGCAGGTAACAAACGGGTTAGGGTGCAGCTGGATTTGGGTATGCTCCCAGGCGAGACGCAGTCCCTGCCAGGCGCTACCTATCCAGCCCGCCAGCGCCAGCCAGCGCAGCGGCGTGGCTGGCGCCAGAGCCCCGACCAGTCCGGCCGCCATCACGCCAAACAGGGCGCAGCGTTCGTAAATGCACATCACGCAGGGTTTCAGCAGCATGACGTGTTGAAACCATAACGCCACCAGATTCAGCAGCAGGGCGATCGCCGCCAGCAGCAGCCAGGCCGTTCGGCCGCGTGAGCAGCTATTCAGGTATCGCAACATAGTTCGTCCTTTCACAATCGTTGACGCGGCAGTGTAAACCAAAATGCCGGCGGCGACAGCCCGCCGGCGTCAATGTGGGCTAAGGCTCAGGGCGCCACCGCACTCTGAATCCAGCCTTCAGCGCTCAGCCAGGCGGACATCGGTTCCAGCAGCCAGATGATACCGGCGTAGCCCACCAGGCTCAGTACCAGCGTGTACGGCAGCGCCATCCACACCATCCGCCCGTAAGACAGGCGAATCAGCGGCGCCAGCGCCGAGGTTAACAGGAACAGGAAAGCGGCCTGACCGTTTGGCGTCGCCACCGACGGCAGGTTGGTCCCGGTATTGATAGCAACGGCCAGCAGCTCAAACTGCGACAGCGGCAGGGTGCCCTGATCCAGCGCGTGACGTGCTTCATTGATGTACACTGAGCCCACGAAGACATTATCGGAGATCGACGAGAGCAGCCCGTTGAAAATGTAGAACAGCGACAGCTGATCGTGCGCGTCGGCCTGCATGACCCAGGCGATCAGCGGGCTAAACAGCTGCTGATCGATAATCACCGCCACGATGGCGAAAAATACCGTCAGCAGGGCGGTAAACGGCAGCGCTTCGGTAAAGGCTTTACCGATCGCGTGCTCGTCGGTGACGCCGCACAGGCTGGTGGCCAGAATGATCACCGACAGGCCAATCAGGCCCACTTCGGCCAGATGAAACGCCAGCGCAATAATTAGCCACAGGCCGATGAGCGCCTGAATCAGCAATTTTTGCCGCTGCTGACGGGTGCTGTTTTCCCGCTGATGTTTATCGTGGGCTTCCAGCTGCGCACGCACGCTGTCTGGCAGCGTGGCGCCGTAGCCAAACAGCCTGAAGCGTTCAACCAGCACGCAGGTCAGCAGGCCACACACCAGCACCGGTAGCGTCACCGGCGCCATGCGCAGAAAGAACTCGCTGAAATTCCAGCCCGCGGCTTTTGCGATGATCAGGTTTTGCGGTTCACCCACCATGGTCAGTACACCGCCCAGTGCGGTACCCACGCCGGCGTGCATCATCAGGCTGCGCAGAAAGGCGCGAAACTGCTCCAGCGTTTTACGCTGCTCGGCGCGCAGCGGCGAGTCGTCATGCAGCGCGTGATCGTCGCCCTGCTGGGAGACCGCCTGGTGATAGATGCTGTAAAACCCGACCGCCACGCTAATCACCACGGCCACCACCGTCAGTGCATCCAGGAAGGCGGAGAGAAACGCGGCGGCAAAGCAGAAGGCCAGCGACAGTACGATCTTCGACCGTACCGACAGCAGCAACCGGGTAAAGATAAACAGCAGGAGCTGCTTCATAAAGTAAATGCCGGCCACCATAAACATCAGCAGCAGCAGCACTTCGAGATTATTTGCCAGCTCGTGCTTTACCTGATCCGGATGGGTCATGCCAATCAGTACCGCCTCCAGGGCCAGCAGGCCGCCCGGCAGCAGCGGATAGCACTTCAGCGCCATCCCCAGGGTAAAGATAAATTCCGCCACCAGCACCCAACCGGCCAGAAACGGACTGACCAGCCAGAACAGCAGCGGATTGATCACCAAAAAGGCGAGCAGAGTCAGTTTGTACCAGCGGGGCGACTGTCCCAGAAAGTTGGCGGCAAGGGCGCGAGGCCCGGTCATTTCCATCAGTAACGTATCCCATGATGATTTTTTTTAGGTAGTCTGAAAGGGTAATCGCCATAGTGAATGCAGGCAATGGAAAATCGCGCGGCGTAGCAGAAGGTATTTCACTGAATTTTGCGTTAAGTGGCCTTTTTCCCGTCACGATACGCTATTTCGCCGTGAGGCCATCTGGTATGATGAGCTGAAGTAACGCTGGTTAAAAATGCAACGGAAAGAGTGAGCTATGGTCATTAAGGCGCAAAGCCCTGCGGGCTTCGCAGAAGAGTATATTATTGAAAGCATCTGGAACAGCCGCTTTCCTCCCGGGTCGATTCTGCCTGCCGAACGTGAACTCTCCGAGCTGATTGGCGTGACCCGGACGACGCTGCGCGAAGTACTGCAGCGTCTGGCGCGCGACGGCTGGTTGACCATACAGCACGGTAAGCCGACGCGGGTAAACAATTTTTGGGAAACCTCCGGGCTGAATATTCTGGAAACGCTGGCGCGACTGGATCACGACAGCGTGCCCCAGCTGATTGATAATCTGCTGTCGGTGCGTACCAATATCGCTTCCATTTTTATTCGTCGCGCCATTGGCCACTATCCGGATAAGGCGAAGGCGGTGCTGGACACCGCTCCGCTGGCAGAGGATAGCGCCGATGCCTGTGCCGAGCTGGATTACAACATCTTCCGCGGGCTGGCCTTCGCTTCCGGCAATCCGATTTACGGGCTGATCCTCAACGGACTCAAGGGACTGTATACGCGGGTTGGGCGGCACTATTTCTCCAGTTCGCAGGCGCGTCAGTGCGCACGTGAGTTTTACCAGCAGCTTGGAGCGCTGTGCGACAGCGGTAAACCGGATGAGGTGGTCGACGCGGTACGCGCCTATGGCCGCCGCAGCGGTGAGATCTGGCACAGCATGCAGAAAAGCATGCCGGAAGACTTAGCCTCGCGGCGTTAAGCGCCAGGGAAGCACGCAGCGGGGCCGCCAGCATCACGGCCCCGCCATGGTTACAGTCCGTTCGGGCGCGGTGGGCAGCGATCTAACAGCTCAACGCTGCCATCATCATTTTGCTGCTCCAGATGCACCTCGAAGCCCCACAGGCGATGGACGTGCTTGAGCACTTCGCGGCGGCTTTTATCCAGCGGCACGCGATTATGCGGCACGTAGCGCAGCGTCAGAGAGCGGTCGCCGCGCAGATCCACGTCATAGACCTGAATGTTAGGTTCCAGATTGCTCAGGTTGTACTGCGCTGACAGCTGCTGACGGATCGCGCGATAGCCGGCCTCGTTGTGGATCGCATCGATTTCCAGATAGTTGTTGCGGTCATCGTCCAGTACGGTAAACAGGCGGAAATCGCGCATCACCTTAGGCGACAGGAACTGGCTGATAAAACTCTCGTCCTTAAATTCGCGCATGGCGAAGTGCAGGGTGTCGAGCCAGTCGCTGCCGGCAATTTCCGGGAACCAGTAGCGATCCTCTTCCGTTGGGTGCTGGCAGATGCGCTTGATATCCTGGAACATCGCAAACCCCAACGCGTAAGGGTTGATGCCGTTGTACCACGGGCTGTTGTAAGGCGGCTGATAGACGACGTTAGTGTGGCTGTGCAGAAACTCCAGCATACTGCGCTCGGTCAGTTTGCCCTCATCGTAAAGGTGATTGAGGATCGTGTAGTGCCAGAAGGTCGCCCAGCCCTCATTCATCACCTGCGTTTGCTTTTGCGGGTAAAAATACTGGCTGACCTTGCGCACGATACGCAGGACCTCCCGCTGCCAGGGTTCCAACAGCGGGGCGTTTTTCTCCATAAAATAGAGCAGGTTTTCCTGCGGCTCGGCCGGGTAGCGCGCCGCCTGGCGCTGGGTGGCCTCTTTCTCCCGGCGTGGCAGGGTGCGCCACAGCGTATTGACCTGGCTCTGCAGATACTCTTCCCGGCTCTTTTGCCGCGCCTTCTCCTCCAGCAGCGAAATCTTCTGCGGCCGCTTGTAGCGATCAACGCCGTAATTCATCAGCGCATGGCAGGAGTCAAGCAGCTTTTCAACCTCCTCGACCCCGTAGCGCTCTTCGCACTGGCTGATGTAGTTCCGCGCAAACAGCAGATAGTCGACAATCGAGCCGGCGTCGGTCCAGCTACGGAACAGATAGTTATTTTTGAAAAAGGAGTTGTGGCCATAGCAGGCGTGCGCCATCACCAGCGCCTGCATGGTCATGGTGTTCTCTTCCATCAGATAAGCTATACAGGGATTCGAATTGATGACAATTTCATAGGCCAACCCCTGCTGACCGTGCTTGTAGCGCTGCTCGGTTTCGATGAACTTCTTGCCAAATGACCAGTGCGCATAGTTAATGGGCATGCCGACGCTGGAGTAGGCATCCATCATCTGCTCTGAGGTAATGACTTCAATCTGGTGAGGGTAGGTATCCAGCCGGTAAAGTTTGGCGACGCGATCGATCTCGGCCAGATAGCTGTCCAGCAGCGCAAAGGTCCAGTCTGGACCATCATGTAAGCGTTTACTGCCGGTGACGGTTTCGTCAAAGAGTGTACTCATAGCGCACCTCGTTGCCTGCAAGCGTCGCTGTAGCGCGACGGGATTCGAAAGTGAGTTCCCTCTCACCGGATTCCTGACGTAAGGAGTGATGACTGATGTACAGAACAATGATAGTCCACTCTCCCCCATCCTCGCGCGGATTACAACGTAATTTTGGCAGAAAATAGAGCGTAGTTAGGCGCTTACCCGTCTATTTATTGATTATGCCTGTTTTAGATAAAAAATAAGCATAAAACGCTGTTTATAAGTCTTATGTATTACTGCGCCGCTTTGTTCTGCCGAATAAAATAAAACCCTGTTTTATGTAGCTAATAGTGCTAACACCTCCCTGTCAACCGCAGGATATGCTGAATTTTGTGCGGGTAAATGGTTTTAGTTAACCTTTAAGTGAAAAAGATGTGAAATAGTTCGCCGATTTAAATGGAAAAGCTTGCTAGTCTTTTCATCGGTTGATCAGCGGCATACTCAGTATATTCTTCTTGTTAATGGTGGTGGGGTCGTTATGCGTGTAGTGATTTTAGGCAGCGGTGTCGTGGGCGTAGCCAGCGCCTGGTATCTGGCTCAGGCCGGGCATGAGGTGACGGTTATCGATCGTCAGCCTGGCCCGGCGCTGGAAACCAGTGCCGCCAATGCGGGCCAGATTTCGCCCGGCTATGCCGCGCCCTGGGCCGCTCCCGGTGTGCCACTGAAGGCGGTGAAGTGGATGTTCCAGCGCCACGCGCCGCTGGCTATCCGTCTGGATGGCAGCGCTTTTCAGCTGCGCTGGATGTGGCAGATGCTGCGTCATTGCGATATGCATCACTATCAGCAGAACAAAAGCCGCATGGTTCGGCTGGCGGAGTACAGTCGCGACTGTATTCGCGCGCTGCGCGACAGTACCGGCATTGCCTACGAAGGACGTCAGGGCGGCACGCTACAGCTGTTTCGTACCGCGCAGCAGTATGAGAGCGCCAGCAAGGACATCGCGGTGCTGAAAGAGGCCGGCGTACCGTATGAACTGCTGCCGGCGCAGGCGCTGGCGCGCGCCGAGCCGGCGCTGGCGGCGGTCAGTCACAAGCTGACCGGCGGATTGCGGCTGCCCAATGATGAAACCGGCGATTGTCAGCTGTTTACCCGCCAGCTGGCGCACATGGCTGAGCAGGCCGGCGTGCGTTTTCGCTATAACACCCGCGTCGACGCGCTGCTGCGCGACGGCAACCGCATCAGTGGCGTGCGCTGCGGCAGTGAAACGGTGACGGCAGAGGCGTACGTTATGGCCATGGGCTCATGGTCGACCGGCCTGCTGAAAGAGATTCTGGCGGTGCCGGTCTATCCGCTGAAAGGCTATTCGCTGACCCTGCCTATTGTCCGCCCGGAGGCGGCGCCGGTCTCGACGGTACTGGATGAGACCTATAAGGTGGCGATCACCCGCTTTGACAATCGCATCCGCGTCGGCGGCATGGCCGAAATCGTCGGCTACAGCCACACCTTACCGGCCGCGCGGCGGCACACGCTGGAGAGGGTGGTGGGGGATCTGTTTCCTCACGGCGGCAGCGTGGCCGAGGCCAGTTTCTGGACGGGACTGCGGCCGATGACGCCTGACGGTACGCCCATAGTTGGCCGTACCCCGTTGAAAAATCTCTATTTAAATACCGGACATGGTACATTAGGATGGACGATGGCCTGCGGATCGGGTCAGCTGTTAAGCGATCTTATTTCCGGACATACCCCGGCGATTGCCGCCGACGATCTGTCAGTGTTTCGCTATTTACCGGGATTTGACGCCACCGGTTGTGCGCCGCTGCGCCAACGTAACCCGATAATTTGACTGGAGTAAAGCATGTCACGTCCGATAGTGGCCACCGTGAATGGCGACGCATTGCGACATAATCTGAGTATCGTCCGCCAGGCGGCGCCGCAATCGCGCATCTGGTCGGTGGTAAAAGCCAATGCCTACGGGCATGGCATTGCGCGCAGCTGGCCAGCACTGGCGCAGACTGACGGGTTTGCCCTGTTGAATCTGGAAGAGGCGATCCTGCTGCGCGAGCAGGGGTGGAAAAAACCGATTCTGCTGCTGGAGGGGTTTTTCCATCCCGATGAACTGCCGCTGCTCGATCGCTATCGCCTGACCACCAGCGTGCATAGCAACTGGCAGGTTAAAGCCCTGGCGGAGGCGGAGCCTCGCGCGCCGCTGGATGTGTATGTGAAGGTCAACAGCGGCATGAATCGCCTCGGCTTTGCGCCGGCGCAGTTGCCTAATGTCTGGCAGAAGCTGCGGGCGCTCGACAACGTGGGCGAAATGACGCTGATGACCCACTTTGCCCAGGCCGAGCAGGAGGAGGGGATCGTCACGCCGCTGGCGCGGATGGCGCAGGCGAGCGAAGGTCTGCAGGTCCCGCGGAGCTATGCAAACTCGGCGGCGACGCTGTGGCATCCGCAGGCCCATCATGACTGGGTGCGACCGGGCATTATCCTGTATGGCGCATCACCGAGCGGAGCGTGGCAGGATATTGCCAGCAGCGGGCTGAAGCCGGTGATGTCGCTGGAGAGTGAGCTGATCGCAGTGCAAACGCTGGCGGCCGGTGAGGGGGTAGGCTACGGTCAGCGCTACCGCGCCGACGCCGGTCAGCGGATCGGCGTGGTGGCCTGCGGCTATGCTGACGGCTACCCGCGCCATGCGCCGACCGGTACGCCGGTGCGCGTCGACGGCGTCCTGACCCGCACGCTGGGTACGGTGTCAATGGATATGCTGATGGTGGATTTAACGCCCTGTCCGCAGGCGGGAATTGGCAGCCACGTGGAGCTCTGGGGCGACAACGTGAAGATTGACGACGTGGCCGGCGCTGCCGGCACGGTAGGCTATGAACTGATGTGCGCCGTGACACCGCGGGTACCGATGGTGCTGCGCTAAGCAGGATGGGCCGGCGTTCCCGGCCCATCTGAGTATCAGGCCCGACAGTTGACCTGCTGCAGGGTGCCGTGCAGTTTTCGCGTCCAGTAGGCGGCCAGGAATGCCAACGCCGCGCCCACCAGCATCATGATCCCCAGCGCGCTCTTCTCCGCCAGCGGTAAGGCCATCATGGCCAGTCCGGCCGACGATCCCCCCGCCATTTGAATAAAGCCGGCCAGCGCAGAGGCAACCCCCGCCTGCTGCTGATAGGGCTCCAGCGCGTAGCTGGTGGCCGGACCGACAATGAAGGCCAGGCCGGCGACCGCCACGGCCACCGGAAACATATACAGCGCCCAGTGATGCTGCAGCGCCGCGGGGAACAGCGTCACGCCGGCCCACAGCATCAGCAGGCCCAGCAGCATCGCCACGCCGCCGGTTGCAAGACAGAATGGGCGGCCGGCCTTACGAATGATTTTATTCACCACCATGCTGACCAGCATGATCCAAAAGCCGTTAGCGCCAAAGGCGATAGAAAACTGCAGCGCGTTCAGTCCCCCCTGATTCATCAACACTTCCGGCGCCAGCGAGACATAGGTCAGCACCATTCCCAGCGCGCCGGCGTTGGCGAGGGCAAAGATCAGAAAGCGAGGCTGACGCAAGATCGCACCGTACTGGCGCAGGGGCAGGCCGCGCACCCTTTGCGTTTCCGCCGGGCGCGTTTCCGGTAAAAACAGCGTAATCAGCACGCCGATAAACAGCGCGTAGCCGGCAAGGAACCAGAACGGTGCGCGCCAGTTCCAGGCCTCTGCAAGGAATCCCCCCAGCATCGGCGCCAGTGCCGGTACGATATTCAGGGCCCCGTTAAGGAAGCCATAGGCGCGGGCGGCATCATCACCGCTTAGGCGATCGCGAACGCCGCTAAAGGCCACCACCGCCGTACAGCAAACCGCGGTGCCCTGAATGATGCGCGCCAGCAGGAACGGATACCAGCCGGTGGCGGTTGCACCGACCACGCTGCCGACGAGATACAGCGCCAGTCCAATCAGCGCGATTGGCTTGCGGCCAACGTTATCAACCAGCGGACCGGCGATCAGCTGGCCCAGTCCCATGATCAGCAGGAACAGCGGGATGGTGGTCTGCAGCGTACTGACCGGGGTGTTAAGCCCGTCGGCAATGTCCGGCAGGGTAGGCAGGTAGAGATCAATACCCAGTGGCGCCAGCAGCACCAGGCTTAACAACAGCAGAGTAAAACGTTGCATTCGCACTCCCTCGGATCAGGCAAAAAAAACAAGCCGCACAGGGTAGAGCGAACGGAGCAGAAAAGAAAGTAAAAAGGCGAGGAGAGTTAACGATAGGTGCCAAAAGGGCGCCGCCCGCAGGCGGCACCGGCTCAGGCCGGTTTTTTCAGTACCCAGCTGGCCTTGCTGTCGTCGTAGTGGTCCAGCTGTAAATCCAGCCGCTGGCCGTCGATTGAGGCATGAACGGCGGTATCGCGATCCCAGCCGTCCAGCTGATAGCTGAGCGTGGGGTTGGTTTTTTCCGGAATACGAATGTGGTCGCCCTCGAACTCGGCGTCCACCACGTCGTAGCGCGCAATTTTAATTACCTGTGCCATCGGTCACTCCCGGTCAACATGAGGAAATGTCAGAGTGCGCACATTTTAAACAGAAAGCAAGGGGCCAGGGCCCCCCGACGCGATTATTCCCGATCTTCGACCGAACGGATACCGATTTTCACCACCTGGTTATCCTCTTTTTCCGCCACCGTCCACAGCATGTCCTGCCACTCGACCTGGTCGCCCACTACCGGCGCGCCGCCAATCAGTCCCATCACCAGCCGACCAATGGTCTGGTCGCCGTCGGTCTCCTCATCCAGCTCGAGGCCGTAGACTTCGGCAATGTCGCTCAGCCGGGCCGAGGCTTCGAGAATAAAGTCACCGAAGAAGCGCTGATCGAGCGAGACCGGCGGCGACTGGCTGAACAGTTTGCCCAGCGCCGGCAGATCGCGCTCGCGGCCAATCACGCACAGCACGTCCCCCTCGCGCAGGCGGGTGTTACCCGCCGGGTGCAGCAGCTGATTATCGCGAAACAGTGCGGCGATGCGCGTCTCGCGCGGCATCTGCAGGTCGCGCAGCGCGGCGCCAACGCACCACTTATCCGCGCTGAGCTGATAGACAAACTGTTCCCACGGGTTTTCCGGGTGGATGTCAAGACCGACGCGGTTAATCGGGGAGGCCGTCGGCGGGACAATCACCCGCGCGCGCCGCGCGGCGGCGGTTAGAGACGTGCCCTGAACCATCAGCGAGACCAGCACGATAAAGAAGGCGATATTGAAATAGAGTGAAGCGTTTTCCAGTCCGGCCATCATCGGAAACACCGCGAGGATAATCGGTACCGCGCCGCGCAGGCCGACCCAGCTGATAAAGCAGCGCTCCCGCAGGTTGAAACCGCGAAACGGCAGCAGGCCGATAAACACCGACAGCGGGCGGGCGAACAGGATCATCCACGCCGACAGGATCAGCGCCGGCACGGCTATCAACCACAGGTCGCGCGGGTTGACCAGCAGCCCGAGCACCAGAAACATGCCAATCTGGCTCAGCCAGGCCATGCCGTCGAAGGTTTGCAGGATGCCATGGCGGTTACGAATCGGCTGGTTCCCGAGCAGGAATCCGCACAGATACACCGCCAGAATGCCGCTACCCTCCAGCACCGTGGTCAGGGCAAACACCAGAATCCCCCCGCTAAGCGCCAGCAGGGGATAGAGGCCGTGGGCCAGAGAGATCCGGTTAATCAGCTGCTTAAGCGCCCAGCCGCCGCCGAGACCCAGCGCGATACCGAGGCCGAACTGCTGAATCAGGTGAACGAGGAACATGGTGTTGATGCCGGTTTGCCCCTGCTGAATCATCTCAATCAGGGTAATGGTCAGAAATACCGCCATCGGGTCATTACTGCCAGATTCGATCTCCAGCGTGGCGTTAACGCGCTCGTTGAGCCCTTTACCGCCGAGCAGGGAGAACACCGCGGCGGCATCGGTTGATCCGACAATCGCCCCGACCAGGAACCCCTCCATCAGGTCCAGATGAAACAGCCATGCGGCCATGGCACCGGTCAGCCCCGAGGTGATCAGCACGCCGACCGTCGCCAGCGACAGGGCCGGGCCGAGGGCCACGCGAAACGAACTGGCCTGGGTGCGCATCCCGCCGTCCAACAGGATCACCGCCAGCGCCAGATTGCTCACCAAATATGCGATGGGATAATTATCGAAGGCGATGCCGCCGACGCCGTCGACGCCGGCCAACATGCCCAGCGCGAGGAAAATGACTAAAATCGGGATGCCAAGTCGTGAGGAGAAGGAACTGAGCAAAATGCTCGCCGCCACCAACACCGAACCAATGATGAATAAGCTATAAACCGTGTTGGTGTCCAAACCCGGGCTCTCCTCTGCTGGTGATGATACACAGTCAAGACTGGTTAAGTAGCCGTGAAAGCCTCAGCCTTTCCCGGCATTAAAGCACAGAATGGCGTGAATTATGTGGCATTAAGGGAGTTTTTTTAATGAAGAGGGGAAAAAAAGCACGCAGATCGAAACTGCGTCGACCAGCGGGGGGCTGGCCGACGTTGGGAGATCAGTATTGCTCTTCAGTTTGCTGACGAAACAGCTCACGAAACACCGGGTAAATATCCTCCGGCTCACGGATATGCTGAATGGCGAAGTTATCAAAGCGCGCCTGCAGGTGTTCATATTCGCGCCACAGAGTCTGGTGCGCCCGGCGGGTGATTTCGATATACGTGTAGTAGCGGGCGATGGGTAAAATCTGCCCGGCCAGAATCTCATGGCATAGCGGCGAGTCGTCCGCCCAGTTATCACCATCGGACGCCTGAGCCGCATAGATGTTCCACTGCGTCGGATCGTAGCGCGCAGTGACCACTTCAGACATAAGCTTCAGGGCGCTGGAGACGATGGTGCCGCCGGTCTCCTGCGAATAGAAAAACTCCTGTTCGTCGACCTCTTTCGCCTGAGTGTGGTGGCGAATATAGACCACCTCGACGTTCTTATAGGTGCGGCTAAGGAACAGATAGAGCAGGATATAGAAGCGCTTGGCCATATCCTTGGTGGCCTGGTCCATCGATCCGGAAACGTCCATCAGGCAGAACATCACCGCCTGGCTGGAGGGCTCGGGACGCTTCTCGAAGTTCTTGAAGCGCAGGTCAAACGTGTCAATAAAGGGCACCCGGGCAATACGCTGCCGCAGGTCGGCGATCGCGTTGCGCAGTCGCTCCTCCTCCAACAGCCGGGCCGGTTCCGTCTGCTCAACCCGCGCCAGCTCCTCCTCCAGCGCCTGCAGTTCGCGGCGCTTACCGGCGTTCATTGCCGTACGCCTGGCGAGTGAGTTTTGCAGCGAACGCACCACGCTGATATTCGCCGGCACGCCGTTAGCGGTATAGCCCGCGCGGTGGGTTTTATACTCGTTCAGCTGGCGCTGCTGATTTTTACGCAAATTGGGCAGGGCTAAATCTTCAAACAGCAGGTCCAGATATTCCTCTTTAGAGATCTGAAAGCTGAATTCATCTTTGCCCTCGCCATCCTGACTGGCGTTGCCCTGACCGCTCCCGCTTCCGCCGCCGCCGCCCTGCGGACGCTCTACGCGGTCGTTCTGCACAAAGTGATCATTGCCCGGATGCACGCGGTGACGCTCACCGCCGCGCCCCTGGTGGAAGATAGGCTCGTTGATATCATCAATCGGAATAGAGACGGACTCGCCGCTGTCAATGTCGGTCACCGAGCGCTTATTGATAGCCTCGGCGATCGACTGTTTAATCTGCGTTTTGTAGCGACGCAGAAAGCGCTGGCGGTTAACCGCGCTTTTGTTTTTACCGTTAAGGCGCCTGTCGATGAAATAGGCCATAGCTCCCCCTGAATTGTGGCGGTCCAGGCCGGGGCAGGCCCGGCCTGGAAGAGCAGGCGGGTAACCCGCTTATGACGATTTACGCACGCGCAGATACCATTCACACAGCAGGCGAACCTGCTTGCGGGTGTAGCCTTTTTCCATCATGCGATCGACAAAATCATCATGCTTTTTCTGTTCGTCCGTGGAGGTTTTCGCGTTAAACGAAATCACCGGCAGCAGCTCCTCGGTGTTAGAGAACATTTTCTTCTCTATCACCGTACGCAGCTTCTCGTAGCTGGTCCAGTTCGGATTCCGGCCGCTGTTGTGCGCTCGGGCACGCAGCACAAAGTTAACAATCTCGTTGCGAAAATCTTTTGGATTGCTGATCCCGGCCGGCTTTTCAATTTTTTCCAGTTCAGCGTTAAGCGATTCGCGATCAAAGAGCTGGCCGGTATCCGGATCGCGGTATTCCTGATCCTGGATCCAGAAATCGGCGTAGGTTACATAGCGATCGAAAATATTTTGACCATATTCCGAATAGGATTCGAGATAGGCCGTCTGGATCTCCTTGCCAATAAATTCCGCATATTTCGGGATCAGATAGCCCTTCAGGTGCTCGAGGTATTTTTCCGCCTGCTCCTGCGGGAACTGCTCACGTTCAATTTGCTGTTCCAGAACGTAGAACAGATGCACCGGGTTGGCGGCGACTTCAGCATGATCAAAGTTAAAGACTCGCGACAGGATTTTAAACGCAAAGCGTGTGGACAGGCCATTCATCCCTTCATCCACGCCGGCGTAGTCGCGATACTCCTGATACGATTTGGCTTTCGGGTCGGTGTCCTTCAGGCTTTCGCCATCATAGACCCGCATCTTCGAGTAAATGCTGGAGTTCTCCGGCTCTTTCAGGCGCGACAGGATCGAGAAGCGCGCCAGGGTTTCCAGCGTGCCCGGGGCGCAGGGCGCGTGGATCAGCTCGCTATGATTGAGCAGCTTGTCGTAAATTTTCATCTCTTCCGATACGCGCAGGCAGTAGGGCACCTTCACGATGTAGACGCGGTCGAGGAATGCCTCGTTATTTTTATTGTTACGGAACTGCACCCACTCCGATTCGTTGGAGTGCGCAAGAATGATCCCGTTAAACGGCAGCGCCGAAATGCCTTCTGTCCCGTTGTAGTTCCCCTCCTGAGTGGCGGTCAGCAGCGGGTGAAGCACCTTGATCGGCGCTTTAAACATCTCTACAAACTCCATGATCCCCTGGTTGGCGCGGCACAGCGCGCCAGAATAGCCATAGGCATCAGGATCGTTTTGAGCGTGGTTTTCCAGCTTGCGGATGTCCACTTTACCCACCAGCGCGGAGATATCCTGATTGTTCTCATCCCCGGGCTCGGTCTTGGCAATCGCTACCTGCTGCAGGATCGATGGCCAAACTTTTACCACTTTAAAGCGGGTAATGTCGCCGCCGTACTCCTGCAGGCGCTTGGCTGCCCACGGTGACATGATCGTGCCAAGGTAGCGGCGGGGAATGGCGTACTCTTTCTCCAGAATGGTGGCATCTTCCTGCGGATTAAACAGGCAGAGCGGGGAGTCATTGACCGGGCTGCGTTCGCCGTCGGCGCTCAGCACATAAATCGGCACTCGCTGCATCAGGGACTTCAGGCGCTCTGCCAGTGAAGATTTACCGCCGCCGACCGGGCCGAGCAGGTAGAGGATCTGTTTCTTCTCTTCCAGACCCTGCGCGGCATGTTTCAGGTAGGCGACGATCTGCTCAATCGCTTCTTCCATCCCGTAAAACTCTTCAAATGCCGGATAGCGCGCGATGACGCGGTTAGAAAACAGGCGGGAAAGACGTGGCTCCTGCGCGGTGTCGACCATCACTGGCTCGCCGATGGCGGTCAGCAGACGCTCCGCCGCATTGGCATAGGCACTGCGATCTTGCTTACATACCGCAAGATACTCCTGCAGAGTGAACTCTTCGTCCTTGGCAGCTTCATAACGCTGACGATAGTGATCGAATATATTCATAATGATGCCCGTCCTTTTGTTTTTAGCACAGGTAAAAGGAGCGTAATAATCTTTCTGTCGGCTCCCGGAAACGCGTCTAAACAGGAATACAGCAACCCTTATGCCAACTTGCTGTCAACTGACCAGAAATCATACGCGGTAGGGTTAACACGGCGCAGTCAATCGACTTCACAGATTAATCGTAGTTGGCATTGGCAAAATTTTCCGCATCCGCACTCTTTTTTAAAGAATTTTCAATAACAAAGTCACAAAACGGCATTGTCGTCACCGCGAGCGAAGGGCATTCGCATGTTGCAAGGCCCGTCGGCTGCGGCCTGAGAGGCAAATGGAGGATTTGTGCCACCGACAATGTAAATATTATTCCTGTTTACTGATATCAGTTAAAATCATGCTTCTGATTGTTCTATTAATGGATTGAATATATTGTGAACCCATTCAAATTTACCGCACTGGGGCTATTTTTTCTCAGCGGCACCGCGCTGGCGGCCCCCTCGACGCCGTGGTCCGTCGGCGCGTCGGTTATCTACAGTGAAAGCCCCTATCGCGGCGGTCAGGATCGCTACCTGCCGGTGCCGGTGATCAATTATGAGGGTGAGGATTTCTGGTTCCGTAGCCTGCAGGGCGGCTACTATCTGTGGAAAACACCGCAGGACAAGCTGTCACTGACCATTCTTGGTTCTCCGCAGGAGTATCGGCCGAAAGACAACGATTTCGGTGACATGAAATCCCTCGATAAGCGCCGGATGACCCTGATGGGCGGTGTTAACTATCGGCACGAAGCCGAGTGGGGTACGGTACGCACCACGCTGGTGGGGGATGTACTGAATAACAGTAACGGGATTATCTGGGATTTGACCTATCTGTACCGCATTCAGATGGGCAACCTCGGCCTGACGCCCGGCATTGGCGCGCTGTGGAACAGCGGCAATCAGAATCGCTACTACTATGGCGTTTCCAGCCACGAGTCGGCCCGTACCGGGATTGACAGCTACCGCCCGGATGACAGCTGGACGCCTTACGTTGAGCTGACTGCGGATTATCAGTTCAGCAGCCAGTGGCGCGGTTTTGTGTCCGGGCGCTATAACCGACTGGGTGATGAAATCAAAGACAGCCCGATGGTGGATAAAAGCGCCCAGATGCTGCTATGGACCGGCGTTAGCTACAGTTTCTGAGGCGGATAATGCACGAAAAAAGGGCGCTTTGCGCCCTTTTGCGATCGTAGGGGGCCCCATAAGAAGGATAAATGCAATGACTATTCGACCTCGCGCGATCGCTGACGACCCCGCGCCGGGAGCGCTCGGTACGCGCCAGCCATGACGTTCTCCCCGAGGGGGACATTTAACGCCTGCTCCCCTTGGTGCGCGACGCTTACCTGCCGATGCCTGCCCTGGATGTGTGGGTGTATGAAGACCCACTGGGTATCGCTGGTGTTGTCGGCACCGGCGGGCACAATGAGAAATGCTGTTTATTGACTCCGACCGTCGTGGCCAGGGCATCGGCCGCCAGTTGCTGGACCACGCCCGCGCCCGCCACGACACCCTCACCGTCGATGTAAACGAACAACCTCCCTGGCCGTGGGGTTCACCCTGCACAATGCGTTTATCCAGCCCGCGCGCTCGCCGCTGGATGGCGTGGGCAAGCCCTTTCCCTTACTGCATATGGCGCTACCGACTCCCTGAATCCAGGAGCGGCGCCTTAGCCGGCGTCGGGGCGAATGCGCAGGGTCACGGCCAGTCGGGCCGGACACTCCGCCGCGCTCTTAAGCGGCTGGTGGATCCGCGCGGTTTCAACGCAGACAAACTGCCGATACCCGTCATTGCGCATATCCGCCATGCTGCATGACAGCGCCGCGCCCGGGTTCCAGGTGACGACGTCAGAGTGATAGTGGTGATAGATCTCCAGCGTGCGCTTGCCGGCCTCATCCCGTATGACGCTGCAGGCGTCCGGTGCGGTGTAAATCCGATCGACGCGCTGCGTATAGCGCTGGGTGCCGTCCGGGCTGGTGCCCGGCGCGCCGTCAAGCACTTTATCCAGGTAGGGCTGGCCGAGGCCGGAAACCGTGACCCCGGCGATGTCCTCCACGGCGAAATAGCTGTGCAGCGCGCCGCTGGAGAGAAAATCACCGTGGGCTTCCAGCTCCAGTTCACAGCGATCGGCGCTGAAGCGAAAGCGGGCAAACAGGGTGAAAGGGTGGGGCCAGATTTTCAGCGTCTGCTCATTCTGACTCAGGCTCAGCGTCAGCACCACGCAATCGTCATTCTCATCATGCGCCGACAGGGCCCACGGCTGCGTGCGGGCAAAACCGTGCGCGGGCTCGCCCGCCGGGCCAAACCACGGCCAGCAGATCGGTACGCCGCCGCGAATGGCCTTGCCGGAGATCAGCTGGGTTTTGTCACTCACCCAGATAACCGGACGGGCACCGCCGGGCTGCCAGGCCAGTAAATGCGCTCCCTGTAGCGCCACCGCAGCGCGGACCCGCGGATGCGCGATCACCAGTATCGGCAGCTCGCCGGCCCGGCGTCGCGTGATGTAGGGGGTGAGCTGCTCGTCTACCGGCAGCGAAAACAGGTCATCGTGCATCATTCACCTCGTGAAGAGACATAAAAAAGGGCGACCGAAGTCGCCCTGAGTATCGCTGATGCGCGCCGCTCTTATTTAGAGATGTGGGCGATCAGGTCGAGAACCTTGTTGGAATAACCGGTTTCGTTATCGTACCAGGAGACCAGTTTGACAAAGTTGTCGTTCAGCGCGATACCGGCTTTGGCATCAAACACGGAAGTCAGCACTTCACCGTTGAAGTCAGTGGAAACCACTTCATCTTCGGTATAGCCCAGCACGCCTTTCAGCGGGCCTTCAGAGGCGGCTTTGATCGCTTTTTTGATCTCTTCGTAGCTGGCTGCTTTTTCGAGGCGAACGGTCAGGTCAACCACGGAGACGTTCGGGGTCGGAACGCGGAACGCCATGCCGGTCAGTTTGCCGTTCAGTTCTGGCAGAACTTTACCTACGGCTTTTGCCGCGCCGGTCGAGGACGGAATGATGTTTTGCGCTGCACCGCGGCCGCCGCGCCAGTCTTTATGAGACGGGCCATCAACGGTTTTCTGCGTGGCGGTGGTGGCGTGAACCGTGGTCATCAGACCTTCGATGATACCGAAGTTGTCGTTGATCACTTTGGCCAGCGGCGCGAGGCAGTTGGTGGTGCAGGAAGCATTAGAGACGATGGTTTCGCCGTTGTACTTTTCAAAGTTAGCACCGCGAACGAACATCGGAGTATCATCTTTGGACGGACCGGTCATGACCACTTTTTTCGCGCCGGCATCAATGTGCTTCTGCGCGGTCTCTTTGGTCAGGAAGATGCCGGTGGCTTCAGCTACCACGTCAACACCGACGTCGTTCCACTTCAGGTTAGCCGGATCGCGCTCAGAGGTAACACGGATAGTTTTGCCGTTCACGACCAGATGACCGTCTTTCACTTCGACGGTGCCGTCAAAGCGACCGTGAGTGGAGTCATACTTGAGCATGTACGCCATGTAATCTGCGTCGAGCAGGTCGTTGATCGCCACGATCTCTACATCAGAACGCTGCTGCGCAGCGCGGAAAACGATACGTCCGATGCGACCAAATCCGTTGATACCTACTTTGATAGTCATATATTCCACCAGCTATGGTTAGTGAATAAAAGGTTGGCTGTAAAATTACAAAAACCCTTCCAGGCGTCAAGCGGAATCGTGTCAATCATTGCGACAAATCAATACCGCGATCGTCATGTTGAACGGGAAAACCCGCGCCTGACGCTGCCTTTCGCCCTATTCTGAAACATCCGGGCGCAAGATACAGGAGGGAGTACAGCAAAGGGTGATCCTGGTCACGTTTTAAGGCGTCAACTGGCGACTATAGTCGCACTGCACGAAATATTCAGCCGGGAATGTTAGCTTTTTGTTAGAATACCCGCGAAAATTTCATCGTCGACTCTCCCTGAGAACGCATTTATGTCTAAAGATACCCCTCGTCAGCCCCACGATGTTGTCCTGAACGATATGCAGCGCTATGTCACCCAGCAGCGCGGCACCGAGCCGCCCTACAGCGGCAAGCTGCTGCACAACAAAGAGGAGGGGATTTATCACTGCCTGGTGTGCCGTGCACCGCTGTTTTACTCCGACAGTAAATACGATTCCGGCTGCGGTTGGCCGAGCTTTTATCAGCCGGTCAGCGATGACGCGATTCACTATCTCGACGATAACAGCCACGGTATGCAGCGCACAGAAATTCGCTGCGGTCAGTGCGATGCCCATCTCGGTCACGTCTTTCCCGACGGTCCGCAGCCAACCGGTGAGCGCTACTGCGTGAATTCCGCTGCGCTGCGCTTTAGCGACCGCGACGGACTGGAAACGGAGGGCTAAGCCATGGATCTGCAGCAACTGATTGCTACTGTCACACCGGAAGTGTATCAGCGCCTGCTGACCGCAGTAGAGTGCGGAAAATGGCCGGACGGCGTGGCGTTGACCGCCGAACAAAAGGCGCATTCGCTGCAGGTGGTGATGCTATATCAGGCGCGACACAACGCCGAGCCGCAGCACATGAGCATTGGACAGGACGGCACGATCGTCACCAAATCCAAACGGCAGCTTAAAGAGGAGTTCGGCATCAGCGATCCGCTGATTACCCGCTTCGATCTGTAACTGCCCGACGGGCGCCGCGGCACCCGTCTCGTTACAGCAGCTGTGCGCCCTTACTTTGCATCTCCGCCAGCGCCCGCTGGCTGTCACCGGGCGTCAGATCCACGCCGCGGCAGCCGGCCTGAATCACTTCGACGCCAAAGCCCAGCGCCAGCGCATCCAGTACGCTGTACTTCACGCAATAATCCGTTGCCAGACCCATTACCGTCAGGCGGGTCACGTTTTGGCTGCGTAGCCAGCCGTCGAGACCGGTTGCGCGGCGGTGGTCATTGTCGAAAAAGGCGCTGTAGCTGTCCACCGTAGGGTCTTCCCCTTTGGTAAAAACCTGATCGATCAGGGCGAGATTAAGCTGCGGGTGAAAGGCCGCACCGGGATGATGCTGGATACAGTGTTCCGGCCACCATACCTGACTCAGGCCATGCAATACCCCCTGCTGCCAGACCGGCTCGCCCGCCACCGAAGCAAAGCTGCCATGATTGGGCGGATGCCAGTCCTGCGACGCCACCACCAACTGACCGCGCTGGCGGAAATCCTCCGCCAGTCGATTGGCAACGGCGATCACCTCATCGCCACGGTTAACGGCCAGGGCGCCGCCCGGACAAAAGTCATTTTGTAAATCAATCAGCACCAGGGCGTGCTTGCTTTCCATTTTCCTCTCCGTTAGGCCGTTGCGATGGGGTCCGGGGTCAGTTCACCACGCAGATTTTGCTGCATACGCCGGCGCACGTCGGCGCTGTCCAGCGGCTGGCTCAGCAAATAGTGTAGCTTGGTCAGCGTGGCCTCCACGGTCATATCGGCGCCGCTGATGACTCCGGCATCGGCCAGCGCATTACCGGTGGCATAGCCCCCCATGTTCACCTTGCCGGACATACACTGCGTCAGGTTGACCACCACAATCCCGCGCGCGGAGGCGTCTCGCAGCTCCTGCAGAAATTCGGCATTTTGCGGCGCGTTGCCCACGCCGTAAGAGCGCAGGATCAGCGCTTTTACCGGTTGGCGCAAGAAATTGCGCACCACGTCGGCGGAAATTCCCGGGTACAGGGTGACCACGCCAATCGGCTGAGGGGTGATCGGATGCACCTGCAGATCACCGTGACCGGCCGGTGCCGGCGGGGTATTCAGGCGGCGGATATGGATGCCGGCCTCCAGCAGCGGTGGCAAATTCGGCGAATCAAACGCGTTAAACCCGTCAGCGTGGGCTTTAGTGGTCCGATTACCGCGATAAAGGGTGTTATTAAAAAACAGCGTCACTTCATTAATAGGATAGTTAGCGGCGACAAACAGCGCATTCAACAGGTTTTGCTGGCCGTCGGAGCGCAGTTCCGCCAGGGGGATTTGTGACCCTGTCACGATCACCGGCTTACCCAGATTGCCCAGCATAAAGGAGAGGGCTGAGGCGGTAAACGCCATGGTGTCCGTGCCGTGCAGGATAACAAAACCGTCGTAGTCGTGGTAATGGTCGCGGATATCGTTGGCGATCGCTTGCCAGTCTTCCGGCGTCATGTCGGAAGAGTCCATCAGCGGGTGGTATTCATGAATGGTAAAGGCGGGCATTTCGGGGCGATGGAATTCCGGCATTTGGGCCAGCTGGCGCTGCAGGTGACCGGAAGCGGGCACATACCCCTGCGCCGAGCGTTGCATGCCGATCGTGCCGCCGGTATAGGCCACGTAGATGGATTTTTTCGTCATTATTTAATCATCCGGGGGAGAACAGAGGAGCCGAAGTATACGGGGATTCAGCGGGAAAAGCAGCCCGACCAGCGGTCGGGCTGAGAGCAGGACTAGCGAACGTCGCCGCAGGTGAGACAGAAGGCGTAGCGGTGTTGCGGATCATTCATGTAGCTGAACATGTCTGACGCCTGGCGGAAGTCATTCAATGCGCTGGCCGCCGGCGGCGGTAACCACGCGCTGACCGCCGCGGGCAGCAAGGCGCGCGCGCTGCTGTCAAATCGGTTGAGTACGCGGTCAAACCAGCCCGGTTCGGATTGATACCAGACCAGCGTCGGAGCGCGGACTTTAGCCAGCGTGGCGGCCTGGCTGACCGCATCGTCAAAATCGCCCAGTGCGTCTACCAGACCGTTCTGTTTGGCGTCGCTGCCGGTCCAGACGTGGCCCTGCGCAATGCGGTTGATGGCTTCCGGCGTCTGTTTACGCGAGGCGGCGACCAGGTCGACGAAGTTTTTATAGCCGTGCTCGATGGTGATTTGCATCATTTGCTGCACCTGCGGTGGCAGCGCGCGGGTGGCGGCAACATCGGCCAGCGGAGAGGTGGCCACGCCGTCGCTGTGAACGCCGATGCGGCTGAGGCTGTTTTCCACGGTATTAATCACCCCAAAAATGCCGATGGAACCGGTCAGCGTGCTGGGGCTGGCGATAATGAAATCCGCCGGCGTGGAGACCCAGTAACCGCCGGAGGCCGCCATACCGCCCATCGAGACCACGATCGGTTTCCCGGCCGCTTTAGCAGCGGCCAGTTCCGCGCGAATGGTTTCTGAAGCGGTCACGCTGCCGCCGGGGCTGTTCACCCGCAAAATGATCGCTTTCACCGCCTTGTTAAGCCGCGCATCGCGGATTTGCTGGGCGGTGGTATCGCCACCCACCGCGCCGTTGGTCTCTTCACCATCCATGATGGCGCCATTGACCGCGATCACCGCAATGTTGCCGCTGTCGGCGGCGCCGGCACCGGCTCCGGCGCGCAGCGGGTAGTCGTAGATACGGATGCTGTTGAAATCTTTACGCTGCGCATCGTAGCCAAAAACTTTGATCATGGCGGCGTCAAAGGCAGCGGCGGAACTCAGCTCATCCACCAGCTTATTGTGCAGCGCATAGCGGGCGCTGTCGCCGCCGTTCTGCTGCAGTCCGGCGATAATCCCTTCCGCGCCGGGGAACAGCTGCTGCGGCGTTATCTGGCGATTGCCGGCCACGGTGTTGAGGTAGTTCTGCCACAGCTCGCCAATCCAGCGGCTATCCGCCTCGCGGGCGGCCGGAGACATATCGTCACGCAGGAAGGGTTCGACCGCGGACTTGTAGGTGCCGACGCGAAACACGTGCGAAGTGACGTCCAGCTTATCCAGCAGCGATTTAAAATAGAGACCGTTGGTGGCAAACCCGTGCAGATCTACGCCGCCCTGCGGGGCCAGATAAATTTTATTGGCAAAGCTGGCGAGGTAATATTGCGGCTGGCTGTAGACATCGCCAAAGGCGTAAATGGGTTTACCCGCGTCGCGAAACTCGCGCAGCGCCTTGCCAATCCATGCCAGCGAGGGCTGATCGCCACCGGCAAAATTGCGTAAATCGAGCACAATACCGGTGATGTTACCATCGCCTTTCGCCTGACGAATGGCATCCACCAGCTCAAACAGTGAGTTTTCCCGCAGCTTGTCGCTGCCGGCACCCAGTAATTCGCGTCCCAGCTTACTGAGCTTGTCATTCATGCTCGGCTTGTCGACGATGACGCCGGTCAGGTCAATGCGCAGGGCGCCCTGAGTGGGCGCCGCGGCCGGGGTGTCGCTGTTAAGTTGAAACCAGATCCCTGCGCCGACCAGCAGCAGAAAAAGGAAGAATAAATTCATTACCAGTTCGCGAACAAAATTCAGTAGTCGCCATGTCCAGCGGAAAAAGCCAGCGATGATACGCCACAAAATGCGCATGTTTTCTCCATCTCGCAGAGGATTGCCAATGCCCGGAGCGGGCGGGGTCAAGACATCCTAAAGCTGAGGGCGGGGAAAGTCAGCAGGAAAAACGTCGCGGGGTATAACAAAGGGATAACCTGTGTTAGCGTAAACGCAATGCAAATCATTATCAGGAGTTTTTTCGATGGACGCACTCGCGCTGTTGCTCAATCGCCGTTCTGCCTCCCGCCTGGCCGACCCCGCCCCACACGGTGAGGCGCTGGAATCGATCTTTCGTGCCGGCCTGCGTGCACCGGACCACGGTGGCCTGCAGCCCTGGCGGTTTATCGTCGTGGAGGGCGCCGGCCGTCAGCGGCTGAGCGATCTGCTCGCCACCCGCGCCGCGGCGGATGGGCTGGATGACAAGGCGATAGATAAGGCCCGCAACGCGCCATTTCGTGCCCCGATGATCATTACCGTGGTGGCCCACGCGCAGCCGAGCGCCAAGGTGCCCCACTGGGAACAGGTGGTCTCCGCCGGCTGTGCGGTAATGGCAATGCAAATGGCCGCGCAGGCGCAGGGCTTTAACGGCATCTGGCGTACCGGTGCCTGGACAGAAGACGCTGCGGTACGTGAGGCCTTTGGCTGCCGCAACGCTGAAGACCGGATTGTCGGCTTTCTCTATCTGGGCACGCCGCAGCTGAAGGCCGCTACCAGCGTACAACCGGTGGATACGGCGCCATTTGTCAGCCGCTTTTAATGCGCGCGGGCTGGCGGAGCAGTGCCGCTCGGGTAGCCCGCACCGTCCCCTGACAATCGCACTTATCACTGCCGGTGGAAGCAGGTAACATAGCGGCCAGGTTCCACGACAGGAGTTGGCCATGAATCACACTATCCGCCTGACCCAGTACAGTCACGGCGCCGGCTGCGGGTGTAAAATATCCCCCCAGGTCCTCGATACCATACTGCACTCTGACCTCGCCCCCTTTCACGATCCCCGCCTGCTGGTGGGCAACGAGACGCGGGATGACGCCGCGGTGTACGATCTGGGCAACGGTACCGCGGTGATCAGCACCACCGATTTCTTTATGCCCATCGTTGACGATCCCTTTGATTTTGGCCGCATCGCCGCCACGAATGCCATCAGCGATATCTATGCGATGGGCGGTCAGCCGGTGATGGCGGTGGCCATACTCGGCTGGCCGGTGAATACCCTGCCGCCGGAGGTGGCGCGTCAGGTTGTGGAGGGCGGACGCAGCGCCTGCCAGCAGGCGGGTATTGCGCTGGCCGGCGGGCATTCGATCGACGCGCCCGAGCCCATTTTTGGCTTGGCGGTGACCGGCGTGGTGCCGGTCGAGCGGGTCAAGAAGAACAGCGCGGCGCGCGCCGGCAGTACGCTGTGGCTGACCAAACCGCTGGGGATTGGCATTCTGACGACCGCAGAAAAAAAAGGCATCCTGCGCGCGGAGCACCAGGGCGTGGCCACGCAGACCATGTGCCAGCTTAACCGCATTGGCAGCGCGCTGGCGGAGGTAGCGGGCGTCAGTGCCATGACGGACGTGACCGGTTTTGGCCTGCTGGGGCACCTCGGTGAGATTTGCCGCGGATCGGGGCTGCAGGCGACGGTACGCTTTGCCGATGTGCCGCTGCTGCCCGGCGTCAGTGAATATCTTGCCGCCGGCGCGGTGCCGGGCGGGACGGCGCGCAACGCTGCCAGCTACGGCGATGACATCGGCCCCCTGAGCGACGTGCAGCGCCAGCTGCTGTGCGATCCACAGACTTCCGGCGGCCTGTTGGTGGCCGCGGACGCCGACGCAGAACCGGCCCTGCGCGCCCTTGCTGCCCGCCACGGTGTCACGCTCAGCGCCATTGGTACCCTGGCTGACGCCCGGGACGGCCAGCCGCTGATCCACGTCGTTTAACGCCAGGTTGTGTATTTTTGATGCGTCTATTTATTGCTGAAAAGCCCAGTCTGGCTCGGGCGATTGCCGATGTGCTCCCCAAACCACACCGCCGCGGAGAGGGGTATATTGCCTGCGGCGAGGATCAGGTCGTGACCTGGTGCGTCGGCCACCTGCTGGAGCAGGCGGGGCCCGAGCGCTATGATGCTCGCTATGCCCGCTGGAACCTGGCCGATCTGCCGATTGTGCCGGAAAAATGGCAGCTCCAGCCGCGCCCCTCGGTGGCAAAACAGCTCAACGTCGTCAAGGGCCTGTTGGCGAAGGCCGACGTGGTGGTGCATGCGGGTGACCCGGATCGGGAAGGGCAGTTACTGGTCGATGAAGTGCTGGATTATCTGGCGCTGGCGCCGGAAAAGCGGCAGTCGGTGCTGCGCTGTTTGATTAACGATCTCAATCCGCAGGCGGTGGAGCGGGCCGTCGGGCGGCTGCGGGAAAACCGGGAGTTTATTCCGCTTTGCGTGTCGGCGCTGGCGCGCGCGCGCGCCGACTGGCTTTACGGAATCAATATGACCCGCGCCTTTACCCTGCTGGGCCAGCGCGCTGGCTATCAGGGCGTCCTGTCGGTAGGGCGGGTACAGACCCCGGTGCTCGGGCTGGTCGTGCGCCGCGATGAGGAGATTGAAAATTTCGTGCCGAAGGCGTTCTTCGAAGTCAAAGCCCACATTGTGACCCCGGATGAGCAGCGCTTTGTGGCGCTATGGCAGCCCCGTGAAGCCTGCGAGCCGTGGCAGGATGAGGAGGGGCGACTGCTACACCGGCCGCTGGCAGAGCACGTTCTGCAGCGTATAGGCGGTCAGCCCGCCGGGGTCACCGATTATCAGGATAAGCGGGAAAACGAGATTGCCCCGCTGCCGTTTTCGCTGTCGACGCTGCAAATTGAGGCGGCCAAGCGCTTCGGTTTATCGGCGCAAAAAGTGCTGGATCTCTGCCAGCGTCTGTATGAAACCCACAAGCTGATTACCTATCCCCGCTCTGATAGCCGGTATCTGCCCGATGAGCATTTTGCCGGCCGTCATGCGGTCCTGAATGCCATCGCGGTGCATCAGCCGGCGCTGACCCCGCCGGCGGATTTTGATGCTGACCGACGTAACCGCTGCTGGGATGATAAAAAAGTTGATGCTCACCATGCAATCATTCCGACCGCGCGCGCTGGCGCGGTCACACTGACGCAGGAAGAAGCGCAAATTTACGGGCTGATCGCCCGTCAGTATCTGATGCAGTTCTGCCCCGACGCGGTGTATCGCAAATGCGTGATTGCGCTTGATATCGCCGGCGGCACATTTCTTGCCAAAGCGCGTTTTCTCGCCGAGGCCGGCTGGCGTGCCCTGCTGGGCAGTAAGGAGCGCGATGAGGAGAACGACGGCATGCCGTTGCCCGTGGTGGCAAAAGGGGATACGCTGCTGTGCGAGCGGGGAGAGTTGCTGGAGAAGCAGACGCAGCCACCGCGGCACTTTACCGATGCTACCCTGCTGTCGGCGATGACCGGCATTGCCCGTTTTGTTCAGGATAAGGCATTGAAGAAGGTGTTGCGCGCTACTGACGGGCTGGGCACCGAAGCCACGCGGGCCGGTATTATCGAACTGCTGTTTAAGCGCACGTTCCTCGAGAAAAGAGGGCGCTATATTCACGCAACGTCTACCGGGCGGGCGCTGATTCACGCCCTGCCAGCGATGGCGGCGCACCCGGATATGACCGCGCACTGGGAGTCTACCCTGACCCGCATCAGTGAGAAAGCCTGTCGCTACCAGGACTTTATGCATCCGCTGGTCGACACCCTGCGCGGGTTAATCGATGAGGCTCGTCAACAACCCGTTCTCAGCACATTTCGCGGGCTGGCGGGGCCACCCGGCGACAAAGCCGCGACGCGACGCCGCAAGGCCTCCGCCAAACGCAAGGAGAAGTCCGTATGATACGACAGCGTGCTATCCTGCTGCTGCTGGCACCGATGACGGCGCTGGCCGCGCCGTTGAGCAATACTCCGCCCGGCGTGATTGTGGCGCTGCCGTCGGACGCCCGCGGCGCAGAGACGGCCGCGCCCCCAACCTGTCTGCGCTGCTGCCTGTTTGATAACCGGCTATTCAGCGAGGGCGCCGTGGTGACGTCGGCGGGGGTGCTGCTTCAGTGTGTACGCGATACGCAGACGCTGGGCACCAACACGCTGATCTGGCAACGGATCAGCGCGGCGCCAGTGCCATAAACGCCAGCAGCAGCGGCACATCGGCCGGTGCCAGATTGACCTGGCTGGCCTCTGCCGGGGTCACCCAGCGAAGCGCCTGATGGCAGCGCCGCTGCGGTACGCCCTCAAAGTCGGCCACATGCCAGGCGTGGAGCACGATCTCCCGCTCGTCGATCCGCTGGCGGTGACTGGCAACAAAGCGGAGCGGCCGGGCGTCGATCCCCAGCTCCTCAGTCAGTTCGCGGCGCAAGGCGTCCTGCTGGCTCTCTCCGGCCTCCACTTTACCGCCGGGAAACTCCCACAGGCCGGGTTGATCGCCGCCGCTGGGGCGCTGCGCCAGCAGCAAGCGGCCATCCCGCGTAATGATGCCCGCGACCACGTCGAGGACCTGCGCCGTCATGCGAAGTCGAACTCGGCCCACACCGGGGCGTGGTCAGAAGGTTTCTCCATGCTGCGAATCGCATAGTCAATACCGCTGGCACGGCAGCGTTCCGCCAGTACCCGGCTGGCCAGTAATAAATCGATTCGCAGTCCGCGGTTATCATCAAAGCCTTTTGAACGGTAATCGAACCATGAAAAACGATCGCTCACCTCCGGATGCTGTGCGCGCCACGTATCGACCAGCCCCCACGCCAGCAGGCGATCCATCCATTCGCGCTCTTCCGGCAGAAACGAACACTTGCCGGTGCGCAGCCAGCGCTTGCGGTTCTCTTCACCAATACCGATATCGCTATCCTGGCAGCTGATGTTCATATCCCCCATAATCAACACCGGCGACGCCGGGTCACGGTGGGTCTCCAGCCACGCCTGCAGGTCCTGGTAAAACTTCGCCTTAGCCGGGAACTTGGTCGGGTGATCGCGACTCTCTCCCTGCGGAAAGTAGCCGTTAACGACGCTGATATTTCCCAGCGGGCTGGGGATCTCAGCCATGATGATGCGGCGCTGGGCCTCATCGTCATCGCCGGGGAAGCCGCGCTGCACGCTGATCGGTTCCACTTTGCTCAGCAGCGCCACGCCGTAATGCCCTTTCTGACCGTGGTAAAAGACGTGATAGCCCAGTGCGGCGACCGATTCGAGGGGAAACATATCATCGTGGACTTTGGTTTCCTGCAGGCCGATCACATCGGGCTGATGCTGCTCGACCAGCGCCGCCAGCTGATGGGGACGCGCGCGCAGTCCATTGATATTAAAAGAAACAAATTTCATAGACGCTGCCAGTTTACGGAGAAATAGAGCAGGGAAGGGTATCATAAACCGCACGTCGTGGGTATGTGCCGCATCGCCCGCGCGCTGCAGGCGTCTGCGCTGAGAGCCGGTCACAAGTACGCTTCGCGCCGTTGCCGGCAGGCAACGCGGCAGATTGCTATTCCGGCGATGCCGAAGGGCAATCGGAAACGCGCCAGTAAGCCTGCTGCGATGGGAAAATGGACGTGGGAGAAGAATGATTCGCCGCACCTCACCCTTCGCGCTGCTGCCGGCGGGCAGCGTCATCAGGCGGCCGTCAGATGCGAACCGTATCGACAGCTATCGTCCTGCTTCCCATCACGCAGACGGGGAGTCCGACTGTGAAACGGGCAGTGACAGAATCTGGACGAAGAGGAGGATAAGAGAAGAATGATTCGCTGCGCCCTTCGCGCCGCTGCCGGCGGGCAGCGTGGTCTCGCTGCTGGGGGCGATGGCATACTCTGTTCGCTAAATAAATGGTGGTGGGAGAAGGATTCGAACCTTCGAAGTCTGTGACGGCAGATTTACAGTCTGCTCCCTTTGGCCGCTCGGGAATCCCACCTGATTGTGATGTTGCAGAAGGCTTTTACCTTCTCCCTCACAGCCGGTTACCGGGCTGCAGGGGACGAGAACATATCCCGCTCTCTGAATAAATGGTGGTGGGAGAAGGATTCGAACCTTCGAAGTCTGTGACGGCAGATTTACAGTCTGCTCCCTTTGGCCGCTCGGGAATCCCACCACTGGCCTGACTGATTAAGCGGGGCGCATCATATCAAATGATCCGCCCCTGTAAAGCTCCGATTGCCCGCGCGGCGGCCGTTTGCTGTTTTTTGCAGCATCCTGCCGCGCGATTGCGCAGGCCCGGTGGGTTATTACAGAATGATCGTACGGTTCCCGTAGACAAACACCCGCTGTGCCAGCACGTGGTAAAGCGCGCGGCTGAGCACGTTTTTCTCCACATCGCGCCCGGCGCGCATCATATCGTCCGCGCTGTAGGTGTGATCAACATGGATAACGTCCTGCATAATGATCGGACCCTCATCAAGGTTATCATTGACGTAATGCGCCGTGGCACCAATGATTTTCACTCCGCGCTCATAGGCCTGGTGATAAGGGCGTGCGCCGATAAATGCCGGTAAGAAGGAGTGGTGAATATTGATTATCTGGTTCGGATAGCGCGAAACGAACGCGGGCGTCAGTACGCGCATGTACTTGGCCAGCACCACATAATCCGGCTGATAGCGGTCAATCTCGTTGGCCATCTGCGTATCGTGCTCTTCGCGCGTTAGCCCCTCATGGCTGACCAGTACAAAGGGGATATCAAAGCGCTCCACCAGCGTACGCAGCGTCTCGTGGTTGCCGATCACCGCCGCGATTTCGACGTCCAGTCCACCGTAGGCGCTTTTCATCAGCAGATCACCGAGGCAGTGCGCCTCTTTGGTGACCAGAATCACCACCCGACGGCGGCCAGCAGCCTGCAGCTCGCGAAACGAACCGGCGGGCAGGGCAGCGTCGAGATCGGCCAGCAGGGGCGCGTCATTGAAAATCCCTTCCAGTTCTGTGCGCATGAAAAAACGCCCGGTGCGGTGATCAACAAATTCATTGTTCTGCACGATGTTCAGTTCGTGCTTGTAGCAAATGTTGGTAATGTTGGCGATCAGGCCTTTTGCATCCGGACAGATGGTTCTTAAAACTTTACGTTGCAGTGTATGCGCTTGCATGAGCTGTTGGGATCCTGTCTTACAATTTTCAGATAAGGGCAGTGGCGCGGATTCAGGTGGCGCAGCATTTTTTGTACTTTTTACCGGAACCGCACGGGCACGCATCGTTGCGTCCCAGCGCAGGCACTGTCCCGTCAATATAGTACCAGCGTTCCTCCTCGCGAAGGAAGCGCGACCGCTCGTGAATCACCCCGCGCCGCTGGTTTTCGCTAAAGCGCGCAAAAAAAGTGACAAAACCTTCATTTTCATGGCGTCCCGCTTCCTGACTGATTACAGTGAGATCCTGCCAGACAGTTTGAGAAAAGCTGGCGGTTATCGACGGGCGGTACGTCTCGGGCTGGCAGGAGGGATGCCAGGTTGCGATCAGGTAGCTGGCATCCTGGTTGACCCACGCGCTGTAGCGCGAACGCATCAGCTGCTCCGGGGTCGCAGGATGGGCAAGGCCAGCCAGCCAGGGCTGGCAACATAGGCTATACTGCAAACCGCTACAGCAGGGGCACGGTTCGTTCACGTTGACTCCGGATATCATAAAATAAATCAGGCGCTATGTTACCTGAGTGTGGGACCCGGCGTCACAATGATGTCGCCAATTAATCAGGGGCGGTAATGAGACAGACTCGCATAGGACTTGCGCTGGGCGCCGGCGCGGCCAAAGGATGGGCGCATATCGGCGTCATCAACGCGCTGCAGCGGGCCGGGATTCAGGCAGAGGTGGTGGCAGGGAGCTCGGTCGGCGCACTGGTCGGCGGCGCCTGGGCCAGCGATCGTCTGCCGGCGCTGGAGAGTTGGGTACGTGCTTTTCGCTATTGGGATGTGATCCGGCTGATGGATTTTTCCTGGCGACGGGGTGGGCTGCTGCGCGGCGATCGGGTCTTCAGCCACGTTCGGCAAATTGTGTCAGAAACGGACATCCGCCGCTGCCGCCATCGCTTTGGTGCGGTGGCGACCAACCTGAGCACGGGTCGCGAGCTGTGGCTCACGAAGGGCGATCTGCATGTCGCTATGCGCGCCTCGTGCAGCATGCCGGGACTGTTACCGGCGGTTAATCTCAACGGATACTGGTTAGTGGATGGGGCGGTCGTGAATCCGGTGCCGGTATCGCTGACCCGCGCGCTGGGGGCCGATATTGTTATCGCCGTGGATCTCCAGCATGATGCGCACCTGATTGCCGAAGAGACCCTGTCGGTCACCCCGCAGGAGACCGCCGATGAGCCCGCCAGCAGCGACTGGCGCAGCAGGTTACGTCAGCGTTTTACTCAGTTGAATACCCGGCGCGCCGTGACGCCGCCCGGCGCGATGCAAATTATGTCGACGTCGATTCAGATGCTGGAAAATCGTCTGAAGCGCCACCGTATGGCGGGCGATCCGCCAGATGTTCTGCTCCAGCCGCTCTGTCCGCAGATTGCCACGCTGGATTTCCACCGCGCCGGGGAGGCGATAGCAGCAGGGGAGCTGGCGGTGGAGAAGAAAATGGATGAGCTGCTGGCGCTAATTCGACAATAGATTTCCCGGCCGCGCGATAATTCAGGGTAATCTGTAGCGCTAAAGCCGTGTTTATGAGCCAGTATTGTACAAAAAGAGAAGGGCAGGGGGACAGTGATGGAAAAGCCGTTAGACGGAAAACATATCCTTATCGTTGAAGATGAGGCCGTCTTTCGTTCCCTGCTGCAGCACTATCTCACCACGTTGGGCGCCAGCGTCTATCTGGCCGGTGATGGCCTTGAAGCGCTGGACATGATGCACGCGCTGATACCGGATTTAATTATCTGTGATGTGGCAATGCCGCGAATGAACGGCATCGCGCTGGTCGAGCACCTGCGGCAGCACGGCTGTCAGGTGCCCATTCTGGTGATTTCGGCAACGGACAATATGTCAGAGATTGCGCACCTGCTGCGCCTTGGCGTGCAGGACGTGATGCTCAAACCGATCAGGAATATGGATCGCCTGCGCGAGGCAGTCTACGAATGCCTGTATCCGGCCCTGTTCACCTCCCGGGTTGAAGAAGACGAGCAGCTGTTTCAGGACTGGGAAGCGCTGGTCAGCGATCCCCGGGCCGCCGCGGCGCTGCTAAAGCAGCTGCAGCCGCCGGTCCAGCAGACCATCGCCCGCTGCAAAGTCAATTACCGTCAGCTGACCGCCGCCGACCATCCCGGGCTGGTGCTGGATATTGCCGCGCTGTCAGAGGATGACCTCGCCTTCTACTGTCTGGACGTGACGCGGGCCGGCGACAACGGCGTGCTGGCAGCGCTGCTGCTGCGCGCGCTGTTTAATAGCCTGCTGCAGGAGCAATTATCCGGCCAGGCACAAAAGCTGCCCGAATTAAACGCTTTATTGCGTCAGGTTAATCTTTTATTGCGCCAGGCGAATCTGACTGGTCAATTTCCACTCATTGTGGGTTATTACCATCACACCTTGAAAAATCTGATCCTGGTATCGGCCGGACTGAATGCCACGCTTAACGTAAATAGTCAGCAAATCGCATTAAGTAACGGTGTGCCATTGGGGACCCTGGAGAGTACGCATCTTAACCAAATTACGCAGCGCTGTGAGGCGTTTCAGTGTCAGATCTGGGGCGCGGGCGGCCGACTGCGCCTGATGTTATCGGATAACTAAGTGCCCGTATTGCCTTTAAAAAAATCTGGTGCATACTGCGGAACAGGTAGTAAATACGCTTGGGTAAAAGTCTTAATTTGTTCGGAAACGGTTCTTCCAGGATAAATCCTCCTGGGGGTAACTGATATACTCATTTCGTTTTTAAATCGACCGTTCAAGCATTGACTTGGACAGCCTGAAGAGAGGTAACTAAATGTCAGCCTATAAATCTAAAGTTAAAAAAGCGGTGATTCCGGTGGCCGGTTTGGGTACGCGGATGCTGCCGGCGACAAAAGCTATTCCGAAAGAGATGCTGCCGCTGGTTGATAAACCGTTAATCCAGTATGTGGTTAATGAATGTATCGCTGCTGGCATCAATGAAATTGTTCTGGTCACGCATTCGTCGAAAAACTCCATCGAGAACCACTTCGATACCAGTTTTGAGCTCGAAGCCATGCTGGAAAAACGCGTAAAGCGTCAACTGCTGGAAGAGATTCAGTCCATCTGTCCGGAGCACGTAACCATCATGCAGGTGCGTCAGGGGATTGCAAAAGGTCTCGGACACGCGGTGATGTGCGCGCATCCGCTGGTGGGTGACGAGCCGGTGGCGGTGATTCTGCCGGACGTTATCATTGATGAGTACGAATCCAATCCGCAGAAAGATAACCTGGCTGAGATGCTGGCGCGCTTTGATGAGACCGGTCGCGGTCAAATCATGGTGGAGCCGGTGGCCGACGTGACCGCGTACGGCGTCGTGGATTGCCAGGGCGCCGAGCTGGCGCCGGGCGACAGCGCACCGATGGTGGGCGTGGTAGAAAAACCGACAGCGTCGGAAGCCCCGTCGAATCTGGCCGTGGTGGGCCGCTATGTCCTGCCGGCTGACATCTGGCCGCTGCTGGCGAAAACCCCTCCGGGTGCCGGCGGTGAGATCCAGCTGACCGATTCAATCGCGATGCTGATGAACAAAGAGACCGTTGAGGCTTACCACCTGAAGGGCAAAAGCCACGACTGCGGCAACAAACTCGGCTATATGCAGGCATTTGTGGAGTACGGTCTGCGTCACGACTCACTGGGTGCAGATTTCCGCGACTGGCTAAATGGCGCGATCGGCAACAAAAAGTAATTTTTTAACACGGGATAATTCAATGAAAGTCACTGTATTTGGTATCGGCTATGTGGGTCTGGTTCAGGCTGCCGTTTTGGCCGAAGTCGGACATGACGTTCTGTGCATCGATGTCGACGAAAAGAAAGTCGAGAACTTAAAAAAGGGCATTATCCCTATTTTTGAACCCGGCCTGACGCCGCTGGTGATGCAAAACTATGAAGCTGGCCGTCTGAAGTTCAGCACCAACGCTGAAGACGGCGTCAACCACGGTCTGATGCAGTTTATCGCCGTTGGCACGCCGCCGGATGAAGACGGTTCCGCCGATCTGAAATATGTCACCGCCGTGGCCAAAACCATCGCGACGCACATGCACGATCACAAAGTGGTGCTCGATAAGTCCACTGTTCCGGTCGGCACTGCCGACCGCGTGCGCAGCGTGATGACCGAAACGTTGAAATCCCGTGGTGTTGACATCAGCTTTGACGTGGTTTCCAACCCGGAGTTCCTGAAAGAGGGCGCCGCGGTAAACGACTGCATGCGTCCGGAGCGTATCGTACTCGGTACCGACAATGACGATGTGGTGGACCTGCTGCGCGAGCTGTATGAGCCGTTTAACCGCAATCACGATCGCATGATCGTCATGGATATCCGCAGCGCGGAGCTGACCAAGTATGCGGCAAACTGCATGCTGGCGACGAAAATCAGCTTCATGAATGAAATCGCCAACCTGGCGGAGCGCCTCGGTGCCGATATTGAGAAAGTGCGTCAGGGCATCGGTTCCGATCCGCGCATCGGCTATCACTTCATCTATCCTGGCTGCGGCTACGGCGGTTCCTGTTTCCCGAAAGACGTGCAGGCGCTGATCCGGACTTCACAGAGTATTGGCTATACGCCACGCTTGCTGCAGGCGGTTGAAGACATCAACAACGATCAGAAAAACAAGCTACCGGGCTACATCAAACGTCATTTTGGTGACAATTTGCAGGGCAAAACCTTTGCGCTGTGGGGGCTGTCGTTTAAACCCAATACTGACGACATGCGCGAGGCGTCTGCCCGCGTACTGATGGAAACGCTGTGGGCCGCGGGTGCCAGCGTACAGGCCTTTGACCCGGAAGCCATGGATGAAGCGCAGCGCATTTACGGCCACCGTAGCGACCTGAAGCTGATGGGCACAAAAGAGGCCGCACTGCAGGGCGCGGATGCGCTGGTGATCTGTACCGAGTGGCAGAACTTCCGCGCGCCGGACTTTGAGGTGATTAAAAAATCCCTGAAAGAAGCCGTGATTTTTGACGGACGTAACCTGTATGATCCGGAAAGAATCAGCAAACGCGGCTTTGTCTATTATGCAATCGGCCGCGGAGCCTCAGTCAACATTGCATAATTAACGGGGAAAGTATGAAGTATCTGGTTACCGGCGCAGCAGGATTTATTGGTTTTCATCTTACCGAACGCCTGCTGGCAGCCGGTCACCAGGTTATCGGTCTCGATAACCTGAATGATTATTACGATGTGCGTCTGAAACAGGCGCGCCTCGACCGTCTGACCCCGCATCCGCAGTTTCGTTTTGTGAAAGGCGATCTCGCCGATCGTGCGGCCATCGCTGCGCTTTTTGCCGAAAGCCAGTTTGAACGAGTGATCCACCTGGCCGGGCAGGCCGGCGTGCGCTATTCGCTGGACAATCCCCACGCGTACGCCGATGCTAATCTGATCGGTCACCTGAATATTTTAGAAGGCTGCCGGCATCACGGCATTCAGCATTTGCTGTATGCCTCTTCCAGTTCGGTATACGGCCTGAACCGCAAATTACCGTTTTCCACTGAGGATGCGGTAGACCATCCGGTATCACTGTATGCGGCGACCAAAAAAGCCAATGAGCTGATGTCGCATACGTATTCACACCTCTATGGTATTCCCACCACCGGTCTGCGCTTTTTCACCGTCTATGGTCCGTGGGGGCGCCCGGATATGGCGCTGTTCAAATTTACCCGCGCCATGCTGGCGGACCAACCGATCGACGTCTATAACCACGGACAAATGCGTCGTGATTTTACCTATATCGACGATATCGTGGAGTCAATTATGCGCCTGCAGGCGGTGATTCCCGTAGCGGATCCCAGCTGGACGGTGGAGAGCGGGAGTGCGGCGGCCAGTTCGGCACCTTACCGAATATATAACATCGGCAACAGCCAACCGGTTATGCTGATGGATTACATTTCCGCGCTGGAAAAAGCGCTGGGTAAAACCGCGCGTAAAACGCTGCTGCCGGTACAGCCCGGAGACGTACTGGATACCAGCGCCGATACGCGCCCGCTCTATGAGGCAATCGGTTTTGCGCCACAAACCAGCGTTGAGCAGGGCGTGGCCCGCTTTGTTGCATGGTACAAAGGCTTCTATCACTCCGCCTGACGGATGCGCGCTGACAGACAATAAAAAAGGAAGCCACTGGCTTCCTTTTTTAGGATATCTGGTGTGAAAAGTTTATGCAGGACATAAACGAGTAACCCCAGTTGAACAGGGGTTAAAGAAGCACCTTACAGCAGGAAATCGTCCAGCTGTTTACCTTCTTCATCGATGGCTTTTTTGATAACGGCTGGGGTGCGGCCCTGGCCGGTCCAGGTTTTGGTTTCACCGTTTTCATCAACGTATTTGTATTTAGCCGGGCGGGCAGCGCGCTTGGTTTTACCGGTGCTTTTGGCCGCGTTCAGCGTTGACAGTAATTCGTTAGGGTCGATGCCGTCAGCGATCAGCATTTCGCGATACTGCTGCAGTTTACGCGTACGCTCTTCGATTTCGGCCGCGGCCTGGCTTTCCTCTTCGCGACGCTCGTTTACCACCACTTCCAGTTTCTCTAACATCTCTTCCAGTGTTTCCAGCGGCAGCTCACGCGCCTGGGCACGCAGAGTACGAATGTTGTTCAGAATTTTAAGTGCTTCGCTCATTGTCCTGGTCTCTAATATATTGGGTGGATAAAGGTTTACGAGCTAATAATAGATGTGCACTGTCCCGACTGCAATAGTAAAAAGTGTAATAAACCTAAAATAACCAATTAAAATGCGATCCGCATAACGCCTTAGCCTTCTCTGAGTGACCTAATAGCCTAATTTAACTCCTGTAGAGGTTCTGCAATAACATGGCCCGGTGGGTAAATACGCGATAAAAACGCCATTTGCTCAGCGGTATGGTGACAACATGTGCGTAAGAATAGCCCGATCGGAAGTAAAAACGTGAGGGAGTCTGTTTTTAATGCGGAAGATGATCAGCTGTTTATCGCCTTTGGGTATGGCAACTGACGCTGCCGCGGGCGGCATGTTCTCTGGCCGCGCTTAAGCCGCGCGGTATAAATGCGGGCAGGTGACGGGTGCTGTGGTAGACTGCGTGCGCACTGATATTTGAGAATGGCGGGAGTTTCATCCGATGGCACAGCTTTATTTTTATTATTCCGTAATGAACGCAGGGAAATCTACCACGCTGTTACAATCCTCTTACAATTACCAGGAGAGGGGCCTGCGGACGCTAATTTGGACGGCGGAAATTGATAATCGCTTTGGCGTGGGTACAGTGACCTCTCGTATCGGGCTGTCAGCGCCGGCACAGTGCTTCAACAGGGATACCCCCTTGTTTACTGAAATCGCCCGTCAGCATGAGGCGGAGAGCGTACACTGCGTGCTGGTCGATGAGTGCCAGTTCCTTACGCGTGAACAGGTGATGGCGTTATCAGATGTGGTAGATAAGCTGGATATTCCGGTGTTGTGTTACGGACTGCGCAGCGATTTTCGCGGCGAACTGTTCGCCGGCAGTCAATATCTCCTGGCCTGGGCCGATAAACTGGTGGAATTAAAAACCATCTGCCACTGCGGACGCAAAGCCGGGATGGTATTGCGCCTTGATGAGCGGGGGGAACCCTTTAAGGAGGGGGAGCAGGTGGTGATTGGCGGGAATGAGCGTTACGTTTCCGTGTGTCGCAAACATTATAAAGAGGCGCTGTCAACCGGGCGGCCAGAGGCGATATTTGGCCGGTCAATGCCGTCCTGAGCGCGACCACCCGCCCCGGGGCGGGTGGTGCATTCACGCCACGCTTAACGCTGGCGCTGTTTGGTGGGGAGCGAAACAACCGCCTGCGCGTCTGCCTCCTCGCTGATTTCGCGATAGGCGCGGCCATAAAAGGTATCCAGCAAAATCTGCCTGAGTTCGGCTATCAGCGGATAGCGCGGGTTGGCGCCGGTGCACTGATCGTCAAAAGCGTCTTCTGCCAGGCGGTCAACCCGCGCGAGGAAGTCCGCTTCCTGCACGCCGGCTTCCCGCAGCGAGGCCGGGATGCCCAGTGACTGTTTCAATTCGTCCAGCCAGGCCAGCAAGCGGGCAATTTTATCGCCGGTGCGATCCCCCGCGGTGGTTAACTGCAGGTGATCGGCAATTTCCGCGTAGCGCCGCCGCGCCTGCGGACGGTCATACTGGCTAAAGGCCGTCTGCTTGGTGGGATTGTCGGTGGCATTGTAGCGAATCACGTTGCAAATCAGCAGGGCGTTAGCCAGTCCGTGAGGGATATGAAACTCCGAGCCCAGCTTGTGCGCCATAGAGTGGCAGACGCCGAGGAAGGCGTTAGCAAAAGCGATACCGGCCAGGGTGGCGGCACTGTGCACCCGCTCCCTTGCCAGGGGATTGCGCGCGCCCTCATGGTAGCTGGCCGGCAGCCAGGCTTTCAGCAGTTTCAGCGCCTGCAGCGCCTGACCGTCAGAAAACTCATTGGCCAGCACCGAGACGTAGGCTTCCAGCGCGTGAGTCACGGCATCCAGACCGCCAAAGGCGCAGAGGGATTTAGGCATGTCCATCACCAGATTGGCGTCTACGATGGCCATGTCGGGCGTCAACGCGTAATCGGCCAGCGGATATTTCTGCCCGGTGGCATCGTCGGTCACCACCGCAAACGGCGTGACCTCAGAGCCGGTACCGGAGGTGGTCGTGATCGCCACCAGCCGCGCTTTTACCCCCATTTTGGGAAACCGATGAATGCGCTTGCGGATATCCATGAAGCGCAGCGCCAGCTCTTCAAAATGGGTATCGGGGTGCTCGTACATAACCCACATAATTTTGGCCGCGTCCATCGGTGATCCTCCGCCGAGGGCAATAATCACATCCGGTTTAAAGGTCTGCATTTGCGCCGCGCCTTTGCGCACCATGCTGAGGGTAGGATCGGCCTCGACGTCATAAAAGACATCGGTCTCCACCCCGTGCGCGGAAAGCACGCTGATCACTTGATCGACGTAACCGTGATTAAACAGATAGCGGTCAGTTACGATAAACGCGCGGGTGGCGCCGTCGGTTGCCACCTCCTCCAGCGCCACGGGCAGTGAACCCCGGCGGAAATAAATTGACTTGGGTAATTTGTGCCACAGCATATTCTCAGCTCGCTTAGCCACGGTTTTGGTATTGATCAGGTGCTTGGGTCCGACGTTTTCGGAAATCGAGTTGCCGCCCCACGAACCGCAGCCCAGCGTCAGCGACGGTGCCAGCTTAAAGTTGTAAAGATCGCCAATGCCGCCCTGAGAGGCCGGTGTGTTGATCAAGATGCGCGCGGTTTTCATCTTTTCGCCAAAGCGGGCGATGCGCGCTGGCTGATTATCCTGATCGGTATACAGGCAGGAGGTATGGCCAATGCCGCCCATGGCTACCAGCTGTTCCGCTTTCGCCAGCGCGTCCTCAAAATCTACGGCGCGATACATAGCCAGCGTCGGCGACAGCTTCTCATGTGCAAACGGTTCTGAGGGATCGATCGCGCTGACTTCACCGATCAGAATTTTGGTGCCGGATGGCACGGTAATGCCGGCCCGCTCAGCAATGCTCACCGCCGACTGCCCGACGATGTCCGCATTCAACGCGCCGTCTTTGAGGATCAGATCCTGAACCGCGCGCAGGGCTTTACCTTTCAGTAAATAGCCGCCGTGGCTGGCAAACCGCTCCCGGACCTGCTCATAAACGGCATCCACCACCACAACCGACTGCTCGGAGGCGCAAATTACACCGTTATCAAAGGTTTTCGACATCAGAATCGAGGCTACCGCCCGCTTGATGTCAGCGGTCTCGTCAATCACCACCGGCGTATTGCCAGCGCCTACGCCGATCGCCGGTTTACCGGAGCTGTAGGCGGCTTTTACCATACCGGGACCGCCGGTGGCGAGGATCAGGTTGATATCGGGGTGGTGCATCAGATGGGTCGATAACGCCACGCTGGGGGCGTCAATCCAGCCGATAATGCCCTCCGGAGCACCGGCGGCAACGGCCGCCTGCAGCACAATCTCAGCTGCACGGTTGGTGGCATCTTTCGCACGGGGGTGGGGGGAGAAAATAATGCCATTACGGGTCTTCAAACTGATTAACGCTTTGAAGATAGCGGTGGAGGTGGGGTTAGTCGTGGGGACGATGCCGCAGATCAGGCCGACCGGCTCAGCGATCGTCAGCGTGCCGAAGGTCTCATCGCGGGCCAGCTCACCGCAGGTTTTTTCATCCTTATAGGCGTTGTAAATATATTCCGAAGCAAAGTGATTTTTAATCACTTTGTCCTCCATGATCCCCATGCCGGTCTCCGCGACGGCCATACGCGCCAGCGGAATGCGGGCGTCGGCAGCCGCCAGCGCCGCGGCGCGAAAAATCGCGTCAACCTGCTGTTGGCTGTAGTTAGCGAAGAGGCGTTGGGCTTGCTTCACGCGTTCAATCATCGCGTCAAGTTCAGCAACGGTAGTCACGGCCATAATACGCTCCTGATGGAAGTTAAACTCTTTAAGTAAGCGTGCCCGCTGGACACCGGCCAAACACAGGAAGGGCGGAAGGCTCGCCCGGCCGTTCGGCGCAGCTTACTGAAAGCGTTTCACCGCCTGAGGCGGCGCTTCCGGTAGCTGATTGCAGCGTACGCCTGGCCATCCCGGGGGATGCTGATCTGGATCAAACAAGCAGAAAGCTGACACCATTCAGCTCTGGCCGTGGCGGAGAATATTGCCGTCTGACGCAGGCAGGCAGGGGCTTACGCTACAGAATGCGGCAGGAGTAGCGTAGCGTGCGAAAAAAAAGCGTCGGGGCGGCGTAATCTGACTGCTTGCTACTGGTGTCGCCGGCCTTTTTTGATTACATTAGCCGCCAGAAATCCCCCCCATCAGGACATGACGTGAACCCGGCCATTTTAGATTTCTCCGGCTACATTAAATTCTTTGTTGGTCTGTTCGCGCTGGTCAATCCCATCGGGATTATTCCGGTGTTTATCAGCATGACCAGCTACCAGGCGGCGGCCGAACGCCACCGCACCAATCTGACGGCCAATACGGCAGTGGCGGTCATATTGTGGAGCTCGCTGTTTCTCGGCGACGCTATCTTGCGCCTGTTCGGCATCTCCATTGATTCGTTCCGGATTGCCGGCGGCATTCTGGTCGTGACCATTGCTATGTCAATGATCAGCGGTAAATTGGGGGAAGATAAGCAGAACAAACAGGAAAAAACGGAAACTGCCATTCGCGAAAGCATTGCCGTCGTACCGCTGGCGCTGCCGCTCATGGCGGGACCGGGTGCCATCAGTTCGACGATCGTCTGGAGTACGCGCTACCACAGTTGGCAAAACCTGCTGGGCTTCAGCGTGGCGATTGCGTTGTTTGCTTTCTGCTGCTGGCTGCTGTTTCGCGCGGCCCCGCTGATGGTGCGTATTCTCGGGCAGACCGGTATTAACGTCGTGACGCGTATTATGGGCCTGCTGCTGATGGCGTTGGGGATCGAATTTGTCGTCACCGGCGTTAAGGCCCTGTTTCCAGGACTGGTGGGGTAGTCTGTTGACCGCCATTCCGATGTTATATTGCGCTTAAACCGTTGGGCGCCCCGCGTTGGGGCGCCGCGGCTGTGCGCCTGCTTCATTGTGGTGCAGTCAGTGATGTTGCTAATAATGTTGGCCAGCACAGTAATTTGACTACTCAGGATTGCTGCCGCGGCCTGCGGCACCTGATTTTGTGAAATTTATCACAAAATATTTTCCGGCCATCATCCCATCACAGATGTTTTTTCCCTACCTTTTTCTTTGATTGCATGATTAGCTGCGGCATTCCTGCCATTTTTCCCGACGGCGTAAAATGAACCCGTTCAACCATCCCTGAAACGTTAACGCCAGAAAAATAGTAGAAATAATTATAATAAATCATCATGTTATCTTATTTTTTATGTCGAAAGTTTACCTTTCCTTACACCGCGGAGCGTGATAAAAGAGAATCAGTTAACATTTTTGTCATGAAGTTTTGGCGCCTTGAAACGCTCTTTGATAACGTGCCAGACAGCATGGCGAAACAGATCTTAAAAAAGGCACGCTTTTTGCCTTACACAGGGGCGGCAGCGTGGTTGGCGCGGGCTACCGCTGGCAAGGTGGCAGACAAATAAGCAAGCATCCGTTGCGTTCCGGCGGGGCAATGCTTACCCCGTCAAGGGGAGGGCGACGGTCCCAGTGACAGTCGTAATAATAAAAAGTGGGAGTAAACATGACCAACATCACGATGAAAAAGCATCTGGCGCTCGCGGTAGCAACGGCGATTGCGGCACTGAGCATGCAGCAGGCGCTGGCGGCGAAGGTGCCGGCTGGCGTACAGCTGGCTGAAAAGCAGGAGCTGGTAAGGGGCAACGGAGCAGAATTGCAATCGCTTGACCCACATAAAATCGAAGGCGTCCCGGAATCTAACGTTAACCGCGATGTGCTGGAAGGCTTAATCATCAACGACGCCGATGGCAAACTGCTGCCGGGCGTAGCGGAAAAGTGGGAAAACAAAGACGGGAAAGTGTGGACGTTCCACCTGCGTAAAGGGGCGAAATGGTCTAACGGTGAACCGGTTACCGCCGAAGATTTTGTCTACAGCTGGCGCCGACTGGCCGATCCCAAAACCGCATCGCCCTACGCCAGTTATTTGCAGTACGGTCACCTGCTGAATGTGGATGACATTATTGCCGGTAAAAAATCACCGGACACGCTTGGCGTCAAAGCCGTTGACGATCATACGCTGGAAGTGACCCTCAGCGAGTCGGTTCCCTATTTCTACAAGCTGCTGATCCATCCCTCCATGTCACCGGTCTATAAACCGGCGGTAGAGAAGTTTGGCGAGAAGTGGACGCAGCCGGAGAATTTCGTTGGCAATGGCGCGTTTAAGCTGAAAGAGTGGGTGGTCAATGAGCGTATTGTTGTTGAACGTAACCCGCAATACTGGGACAACGCGAATACCATCCTGAATAAAGTGACCTTCCTGCCGATCACTTCGGAAGTGACCGATGTCAACCGCTATCGCAGCGGCGGCAGCGACATTACCTATAACTACTTACCGATTGAGCTGTACCAAAAGCTGAAAAAAGATATCCCGCAGGAAATTCACGCGGACCCCTATCTCTGCACCTATTACTATGAAATCAATAATCAGAAGCCGCCGTTTAACGACCCGCGCGTGCGCGCTGCGCTGAAGCTGGGACTGGATCGCGACATTATTGTTAAAAAGGTGAAAGCGCAGGATGAAGACCCTGCCTGGAGCTATACGCCGCCGTTTACCGATGGCATCGATTTGACGCCGCCGGAGTGGATTAGCTGGTCACAGGAAAAACGCAACGCCGAAGCGAAAAAATTGCTGGCGGAAGCCGGGTTTACCGCCGAAAAGCCGCTGACGCTGGATCTGCTGTACAACACCTCGGATCTGCATAAGAAGCTGGCCATCGCGACCGCGTCGATCTGGAAGAAAAACCTCGGAGTCAACGTCAAGCTGGAAAACCAGGAGTGGAAAACCTTCCTCGATACCCGCCACCAGGGTAATTTCGACGTGGCGCGCGCCGGCTGGTGTGCGGATTACAACGAACCGACCAGTTTCCTGAATACCATGCTGTCGGACAGCAGTAACAATACTTCGCACTATAAGAGCGCCGCGTTTGATCAGCTGCTGGAGAAAGCGCTGAAGACGCCAGATGAGTCCGAACGGGCCAAAGTGTATGCTGAAGCAGAGAAGGTTCTCGATAACGACTCCGCCATTGTGCCGGTCTATTACTATAAGAACCTGCGCCTGGTGAAGCCGTACGTGGGGGGATATACCGGAAAAGATCCGCTGGATAACAGCCATGATAAAGATCTGTATATCATCAAACACTAAGCGTATCGGGCAGTGAAGGCTGCCCGTTTTGAAGCAACCGGATCGTTACTGCGGTGACGATCCCGCCAGCAGGTATGGGCAATGTTAAAATTTATTCTGCGTCGCTTTCTTGAAGCTATCCCCACGCTGTTTATCTTGATAACCATCTCCTTTTTTATGATGCGACTGGCACCCGGCAGTCCGTTCACCGGCGAGCGCGCGCTTACGCCGGAAGTGATGGCCAATATTGAAGCGAAATACCATCTCAATGACCCGATGTGGAAACAGTATGTGAACTATCTGATTCAGCTGGGTCACGGCGATTTCGGTCCTTCGTTTAAATATAAAGATTATTCGGTTAACGATCTGCTCGCCGGATCCTTTCCGGTATCGGCGAAACTGGGCGCCGCGGCGTTTTTGATGGCGCTGATTTTTGGCGTCGGTGCCGGCGTGATCGCCGCACTCAAGCAAAATACCAAATGGGATTATACGGTGATGGGCATTGCCATGACCGGCGTGGTGATCCCCAGCTTTGTGGTGGCGCCACTGCTGGTGCTGGTCTTCGCCATCACCCTGAAATGGCTGCCGGGGGGCGGTTGGAACGGTGGAGCGCTGAAATATATGCTGCTACCGATGGTTGCGCTGTCGTTAGCCTATATTGCCAGCATCGCGCGTATCACCCGCGGCTCGATGATTGAAGTTTTGCACTCGAATTTCATTCGCACCGCGCGGGCAAAAGGCCTGCCGATGCGGCGCATTATTTTTCGCCATGCGCTGAAGCCGGCGATGCTGCCGGTGCTTTCCTATCTCGGCCCGGCGTTTGTCGGCATCATTACCGGTTCGATGGTGATAGAAACCATTTACGGCCTGCCGGGGATTGGTCAGCTGTTTGTCAATGGTGCGCTGAACCGCGATTATTCGCTGGTACTGAGCCTGACCATACTGGTTGGGGCGCTGACAATTCTGTTTAACGCCATCGTCGACGTGCTGTACGCCGTTATCGATCCTAAAATTCGTTACTAACCGGAGTTCGTGATGATGTTGAGTAAAAAGAACAGCGAGACTCTGGAGCAGTTCAGTGAAAAGCTGGAAGTGGAGGGGCGCAGCCTGTGGCAAGACGCGCGACGCCGCTTTGTGCATAACCGCGCGGCGGTCGCCAGCCTGCTGGTGCTGATGCTGATTGCGCTGTTTGTGATTCTGGCCCCGATGCTATCGGGATTTACCTACGATGATACCGACTGGGAGATGATGTCCAGCGCGCCGGACGTGGCTTCCGGGCACTGGTTTGGTACCGACTCCTCGGGGCGCGATTTGCTGGTCCGCGTGGCGATTGGTGGGCGTATCTCGCTGATGGTGGGCATTGCGGCGGCGCTGGTGGCGGTGATCCTCGGCACCCTGTACGGCTCGCTGTCGGGCTACCTTGGCGGCAAGACCGACTCGGTGATGATGCGCCTGCTGGAGATCCTTAACTCCTTTCCATTCATGTTTTTCGTCATCCTGCTGGTAACCTTTTTTGGACAAAATATCCTGCTGATATTTGTCGCCATCGGCATGGTCTCCTGGCTGGATATGGCGCGAATCGTGCGCGGGCAGACGCTGAGTCTGAAACGCAAAGAGTTTATTGAGGCGGCGCAGGTTGGCGGCGTTTCTACCGCGAAAATTGTCCTGCGACACATTGTGCCTAACGTGCTGGGCGTGGTGGTGGTCTACGCGTCACTGCTGGTGCCCAGCATGATTCTGTTTGAGTCCTTCCTCAGTTTCCTCGGACTGGGCACGCAGGAGCCGCTCAGCAGCTGGGGCGCGTTGTTAAGCGACGGGGCCAACTCCATGGAGGTATCCCCGTGGCTGCTGCTGTTCCCGGCCGGGTTTCTGGTGGTAACGCTGTTCTGTTTCAACTTTATTGGCGATGGCCTGCGTGACGCCCTCGACCCGAAAGACCGTTAAGGAGTGCTCTGTGAGCGAGACTGATATCCCCCGCGCGGCGGAAAACCCGCCGCTGCTCGACGTGCGCGATCTGCGCGTCACCTTCAGTACCCCGGACGGCGACGTGACGGCGGTTAACGATCTCAACTTCAGCCTGCGCGCCGGAGAGACGCTGGGTATTGTGGGCGAATCCGGCTCGGGCAAATCGCAAACCGCTTTCGCACTGATGGGCCTGCTGGCCAGCAACGGCCGCATTGACGGTTCGGCGCTGTTCAACGGTAAGCCGATCCTGAATCTGCCGGAGGCTGCGCTAAACCGGCTGCGCGCCGAACAAATAGCGATGATCTTCCAGGATCCCATGACGTCGCTGAATCCCTACATGCGGGTGGGGGAACAGCTAATGGAAGTACTGCAGCTGCATAAAGGCATGAGCAAAGCGCAGGCATTTGAAGAGTCGGTGCGCATGCTGGACGCGGTGAAAATGCCGGAAGCGCGTAAGCGCATGAAGATGTTTCCGCATGAGTTCTCCGGCGGCATGCGGCAGCGGGTGATGATTGCTATGGCGCTGCTGTGCCGGCCAAAGCTGCTGATTGCTGATGAGCCGACCACCGCGCTCGACGTGACGGTGCAGGCGCAAATCATGACCCTGCTGAACGAACTGAAGCGGGAGTTTAACACCGCCATCATTATGATTACCCACGATCTTGGCGTCGTCGCCGGCATCTGTGACAAAGTGCTGGTGATGTATGCCGGGCGCACCATGGAATACGGTCAGGCGCGCGACGTTTTTTACTCTCCGTCGCATCCGTACTCGGTGGGGTTGATCAACGCGGTGCCGCGACTGGACGCCGAAGGGGAGTCGCTTCTGACCATTCCGGGAAATCCACCCAACCTGCTGCGCCTGCCAACTGGCTGTCCTTTCCAGCCGCGCTGCCCCTGGGCGATGGAGATATGCGCCAGCGCGCCGCCGCTTGAGGCGTTCGGGGAAGGGCGCCTGCGCGCCTGCTTTAAGCCCGTGGAGGAGGTGGTATGAACCGCAGCGAAGAAAAACGCGTGTTACTCGAAATCGCCGATCTGAAGGTGCATTTTGATATTAAAGACGGGCGCCAGTGGTTCTGGCAGCCGCCAAAAACCCTGAAGGCGGTTGACGGCGTAAGTCTGCGACTGTATGAAGGCGAAACGCTGGGGGTGGTTGGCGAATCCGGCTGCGGTAAGTCAACCCTGGCACGGGCGATCATTGGGCTGGTCAAGGCTACGGAAGGGCGAGTCGCCTGGCTTGGCCGCGACCTGCTGGGGCAGAGCGAAGCGGAGTGGCGCGCGGCGCGCAGTGACATTCAGATGATCTTCCAGGATCCGCTGGCCTCGCTAAACCCGCGTATGACCATCGGCGAAATCATCGCCGAGCCGCTGCGGACCTACCATCCGCAGATGACGCGGCAGGAGATCAAAGATCGGGTGAAAGCGATGATGCTGAAGGTTGGGCTGCTGCCTAACCTGATTAACCGCTATCCTCATGAGTTTTCCGGCGGTCAGTGCCAGCGCATCGGTATCGCCCGCGCGCTGATCCTCGAACCCAAACTGATTATTTGTGATGAACCCGTATCGGCGCTGGACGTATCCATCCAGGCGCAGGTGGTCAACCTGCTACAGCAGCTGCAGCGCGAGATGGGCCTGTCGCTGATCTTTATTGCCCATGATCTGGCGGTGGTGAAGCACATCTCCGATCGCGTGCTGGTGATGTATCTGGGCCATGCGGTTGAGCTGGGCACCTACGATGCGGTATATAACGATCCGCAGCATCCCTACACGCGCGCGCTGATGTCGGCGGTGCCGATTCCCGATCCGGACTTGGAGCGGGATAAGCAGATTCAGCTACTGGAGGGGGAGCTACCGTCGCCGATCAACCCGCCCTCAGGCTGTGTGTTTCGCACCCGCTGTCCGATAGCCGGACCGGAATGTGCGAAAACGCGCCCGCTGCTGGAAGGCAGTTTCCGTCATGCGGTGTCCTGCCTGAAGATAGATCCGCTATAAGCGAAGCCAAAAAAAAGCGGCGCTGGCGCCGCTTTTTTTATTCCCGCCACAAAATGTGGCAGAGCTTATGGTCTTTTTCCCGACACAGCAGCACGCGGGCAAACACGTCGGTTATCGGCGCGCCGTCGCGCTCTCCCAATCCAATTACCACCTCGGCAAAGAAATCCGGATTCAGGTCATCATCGACGTGCGCCTGCCAGTCTTCGGAGGGATCAAAGAGTTCGGCGCCGCCGCGCTCTTCAAACTGTAAATTAAACAGAATAATATCGGCCGGATCGAGATTGTCGCCCGCGAGTTCAAGGAAAATATCGTAAGCCTGCTCGAGGGTTTCATCTTCGGTCAGGCGGTTGTTCAGATCCATAATGGTTCCTGTCTGGGCTGTGACTTTCGTACGTCATGGCGCACGTTTTACAGTAAAGGGCTGAAGAAGTAAAACAGTCGTTCCACCAGGCGCTGCCAGTAGGGGCGCTTCGCCCACTGCTGCGCATCCAGCCGTCGCGAACGGGCAAGATAATCATCCTGAACGCAGGCCAGATCGGTGCCAAAACCGTCATCATCAATCACCAGCGTTATCTCAAAATTGAGCCACAGGCTGCGCATGTCCAGGTTAACCGTCCCGACCAGGCTCAGCTGACCATCGACCAGAACGCTTTTGGTGTGCAGCAGCCCGCCCTCAAACTGGTAGATTTTTACTCCCGCCTCCAGCAGCTCGCTGAAGAAGGCGCGGCTGGCCCAGCCGACCATCATCGAATCGTTGCGCCGCGGGACAATAATGGTCACATCCACCCCACGCTGTGCCGCAGTGCAGATCGCATGCAGCAGGTCATCGCTGGGAACAAAGTAAGGGGTGGTCATAATCAGCTGCTGGCGGGCGGCGTAGACCGCGGTGAGCAGCGCCTGATGAATCATGTCTTCCGGAAAGCCGGGGCCGGAGGCTATCACCTGGATAGTGTGACCACTCTCCTGCTCAAACGGCATGATATTGCCGGCCGGCGGCGGCGGCAGAATCCGCTTACCGGTCTCAATTTCCCAGTCGCAGGAGTAGACGATCCCCAGCGTGGTGGCCACCGGGCCCTCCATGCGTGCCATCAAATCGACCCACTGCCCCACGCCGGCCTCCTGCTTAAAGTAGCGCGGATCCACCAGGTTCATGCTGCCGGTATAGGCAATAAAGTTATCGATCAGCACCACTTTGCGGTGCTGACGCAGATCCATGCGGCGTAGAAAAACGCGCAGCAGGCTAACTTTCAGCGCTTCAACTACGTCAATGCCGGCATTGCGCATCATCCCAGGCCAGGCGCTGCGAAAGAAGGCGACGCTGCCGGCGGAGTCGAGCAGCAGGCGGCAGTGCACGCCGCGCCGCGCCGCAGCCATCAGCGACTGGGCCACCTCATCGGCCATGCCGCCCGGCTGCCAGATGTAGAACACCATTTCAATGTGGTAGCGCGCCAGTTCGATATCGCGGATCAGCGCCTTCATGGTGTCGTCGGAGGTGGTGAGCAGCTGCAGCTGGTTACCGCGCACGCCAGCAATGCCCTGGCGGTTTTCACAGAGCTGAAACAGGGAGCGGGCCACATCGCTGTTTTGGCTGGCAAAAATTGACGAACACTGTTTGAGGTCGCTTAGCCAGCGCGCCGTGGAGGGCCACATGGTGCGGGCGCGCTCGGCGCGACGCTTGCCAAGGTGCAATTCGCCAAACGAGAGGTAAGCAATGATGCCGACCAGCGGCAGGATGTAGATGACCAGCAGCCAGGCCATCGCCGAAGGCACCGCCCGGCGCTTCATCAAAATGCGCAGCGTGACGCCCGCGATCAGTAGCCAGTAACCAAACAGTAACAGCCAACTGATCAACGTATAAAAAGTGGTCATGAAGAGGACATCCCGTTCGCGCTCAGATACTGGCAGTTTACGTGCATCTGGCCGGACACGAAACCTTTTCTGTCATCGTTCACTTCCCTATAATTGGCGCGCCATCTGTTCAGAGACGCTGTCATGAAACGAACCCGGGAAGTGAGCCGCTGGCGCATGCTGCGGCAGGTACACCGGCGGCGTAGCCGCTGGCTGGAAGGGCAAACGCGCCGCTACGGGCGCATACACAGTTTTCGCTATCTGCATAACCAGCAGCACCGGCGAGCGATTCTGTTTATTACCCCGCGTTAGCCGTCGGATCTCGCCGGCGGCTAACGCCCGCGGCGGCGATCAGAATACCCGCCTGAAGGGTTTGATCGTCACCTGGCGATAGACGCCGGCCGCCACGTAGGGATCCGCATTGGCCCACGCCTGCGCCTCTTCCAGCGAAGCGAAATCGGCGACGATAGCGGAACCGGTAAATCCGGCGGAGCCGGGATCGCTGCTGTCAACGGCGGGGAGGGGACCGGCGAGAATCAGGCGCCCTTCGTCCTGCAGCACCTGCAGTCGCGCCAGGTGTGCCGGTCGTACGGCGGTGCGTTTTTCCAGCGAGTCGGCGTGGTCTTCGGCATAGAGTAGATACAGCAAGGCATTCGCTCCTGTTGATAACGGCATGCCGTCACGGTAAGCGATTGGCCTGACAAGTGCAATCACGGAATTTACCGCCCTGAGCAGGAGATGTTATTGAAACTGATTGCTATTTGCATTTAAAATCGACCCCTCACTCTCTTTGTGCCAGAACTATGACGACGCTAACCCTGACGATAACCCGACGCTTCTCACTGCCCATGCTGCTCTCACTGGCCCTGCACGGCAGCGTGATCGCCGGTTTGCTCTACGCCTCTTTTCATCAGAAGGTTGAGCTGCCCACAGCGTCTGCGCCGATTGCCGTGGCGCTGGTGGCCCCCGCGCCGGCGCCGGCAGCGATAGCGCAGCCCGCGCCGGAGCCGGAGCCAGAGCCAGAGCCAGAGCCGGAGCCGGAGCCAGCGCCTGTCCCCGAACCGCCAAAGCCGGCACCGGTGGCGATACCGACGCCCAGGCCCAAGCCAAAGCCGGTAAAAAAGGTCGAGCAGCCGCACAAAACCTCGCCGAAGCCGGTGGATGCAAAGCCGCAGACCCGGACAACACCGCAAGCCGAGCGGAATCCCTTCGCGCAGAGCGCGGAGCCTCAGACCTCGCGCCCCACCGCACCGAAGGCCGCCGCGGCGCCGACCGAGCATCGTGCGGTCTCAAGCGGCCCGCAGCTGCTCAGTATGGCAAAGCCGGGCTATCCACCGCGGGCGATGGCGCTGCGAAAAGAGGGGCAAGTACGGGTGGCGTTTGATGTCGACAGCAGCGGCCGGGTCGTGAACAGTCGGATCCTGTCGGCTGAGCCGGCGAACTGGTTCGAACGGGAAGTAAAGCAGGCTATGCGGAAGTGGCGCTATGCGCCGGACAAGCCGGCCACGAATGTGACCGTGACCATCAAGTTCCGCATCGACGGCGGCAGCAGTATCGAATAACACCGTCGCCGCCCGCGGGCGGCGACGGTTAAAGCGTGGCGATCACGCCTGCGCCGGTTAGTCGAACTGCTGGTTACCGCAGCCGGCGGGGAGGGCGCGGGGGCGTCCCTCGGCGTCCACGGCGACGTAAACGAACTCCGCCTCGGTCGTCAGGTAGCGTTGGCCGATTGGCTCCGACGCCACTTTCTTAATCCAGACTTCCACTTTGATGGTCATCGAGCTGTTGCCGGTGCGAATACAGCGGGCATAGCAGCACACCACGTCGCCGACCGCGACCGGTTTTAAAAAGGTCATACCGTCTACCCGCACGGTCACTACGCGGCCGCCGGCCAGCTCCTTGGCGAGGATCGCGCCGCCGATGTCCATCTGGGACATCAGCCAGCCGCCGAAGATATCGCCATTAGCATTGGTATCGGCCGGCATCGCCAGCGTGCGCAGCACAACGTCACCCTGCGGCTGCTTTATGTTGTCGTTCATCATTATGCTTCTTGTTGGGTGGGCCGTCAGGCCCGGAAAACCGACCGCTGTGCGGCGGTGGCGCTACTTCTGTTCCTGCGGCATCAGGCGATAAATATAGACGCCGCTAAGCAGAGTAAACAACAGCGTCAGGCCGGTGAGGCCAAACACCTTAAAGTTCACCCACGTCGCCTGCGGCAGCCAGAAGGCGACATAGATATTCGCCAGGCCACAAACGAGAAAAAACAGCGCCCAGGCCAGGTTCAGGCGCCGCCACGCGTGGGGCGGCAGCTGGAGCTCTTTGCCCAGCATCGTCTGAATCAGCGGTTTGCCCATCAGGAACTGGCTGACCAGCAGGGCGATGGCAAACAGCGCATAAATAATGGTCACTTTCCATTTAATGAATTCGTCATTATGGAAAACCAGCGTGAGCGTACCGAATACCGCCACCAGCGCGAAGGTAAACAGGGTCATTTTTTCCAGCTTGCGGAACAGGAACCAGCTGATCACCAGCGCCAGTCCGGTCGCCACTACCAGCGCGCCGGAGGCGACGTAAATATCGTAAAGCTTGTAGAAGACGAAAAAGACCACCAGCGGGAGAAAATCGAGCAGTTGCTTCATAGCGTTGTCCGGTCAGGGGCTGGCCTGAAGCCAGCCGGGAAAAACAGGGTAATGCGCTTAGCGTAGCAGCATCGTCAGGCGTGACAGATAGATGATCAGCACCGCGGAAATCAGATTGCCGAGCGCCGTAAGCAGTACTGCTGCGACGGTGGGCGGGAGCGCCAGCGCGCCGCTGGCCACCACGATCAGTACCAGCTTGGCAATGATCCACAGCAATACCGCCGGCGCCACCAGGCGCAGATTGCGCCACGCCAAACGCCAACTGGCGCGCAGGGCGGCGACCACGCCGAGGTTATCGGCCTGCATCAGCATCGGGGCCAGCGCCAGCAAGACCGCGAGAAAAATTCCCGGAATCACCATCACCATGGTACCCAGCTGCACCAGCAGCGTGATCAGAAACACCAGCAGCAGCATTTTGGGCAGCACCGGCGCCGAGGCGCCAATGGCGCGCAGCGCGCTGACCCGCTGACCCGCTGACACCTGTGGAATCAGCATCAGCATTCCGCCCAGCAGCAGCGTATTACCGACCAGCGAGGCAAACGTACCGGCCGCTGAAGCCTTCAGCAGCACCTGCTGCTGCTCCGGCGTCAGGCTTTGCAGAAGGGCTATCAGGCTGGTGCGCCCCGATCCGGCATCGCCCGGCATGGCGAGTACCGCGAGCTGCTCGGCGGAGGGCGTGAGCGCATGGCCAATAATGACGGAAATGAAAGCGGTTAACAGCGCCATCAGCAAGATGGTAACAAACTGATGGCGAAAGAAATTCCCCGTGTCACGGTAAAGCGAACTCGCCGTGATAGACATGTACTGACTCCCTGAGCGTGCAGATTTATAGGCCCGCCGATTGTACATGGTCTGGCACCGGACTGGCACCCTGACTTACATAACTTTCATCTGGTGTGGAAAAGCGCCACGCGTCCAGAGGCGGCAGGCCGTGACGGGCGCGGGCGCGATCGCAGCGATCGTTAACCACGCCGTTGTCACCCGACAGGGAAAACTCCCGGCACGGTGAGGGGCGATCGGCATAGATTTTACAGGACACGCACTGCCCAATTTCCCCGGCCAGCGCAACGCAGCGCGGCGCGCGGTCATTGGTGCCGCGCATGTTGCGCATCATCAAGCCCAGCGGTTCGGTCAGCGTCACCGGCACCCCGCCGCCGCCATCGCTGGCTTCCGCCCAGTAAAAAGAGACGCGATAAGCGGCGCAGCAGGCGCCGCAGGAGACACAAGGATTAACGTTATTGCTCATCTGATCGCCCACCCCTCCTGAGGCTTCGAATCAAAATCACCGTGGAAGAACAGCAAAATAGCCGGCTTTACAGACGCCGGCAACGGGATTTTTCCCGCGGCGGGTAAAGATAAAATTGATCCAAATCAACACACTGTTTTTTAACTGTTTTAAATCCACATAACGGCATGATTTTGCCTGCGTAAAGGTGTAAAAGAGTGTCAGCAAAAGTAAAGACATAATAACCGTGTGGGTACCGACATTTTCTTGGAAAAGGAGAGGGTTATGAAGTGGCATCAGGCGGCAATGCTGGCGGTAGCGTTATCTCCCTGCGTGGCAGCAGCGCATCAGGCAGGGGACTTTTTCGTGCGTGCCGGTAGCGCAACGGCACGTCCGGCCGAAAGTTCACAGGATGTGCTGGGACTGGGTGAATTTAATATCTCCAATAACACCCAGCTGGGGCTAACGTTTACCTGGATGGCCACGGATAATGTCGGTATTGAACTGCTTGGCGCCACGCCGTTTCGCCACCGGGTGGGCACCGGCCCAACCGGCACCCTGGCGACGGTAAAACATCTGCCGCCGACGCTGGTGGCGGAGTGGTATTTCGACCTGGGTAAATTCAGTCCCTACCTGGGCGCCGGCGTCAACTACACCACGTTTTTTCAGGAGCGTTTTAATCAAACTGGCCGCGACGCCGGGCTGAGTGACCTGCACCTGAAGGACTCCTGGGGCGTGGCGGGCGTCGTCGGGCTGGACTACCAGATCGATCCCCAGTGGCTGATTAACGCCTCGGTGTGGTACATGGATATGTCGACCGACGTCAAGTTTAAGGCCGCCGGTGAGTCACACACGGTCAAAACCGACATTAATCCCTGGGTCTTCTTCTTTGGGGTCGGTTATACGTTCTGAGTCAACACCAAAAAAAAGGCGCCGCAGGCGCCTTTTTTAATGCGGATGAAGCTTATTTCACCTGCATATTGTTAATCACTGACTTCACGCCCGGGACCGTACGGGTCAGTTCTACCGCGCGGCTGGCCATTTGCGGTGAAGAGACAAACCCGCTCAGCTGCACTTTTCCTTTAAAGGTTTCCACATTAATTTCTCGCGATTTTAATGCTTCGTCACCTAACAGTTTGGTTTTGACTTTAGTAGTCACAACGGTGTCGTCAATATAGCCACCGGTGCCTTCCTGCGTTGGCGTGGGCGCGCAAGCGGCCAGAGTCAACGCCACCACGGCGGCAGTGATGACACCAGATACGAGTTTGAACAACTTCATGGGTTATCTCCCTGTCATTAAACCAGTGCCAGAAAGCGGCACACCAAGAGTGTGGGCGAGGCGCGGCGGAATAGCAAACCGGCGGGATAAAAAAACCCGCCGAAAGAGCGTGTTAACCGCGTTTACGCCGCACGCGTACCGGCCTTCAGCGTCGCGGCAAAAGCCTGCAGTTCGCGCAGCAGGGTTGCCGGTTGCTGCTGGTGCTGCTCAATCAGTTTGACGATTGCCGAGCCGGAAATGGCCCCGGCGGCACCGGCCCTGAGCGCCTCACGCACCTGACCGGCGTCGGAAATACCAAAGCCCTGCAGCGGCGGGGCGGCGTGGTATTCAGCCAGCCTGGTAATCAGATGACCCAGCGGTAACTGCGCACGGGTTTCCGCCCCGGTCACGCCGGCGCGCGATAGCAGGTAGGTATAGCCGCGACCGTACGAGGCAATCTGGCGCAGCAGATCGTCGTCAGCGTTGGGTGGACAGATAAAAATAGGGGCGATCTGATGACGCATTGCCGCCTGACGAAACGGCGCTGACTCCTCAACGGGCACGTCGGCCACCAACACGGAATCCACGCCGACGTCGGCGCAGCGTGCGTAAAAGGCATCGATGCCGTTAGAAAAGACCAGATTGGCATACATCAGCAGGCCGATGGGCAAATCGGGATAGCGCTGGCGGATTGTCGCCAGCATCTCGAAACACTGTGACGGCGTCACGCCGGCGGCAAAGGCGCGCAGGGTGGCGTTCTGGATCGTTGGCCCGTCGGCCAGCGGATCGGAGAACGGGATCCCCAGCTCCAGCGCGTCGGCTCCGCCGGCCACCAGCGCATCGACGATCTGCAGTGACAGTGCCGGATTGGGATCGCCCAGGGTTACAAACGGGACGAACGCCCCCTCATTTTTCGCCCGCAGCGCGGCAAACAATTTTTCGTAGCGTTCCATCAGATATCCCCTTTGGCGGTCAAAATGTCGTGCACGGTAAAGATGTCTTTATCTCCGCGCCCGGAGAGATTCACCACCAGCAGCTGCGGTTTGTCCGGATGTTCACGCATCATGCGCAGCGCGTGCGCCAGCGCGTGGGAGGACTCCAGGGCCGGAATGATGCCCTCGCTGCGGCAGAGCGTCTGAAATGCCTCCAGCGCTTCATCATCGGTAACCGAGACATACTCTGCGCGGCCGCTGCTGTTCAGGTGCGCGTGCTGCGGTCCGACAGAAGGGAAGTCCAGCCCGGCGGAAATCGAATAGGACTCCTCAATTTGGCCATCGGCGGTCTGCATCATCGGCGCTTTCATGCCAAAGTAGATCCCCACCCGACCGTGCTTCAGCGGCGCGCCGTGCTCGCCGCTCTCAATGCCGTGACCGGCGGGTTCGACGCCGATCAGGCCCACGGCGGGTTCGTCGATAAAGTCGGCAAACATGCCGATGGCATTGGAGCCGCCGCCGACGCAGGCAATGACCGCGTCCGGCAGGCGCCCTTCGCGGGCCAGAATCTGTTCGCGCGTCTCTTCGCCGATCATCCGCTGAAATTCGCGGACGATGGTGGGGAACGGATGCGGGCCGGCGGCGGTACCCAGCATGTAGTGGGCGGTCTCGTAGCTGCCAGACCAGTCGCGCAGCGCCTCGTTGCAGGCATCTTTTAGCGTCGCGGAGCCGCTGTGAACCGGGATAACCTCGGCACCCATCAGTCGCATACGGAAGACGTTGGGTGACTGGCGTTCAATATCTTTCGCGCCCATATAGATGCGGCACTTTAGCCCCAGCAGCGCACAGGCCAGCGCGGAGGCGACGCCGTGCTGACCGGCACCGGTTTCCGCGATGATTTCGGTTTTGCCCATGCGTTTGGCCAGCAGCGCCTGGCCCAGCACCTGGTTGGTTTTGTGCGCGCCACCGTGCAGCAGATCTTCCCGCTTCAGATAGAGTCGGGTCTGCGTACCGCGAGTGAGGTTTTCACAGCGGGTCAGGGCGGTGGGGCGACCGGCATAGTTTTTCAGCAGGTCGGTAAACTGCGCCTGGAAGTCGGGATCGCGCTGGGCGCTAACAAACGCCTCTTCCAGCTGACGCAGCGCCGGCATCAGGATTTGCGGCACGTACATGCCGCCAAATTCACCAAAGTAGGGGTTGAGTAAGGTCATCGTCATCTCTTCTCGTCAGACGGCGGCGGAGCGGGCTCCGCCGCCTGAGGGGCTCAGTAAGCGCGCAGCGTGCGCAGCACGGCGGCGACTTTATCGGCATCTTTAATGCCGGGGGCGCTTTCCACACCGGAGTTAAAATCCAGCCCGGCGCAGCCCAGCTGCGCGGCTTCTACGCAGTTGTCGGCGCTCAGGCCGCCGGCCAGCATCACGTTGTCCAGCGTTTGTCCCTGCAGCAGCGACCAGTCGAAACGCTGACCGCTGCCGCCGCTGCCGTGATCAAACAGATAGCGATCGACGTGGCGCCAGTCTCGCGCCGGCAGGCTGTCGCCAATGCTGAATGCTTTCCAGATTTGCGTGGTGGGCGGCAGCGCATCGCGCAGTGCATCGACGAAGGCCTGATCTTCATGGCCGTGCAGCTGCACGGCGGCCAGCTGCAGCGCGTGGGCTTTCGCCACGACGTCGGCGCGATCGTTATTGCGAAAAACGCCGACATACTTCAGCGGCGCGGCGGCGATGATGCACTGCGCGGTGGCGGCATCAATCTCGCGCGGCGAACCGGACGCAAAGATAAGCCCGCCGTACAGCGCGCCGGCCGCGTGAGCGACCGCGGCGTCCTGCGGTCGCGTCAGGCCGCAAACTTTGTTGTCGCCGAGCAGCACGCGGCGCACCGCCGCGTCGAGATCCGCCTCCGCCATCAGCGCCGAGCCAATCAAAAAGCCGTTGGCAAATTTGCTCAGCGCACGGATCTGGCCGTAGTCGTTAATGCCGGACTCGCTGATCACCGTGACGCCCGGACCAAGGCGCGGAGCCAGCTGGCGGGTCCGGTTGAGGTCAATCGACAGATCGCGCAGATCGCGGTTGTTGATACCCACCACCCGGGCGTCCAGCGCGATGGCGCGCGTCAGCTCGTCTTCATTGCTGACCTCGGTCAGTACGCCCATGTTCAGGCTGTGCGCCACCTCGCGCAGCTGGCTGTACTGTTCATCATCCAGCACGGAGAGCATCAGCAGCACCGCATCCGCCTGGTAATGGCGGGCCAGATAGATTTGATAGGGATCGATAATAAAATCTTTGCACAGTACCGGCTGGCTAACCGCGGCGCTCACCAGTGGCAGGTAGTCGAAGCTGCCCTGGAAATATTTTTCGTCGGTCAGCACGGAGACAGCCGACGCATAATGGCGGTAAACGCCGGCCAGCGCGGCGGGATCGAACGCGTCGCGAATGACGCCCTTTGAAGGTGAGGCCTTTTTGCACTCGAGAATAAACACGGTGCGGGTGCCGCTAAGCGCATGATAAAAGCTACGCGTTGCCGGAGTCAGTGCGTTCTGAAAGCGCGCCAGCGGCTGCTGCGCCTTACGCGCCTCCACCCAGAGCACTTTATCCTGCACAATCTTGTTCAGTACGGTTTCCTGCTGCATGATTACCCTCTTGCTGCCAGCGCAATGACGCGCTCGAAAGCCTGGCCGCTGCGAATCGCGGCCATGGCCCGCTGCGCGTTGTCACGCAAATCTTCCTGACCAAAAATTTTCAGCAGCAGCGCAACGTTGACCGCCACGGCTTCTTCGTGCGCCTGCTCGCCATTACCCTGAAGTAAACGGGTCAGAATGTCACGGTTTTCTTCCGGCGTTCCGCCTGCCAGCGCCGACTGCGGGTGATACCCGAAGCCAAAGTCTTCCGGGGTCAGGGTATAGCAGGTGACCTCGCCGTCGCGCAGCTCAGCCACCTGCGTCGGGGCGTGGATCGCCACTTCATCCATCCCACCACCGTGCACCACCGCGGCGCGCTGATAGCCGAGCACGCGCAGGGTTTCGGCCACCGGTTTCACCAGCTCCGGACTGTAAACGCCAATCACCGCCAGCGGCGGGCGTGCCGGATTGATAAGCGGGCCCAGTACGTTAAACAGCGTGCGGGTTTTCAACTGCTGGCGGACCGGCATGGCATGGCGAAACCCGCTGTGATACTGCGGAGCAAACAGGAAGCAGACGTTCAGATCGTCCAGCGCCTGACGCGCCTGCGCTGCTGGCAGGTCAAGACGGATGCCAAAAGCGGCCAGTAAATCGGAGGAGCCGGACTTGCTGGAGACGCTGCGGTTGCCGTGTTTGGCCACTTTCAGGCCGCAGGTGGCGGCAACAAAAGCGCTGGCGGTGGAGATATTGATGCTATTACTTCCGTCCCCGCCGGTGCCGACGATATCGGCAAACGGGTAATCGGGACGTGGAAAAGGGGTGGCGTCGGCCAGCAGCGCGCTGGCAGCGCCGGCAATCTCTTCCGGCCGTTCGCCGCGCACCTTCATGGCAATCAGCGCGCCCGCCAGCTGGGTCGGCTCCAGCTGACCGGTAATAATCGCCGCGAACAGGCTTTCGCTCTCTGCGCGGGTCAGGATCTCTGCCTGATACAACTTTTCGAGTATGGCGTGCATTAGGCTTCTCCTTTCCGTGACGCCAGCGCCCAGGCCAGCGTCTGCTCCAGTAAACGGGCACCCTGGGTGGTTAAAATCGATTCGGGGTGAAACTGCAGGCCGCAGACGCGCTCGGCGTCGCTGCGTACCGCCATTACCATGCCGTTGACGGAGGCGTTCACCGTCAGTTCAGGCGGGATCTGGCTGCCTACCAGCGAGTGGTAGCGTGCCACCGGCAGCGGATTTGGCAGGCCGGCGAACATCGCCTCACCGTCGTGGCGAATCGCTGACGCTTTGCCGTGCAGGATCTCGCCAGCCTGTCCGACGTGGCCGCCCCAGGCTTCAATGATCGCCTGATGTCCGAGGCAAATGCCAATGATGGGCAGCGTGCCGCGCAGGCGCGCCAGTAGCTCGGGCATGCAGCCGGCATCGGCCGGTGCGCCCGGACCCGGTGAGAGCATCAGCACCGGATTCTCCAGCGTTTTCAGTTGCGCAATCAGGCGGTCGGCCGGCACGGTATTGCGGTAGATCAGCACGCGGTGGCCAAAGGCGCGCAGCTGGTCGACCAGGTTGTAAGTAAAGGAGTCGACGTTATCAAGTAGCAGAATATCGGCCATCAAAAAATCTCCTTGCAGTGGTGCGCGGTGGCGATGGCGCGCAGGACCGCGCGCGCTTTATTGCGGCTTTCATCCGCTTCCGCCTGCGGATCGGAATCGAGCACCACGCCGGCCCCCGCCTGAACGGTGGCGATGCCGTCCTCGACCCAGGCGGAACGGATAACGATACAGGTATCAAGATCGCCGCTGGCGGTAAAGTAGCCGACGGCGCCGCCGTAGCTGCCGCGGCGGCTGCCCTCGGCGGCAGCAATCAGCTGCATCGCGCGCACTTTTGGCGCGCCGCTGAGGGTGCCCATGTTCATGCAGGCGCGATAGGCGTGCAGCACGTCCAAATCGTGGCGCAGGGTACCCACTACGCGAGAGACCAGGTGCATCACAAAGGAGTAGCGATCCACTTTGGTCAGGTCCGCGACGTAGCGGCTGCCCGGCGCGCAAATGCGTGCCAAATCGTTGCGTGCCAGGTCGACCAACATCAGGTGTTCGGCCAGCTCTTTATGGTCGGTACGCATTTCGAGCTCGATGCGGCTGTCAAGATCGGCATCCAGCGTGCCGTCCGGGCGGCGTCCGCGCGGGCGCGTGCCGGCAATTGGGTAGATTTCAATCTGGCGGCTGCGGGCGTCATATTTCAGCGCGCTTTCCGGGGAGGCGCCAAACAGCGCAAAGGCCTGATCCTGCATGAAAAACATGTAGGGACTTGGATTGCTACGCTTCAGCTGTTCGTAAGCGGCCAGCGGTGACGGGCAGGGCAAAGAAAAACGGCGCGAAGGCACCACCTGGAAAATATCACCCTGACGAATCGCCCTCTGCATCTGACGTACGACCTCGCAGTAAGCCTCATCGCTCTGGTTAGCGCTGAGGCTCATTTCCGGCACCGTGCGCACCGGCAGCGGCAGCGCCGGCTGGAGCATCTGTTCATGCAGCTGGGCAATGCGGCTTTGCAGCCGCTGAAACTCCTGCGTGGAGGGCGTGAACAGGCTGGCCTGCAGGCGGGCGCTGCGCTGCTGGTGATCGATGACCAGCAGCGTTTCCGCCAGGTAAAAGCAGTAATCGGGACAGGCCTGGTCCTCACGCAGGGGCGGCAGCGATTCGAATCCCGCCACCAGGTCGTAGGCAAACAGCCCGCCCAGCAGCATCGCCTCCCGCTCTTCCGCCGGACTGTTGACCAGCTGCGGGATCAGGCGCAAAGCATCAAATACCGACAGCGCGCACAGGCGACTGTCTTCATCCTGTTCCCCGGCCGGCGCGGGGAAGAGCAGTTCCCGGCCGTCCGGACGCGGGCGATTACTCACCGTCGCCGGCAGCGCCGCGTCGAGCAGCGGTAGCAGGGCGCGGCCGTTTTCCGACAGGGATTGAATGGTGACGGTGTCACCCATAGCGGTAATGCGTAGCGCACTGTCAACAATCAGCAAACTTTGCAGATTGCGCTTGCTGTCGATATCCGCCGATTCCAGCAGCAGCGTTGCAGGCCGGGCGCCGCACAGCTGGTGGAAGACGGCCGCAGGATCTTCGCGATACGGCGCCGAGCCGGTAATCACTTTCAGTGTAGGTTTGGCGTTAAGCATGATGTTCTTCTCAAAATTTCGTCAAAAAAAAGCCCGCGAGAGGCGGGCCAGGGTATCTGCACGACTGGATGTGCACCACCACTTCGCCCGTCAGGGAGAAGCGCGCCAACCTGTATTATGCTGAGAAATCATCGTCATGATGCAAATACCTCGTGAGTGAACTTGTGTACTAGTTAACTGGTTCACGAAAAAAAAGTCAACACTCTTTTTCGTCGGTGGCCAATTCTCGTTATCATAGGCCTTTATTTCTACTGATCAGCCGGAGTCTTTGTGCCCGACACCCTGCCAACCAGCGCCTTCTCTCTGTACGACCTGCACAGTCACACTACCGCCTCAGATGGCCTGCTCACTCCGGCCGAACTGGTGACGCGCGCGGTAGCGATGCGGGTTGGCGTGCTGGCGATTACCGATCATGACAGCGTGGCGGGCATTGCGCCGGCGCGCGCGGCGATTCAACGCGCGCAGTTGCCGCTGCAGCTTATGACCGGCGTGGAGATTTCAACCCTGTGGGAACATCACGAAATTCATATTGTCGGGCTGGGCTTTGATCCGCAGCATCCGGCGATGAGTGCGCTGCTGGCTGAACAGCGGCAGCGGCGTCAGGCGCGGGCCGTTGCGATCGCCGGGCGGCTGGAGAAGGCCCGTTTGCCGGGCGCGCTGGCCGGCGCGCAGGCGCTGGCGGGGGACGGCGCCATCACCCGCGGACATTTTGCCCGCTGGCTGATTGCCGAAGGCAAAGCGGAGACGATGGCGCAGGTGTTTAAGCAGTATTTGGCGCGCGGGAAAACCGGCTACGCGCCGCCGCAGTGGTGTACAATAGAACAAGCTATTGATGCGATTCATCATTCCGGTGGGCGCGCGGTGCTCGCGCACCCGGGTCGCTATGGGCTTTCCGGAAAATGGCTGAAGCGTTTGCTGACCTGCTTTAGCGACGCCGGCGGTGAGGCGCTGGAGGTGGCCCAGTGTCAGCAGCCGCCTAACGAACGCACTCAGCTGGCGGCGCTGGCGCACACTTTTGACCTGGCCGCATCGCAGGGGTCCGACTTTCATATGCCGTGTCCGTGGATCGAGTTGGGACGCAAGCTGTGGCTGCCCAAGGGCGTTGAGGCCATCTGGTCTCGCTACCCGGCACTGCAGTGCGCCGCGCCGGACGCGCACGGCCAACGAGGTGATTTATGAGCCAGTTTTTTTATATCCATCCCGATAATCCGCAGCCGCGCCTGATTAAGCAGGCCGCCGAGCTGCTCACAAAAGGGGCGGTGATTGTCTACCCAACCGATTCCGGCTATGCGCTGGGCTGTCAGCTGGAGGACAAAAATGCCCTCGCACGCATTTGCCGTATCCGCCAGCTGGACGACACGCACCATTTTACCCTGATGTGTCGCGATCTCTCCGAGCTGTCAACCTACTCGCACGTTGATAACCGCGCGTTTCGCCTGATTAAAAACAACACGCCGGGCAGCTACACTTTTATTCTGAAGGCCACCAAAGAAGTCCCGCGCCGCCTGATGAATGACAAACGAAAAACCATCGGGCTGCGCGTGCCGTCGAATCCGATTGCGCTGGCGCTGCTGGCCGAGATCAATGCGCCGCTGATGTCCACTTCGCTCATGCTGCCGGGTAACGACTTCACCGAATCCGACCCGGAGGCCATCCAGGAAACGCTGGGGCGCCAGGTGGATTTGATTATCCACGGTGGTACGCTGGGCCAGCAGCCGACAACGGTTATCGATCTAACCGAAGAGAGCCCGGTTGTCGTCCGCGAAGGGGCCGGGGATCGCCGCCCTTTCGACTGATGCCGCGGTCAGGAGGTGGCCTGCCTTAGCCACGCCTCAAAGCTGGCGTAGGGGATATACAGGGAGACATCCTTCAGTATCACCTTGCCGCTGCGCGAGTTTTTAATCTCATCGCTAAACCCAACGATCACTCCGCCGATGGTCTCATCGGCGTTATACACCGCTCCGCCGGACATGCCCTGCACCGCGCCGGCGTTGGTGGCAAAGGCGAGGCAGTCGCGTGAATTCCAACGATTATTAATCCGGGTTTTGGCCAGGTTTACGCCGCGAGATTCAACCGGCATTGCGCTAATAAAACTGTAGCCGTACATTGTAATGGGATCGCCGATGCTGCCATTGCGGAATGTTGCCAGCGTGCGGGCATCATTTTTGTGCCAGATAATCGCCAGATCGCAATCAGGGTGCCAGGCTTTAACCCGCTGCAGGGAATATTTAGCCACGTGGGCGGCGGTCAGGCTGTATTCCGGCGTAACAGGAATACTGCTGCCGAGAGTGCCTATCCCTAACAGGGTGGGAATACCGGTGAAATTCATATCCACGCGGTGCATGGCTTGCTGGCTATAGCGATACTCGCCCACGGAGCAGCCCGTCAGGCATAGCAGCGCCAGCGCCAGCGCGAAGTGTTTCGTATACATGTGTTGATTCTCATGGACACGTCGGCATATTCCCTGGTGAGGACAGCGTGACGTGTAAAAATTAATCGACTGCGCCGGCAGAAAAAACGCGCAGGCGGCCCTTACCGGTAAAGTGATAAGGAAAGGTAATTTTTTTTGGAATTATATTGATAATTGTTATTAAGTTGTTTGGATATTAGTTTGTCAGGTACCTATTATACAAACATCGAGGAAGTTCGCCATTAATCAGGGTAACCGCAGGGGTTAAACCGGGTGTTGTAATAACTTAAATCCAATCAGCGCTGAACTTCCCGAATCCATTGTCATGGATCGCCAGCCCCGTGGCCGCATTGCCGCTAAGGTAGCATAACCGGCTGCCGAGGGCCCGGTCCGGCAGACAGCAGGGTGACGCTTGTACTGCGTCCGGAGGGGGGCGTTTCGCTCCGCGCTGCAGCGAAAGGGCTGGCGCGGCGAGGTGAGCGGCCTTACGCAGCCGCAGGGGACGTCCGCCGCGCCGTTGACGGGTTGCGAGCCAACGCACATCATCCGGTATGAATTTTGCTAATGTAAGGGCTTCGCGCTAACGCGTTTACTGACAGGAGCATGAAAGGATGGTGATGGACTCGAAATTAACGTCTCCGCGGATGGCGCTCGCCACGCTGTTATTGTCTCTCTCCCCCACGCTGTTTGCCGCCGAGGTCCCGCCTGGCACCCGGCTGGCTGCCCAGCAGGAGATCGTGCGCGGTAATGGTGCAGAGCCGTCGACGCTGGACCCACAGAAGGTGGAAACCAACGACGCGTCCAATATCATTGTTGATCTGTTTGATGGTCTGGTGCAGCTCGATCGTGCGGGTAAACCGCAGCCGGGACTGGCGGCGTCATGGGACAATCGCGACAATCGCGTCTGGACGTTCCATTTGCGTCCCAATCTGCAGTGGTCTGACGGTACACCGCTCACCGCGCACGACGTGGTGTTCAGCTGGCGGCGGCTGGCCGATCCTAAAACCGGTTCGCCCTATGCGTCGTTCGTTAATTATGCCCATCTTGAGCATGCGCAGGCCGTGATCGACGGTCAGCTGCCCGTGGAGAAACTGGGCGTAACCGCGCTGGACGATAGTACAGTGCAGGTGACCCTTAGCCAGCCGGTGGGCTATTTCCTGCAGTTTGTAGCTCATACTTCGCTGTTTCCGGTGAGTGAAAAGCATGTCCGGCAGTATGGCGACAGCTGGACCCGCCCCGGCAAAATGGTCAGCAGCGGCGCATACAGCCTGGACGACTGGGTGGTGAACGAGAAAATCGTCCTAACGCGGAATCCGCGCTACTGGAACAACGACAAAACGGTCATCGAGCGCGTCTCTTTCCTGCCTATCGCCGACGCGGCAGCCGAGGTGAACCGCTTTCGCAGCGGAGAAATTGGCATTACCTCGGTGATCCCGGCCGAGCAATATGCGCAGATGCAGCAGCAGCATCCGGACGAGGTGGTCAATTCGCCCGTTCAGGCAGTGTTCTACTACCAGTTTAATACCGAAAAGGCGCCGTTTAACGACGTGCGGGTGCGCCAGGCGCTGAATCTTGCCATCGACAAAAACATCATCGCGCAAAAAGTGACGGCGAAAGGGCAGCTGCCGGCGGATGCGGTCTTGCCGCTGACCATGGGGGAGATCCACCTTCGTCCACCGGCGTGGGCGGCCGAGTCGCAGGACGCGCGCACGGCGCGCGCGAAAGCCCTGCTGGCCGAGGCGGGTTTCACTGCCGCTCACCCACTGCGCTTTACGCTGCTCTATAACATTGCCGGTGACAACCAGCGTATCGCGATTGCCGTGGCCTCGATGTGGAAGAAGACGCTGGGTGCGCAGGTTAAACTGCAAAACCAGGAGTGGAAAACCATGGTTGATGTGATGCACAGCGGGCAATTTGACGTGGTGCGCTATACCTGGGGTGCGGACTATGACGAACCCTCCTCGTTCTTAAATACCTTTCGCACCGGTGACTCACAGAATCTGTCCCGCTACCGCAGTCAGGCATTTGACGAGGCGGTCGCCGAGGCGGGTAAAGCAGCCACGCCGGCCGGGGCGCAGGCGTGGTATCAGAAAGCCAGCGATATCATCGGCAACGATATGCCGGTCATACCGATCGTCTATTCAATGCGCAACCAGCTGGTGCGCAGCGACATTGGCGGTTTCTGGTCATCGCCGATGGGGCTCTATTTTACCCGCGACCTGTACGTGAAAGCCCGCTGATCTCCGGCGGACCGCACAAGGATTGTTGCGCCGCGGTGCATTGAGTACGATGAATTTGTTTAAAATTCGTGTACCATACGCAGCCGGTATACAGCGGGCGCCAGCATCGCGGCGCCTGCCGTACTTACTGCAATAAAAGGTTATATAAAACAGCAGGCTGCATGAATCTTTTTGCGCCTGCTGTTTTTGCAGTACACACAGACGCCTGGGAAGGCGACAAGAGGAAGCGCCATGAGCGAAAAGTTACAAAAAGTGTTAGCCCGAGCCGGCCACGGCTCGCGTCGTGAAATCGAGACCATGATCGCGGCCGGACGGGTCAGCGTCGATGGCAAACTGGCGACGCTGGGCGATCGCATCGAATCGAACAAAACCCTGAAGATCCGCATTGATGGTCACCTCGTCTCGGTGACGGAGTCCATTACCGAAGTGTGCCGCGTGCTGGCCTACTACAAGCCCGAAGGCGAGCTCTGCACCCGCAACGATCCGGAAGGGCGCCCGACGGTATTCGATCGCTTACCCAAACTGCGCGGTGCGCGCTGGATAGCGGTGGGACGACTGGACGTCAATACCTGCGGCCTGCTGCTGTTCACCACCGACGGTGAGCTGGCGAATCGCCTGATGCACCCGAGCCGGGAAGTGGAGCGCGAATACGCGGTGCGCGTTTTTGGTCAGGTGGATGAGGATAAAATGCGTCAGCTGGCGAAGGGCGTCCAGCTCGAGGATGGCCCGGCGGCGTTTAAAACCATCAAATTCACCGGCGGCGAAGGCATTAACCAGTGGTACAACGTCACGCTGACCGAAGGGCGAAACCGCGAAGTGCGTCGCCTGTGGGAAGCGGTTGGCGTGCAGGTTAGTCGCCTGATCCGCGTGCGCTACGGCGATATTCAGCTGCCGAAGGGACTGCCGCGCGGCGGCTGGACCGAGCTGACGCTGGAGCCGACCAACTACCTGCGCGAGCTGGTGGGGCTGGCACCGGAAACGGTCAGTAAAGTGCCGGTGGAGAAAGACCGCCGCCGCACCAAGGCTAACCAGATTCGCCGCGCGGTCAAACGCCACACGCAGGTGAGCGGATCGCGCCGCGGCAGCACGCAGAAGCGTTAAGTAACACGGGCATCGTAAGATGCCCGTTTTTTTACCAGTCGATACCCTGCCGGGCCTGAATACCGGCGTCGAAGGCGTGTTTCACCGGGCGCATCTCGCTGACCGTATCGGCCAGCGCCGCGATCTCCCGGTGGCAGCCGCGGCCGGTGACGATCACCGTTTGCTGCGCGGGGCGCTGGCGGAGAGCGGTCAGCACCGTCTCCAGCGGCAAATAGTCAAAGCTCACCATGTAAGTCAGCTCATCCAGCACCACCAGGTCAAGGCTGGGATCTTGCAGCATGCGCACGGCGTGCTGCCAGACGGCCTGACAGGCGGCGCTGTCGGTGGCGCGGCTCTGCGTCTCCCAGGTAAAGCCGGTGGCCATGACCTGAAATTCAACCCCGGCTTTTTCCAGCAGATTACGCTCGCCGTTTGGCCACTCCCCCTTGATAAACTGAATCACGCCGGCGCGCAGACCGTGCCCGACGGCGCGGGTCACGGTGCCAAAGGCGGCGGTGGTTTTCCCTTTACCGTTGCCGGTGAACACCATCAGGATCCCACGGGCGTCGGTGGCGGTGGCAATGCGCGCATCCACCTGCTCTTTTAAGCGCTGCTGGCGCTGCTGATGACGATCGTCGTTAGCCATTATTCCGCCGGCCCCGCTTTGCGGCCCGGTTGGGCATCAATACTCTGACCGTGGACGTCGCGGCTGGCTGCGCTCATCAGCCAGACGTAAGGCGCCATGATCTCCGCCGGGGTCTTCAGCCGATCGCGATTTTCGTCGGGGAAGGCGCTGGCGCGCATGGCGGTGCGGGTACCACCGGGATTAATGCAGTTGACGCGCAGTCCGCTGCCGCGGTACTCCTCGGCCAGCACCTGCATCATGCCTTCGGTGGCAAATTTGGAAACCGCATAGGCCCCCCAGCCGGCGCGCCCCTGGCGGCCGACGCTGGAGCTGGTGAATACCAGCGACGCCTGCGGCGCCGCCAGCAGCAGCGGCAGCAGCGCCTGGGTAAGGAAGAACGTGCTGTCCACGTTGACGCGCATCACCTGCTGCCAGACCGCCGGGGTTTGCTCCCGCATCGGCACCACCTCGCCCAACACCCCGGCGTTGTGCAGCACGCCATCAAGCTGCGGCGCAACGGCGGCGATTTCCTGCGCCAGCCGCTGACAGCGTTCGGGCGTAGCGCTGTCCATGTCCAGAATAAAACAGTGCGCCGGCGCGCCGCGGGCGGCGGCAATCTCGCTGGCAACCTGCTGCAGCTTTTCGGCGTTGCGGCCGAGCAGCAGCAGGCGGGCGCCGAGGCGGGCGTAGGTCAGCGCCGCCTCCCGGCCAATACCCTCGGTGGCGCCGGTAACCAGCAGCGTGCGCGCTTTCAGCGCATCAGGGGGAAAATGATCATTCACGGATAGCTCCTTAATGGACGCGGTCTACCGCCGGCGGCAGACCGGACGATGATGCCGTTCGGGTTGGCTGCTTTATGCCTGAAATAGCACAACATTACAATCATACTCCGGCGCGCTCGCCGCGGAAAAGGCGACGCCTTCCGCCGGGTCGGTTACACTGTCTTCCCGGACATTTCGCGCAACAGTAAGGTGACAAGTGTGGAACTACTCTCTTTATATGGCTTATTTTTAGCAAAAATACTTACTCTGGTGGCAGCGGTGATTGCCGTTGTGCTGGTAGTGAGCCAGACCGCACAGCGGAAACGCGGCGCGGTGGGGCAGTTAAAACTGACCCCGCTTGGCAGCGATTACGACGACATGAAGCAGACAATGACGCTGGAGAAGCTGTCACCGCCGGCGCGCAAAGCCTATGTGAAAACGCAAAAAAAACGCCGTAAGCAGCAGGAAAAGGCGGCGCGACTGCAGGCAAAACATGGCCACCTGGAGGCGCGCCGTCCGACCCTCTACGTGCTGGATTTTAAGGGTAGCATCGGCGCGGAAGAGGTGAGTTCGCTGCGCGAAGAGGTGACCGCGGTACTGTCGGTCGCCAGTCAGGAAGATGAGGTGCTGCTGCGTCTGGAGAGCCCCGGTGGCGTGGTGCACGGCTATGGCCTGGCGGCGTCTCAGCTACAGCGGCTGCGGGATCGCGGCGTGCGCCTCACCGTGGCGGTGGATAAAGTGGCGGCCAGCGGCGGTTATATGATGGCCTGCGTGGCCGATCGCATTGTCTCGGCGCCGTTTGCGATCCTCGGCTCGATCGGCGTGGTCGCCCAAATTCCTAACTTCCATCGTCTGCTCAAGCGCAATGACATCGATATTGAGCTGCATACCGCCGGAGACTTTAAGCGAACGCTTACCCTGTTTGGTGAAAATACCGAGCAGGGGCGCGCTAAGTTCCGCGCCGATTTGGATGAGACCCATCATCTGTTCAAACAGTTTGTACAGGAGATGCGTCCGACACTGGACGTCGAGGCGGTGGCCACCGGCGAACACTGGTTTGGCCGACAGGCGCTGGAAAAAGGGTTGGTTGACAGCCTGAGCACCAGTGACGATCTGCTGATTGCCGAGATGGCGCGCTTTGACGTGACGGCGGTGCGCTATGTCCGACGTAAAAAAATGGTGGACCGCGTCACGCATAGCGCGGCGAACAGTCTCGATCGGCTGCTGCTGCGCTGGTGGCAGCGCGGTGAGAAACCCCTGCTGTAAACTTTGACGGGTGGACACCGCCACCCGTTAACCGTTTTTTTTTGCCGCATTTACGCTTTTAAGATTCTTCTTCTATATTCATCAGCGTCAGCCGATCGCCATTTCTGCACAGATTTAATGCCATCCGCGCGCAATTGCAGAGAAAACTGGCGCAAAAATGCGTCAGATGCTAATTAAGTTGCGTATCGAATTTTATCAGGTACAGTGTGGGCGATTCAGGTTTCGGGGTTAAATCGTGGAACCCCTGACTGCAGGGAAGCGGTAAATGGACAAGATAAACCCTATGTTATCATGCTGTTAATCATGAAGCCTGGGGCCCCCGGCAGAGGGATTCTGGCGGGTTGATTTGCCGTCAGGCGGGCGGGTTCTCTTTATCGTCCCCGGCGAAGCAACGCCACGACACACTCTCGGATGTATCAATCAGGTAAAGGTAAATATGGGCAAAGCTCTCGTAATAGTTGAGTCCCCGGCAAAGGCCAAAACAATCAATAAATATCTGGGTAATGACTACGTGGTGAAGTCCAGCGTGGGGCATATCCGGGATTTGCCGACCAGTGGCTCAACGGTTAAAAAGAGCACTGACTCTGCAACCAGTAAGACCGGGAAAAAAGTCAAAAAAGATGAGCGCACCGCGCTGGTCCATCGCATGGGCGTGGATCCCTGGCACGCCTGGCAGGCGGATTATCAGATCCTGCCCGGCAAAGAAAAAGTGGTCTCTGAGCTGAAAGCGCTCGCGCAAAATGCTGACCATATCTATCTCGCAACCGACCTTGACCGCGAAGGGGAAGCCATTGCCTGGCACCTGCGGGAAGTGATCGGAGGGGACGAGACCCGTTACAGCCGGGTGGTGTTTAATGAAATCACGAAAAATGCCATCCGCCAGGCGTTTGACAAGCCGGGTGAACTGAATATCGATCGGGTTAACGCTCAGCAGGCGCGTCGCTTTATGGATCGCGTGGTGGGCTACATGGTCTCACCGCTGCTGTGGAAAAAAATTGCCCGCGGTCTCTCCGCCGGCCGCGTGCAGTCAGTGGCTGTGCGGCTGGTGGTTGAGCGCGAGCGTGAGATCAAAGCCTTTGTACCGGAAGAGTACTGGGAAATCGCCGCCGATCTGCACACCCCGAAGGCGGACTCTCTGGCGATGCAGGTGACCCACGAGCGCGATAAGCCGTTCCGTCCGGTCAACAGTGAGCAGACCCAGGCGGCGGTCGCGCTGCTGGAAAAAGCGCGCTACACGGTGTTGGATCGTGATGATAAACCAACCAGCAGTAAGCCTGGCGCGCCCTTTATTACGTCCACGCTGCAGCAGGCGGCCAGCACCCGACTCGGCTTCGGCGTGAAGAAAACCATGATGATGGCGCAGCGGCTGTACGAAGCGGGCCACATTACCTATATGCGTACTGACTCCACCAATCTCAGTCAGGATGCGGTCAGTATGGCGCGTGACTACATCGGCGGTGAGTTCGGTGAAAAGTATCTGCCGAAAGCGGCCAACCAGTACGCCAGCAAAGACAATTCGCAGGAAGCGCACGAGGCCATCCGTCCGTCAGACGTGAATGTGCTTGCCGAGCAGCTGAAGGACATGGAAGCCGACGCGCAAAAACTGTATCAGCTGATTTGGCGTCAGTTTGTCGCTTGCCAAATGGTGCCGGCGCAGTACGATTCGACCACCCTGACGGTGGCCGCCGGTGAGTTTAAGCTGAAGGCCCGCGGGCGTATCTTGCGTTTTGACGGCTGGACCCGGGTCATGCCGGCGCTGCGTAAGGGCGACGAAGATCGCATCCTGCCGGCGATTGCGGTGGGCGACACGCTGGATCTGCAGCAGCTGACGCCCGCTCAGCACTTTACTAAACCTCCGGCCCGCTTCAGCGAAGCGTCGCTGGTGCGCGAGCTGGAAAAGCGCGGTATCGGTCGTCCGTCGACCTATGCCTCCATCATTTCGACCATTCAGGATCGCGGCTATGTCCGGGTCGAGAGCCGCCGCTTTTACGCGGAAAAAATGGGGGAAATCGTTACCGATCGTCTGGAAGAGAACTTCCGCGACCTGATGAACTATGACTTCACCGCCCGCATGGAAGACGATCTGGATAAAGTGGCAAACAACGACGCCGAGTGGCGCGCGGTGCTGGACCACTTCTTTAGCGACTTTAGCCAGCAGCTGGATCAGGCAAGTAAAGATCCGGAAGAGGGCGGCATGGCGCCGAACCAGATGGTGCTGACTTCCATTGATTGCCCGACCTGCGGGCGCAAGATGGGAATTCGCACCGCCAGTACCGGGGTGTTCCTCGGCTGTTCCGGGTACGCGCTGCCGCCGAAAGAGCGCTGCAAGCAGACCATCAACCTGATCCCGGAAAACGAGGTGCTGAACGTTCTCGAAGGGGATGATGCTGAAACCAACGCCCTGCGCAAGCGCCACCGCTGTAAAAAATGTGGCACAGCGATGGACAGCTACCTGATCGATAATCAGCGTAAGCTGCACGTGTGTGGTAACAACCCGCAGTGCGATGGCTACGAAATCGAGCAGGGTGAATTCCGCATCAAGGGCTATGACGGTCCGGTGGTCGAGTGCGACAAATGCGGCGCCGAAATGCACCTGAAAATGGGGCGTTTTGGTAAGTACATGGGCTGTACCAACGAGGCGTGTAAAAACACCCGTAAAATCTTGCGCAATGGCGAAGTGGCGCCCCCCAAAGAGGATCCGGTTCCGCTGCCGGAGCTGCCCTGTGAGAAGTCCGATGCCTATTTTGTGCTGCGTGACGGCGCCGCGGGCGTCTTCCTCGCGGCCAATACCTTCCCGAAATCCCGCGAGACCCGGGCGCCGCTGGTAGAAGAACTGCAGCGTTTTCGCGACCGCCTGCCGGAGAAGCTGCAGTATCTGGCCGATGCGCCGGTTGCCGATCCGGACGGTAACAAGACCGTCGTGCGCTTCAGTCGAAAAACGAAACAGCAGTACGTCAGCGCCGAAAAAGAGGGGAAAGCGACCGGCTGGTCCGCCTTCTTTATTGACGGTAAATGGACGGAAGCCAAGAAGTGATCCAGCAGCGGGCTGACCGGAGGTCAGCCCGCTGTTTTTCCTGCCTGGCCAGCTATACATCCGCGCGACAGATGATATAGTTGTTATAGAAACGCGTTTTCTTATTAAAAATTTGCATTACTCCGCCCTCCCGGCTCAGACCGTGGTGCGCCGGTTACCTCGTGGGATCTCACTGAATGAAACTGCAGCAGCTTCGCTACATCGTGGAAGTCGTCAATCACAATCTCAATGTCTCCTCCACCGCAGAGGGCCTGTATACCTCACAGCCGGGCATCAGCAAGCAGGTCCGGATGCTGGAAGATGAGCTGGGTATTCAGATTTTTGCCCGCAGCGGCAAGCACCTGACTCAGGTCACGCCGGCGGGGCAGGAGATTATCCGCATTGCCCGTGAAGTGCTGTCAAAAGTGGACGCCATCAAGTCCGTCGCCGGAGAGCACACCTGGCCGGATAAGGGATCGCTGTACGTGGCAACCACCCATACTCAGGCACGCTACGCGCTTCCCGGGGTAATAAAAGGTTTCATCGAGCGCTATCCGCGCGTCTCGCTGCACATGCATCAGGGATCGCCCACGCAAATTGCCGAGGCCGTTTCAAAGGGCAACGCTGATTTTGCTATCGCCACCGAGGCCCTGCATCTGTACGACGATTTGATCATGCTGCCGTGCTATCACTGGAATCGCGCCATTGTGGTGACGCCTGACCATCCGCTGGCCGGCCACAAGCAGGTCAGTATTGAAGAGCTGGCGGCCTATCCGCTGGTAACTTATACCTTTGGCTTTACCGGCCGTTCTGAGCTGGATACTGCGTTCAATCGCGCCGGGCTGACGCCGCAAATCGTGTTTACCGCAACCGATGCCGATGTGATCAAAACCTACGTGCGGTTGGGGCTCGGCGTGGGCGTCATCGCCAGTATGGCGGTGGATCCGCTGGCCGATCCGGACCTGGTACGGATTGAAGCGACCGGTATCTTCTCTCACAGCACCACTAAAATTGGCTTTCGCCGCAGCACGTTCCTGCGTAGCTACATGTACGATTTTATTCAGCGGTTTGCGCCGCACCTCACCCGCGACGTAGTGGACGCGGCCGTCAGTTTGCGATCCAATGAAGACATTGAAGCAATGTTCAAAGACATCAAACTGCCGGCAAAGTAAACATTAACCTTTCTTCAACAAGGCCGCGAAAGCGGCCTTGTTCGTTTCCGTCTGTTGCTGAAATAGGTAAGGGCGCGTTAATGTCGCGACGCAAATAACGCCACGGTCACCGCGTTGAGCGTTATTACTCATTAAACGCCAAACAGTTCACAAAATTCATGCTGACGCTTTGCGATAGCCCAGGATTAATCCCATACTCTTGTTAACGACGCGTAACAAAGCCTATGTTTGCTGGCCTGTCAGCGGAACCTATCGATTTATGCGGGGGCGATGCTGACCATTATTTAGCGTTGTTTGGCATGAGGTATTCATTATCCGGAGCGCCGGCAGATAAGCGTTAGCCAGGCGTGGACCGGCGGTATGATTAGTCGTGTTAATCGTCCGCTATAATAAAAATAGCTGGATCTCCGCGTAAAAAGTGCTTAGGATTCCTCCTAAATCTTGATTGGTGTTAACAATCGTTTTACAGTGAGTGATTATCTAAAACTATGGCGACAAGGTTATCTGTGAACTCCGATTTTCAGGAGAAATCCACCAGTGTTAAGCGTAAAAGCGATCTGAAACGCAAAGCCTGGTTGGCTGTATTCGCTGCTTCAGCACTGTTCTGGGTGCTGGTAGCGCTTGTTATCTGGCGCTTTTGGGGGTAGCGATGTGCCATCGCACTGCGGAACGGAAAACCACGGCGGCTGCCAAAGTGACCACGCACCGCTGCGCCCGGCGTCAGGAAACCAACAGCGTGGAGATCCCGCGCAGCTGGGACCTGAACGAAGCGCAAAAACGTTTTATTGAATCACTGATGGATGAAAATCTTAAATAACCGCCGGCTGATTTTTTAGCTGCCAGTGAGTAAACGCACTCATCACGCGGGCTGGGTTTGATAAACCCGGACGGCGGCGGCAGTGAGTGCGGAGTTGAATCCCTTAACCGACTGACCCTCGCAGATTGCCGGCTAACCCGGTTCCTCCCACGCCGGAATGGCGTCAGGCGGCAGTGATGAATAAAGTGTCCGCCTTTGGCGCCCCGTGGGCCTGCTGTTTTCTCTCCTGTGAACCCGCCTTACTTAATGTCCATGCTGTAAATTTGCATGCCCCTTTAGTCAGCCCTGCGTGCGCGCGGGATTTTGCATTTATGTGGCAAATTTGTTGATTTGTGTGGTTGTTTTTTTAGTTATCCTGCTGTGCGGTCTATACTTTTGCCTCTAACCCTGACAACGATCGGGTTATCGATAACGACAAAAGGAGACGGCAATGACCACCTCGTTGCGTGAAACCAGTCAGGCCACACTGGATGTAAAAGGCACCGTTTACCATTACTTTAGCCTGCCGCAAGCGGCCGGCGTACTTGGCGATCTGCACCGCCTGCCCAAATCCCTGAAGGTCCTGATGGAAAATCTGCTGCGCTGGCAGGATGGCGAGTCGGTGACCGGGCAGGATATCCAGGCGCTGGCCCGCTGGGTAGAACATGGTCACGCCGAACGGGAAATCGCCTACCGTCCGGCGCGGGTGCTGATGCAAGACTTTACCGGCGTCCCGGCCGTGGTGGATCTTGCGGCAATGCGCGAGGCGGTGAAGCGGCTGGGAGGGGACGTCAATCGGGTGAATCCGCACTCGCCGGTCGATCTGGTGATCGACCATTCAGTCACCGTTGATCGCTTCGGTGATGACGACGCCTTTGACGACAACGTGGCGCTGGAGATGCGCCGTAACCATGAGCGTTATGTATTCCTTCGCTGGGGACAAAAAGCGTTCAGCCAGTTTCGCGTCGTGCCGCCGGGAACCGGCATTTGTCACCAGGTTAACCTCGAATATCTCGGGAAAACGGTGTGGCATGAAACGGAGGGCGATCGCCGGATAGCCTTCCCGGATACGCTGGTTGGCACGGATTCCCATACTACGATGATCAATGGCCTGGGCGTGCTGGGCTGGGGCGTAGGCGGCATTGAAGCCGAAGCGGCAATGTTAGGCCAGCCGGTCTCAATGCTTATCCCGGACGTGGTGGGCTTCAAGCTCAGCGGCAAGCTCAAACCGGGTATCACCGCCACGGATTTAGTGCTGACCGTCACCCAGATGCTGCGTCAGCACGGCGTGGTGGGCAAATTTGTGGAGTTCTACGGTGACGGGCTGGACGATCTGCCACTGGCCGATCGCGCCACCATCGCTAACATGGCTCCGGAATACGGCGCCACCTGCGGCTTCTTCCCGGTCGATGCCATCACCCTTGACTACATGACCCTCAGCGGGCGCAGCGCCGAACAGATCGCGCTGGTAGAAGCCTACAGCAAAGCGCAGGGGCTGTGGCGGGAAGCCGGAGATGAACCGGTGTTCACCAGCACGCTGTCGCTGGATATGGGCGACGTGGAGGCCAGCCTTGCCGGGCCAAAGCGGCCGCAGGATCGCGTTTCGCTTCCCGATGTGCCAAAGGCCTTCGCCGACAGCCTGGCGCTGACGGTTAACCAGCAGAGCGCGCCGCAGAAGGGCGTGACCTGGCAAGATGATGCGGGTGAACACCGCCTTGATCCCGGTGCGGTGGTGATTGCCGCCATCACCTCCTGCACCAACACCTCGAACCCCAGCGTAATGATGGCGGCCGGTCTGCTGGCTAAAAAAGCGGTAGACATCGGGCTGCAGTGCAAGCCGTGGGTCAAAGCCTCGCTGGCGCCCGGTTCGAAGGTGGTATCTGACTATCTGACCATGGCCGGGCTGACGCCTTCGCTCGACGCGCTGGGCTTTAATCTGGTCGGCTACGGCTGTACCACCTGTATCGGTAACTCCGGCCCGCTGCCGGAGGCAATCGAAGAGGCGATCAGGCGTGGCGATCTGACCGTCGCGGCGGTGCTGTCCGGTAACCGTAACTTTGAGGGGCGGATCCATCCGCTGATCAAAACCAACTGGCTGGCTTCACCCCCGCTGGTGGTGGCCTACGCGCTGGCGGGCAACATGACGATTGACCTGCACAGCGAACCGCTGGGCGAAGACCGCGACGGTAAGCCGGTGATGCTGAAAGATATCTGGCCATCACCGGACGAGATCGCCACCGCCGTACAGCAGGTCTCGACGCAAATGTTTGCGCAAGAGTACGCCGAGGTCTTCGCCGGCACGCCGGAATGGCAGGCGATCGAGGTGAGCGAAGCGGCAACCTACGACTGGGATCCCCAGTCGACCTATATCCGCCTGTCACCGTTCTTCGATGAGATGGGGCACACGCCGGAACCGGTCGAGGATATTCGCGGCGCGCGGATCCTGGCGCTCCTGGGCGACTCAGTGACTACCGACCATATTTCGCCGGCAGGCAGCATTAAGACCGACAGTCCGGCTGGACGCTACCTGACGGAGCACGGGGTTGCCCGCGAGGAGTTTAACTCCTACGGATCGCGGCGCGGTAACCATGAAGTGATGATGCGTGGCACCTTCGCCAACATCCGTATTCGTAACGAAATGGTTCCCGGCGTGGAAGGGGGCATGACCCGCTATTTGCCGGAGGGTGACACCCTGTCTATCTATGATGCCGCGATGCGCTATCAGCAGAGTGGGACCCCGCTGGCGGTGTTCGCCGGGAAAGAGTACGGCTCCGGTTCCAGCCGGGACTGGGCGGCCAAGGGACCACGCCTGCTGGGCGTGCGGGTGGTGATCGCCGAATCGTTTGAGCGTATCCATCGTTCCAATCTGATCGGCATGGGCATTCTACCACTGGAGTTTCCGCAGGGCGTCAGCCGCAAAACGCTGGGGCTGACCGGCGAGGAGATCGTGGACATCAGCGGTCTGCAGAATCTGACCCCGGGCGGAACGGTCAATGTGACGCTGACCCGCGCTGATGGGCAGCAGGAGACGCTGGCGACCCGCTGTCGTATCGATACCGGCAACGAGCTGACCTATTATCAGCACGATGGCATTCTGCACTACGTGATCCGTAATATGCTGCGGGCCTGAGTGCCGGCATAAAAAAACAGGCCGACGTAATGTCGGCCTGTTGCGTACGCGGAGTCTCAGTGGTTCAGCAGGTGGCCCAGTTTGGCGGCTTTTGTATCAAGGTAGTGGGCGTTACTGGGATTGCGCCCAACGATCAGCGGCACCCGCTCGCGAATATTGATCCCGGCTTCACTGAGGATCTCAACCTTGCGCGGGTTGTTGGTCAGCAGGCGCACTTCATCCACGCCCAGCAGGCTGAACATGTCGGCGCACAGCGTAAAGTCGCGCTCGTCGGCGGCGAAGCCAAGCTGATGGTTGGCCTCAACGGTATCAAACCCCTTATCCTGCAGCGCGTAGGCGCGGATCTTATTCAGTAGCCCGATATTCCGCCCCTCCTGGCGGTGATACAGCAGGATGCCGCGCCCCTGCTCAGCTATCTGCGTCAGCGCAGCTTCCAGCTGAAAGCCGCAGTCGCAGCGCAGGCTGAACAGGGCGTCCCCAGTCAGACATTCGGAATGAACGCGCGCCAGCACAGGCTCGCTGCCGGATACGTCGCCGAACACCAGCGCAACGTGATCCTGTCCGGTGGCGATCTCTTCAAAGCCCACCATCAGGAAGTCACCCCATGGCGTAGGAAGTTGGGCTTCAGCCACCCGTTTTAGCTTCATTATGTTCTCCAGATCCCGGACCGGCCGCGTTGCTGACCGTCACCGGGTGATGTGATTCAATCCGTGGTATATTTTGCCACATTCCACGAGGGCGGGGGAAATGTGAAATGCTATTGCTGATATCAGCCAAACCGTTGGCCGCTGACCAGGCTTACTGCCGCCGCCCGTGGGTCACCCTCATGTTGAAAAGGACGCTGAATGCTTGACATTGCTAAACGTACCGCGCTGGGTGCGCTACTCTTATTACTGATGCCGCTGGCCGTCTGGCTGAGCGGCTGGCAGTGGCAGCCTGGGCAGGGCAACCTGTGGTTAAAAGGGCTGTTCTGGGTCACCGAAACCGTGACCCGCCCATGGGGGATCGTAACCAGCGCGCTGCTGTGCGGCTGGTTTCTGTGGTGTTTGCGTTTCCGTCCCCGTCCGGCGGCGGTATTGCTGATAATCATCGTTACGGCGGTGCTGGCCGGCCAGTACACCAAATCCTTCATCAAAGATCGCGTGCAGGAGCCTCGCCCTTATGTGCTGTGGCTGGAGCGGGCTCATCAGGTGAATGAAGCGGAGTTTTATCAGCTGAAACGCCCCGCACGCGGCGATTTGGTCAGCACGTTGCTGGCCAGTGATACCACGCTACCCGGCTGGCTGAAGAAACACTGGGCGTTTGAAACCGGCTACGCGTTTCCATCCGGGCATACGTTTTTTGCCGCCACCTGGGCGCTGCTCGGCGTTGGGCTACTCTGGCCGCGTCGCCACACTAAAACGGTCGTTGCCCTGCTGCTGTGGGCCAGCGGGGTGATGGCAAGCCGGCTGGTACTGGGGATGCACTGGCCGCGCGATTTGGTTGCTGCGACCCTGCTTAGCTGGGTGTTCGTGACGCTCGCAACCTGGCTGGTGCAGCGGTTCTGTGGGCCGCTGACCATTCCGCCATCCGAGCGGCAGGAGATCCGCCAGCGGGAAGAAGAGTGAGCGGCAGGATTGTAAAGCGCGGCCTGCATCCCCATAACCGGGGAAGCGGCCTGGCGATCCGGCTAACCTGCATACGGTGCAGCAATTTCAGATTTTTTTTGGCATAATTCATTCGCTTATCCCGCTGAACAGGACGCATTGTGAAATATTTACTGCTTTCAATACTGGTATTAGTCATTTTTGTCATCTCGGTTACCCTGGGGGCACATAACGATCAGGTCGTGACCTTCAATTACCTGCTGGCAAAAGGGGAGTATCGTATTTCGACGCTGCTGTCGACGCTGTTTGGACTGGGGTTTGTGCTTGGCTGGGCCATCTGCGGCCTGTTCTGGCTGCGCACCCGGGTGGCGCTGGCCAACAGTCAGCGTAAGCTGAAGCGTCTGCAGCAGCAGCTGGGCCAGGCAGAAGAGGCGATCGGCACCTCCGCCGTGCCGGCCGTCAAGGAATAATTCCCGATGCTGGAGCTGCTGTTTCTGTTACTGCCTGTTGCCGCCGCCTATGGCTGGTACATGGGGCGCAGAAGTGCGCAGCAGGATAAACAACAGGAAGCGAACCGTCTCTCCCGCGATTACGTCGCCGGGGTCAATTTTCTGCTGGCCAATCAGCAGGACAAAGCGGTGGACCTGTTCCTCGACATGTTGAAAGAGGACAGTGGGGCGGTAGAAGCCCACCTGACGCTCGGCAACCTGTTTCGCTCGCGCGGCGAGGTTGATCGCGCGATACGTATCCATCAGTCGCTGATGGAGAGCGCTTCTCTCAGCTACGAACAGCGGCTGCTGGCCATCCAGCAGCTGGGGCGGGACTATATGGCCGCCGGCCTCTACGATCGGGCCGAGGATATGTTCGGCCAGCTGGTGGACGAAACGGACTTTCGCCTTGGCGCGCTGGAGCAGCTGCTGCTGATCCATCAGGCGACCAGCGACTGGCAGAAAGCGATTGATACCGCCGAGCGGCTGACCAAGCTGGGGAAAGCCGGTCAGCACATGAAGATCGCCCATTTTTACTGCGAGCTGGCGCTGCAGGCGATGGGCAGCGACGATCTGGACCGGGCGATGACGCTCTTAAAACGCGGCGAAGCGGTCGATCGTCAAAGCGCCCGGGTGTCCATTATGATGGGGCGCATCTGGATGGCGAAGGGAGATGATGCCAAAGCAATCGGTCATCTGCAGCGCGTGCTGGAGCAGGACAAAGATCTGGTGTGCGAAGCCTTGCCCATGTTGGAAACCTGCTATCAGCAGCTCAATCAGCCCGAGGCGTGGGCTGATTTTGTGCGCCGCTGCGTGGAGGAGAACAGCGGGGCGGTTGCCGAACTCTACCTGGCGGACATCATTGAGCGGCAGGAAGGCGGAGAGATGGCGCAAAACTACATCAACCGCCAGCTGCAGCGCCATCCGACCATGCGCATGTTCCACCGCCTGATGGACTTTCACCTCAGTGAAGCGGAGGACGGGCGCGCGAAGGAGAGCCTGATGGTTCTGCGCGATATGGTCGGCGAGCAGATCCGCACCAAGCCGCGCTATCGCTGCCAGAAGTGCGGGTTTACTGCCCATGCGCTTTACTGGCACTGTCCCTCCTGCCGCGCCTGGTCAACGGTAAAACCGATTCGCGGGCTGGATGGCCAGTAATGCCGGCCATCCAGCTTTAAAAAAAAACGCCACTTTAGTTACAACATACTATTGGCATTATAGCCGGATGCACATTGACAGGCCGCTGCGAAAACCGCACGGCAGGGAAAGGGCCGGTACGTGCCAGTGGGCTTTTATCGCCGCGACAGGTAGAATGCTGCCGTTTGTTTTTTTCTGCGCCATTCGGCTAACGCATAAGGGCTTCTTCATGACTTCTCGCCACTCTGCTTCCCACTCGCCGGTGCTGGTTGCGCTGGACTATGCCGACCTCAATCAGGCTCTCGCGCTGGTTGATCGCATCGATCCCAGCCGCTGTCGGCTAAAAGTGGGCAAAGAGATGTTTACCCTGTTTGGCCCCTCGCTGATCAAGACCCTGCATCAGCGCGGTTTTGAGGTATTCCTCGACCTGAAATTTCACGATATTCCCAACACCGCCGCCCACGCGGTGGCCGCCGCTGCGGAGCTGGGCGTGTGGATGGTGAACGTTCACGCCAGCGGTGGTGCCCGGATGATGAACGCCGCGCGCGAGGCCCTGGAGCCGTTTGGCCAGGATGCGCCGCTGCTGATCGCCGTCACCGTGCTCACCAGCATGGAAGCCAGCGACCTGCAAGATATCGGCATTACCGCTACGCCCGCGGAGCATGCCGCGCGGCTGGCCGCGCTGGCGCAGCGCTGCGGCCTGGACGGCGTGGTGTGCTCCGCGCAGGAAGCGCTGCAGATGAAGCGTACGCGGGGGGCAGCGTTTAAACTGGTCACTCCGGGGATTCGCCCGGCCGGCAGCGAGGCCGGCGATCAGCGGCGGATAATGACCCCGCAGCAGGCCCGGCAGGCGGGCGTCGATTTTATGGTGATTGGCCGCCCGATCACCCAGTCCGCCGATCCGGCGGCGGCGCTGGCTGATATTCTCCATGCGCTGGAGGAGGCGTGATGAGTCGGGAGAATCGGTTGGTGTATTCCACGGAAAGCGGGCGTATCGCACCGGAACCCGCAGCAGCCGCGCGTCCGAAAGGGGACGGCATTGTACGTATTCAGCGTCAAACCAGCGGCCGTAAGGGCAAAGGCGTTTGCCTGGTCACCGGGATTGATCTTGACGATGCCGCGCTGGCAAAGCTGGCGGCCGAACTGAAAAAAAAGTGTGGCTGCGGCGGCGCGGTGAAGGACGGCATCATTGAAATTCAGGGCGATAAGCGCGAGCTGTTGAAAACGCTGCTGGAGGAGAAAGGATTGCGGGTCAAGCTGGCCGGGGGCTAAAAGAGTAACGAAGTATAAGGCCTCAGGCCGCGGTAGCGCGGCCTGAGGATGATGCAGATGCTATATTGCGGTAGCCTGAAACGATTTTATTATTATGTGCTGTTAGTCGACCTGGTGACCGATGATACCGCCGACGGCCGCGCCACCCAGCGTTCCTAACGTTCCACCATCGGTCAGCACCGAACCACCGATGGCGCCGACGCCGGCACCGATCGCGGTATTGCGGTCGCGACGGGACATATTAGAGCAGGCGCTCAGCGACATCACCAGCGTGACTGCCAGCACGGCAGTGCTGATACGTTTAACAGTTACAGTTTTCATTATTTACTCCTTCTTATTGCGCTCACGGAGCTCACTGTTGAGTATAGCTGCCGCCTCCGAATCCGAACGTTCCTGATGATAAAATCTTCCTTTCTGTCGTCCGGGCTAAAGCTCGAGCCGCACGGCCTGCGCCGCGGGAAAATGTGAGCTTTTGCTACCAACAATTATTAGTAAAGAAGGATTGTCTGGACAGGTAAATAATCTTAATTGCCCGCGTTATCATACCGCGGGTGGGTATTACCGCAGGAAATTTACGCTAACTGACGGTGAATCAATGCTTTCTTACTCCTGATTGCTATATCGTCAACCGGCACGTCCCCAAACCGCCCCCCGGCTTCCCGTACTGAGATAATTCTGCTCCCCTCGTTCTCAAACCTCGCTCACGCATTCCGCAAGTTCCCTGGCTGCATTACGCTGATGCTGCGGTTTCCGCACTTCACTTTTAGAGGACATGATAATGAGCGTTATTAATCAAGCCACTTGCCGCCTGTTAACCGAAGCGGGCCAAACTCAGCAGCTGACGGCGTATTATGAGGAGGAAAGGCGTACCTTATGGATGCTGCTACGCGCCGAGCCGCGGCCGTGCTTCAGTCACGTGCTGATCGAAGAGATCATGACTCTCCGCTATGCGGTGCAGCAATCCGGTTTGCCGATTGATTTTTGGGTCACCGGCTCCATGGTTCCGGGGATGTTCAACGCCGGTGGCGATCTGCGTTTTTTTCTGGAGGCTATTCAGCAGGGGAAACGGGAAGCGTTGCGGGCCTATGCCCGCGCCTGCGTCGACTGTATCCATGCGGCCGCCCGCGGTTTTGATACCGGCGCCGTAACGCTGGCGATGGTGGAGGGCAGCGCGCTGGGCGGCGGGTTTGAGGCCGTACTGGCGCACCACTTCATTCTGGCGCAAAACAGCGCGCGGCTGGGCTTCCCGGAGATTGCTTTCAATCTGTTTCCGGGCATGGGGGGATACTCGCTGGTTGCGCGGCGCAGCGGCATGATGCTGGCTGAGAATCTGATCTGTTCCGGCGAGTCACACACCGCGGAGTGGTACAAAGAGCGCGGGCTGGTCGACTATCTGTTTGAGCCTGGTGATGCCTGGCTGGCGACGCGCACGCTGATTGACACGCTGCGGCCAAAGCTCAACGGCGTGCGCGCCATGCTGAAAGCGCGTCAGCGGGTGTTGCAGCTGAGCCGCTCGGAACTGATGGACATCACCGAAGACTGGGTTGACTTTGCATTTACCCTGGAAAAGAAGGATCTGGCTTACATGGCTCGTCTCGTCGCGCTGCAAAACCGCCATCAGGCGCAGGCGCTGCGTAAAGTGGGTTAATTAGTCCCTGGCAGGATGCCGCGTAAGCCAGTGCTCGAGTTCGTCGGCGGGCATTGGCTTTGCATACAGAAATCCCTGCCGCACATCGACGCCGTTCGCCAGGACAAACGCCTCTTCTTCCGGCGTTTCTATCCCTTCGGCGATAACCCGCAACTCCAGCGCCTTGGCCACCGCCACAATCGCTTTCACCAGCGACTGCGATACGGTCTGCTGATTGACATTGCGTACAAAGCTACGGTCCAGCTTGATGGCGTTAATCGGCACGCGAGTCAGCTGTGACAGTGATGAATAGCCGGTACCAAAATCATCCAGATGCACTTCGGCACCGAGCGCGCGCAGATCGTGCATCAGCTGATGCGTCTTCTCCTCATTCTCAATCAGACAGCTTTCAGTTAATTCGATGTCGATCGGACTGCGGCTCAGGCCGGATGCGAGCATCGCCTGGCGCAGATCGGTAAGGATACTCTGATCAATCAGCTGCCGCGCTGAGACGTTGACCGCTATTCGCAGCTGAATGCCGCGCCGCTGCCACGCTACTATCTGTTTTAACACGGTAAGCATGACCCAACGTCCCAGCGGCACGATCAGTCCGGACTCTTCGGCATAGGCAATAAAATTACCCGGTGGCACCATGCCCCGCTCGGGGGATCGCCAGCGCACCAGCGCTTCAGCGCTGGTCACCCCATTATCGGCATCAATCTTTGGCTGGTAGTGAATCACCAACTGCTCATGCTCCAGCGCCCTGCGCAGGTTGGTGTCCAGCCAGAGGTATTCAAATACCCGCTGATTCATGTCAGCAGAGAAGACGCAAAACTTACCTTTTCCGTGCTCTTTGGCGGTATACATCGCGGTATCGGCATTGCGAATCAGGCTCTCGCGATCGGTGCCGTGCTGAGGGGCGAGGGCGATACCGATTGAGCAGCCGGAGTAAATTTCAATCAGCCCGATGCGAAACGGCTGTCGCAGCCGCTCAAGAATGCGCGACGCCATGGCCTCCAGCATCGCCTGGCTGGTGTCCGACGCCAGCACCACAAACTCATCGCCGCCAAGGCGAGCCAGCATCTGCTGCTCCTCAAGGCAGCTCAGAATAGCCAGCGCCACCGCCTGCAGCAGCTGATCGCCAAACATATGACCGTAGGCGTCATTCACCTTTTTAAAGTTATCGAGGTCGAGATAGACAATGCCCAGCTGACAGGATCCATCGCCCAACGCGTCCGCGATCGCCTGATGAATCGCATGACGATTGGGCAGACCGGTCACCGTATCGGTATTAGCCAAGAGGCGCAGGCGCTCCTGGGCCCGGCGCTCCTCGGTAATATCGGTGCCGGAGCAGATCAGATAGATCTCGTTTTTCCCGCTGCCGCTGTGCACGAACTTATTGCGAAACAAAAACAGACGCTGCCCTTTACGGGTCTTGATCCAGCGCTCAACTTCGTACGCGCTGCCTTCGCGAAAAAAGTCGGTGATATTTCGGCGGGAGGCGGCGGCCTCTTTGCGGGTCATGAACAGCTGAAACACATTGCGGCCAATCACTTCCTGCTCTTTCAGGCCGGTATACTCTTCGCTCAGCCGGTTAAAACGCTGGATATTGCCGAGATGGTCGACGATCACAATCACCGAATTGGCTTCGGACACGACCTGCTCGGCGAAGGAGAGACCGGAGACCAGATCGCGAGCCACTGAGCGCGTATCTGCCCAGCCCGAGGCGGTACCGGCCCACTGCGACTGATTAACTCGCCGCCCCACCAGATGCAGCGGTATCTCAGCATCCTGGATGTGCAGGGTCAGCGCAACGCTGGAGGTGATGACCGTCATCGCGCGGATCAAATCCGCCTGCGCCGGTGTCAGGGGCACGGCAAGATGGGTGACCGATCCCTCCTCTTCCGCCAGGTGCAGGGCGTTACTGTCAATACTGAGTCGCCAGTAAGGGCTGGTGGTGCCAAACCAGGTATAGAGCAGAGAGTCGCCCTGTTCATCGGTCATCGTGCCGCCTCAGACGGGTTGCATGTCAGAATGTTTCCTAATTTTAGCCACAGTATGCGGCGACGCACGCGGAGACAAGTGCGCGCGGGATAAAATATTATCTGGACCGAAAAAAGCACCCCGGCAGACCGGGGTGGGACAGGTCGTTTAGCAGGGGCATTTCCCCACTTTGCCGGGCTCGCTGGGAAAGCGCGCCTCCAGGCAGTAGCGGTGAAAAGCCCGTTCGCTCATCGGCGTCACCGATGGATGCTGCCGGCGCATGTGCTGCAGATAGGTTTGATAATCGCGCACGCCGACCATCAGGCGAAAACTTTGCGCCAGGCGCGACCACCACAGCCTGAGCGAGGCGCGGGGCGCCGGCGGCGCAAGGGGGACGCAGCGCACGATCGGCGTCGGCTGTCGCCGTGGTTCAGCATAAATCAGTTTAGACATGGCCTGGTCCCTCGGAACGTAAGGAGATAGCGGCTTCATGAACGGTCGGCTTGTCGCTGCGCAGCGCCCGGCGGATCGCGAAGCCGGCGGCAATCAGCATGGTCACCGCCACCAGCATAAAAAAGCCGCACAGCGCCGCATTGACCTGGTTACTGAACACAATAGTCTGCATGTCCTGCACGCTTTTAGCCGGTGCGATAATCACGCCTTCCTCAATGCCGGTCGCAAATTTCTTCGCCTGGGCGAGAAAGCCAATGCTCGGTTTTTCATGGAAAATTTTCTGGAAGCCCGCGGTCATCGAGGTGATAAACAGCCAGAGGGTTGGCAGGATAGTCACCCACGCATAGCGCTGTTTTTTCATTTTAAACAGCACCACGGTACCAAGAATCAGGGCCATCGAGGCCAGCATCTGATTGCCAATCCCGAACAGTGGCCACAGGGTATTGATCCCGCCGAGCGGATCCACGACGCCCTGATAGACGAAAAAGCCCCAGCCGGAGACCGCCAGTGCGGTGCCGGCGAGATTGCCGATCCACGAACGGTTATTCGCCAGCGCGGGCACCACGGTGCCGACCAGGTCCTGTACCATAAAGCGACAGGCGCGCGTGCCGGCATCCACGGCGGTCAGAATGAATAGCGCTTCAAACAGAATGGCAAAGTGGTACCAGAAAGCCATCATCGCCCGACTGTTAACCACCTCGGTGATAATATGGGCCATGCCGACGGCGAAGGTCGGCGCACCGCCGGCGCGGGAGAGAATCGAGCCCTCCCCGACGTCGCGGGCCAGGGTGGTCAGCATCTCTGGCGTAATCACAAATCCCCAGCCGTTGATCGCCTGGGCGGCGCTCTCTACCGTGGTGCCGATCAGCGCCGCCGGCGAGTTCATCGCGAAGTACACACCCGGATCCAGCACCGAGGCGCAGATCAGCGCCATGATGGCCACGAACGACTCCATCAGCATTGCGCCATAGCCAATAAAGAAAATATGGCTTTCGCGTTCAACCAGCTTCGGCGTAGTGCCGCTGGAGACCAGCGCGTGGAAGCCGGAAATGGCGCCGCAGGCAATAGTGATAAACAGGAAGGGAAACAGTGAGCCGGCAAATACCGGGCCGCTGCCGTCGATAAAGCGGGTTACCGCCGGCATCTTCAGCGCCGGCATGGCAAACACAATCCCCACGGCGAGGCCGACAATGACCCCGATTTTCAGAAAGGTCGATAAGTAGTCACGCGGTGCCAGCAGCAGCCACACCGGCAGCACCGAGGCGACAAAGCCATAAATGACCAGTACCCAGGTCAGCGAGGTCCCTTTCAGCGTGAAAAACGGTCCCCAGTAGGGATGCTGTGCGATATCGCCGCCATAGATAATGGCGGCCATCATCAGCACAAAGCCAATCAGCGACACTTCGGCGATTTTTCCCGGACGCAGAAAGCGCATGTAGATGCCCATAAACAGCGCTATCGGAATCGTTGCGGCAATGGTAAACAGGCCCCACGGACTGTTGGCCAGCGCTTTAACCACGACCAGCGCCAGCGCAGACAGGATAATGATCATCACCCCCAGCGCGCCGAGCATGGTTATCACGCCGGCAAACGCTCCCAGCTCCTGACGGGCCATTTCGCCCAGCGAGCGTCCGTCGCGGCGGGTGGAGATAAACAGGATCAGAAAGTCCTGTACCGCACCGGCCAGCATCACCCCGATCAGGATCCAGAGGGTGCCGGGTAAAAAGCCCATCTGCGCCGCAAGGATCGGACCCACCAGCGGTCCGGCACCCGCAATGGCGGCGAAATGGTGGCCAAACAGCACCCACTTGTTCGTCGGCACATAGTCAAGGCCGTCATTCAGCCGCTCGGCGGGAGTGCGCCGGCGGTCATCCAGCTCAAATACCCGTTTCGCAATAAACACACCGTAAAACCGGTAAGCAATGCTGTAACAGGCGACGGCCGCGACGACCAGCCACAAGGCATTTACGTGCTCTCCGCGACTCAGGGCCAGCATGGCAAAGGCCCATGCACCTACCAGTGCGACGGCAAGCCACAGCAGGGCGCTTTTTATTTTCATTACATTACTCCTTGTCACAACGACGGCAGAAGGGGAAAACAGTATTAAAGTAATGTAAAAAAAAGTGAGGGAAAGTCAGGGCAGGCAGAAGTGTGAGGACACGCGGTTTTTTCGTCAGGGTGCAGCTGGAGGCAGTAAAACAGGGATGGCGAAGAGGGCATTTTTAGGCGACTAAGTAACGTAAGGTAAGGTGAGAACCGGTGGTTGACCGTCGCGGCAGCAGGGGGGGAAACCGGCGCGGAAGAGGGATCTCCCCCGCGCCGTCGCGCATCAGACTGCCGGGCGGGCGACGATGCTGCGGGTTTCCATCCGCACTTCGGCGAGGGTCACCTCAATCACATCGGTCACGCGCCAGACCACGTCACCTTTGATTTGCACGGTGCCGTTTTCCTGACTGCACACCAGCTCGTCCCGCACGGCATGCAGGAACGGGGCCGGTATGAAGGCTACCGCGCCGTTGTCCAGCAGGCGCACGCGCATCCCGCCGCGCGACACATCAATGATCTCCGCCGGGAAGCGGCGGTCGGTGCCGGCCGCGGCGGCAAGGAAGCGGGCATACAGCCAGTCGCCCACGTCACGCTCGGCCATGCGGTTCTGGCGGCGGCGTTCCGCCATGCGCAGGGTGATGGCGTCATCAGGGCGGGCGGCCGCTTCACCTTTAATGATTGCCTTCAGCAGGCGGTGATTGACCATGTCGCCAAACTTACGGATCGGCGACGTCCAGGTGGCGTAGGCGTCAAGGCCGAGGCCAAAGTGCGGACCCGGCTCGGTGCTGACATCAGCAAACGCCTGAAAACGACGAATGCGGCTGTCGAGGTACGCCGTGGGTTGCGCATCCAGCTGGCGGCGCAGCTGACGGAAGCCTTCCAGCGTAACGATTGCCGTCGGATCAACGGTCAGACCGTGATTGGCCAGCGCGGCGGCAGCCAGTTCGGCATTGGCCGGCTCGAAGCCCTGGTGGACGTTGTAGATGCCAAAACCCAAGGTTTCACGCAGGGTTTTGCCGGCGCAAAGGTTGGCGGCAATCATGCACTCTTCCACGATGCGGTTAGCGATGCGGCGCGGTTCGGCAACGATGTCCAGCACTTCGCCTTTCTCACCCAGCACAAAGCGGTAGTCGGGGCGATCTTTAAACACCAGCGCGTGCTGCTGACGCCAGTTGGCTCGCGCCAGGCACAGGCGATGCAGCCGCGTGATTTGTTGAGCGATGGCTTCACCCGGCGGCTGCCAGCTGCCGCGATTTTCCAGCCAGTCGGAGACATTATCGTAGGCCAGTTTCGCTTTTGATTCGATCCACGCGGCGGAGAACTGTACGTCATCACCGATGGCACCGTCAGCTGCGACGGTAAAGCGGCAAACCAGCGCCGGGCGGCGCTCATGTGGACGCAGTGAGCAGATATCATCCGACAGCTGACGCGGCAGCATCGGGATGTTAAAGCCGGGCAGGTAGTTGGTGAAGGCGCGGTCGGCAGCCAGTTTATCCAGCGCGCTGCCGGCCTCGACAAAGGCGGTCGGATCGGCGATGGCCACGGTGAGGCGCAGATCGCCGCTGGCGGTCTCCTCGACGTACAGCGCATCATCCATATCTTCGGTGCTGGCGCTGTCGATGGTGACAAAATCCAGCGCGGTCAGATCCTCGCGCGGCAGCTGCTCATCGTGCATCTCACTGGCAACCGCGTCAGGGGCTTCACGCTCCAGATTGTGGCGTGACAGTGTCACCCACCACGGCGCGAGATGATCGTCCGCCGCGGTAATAAATTCGGTCAGCTCAGCATAAAAGCTACGGTCGCCTTTCAGTGGGTGCCGACGCATCTCGGCCACTGCCCAGTCGCCGGCCTGGAAGTCATGCTGCAGCCCGCGTTCAGGGCGGCAGGGAATGGCATCTTTCAGCAGCGGATGATCGGGCACGATCGACAGGCGATCGTCTTTTTTTTGCACGCGACCGACAAAACGGGTCAGAAAGGGTTCGATCAGTTTTTCCGGATCGGCCGTTTCGCGCTCTTTTTCCGTCTGTAGCACGGCCACCACGCGGTCACCATGCATCACCTTTTTCATACAAGGTGGCGGAATAAAGTAGCTTTTCTGCGCATCAACTTCTAAGAAGCCGAAACCTTTGTCAGTACCTTTAACGACACCTTCTACGCGTGGCGTCTGAGAGTGAAGCTTCTCTTTAAGCTGCGCGAGCAGCGGGTTGTCCTGGAACATACATACACTTTTTTCGTGGCCTAAGAGCGGCTGACAGTTTTACGCGAATCCCCGCCGTGCGGCAAGGGTAATCTTTCCCCGCCGCGCCGGCAGGGAAAGGAAAGCGTCGCGGGTGGAGAAGCGACTCAGATGATACGCGACGGCGCGGCTGGCGCCGATCGCAGCAGGCGAACCGGCACCGACTTTGAGGTGGGCGTTCCACTGTCATCGCCTACGCTGTCGAGCGGGATCAGCGGATTGGTTTCGGGGTAGTAGGCGGCCAGATTACCGCGCGGAATGGCGTAGGGAACCAGCTTAATGTGCGACAGGCGTCGGGTGACGCCGTCGTGCCACAGGGTTTCAATGTCGACCCGATCGCCGGCCGTCATCCCCAGCTCGGCCAAATCTTCCGGATGAATAAACAGCACGTCCCGCTGGCCATAGACGCCACGATAGCGATCGTCCAGACCGTAGATGGTGGTGTTGTATTGATCGTGCGAGCGCAGAGTTTGCAGCGTAAACGGCACCGTCTCCGCGGCGGGTAGCTGCGGAAACAGGCGCTCCGGCAGGGGGGCCGCGCTGAATTCCGCTTTGCCGCTCGGGGTGGCAAAATGCAGCGACGCCGCCGCGTTGCCGAGGTAGAACCCGCCCGGTTCGGCGCAGCGAGCGTTAAAGTCGGCAAAGCCGGGCAGGGTAGCGGCAATGTGATCGCGAATGCGGTTATAGTCGGCAGCAAGACCCAGCCAGTCCACCTTCTCACTGCCCAGCGCAGCGTGGGCGATCGCCGCGACGATGGCGGTTTCGGCGCGTTGCGTCGGCGCCAGCGGCGGGTTTATCCCTTCTGACGCATGCACCATCGAAAAGGAGTCCTCCACGGTAATGAACTGCGGGCCGCTGGCCTGCTCATCGCGCTCGGTGCGCCCCAGCGTTGGCAGGATCAGCGTATCGCGCTGGCCGGGCAGCAGATGGCTGCGATTGAGCTTGGTACTGATGTGAACCAGCGTGTCGCAGCGCTGCAGCGCAGCGGCGGTGCGCGGACTGTCCGGCGCGGCGGCGGCGAGGTTGCCCCCGAGCGTAATCAGCAGCTGCAGGCGGCCGGCGCCCATCGCCTCGATGGCCTCGACGGTGTTGTAGCCGGGGCCGCGCGGCGGGGAGAAGTCAAAGTGACGGGCCAGCGCGTCCAGAAAAGCCGCCGGCGGTTTCTCATCAATACCCATGGTACGGTTGCCCTGCACATTACTGTGCCCGCGTACCGGGCAGAGGCCGGCGCCGGGCTTGCCGATATGACCGAACAGCAGCTGTAAATTGGCGATCTCGCGAACCGTGTCCACCGAGTGCTTATGCTGGGTAATTCCCATGGCCCAGGTACAAATTACCCGGCTGGCTTGCTGATAAAGGGTGGCGGCTTCGCCCAGCTGCGCGGCACTGAGGCCGGACTGCGTTTCAATCTGTGCCCAGGTTGTGGCGTCAACCGCGGCCAGCCATGCCTCCACGCCGTGGGTGTGGTGGGCAATAAATGCCTTGTCAAACAGCCCGGAGGCGCCCGCCGCCAGCCGTTGGCGATGGCGCTCCAGCAGAATCTTGGTCATGCCACGCACCGCGGCCATATCGCCGCCGAGCTTCGGTTGATAATAAGCAGAACTGATCGTGCCGGCTTTGGGCGTCAGTAACTCCAGCGGATTCTGCGGATCGGCAAAGCGCTCCAGGCCGCGTTCGCGCAGGGTATTAAAGCTGACAATGCTGGCGCCGCGATCGGCGGCGTGCCGCAGGCTGTGCAGCATCCGCGGATGGTTAGTACCGGGATTCTGGCCAAATACAAAAATGGCGTCGGCGTGTTCAAAGTCATCCAGGCGAACCGTACCTTTGCCTACGCCGATGCTGCGCTTCAGGCCGGTGCCGCTGGCCTCATGACACATGTTGGAGCAGTCGGGAAAGTTATTGGTGCCAACCATGCGTCCAAACAGCTGGTACAGCCAGGAGGCTTCATTGCTGGCGCGCCCTGAGGTATACAGCGCCATCCGATCGGGGTGCGGCAGCGCGCGGATGCGCTGACCGATCAGCGCTATGGCGGTATCCCAGCTGACAGGCTCGTAGTGATCGGTGTCCGGGTTATAGCGCAGCGGCTCGACCAGTCGCCCCTGATGCTCGAGGAAATAATCACTTTGCTGCGCCAGCTGCTGCACCGACCAGCGGGCAAAAAAGGCGGCGTCCACCCGGCGGCGGGTTGCCTCCCAGGTGACCGCTTTAGCGCCGTTTTCGCAGAAGCTGAACGTACTGGTATTATCGTCGCCCCAGGCGCAGCCGGGACAGTCAAAGCCGCGGGCCTGATTGACACGCAGCAGGTTACGCATGTTTTTTAACACCTGCTTGCTTTCAAACACAAAGCGGGTAGTGGCGGTCAGGGCACCCATGCCGCCAGCGGCGGCGCGATAGGGCTTAATTTGTGCTTTAAATTTCATGGCGATGGGCGGGTCGTGACGTTGTTATGAAAGTATTAGCGATAGGTAAGGATTTTGCTGCGAACGGCGTGGGCCGTCTAATCGAATGAGTTAATAGAGCGATAGAGCCGCTCTATCGCGGATGCTACACTGAACGCTGGTAGAATACCGGAGGCGGGCATGGATATTAAACAACTGATCTACCTATGTAATTTGGAAAAAACCCGGCATTTTGGCCGCGCCGCCGACGCCAGCTTCGTCAGTCAGCCGACGCTGTCAATGCGGCTGAAAAATCTGGAGCAGGAGCTGGGCGTCGCGCTGATTTACCGCAACAACAGCTTCAGCGGTTTTACCCCAGAGGGCGAGCGGGTGCTGAGCTGGGCGCGGGAAATCGTGTCGGTGTATCAGGGCCTGAAGCTGGAAGTTGAGTCGCTGCGGCAGGGCACCAGCGGCCTGCTGCGCATCGGCGTGGTGCCACAGTGCAGCATTTCGCTGGCCGCGCTGCTGAAAATCAGCCAGCAGCGCTTTCCCCAGCTTGATTACCGGGTGGCGGTGCTGAGCGCCGATCAGCTGTCGGACGCGCTCAATCGCCATACGGTAGACGTCGGAATCGGATTTTTTGAACTGCCGGTGCTACGCGAACTGCACTTTCAGATAGCCCTGCTGCCCGATAGCGGCGTTGAGGTGCTGTTTCAGCCGGAGGCCTTCCCCGCGCTGTGCGGCGAAGATCCGCTGCCGATCGCCGGGCTGCGGGAGCTGCCGCTCTGCCTTGCCGAGCCGACGCGCTATTTTCGCCGCTATCTGGATACCCAGTTTGACGCGGCCGGACTGACACCGCGCATCATTCTGGAAAGCAACGCCATTCTGCAGCTACTACAGGGGGCGGAAGCGGGCCTTGGCTGCCTGATTGCGCCGGTAGGCCACCTCAGTCCCGGCATCACCGGCGGGCTGCGCCGTCGCCCGCTGGCGCTGGCCCCCATGCGCCGGCAGGCGGCGATGGTGTTGCCGGCGTCGCAGCGCGCTTCGCCGCTGGCCCAGCGCTTTTTCGATACGCTTCAGACTCAACTGCAGGCTTAATCGCCGAGCGGCTGCTGCAGGCGCTGTTCCCAACCGGCCAGCGCACTGCTGCACAGTACCGCCAACAGGGTGCGATCATCCAGACCGGCCTCACGCAGGGCGCCAACGTGCAGGGCGGCAAAGCGCTCGGGGGAGCGGGTAAGCAGCGCGCTGGCCTCAATCACTGCCCGCTCTGACGGCGTGGCCTCCAGCGTGGCATCGGCCACGCTGCGGCGCAGCGCGGCGCGGCGCGGATGGCGCTCCGCCGCCAGACCGTGGCGGCTGCCGTGGATCCGGCAGGTGACTGCCCGGGCCAGCACCGCGTGCGGCTGGCGATGCCAGTCATGCAGCGCCGCCCGTACCTGACTCAGCGCGCTGAGCGCGCCGGCATCCAGCGCCAGCAGCCAGGCCAGCGCGCCGTCGATGACCGGCTGACAGTCGGTGAGGGCCGCCAGCTGCCCGGCGGTGGCATAGCGCAACTCCAGCGGCGGCAGCCTGGGTTGCCAGGCGCGGTTCACCTCCGGCAGCGGGCCATCGGCATCAGCCAGCGGCGACTGCCCCGGTAGCCAGGGCAGCGGCATGGCCAGCAGCGCTTGCAGCACGGCTATCGTCCGCCCCTGATAGCCGACCAGACCGATCAGCTGATGAAAAGTGACGCAGTCTGCTGGCGTCAGCCCAACGTCGATCAGCTGGCTCAGCGCACGCGGCGTCAGCTGCGCGGGCTGGCTGGCGAGCTGGCGCGCATATTGGGTAATTTGCGCCAGCCGCACGTTACTCTCCCGCGAGGAGTCAGGTCCGGACAGGGGAGCCAGCTGCGCCGCATAGTGGCGGCACAGGCGAGAAATGCCGGTGACCTGCGCGACGGTCAGCGCGGTGCTCAGCCGGTCATAGCGCGTCAGGGTCGTCAGCGGACTGGATGGCAGGCGTTCGGGCAGCAGCGTGCGTACCGCCGCGCTGGAGGCAGCCAGCAGCGGAGCCAGCGGCCCGCAGTGCGGCTGACAGGCGGCGTGCAGATCCAGTAAAAACGGATCCGGGTTCTCCGGCAGCGCGCGATGGGGGGGCACCGGTGGATGACTCACCTGTGACTCAAAGTATCCGTAATGGTGGCCGTGAAAACGACGTTGTTCCATGGTTGTTCCTTGCGTAGCGCCCGCTGACGGGCAGCAGGAAAACGGGCAGGAGCTATCCTGACGCAATGCGTGCGAAGGACCAAAGACCAATCGGTACTAACAAATAGCGGGTGGCTATATCGGCGGGGGAAAATCGGGATAAGCCGGAAGGCTTATCCCGTGACGCTTATTTCAGTTCCAGCTCGTTCATCGCGGCAATGCTGAAGCCGCCATCGACGTGTACCACTTCGCCGGTGATGCCGCCGGCCAGGTCAGAACAGAGGAACGCTGCGGAGTTGCCGACGTCTTCGATGGTGACCGTGCGACGGATCGGGGTGACCGCTTCGCAGTGGGACAGCATCTTACGGAAATCTTTGATACCGGACGCCGCGAGCGTACGGATCGGACCGGCAGAGACGGCGTTGACGCGCACGCCTTCCGGGCCCATGGCGTTAGCCATATAGCGCACGTTGGCTTCCAGCGAGGCTTTCGCCAGGCCCATGACGTTGTAGTTCGGGATCGCGCGCTCGGCACCGAGGTAAGAGAGCGTCAGCAGCGCAGACTGCGGATTCAGCATGTCGCGGCACGCCTTCGCCATCGCCACGAAGCTGTAAGCGCTGATATCGTGGGCAATTTTGAAGCCTTCACGGGTTACCGCGTTAACGTAATCGCCATCCAGCTGATCGCCCGGCGCAAAGCCGATGGAGTGAACGAAACCGTCAAATTTCGGCCAGGTTTTTGCCAGCTCGGTGAACAGCGCCGTGATGCTCTCATCTTCGGCCACGTCACACGGCAGCACGATGTCGGAACCCAGGTCTTTGGCAAACTCTTCAACGCGCGCTTTCAGCTTCTCGTTCTGATAGGTGAAGGCCAGTTCTGCGCCCTGTTTGTGCATCGCCTGAGCGATACCGTAGGCAATGGAGAGCTTGCTGGCAACGCCAGTGATCAGAATGCGCTTACCGGTAAGAAAACCCATAGCTTAATCCTTATAGTCATTGTTGTTGTCGGTGGCAAAACGGCTTGCGCGGCGCCGCCGACGTGAATCGTCCGGGGGATTCTACCACGACTGAAACCCGATCGTTAATCCGACCTGTTGCCCGCCGCTCAGGGCGACGCGGGGCGCCAGGCCTCGGCGGTCAAGGCCTCGCCAAAATGGCTGTTAATCAACCGCTGGGTCAGCTCGTGCCTGGGCGACATCAGTACTTCGGCGGTGTCGCCGCGCTCAACCACCTCTCCCTGATGCATCACCAACACCCGATCGCTGATGTGTTTCATCATGCCGAGGTGCTGTGTGACATAGATGTAGGTAATGCCGTGTTTCTCCTGCAGCTCCAGCATCAGATTCACCAGCTGCGAGCGCATCGACATATCCAGCGAGGCCATCGCTTCGTCAGCGATGATCACTTTCGGCTGCAAAATCAGCGCGCGGGCCAGCGCCACGCGCTGAATCTGTCCTGGCGCCAGCATATGCGGGTAGTAGCCGGCGTGATCGCGCAGCAGCCCGACCTGGCGCAGGGTGGCGATGATACGCGTCTCACGGGCAGCGGCGTCGAGGTCGGTATTCAGGCGCAGCGGAAAGTCGAGGATCTGACTGATGCGCTGGCGCGGGTTCAGTGAGTTGGTCGGATCCTGAAAAATCATGCGGATACGCTGGCTACGGTAGCCGTAGTCGCCGTAAGCCAGCGGATGATCATCAATCACGATGGTGCCCGCGCTGGGCTCGACCATGCCGCTAAGCATTTTGGCCAGCGTCGATTTACCCGAGCCGTTCTCGCCAATAATGGCCAGCGTTTGCCGCGGACGCAGGGAGAAACTGACCGATTTCACCGCCTCAACGTGCTGGCGTCGAAACAGGCCGGTACGGTAGCGATACGTTTTACTGAGATCGCGCACTTCCAGCAGCGTATCGCTCATCATGAATGCTCCAGATTCAACGGGAAATGGCAGGCAAACAGGTGCGTTTTGGTGCCGGTCAGGCGCGGCGCCTCAATGCACTTTTTCTGCGCGTAGGGGCAGCGCGGGCCCAGTCGGCAGCCGACCGGCAGGCTCTCCAGCGAAGGGATCGCGCCGGGCAGGGCGTTCAACCGGCTTTTGTGCGGCAGCGCGCGGCCAAAATCGGGCATCGCGCGGATCAGCGCCTGCGTATAGGGATGATGCGGGGTGCTAATCAGATCCTGACTGTGGGCCGTTTCGACCGTTTGGCCACAGTACATCACATTAATGCGATCCGCCCAGTGGCTCATGGTGTGCAGATCATGACTGATCAGCAAAATGGTGGTGTTATTGTTCTGGTTCAGCCGCGACAGCAGGCGGAAAATTTGCGCCTGCGTAGTTGGCTCCATCGCATTCGTGGGCTCATCGGCGATCAGCAGGCGCGGCTGGTTGGCCAGCGCGATGGCGATCATCACCTTCTGGCATTCGCCTTCGGTCAGCTCGTAGGGAAAGCTGCGCATGATGTCTTTGTGATCTTTGATGCCGACCCGGTGCAGCAGCTCAATGGCCCGGCGGTGGCGCCAGCGAAAACGCTGATACCAGCGGCCTTTCCACGTCCAGCGCGGAATCGCCTGCATGATTTGTCGCCCCACGCTCTCAGAGGGGTCCAGACAGGATTGCGGCTCCTGAAAGATCATCGACACATTGTGGCCGATAATCTTCCGACGCTGGCGCGGCGACAGGCGCAGCAGGTCGACATCTCCAAAGCGCATGCGGTCGGCGCTGACCCGCCAGTTGTCTTTGGTTACGCCGCAAATCGCTTTAGCAATCAGGCTTTTACCTGACCCGGACTCGCCGACCAGACCGCGCACCTCGCCCTCATTCAGGGTCATGCTAACGCGATCCACCGCCTTAACCGGGCCGTCGCTGGTCATAAACTCAATGGTCAAATTTCGGATATCCAGTAACGGCATTATTCCACTCCCGCCACGACGGCGCGGCGCAGCCCGTCACCGAGCAGATTAACCATCAGCACGCTCAGCATGATCGCGGCCCCGGGCAGCATCACCATCCACGGAGCCACGTAGATAAGCTCCAGCGCGTCACCCAGCATCGCGCCCCACTCCGGAGAGGGGAGCTGGGCACCGAGATCGAGAAAACCGAGCGCGGCGATGTCCAGAATCGCCATGGACAGGGCGCGGGTAATTTCGCTTATCATCTGCGGCAGTACGTTGGGCACAATCGCATAGGTAAGGATATTCAGGTTGCTGGCGCCGTCGAGCCGGGCGGCCACCACGTAATCTTTTTCCAGCTCATCATGTACCGCGCTGTAAATCGCCCGCACCAGACGCGGTAAAATGGCTAAAAACACGGCCAGCATGGCGTGCTCCAGCCGCGGCCCGAGAAAGGCGACCACGATGATCGCCATCAGCAGCGACGGGATCGACAGCAGGGTATCCAGTACGTGGTTGAGCACCGCCGAGCGCAGGCCGCGGGTCATGCCGGCCACCACGCCAATCACCACCGCCACCAACAGCGCCGCAAGCGTGACCACCAGCGCGCCGCCCACGGTTGGCGTGGCGCCGCGCAGCAGCCGGCTTAGCACATCGCGACCGAGATCGTCGGTGCCAAGAAAAAAGGAGACGTCGCCATAGCGTGACCAGGAGGGCGGCAGCAGCTGATAACCGAGAAACTGCTGATCCAGACCGTACGGGGCGATCAGCGCCCCAAACAGGCACAGCAGCAGCAGGGCGATAAAGCCGTAAAATCCGACCATTGCGCTGATGTCGCGATAAAACAGCTGCCACGTACGTCGCAGCGTGCTCGGCAGGCGCTTTTCGGCGTAGATATTATCGTAAGGCATACCACTCCTTATGTTTCAGCGGGTTCAGCATCGCGCCTACGATATCGGCAACCACATTGACGGTAATCACCAGGCCGCCAATCACCATCACGCCGGCGGAAATGGCGGCGTAATCCTGCTGACGGATTGCGGCGATCAGCCAGCGCCCCAGTCCGGGCCAGTTAAACACCACTTCGGTGATCATCGCCAGGGTCAACATGGTGGAAAATTGCAGTCCGAGGCGCGGAATCACCGGCGGTACCGCATTGTGCAGCACGTGGCGGCGGATCACCGTAAAGGGCGACAGCCCGCGGGTGGCGGCCGCCTTAATATAGTTTTTATCAATGACTTCGCTGGTGCTGATGCGCAGCAGGCGAACCACTTCAGTGGTGGGCGCCACCGCCAGCGCGGTCACCGGCAGTACCATGTGCACCAGCGCGCTGCGCAGCATCTCATCGCGCCACGGCGATTTGTCCAGCCAGGCGTCAATCAGCGCAAAACCGGTAACGGTTTTCACCTGATACAGCAGATCAAAGCGGCCGGATACCGGCAGCCAGCCCAGCGTCAGGGAGAAAAACAGCGTCAGTAGCAGCGCCAGCCAGAATACCGGCATCGAAAAGCCGAGCAGCGCCAGCGCGCTAATCAGTTTATCCTGCCACTTATTGCGCATGACCCCGGCGGCTATCCCCAGCGGGATACCCACCAGCAGCGCGAGGGTAAAGGCCAGCAGACACAGCTCCAGTGTGGCCGGGAACACCTCGCGCAGCTGCAGGCTGATCGGCTGACCGTTAATACTGGAAACGCCAAAATCGGCGTGCAGCGCCCCCTCCATCCAGAACCACCAGGCGTCCCACAGCGACGCGCCCTGCAGCGGGGCGTGCGGCGTATAGTAGCTGAGGCTAAAGCCGACCAGCGAAAGGAAAAATAGCGTAATCAGCCACAGAACCAGCCGGCGCAGCGTATAGATGATCATCGCTTCTCCTCACTGCTCTCACGGTAAACCCCGGCAAAGGAAGCATTACCAAACGGGCTGAGCACCAGTCCTTTAATATCGTAGCGGTAGGCCTGCATGCGCAGAGACGATGCCAGCGGCAGCACCGGAAGGGCGTCAGCCAGAATCTGCTGGGCGCGGTCATAGTGCTCAATACGGGTGGCCAGCTGCGGAGTCAGCAGAGCCTTCTGCAGCAGCTCATCAAATGCCGGGTCGCACCAGTGAGCATAGTTGGTCTGCGAATTGATCGCCGCACAGCTTAGCAGCGGTCGGAAGAAGCTGTCCGGATCGTTACTGTCAGTCGACCAGCCGGTCAGCGTAAGATCGTGATTCAGCTCCATCAGCCGGGCTTCCTGAAAGCGGCCCTCCACCGGCACGATGGTGACCTTTACCCCGACCTGCGCGAGATCGGCCTGAATCAGCTCGGCGGTTTTTAGCGGGCTGGGGTTCCATGACTGCGAGGCGGCCGGAACCCACAGTTTCAGGTGCAGATTCTCCTCCCCGGCGGCGTGCAGCAGCTGGCGCGCCGCGTCAGGATCGTAGGGGGTCACTTTGGCGTCGTTATCATACGCCCAGGAGGCGCGCGGCAACACCGACGCGGCGGTCTCGGCGGTGCCGTAATAAATGGACTCCATCAGGCGCTCATTATTGATAGCCAGGGCCAGCGCCCGACGCACTGCCGGTTTATCCAGCGGGGCCTTGCGGGTATTAAAGGCCAGATAGGCAATATTCATGCCCGGACGCAGGGTCAGGCGCAGACGCGGATCGTCGCGCAGCACACCCAGCTGGCTGGCGGCGGGGTAGGCCAGGACATCGCATTCACCCGTCAGCAGGCGCGACAGGCGGCCGGTGCCTCCGGCTCCCATATCGATAACCACCTGCGGCATGCGCGGTACGCCTTTCCAGTAGACCGGGTTGCGCGCCAGGCGGACAAACTGACCGCTGCGATACTCATTCAGTAGGAACGGTCCGGTGCCGACCGGCAGGCGGTCCAACTGCTCGCGGCGATCCTGTTGACTGAGGCGGCTGGCGTATTCGGCGGACAGCACCGGCGCGTAGTGCGTGGCGAGGTGCCATAAAAAAGAGGCATCCGGGCCGTTAAGGCGAATCTCCACGGTATGGCTATCCAGCTTGCGAACGCTCTGCACCGAATCGGCAAACTGCAGGCTGTCGAAGTAGGGATAGCTGCCGCCGTTGACGCCGTGCCACGGTGAGTGACGATCAAATATGCGCTGAAAGCTGAAGACCACGTCGTCAGCATTCAGTTTGCGCCCGGGGGTAAACCAGGCGGTGGTCTGAAAGGCAACGTCTTCACGTAAATGAAAGCGGTAGGTAGCACCGTTATCCAGCACCTCCCAACGCTTAGCCAGTTCGGGCACCAGCCGGTAGGTGTAAGGATCCACATCGATCAGGCGGTCATACAGCTGTGCCGCCAGCGTATCGACCACCAGACCGCTGCTCGCCTGCTGCGGGTTAAAGGTATTTACCACGCCGTTAACGCAATAAACAAAGCCGCTCTGACGGATCGAGGCGTCGGGGCCGGCGGCCGGGCTGGCGGCAGTAAAAAAACCGCACCCCAACATGAGGCAGGTCAATAATTTGCGCATGGATAAGTCAGTCTTTATCTGTGATGGCGACAGTGTACCGCACTCTCTGCGGCGACCCAAAAAAATGCGTTGGCGGGTTAGGTACCCACGCCGTCGCTATCCTGCAGCAGAACGCCGTGTTTTTTAATCATCGCCCGCAGCTGGTGATAGGTCAGTCCGAGCAGTTCAGCGGCGCGGCGCTGATTATACCGCGCCTGGCGCAGGGCGTTATCCAGCCACTCACGCTCTTGCTGATACTGCCAGCGGCGCAGATCCAGCGGCAGAGTCGCCTCCTTTTCGGGGGGCGGCCCGGCGGTGGAGGCGGCGTGCGGGTGGGCAAAGGGGTCAAGAATAATGGTATCCAGCGGGTGGTTGACGTCGCCGTGGCGATAGACCGAGCGCTCCACGACGTTTTTCAGTTCGCGGATATTGCCCGGCCAGCCATAGCCCAGCAGCGTTCGGCGCGCGCGTTCGGTGAACCCGGGAAACAGCGGCAGGCCCAGTTCACGGCACATCTGGATGGCAAACTGCTCGGCCAGTAACATAATGTCTTGCTGGCGCGCGCGCAGCGGCGGCAAATTCACCACGTCAAACGCCAGCCGATCGAGCAAATCGGCGCGGAAGCGCCCGGCCGCCGCCAGGGCGGGGAGGTCAGCGTGGGTGGCGCACACCAGTCGCACGCTGACCTGCAGGGGCTGGCTTCCCCCCACGCGCTCCAGCGCGCCATATTCAATCACCCGCAGCAGCTTTTCCTGTACCAGCATTGGCGCGGTCGCCAGCTCGTCAAGAAACAGCGTGCCGCCATCCGCGCGCTCAAAGCGCCCCTGATGACGCCGCTGGGCGCCGGTAAACGCGCCCGCCTCATGGCCAAACAACTCCGAGTCCAGCAGGTTGTCATTCAGTGCCGCGCAGTTTAGCGAAATGAAGGGCCCCTGCCAGCGGGTGGAAAGGTAGTGCAGGCGCCGCGCAATCAGCTCTTTCCCGGTGCCGCGCTCGCCAATCACCAGCACCGGTTTGCTCAGCGGCGCAAGGCGGGAGACCTGCTCCAGCACTTCTAAAAACAGATTTGACTCACCTAACAGGCTGTCGACGGGCTGATCAGACATGATGAAAATCACCAAAAGGTAGTTAAGAAGACCAGGTTAACTATAGGCGCTGTCCGGTGCCGGAGCAAATTAAGCTTGAAATCAGTTAGTTAAAAGTTGGCACGGATGTTGTATAGATACTGGCGTGGCGCGCAGTCAGGCGCGTCTCCAACAGAAAAAGAGGAACAGAGTAATGGGTATTTTTTCTCGTTTTGCCGACATCGTGAATGCCAACATCAGCAGCCTGCTGGAAAAAGCGGAAGATCCGCAAAAAATGGTGCGCCTGATGATTCAGGAAATGGAAGACACGCTGGTTGAAGTCCGCTCAACTTCGGCCCGCGCGCTGGCCGAAAAGAAACAGCTGCTGCGCCGCGTTGAGCAGGCCGATCTGCAGCAGGTCGAGTGGCAGGATAAAGCCGAACTGGCTCTGCGTAAGGACAAAGAGGATCTGGCCCGTGCGGCGCTGATTGAGAAGCAGAAGCTGACCGATCTTGCGGCGACGCTGCGTCAGGAAGTCAGCCAGGTCGAAGAGAGCCTCGAACGAATGAAGGGCGAAATTGGCGAGCTGGAAAGCAAGCTGAGCGAAACCCGCGCGCGCCAGCAGGCGCTGGCCCTGCGTCACCAGGCGGCCGCCTCATCCCGCGATGTGCGCCGCCAGCTGGACAGCGGTAAAATTGATCAGGCGATGGCGCGCTTTGAATCCTTTGAGCGCCGCATTGACCACATGGAAGCGGAGGCGGAAAGCCAGCGCTTCGGTAAGAGCAAAACGCTGGACCAGCAATTTGCCGACCTGAAGGCCGATGATGCCATCAGCGAGCAGCTGGCGGCGCTAAAGGCCAAAATGCAGCGCGGCAGCGGTGAATAAGCCCGTCGGCCCCGCCCGGCACCTGTCCCGGCAGGTGCGTGACTAACCAAGGAGAGTGAATGAGCACATTATTTCTTGCCATCCCGCTGACCATCTTCATGCTGTTTGTGGCGCCGGTCTGGCTGTGGCTGCATTACAGCAATCGACAGCGGCGCGGCGATTTTTCCAGCGGAGATGTTCAGCAGCTGTCGCGGCTGCGCCAGGATGCCGATCGTCTGCGCGAGCGCGTGCGCGCGCTGGAAGCCATCCTCGATGCCGAGCATCCGGGCTGGAGGCAGCCATGATAAAGCACCGTTTGTATCTCGATCCGCAGCATGGAAAATTCAAAGGCGTCTGCGCCGGGCTGGCCAACTATCTGGGCGTGCCGGTGCTGCTGGTCCGCATTATGGTCGTTTTGTCGCTGTTTTTTGGCCTGTTTCTGTTCACCGTGGCGGCCTACTTTATCCTCGCCTGGGTGCTGGAGCCGCAGCCGGCGGGCGCGGAGCAGAATGTGCCGCTGTCGGTTGGCGAACAGCTAAGCCAGCTGGACGCGGATTTACAGCGCGAGGAGACAGCAGTGCGGCACCTCGAGCGCTACGTCACCTCGGAAGCCTACAGCGTCCGGAGCCGTTTTCGCGACCTTTAATACCCCGTAAGGGAGGGAATATGAGCGTTTCTCGACTGCAGGGCGCGCGTCAGCGCGCCGTCCCGCTGCTCAAGTCAGCGGGGAAATTTGTCCTGCTAACCGCCGTTCACGCCGCACCGGCGGGCGTTGCCGGCTGGGCGGTTAAATCGGTGGCTCACCGGCCACTGCGGCTGGCGCTGGGCTTTGTGCTTGAGCCGCTGCTCTCCCGCCTGCTGCGACGCGCCAGCGCGCGCTTCACCCGCTAAGGCCCGGCCGGGGGCGGCGAGCCCTTTAGGCGTTTCGGCCGGCATTACGTATACTGTTCGCTTCTGTTCACAGGCTGTCATGGAGAGTACATGCCGGTAAAGCGCTTACAACACGAGCTCACTGCCCTGATGCATCGCGGGACGGATCGCCACCTGCGGCTGGCGGTCACCGGCCTTAGCCGCAGCGGTAAAACCGCCTTCATAACCTCACTGGTCAATCAGCTGCTAAACGTGCAGTCCGGCGCGCGCCTGCCGCTGTTCACCGCCGCGCGGGAAGGGCGCCTGTTGGGGGTTAAGCGCGTGCCGCAGCGCGATTTGGGCGTACCACGCTTCAGTTATGATCAGGGGATCGCCCAGCTGTATGGTGTGCCGCCAGCGTGGCCGACGCCGACCCGGGGAGTCAGCGAGATCTGCCTCGCACTGCGCTTTCGCTCACAGTCGTCGCTGATGCGGCATTTTAGCGACGCACACACGCTCTACCTGGAGATTGTCGATTACCCCGGAGAGTGGCTGCTGGATTTACCGATGCTGGCGCAGGACTACCTGAGCTGGTCGCGGCAGATGAACGGATTGATCGCGGGACCGCGTCAGGCGTGGGCGCAGGCGTGGCGTCAAAGCTGCGCCGGGCTGGATCCGTTGGCCCCGGCCGATGAAAATCGCCTCGCCGCGATTGCTGCAGAGTGGACCCGCTATTTGCAGCGCGGCAAAGAGGCGGGGCAGCACTTTATTCAGCCTGGACGCTTCGTGCTGCCGGGCGAGCTGGCCGGTGCGCCGGTGCTGCAGTTTTTTCCCTGGCCGGAGGTGGATGACGCCGGCGCCGCGCGGCTGGCGCAGGCCGATCGCGGCAGCTATTTTGGCATGCTGCAGGCGCGCTATGACTACTACTGCCAGCAGGTGGTGAAAGGCTTTTACCGCGACCATTTTCTGCGCTTCGATCGCCAGATTGTGCTGGTGGACTGCCTGCAGTCGCTTAACAGCGGGCCGCAGGCCTTCAGCGATATGCGACTGGCGCTGACGCAGCTGATGCAGAGCTTCTCCTACGGTCAGCGCACCCTGTTTCGCCGCCTGTTTTCACCGGTCATTGATAAACTGCTGTTCGCCGCGACCAAGGCCGATCACATCACCCCCGATCAGCACGTCAGCCTGGTGTCGCTGCTGCAGCAGCTGGTGCAGGAAGCGTGGCAAAATGCGGCGTTTGAGGGCATCGAGCTGGACTGTCTCGGGCTGGCGGCGGTGCAGGCAACGACCCGTGGTCAAATTGCCCATCAGGGCGAAACGCTCTCCGCGCTGCGCGGCAACCGGCTTAGCGACGGTGAGGCCATCACTGTCTATCCGGGCGACGTCCCCGGACGCCTGCCGGGACCGGCGTTTTGGCAGCGACAGGGTTTTGCTTTTGAACAGTTTCGTCCGCCGCCGCTCGAGAGCGATCAACCGCTGCCGCACATCCGCATGGATGCGGCGCTGGAATTTTTACTGGGAGATAAATTGCGATGAGCGCTACACCGCTAAAACCACGCATTGATTTTGCCCGTCCGCTGGAGACGACCGAAGAGCCGCACCTGAAGCCTGCTCGCCAGTTTGCCGAATCGGCCAGCGGCGACAGCTTTGTCGCGCTGCCCGATGAGGCTGACGCGCCGGAGGAGGAGGACGCCGGTGAGCGGGCGGTGGAGGCCGCACTGCGTCCGCGGCGCAGCGTCTGGCAGCGTCTGGCGTTGGCCGGCGTGACGCTGTTTGGCGTCAGCGTGGTGGCGCAGGGAGCGCAGTGGCTGCATCAGGCCTGGCTTGCGCGGGACTGGATTGCGCTGGGCGGCGGTGCGGCCGGCGCGCTGGTGGTCAGCGCCGGCGTCGGGGCGCTGGCCGGAGAGTGGCGCCGGCTGCGACGGCTGCGTCAGCGGGCAGACAGTCGCGATGCCGCCCGCGAGCTGCTGAGCAGCCACGGGCTGGGGCAGGGGCAGGCGTTCTGCGAACAGCTGGCGCGGCAGGCCGGACTGGACAACGGCCATCCGGCTATGCAGCGCTGGCGCGCGGCGCTGCACGATTCGCAAAACGATCGCGAGGTGGTTACGCTTTACGGCCAGCTGGTGCAGCCGGTGCTCGACGCCCAGGCGCGACGGGCCATTAGCCGTTCGGCGGCCGAATCGGCGCTGATGGTGGCCGTCAGTCCGCTGGCGCTGGTCGATATGGCTTTTATTGCCTGGCGAAACGTTCGGCTGGTGAATCAGATTGCCCGGCTGTACGGCATGGAGCTGGGTTATTTCAGCCGCATTCGTCTGCTGCGGCTGGTGCTGTTCAATATGGCCTTTGCCGGCGCCAGTGAACTGGTCAGCGAGGTGGGGCTGGACTGGGTGTCGCAGGACATCGCGGCCAGACTGTCGGCGCGCGCCGCCCAGGGGGTGGGCGCGGGGCTGCTCACCGCCCGGCTGGGGATCAAAGCGATGGCCCTCTGTCGGCCGCTACCGTGGCTGGACGACAAGCCGCGCCTTGGCGATTTTCGCCGTGAACTGAGCCAGCAGCTGAAAACCCGCCTGCAGAACGGCAGCGGCAAGTAACCTCCCGCGGCATGGCGGCGATTTTTTCGCCGTTTTGCCTGCTGTAGTGCAATGTTATGCTATATATCTCTGCTTTTCTCTCTCTCATTGTGATTATGTTTTGCAGATGCGCTATGATTTGGCTAACGCGCCTGAGTGGCAGCAAAAGTTGACAATCTGCTGTTGGCCGGCGGCCGGCTGGCGTACTCTTAGCATATAATCCATGATGTTAACCGGTAAGGTGGAGCCAAATGCGCCTGGAAGTTTTTTGCCACGACCGCCTGGGTCTGACGCGGGAGTTGCTTGATTTGCTGGTTGCCCGCAGCATTGATTTACGCGGAATAGAAATTGATCCCCTGGGCAATCAGGGACGTATTTATCTCAACTTCGCGACCCTCGGCTTTGACCAGTACAGCGCCCTGATGGCCGACATTCGCCGCATTGCCGGGGTCACCGACGTGCGTACCGTCTCGTGGATGCCGTCCGAGCGGGAGCACCGGGCGCTCAGCGCGCTGTTAACCGCGATGCCTGAGCCAGTTTTCTCCATTGACCTGAAAAGTAAAATTGAACTGGCTAACCCGGCGGCGCAGATCCTGTTTGATCTGAACGAGGCGAAGCTGCGCAGTCACAGCGCCGGGACTCTGATCCCCGGGGTTAATTTTCTGCGCTGGCTGGAGAGCGGGCGGGTTGAGGCAAAAACCGAGCACGTGGTGATCCAGGGGCGCGATTTTCTCCTGGAAGCCACGCCGATTTATGCCGAAGAGGGTGAAGCACGCGCCGAGCCGCCGCCGCCGGTCGGCGCGGTAGTGCTGCTCAAGTCCACCGCGCGGATGGGACACCAGCTGCAAAATCTGGCGGTGCATGACGACAGCGAGTTCGAACACATCATCGCTGTGAGTCCCAAAATGCGCTACGTCATCGATCAGGCGCGTAAGCTGGCAATGCTGGATGCGCCGCTGTTGATCGTCGGCGAAACCGGTACCGGTAAAGACATCCTCGCCCGCGCCTGCCACCTGCGCAGCCCGCGCGGCAACCAGCCGTTTCTGGCGCTGAACTGCGCGTCGCTGCCCGACGACGTCGCGGAGAGCGAGCTGTTTGGCCACGCGGCGGGCGCCTATCCCAATGCGCTGGAGGGGAAAAAGGGCTTTTTTGAGCAGGCCAACGGCGGATCGGTACTGCTGGATGAAATTGGCGAAATGAGTCCGCGCATGCAGACCAAACTCCTGCGTTTTCTCAATGACGGCACCTTCCGTCGGGTTGGCGAGGAGCATGAGGTGCATGTTGATGTGCGGGTGATTTGCGCCACGCAGAAAAACCTTACCGAGCTGGTGCAGCGCGGTGCGTTTCGCGAAGACCTGTTCTACCGGCTTAACGTGCTGACGCTGAATCTGCCGCCGCTGCGCGATCGGCCACAGGATATCCTGCCGCTAACCGAGCTGTTCGTCTCGCGCTTTGCCGACGAGCAGGGCGTGGTGCGGCCGCGCTTTTCGCCGCAGCTGCACGGGTTCCTCAGCCGCTATCCTTGGCCGGGTAACGTACGTCAGTTGCGCAACGCGCTCTATCGGGCGTTAACCCAGCTGGAAGGGCATGAACTGCGGCCACAGGATATCGTACTGCCGGAGCAGGCGATGGAGATGTCGCTAGGGGAAGAGGCGATGGAAGGCACGCTGGATGAGATCACCGGCCGCTTTGAACGCACGGTATTAAACCGCCTGTATCTCTCCTATCCCAGTACGCGAAAGCTGGCGCGCCGGCTCGGCGTATCGCACACCGCCATTGCAAATAAGCTGCGGGAGTACGGCCTGAATCAGAAAAAAACCGACAGCGAAGAGCCATAATTTACCGGCCGGCTCCGCGGGCCGGCGCTGATGCCGCCGGGCGGCGCAGTGCCACCCGGCGGGGCGGCGTTAGCCCAGCACCGCCAGCGCGGCGTCATAATCCGGCTCGGTGGTGATTTCATTGACCAGCTGGCTATAAATCACGCGGTCCTGCTCATCCAGAACCACCACCGCGCGCGCGGTCAATCCCTTCAGCGCGCCGGCATCCAGCTGCACCCCATACTGCTGCTTAAACTCCGGGTTGCGAAAGCAGGACAGGGTTATCACATTCCCGAGGCCGTCAGCGCCGCAAAAGCGCGACTGGGCAAAGGGCAGGTCGGCTGAAATACACAGCACCACGGCGTTATCCATGTCGCCCGCCAGCTGATTAAATTTACGCACCGACGCGGCGCAGACGCCGGTATCAATGCTGGGGAAAATATTCAGTACCTTGCGCTTGCCGGCAAAGTCACTGAGGGTTTTTTCAGACAGATCTTTTGCCACCAGAGTAAAGGGCTTAGCCGTCTCGCCGGCTTTGGCAAACTCACCCGCAACGCTCACCGGATTACCCTGAAAATGTACGGTCTGAGACATGGTTTTTCCTCATTGATAGGATGAAACGTGGCCTCCAGTGTAGGCGATGCCTGCGCGATTAAACAGAAAAAAGTAAGGCAAAATTATTACTTAGCGATATAACTTAACCAGGTCCGCGGAACGTGCGCACTGACACACCGTGGTAACAAGCTGATGGGTTAATCAGGAGACGACAGAGTGCGAACAGTACAGGTGCGAACAGAGCGTTGGCCGCTCCACACCCCGTTTGTGATTGCGCGCGGCAGCCGCAGCGAAGCGCAGGTGGTGGTGGTGACCCTGACGCAGCAGGGGGAAACCGGCAGCGGCGAAGCGACCCCCTACGCCCGCTACGGTGAAAGCGCGCAGAGCGTGATGGCCCAGATTGCTGCCGTTGAGCCGGCGTTGCGAGAGGGGATCGGTCGCGATGTCCTGCAGCAGCTGCTGCCGGCCGGTGCCGCGCGTAATGCTGTAGACAGCGCGCTGTGGGAGCTGGAGTGCCGTCTGCAGCAACAGGATCGCTGGCAGCTACTGGCACGTCAGGCACCCGCCGAGGTAGAGATGGCGCAAACCCTGAGTATCGGCGCGCCGGAAAGCATGGCCGCCAGCGCGCTGGCCTGGTGGGAGAAGGGCGTGCGTCTGCTGAAGGTGAAGCTGGATGCGCACCTGATTACTGAGCGGCTGGTGGCGATCCGCACTGCGGTTCCGGAGGCCACGCTGATTGTGGATGCCAACGAGTCCTGGCACAGTGAGGGGCTGGCGGCGCGCTGTCAGCTGCTGGCCGATCTCGGCGTGGCAATGCTCGAGCAGCCGCTGCCGGCGGCGGACGATGCGGCGCTGGCCAACTTCATTCATCCGCTGCCGATCTGCGCCGATGAGAGCTGCCACACCCGCGCCGATTTACCGCGCTTGCAGGGGCGATATGACATGATCAACATTAAACTGGATAAGACCGGCGGGCTGACCGAGGCGCTGGCGCTGGCGGAAGAGGCGACCGGGCGCGGACTGGCGGTGATGCTCGGCTGCATGATTTGCACCTCACGGGCAATCCGCGCCGCGCTGCCGCTGGTCAGCGGGGCGCGGTTTGTTGATTTTGACGGCCCCACCTGGCTGGCCGGTGATGTGGAGCCGGCGCTGCGCTTCTCTCCGGGACGGATAGCCCTCAGTCATGCAGCAGAGCAATAAACGCGTCGAGATAGCGTTCGGTGGCCTCGTCGGCGGAAATCGGCGGCAGTTCGAGGGTAATGCACGGCAGGTTCAGATCGGCGCACCAGCTGCCGAAAGAGCCGGGCGTCGCGTAGCCCACGCTGGTTACCCACGGCAGGGCCATGGCGTCGGCCAGCCGGCGACCGAGAGCGCTCTGCAGCGGATCTTCCACGCAGCCCAGCGGGTCATGCATTGACACTACCCAGGCTGGGCGCAGCTGATGAATCAGCGTGCACAGCGCCTGGGTTTCCGGCTCGGAAGCCGGATGGCTGCCGGTGGAGAGCCGCACGTCGCGATCTTCAGCCTGACTATTCCAGCGGTAGACCGTCTCACCGGCTTGCCAGTTGGCCGCCGGGAAATTGCGGTTAAGGTCCACCCCGTTCAGATTGGCCCGCAGTCCCAGTTGGCAGCCGTCGGGGTTCATCGCCAGAATCACGTGATGGCGGCGATGGCTATCTGTCAGGGTGCGCATGGCGCAGGAGAGCGTAACCATCGCGGCATTTTCATCGCCGTGGGTACCGGCCAAAATCAGACCGCTGTCGGCATCGGCCGCCGGTGCCGGAAACCAGAGCAGGGGGGCGCCAAGCACCGACTGGCCATACTGACGGCGTTCGGCCTCCAGCGTGCCGCGCAGCGGGCGCGGGTGAAGCGTTTTCATGTCCGGGGATCCTTTCACGACGCAGATGAGTAGCTGGACAAGTTACTTGATGGCGCCGAGGCGGTTCAAGCGATACCTGCGCCGAAAGCGAAAAATGTCGGCGCGCGCAAACTGTGCGGCAGCGCCCGCCGTCGACAGGTGAGAAGGAAATCCTCTGGTTTACGATCAACGATTTGCGCTACAGTTTGCCGCAGAGCTGGCTTGCCGCCGCACCGGCGGGTCGTCACCCTCCGGCCACCCGATCCGTTAAGGAGAGCTTATGATGTCATTTCGCCTCAGCGCCGCCGCCGTGCTGCTGGTCAGCCTGAGTCCGTGGGCCTACGCCGCCACCGTCCCCGCCGGCGCCGTGCTGGCGGATAAACAGGAAATCGTCCGCCACATTAAAGATGAACCGGCGTCACTGGATCCGGTTAACGCGGTGGGGCTGCCCGAAATACAGGTGATTCGCGATCTGTTTGAGGGCCTGACCAATCAGGATGCGCAGGGCAATATTGTTCCGGGCGTCGCCGAAAGCTGGCAGAGTCATGACAACAAGGTCTGGACCTTCACCCTGCGCAGCAACGCTAAATGGTCGAATGGCGATCCGGTGCGGGCGCAGGATTTTGTCTGGGGCTGGCGGCGGCTGGTCGACCCGGCTAACCACTCGCCCTTTGCCTGGTTTGCTGGCCTTGCGGGCATTGAAAACGCCGAGGCGATCGCGAAAGGCACGCTGCCGGTCGACAGACTCGGCGTCAGCGCCGTGGATGATACCCACCTGCGCGTGGTATTGAACCGCCCACTGCCGTGGTTCCCCAGCCTGACCGCCAACTTTAGTCTCTATCCGGTACCGCAGAAGGTCATTGCAGCCGAGGGCGGCCGCTGGACGCAGCCGGGGAAACTGGTTGGCAACGGCGCTTATCAGCTGGCCTCGCGGGTGGTCAACGAAAATATCGTGCTGGTCCGCAATCCGCACTACTGGGATAACGCCCATACGGTGCTTAACCGGGTGACCTTCGTGCCCATCAATGAGGAGTCTGCCGCGACCAAGCGTTACCGCGCCGGGGACATCGATATCACCGAGTCCTTCCCTAAAAATCAGTATGCCATGCTGAAGAAAATGCTGCCGGGGCAAGTATTTACGCCGGATCAGCTGGGCACCTACTACTACGCTTTTAATACGCAAAAAGGGCCGACCGCCGATGTGCGGGTTCGTAAGGCGCTCGCCTGGAGCATCGATCGCCGGGTCATTGCAGAAAAGGTGCTGGGAACCGGTGAGAAGCCGGCGTGGCATTTTACGCCGGACGTGACCGCGGGCTTTACTCCGCAGGAGAGCGTGCTGCAGCAGCACAGCCAGGCGGAACTCAACGGCCAGGCGCGGGCGCTGCTGGCGGCGGCCGGCTATGGTCCGAGCCGACCGCTGCAGCTGACGCTGCTGTACAACACCTCAGAAAATCACCAGAAAATTGCTATCGCGGTGGCTTCAATGTGGAAGAAGAACCTCGGCGTCAACGTCACGCTGCAAAATCAGGAGTGGAAAACCTACATCGACAGCCGCAACAGCGGCAACTTTGATGTGATTCGTGCCTCCTGGGTGGGAGACTACAACGAGCCTTCCACCTTTCTCTCGCTGCTAACCGACAGCCACAGCGGCAACATCGCGCGCTTTGCCAGCCCCGCCTATGATGCGCTGCTTGCCCAGGCGAGCAGTGAAACCGATGCCCGAAAGCGCAATGATGATTACAACCAGGCGGAGCGTATTATTGCTGATCAGGCGCCTATCGCTCCCATCTATCAGTACACTAACGGGCGGTTGATCAAACCCTGGGTGAAAGGCTATCCGATCGCGAACCCGGAGGATGTTGCCTACAGCCGCGAACTGTATCTGCTCAAACACTGACGGGCGGTTCGCCGCTATCCTGCAGGCGCACCGCCGCGCGGTGCCGCCCGCCAGAAAAGCGAAAAGATGTGTAGAATCACGCTGACGCCGGCGGTCAACCTGCAGACCGCCGCACGACGGCGCCGCGGGCGCCGCGCAGATAAACGATGAGGTTGTTGTGAACGGCATTGAACGCGAAGCGCTAAAGGTGTCTGACGCCATTATTGCGTGTCAGTTGGATGGCAAGGGGGGGATGCGCCCGCTGGCCGACGTCGAGGCGGAGCAGCACGGTGAGACCCGCTGGCTGCACCTGAACTATACCCACCAGGCCAGCGCCGCCTGGCTGGCCTCCACGCCGGTGCTGCCCGATGCGGTGCGCGATGCGCTGGCCGGCGACAGCATGCGTCCGCGGGTCAGCCGGCTGGGCGACGGTACGCTGATCACCCTGCGCAGCATCAATTTCAACACCGAGTCCCGACCGGATCAGCTGGTGGCCATTCGGGTGTTTATCAATCAGCATCTGATCGTCTCTACCCGCCGGCGCAAGGTGTTCGCCATTGACGAAGTGCTGAGCGATCTGCAGCACGGTAATGGTCCCACCGATTGCGGCAGCTGGCTGGTGGACGTCTGCGATGTCCTTACCGATCACGCCGGGGAGTTTATTGAAGAGCTGCACGATAAAATTATCGAGCTGGAAGATGGTCTGGTTGAGCTGCAGGTGCCACCGCGCGGCCAGCTGGCGCTGATCCGTAAACAGTTAATCGTGATGCGGCGTTATATGGCCCCGCAGCGCGACGTGTATGCGCGACTGGCCAGCGAGCGATTCCCGTGGATGAGCGACGATGACCGCCGACGGATGCAGGACGTGGCCGACCGGCTGGGGCGTGGGCTGGACGATCTCGACGCCTGCGTGGCCCGCACCGCGGTGCTGGCCGATGAGATCACCAGCGTCATGGCCGACGCCATGAACCGCCGCACTTACACCATGTCGCTTATGGCGATGATTTTTCTGCCCACGACGTTTCTCACCGGGCTGTTTGGTGTCAACCTGGGCGGGATCCCTGGCGGTGAATACCGCTACGGCTTCAGCCTGTTTTGTCTGCTGCTGGTGTTACTGGTGCTGGGCGTGGCGTGGTGGCTGCGGCGGCGGCGCTGGCTGTAGCGGACGGCTAATCAACCGAAAGCTGATCGAAATCAATATGCTGACCCCGCGCGTCGGGCATGATCAGTCCCGCAGGTGAATACAACGTCAAGCGATGGGCGTTGTGCTCCAAATTGTCTTACTTCCTTACTTGTCGACGTTAAACGCACGTCACTGTAGCCGGCCTTGAGCCGGCTTTTTTTTTGCGCGCTGCGGCGGCAGTGGCTACCTTTGATAGCGGGGGCGCACGCCGTGCGCCCGTCTCGGAGGCCGTATGAAGCCGCATCTGACCGTTGATGAACCGATCCCCGTCGATCCGGTTCCGATTCCTACCCCGCAGCCGCCGCTGCCCCCGGATCCGCCGCCGGTAGAGGAGCCGGTTGTCGACTCGCCGCCACGCGCGGCCGGCGGTTAGCGAATTTCCAGCACGTCGAGGCGATGCGCAGTAAACGCATCGTCCTCATCCGGCTGCCAGCCGATTGGCTGACTGGGCAGCGATTCGCGGTCAAAGGCGATATCGCCCCCGTCGATGACTTCGCCGCCGTGCTGAATGCCGGCAAAGTCAAACAGCGCACCGTCGGCCAGATGAGAAGGCACAACGTTCTGCATCGCGGTAAACATGGTCTCCAGACGGCCGGGGTAGCGTTTGTCCCAGTCGCGCAGCATATCGCCGATGACCTGGCGCTGCAGGTTAGGCTGCGAACCGCACAGATTACAGGGAATAATCGGAAAGCCTTTTGCCTGGGCAAATTTTTCAATGTCTTTCTCGCGGCAGTAGGCCAGTGGGCGAATCACTATGTGCTGGCCATCATCGCTCATCAGTTTCGGCGGCATGCCTTTCATCTTGCCGCCGTAAAACATATTCAGGAACAGGGTCTGTAATATGTCGTCGCGGTGATGCCCAAGCGCCACTTTGGTGCAGCCCAGCTCGCGCGCGGTGCGATAAAGAATACCGCGGCGCAGGCGCGAACAAAGCGAGCAGGTGGTTTTGCCCTCGGGGATCTTCTCTTTGACAATGCTGTAGGTGTCTTCGTTGACAATCTGATACTCGACGCCCTGCGCATCCAGCCACTCAGGCAGCACGTGCGCCGGAAAGCCCGGCTGTTTTTGATCGAGGTTAACCGCCACCAGCGAGAAGGTAATGGGTGCGCTCTGCTGCAGGCTGCGCAACATCTCCAGCATCGTATAGCTGTCTTTGCCACCGGATAAACAGACCATGATGCGATCGCCTTCTTCGATCATATTGAAATCGGCAATCGCCTCGCCGACGTTACGGCGCAGACGCTTCTGTAATTTATTGAAATTATACTGGTCTTTTGGGGTGCTGTTTTCGGTGCTCATTGATCAACGTCTCATCAGGTCAGGCAACTGGCGGGGCAGTCGTAATATGGCGTGTATGGTACGGATTAGCGTGACGAATGCCAATGGCTTTATCAGCGCTTAACCCCCCCGGCGCGCAGCGAGTCGGCGGCAGCGGGGCGGTTAAGTGCGACACTTATCAGGACGGGGCGCTGGAGAAGATACTGGTGCAGTATCGCAGACCATCTGCTGTGAGCTGGCTGCTGGCACGGCTACTGGCGGCGGCCAGCGGCATGATGCTGGCGAATCCGGACGACGGCAATAGCCGTGGCCACGGTCAGGGACACCCGCCGGTACAGGGTAAAGGGCAGCGCACGGCGTGGGGCGGGGTAAGCCAGGCGGCAACCGTGATGAAAGCGCAGCGCGGAACGCTCCGGCATTACTCGCCGAATCGGCGGTGCGCGAAGACGGTCTGACGGGATACCGTTTGCTGCCGCCGGGGATCGTCAAAAAGCTTGCCCGGGGTATACCCTTTCCGCCCGGCATCGCTAAACGCGCGGTGCCGGATGCGCTGCGGCGCCTGCCACACCATCCCGGCGGCGAGTGGCAGATGATGGGGATAGGCTGGTGCCGATCGCGCTAAGTACCGCCGTGGTAACGGCCATCATCAACGACGTATTGGAATCACTCAGGCGCGGCGAATTCAGGCGGGCTTTCTGATACACTCGCCGCTTCATTGACTTTTTGATCGTACAGAGACCCCCGTGAGCGCATTTTCTTCCCTTAACGCTTTATCCGCCGCCCAGCTGTCTAACCTCGACGCGATGGGCTATCACGCCATGACGCCGGTGCAGGCGGCCTCGCTGCCGGCCATTCTTGCCGGGCAGGACGTGCGCGCTCAGGCGCAGACCGGTAGCGGCAAAACCGCCGCCTTTGGCTTAGGGGTGGTCGAGCGGCTGGACGCCAGCCGCTATGAAACCCAGGCGCTGGTCCTCTGCCCGACTCGCGAGCTGGCGGACCAGGTTGCGCAGGAGCTGCGTAAGCTGGCGCGCGCCATCGCCAACGTCAAAATTCTGACCCTGTGCGGCGGGCAACCGATGGCCGCACAGCGCGATTCGCTGGCCCATGCGCCGCACGTGGTGGTGGGCACACCGGGACGCATTTTGGATCACCTGAAACGGCAGACGCTGACGCTGTCGGCGCTGCGCACGCTGGTACTGGATGAAGCCGATCGCATGCTGGAAATGGGCTTTCGCGATGACATAGATACGCTGGTCGCCGCGCTGCCGGCGCGCCGGCAAACCCTGCTGTTCTCTGCCACCTGGCCAGAAGCCATCGTGTCGCTCAGCCAGCGCTATCAGCGCGAGCCGCTGGCGGTGGAGATGGGCGATGTCAGCAGCCTGCCGGCTATCGATCAGCATTTTTATGAGGTGGATGCCGGGCAGAAAATGCGCGCGCTGGCCGGTTTACTGAGCCGCCAGCAGCCGCAGGCCTGCGTGGTGTTCTGCAATACCCGCCGCGAATGTGATGAGGTGACCGCCGCGCTTAGCGACGCCGGGATCAGCGCGCTGTCGCTGCATGGCGATCACGAACAGCGCGATCGCGATCGGGTCATGATTCGCTTTGCTCAGGGGAGCTGCCGGGTACTGGTAGCGACCGATGTCGCCGCCCGCGGTCTGGATATCAAGGGGCTGCCGCTGGTGGTGAACCTGGCGCTGGCCTGGGATCCGGAGGTGCACGTGCACCGCATTGGTCGCACCGCCCGCGCCGGTCAGCAGGGAATTGCGGTTAGCTTTGTGGCGCCGGCAGAGATGCCACGCGCCCACGCGCTGGAGCATTTCTTCGGGGCGACGCTGGCCTGGCGCGACGCGCCGCCGCTGCTCACGCAGCCGGTCAAGCCGCTGAGCGCGGAGATGGCCACCCTGTGCATTGACGGCGGGCGTAAGGCGAAGATTCGGCCGGGGGATATTCTCGGCGCGCTCACGGCGGAAGGGGGACTGCATGGGGACGACGTGGGTAAAATCAGCCTGACGCCTACCCACGCCTACGTGGCGGTGAAACAGGGGGCGGTGCGTCAGGCGCTGAAGCAGCTGCAGCAGGGGAAAATTAAAGGTAAATCCTGCCGCGTGTGCTGGCTACAGCACTAAATTTTGGTGATCTCCGGTGCCTGCGCCAGCAGCGGGCCGGCCTGTTCAAGCAGCGTCTGGAAATGGGCGCTGCGCTCATGTTCATCAATCGCCGCCCCGTTCTGCCAGCGCTCGTGGAACAAAAAGGTTTCCTGATCTTCCACGCTGCGATACAGATCGTAGTGAATGTTGCCCGCTTCGCGACGGCTGGGTTCAATGCACTGGCTCAGCACGCGCTTCAGCGCCTCGGCCTGGCCCGGTTTTGCCACCATTTTGGCCACCACTAGCAGGGTTGTCTCGCTCATTAACGCTCTCCTTCTGTGCAGATTGCTCAACATTGAGCAAGAAGAGAGTGTGGCACGGATTTGCCGCCGTCGTTTAACCGCAGGTGAGGTTTTGCGGCGCGGCGAGAAGGGAGAATGACAGGGCACGCAGGCGATTGGGTAAAAAATCCTTACGGCACTCGACCTTTCCCGTCGGGTCCATTATGCTGACAACGCCATTGCCATCATATTTCCCGGAGCCAGTCAATGAGAGTTGCGACCATTTTTCTGTTCGCTGCCCTGCTGAGCGCGTGCAGCAGCAGCAATGAACCGCCCCAGCAGGCCACGGCGGCGCACGTTCCGATGCACGTGTCCATGTCTGCATTTGCCACCGAGGCCTGTAGCGGCGCGGGCGGCACCCTTGCGCTGTCGCGACAGCTCGACGGCAGCGCGGCCGGCATGTGTCAGTTGGCGAACGGTCGCCGCTGCTCCGAGTCGGCGCTGATGTCCGGCGGCTGCGCCCGCTAACGCGGACGCCGCGCGCAGGTTCAGGGATGCAGCTGGTTGGGACAGGGCTGGCCATCGGCCAGCTGCTGCAGGTTATTCAGGGTCACTTCGGCGATACTGGTTAGCGCATCCGAGGTCAGGAACGCCTGATGGCCAGTAAACAGCACGTTATGGCAGGCTGACAGGCGGCGGAATACGTCGTCCTGAATCACATCGTTGGATTTGTCAGCAAAAAACAGTTCGCGCTCGTTTTCATACACGTCCATCCCCAGCGAGCCGATTTTCTGCTGCTTAAGCGCGTCAATCGCCGCCTGCGAGTCAATTAACCCGCCGCGGCTGGTATTGATCACCATCACGCCATCTTTCATCTGCGCAAAGGCCGCCGCGTTCAGCAGATGATGGTTCTCCGCGGTCAGCGGGCAGTGCAGAGTAATCACATCCGACTCGCGGTAGAGCGTCGGCAAATCGACATACTCTGCGCCCAGCGCCAGCGCCGCCTCGCTCTGCCAGGGATCGTATGCCAGCAGGCGCATACCAAAACCGCGTAAAATACGCAGCGTGGCCACGCCAATTTTACCGGTACCAATCACTCCGGCAGTGCGGCCGTGCATGTTAAAGCCGGTCAGGCCCTCCAGCGAAAAGTTGGCGTCGCGGGTGCGCTGATACGCACGGTGAATGCGACGATTCAGGGTCATCATCAGGCCGACGGTATGTTCTGCCACGGCTTCCGGCGAATAGGCGGGCACGCGCACCACCTGCAGCCCCAGCGCTTCAGCGGCGTTCAAATCGACGTTGTTAAAGCCGGCGCAGCGCAGGGCGATATATTTCACGCCGGCTTTCGCCAGCGCTTCCAGTACCGGACGGCTGCCATCATCGTTGACGAAAATACAGACCGCATCGGCACCTTCAGCGGTTTTAGCGGTATGGGCATCCAGCAAAAAATCAAAATAACGCAGTGCAAAACCGTATTGGGCATTCACCTTGTCCAGCCAGGTCCGGTCATACTGGCGGGTACTGTAAACGGCAATGTTCATGACCACTCTCCTGATGTTTCCATGTGCGCTACAGCATAGCATGGTCGCGCTCCTGTCAGCGGCTAAACCGCATGGCCGTTGCCGGAAAGGGAAATTCTTCACCCCGGGCGGCTCTTCTGCCATCATTACGCCATACCATCAAGGAATCATTGTGTTGTGAAAAGCATGAGCCAGGGAGTGAAAATCTGTATCGCCGCGCTGCTGGCGCTCATTCTGCTGTTGCTGGGGCTGGCGCTGACCGTCACCCAGTGGCTGCCGCGGGTGGCGGGGATATGGCTGCCGGACAAGACCACCATTGCCCTGGCGGCCAACCCCCGCTGGCACCACGGTGCGCTGCTGTTTCCTGATTTACGCTACCTCGCCGGCGACTGTACGCTGGCGACGGTGCGCGACGCCCGTCTCGCTTACCGCGATGGTCGCTGGCAGCTCCGCGCCGCCGCCCTGGATATCGACAGCGGCTGCTTTAGCGCACTGCCCGGCGCTGACAATCCGGCGGCTCCCACCGCACTGGCGGAGTGGCAGCGGCGCCTGCCGCGCTCGACGGTGCATATCGATCGGCTTACGATCTCCCCCTGGCAGGCCTGGTCCGGCGCGCTATCGTTGACGCTCTCTCCGGTGGCGCAGCGGCTGACATGGCAGGGAGAGACGCTTCGCGCGAGCGCCGATCTGCGCGGTCAGCAGCTGATGCTGCGTGAGCTGCGCTTTGAAAACGATGCCCTCAGTCAGCCGGTAACCCTCAGCGGCACGCTGACGCTGCCGCACTTTCCTGATGGGATCCCGGAAAGCGGGGCGCTGGAGGGCCATCTGTCGGTGGCCCAGGTGCCGGCACCGCTAACCCTGCACTTGCGCTGGCAGCAGCAGCGCGGCGAACTGCGCGTGGCGGGGGCCGGCCAGCCGGCGCCGCTGCTGATCCTGCCCTGGCAACTGACGCCGCGGCGGCTCACCCTGCATGACGGCGAGTGGCGCTGGCCCTGGGCCGCGCAGCCCCTGTCCGGCGGGCTGGCGCTGACCGTCGATGACTATCGCGACGGGCTGAGCGCGGCGGTGTTTCAGGGACGCCTGAACGTGCTGACCGCGGGGCGCGGTGGCAAAGGGAACGTTGTGCTGACGCTGGGGCCGGGCAAGCTGGACTGGCAGCACAGCGCGCTGCCGTTCCGGCTGACCGGCAGCAGTAAGCTGGCACAGCTGCTGTTTTTTGCCAGCCTGCCGGGAACGCTGGAGGGGCCGCTGCTCGATCCCCGTCTACGGATGGCGCCGGGAGCGCTGCTGCGCATGCGCGGGCGGCTGCTCTCTACGCTGGAGGTGGATGAAGCGCGCTGGCCACTGGCCGGCGTCACGCTCTCTCCCCGCGGGGTATCGGGTCGCCTGCAGGCGATCCTGAGAGCACATCATCCTGACAGCGGACGCTTTGTCCTGCACCTCGATGGCCGGGCCGAGGATTTTTGGCCCGATCGCGGCCGCTGGAGTTGGCGCTACTGGGGTAAGGGGTATTTGCAGCCGCTGTCGGCGCGCTGGGACATTGCCGGACGCGGCCGCTGGCAGGAGACGCTCATTGAGCTGTCGACGCTGTCAACCGGATTTGATCGTTTGCGCTATGGCCTCGCCGATATGGCCACGCCGCGCCTGACGCTCAGCCGGCCGTTGCGCTGGCAGCGCGATGCGGAACGGCCGCTGTTTGACGGCGGCGTGGTGCTGAACGCCCGCGAAACCCGGTTTACCCGCGGTGGCCATCTGCCGCCGTCGGTGCTGCGCGCGGAGCTGAACGGACGCAGTCCGGCGGATTTTCTCTGGCGCGGGGCGCTGCAGGCGCAGGCGATTGGCCCGGTACGGGTGCAGGGGCGCTGGGATGGCGTGCGCCTGCGCGGCCAGGCGTGGTGGCCGGAGCAGTCGCTGCGGGTATTTCAGCCGCTGATCAGCCCGTCGCTGAAGATGAGCCTGCAGGCGGGCAGCCTGCGCGCGCAGATGGCGTTCTCCGCCGCCAGCGGTCAGGGCTTTGCCGCCGGCGGGCACTGGGTGGTGAAGCAGGGGGCGATGCGTATGCCGGACAACCAAATCAGCGGCGTGGACTTTTCCCTGCCGTTTCGCCTGCAGGATAGCGAGTGGCAGTTGGGGACTCACGGCCCGGTGCAGCTGCGCATCGCGGCGATCGACAATCAGTTTGCTCTGCATAATATGACCGCGGATTTGCAGGGGCACTATCCGTGGCGAGCGCAGCAGCCGCTGACCCTCAGTAACGTCAGCGTCGATCTGCTTGGCGGTCAGCTGCGGCTGGACCGTCTGGAGATGCCCCAGCGGGCACCGGCGATGGTGCGTCTGCGGGGACTGGCGCTGGACAAGCTGCTGGCGGCGATTAAGGTCACGCAGTTCAGCCTGACCGGGCGGGTCAACGGCGCGCTGCCGCTGTGGCTAAACCATCCGGAATGGCTGGTACAGAACGGCTGGCTGGCCAACGACGGTCCGCTGACCCTGCGGATGGATAAGCAGGTGGCCGATGCGATCGCCGCTAATAACCTTGCCGCTGGCGCGGCGCTGGACTGGCTGCGGGATATGGTCATCACCCGCGCCTGGGCAACGCTGAATCTCGACACCGTGGGCCAGATGACGCTGCGCTCGGATGTGGAGGGCAGCAGCCACTTCAGCGATAAAAATCAGCGGGTTTCGCTGCACTATCACCAGCAGGAAAACCTGTTCCAGCTGTGGCGCAGCCTGCGCTTTGGCGACAATTTACAAAGCTGGGTGGAAGAGCATGCCACCTTGCCTGACCACAAGGACCCTCGCAATGCGCATCAACCCTAAGCTGACCTGGCTGCCGCTGAGTGCGGCCCTACTGCTGGCTGGCTGTATTCCGCGAATTGAAGTCGCGGCGCCGAAAGAGCCTATTACCATCAATATGAATGTGAAAATTGAGCATGAGATTCTCATCAAAGTGGACAAAGACGTGGAGGCGCTGCTGAAAAATCAGAGCGATCTGTTCTGATGCGGACGCGATGGCGGGCCGGCGCGCTGGCCCTGCTGCTGGTCAGCGGCCTGGCACAGGCGTTAACCCTCGATGAGGCGCGCCGGCAGGGGTTGGCGGGCGAAACGCTTGGCGGCTGGCTGGCCGTGCGGGTGCCGGGGATGGCGGTCGAGCGGTTGGTGGCGGAGATTAACGCCGGCCGGCATGCCGAATATGAGCGCATTGCGGCGGACAACCACCTGACCCGCGAAGCGGTTGCGCGAATCGCTGGACAAAAGCTGGTCGCGCGGGCGCCGGCAGGGGAATATGTGCAGGGTATTAACGGCCTCTGGCGGCAGAAGCGGGCCGCGCAGAGCGGGGCCGACGGTGCGGCCCCGTAGTTGCGGTCGGTAACCTTACGCTAGCGCCAGCTGCGCAATCGCGCTTTTGGCCTCCTGCTGCGCTTTGCTGGCCACGTCAGGGCCGTAGGCGATGCCTTCCGCGAAGACAAACTCCACGTCGGTCATGCCGAGGAAGCCGAGGAACAGCTTCAGGTAGGGGGTCAGCAGATCGCTCTGGGTATCTTTGTGTATTCCACCGCGGCTGGAGAGCACGATAACGCGTTTGCCGGTGACCAGGCCTTCCGGGCCCTGCTCGGTGTAGCGGAAAGTCACGCCGGCGCGAGCCACCAGGTCAAAATAGTTTTTCAGCTGCGTCGGAATGTTGAAGTTGTACATCGGCGCGGCAATCACCACCACGTCATGGGCGTTCAATTCGGCAATCAGCGTATCTGACAGCGCCAGCGCCTGCTGCTGACGGGGCGTAAGGGCCACCTCGGAAGGACGCAGGGCGCCGACCAGCTCGCCATCCAGCACCGGAATCGGATCGGCCGCCAGGTCGCGTACGGTGACGTTGTCGCCGTTCTGCTGCGCCTGAGCGATGTAGAAATCGGCCAGCTGGTTGGACTGCGAATAGTCGGCGAGGATACTGGATTTCAGCACGAGTACGTTGCGCATAATAGGGTCCTTTGATGTTTAACGGGAGCCGTGGCTCAATGTTGGACACTCTATTATTCAGACTACTGAATAGAAAGCTTAATATTTCGAGGCCGCTCTTCAAATTATTTGAACGATATTCCCGACCGCGTGGCCACCGCGAATTGTGATACACTTCACCGGTTTACCCGATCATTAATCCCAGAACCCTCCGTTCTGACGCGCACAACTGGAAGAGTCACCATGTCCGATATCGCCGCGACGCTACACGCCCTGTCTGCTCAACTTGATGAGGTTATGCTGCAGGACAGGCAGCGCCTGAAACGCCGTCTGCACGGCGCGAGGAAAGCGAAACATCCCGAGGCGCAGCAGGCCATCGCTGCGGAATTGACCCGGGAGATTGCTCTGGCGCAGCAGCGGCTGGCCGCGCGCCGCGCCGCCACGCCGCGCATCACCTTCCCCGAAGCGCTGCCGGTCAGCCAGAAGCAGCAGGCGATCGCCGAGGCGATCCGCGATAACCAGGTGGTGATTGTCGCCGGGGAGACCGGCTCCGGTAAAACCACCCAGCTCCCGAAAATCTGCCTGGCGCTGGGCCGCGGCGTGCGCGGTATGATTGGCCATACCCAGCCGCGTCGGCTGGCGGCCCGCACCGTGGCTAACCGCATTGCGGAGGAGCTGGATACCCCGACTGGCGGCTGCGTTGGCTACAAGGTGCGCTTTAACGATCAGGTCGGTGAAACCAGCCAGATTAAGCTGATGACCGACGGCATTCTGCTGGCGGAAATTCAGCAGGATCGGCTGCTGATGCAGTACGATACGCTGATCATCGATGAGGCGCATGAGCGCAGCCTGAATATCGACTTTTTACTCGGCTATCTGCGCGAGCTGCTGCCAAAGCGCCCCGATCTGAAAGTGATAATCACCTCGGCCACCATCGATCCGCAGCGATTCTCCCGCCACTTTCATCATGCCCCGGTGATTGAAGTCTCCGGGCGAACCTATCCGGTGGAGGTGCGCTACCGGCCGATCGTCGAGGAGGCCGACGATGGCGATCGCGATCAGCTGCAGGCAATCTTTGACGCGGTTGACGAGCTGAGTCAGGAGGGGCGCGGGGATATTCTGATCTTTATGAGCGGCGAGCGGGAGATTCGCGATACCGCCGATGCCCTGACGCGCCGCGATCTGCCGCACACCGAAATTTTACCGCTGTATGCCCGCCTTTCTAACGCCGAGCAGAATCGGGTATTCCAGTCGCACGCGGGACGACGGATTGTACTGGCGACCAACGTGGCAGAAACGTCACTGACCGTGCCGGGAATCAAATACGTCATTGATCCCGGCACCGCGCGCATTAGCCGCTATAGCTACCGTACTAAAGTGCAGCGCCTGCCCATTGAGCCAATTTCGCAGGCGTCGGCTAACCAGCGAAAAGGGCGGTGCGGTCGCGTCTCTGAAGGGATCTGCATCCGGCTTTACGCTGAGGAGGATTTTCTCAGCCGTCCGGCGTTTACCGATCCGGAAATTCTGCGCACCAACCTCGCCTCGGTCATTTTGCAGATGACCGCTCTCGGGCTGGGCGATATCGCGGCGTTTCCGTTTGTCGAGGCGCCGGATAAGCGCAACATTCAGGATGGCGTTCGCCTGCTGGAGGAATTAGGGGCGCTGACCCTCCAGGAGAACGGCCGCTATCAGCTCACCGCCAGCGGGCGTCAGCTGGCGCAGCTGCCGGTGGATCCGCGTCTGGCGCGGATGGTCCTGGCGGCACAACACACCGCCAGCGTGCGCGAGGTAATGATCATTGTTGCCGCGCTGTCTATTCAGGACCCGCGCGAGCGTCCGGCGGAGAAGCAGCAGGCCGCGGATGAAAAACATCGTCGCTTTGCCGACAAAGACTCCGATTTTATGGCGTTCGTCTCGATGTGGGACTACCTGCAGGCGCAGCAGAAAGCGCTCTCCGCCAGCCACTTTCGCCGCCTGTGTAAACAGGAGTTTCTCAACTACCTGCGGGTACGCGAGTGGCAGGATATCTACACTCAGCTGCGCCAGGTCGTCAAAGAGCTCGGGATCGCTATCAATAGCGTGCCCGGAGATTTTCGCGGTATCCACAGTGCGCTGCTGACCGGCCTGTTGTCACATATTGGCCAGAAAGATACCGATAAAAACGACTACAGCGGCGCGCGCAATGCCCGCTTTATGATTTTCCCGGGCTCCGGTCTGTTTAAGAAGCCGCCGAAGTGGACGATGGTAGCCGAGCTGGTAGAAACCAGCCGCCTGTGGGGCCGGGTAGCAGGGCGCATTGAGCCGGAATGGATAGAGCCGCTGGCGCAGCACCTGATCAAACGCAGCTACAGCGAACCCCACTGGGAAAAAAGCCAGGGCGCGGTAATGGCCAGTGAAAAGGTCACTCTGTACGGTCTGCCGATCGTCGCGGCGCGGAAGGTCAACTACGGCGCGATCGATCCGATACTCTCCCGCGAACTGTTTATTCGTCACGCGCTGGTCGAAGGCGAGTGGCAGAGCCGCCACGCTTTTTTTCGCGCCAATCAGAAGCTGCGCGCCGAGGTTGAGGAGCTGGAGCACAAATCGCGTCGCCGCGATATTCTGGTTGATGATGAGACGCTGTTTGCCTTCTACGACGCGCGTATCGGCGCCGGGGTGGTGTCGTCACGCCACTTTGATAGCTGGTGGAAAACGGCGGCGCAGCAGACGCCGGATCTGCTGAACTTTGAAAAAGCGATGCTGGTGAAAGAGGGCGCCGACGCGGTCAGCAAGCTCGATTTCCCCAACGTCTGGCATCAGGGTAACCTGAAGCTGAAACTGAGCTATCAGTTTGAGCCCGGTGCCGATGCCGATGGCGTGACGGTGCACGTTCCGCTGCCGCTGCTCAATCAGCTGAGCGACGCCGGCTTTGAGTGGCAAATTCCCGGCCTGCGCCGCGAACTGGTGATCGCGCTGATCAAATCCCTGCCAAAACCGCTGCGTCGTAACCTGGTCCCGGCGCCTAACTACGCCGAGGCGTTTTTGGCGCGGGTGACACCGCTGGAGCGGCCGCTGCTGGAGGCGCTGGAGCGCGAGTTCCGCCGGATGACCGGCGTGACGATTGACCGGGAGGCCTGGCAGTGGGATCAGGTACCCGATCATCTTAAAATCACCTTCCGCGTGCTGGATGAGCATAACCGGCCGCTGCGCGAGGGCAAACACCTCAGCGCCCTGCGCGAGGCGCTGAAAGGCAAAGTTCAGGAGACGCTCTCAACCGCCGCCGATGACGGCCTGACGCAGCGCGGACTCCATCTGTGGAGCTTCGGCGCGCTGCCGCAGCAGATTGAACAGCGGCGCGGTCACTACAGCGTGAAGGCGTGGCCGGCGCTGGTCGATGAGCAGGATAGCGTAGCTATTCAGCTGTTTGAGTCCGAACATGAGCAGCAAAAAGCGATGTGGCGCGGCGAACGTCGCCTGCTGCTGCTTAATGTCCCCTCGCCAATCAAGTATTTGCACGAAAAGCTGCCCAACAAAGCCAAGCTGGGTCTCTATTTCAACCCCTACGGCAAGGTAATGGACCTGATCGATGACTGCATTATGTGCGGCATGGATAAGCTGATGGCCGTACACGGCGGTCCGGTGTGGGATGCGCAGGGATTTGCCCGGCTGCAGGAGACGGTGCGCGCCGAACTGAACGATACGGTGGTCGACATTGCCCGCCAGGTTGAGCAAATCCTGACGCAGGCGTTTGCCATTAACAAGCGGCTGAAGGGGCGGGTGGACATGAGTATGGCGCTGGCGCTCTCAGATATAAAAGCGCAGCTCGCCGGATTGATTTATCGCGGGTTTGTCACCGGTAATGGCTATGCCCGGTTGGGCGATACCCTGCGCTATCTGCAGGCGATTGATCGCCGGCTGGAGAAGCTACCGGTGGATCCGCACAGCGATCGGGCGCGAATGCTAAAAGTCGAACAGGTACAGCAGGCCTGGCAGAGCTGGCTGAACAAGCTGCCGCCGGCGCGACGGGATGATGCGGATGTGCAGGCGGTTCGCTGGATGATTGAGGAGCTGAGGGTCAGCTATTTTGCCCAGCAGCTGGGTACGCCCTATCCGGTCTCGGATAAGCGGATTCTACAGACCCTCGAACAGCTCTCCTGAGGCGAAGCATCGGGTGGGGTAACCGGCCCGCACCCGTTAAAGCATCAGGCGCTACTGCGCCAGCTGCAGCAGCGCCTCGCGGAAGGCGGTCACCGCCACCGCGCGGTTATCGGCCCGATCGCGGTCTTTGGCCGCCGGCGCCGAGCTTTGCACCGCCACCAGCTGCCAGCCATCGGGAGTGCGTAGCAAGAGTGGCGATCCGCTGTCTCCCGGCAGGGTGTCGCACTGGTGCGACAGCACGGTTTTTTGCGCCCAGCCGGTAATCAGACAGTTGCTGTGGCTGAAGAGGGTATCCAGGTGATCTTCCGGGTAGCCGGCCTGCGTCACCCGGCGGCCGGCGGCCTTCAGCGCGGCGGTAAGCTCGCCCCGCGTGCCGCTAAACAGCGGAATCGGCGTAATGCCTGAGGGCGGATTATTCAGCACGATCAGACCAAAATCCCAGGGCGCCGCCGCCGCGGGAACAATCCATCCGTCGCCGTCCGGCTTCAGTTTTTTCCCCAGCGCCGGATCCACGCGCCCCTGAATATCGTGGATCTCGTAGCGCCAGCCGTGCGGCCCGGAGATAAAGCGCAGCGCAACCGGTGGATCTATCTTTCCCGGGGGCGTCAGCAGGCAGTGTCCCGCGGTGAGCGCCAGATGCTGAGAGATCAGCGTGGCGCTGCACAGGTTGCCGCTTTCGGTTTCCAGCTGCCCGATAGCCTCCCACGGCCAGCTGGCGGTATCGGTAATCGGCTGGCGATCGTCGTGGCCAAAAAACAGGGTGCGTATTTCTGTTGGAGAGGGGCCGTCGTCATCGGCATGGAGGCAAAAAGATAGTGATAAACAACCCAAAAACAGAACAGCCGGTATGCGCATAACTCTCTCAGCGGGCCAGGTGGAAGATGATCACGTAATTAGCATGGCTCTTAACTATAGCCGGAGTCAGGAAGAAAAGGGAGATTACGACGCAAAATCAGCGAGCTAACGCGCTACAGATAGAAACTGGCCGTCACCAGGGCGCACAGGATCATCACGGCCAGCAGAATCTCAAAACGGTAGCGTCGCAGCATGATGGCGGCTCCTGACAAAAACACCCGGCGCTAACCGGGTGTCGGGAACGAAGCAGATGTGATTCCGTGGGCGTTTATGCTGCCGGCTGGGCGGCTTTCTTGCTCACTTTTTTATGCATTTTTTTCGCGGCCTGGGCTTTCTGCGCGACTGGTTTCGCCGCTGCTTTGTGATGCACTTTCTTCGCGGCCTGGGCTTTCTGCGCGACCGGTTTCGCCGCTGCTTTGTGATGCACTTTCTTCGCGGCCTGCGCTTTCTGGGCGACCGGCTTCGCCGCTGCTTTATGATGCACTTTCTTTGCGGCCTGCGCTTTTTGCGCCGCCGGTTTCGCGCTGGCTTTATGCTGCTTTTTGGCCGCCTGCGCTTGCTGTGCTACTGGCTTGCTGGCCTTTTTATGGTGCTTTTTGGCCGCCTGCGCTTTTTGCGCTACGGTCGGGTGCTTCTTATGGTGCACCGTTTTGTGGCCGCCGGTTTTCGCCGGAGCGGTCGCGGTGGTGCTGGTGGCCGGTGCCGCGGTGGTTTCCGCCGCGAACGCCACGGAAGAGAGGCCCATTGCAGCGGCAACTACCAGAGTAAGTACTTTTTTCATTGATCAATCCTCAAGTGAGTGTCTGTTATGCAGCCCACTGCGGGGCCGGTGAACGTCACTTTACTCTGCGGCTTCAGCCACTTCAGTGAGTCATTGGTATCGGCGTGTAACCGAATGTACAAGGGCGCGGTGGGGCGCGGATGGCCCCACCGGTGGCGGATTAGCCGAGGTAGCGTTGTTCGAGATGGGTGCGGAACGCCTGCGGATTGAGGGGTTCGCCGCTGGCGCGCGCGATCAACTCCGCGGTAGAGAAGCGGCTGCCGTGCTGCCAGATAGTCTGGTACAGCCAGTCAAACAGCGGCTGCACATCCCCGGCGGCCAGCAGCGCCGGGAGCTGCGGCAGCGCGCGCGACATGGCCTGGAACAGCTGTGCCGCATACATCGCGCCGAGGGTATAGGTCGGAAAGTACCCAAAGGCGCCGTCGGTCCAGTGAATGTCCTGCATACAGCCGTTACGGTAATCACCGCGCGTATCCAGCCCGAGGTAAGCCTGCATTTTTTCCTGCCACAGTGCCGGAATATCGGCTACCTCGCACTCTCCCTCAATCAGCGCGCGCTCAATTTCATAGCGCAGGATCACGTGCGCCGGATAGCTGACTTCATCGGCATCCACGCGGATCAGGCCCGGCTGCACGCGCTGATTGAGCCGCACAAAGTTGTCGCGTTCAAGACCGGGACGATCGCCCAGATGGCGCTTCACCAGCGGCAGAATGAGCTCAAGAAACGGTTGACTGCGCCCCAGCTGCATCTCAAAAAACAGGCTTTGCGATTCGTGGATAGCGGTTGAACGCGCCAGCGCGACCGGCTGCCCGGCCCACTGCTGCGGCAGATTCTGTTCATAGCGAGCGTGGCCAGTCTCATGAATCACCCCCATCAGCGCGCTGATAAAATTGTGCTCATCATAGCGCGTGGTAATACGCACATCCTGCGGGACGCCGCCGCAGAAGGGATGGGCACTGACGTCGAGGCGCCCGGCGTTAAAGTCAAAGCCGAGGATTTTCATCACCGCCAGCCCCAGTTCGCGCTGGGCTTCGACGGGGAAGGGGCCTGCCGGTACCACCACCGGTTCGTCCGCCTGCTTCGCCACCACGCGCTGCAGTAAATCCGGTAGCCACTGTTTCAGCTCGCCAAAGGTGGCGTCCAGCTGGGCGCTGGTCATGCCGGGCTCATAGCGATCCAGCAGCGCGTCGTAGCGCGAGCAGCCCGCTGCCGCCGCGCGCAGCGCTGCCTCCTCGCGGCTGAGGCGCACCACGTCTTGCAAATGGTGGGCGAAACCCTGCCAGTCATTGGCCGGACGCTGGGTGCGCCAGGCGTGCTCGCAGCGCGCACCGGCCAGCGCCTTGGCTTCCACCAGCGACGACGGCAGCAGCGCCGCCTGCTGCCAGCTGCGCTGCATTTCCGTCAGGTTTGCCCGTTCGACGTCGTTGAGATCGGCCTCGCTCGCCTGCGCGAACAGCGCCGCAGTTTGCGGGGCGGTCAGCATCTCATGCTGCAGAACGCTCAGCTCCGCCAGCGCTTCGCCGCGCGCGGTGCTGCCGCCCTGCGGCATCATGGTTTGCATATCCCAGCCGGCAATGGCGGACAGGTGGCTGAAGCGAGACAGGCGCTGGAACAGCGCCGTGAGTTGTTGATAAGCCGTCGACATAGCATCTCCTTGAGCGAAAAAATCAGTGTGGCTGCGCCGGGGGATCGCCCGCCACTGGCCAGCTAAAGCGCAGTGCCGCGCCCCCCAGCGGGCTGGCATCGGCTGTAGCCTGTCCACCCATCGCCTGCGCTATCGACTGTACAATGGCCAACCCCAGCCCACAGCCGCCGGTGGCGCGATCGCGGCTGGGGTCGAGGCGGACAAAAGGTTCAAATATCTGTTCCCGCGACGTCGCCGGAATACCGGGGCCGTCATCCTCAACCTGCAAACAGGCGCGGGGCCCGTCCAGCCACAGGCTGACCCGCAGCCGCGCGCTGGCGTAGCGTAGAGCGTTATTCACCAGATTGTCCAGCACCCGCTCCATCAGGCGGGTATCCACCTCGCCGAACGTCTGGCCGGGCGGCATATCGCGTTCGATTTGGCAGCGCGGATTGACTGACTGAATATTGTCCAGCTTCTCATTCAGCCAGCGGGCCATATCCAGCCGCTCCTGATGCAGGCTGACCTGCGGACGGTCCAGCCGCGCGTAGGTGAGCAGCTCCTCGATCAGTCCCTCCAGCTGGCCGATGTCGCGGTTCAGCGCCGCGGCTTCCGCCGCGCTGAGGTGCTCGCTCATCTCCAGCCGGTAGCGCAGCCGCACCAGCGGCGTGCGCAGCTCATGCGCAATGCCATCGATCAGCTGCTTTTTACTGGCGACCAGCGTGTGAATGTTGTCGGCCATGTGGTTAAAGGCGATCCCCAGCCGCTGCAGGCTCGATCCATTATCAAAGTGGATACGCTCGTCGAGATGACCCTGGCCAAAGCGCTGTGCGGCGTGCTCCAGCCGCAGCATGTCCTGCCAGTGGGGGCGCATCCAGATAAAGACCGGCAGCGCCAGCGACAGGCCGATAAACGCCACAATCGCAATGTCCCACAGCCGCATCTCATGCAGAAAAAACAGATAGGGAATTGGACCGACCACCAGCACGTAGTGGCTGCGGGGAATATGCTGCAGGAAGCTGTATTGCGCGTCCTGAGCAACAATTTCACCGGCGCGCAGGCGGCGCATTTGCTCCGGATCGAGTTGGATTTTGCTCATCGGTTCGATATGCATCTTAAACGACAGATTCAAATCGAGGTTGTTGATGGTTTTGTTCCAGTCGCGCGGAGGGATTTCTCGCAGTTCGCTGCGGATCAGATACAGCGAACTCTTCATCAAATCGTCCATCGACTGACGGCCGGCGCGCTCGGCGGTAAACTTATAGACCAGCCCGACCAGCATCGCCATCACCAGAAAGCAGACAAACAGCAGCAGATAAAACTGGATAAACAGCTTTCTCATCGGCCGGTTTCCCAGGCGTGAGGAGCAAACAGATAGCCTTTATTGCGGATAGTTTTGATTCGCCAGGGCTCGGCGGCGTTGTCATGCAGCTTTTTACGTAGCCGGGAAATGGCGACGTCAATACTGCGATCCAGTCCGTCGTAGCTGACCCCGCGCAGGGTCTGCAGCAGCACATCGCGGTGAAGGATCTGCCCGGCGTGGGTGGCCAGCTCCCACAGCAAATCAAAATCCGCCGTCGACAGCGCGATGACCTCATCCGCCAGCACGACCCGGCGGTTGACCGGGTCGATGGTCAGCGCGCCAAAGGTGAGGGGGTTATGTGCGGTCAGCGATATCTCAGCGCCGGGCCCTGCGGGGACCAGCGGCCGTGCCGATTGACGTAAATGCAGGCGCAGGCGCGCCAGCAGCACCGCGGGCGGCGTAGTTTTTAAAATGTAATCCCGCGCGCCCATCTCCAGCGCCAGAATGTGATTCATGTCGCTGTCGAGCGAGGTGAGCAGGATCACCGGACCTTGCCAGCTCTGGCGCAAATCGCGGCAAAGGGTCATACCGTCCTTTCCGGGCAGCATGATGTCCAGCATGACCAGATCGGGATTTACCCGGGCAATGGTCTCTTCGGCGCGGTCGCCGCGTGACTCTACAATGACGTCAATATCATGCCGACGCAGGTAGGCGGCAATCAGCGCGCCGACATCGGGATCGTCTTCAACAAAAACCAGTGTATTCATAACGTCTGTGAACGGATGGTGCGTGCCTGCAGCATAGCGCGGGACAGCGGGAATACTAAACTTATCCTGCAAATTAATTGTCGCAAGGAGTATCAAGCAGGCAGAGTGTGTGGGTATACTTGCCGGGTCCGGGCTGAAGTGAAAGGAGCAGATTGACGTGGCGCATAACGAACGGTCGACGACGGAGCAATCAACAGTGGTTTGCCTGAACTACATGGATTTTCTGGCGGCAACCTGTAACAAACGTTGGAGTTTTGTTGATGCGATTTACGGCGTGATGCCAATCTTCGGTATGGTGACGAAGGGCTCCTCGCGCCGCCGGTGCGGTCCGGAACAGCTGAAAGAGCAGGCAATGCAGATTCTCTCTCCTCAGGTGAGTGATGCCATTAACCTGGCCCGCCTGATTGCGCTGGCCGCCGCGCAGCACATTACCCGTTTTGATATTTTACTGCCTTACCCCCTCTCCGATGAGCAGCTGCATGCGCTTCGCCAGGAGTATGCCCGCCCGGTGACCCTGACGCTGCATGAGGAGCGTCTGCAGGTTGAACTGCCCGCGCACTAAGCGGATGTCCCGTCGCCGCGCGCGGACTTTACGACGCCATCGCTTGCCCTAATCGTTCGCCGACCGCCGCCATGCTGACCGTCTGGCACTGCTGAGTGTGGGTATCATGCAGGGTGACGCTGCCCTCATCGTCCTCTATCACCAGAATAAAGCGCGCGCCCCGCCGCCGGGCATTTTTGAGACGTGTCACCGCCGGCAATCGGGAGCAATCGTTCATGATGCTGAGCTGCGAAAACTGCTGACGCAGGCGCCGCCCCAGCAGCAGCGCGTCCTCCGCCCCTCGCGGCTGGCCGGGCATGACCACTACGTCCACCTGCGACGGCATCCGGCCGGGCGACGGCTGCTGACTGACCAGCGCCATGACCGGTTCCAGTAGCAGCGCAAAGCCGCAGGCCGTGACCGGCTGCCGCAGGACCCGGCTGGCCCAGGCATCATAGCGTCCGCCGCGGCTGAGCACCTGCCCGGCGCCCGGCAGCGCGCTACGCCACTCAAACACCAGCTGGCAATACTCATTGCGGGGAAACAGCGTCCCGTCGTGTTGCCACCGCAGGCCCGCCCGGTCGAGCGCCTGCTGCAGGGTGCAGTAGCGCTGACGCGACGCCGACGAAAGCGCATCGTCGAGACGCGGCGCTCTGGCCGCCAGCCGCTGCAGCAAGATGTCATTATGATGAATGAGCCACTCCGGGTGGCGCGCCAGCCAGTGGCGCTGCTCGGGCGCCAGTAAATGGGCCAGCGGTCGGTAGTAGTCGCGCAGCGCCTGGCGAAAGGTGGACAGCGTCGCGGTGTCGCCGAGCATATTCAGGTGTAGCACGACCTGCCCCTTCAGCCCCAGCCGCTGAAAAAAGGCCCACTGCATGATCAGCTGTTCCAGTTCAATATCGATACCGGCCATGCCAAAGGCTTCGACGCCGATCTGGTGGTCTTGCTGCATCGGTACCTCACCGGCCGGCTGGCGAAACATCGCACCGGCGTACCATATCCGGCTCAGCGTTGGCGACCGCGGATTATCGGCCAGCAGGCGCAGGGAACCGCTGGTGCCATCGCCGCGCAGCGCCACGCCGCCGCGCACCGCCGCACCGCCGGGAGCAAACCGCGGCGCGCGCGCCAGCAGTGCCAGGCGGATCTGCTGATAGCCGCACTGACGTAAGCTGCGTTCGACCTGCCGCTCCAGCCAGGACCACTGTTCGACGGGGCGCGATTCCACTTTGCGCGGACGGCCACTGTGGCGGGTATGTAGCAGCCGCGCGAGACGTTCCTCCAGCTTGCGGCTCAGATCGGGGGTCGCCAGCAGGCAGTTTTGCTGCAGCGCGCGGCGGATCTGTGCCACCAGCGCCGGACTGATCGGCAAGTGGCAAAAGTCGTGAAACCGCGCTTCACGCTGCGCGGTAGAGTTCCCCAGCCTGAGCCAGGCCGGGTGCGCGACGATCTGATCGTCAGGCCTGTCGCCATCGCTATGGCATCCCTGCACGCCATCCTCTCCGCACTCGATAAAGCGTTTTACCGCCAGGAAATAGGCCTCCGGCTCCAGCGGGCTACACTGATAGCGGCTGCCCCACAGCGCGCCGTGCCGGCAGTAGCGCTGATTGTAGTAGGGCACGTAGCGTCGACCAAGGTGCTGGATAAACCGGCTGAGCGCCTGCTTATCGGGTGCGCTGACCAGCAGCAGGATGCGCGGCGGCGCCAGCGACCAGCTGTGCAGGGATAAGCCGTAACGCTGCGCCGCCTGCACCAGAAAGCGCTGGAATACCGGATAATCCTCACGCTGGCGAAACAGCGCCTCGCCGTTATGGCCGCTGAGCCTGGCCAGGTGGGGCATACCCGGGATAAATAATCGATTTTTCCTCGCCATGCTGATGCTTCTCTTATCACCGCTTATCTGAGACCGTCATGGTCCGGCAGCAGCGACGCGCGGCGGCGCCGTTGCCCATCGCGTCAGCGCGCATAGCGCTGCAGCCAGCCGATGAGATCCTGCTCGCTGACCTGCTGCTGCTGCGAAGCGACTAAATCCCAGAGCCGCAGGGCGCCATCGTTATTGATAGTAACGATCGCTTTACACTGGTGCTGGCGCGCCGTCTGGTGCTGGCGCTTAAGTTTGCCACCGCTGCAGTCGACCAGCACGCTCAGGCCAGCAATCCGCTGACGCAGCAGCTCCGCCAGCAGCTGTGCCTGCAGGCCTTCATCTTCGCGCTCGCGGGTGATCACCACATCAGGATGGAAGTGCCACAGCGGATTATCCTGCGTGCTGACGGTCTGAATCAGCAGCAGCAGCCGCTCAATGCCGATAGCAAAGCCGCAGGCCGGCAGCGGTTTTGGATTGAACAGCTCGGCCAGGCCATCGTAGCGACCGCCGCCGCACACCGTTCCCTGTGCGCCCAGCGCATCGGTCACCCATTCAAAAACGGTACGCGTGTAGTAATCGAGCCCGCGCACCAGCCGGGCGTTGAGCGTCCAGGGGATCCCCGCCCGGTCGAGCAGCGCACACACCGTCGCGAAGTGGTCGCGTGACGCCGGTTGCAGATGGTCAATTAGCCGGGGAGCCTGCTCTAACATCGGCTGCATCTCCGGATTTTTGCTGTCGAGAATGCGCAGCGGATTGTTTTCCAGCCGTTTCAGGCTGTCCTCATCCAGTACGTCGCGGTGGGCGGTAAACCAGGCCACCAGCGCCTCACGGTGGTCCCGGCGCTCATCCGGGGTGCCGAGGGAGTTGATCTCCAGCCGGACGTGATCGCTCAGCCCGAGCTGCTTAAATAAGTCGCTTATCATGAAGATCATCTCGGCATCAACGTCCGGTCCGGCCATGCCAAAGGCCTCTACGCCAAACTGAGTAAACTGGCGCAGCCGTCCCTTTTGCGGCCGCTCATAGCGGAACATCGGCCCCTGGTACCAGAGGCGCTGGGTGGTGTTGTAGCACAGATTATTTTCCAGTACCGCGCGCAGGCAGCCGCTGGTGCCCTCCGGCCGCAGCGTGATGTGCTCGCCGCTCTTGTCGCGAAAATCATACATCTCTTTGGCGACGATATCCGTCGCCTCACCGACGGCGCGCTGAAACAGCGCCACCGGTTCCAGCAGCGGCAGACGCATTTCCTGATAGCCATAGCGAAAAGTCAGGCGTCGAAAATGTCCTTCAAGCCACTGCCACATGGGCGTTTGTTCCGGTAGCACGTCCGCCATGCCGCGTATCGCTTTAAATCGATTACTCATACAGAATCCCTCCTGTCTGGCGCATCCTGACCGGTGCGGTTGGCCAGCGGTGCGCGGTAGCCAGCGCTGCGGGTGCAACGTGGCCTAATCTGGCGGGCAGGGGAAACCGCCCGCCGGGAGAAGCCGGATGGACTATCAGGCCGCGCGCTGGTTGAGATCGGCAATCACGTCATCAATCAGCGCATCGATCTGCGCGCTATCCAGGTGATGGGCGGTGGTAATCAGATGCGCCACGTCGCCGGAGGTGGCGAGACAATGTTTTTTCCACACCCACTCCGACGGGATCGGGAATACCACGGTGATGGAGTTCTTATGGCGCAGCGAACGGATACCGGCCGCGGTAAAGCGATCGACGGCATACTGCGCCATGGTCAGGCTGTGGCTGATGCGTCGACGCCACTCCGCATCGGTGTGGCTGCGCACCGCTGCCCACATCATCAGCGGCGTATGGCCGTTGCGCGAACCGGAGATGGTTTTATCGTGTGCCGAAATGTAGTCAATCTCGACGCTGATACGATCCACATTGCGCTTTTTGGCCACCACGATGCCGCAGGGGATCGGCGATCCAATCATTTTGTGGCCGGACACGCCGATGGAGTCAATGCCGTCGGCAAAGGTGAACGGCTGTGGATCATCAACAAACGGCAAAATCATGCCGCTGAGCGCCGCGTCGGCGTGCAGATAATACGCTTCGCGCGGGATACCCAGCGCGGCGATACGCCGCTGAATTTCCGCAATATCATCCACCGCGCCGCGCACCGTGGTGCCGATATTGGCAAAAATGATCGGGTGGCGTTCGCCAGAAGCGCGAATGTGGTGCTCCAGATCGTCGTAATCGATCTCGCCGCCAGGCTGTGAAGCCACCAGTTGTGATTTAATCCGCAGCAGCTTAACGATTTTTGCCACCGAATAGTGGGTATCCTGCGAGTAGTAAAGGGTGCCGTCCGGAAACAGTTCTCGTCCAAGATAGCAACCGAACATATTGCTCTCGGTGCCGCCGTTGGTCACGTATCCCCAGCTCTCGTCGACCGGTATTTTAAAGATGCCAGAAAACCACGCCATCACCTCTTTTTCGAATTCAAACGAATTAAGTAAATAATTACAGTACTCACCCCAGTCACCGCAATTATTAATTGAGAAGCGCAGAAAGCGCTCGAGCATGGTGTAATCGAAATCGGCTGACTCGGGGTAACCAATATTAAAATAGCGATTTTTAACGCAGTATGACCAAAAAGCATCCAGTTTGTTTTGGTCAGCTATCGATAAAGACATACTAAACTCCCTATTAATGTCGTGAAGAAAGGTGGAATTATTTTTCCAGGTACAGGATCTCCTCACCCTTTTTATTCCGTCCGGCGGCGACAAAGGAGAAGAGGGGAATAGTAACCATCATCATCACCGTGCCCCAGAAAATAGAATCGGTTCCGGAACCCAGCAGGGCAAAGATGCAGTAAATCATGCCAATCAGGGTTAAGACGCAATAAAACATGAAGCTGCGGCCGCGGTTGAGGCGCCTGGAGACCATAATGATCGGTAGCGCGATGATCGCGTACATATAAGGCAGCAGCGATGCAAATACCGACATTAAAATCACCACTTCAAACTGCTTCGCCAGGTTGGGCGACGCGGTCAGCATCAGCACCAGACTCATCAGAACGCCGGAGATAATCAGCCCTTTCATGGGCACATCGTTGCGGTTGGTTTTGGCAAAAATATGCGGAAACAGGCCCTGTTTGGCGCCGGCGCGCGGCCCCTCGGCCTGCAAAATCAGCCAGCCGGAAATCGAGCCAAAACAGGCGATGATGCTCAGCGCCGAGGCGATATTGCCGGCCAGATCGCCAAACATATAGCGTGCCGCATCCGCAAAGGGGGCCGCCGAGTTGACCAGCTCGCCGTGCGGTACCAGCCCCATGATGACGGTACAGCTGCCGACGTAGCAGACTGAGGCGATCAGCAAACCATACACCGTTGCGCGCGGCACGGTGCGCTCCGGCTGTTCCACCTGGCCTGTGGAAACGACGGCGGATTCGACGCCCAGAAACCCCCACAGCGCAATCGAGGCGGCGGAGACGATGGCCGCGCCGTCGCTGCGTCCGGTGCCGTTATACACTTCGGTAAACAGGTGGGGATCGAACCAAAACCAGCCGACAACGCCAACGCCCAGCACCACCACCAGCATGCAGCTGGCGGTAAATGACTGCGCCCGCCCGGCGGTTTTTGCTCCAAAACTGCCTAACAGGATAAAGGCCCAGAGGATAACAATGGCGGTGATACAGCCGTATACCGGGTTATGCAGCTGGGGAAAAAAGTAGCTGAGGTAACCCACTCCGGCAACCAGCAGGGCCACGTTGCCGATCCAGGCGCTGATCCAGTAGCAGACCGTGGTTTGGAAACCAATAAAGGGGCCGAAGGCATCGCTGGCATAGGCGACGATCCCCCCGGCGCGCGGAGTGATGAGACTGGTTTTGGCAAAAACCAGTGCCAGCGCGATCACGCCAATGATGGTAAATAGCCATCCCCATAAAGAGATATAGCCGACGCCGGCCAGGTTAGTCGGTAGCATAAATACGCCGGAACCCATCATATTTGAAGCGGTCACCAGCGTCAGGGCTGCCAACCCCATTTTGTGCGCGTTTCCTGCGCTTACTTTTCCCATTTGTCTCATCCTTTCGTCATGATTTAATGCCACGTGTGACTTGCGCTGAGACGATTGTTTCAGGATGGCGATGGCGAATAATGATCAATATCATTTTTCGACGTGTGAAGATAAAAACCGATCGGGAATCGAGTCGTTTTTTAAACACTCACCCGGTAATGCACTCTGTCCCCCTTTTTTCGAAAAGACCGGGGCTATGCTGATACGGCCGGATCGTTTATGGCGTGCCGCAGAGCTTTTGCGCGGGCAGCGGTGGGACGCGTCGCGATGAACGCCGGTATCCTGAGGCTCGCCGGCGCGGCGCGGTTGCTAAACCGGCGATACAGGCGCATATTGGCCAGCCGCCGCATGGGCATGTGCGTCTGCGGCACATGGCCTGTTCCACCACGCTGGAGATGTCTGTCGCCCCTGCATGATTGAGTGCGTCTGATTACCGAGCATGTAAACCGCATCTTATCTTATTGCTGACCGGCCTCCGGGACGGAATCCACCCGCTTTTTTAATGGGCCGATTCGGTTAAGCTGTCACCTGCTGCAGGCATCTCGCGTGCGGACAGTGCGCGGAGCCTGGCGGTTGGACGCGCCGCAGTGGCGATCGGCAGGATTACTGGATGGCCGTCGCCGGTGATATCAGGGGTTTTGGCCGTGGCTGACGAGGAGTGTCGCCTTCGGGCGACCAACCGGGCCGCGACGCCGCTCCTTTACGCTGCGGGGGCGCGTTCGCGTGTGAACCGTGGGGGAAGGCACCCTGCGCCCGCATCGTCAATGCCGCGGCGGGTGCTCCCCGCCGACGGGGCGGAGCCGCGCCGGTCTTATTGGGGGGAGCCGCCCGGGCAGGCCGGGCAGCGTAGCAAAGATCGGCATACCGCTCGCCCGCGGCCGGCGCGGTGGCGTAAAGGAGGGGGCAGCCCACGCCAGGCTCCGCCGCGGCTAATGCGCGGCGGCTAAGGGCACATCGTCACGAGAAGGGGGCTGTCCGCTGCCCGGGCAGGCGGCGATCGGAACCGGAGTGGGCCGGCCTGCGGATAGCGAGCGGGCCACTGCCTGTTACCTGAGGAGTGGCGCGGACGGGTTGCCGAGCTGCGCCGAAGGCAATCCTCACCACTCACGGGCGGCGGTGACACAATCTGCCTGCACCGCCTCCTTTCTGTGCGGCGGGATCACCCGTTGAGCAACACCTGCAGCGCCGGAAGGCTACCCGCCATCATCAGCACCACCACGCCTTTCTCCCAGCGCCGCAGCGTCGTAGCTGAGCGACCGCCGCGGCGGGCAAAAAGAAACAGCAGCAGGCCGGGCGCGTACAGTACCACCGACAGCAGCAGGTGCAGGGGACCGGAGGCATAGAGCAGCCACAGACCGTAGGCGCTGGCCCCGAGTCCAATCAGGCTCATGAGCGGCTGCTGTTTACCCCATACCAGCTTCAGCAGATAGGCCCCAACCAGCAGATACGGGACCAGGATCATCTCGGAGGCAATTGTCAGCAGGGTGCTGTAATCCGCACCGCTGATGCCAATCAGAATCAGACAGGCCTGGACGCTGCCGTTGGTTAACCACAGCGATGCCGAGGGGGCACCATGGCGATTTTGCCGCGCCAGGCTGCGCGGAAACGCCGCCTGCTGTGCGGCCATCCATGGCACTTCCGCCGCCATGATCGTCCAGCTCAGGTAGGCCCCGCAGACTGACACGACCAGCCCGATGGCAATGATTGCTTTGCCGCCGTGGGCAATCAGCCGGTCCATCACGCCGGCCATCGACGGATTGCGCATCTCCGCCAGCTCCGGACGGGCCACCACGCCCAGCGACAGCAGGGTAACCAGCAGGTAGACCGTCAGCGCCGCCACGACCGCCAGCACGGTAGCCCGGCCAACATCGCGCTTGTGGCGCGCGCGGGAGGAGACCACCACGGCCCCCTCAACGCCAATAAACACCCACAGGGTGATCAGCATGGTATTTTTCACCTGCTCCCACACCGGTACGCCGAGCGCCACGCCGCTGAAGTCCAGGCGAAAGCGATCGAGGTTAAACGCCAGCGCCGCCAGCACCACAAACAGCGCCAGCGGCAGGAGTTTACCCAGCGTGGCCACCAGGTTAATCGCCGCGGCGGTTTGTACGCCGCGCAGCACCATAAAATGCACCAGCCACAGCAGCACCGAGGCGCCAACCATTGCCTGCCAGGTGTTGCCATCGCCAAAAATGACCCGATCCGGCGAGTCAGTGAACAGGCTGAGGGCCGAAAAGACAATCACTAAATAGGAGACGTTCGCGATCACCGCGCACAGCCAGTAGCCCCACGCGGAACAAAAGCCGGTTAACTCGCCGAAACCCTCGCGGGCGTAGGTAAAGATCCCGCCATCGAGGTCGGGTTTCAGCCGGGTAAGCAGCAGCATCGCCAGCGCCAGGAACAGGATCCCCACGCCGGTGATTGCCCAGCCTGTCAGCAGCGCAGCCGGACTGGCCACGGCGGCCATGTTCTGCGGCAGGCTGAACACGCCCGCGCCTAACATTGAGCTGAGTACCAGCGCCGTCAGAGCAGCGAGACCTAACTTTTTATCCAATCTTTCCACCGTTTACAGAGTTTACTGCTGTTGATAACGCCAGGTCTGGCGTAAATGTCGAAAAAAGAGGCAAAGCGCAGGGCGTCTGCCAATGAGGCAGGCGATTTTACGGAGAGTAAACCGCGGTTGCAATGCGTAACTATGCAAAAAGCGGCTGGAATGATGCAAAACGGGGCGCGGGGCGCCCCGGCAGGGATTATTTAAACAGATCGGCGCTGACGGTGAGGTTACCGCCGCTCTGGTTCTGCCACTGGCGGGTGATGTGGTAGAACTTAGCGCCTTTTGCCGCAGCGCGCTTGGCGACCTGCTCGGAAACTTCCGTCGGTGAGCCAAAGTGACCGGTAAATGTCACGCTGTCAAACGGCTGCATCAGGGCGGCGGCGGTGTTGTTCAACTCCTGAACCTTGCTGCCGTCCATCGTGGTGACGGTGTAACGTTTTCCGGTTGAGGACTGGGTTTCAAAGAAGCGTCCGACCTCGCGGCTCGGTGAGCTGGAAGAGGCGACGCCCGGGATCTCTACGCGCGCCGCGGCGGCACCGCCGGCAGCCAGAGCGGCTTTACCGGCTTCGGAGTCGGCTGGGATCACCGCATCTTCTTTCTGAATGACCCGCTTCGGCGCATCGGCCTTGTAAACGTAGGCGGTAATGTACTGATTGCCCCCGTTGTTGGCGTCCACCTGACGCACGATATAAAACGCCGCGGCGCCTTTATCTTTCGCCGCTTTTGCAATTGCGGTGTTCACGTCGGGCTGGCTGCGATAAAAACCGCTCACCGATACGGTGTCATACGGCTCCAGCTGAATAGCCTCTTTTTTCGGCAGTTCGCGCACGCCTTCAAAGGTACGGTAGTGAGTAGCGGTATCGGCCGGTGCCGCGTCGGCGCGATACAGATCGGCCACGACGCGCCAGTTGCCGCCGTTACCGTTGGTGTCACTGCTGCTCAGCACGTAGAAAGAGGCGGCGCCTTTCTCATCCGCGCGGCGTGAGGCTTCACTGACGGCATCGCCAATAGCATTGAAGCGGCCGGTGAAAGCAATCCGTTCAAAAGGTTTCAGGCTGGCTGCTTGTTGTGGCGTCAGTTCCTGGGCAGCCTGCACGGAAAGGGAAGTCAGGGAGAACAGGGCAGATGCCAGGAGGCAGTACTTAAGCTTCATAAAAAATAATCCTTCGCCTTGCGCAAATTGAGTGTACGAAAACGTGCTGGACCGTTGATTAGGCGTCGATTATTGCATGTAACCCGGCTGCTGTCTCAGCCATTTTCGGTCTGGCGATCACGCTTTCTTACGCGCGACGGATGAGAGATCAGGATAAAACGTAAAAACCGCGCTATCGCATTCTCTTTATTGGCATGAACCCTGATTAGCCGGGCTTATTAAGTTAAATCATTGTTAATAATTACTTTTTACTATCACAAGATAATTAACACAGGCGTATTTACTAGCAGAAAACTGCTGTTTTCACCGGCTTCTTAGGGGCATTATCAGGTATTTGTCACACATTACTGAATAATTGCGCAAATATGTCGGGTTATTGCGTTTGCTTATGGTCAGGGGCGCCGGTTTTCAGTAGGTTATTCACACCGAGTTTCTTCTCCATCGCGGCGCGCGCCGCGGTGTTTTCCCTCAGCCAAAGAGGACACATATGCAAATTGGAATCCCTAAAGAGCGGTTGACGGGCGAGGCGCGCGTAGCCGCCACGCCGGCGACCGTGCAGCAGCTGATTAAGCTGGGCTTTCAGGTGGTGGTTGAGCCGCAGGCCGGCGCGCTGGCCAGTTTTGATGACGCCGCTTACGTCGCTGCCGGCGCGCAGATCGTGCCGCGCGATGCGGCATGGCAGGCGGACATTGTACTGAAAGTTAACGCCCCCGATGACGCCGAGATCCCGCTGCTGCGCGAAGGGGCGACGCTTATCAGTTTCATCTGGCCTGCACAGCAACCGGCGCTGCTGGCCGCGCTGGCCGCGCGTCGAGTGACGGTGATGGCGATGGACGCCGTTCCACGCATTTCACGCGCGCAGTCGCTGGATGCCCTCAGCTCGATGGCCAATATCGCCGGCTACCGCGCTATCGTCGAGGCGGCACACGAATTCGGCCGCTTCTTTACCGGGCAAATCACCGCCGCCGGTAAGGTCCCACCGGCAAAAGTGCTGGTTATCGGCGCCGGCGTGGCCGGCCTGGCGGCGATTGGCGCGGCGGGCAGTCTTGGCGCTATCGTGCGCGCCTTTGATACCCGACCGGAAGTGAAAGAGCAGGTGCAGAGCATGGGGGCCGACTTCCTCGAACTGCACGTAGAGGAGGAGGCGGGCAGCGGCGATGGCTATGCCAAAGTGATGTCCCCGGCGTTTATCGCCGCCGAGATGGCGCTGTTCAGCGCTCAGGCCCGGGAAGTCGATATCATCGTCACGACCGCGCTTATCCCGGGCAAGCCGGCGCCGACCCTGATCACCGAAGAGATGGTCGCGCTAATGAAACCGGGCAGCGTGATCGTCGATCTGGCGGCACAAAACGGCGGCAACTGCGCGTTGACCGTCGCTAATCAGATTGTCGTCACCGACAACGGCGTCAAAATTATCGGCTATACCGATCTGCCGAGTCGGCTGCCTACGCAGTCGTCCCAGCTGTACGGTACCAATCTGGTCAACCTGCTGAAGCTGCTCTGCAAAGAGAAAGACGGCGTGATTCACGTGGATTTTGACGACGTGGTGGTGCGCGGCGTGACGGTGGTGCGCGACGGTGAAATCACCTGGCCGGCACCGCCCATTGCCGTGTCGGCCGCGCCGGCGGCGAAGCCGGCCAAAACGTCAGCGGCGGTTACGTCCCCTCCGGCCCCCGCTTCGCCGTGGCGTAAGTATGCGCTGCTGGCGCTGGCCATCCTCCTGTTTGGCTGGCTGGCCAGCGTTGCGCCGCCGGCCTTTTTGTCGCACTTCACCGTGTTCGCTCTGGCCTGCGTAGTTGGGTACTACGTGGTGTGGAACGTCAGCCACGCGCTGCATACGCCGCTGATGTCGGTGACCAACGCCATCTCCGGCATCATCGTGGTCGGTGCGGTATTGCAAATGGGCGAGGGCGGCTGGGTCAGCTTTTTCGCCTTTATCGCGGTGCTGGTGGCCAGCATCAACATCTTTGGCGGATTTACCGTCACTCAGCGCATGCTGAAAATGTTCCGTAAACAGTAAGGGGTCAAAAATGTCTGAAGGCATGGTTACTGCAGCCTGGATCGTTGCCGCCATTCTGTTTATTTTCAGTCTGGCTGGATTATCAAAACACGAGACCTCGCAGCGGGGAAATCTGTTTGGCATCGTCGGGATGGCGCTGGCGCTGCTCGCCACGCTGTTTGGTCCGGCATCGGGCGATATCGCGCTGATCCTGCTGGCAATGGTCATTGGTGGCGCCATTGGCGTGCGCCGCGCGCAGCGGGTTGAAATGACCGGGATGCCCGAGCTGGTAGCGATACTGCACAGTTTTGTGGGGCTGGCCGCGGTGCTGGTCGGCATAAACAGCTTTATCGTGCATGACATCACCCTCTCACCGGTGATGGTGAATATCCACCTGACCGAAGTGTTCCTCGGCGTGTTTATCGGCGCGGTGACCTTCACGGGCTCGCTGGTCGCGTATGGGAAGCTGTGCGGCAGGCTCTCCTCCCGCCCGCTGATGCTGCCGCATCGTCACAAGCTGAACCTGCTGGCGCTGGCGGTATCCTTTCTACTGCTGACGGGGTTTGTCAACAGTAACAGCGGGGGAATGCAGGCGCTGATGCTGGTGGTGATGATCGCTATTGCCCTGGCTTTTGGCTGGCATCTGGTGGCGTCGATCGGGGGCGCCGATATGCCGGTGGTGGTCTCGATGCTCAACTCCTATTCGGGCTGGGCGGCGGCGGCGGCGGGCTTTATGCTCAGCAATGATTTGCTGATCGTCACCGGTGCACTGGTGGGATCATCCGGTGCCATTCTCTCCTGGATCATGTGTAAAGCGATGAACCGTTCGTTTATCAGCGTGATTGCCGGCGGTTTCGGCACCGATAGCCAGCCTGGCGGTGAGGGCGCAGACGTCGGTGAGCATCGGGAAATCAGCGTGGAAGAGACGGCCGAACTGCTGAAAAACGCTCAGTCGGTGATCATCACGCCGGGTTACGGCATGGCGGTGGCGCAGGCGCAGTATCCCGTTGCCGCGATCACCCAGAAGCTGCGCGAGCGCGGTGTTAAGGTGCGCTTCGGTATCCATCCGGTCGCGGGGCGTCTGCCCGGACACATGAACGTGCTGCTGGCGGAGGCGAAGGTGCCTTACGATATCGTGCTGGAAATGGATGAGATTAACGACGACTTCGCCGACACCGACGTGGTGCTGGTGATCGGGGCCAACGACACGGTGAATCCGGCGGCGCAAGAGGATCCCGGCAGTCCGATTGCCGGAATGCCGGTGCTGGAAGTATGGAAAGCGCAGCAGGTTGTGGTGCTCAAGCGTTCGATGAACACCGGTTATGCCGGGGTACAGAATCCGCTGTTCTTCAGGGAGAATACCCAAATGCTGTTTGGCGATGCAAAAGGCAGCGTGGACGGGATCCTGCAGGCTCTGCAGGGGTAGGGCGCAGGGAAGAGCGGCGGTGACGCCGCTCTTTTTTTTAGCTATTCACCAGCATGATTTTGCCAATATGCTCACTGCTTTCCATTAACCGGTGTGCCCTGGCGGCCTCCGCCAGCGGGAAGGTGTTGAAAATGTGCGGTTTGATCTGGCCGCTGCTCAGCAGCGGCCAGACCTGCGCCAGCAGATCGCGGGCGATGGCGGCTTTGTCCGCCACGCTGCGCGCGCGCAGCGTGGTCCCGCTCCAGGTCAGCCGCTTCATCATCAACGGCATGATGTTCAGCTGGTTAATCACCCCGCCCTGAACGCCAATTTGCACAATGCGTCCTTCAACCGCCGCGGCCTGCATGTTGCGCGCTGCGTAGTCTCCGGCGATCAGATCAACGATAACATCCGCACCGCGATCGTCAGTCAGCCGTTTGACCTCGGCAACAAAATCCTGCTCGCGGTAGTTAATCGCCGCGTCGGCGCCAAAGCGCAGCGCCGCGCGGCATTTATCCGCCGAGCCGACGGTCACCAGCGGGCGGGCACCAAACGCTCTGGCCAGCATGGTACTGACGCTGCCGATGCCCGACGTGCCACCGTGAATCAGCACGGTTTCGCCGGCCGCCAGCTTAGCGCGCTGAAACAGGTTCACCCAGACGGTGAAGAAATTTTCCGGCAGCGCCGCCGCTTCCACCAGCGATAAGCCCGCCGGCACCGGCAATGCGTTACTTTCGTGCACCACGGCATACTCGGCGTAGGCTCCACCGGCGACCAGCGCGCATACGCTGTCGCCAGGGCGGTAGTGTTTAACCTCCGCGCCGATTGCAACGACCTCGCCGGCAAACTCCAGCCCGGGAAGGTCTGACGCCCCCGGCGGAGGGGGATAGCTGCCCTGACGCTGCATCACGTCGGGACGGTTTACGCCGGCGGCAGCAATGCGCACCAGCAGTTCCCCCGCACCGGGCTGTGGCACAGGGCGTTCCTCGAGGGTCAGTACCTCCGGGGCTCCGGGGGCGGTGATGGCCATGACCTTCATGGTTTCGGGCAGCGCGTCCGCAGAGGACATAGTGACTCCTTAATTAATCGTCTTCGTCGTCGTCGGGCTGTACCGGACAGGCAAAGCCGTCTGGCTTGATGGCCAGCAGATCGCAGCGCAGGTGGTCGATCACCTGTTCAGCCGTATTACCGAGAAACGCGGCGGAAAGGCCAGTGCGCCCGACAGTACCGAGGACCACGACCCCCACGTTGAGGTGATCGGCAAGGTCCGGAATGACCTCTTCCGGCAACCCTTTCACAACGTGAGTCAGTGATTCATCGATGGCATAGTGCTGTCGCAGCGCTTTCATGGCAATTAAATGCTGGCCGCGTATGGCATTGTTATACACACTGGGGTCAAAGTCAGGTAATTCAATGGCGATGTTCACCGGCGTCACTGGATAGGCACTCACCAGATGCACATCGGTGTGATCAACCAGCCGGGCCAAATCGCGGGTCTCGCGCACCAGCTTTTGGTTAAGGAGGTCGTGGTGCGGCTCTTCGCTGCCGAGATTGACCGCCACCAGCGCCTTGCCGTTCTCTGGCCAGGGCTTATCTTTCACCATCCATACCGGGCAGGGGCATTTACGCAGCAGATGCCAGTCGGTTGGCGTAAACACCACCGACTGTAGGCGGTCGTGCTGATGCGCCATTTTCAGCAGCAGATCGTGATTATCGCTCAATACCTCCTGAATAATGGCCTCAAAGGCGCGGTTGTGCCAGACCACTTTGATCTCAATCGGTACACCGGCGTCCAGATAGTCACTGGCCTGCTCGCGGATCCACGCGGTACGCTGGCTCACGACGCCTTGCCGCATCGCGCTGCGCTCATCCGGTGACAGCAGGGTTGTCATCTCATAGGAGAAATCATAAACAGGTAAAAAGGCTTTGATGCGGCCGCCGAGGCGCTGCTGCAAATAGACCGCGCGGCGGAGGGCCGGCTGGTCATCCTGCAGGGGATCAATCACTACCAGAATATGTTGATAGGTTGCCATACAGATTCTCCTTGCACCCGAGTGTGTCTGCTTAAAGATAGCCCACGGGTGAAGGAGAAAGAAGGGAAAAGCTTGTGCGCAATCAACAAATTTGCCCGCTGCGACGGTACATCAGGCTACCGAGCGGCACTGTCCGGCCAGGTTAGCCAGCGCGTCGGCATTTTCAATACTGATATATTTGCCCTTCACGGCCAGAATGCCGTTTTTCTGAAAGCGTCCCAGCAGGCGGCTAATGGTTTCGACCGTCAGGCCGAGATAGTTACCAATATCGCCGCGGGTCATGGTCAGGCGGAATTCGCGCGGGGAGAAGCCGCGCTGGCCAAAACGCTGTGCCAGATTCCAGACAAACGCCGCCATTCTCTCCTCAGCATTCTTTTTCGAGAGCAGCAGAATCATCTCCTGGTCCCCTTTGATCTCGCCGCTCATCAGGCGCATGATTTGCTGACGCAGCGCCGGCATTTTGCCTGAGAGGTCATCGAGCGTCTCAAACGGGATTTCGCATACCATCGCCGTCTCCAGCGCCTGAGCAAAGCTTGGGTGGCGCAGGGTACCGATCGCATCAAAGCCCACCAGGTCGCCGGCAAGATGAAAGCCGGTAATCTGCTCGTCACCCTGTTCGGTGATGGTATAGCTCTTGATGCTGCCCGCGCGGATAGCGTACAGCGATTTCAGCTCGTCACCGGCTTGAAACAGCGTCTGACCGCGCTGAATCGGTTTTTTGCGCTCGATAATATTGTCGAGCTGGTCGAGCTCATGCGAATTGAGCGTGAAAGGAATACACAGCTGACTGATGCTGCAATCCTGACAATGAATGGAACAGCCGCTGGACTGCGTGCGCCGGATGATGCGTTTGTCCGTGATCATAAGGGGTGCTCTCCGGTAAGAATTGACTGTGGTCAATTTTAACAGCTTTTAGCGTTAATGAAACTGATCAGAGGAGTTTTACCCCTGCCAAATCCGGGAGGGTGACGTTTTCCAGCCGCGTATTCGGCGTACTGTAGTGAATGTGAGTGGAATAGGGTTTAAATATGGCGCTAATCTCCATTCAGCAAGATGGCTGCGAGAGAATGAACCGGCTGCACTTTCTGCTACACTGGCCGGGTAATCAGTTCAATCCCCGCGAGGTCAGCAAGATGAGCCTGGATGACGACGAGATGTTTCGTGACGCGATGGGTGACGTCACCCCGTTAAAGAAGCGCGACAGCGTACACTGGCAGCCGGCGCGTCAGGGAAAAATCCACGCCGTGCCGGCGGAGGCGGCGGCGGAAAACCCGCTCAGCCTCGGTTTTCTCGATATTGTCGCGCTCGGCGAGCCGCTGGAATACAAAGCTGACGGTATACAGCAGGGAGTACTGGATAAGCTGCGTCAGGGGAAGTACCGGCTGGATGCCAGCCTGAATCTGACCCGTCAACCGGTGGCGGCCTGCCGCGAAGCGCTGTATCGTTTTATTCTGAACGCGCATCAGCATAATCAGCGCAATCTGCTGATTATCCACGGCAAAGGCCGGGAGGATACCTCACACGCGAACGTGGTGCGTAGCTACGTGGCGCGGTGGATGCGTGAGCTGGCGGTGGTTCAGGCCTGCTGCGAGGCCCAGCGTCAGCACGGCGGCAGCGGCGCCTGCTACGTGGCCCTCAGCAAAAACGCCGGGGCGCGGCTGGAGAACTGGGAGCGCCACGCCCGACGCGGACGTTAACCGGCGTGGCTTTTACGCACAGTGGCCAGCAGCACTTCGCTGCACATTGTCAGCGGCGCGCCGCTGCGGGTCATGATCCCCACCGGTTCGCCGGGATGGCTGGCGCGCAGCGGCAGCGCTACCAGCGCGTGGTGCAGCAAATCTTCCTTGATAGCCCCGGAGGGGACGAACCAGACGTAGTCATAGCGCATCGCCAGCTGGCGGGCCAGCGTGGTCGATGAGGTTTCGATCAGCGTATCGGGCAGCGTACAGCCATGCTCCTGCAGCATGGCTTCGGCGATGCGGCGCGGTGCGGTGCCCTCGGGCTGAATGACCACCGGCCAGCTCAGCGCCCGGGAAAGCGTGACGTTGTCACTCATAAGCGGGTGGTCGGGACGCACCACGAGGCACAGCGACTCCAGAAACAGCAGCTCATAGCTTAATCCGCGCATCATTTCACTGTCGGCCATCCGGCCAATGCCCACATCAAACTCGCCCGCTTTCATGCCGGCGATCAGCACGTTGTTATGGAGGGTCGCGACCTGCACGGTAACGTGAGGCTGCTGCTGGTGAAAACGGTCGAGGATCGACGGCAGCATGCCCAGCGCCACGGTCGGCAGCACGCCCAGGCGCAAGATTTCCGGGGTGGGGGACTGGCTGGCGCTGAACGATTGTCCGGCGTGGTTCAGTGCATCCAGCACCTTTACCGCGTGGGTCAGGAACTGCTCTCCAAGGGTCGTTAACTGCGCGCCAAGCCGGCCGCGTTCAAACAGCCGCGCGCCGGCCAGCGTCTCGAGTTCGTTGAGCGTTTTTGACAGCGCGGGCTGACTCAGATTCAGGGTTTCTGCGGCGCGACCGAGCGTGCCCTGCTGCGCGACGGCCACGAAGGTATGCAGATGACGCAATCGAATGCGCTGATTAAAAAGATAATTTTTGTCCATGCGCTAAGGTAATGAGCGTTGAAGCGTTTGTGCAAGCGTCAGCAAATGAATGTGTTAACCATGTTGCAAATATTAATTAACATTTTCCATTGCGTTAAGCCTCCGTGCTTACGCGTTCTCGTGCAAAAAAAGTGCAGATAATCAGGTGCAAAGGCGAAATATCCGTTATCATGGCGTCATACCATTTTGTTATGAATGCTGTCATTTGCTGTCGCATGTCGTCATCTAAGTCAGTTTCGCACGCCAGGGAGTATCACCGTGAGCAGTCATGCGATGGACGTCAGGGCGCTGATTAACAGTCGCCCCCTCAGTCGCTATCAAAAAAGAATCATTGCCCTCTGTTTTATCATCGTCGCACTGGACGGTCTCGACATTGCCCTGATGGGATTTATCGCACCGGCGCTGAAAGTGGCCTGGGGCGTGGACCATCAGCAGCTCGGGATGGTGATCAGCGCCGCGCTGATTGGCCTGGCGCTGGGGGCGATGTTCGCCGGACCGATGGCAGACCGCTTTGGTCGCCGGGTCATTATCCTCGGTAGCGTATTCTTTTTTGGTTTCTGGACGCTGGTGTGCGCTTTTGCCGCTGATATTGGCCAGCTGATGCTGTTTCGCTTTTTAACCGGGCTCGGGCTCGGCGCGGCGATGCCGAACGTCAGTACGCTGGTGGCGGAATTCTCGCCGGAAAAACGGCGCTCCTTCATTATCACCGTGGTGTTTTGCGGCTTTACCTTTGGCGCGGCGATGGGCGGTTTTGCTGCCTCGTGGATGATTCCGCTGCTGGGCTGGCACTCGGTGCTGATCTTGGGCGGCGTCCTGCCGCTGTTGTTGTTACCGTTTTTACTGACCATGTTGCCGGAGTCGGTGCGCTTTCTGATCACTGCCCGCGCGGCCAGCTCGCGCATTCGCGCGATTGTCGAAAAACTGGCGCCGGGCTCAACCGATCTCGATACCCGCTTCCATATGCCGCGCGCGCCGACCAACAGTGGGGCGGTGCGTTTGGTCACCTCGCGCCCCTATCTGTTCGGCAGCCTGATGCTGTGGGGCAGCTACTTTATGGGGCTGTTTCTGGTCTATCTGATAGGCAGCTGGCTGCCGACGCTGGTGCGCGATGCCGGCATGAGCGTGGCGGAAGCGGCGATCATCACCGCGCTCTACCAGGCGGGCGGTACGCTGGGGTCGCTGTTTGCCGGCTGGCTGATGGATCGGGTGGAAGCCAACCTCGCGCTGGCGGCGATCTATCTCGCCGGCGCCGTGTTTACCACCGCCATGGGATTGGCACCGGCGCACGTGCTGCTGCTCTGCCTGGTTGCCTTTTGCGCCGGTTTTTGTCTGAACGGCGCCAATACGGGAATGAACGCGCTGTCGGCGGGCTATTACCCAACCCATGCCCGCGCCACCGGCTCAAGCTGGATGCATGGAATCGGCCGGGTGGGGGCGATCCTGAGCGCCTTCGCCGGTGCGCAAATGCTCAGCTGGGGCTGGTCGCTGACCCAGATATTTTTGACTCTGGCCATCCCGGCCACCCTGACCTGCCTGATGCTGTTGGCGAAAAGCTACCTTGGCTATCGCCGTCAGCGCGATCCCCTGCTGTAAGGCGCGATGGCGGTGGCAGCATGCCGCCGCCGTCTGCTAACGATCACAGTTCCGTTATTCTTTGCTTCTCAATCCGGCGGCATCCTCTACATTGGCAGCATACAGGCGCTGAGGAGCAGCAATATGTCCGAACCATGGGTAAGCAGTGATTCCATTCGCACCGCCTTTTCACAGGCCATGTCGACAATGTACCAGCGTGAGGTGCCGCAATACGGCACTCTGCTGCAGCTGGTGGCGGAGGTGAATCAGCACTGCCTGAACGCCGATCCCGGGCTGCGTGAGGCGCTGCGCGATCGCGACGAGCTGGCGCGTCTGGGCGTCGAGCGGCACGGTGCGATCCGCGTCGGTACCGCCGACGAGCTGGCGTTTTTACGCCGTATCTTCGCCCTGATGGGCATGTACCCGGTGGGGTATTACGATCTCGCGGTCGCGTCCGTGCCGGTTCACGCCACCGCATTTCGCCCCATTGCGGCTGAGCGTCTGCAGCGTAACCCGTTTCGACTGTTCACCTCACTGCTGCGCCTGGAGCTGATTGACGATCCGGCGCTGCGCCAGCGCGCGGCAGACCTCCTCGCCAGGCGCGATATCTTTACGCCGCGCTGCCGCGAGCTGGTGGCGCAGGGTGAAGCACAGGGCGGGCTGGATGCCGCGCAGGCCGACGCATTGGTCAGCGCCGTGCTGGAGACCTTTCGCTGGCACCAGCACACGACCGTCGATCGATCCACCTACCTGGCGCTTCATCAGCAGCATCGCCTGATTGCCGATGTGGTCTGCTTTCCCGGCTGCCATATCAATCACCTGACGCCGCGCACACTGGACATCGACAGCGTGCAGGCGCAGATGCCCGCTTTTGGCATCACGCCAAAAGCCATCATCGAGGGACCGCCGCGCCGCGCCTGTCCGATTCTGCTGCGGCAAACCAGCTTTAAAGCGCTGGATGAGCCGGTGCACTTTACCGATCATGCGGCGGGTACCCATACCGCGCGCTTCGGCGAAATCGAGCAGCGCGGCGGTGCGTTAACCGCGGCGGGGCGGGCGCTCTACGATCGGCTGCTGGCCGACGCAGGATCGCTGGAGAGCAATGCGGCGCACCAGGCGCATTTGCGCGACGTATTCCGCGCTTTTCCTGACGATCACGCCGCGCTGCGTCAGCAGGGGCTGGCATTTTATCAATACCGGCTGACCGACGCCGGGCGCGCCGCGCCGCAGCGCTTTCATCCGTTCGCCGATCGCGAGGCGCTGATCGCTGAGGGGCTGCTGGACGCCTGGCCCATCGTCTATGAAGACTTTTTGCCGGTCAGCGCCGCGGGGATTTTCCAGTCCAACCTCGGCAGCGAGAGTGGCGCCCGCGCGGCAGGCCGCAGCAGCCGCGCGCAGTTTGAGGCGGCGCTGGGGGCAACGGTGAACGATGAAATTGCCCTCTATGCCGCTGCGGAGGCCGACAGCCTGCGGGCGTGTGGGCTGCTGCGCTAAATTACGCACTGCCCGTTCGCTCAGGGGTAGACATTCCGCGTCGGCCTGCAAATAATCGGGGTTAAGCTTCTTCACGGAATGGAACATGAGAAAGGATGAGTTAGTGCGCGTGCGCATCGCCGAGGGAGAGGTGAGGGGACACCGGGACCAGGAAACCTTCGCCTTTAAAGGCCTGCCTTACGCCGCGCCGCCGACCGGCGAGCGCCGCTGGCGCGCACCGCAGCCGCCAGCGTGCTGGCAGGGCGTGCGCGACGCCGACCAGTTTGCCGCCGCCAGCTGGCAAAATCGCGAGCACTGTCTGGCTACCGGCGGCGGGGATCCCGGCCCCCTCGCTGAAGATTGCCTCTATCTGAATATCTGGACGCCCGACCTGGCGCCGCAGGCGCCACTGCCGGTGATGGTCTGGATCCACGGCGGCGGCTATAACGTTGGATCTGGCGGCCTGCAACCCTACCGCGGCGCCGCGCTGGCCCGCCGCGGGGCAGTGATCGTTACCCTTAACTACCGGCTGGGCCACCTCGGTTTTTTTGCGCATCCGGCGCTGGCGGCTGAGCAGTCCGACGCGCCGCTGTGCAACTTTGCGCTGCTCGATCAGATTGCGGCGCTGCAGTGGGTGCAGCGTAACATTGCAGAATTTGGCGGCGATCGCCATAACGTCACGCTGTTTGGCGAATCCTCCGGCGCCCGCAGCGTACTGTCGCTGTACGCCTCACCGCTCAGCGCGGGGCTGTTTCATAAAGGGATTGTGCAGAGCGCCTACGGCCTGCCGGACGTCAGCCGCGAGCGGGCGCTGCAGCGCGGCTGCGCGGTGGCCCGCGCGCTGGGGCTGCCGCCGGAGGCGACGGCGGACGATCTGCGCCGCCTGCCGGCGGAGGCATTCTGGCCGCTGGAGGGGGAACTGAAGGTGCCACCGGTAGCGATCAGCGGCGATGCCGTACTCCCCGAGCCCATGCTGGAGATCTTTGACCAGGGACGCCAGCGCGCCTGCCCGCTGCTGATTGGCAGTAACAGTGACGAAGCCAGCGTACTGGCCTTCTTTGGCGTGCCGCTTGCCGGCCGCGTTCAGCAGCTGCGCCGGCAGCATCCGACGGTAATGCGACTGATGCGCTGGCTGTATGCTGGCACGGGCGACGACGCTCTGCTGGGTCGACAGCTGGCGCGCGATATCGTGTTCACCGCGCTGGCGTATCGGCTGGCGGACGATCACGCCCGCAGTGGCCGTCCGGTGTGGCGGTATTACTTTGATTATGTAGCGGAAAACGCGCGCGATCTCTATCCACACGGCACCTGGCACGGCAATGAGATAGGCTACGTCTTTGCTACGCTCGACGATGTTGCCGTGACTGACCCCGCGCGGGCCTTCACCGCCGTCGATCGCCAGTTTGCGCAACGTACCGGCGAGTACTGGCTGCAGTTTGCCCGCGGGGCCAGCGGGGCCGGTCATGCCCTGCCGGGCCGCGCGGGCGATCCGGCCTGGCCGGTGTGGTCCCGCCGCGACGATCGCACGTTATGCTTTGGCGAACAGGGGCAGGCTACCATCGCCTTGCGTCCGCGCTGGATGCGGTGGCGGCTGTGGCTGTTTCGTCATTTGATGCGCCGGGTGGTTCATTTGTAAAGTCCGCGGGCAGTGCTGCCGATAAGGGGGGGACTGAGGCAAATACGCCCCCATCCACCCGGAGCATACATGAACCTGTTACGCCATTTCACTATTCGCAGCGTCATGCTGTCGATCCTCGGTCTGTTCTGCCTGATGTGGTCCACGACCGGGCTGTACAGCGCCTGGTCGCTGGATCGGCTCAGTGAGGCGACGAAAACCGATCGGCTGTTGGTGAGCCAAATGACCACCCTGAGCAAGGGTAACGATCAGTACTTCCGCTTTGTCACCCGCCTTTCGCGGGCCATGGAGTCAGGTAAAGCCGCCGATTTTGACAGCGCGCAGCGGGCGCTGGACGGCCTGCAGCAGCAGCTGGCGTCTTTTAAAGCCCAGGCGCCCGGCCCGCTGGATGCCGCCATGGCGCAAGGGGTGATCGGCCGCTGGCAGGCGCTGTATCAGACCGGCGCCGTGCCGCAGATGGCCCTGGCGCGTCAGGGCGATGCCGCTGCCTGGCGTCAACATGCCACCACGGTCACACCGCCCTTGAGCCGGGCCTTTGGTCAGCAGCTGGACAGCTTCAATCATGCCGCCAGCCGCAAGCTGGATGCCACCCGGCAGACAATTGATGGCCTGACCCGGCACACCCGAACGCTGATGATTGCAGCGGTGATCGCCGGAATGGTGATTTTACTGTTTACCGATCGCTACCTGGTGCAGCTGCTGGTGCGGCCGCTGGCGCGCATCCGCGAGCATTTTCGCACCATCGCCGCCGGCGACCTCAGTCAGCCGCTGGAAGAGCCGGGCCGCAACTGCGTTGGCCGGCTGGTGCCGCTGATGCGCGAGATGCAGCACAGCCTGAGTGAGGCCGTGACGACAATTCGCACCGGCAGCGATAACATTCACCGCGGCGCGGCGGAGATTTCACGGGGCAATAACGATCTCGCGGCGCGTACTGAAGAGCAGGCCTCCGCGCTGGAGCAAACTGCCGCCAGCATGGAGCAGTTAACCGCTACCGTGCGGCAAAATGCCGACACCGCGCGCGATGCCAGCTTGCTGGCCGGCAAAGCCACGCAGACGGCGCAGCGCGGCGGCCAGTTGGTGGGCAGCGTGGTCACGACGATGCACGGCATTGCCGACAGCGCGCACAAAATCGCTGACATTACCGGCGTGATAAACAGTATTGCTTTTCAAACCAATATTCTGGCGCTGAACGCGGCGGTGGAAGCCGCGCGCGCCGGCGAGCAGGGGCGCGGATTTGCGGTGGTCGCCAGCGAGGTGCGCGCGCTGGCGCAGCGTAGCGCCAGTGCGGCGAAAGAGATAGAGACCTTGATTGGTGATTCCGTTACCCGGGTCGACAGGGGGTCGCAGCTGGTGGCCGATACCGGGATCGCCATGGAGCAGGTGCAGCAGGTGGTGGCCGACGTCTCCAGCCTGATGCAGCAGATTGCCGGCGCTTCGGCGGAGCAGAGCACCGGTATTACGCAGGTCGGCGACGCGGTGGCGGCGATGGACAGCGTCACGCAGCAGAATGCCGCGCTGGTAGAGGAAGTGTCGGCGGCGGCGGCCTCCCTGGAACGGCAAACCGAGGCGCTGACTCGCGCGGTGGCGCGTTTTCGCCTCGGCGATGCCCGTCCGGCCATGCCGATCGGCGCCGCAGCCACGCCGGCCGCCCCCGCGCCCGTTCGGCAGGCGGAAGGAGAGTGGGTCGCCTTTTAAACGTCGGTCAGGCGACGGGTCAGGGCGGTGAGCGGCGTCAGGCCGCGGCCGTCCGGCCGCCGCAGCAGGGTATAGACCGCCCCGGTTTCCACCTGCTGGTTAAAGGGGGCCACCAGCCGCCCCGCCGCCAGGTCCTCGGCCACCAGGTGCGGATCGGCAACGGTAATGCCAAAGCCCTGCAGCGCGGCGCCAATCGCCAAATCCATGGTGTCAAAATGCTGATGGCGCGCGATATCCGGCTGCAGGCCGCTGGCGCTGAGCCAGCGTTGCCAGTCGCGCCGGTCCCGCGCCGGGTGCAGAAAGGTGAGGCGGGACAGTGCATCCGGCGTCAGCTGGCCGCTGAGCAGCTCGGGCGATACCACCGGGATGAGCCGCTCGGCAAACAGCATCACCCCGTCGTCGCACGGCGGGCCGTAAATGATAGCGGCATCAAACGCTTCGCGCTGCTGGCAATGTTCACGGGTGGTGGTCAGCGAGATATGCACGTCCGGCTGCTCCAGCTCCAGCTGCAGCAGCCGGGGCAGCAGCCAGCGCAGCACGCAGGTGGGCGCGCGCAGGCGGATGGCACCTTCCGTGCGGCCGGCCTGCTCGGCCGCTCGCAGGATCTGCTCGATACCGCGAGTGACCTCGGGCAGCAGCTGGGCGCCGCGCTCAGTGAGGCGCAGCCCGCGGGCGTGCCGCTCAAACACGCTGAATCCCAGCCAGGCTTCCAGCGCGGCGATTTTGCGGCTGACCGCGCTTTGCGTCAGACACAGCTCGCTGGCCGCGCGGGTCAGATTCAGATGGCGCGCGGTGATGACAAAAGTGTGGAACGCATTAAGCGGTAGCGCGGGACGAGTCATAGCAGCCTGTGAGTTATGCATTTATTTCATGGCTATTATGCCAAACTTGCGCTTGTTGCCTCAACCCGCACCGCGTTGAATAGGCTATTCATCAAGCTCGGGAGCGATTCATGACTTTATCCAGCGGCGTTACCCCGCGTGCCAAACTGCCGGATGTCGGCACCACCATTTTTACCGTCATTGGTCAGCTCTCTGCGGCGCATGGCGCGATTAATTTATCGCAGGGGGCCCCCAACTTTCCCTGCGATGCGCGTTTGGTTGAACAGGCGCATCGCGCCATGCTCCGCGGACATAACCAGTATGCGCCAATGACCGGGCTCACGGCGCTAAAAGAGGCGGTGGCCGGGAAGGTCGCCACCCTCTATCACCGGGAGTACGATCCGGGCAGCGAGGTACTGATCACCGCCAGCGCCAGTCAGGGGATCTATGCGGCCATTGCCGGCCTGGTGCACGCTGGCGACGAGGTGATTTTTTTTGAGCCGGCGTTCGACAGCTACGCACCCATTGTCCGTCTGCAGGGTGCCACGCCGATCGGTCTGAAGCTGAGCTGTCCAACGTTTCGCATCGACTGGGACGCGCTGCGTGCACAGATTACGCCGCGAACGCGAATGATCGTGCTGAATACGCCGCACAATCCCAGCGGGCAGGTACTGCAGCCTGACGAGTTGACCCGGCTGGCGGCGCTGGTGCGCCACACCGACATTGTGTTGCTGTCGGACGAAGTATATGAGCACGTGGTGTTTGATGGTGCGCAGCACCAGAGCATGGCCCGGCACCCCGAGCTGGCCACGCGCAGCGTGATTGTCGCGTCATTTGGCAAAACGTTTCACGTTACCGGTTGGCGGGTGGGGTACTGCCTGGCGCCGGCGGCGCTGATGGCGGAAGTGTGTAAAGTTCATCAGTTTATGATGTTTGCGGCCGATACGCCGATGCAGCACGCCCTGGCGGCGTGGATGCAGGAGCCGGCGCACTGGCAGCAGCTGGGCCCGTTCTATCAGCAGAAGCGCGATCTGCTCAGCCGCCTGCTGGCGGACTCGCCTTTTGAGCTGCTGCCCTCGGCGGGCTCATTTTTTATGCTGGCCCGCTACGGGCACTTCAGCGATCGGCCCGATCATGAAATGGTCAGGCAGCTGATTATTGAGTATGGTGTGGCGACGCTGCCGCTGTCGGCATTTTATACCGATGGCACCGATAACCGTATTATCCGTCTCTCTTTTGCCAAAGATGATGCCACGCTGCACGCCGGCGCCGAGGCGCTGTGCCGCGTATCATCGCAACATGTATGAAGGGGTAACGCAGAATGAAAAAAATACACCAGGCCTTACTGGCGCTGACGCTGACCACCTCCTTTTCAACGCTGGCGGCAGACACGCTGCGCTACGGCGTGGAGTCGCAGTACCCGCCGTTTGAAAGCCGCAATACCCGGGGCGATCTGGAAGGCTTTGATATTGATCTGGGTAATGCCATCTGTCAGGCCGCTCAGCTGCAGTGCCGCTGGGTAGAGAGCAGTTTTGATGCGCTGATTCCCGGACTGGCGGCCAAAAAATTTGATGCGATTAATTCGGCGATGAACATCACCGCGCAGCGCATGAAGAGCATTGCCTTTACCCGCCCGATTTACCGCATTCCCAGCCAGCTGGTGGGGCGTCAGGGGGCGGGAATGCAGCCGACGGCGGCGGGCCTGCAGGGGAAACAGATCGGCGTGCTGCAGGGCAGCATTCAGGAAACCTATGCAAAACGGCACTGGGAACCGAAAGGCGTCAGTATCGTCGCCTATCAGGATCAGAATCAGATCTACAACGATATGGTCGCCGGGCGGCTGGATGGCACGCTGGTGATGTCGGCGGCCGGGCAGTCAGGCTTCCTCAGTAAGCCGCAGGGTAACGGTTTTGGCTTCATCGGTGAGCCGGTCGAAGATGATGCTATTCTCGGGAGCGGCATCGGTTTTGGTCTGCGTAAAGGGGACGCCGCGCTGAAGGCGAAGCTGGATGCGGCCATCGCCGGGCTACAGCAGTCCGGGGAAGTGACAAAACTGGCGGAGCGCTACTTCCCCGGCATCGACGTTAGCGTGAAACCCTGATGGCGCGCCCGGGCGCTATCGATCAGCGCAGGGCGGGGCGGGCGGCCAGCAGGCAGAGCTGTTCCGCCACCTGATACGACTTTTCAAACGCCGGCAGCGGCAAAAACTCAAACCGCGAGTGGAAATTGTGCGCACCGGTAAAAAAGTTCGGCGTCAGTACGCCCCTGGCCGACAGCGCGGCGCCGTCGGTGCCGCCGCGCATCGGAATCACCGTCGGGGTCACGCCGGCGGCGGCAAAGGCGGCGTACATCAAATCGATAGCGCGGCGATCGTCGTCGATGGCGTTGCTGATGTTGCTGTACACATCCGTCACCGTCATCGTCACCTTGCCGGTGGGATAGCGCCCGGCAATCTCCCGCACCGCGGTCTGCAACGCCGCTTTGCGTTCGGCAAAGCCCCTCAGATCGAAGTCGCGGATCGCCGCGGTTAATACCGCCTCGCTGGCATTAGCCTGCAAGTCGTTAAACCAGATATATCCCTCGCGTCCGGCGGTGCACTCCGGGGTCTGCCGGCGGTCAAACTGGCTGATAAAGTCATGGGCCATCAGCAGCGGATTTACCAGCACGCCTTTCGCCGACATCGGATGGGCGGTTACCCCGGTAAAGCGAATTTCCGCCGAGGCGGCATTGAAGTTTTCATAGACCATCTCTCCCTGCGCGCAGCAGTCGATGGTCCAGGCGAAATCGACATTGAAGCGCGCATGCAGATCCAGCGCCTTTGCACCGCGCAGGCCGATCTCCTCATCCGGGACGAACGCCACCACGATATCGCCGTGCGGCTCGCGCAGACGTGCCATCAGCGTCATCACCACCGCCACCGCCGCTTTGTTATCCGCGCCAAGCACGCTGGTGCCGTCGCTGAACGCGATATCGGCGCCGCGCCACGGCAGGATCTCCGGATGATCGGCCACCCGCAGCCAGATATCCTGCTCGCGGTTCAGGCAGAGATCCTCGCCGTCAAAGCGCAGAATTTGCGGGTGGATATGGGGCGACAGGCCGACATCGACGGTATCAATATGGGTAATAAAACCGATGCGCGGGGCACCCGGTACGCTGCCGCGCTTCACTGCCGTCACGGTGGCCGTCGCGTCAACCACCACCTCGTCCAGCCCTGACTCCCGCAGCTCATTAGCCAGCAGAGCCGCCATCTGATGCTGGCCAGGCGAGCTGGGTAGCGCGTTGGAACGGGCATCGCTCTGGCTACTGACGGCGAGGTAGCGAAAAAAACGTTGGCACAGCTGCTGCTGAAGCGTGGGGGCCATCGCAGATCCTTATTTTTTGGCGAGAACGCTGTATTCCAGCGAAAAATACTGTTAATCATGAAGAGGATAGCAAGCAGTATTACGCAAACGGACAGGTAAAAGTCAACTGAAAAAAGAGGATGCATATGCGTAAGCAAACCGCAATAACCTGGCTGGCCGGGACGCTGGCGATCGCCCTCAGCGCACCGGCTGGGGCGAAAACGCTGGTCTACTGCTCAGAAGGCTCACCGGAAAATTTCAATCCACAGCTTTATACTTCTGGCACCAGCGTCGATGCCAGCGCGGTCCCCATTTATAACCGGCTGGTGGATTTTATTCCGGGAACCACTGAGCTGGTACCGAGCCTGGCCGAACGGTGGGAGATTGGCGAGGGGGGACGGGTCTATACTTTTACCCTGCGTCAGGGGGTGAAGTTTCAGGGGAATAAGTACTTTACCCCCACCCGCGACTTTAACGCCGATGACGTGATTTTCTCTTTTATGCGGCAAAAAGATCCGCAGCATCCGTATCACCACGTATCGCATGGCACCTATGCCAATTTCAACAGCCTCGAATTTGGCAGCCTGATTCAGTCCATTGAAAAGCTCGACGATCGCCGGGTTCGCTTCACGCTCAGCCATCCGGAAGCACCGTTCCTCGCCGATCTGGCGTGGTATTTCGCCTCCATTCTCTCCGCCGAGTACGCCGAGGCGATGATGAAAGCCGGGACCCCCGAGCGGGTGGATAACGATCCGCTTGGCACCGGTCCGTTCCAGCTGGTGCAGTATCAGCCTGACTCCAGGCTGGTGTATAAGGCGTTCCCTGCTTACTGGCAGGGCAAGGCGAAGCTCGACCGGCTGGTGTTCTCAATTACCCCCGATGCCTCGGTACGCTACGCCAGACTCCGTAAAAACGAATGTCAGGTGATGCCGTTCCCCAATCCGGCCGACCTGGAGCGGATGCGGGCCGATCCGGCGCTCAACGTGCTGGAAAAACCGGGGCTGAACATCGGCTTCCTGGCGTTTAATACGCAAAAACCGCCGCTGGATCGCGTTGAGGTGCGTCAGGCGTTGAGTATGGCAATCGACAAGCCGGCCATTATTGCAGCCATCTTTCAGGGCAGCGCTCGCGTGGCGAAGAACCTGCTGCCGCCCACGGTGTGGGGCGCGGCGAATGACCTGCCTGATACCCCTTACGATCCCGCCCGCGCGGCGACACTGCTGCGGCAGGCCGGGATAGCCGAGGGCAGTGAAATTACGCTGTGGGCGATGCCGGTGCAGCGGCCCTATAACCCCAACGCCCGGCGGATGGCCGAAATGATCCAGGCGGACTGGGCCAGAGTCGGGATTCGCGCGAAAATTGTGAGCTATGAGTGGGGAGAATACCTCAAACGGGTCAGAGCGGGGGAGCATCAGGCCGAGCTGATGGGCTGGACCACCGCCACCGGCGATCCGGATAATTTCTTTGGGCCGCTGTTTAGCTGCACTTCCGCGCAGGGCGGCTCTAACTCGTCGCAGTGGTGTGATCACGCCTTCGATACGCTGATTAACCGGGCGCGGGCGGAGCCGGATCGCGCCGTCCGGGGGCAGCTCTATCATCAGGCGCAGCAAAGGATGCAGGACCAGGCCCCGGCGGTGATGATTGCCCACGCCACGCTGTTTGAGCCGGTGCGCAATAACGTCGTCGGCTACGAGGTAGACCCCTTCGGAAAACATCTGTTCTGGCCGGTGGATCTGCGTTAGAAACCGTCCGCTGTTTCGCAGCGGCGGACGCCATTTGACGCGGTGCACATTGGCTTTAACACTTAAGCGTCAGGTTATCCATCTGCTCACAAGGGAGGTAAGATGAGCGGCAAGTATGAGATGTTCAGCGGCCAGAACGGGCGGTGCCGCTTTCGGCCGCATGCCGCCACCGGTGGGGCCATGCCGGCCCGTGAAGACGCTTTCCCCAAGCCTCCGCGTCTGAGAGGGGGGGCGTTGATGCAACACCACCGCGGGAACGGGAGCCCCCTTCGGCGGCCGGTGGCGAACACCGGTCCAGCGTATGTTATTTTCGGCGCGGATGACCCTCAGATAACCGAGTCACCTCAGCAATGCCGCGCGTGCCGGGCGCGGATTCGCGACCTGGCTGCGAGGCAGAAAATTGGGCTGATTTTAGCCATCGGGGAGCCGGGAGAGTGAGCGGCCGCGACCTCATGTTGCCGCTCTGTGAGCCCCCTCGCGAACTCACCACGCCTCGCCTGCTGCTGCGCGGCTGGCGTGAGGACGATCTGCCGATTTTCAGCGCGATGAACGCCGATCCCGACGTTATGCGCTTTTTTCCCGACGTGATGACGCCGGCGCAAAGCGAAGAGATGCTGGCGGTGATCCGCCAGCGCTTCGTGGAATATGGCTGGGGGCTGTGGGCGGTAGAGCGGCGCGACAGCGGCGACTTTATCGGTTTTATTGGCCTGAATCCGGCGCCGGAACGGTTGCCCTTTTCGCCCGCGGTTGAAATTGGCTGGCGCCTGCTGCCGCAGGCGTGGGGGCAGGGGCTGGCGCCCGAGGGGGCAGGACGGGTACTGACCGAGGCTTTTACCCACTTCGCGCTGCCGGCAGTGGTCGCCTTTACAGCGAAAATCAATCACCCGTCGCGGCGGGTGATGGAAAAGTGCGGTATGAGCCAACAGGGGGAGTTCGAGCACCCCCGGGTGCCGGAGTTGCACCCGCTGCGCGAACACGTCTGGTACCGGTTAACCCGGGAGCACTGGCAGGATCAGGGCTGAGTCAACAGCGGCCACTGGCGCATAAACAGATCGATGATGCGGTTCAGCGCCTCGGTGCTGGCCCCCTCGCGCGCGCGCACCGACATCCCCTGTAGCAGGCAGGCAAGATACTCGGCCAGCGGCGCCAGCGCCAGTTTGGCGGGCAGCTCTCCCCGCTGCTGACGCTGAGTAAGAAAGCGCAGTAGCGCCTCTTCCTGCGCGCGATGGCGGGATTTCAGCAGTTCGGCCACCTCCGCAGAATTTGCCGCCAGCGCGGTGGAGGTACAGATAATAAAGCAGCCGTTCGGCGTCTTACCGTCGCTAAAACACGCGGCGGTGGTGCGGAAAAACGCCTCAATGGCGTCGGCGACGTTTTGCTCCGGGCAGTCGAGCGCCGCATCGCGCTGCGCGGCGAACTGCTCCATGTAGCGCTCAAGCACGGCGCGGAACAGCCCTTCCTTATTGACGAATTCTGCATACAGCGTGGGGGCTTTGGCGCCGGTTGCGGCGACCAGATCCGCAAGCGACGTCGCCTCATAGCCGTGTTGCCAAAACAGGGCCAGCGCTTTATCCAGCGCGGCATCACGATCGAAAGTCTTGGGCCGACCGCGATTCTTTTTCAGGCAGGGTGGTTGATCGCTCACATCGCCTCCTTAATCATTGGGTTCTGTTAACTTACCGATCATTAAATAAAATGCAACCGTCCTGGCCAGAAAGGGGGCAATGACGTAGCAGGCTAAGCAATTCGTGCGCAAGTCAATCCGTTAACTTATTGATAGGGTTAATTTCTGCTCTTTTATATAACGACTGTTAGGAAAATAAAGTTGATCCAGATCACGCTGAGGCGTAACCTTTACCTATCGATCGTTAACTTAATGGTTGGCGACGCCCATACCCTGCTAATTGAATGATAAGGAAGAGACGATGAATACCCTGAAAATGACTCTGGCTGCACTGGTTCTGTCCGGTTTGTCCGCGAGCGCTTTCGCCGCTGACCAGCTAAACGCAGCGCCGTCCGATCAGCAGCCTGTCGGCGTGGTGAGTGCTAAAATTAACAGCGCCAATCTGACCGCGCTGGAAGCAAAACTGGCGGCAAAAGCCGATGCGGCGGGTGCTAAAGCTTACCGTATCACTTCCGCGGTCGGTGACAACAGCCTCTACGGCACCGCTGAGCTGTATAACTGATCGCGGTCGACCGGGAGGCAAAATGACTTCGTCATGGCTGGCGGCGACAGGATTATGGCTGTTCGTCGCCGCGCAGGCCGTCGCGCAGCAGGATATCGCCAGCATCCGTGATCCTGAGCCCGCCGCGCCGATGGTCTCCGGCAGCGCTCCCCTGTTACCGGCCGGGCAATTTTTGACGGCGATTCCGGCATCGCTGACCGACACGGTGCGTCAACGTACCGTGCCCGTTGGACAGCCTCCGCGATCGGCAGACGCGCAATCGCGTAGTAATCTAATGTAGCGATCTGATAATGATAAAGATCGACCCTCTGCTCGCCGCCGCGCACTTACCCATGCGCGGCGGCTTTTTTGTGCCGCTGGCCGCCTCCATTGGCAGACAAACGCGGCGGCTACGGCTCTCTGCGCCGTAGGTATGCGTATTTGTCGACGACGCCCGTGCCAACGAACGTGCAGGCTTCCTGTCCGGATACAGCTGTATCGTCAGGATGCTTTTCCTGCGAGCAGGTTTAAACATCACGGAGGATGGGTAATGCGCAAATCTTATCGTGCATATTTAAGGGATTTTTCATGGCTGACGATGAAATGGTATGCCGGACGACACCGGCTACGACCGCGATGACATTATCGGCGACGCACTCACCAGGCCGGCATTCACCGCCGCGCAAAAAATCCTCCGGTGCCGATCGGGGAGATATCGCTGGCGGTGGGGCAGCTCTTTGATAACACGGGGTACTGGCGGGCGAACACAGACTGTCTGCGGCTGGCGCCGGCCCGCTGCGCCGGCCTGGTCGGCGAGGCACTGGCAACAGCGTGCGCAAAGGAAGGATGAAAAGTGCGCCTGGCCGGACAACGCCCGCCGGCAGGGTGGTCACACTCATCTTTCCCGGCCGTTTGACCTTTATTAGCCGGGCTATCCACTCAACGACAGTGAGACAGAGGCGCAGGTGAAAGCCTGCGTCAGCAGCATCGGGCGGCAGACGCAGAGGAGCGGCTCTGTGCCGGTGAAGGTGCCGGGCAGCAGCCTTATCCGGCGGTTCGACGCGGGGACGAAGACCGATGGGGCTGACCCCAATCGGCGTAAAGCTGGCCCGCTTTCTCAACCCTAACCGGGTAGATATCGGTAGCATCAAGGCTAACGGCTATGCTCCCCGTATGCGCCATGTTATCAGTGAGACGCGCTGTCCGTATGGAAGGGGCAGCAACATGCACGCCTTGCGTGTGGTTACGCTTTTCAGCGTCTATCTCGCCTTGGCATCGTGGTCACCTGTCGCTCGGGTTGGCGGCCTGCGCGGCGCCGTCCGCCTGACATTTTCGTTGACAGTTGCTATGCTCGCCAGCACACACCTTTTCACGTTGTTACCATGACCGCATCCGTTCACCTTCCCGCAGCGCGCCACACAGCCGTGCTCGGCCTGATACAGATCCTGAGCTGGGGCGGATCGTTTTACCTGCTAAGCGTGCTGGCGACGCCAATCGTGACCGATACCGGCTGGTCGGCGCAGTGGGTATACGGCGGCCTGTCGCTGGCGATTGCCCTCTCCGGGCTGCTGTCTCCGCGGATCGGCCTGGCCATTGCCGCCGGCCACGGCCGTCGCGTGCTGGCCGCCAGTGGCCCTCTGATGGCCTGCGGGCTGCTGCTGCTGGCGCTCAGCCACGCGCTGCCGCTCTATTTGCTGGCCTGGTGTTTGCTGGGGATCGGCATGGCGATGGGCCTCTACGATCCGCTGTTCGCCACTATGGGCACGCTGTACGGCGCGGCGGCGCGGCGGGCCATCAGCGGGATTACGCTGATTTCCGGCTTCTGTACTTCGCTGGTGTGGCCGGCCACCGCGCTCTTTTTACACTGGGGCGGCTGGCGGGGCGGGTGCCTGATCTGGGCGGCGATCCTGCTGCTGTGCGTACTGCCGGCCACCCTCTGGGCGCTGCCGCCCGCTGCGCCGCGTCAGCGTGTCCCGCCGCTGCGCGCGCCGCCGCCCGCGGATATTGCCCCGGCGTTGTTCTGGCTGCTGAGCGCCATTTTTACCCTCGCTTCCGTGGTGATGACCGCCGTCTCGCTGCAGCTGATCGCACTGCTGCAGGCGGGCGGCTATGGCCTCAGTGCTGCGCTGGCGCTGGCGGCCATACCCGGTCCCTGTCAGGTTGCGGCGCGGGTGCTGGACAGGCTGTTTCACCAGCATCACCCGCTGTGGGCCACCGGGTTTTCCGTTGGTCTGGTGGCGAGTGGTTTAGCCGTGCTGGCGCTGTTTCCGGGCGCTGCGGCGCTGAGTATGCTGCTGTACGGGGCCGGTAACGGCCTGCGGGCGATCGTGCGCGGCACGCTGCCGCTGGCGTTGGTCAGCCAGCCGCAGTATGCGCGGGTAATGGGGCGGATTGCGCGCCCGGCGCTGCTGGGGCAAGCGCTAACGCCGCTGGCGGTGGGCGCGCTGCTGACGTACGGCAGCGCCAGCCTGCTGCTGGTGCTGCTTACTGTACTGAGCGTTGTGAATTTGCTACTGGTATGGAGGCTCCAGCGCTATCTGGCGCGGCGGCCGCGCGCCGACGAATGCCCTACTGGATGTGACGCAGCACCGGATAGCGCTGGCATAGCCAGGCGCACCACAGCAGCGCCACCAGCCCCAGCACCCCGCCAACGTAGCCGACCTGCGCCATCTGCAGATGAAGACTGACCTGGTTGCCGAGCAGCGCGCCGGCGCCAATACCGATATTATAGATCCCGGAAAACAGCGACATCGCCACGTCGGTAGCATCCGAGGCCAGTCCCAGAACCCGCACCTGCAGAGTCAGGCCAATAGTCATCATTGCCATGCCCCACAGCACGCACAGGGTGACGATCGCGGGCATCCGGGGGGCAGCCGCGTACAGCAGCAGCATACAGGCCGCAACGGTAGCAATGGCGCCCAGCAGCAGCGCCACCGGGCGCCGCTGGCCGAGCGCGCTGAACAGCAGGCTGCCAAGGATCCCCGCTGAACCAAAAATCAGCAGCAGCAGGGTGGTGAAGTTGTGACTCATGCCGGCCACGCCTTGCATAAAGGGTTCGATGTAGCTGTAGGCGGTATAGTGTGCGGTAACCACCAGCGCGGTCAGCAGATACATGCCAACCAGCGGCGGGCGGGAAAACAGCTGCGGTACGCTGCGCAGTGAGCCGGTGTGTTCACTCGGTAGCGTGGGCAGCAGCCGCGCCAGCGCCAGCAGGGTCAGCAGCGCCACGAAACCAATTACGCCGAACGTGGTCCGCCAGTCCAGCAGTTGGCCAATCACCCGGCCAATCGGTACGCCAAGCACCATCGCCAGCGCGGTCCCGGTGGCCAGCATACTCAGCGCCTGGGTCTTTTTCCCCGCCGGCGCAACGCGAATTGCCAGAGAAGCGGTGATTGACCAGAAGACCGCGTGGGCAAATGCGATCCCGGCGCGCGCCGTTACCAGCACCCAGAAGTTCCACGCCACCACCGACAGCATATGGCTGAGGATAAACAGGATAAACAGGCCAATCAGCAGCCGCCGCCGCTCGATATGGCGTGTCAGCAGCATCAGCGGCAGCGACATCAGCGCGACGATCCAGGCGTAAATGGTGAGCATAATACCCACATCGGCGGTCCGCATCGAAAAGCTGGCGGCGATATCCGACAGCAGACCAACCGGAACAAACTCGGTGGTATTAAAGATGAAGGCGGCCAGCGCCAGCATCACAACCCGCAGCCAGGCGGTTTTTCGGGAGACAGTATTTGATAACATCGGCAGGCGCTTCTGGTTGAATGTCGTGCCACGATATAATCGTGCGCTAAGTCACACTATTGTCGGTGATATGCGCAGGGATGAAAACCCTTGCGGAAAAAAAACGCGGTATTTCCGTGCTGAATGAGGAAAGGCATGAAACACAGTAAACTGATCATCGCGCTGGCCGTAGTGGCGGCCATTCTGGCAGGCATCTGGCTGCGCCAGGATCCGCTCCCTCCGGCGACTGAGAACGCCCGCGGCGCCCAGCTGGCGGATGCATTAACGGCTGAAGTACAGGTGGTGAATTACCTTCGTCAGCACCGGCGTCTGCCGGACTATTATGTCACCAAGCGCGAAGCGCGCGCCGCCGGCTGGGATGCGCGCGCCGGTAATCTGTGCGAAGTGCTACCGGGCAAAGCTATCGGCGGCGATCGCTTTGGTAACCGCGAGCAGCAGCTGCCGATGAAGGCGGGCCGGCAGTGGTTTGAAGCGGACATTAACTACCGCTGTGGTCGTCGCGGTGCTGAGCGGCTGCTGTACTCGACCGACGGACTGATCTATCTCACCCGCGATCACTATCGACACGTGGAGGCGGTAAAGTAACCGATGCAAACATACACCTTCGATTTTCGCCATCTGGACACGATGGCCGACGTTTACCAGCAGTGTCGCCGCGACTGGTCGCTGCCGGACACGTTTGGCGACAACCTGGACGCGCTGTGGGATGCCGTAACCAGCGGCATGCTGCCGCTTCCGGCCGAAGTGCGGTTGTGCCACCTCCACGAACGCGCCGATGATGGCACGTTCGATGATCTGGTGGCGCTGTGGTTTGACGCGGAGCTGGCGCTGCCCGGCGAGCTGACGGTGATGGTCAGTTAAGTTCGCGGCGGTTCCAGCGCGGCTATCAGCTGGCAAAGGGGCTGGCGCGCCTCCGGACTGAGCGGCGCGGCGCGGAAGCCCGCATTCTCTTCAATCAGCGCGTTGAGCGCCACCAGCCAGTCATAAATATAGTGTGCAGTGGTGTTCACCGGACGCGCATCCAGCCGCGTCAGGCGCTTGCCGGGCTGCCATCGCTGCGCCTGCGCCGGTGGCCGACTAAAAATGGGCTGCCCGGTATTCACCCGGCTGGTCGGCCGCGCGTAACCCGGCCGCTGCTGGAAACCCAGCCAGGCGACAAAGTCGCCCATCACCGCCGCCGCACTCTGCGCGGATTGCTCGGCCAGGTGCTGTTTATCCTGCCGTGACGGAATGGGCGCCAGCGCCTGAGCCAGCTGGCCGCTGAGGTCAAGGCGCTGAATCGCCGTCAGGCACTCCTGAGTCAGCTGCGCCATCTCACGACGGCTTAATCCCAGCTGCAGCAGCAGCGGACGATTATCCGGCAGCAGGCGCAGGTGGTGGGTCCACAGCTGCACCAGCGCCGGCGCGGCCTCCTGCGGACAGGCGATCGCCTGCCGCGGCGTTTCCGCCGCCGGCGAAGCGGCAAACAGATCGAGATCCAGCCCCCAGTCGCGCGCCGAAGTGGCCGTCTGATCGCCGTAGGAATGGCGGGTCAGACGCTGCAGCCACCACTGACGCAGGGTGTCCCGCCCGGGCTGCAGACTCTCAAGCAGGGCGCCGTGCTGGCTGGCTTGACGTTGCAGACCGCTCACCAGCGCGCGCGCCAGCTGCTGCTTGTGCGGCAGCGACAGGGCGGTCTCATCATCCAGCCAGGGCCGCAGCAGCCGCTCGCGCACGTCGTCGCGCAGTGCATCCAGCCGGGTGGCCAGTCGCGTCAGACGCAGCGCCGGGCAGAGCAGGCTCTGCAGCCAGCTGAGCATTCGCTCCCGGTCGCGCGCCGAGCTGGTCAGCATCGTGCCCCAGCTCTCGCCCGGCTGTCCGGCGGCCCGCTGTACTGCACCATCAAAGTTGACCCGGTCGATCGCGCGCTGATCCCAGCGGCTCAAACACCACAGCAGCGCCGGTTTACCCGCCGCCGGCGCGGCCGCAGGCCAGGTTTCTTCCAGCCACTGCCACAGCGCCTGCGCGGCGATCATCGCCTGCTCCCGCTGGCTGGCGGCGGTGGCGATCAGCAGCAGATCGCACTGCTGCAGCGCGGTGGCGCGGGCCAGCAGCATCCGGCTTTTTGCCTGCGCCAGCCGGGTGGGCAGCCCCGCCTCGCCGGGCAGGTCAAAGGGGGCGCCCAGCGCGGGAAACAGCAGCACATCGACCGGATCGTCGTGCCAGGCGGGATGGGGGGTGGCCGGCGGTAGCTGCAGCTCCGCCGCCAGCAGGCTAAGCTCCTCGCGACTGAGGGTTTGCGCCTGCGCCCGCTGGTCGCGGATCACCGGCGTCAGGACGATCGTCGCGTCATCCTGACGCGACGGCAGGGCGAGCGGGTCCCCGTCGGCGAACAGCGACAGCGGCAGCCATACGCGCGGCGCCTGGCTCAGTAAATCGAGCGCCGCCAGGCCCAGCCGCGCCAGCCGCTGGCATTCACCCTCCTCGCGCCACAGCGGAGCAAACAGCCGCAGCCGATCGTCCGGAGGGAGCCGCGGCGCCAGCCGCAGCGCCTCCGGCCAGAAAACGGTATCGAGCTGTGGGGCGCTGAGGCCCATCAGCCGCAGCAGCTGCCACAGATGCGCCACGTCAGCGGCAGTCATGCCGTCAACCCGCTGCGGCTGCGCGCGCGCCCGCGCGCGCTCAAGGCGCGCTTCGCAGGCCGCCACCTGCTCGCCGAGCGGGCCTGGCGTTGCCAGCGCGGCCAGGGTCGCGAACAGTTCGGCGGCGGAGAGCAGCGTCAGCGCCACTTCGTCATCCCGCTGCTGGTCGCGACCACCGATGCGCACCGACGCCGCGCGGCTGCGCGACAGCGGCTGCAGGGCGGGCTGGCAGTGGGCCTCAACGTTCACCAGCTGTTGCTGCAGTGCCGCTTTCCCGCGCGCGCTCTGGCCCACGATGCCGAGGGTGCAGGGCGATGCTGCCGCCTCCTGCAGGGCGGCAGCGCGGCCACTCGCCAGCTGCAGCTGCGTGGCAAGAAACGCGGCGTCCTGCGCCAGCACCGGCTGTACCTCAGGCGTGGTCAGCCACTGCTGCGCCCGATCAAGGCAGTGTGCCACGGCCTGCGCCTGGCGTTGATAGACGGTCAGTTTCATGACGCGTAGAGGCTCCCGCTGTCGATCCAGTAGTGGTTTTCACCCTGCAGGCTGCCCGCCAGGGTGTTCATCGTCAAGCGCAGCTGGCTGGTCGCCACCGGCGTGCCATCGCCAAACCGCGCGCTGGCGAGGCGGAACCCCTCCGGTGTGCGCTCGCCGGCGGGGCAGTCGGACTGCAGGCGCACATAGAGCGCACTGTCGCTGGCGACCCGCCGCGCGAGGCGCGGATCGGCAAGGGTTAACTGATAGAGCGGCGTGGCCGGCCAGCGGGCATTATCCAGCTGACGAAAGCCGAGGCACAGGTTGCCGTGCATCACGATTTCCCGCTGATTGTCGGTACGGTAGTCGGTGCTGTCCAGGTCGATTTCTGCCAGACCAATCGCTTCATCGCTGAGCAAGCCGTCGGCGCCGAGCGGACCGAGGTAGCGCAGCGTGGAATAGGGTTGAAAATCACCGGCGTTGAACCAGAAATGGCCGAGCCGCAGATCCTGCGCCAGCAGACACAGCATCGCACCCACCGCCGCGGTCGATTTCGGATTGGCGATCCGCCCCCGGTGTTGAAACGGATACCAGCTGCTGGTGTGGTAGCCCTCCAGCGACAGAATGCGGTTCACCGGCAGCGGCTGCATCAGGCGAAACAGGGCCTGAATGCCGGGAAAGCAGGCCGGACGACCGGTCAGCAACAGCACGTCGCAGGTATACAGCGCCACCACCTCGCAGAGCGCGCGCAGGCTCTGGGTAATGCGCAGCTCCGGCGACAGAAACAGGGCGTGCAGGTCAGCTAACCGCACCACCAGCGGGGTGGACAGCAGCGCAAAGGGGGCGTCGCCGGCGGGCAGATTGCGGGCTATCTCTGCATTAATCTGTTGATTTAGCGCCGCGGCGATCGGCTGCGGCAGCAGCGCGCCAAACGTGGCCTCTACCTCCGCCAGCGCATCCAGCGGATCCCAGCGCTCGTAGGCGCTGAGCAGCTGCTGCCCCAGCGGGATGAACAGCTGCAGCGTCAGCTGCTGGCGCATTGCCGCCAGGCCGTTCGCCTGCTGCCCATCGCCGAACAGGCGGCGCAGCAGACCGGCCGCATCCGCCGCGCCGCACTGCTGCAGATGGCTCTCCAGCGCCGGCAGTACGCACAGGCGAATCACGTCCAGCAGAATATCGTCGCCGGCGTGTTTAAACCCCTCGCGAAACAGCAGCCGCGGGTGGACGCGCCGGGTCTGACCGTCACCCTCCGCCAGCTGGTAGTGCGTGATCGCCAGATCGGTGGTGCCGCCACCAATATCAATCGAGGCAACGGTCAGGCTGCCAGCCTCCTCTGGCGGCTTATCCGGGCGCGCCTGATGGTGAAAGAAAGCGTTGGTGCGGCCGGCAAAGTTGACCTGAATTTCATTGTATAACCAGACCATCTGTCCGCAGGTCGCCTCATCCCACTCCATCTGCACCTCGGGACAGGGGATGCGATCCGCGGACCAGCCCATGCACTGCCAGTGCAGCGCAATCGCCTGCTGCATGCGGCGCCGGAAACATTCGCGTTCCGGTTTCGGCATCGCCGAAGGCAGGGTAAGAATAATGTGACGCAGGCGGCGGGGCTGTTCGCTCTGCCGCATCCGCAGCCGGTGGCCGACGCTGTTAATTTGCATCAGCGCCTGACACAGCAGCTCATTGAGCATCAGGGTCATCACCGAACTGCGGCTGTAGTGAGCGGAGAATACCGGCAGGCGCGCTTCCGGCGGCAGCGCGTCGAGCGGCGTGCCTTGATCGTTGATAAGCATCATCAGCGGCGCGGCGATGGCCTCCGGCTCCTCGCCGCGCTGGTTAAAGCGCCAGCCGGGCGTAAAGTGCGCGTCATCCCACAGGTAGCGGCGCGGGCTGGAGAGCCCGGTAGCGCCGGCGCGGCCTTCACGCTGGCGCGCCAGCCGGCTGGCTTCGTGCCCGGTTCTTACCAGCGAGGGCCAGACAAACGCCGATTCGCGGCCGCTCTCGCGCGAGAAATGCGCCTTACCGAAGCGCGCCTCGGCAAACTCGGTTCGGCTATCAAACAGTCCACTCCAGTGCTGATGGGGCGCGCTGAGATCGCGCAGCTGCAGTTCGCTGACGTGGCGCAGCCCGTCGCTGTCGCCGGCGTGCTCCTCTACCAGAATGCCGCAGGTATGCGAATTGCCGACGTCAAGCACCAGATCCACGGCGATGCTGGGGGCAAGTTCGCTGCGGGCGGTCAGGCGCACCGACGGCAGCGGCAGCTGTTCGGCCAGTAACTGCAGCAGATTGAGATAGTGGCCCTGATATTCAAACAGCTTCAGCGCACGGGTCAGCTGCGCTTCGCTGCGCAGCCCATTGTCGCCGGCGCTGAACGCCTCGCGCAGCCAGCCGTCCACCCAGGTGTGGTCAAGAAACTGGGTCAGCTCCTCGTTACGCCAGGCCAGAGAAAACAGCGTGCCGTTGGTGACGTCGTCGGCGCAGGGGCCATGGTGCTCGCTGCTGAGCAGCGCGGTATCCAGGGCGATACAGACGCGGTGGGTGGCACCGCCGGATGCCGTCGCGTCCTGCGCGGTCACCTGCACGCGCGCCCAGTTATCCGGACCGCCGCTCAGCGCGCGCGATGGATCAACGCGCAGCAGCGGCAGCGGCAGCCAGCAGCCCTGATAGCGTTCCAACGACTGCCGCAGCGACAGGCCCAGCTCGGGCCTGACCACCTCCGCTGGCGCCTGGGGTGTTGATGACAGCACCCAGCGCGGCGGCTCGCCCTCGCGCTGCAGCCGCAGCAGCGGACCGTTGGCACTCTGACGGACAAACTGGCGCTCATCATCCGCCGGCAGCATCAGGGTGAAATCGACAAACTGGATGCCGCTGTCGGCAATCAGCGTCAGCGACGCCGGCGGGGGGGAAAGCGGGGATAGCATTAGCGCGTCTCTCGGGTAATGGTTAACGGCAGTACGGTTTGCTGGCCAAAATCACCGCTGCAGTCGGCAACGTCGCCCGCGCCGGCCTTACAGCTGATGGTGGGCAGGCGGTAGCGGCTGCCATCGCTGCAGCGGGCCGGGGCGCGGGTATTGATCGCCAGCGCACCGGAGGGCATCAGCCCGCTCTGCACCGCGCCGCGACAGCTGACGCCATCGGCGAGGGTGATGCGTGCGGTGCCGGTGCCGCGGGTAAAGGCATAGCGCAGCACCGGCTGACGACCGATCTGCGTCGGAGTCATTTCTACCCTCACGCGCCACTGCCCATTAAGAAAACTGACGGAGCCGGCGCGAACCGACGCTTCGGGCATCAGCAGGGCGTGCGCCGGCAGCGTGCGCGGCGGCGCGGGCTGTATCGCCGCTGCCGGAGCGACCACGGTCGCCGTACCGAGCGGCAGGATGAGCGTCAGCGGCGGCAAGCTAAAGGGGGCGATGGCGAAGGCTGGCGGTACAGGTGCAGGCGCAGGACGCGTCAGCCACCAGCCGGCGCTGCCGGACAGCAGCGCCGCGGCGGCCACGCCGGCCAGTATCGCGGCGCGGCGGCGCCGCGCCGCGGGGAACGCGGTGGCCGCAGACGCCGGTGGCGGCAGCGGTTCATCGAGTACCGACAGCGGAATCGCCCCTGCGGAATGCGAACACGCCGCCGGCGGAGCCAGGCGTAAACAGGCCAGCGGATCGCCGTGCGGTTTGGCCTGCTGGCGCAGGAATCCCCAACAGGTGATCACCGCCTGGCCATTCACCAGCCAGACATGTTGCGGATCGGGAAAGTGGCGGGCTTTCTGCAACAGGGCGGCAAACAGGCACAGCGTGGGATTGTCGGCCTGGCGGGCGCGGCTAATTATCTGCGCCACGCCCTCCTGAAAGGCCTCCAGCTGGCGGAGCATTTGCTGTCGCTCGGCGGCGCTGGCGGCCTGCCAGCTTATGGCGCTGCCGGCCACCGGTGCGTACCAGTCCAGCCGATCGCCGGCGTCGTGCGACTGCGGGATGGCCAGCACGTTGGCTAACGCTTCGGCATGACGCAGCCGCAATGCTTCACGGATTTGCAGCGCGTAGTGCCACACCGGACGACCCTTTTCGCCCAGGGCCTGGAGCGGGGCCAGCGGCCCGCTGCGTAAGAATGTTGTTGCCACAAGCCTGCCTTTTCCGTTCAACGTGAGACTTAAGCCAAATGTGACTACTGTAGGGCAGCCTGCGACCGGGCAAACGGTGGAATAAGGGCTGAAATGAGTAACTATTCTCCGACTGGTCGCGCGATCGCCCGTGGCGTCAGGCGAACCGTTTGGTTCATTATTCGCTGGAAAGCATTGCAAAAGACACTAACATCATTACTATTCGCACCTTGATTAACACAGAATGACACATCGTGAAAAAACCTGACTCTTGCACTCCACTGCTGCTGTTGCCCCTGCTGGCGCCGCTGGCATACGCTCACGCGGCGGCCGACGATACGCTGGTGGTCAGCGCCAGTCCCGCCGCCAGCGGCCTGTCTGAACTGAACACCCCGGCCGCGGTCAGCGTGGTGTACGGCGAAACCCTGCGCACGTCTCAGCCGCAAATTAACCTTTCTGAAACGCTGGGCGTAGTGCCAGGGCTGCAGGTGATGAACCGGCAAAACTTTGCCCAGGATCTGCAACTGTCGGTGCGCGGCTTTGGATCGCGCTCCACCTTTGGCGTGCGCGGCGTGCGCATCTACGTGGACGGTATCCCGGCAACCATGCCGGACGGGCAGGGGCAGACTTCCAATATCGATCTTCAGTCTGCGGACAGGATAACGGTCTTGCGCGGGCCGTTTTCAGCGCTGTACGGCAACGCTTCCGGCGGGGTGATCGACGTGGAGAGCGAAACCGGCCGCGCGCCGGCAACGCTGTCGGTTGGCGGTTACGGCGGCAGTAGCGGAACCTGGCGCTACGGCGCAAAAGCGAGCGGCGCGCTGGGTGAGGGCGATCGTCCCGGCGATATGCACTATCTGGTTTCGTCTACCCGCATGACGACCCACGGCTGGCGCGACCACAGCGGGGCGCGCAAAAACCTCAGCAACGCTAAACTCGGGGTGCAAATTGATGACGTCAGTAGCCTGACCCTGCTGTTTAACCGCGTCGATATTAACGCCAACGATCCCGGCGGCCTGACCGAAGCGCAGTGGCGTGACGATCCGCGCCAGGTCGCCAGCAACGTCACCCTGTATAACGCGCGCAAAAAGCTGACCCAAACCCAGGCCGGCCTGCGCTGGCAGCGGCAACTCAGCGAGCAGGACGAGGTGAGCGTGATGGGCTGGGCCGGGGAGCGCGAAACCACCCAGTTTCAGTCGATTCCGGCGGTGGTGCAGCAAAGGCCCGGCCATGCGGGCGGTGTGATTGATTTAACGCGCCACTATCAGGGGGTCGACACTCGCTGGACCCACCGCGATACGCTGTTGAGCATCCCGGTCAGCGTCACCAGCGGTCTGGATTTTGAAACGATGACCGAACAGCGTAAGGGCTACGAGAACTTTGTCACCGTCAACGGTCAGCAGCAGCTGGGACAGCAGGGCAATCTGCGTCGCGATGAGCGTAACCGGATGTGGAACCTCGATCCCTATCTGCAAACGCACTGGGCGCTGACCTCCGCGCTGTCCCTCGACCTGGGGCTGCGCTACAGCACGGTCAGGTTTGATTCCAACGATCGCTATATCACCGCGAATAACGGCGACGACAGCGGCGAGGCCAGTTACCATCGCTGGCTGCCGGTGGCGGCGCTGAAGTACGCGCTGACGCCGGACTGGAATGCGTACGTGTCTGCCGGCCGCGGCTTTGAAACGCCGACCATTAACGAGCTCTCCTACCGCAGCGATGATCGCACCGGCTTGAACAGCGGCCTGCAGCCGGCGAGCAGCGATACGCTGGAAGTGGGCAGTAAAGCCCGCCTCGCCGGCGGCCTGTATACGGCCGCGCTGTTCCAGACCGATACCCGTAACGAAATTGTCGTCGACGGCAGTGATAATGGCCGCACCAGTTACAAAAACGCCGGTGAAACCCGTCGGCGCGGGTTGGAGCTGTCGCTGGATCAGCCGCTGCCCGCCGACTGGCGCCTGCAGGCGGCCTGGACCTGGCTGGATGCGACCTACCGCGAAGGAGAGGTGCCGGTTGGCAACCGCATCCCCGGGGTCGCGCGCAATATGGGCTATGCCACGCTGGGCTATGCGCCGGCCGCCGGATTCCACGCCGGTATTGACGCGCGCTATATGAGCAGCATCGCGGCCAACGATGCCAACAGCGTCAAAACGCCCTCTTATACCGTTGCCGGCGCCAGCGCGGGCTACCGCTGGCTGGTGAAGCAGCTGGAGGTCGATCTCTACTCTCGGGTGGATAACCTGTTTGATCGGCAGTTTATTGGTTCGGTTATCGTTAACGAAAGTAACGGTCGCTATTTTGAACCCTCGCCCGGCCGCAGTTGGGGCGTCGGGTTGAACGTGGCCTGGCGGTTCGAATAAGCTCGGCTGATGGGCGCCCGGGCGGGCGCCCTTTTTTTGAAGTTCATCACAAAATGAAGCGACGGCGGCGTATCGTGCTTGCTGACCGCGGGAAATCCGATAATGTTACCGGTAACAACCTGATGGTCGGGTTGTGGTTTTGACAGGAGTTCCCCATGTCTGCATCCTCTCACCACGCCTTTGTACTGATGGGCGTTTCCGGCAGCGGTAAAACCGTGATCGCCAGCGAGCTGGCCCGCCGCCTCTCCGCCGCGTTTCTCGACGGCGATTTTCTGCATCCGCGAGCGAATATCGATAAGATGGCGCGCGGGGAACCGCTGAATGACGACGACCGTGCTCCCTGGCTGGCAAAAATCAACGACGCGATTTACGCCATGCAGCGCACCCAGCCGGTGTCGCTGGTGGTCTGCTCGGCGCTGAAGCGTCAGTACCGCGATCGCCTGCGTCAGGATAGCCGCAACCTGACGTTCCTCTGGCTGAAAGGGGATTACGCGGTGATCGAATCGCGCATGAAGGCGCGTAAAAACCACTTTTTTAAACCGCAAATGTTGCAAACGCAGTTCGCCACGCTGGAAGCGCCGGGCGCCGATGAGCCTGACGTCATCGCCCTGGATATCTCGGTGCCGGTGGAGGAAGTGATTGCCCAGGCGCAGGCGGCCATCGCGCGCGTTACCGGTACCTGCGCTGACTGATCGCCGCCGCGTGCCAGTGTGCTACACTCGCGGCATGTAACTGAAGCGTGAACCCCGATGAAGAAAAAAAGACCGGTGTTACAGGATGTGGCCGACCTGGTAGGGGTCACTAAAATGACCGTCAGTCGCTATTTGCGCGACCCAAACCTGGTGTCCGCCGCGCTGCGCGACAACATCGCCGCGGCGCTGGAGACGCTGGGGTATATTCCCAATCGGGCGCCGGATATTCTCTCTAACGCCACCAGCCGCTGCATTGGCGTGCTGTTGCCCTCCCTCACCAACCAGGTATTCGCTGAACTGCTGCGCGGCGTCGAGGGAGTCACGGACTCCCACGGCTATCAAACCATGCTGGCGCACTATGGCTACAGCCCGGAGCGTGAGGAGGAGCGTCTGACCTCGCTACTGTCGTGGAACATCGACGGCCTGATCCTTGCCGAGCGGCAGCATACGGCGCGCACCCTGAAGATGATTGACGTAGCCGGGATCCCGGTGGTGGAGGTGATGGACAGCGCCTCGCCGGCGCTGGATATGGCGGTTGGCTTTAACAACGTGGAGGCCGCACGCCAAATGACGCGTTATTTGCTGGCCAAAGGGCGACGGTGCGTGGTGTATCACGGTGCGCGGCTGGACGAGCGCACGCGCCTGAAACAGCAGGGCTACGCCGAGGCGATGACTGAAGCGGGACTCACCCCGCGCAGTACCCTGACCGAACGCGCCTCCTCCTATTCGCTGGGCGCGGAACTACTGGCGCAAACCCTGCAGGCGTATCCCGATACCGATGCAATATTTTGCACCAATGATGACCTGGCGATCGGCGCCATTTATGCCTGTCAGCGTCGCGGCCTGCGGGTACCACAGGATATCGCGGTGGCCGGCTTTCACGGCCTCGATCCCGGCCAGGCGATGGATCCGCAGCTCGCCAGCGTGCTCACGCCGCGCGAAGCGATGGGGCGCGTCGCCGCCGAACTGCTGCTGGCCCGCCTGAAGGGTGACGCTGTCACTTCATCCGCCATCGATCTCGGTTTTACGCTGCTGCCGGGCGCCAGCGTATAACCGCGAGCCTGCAGCCGCGTTACGCGTGATCGTCATCGCAAAAACCGAAATTCCCCCGCTGTCACCATTCCCCTGCGGTGAATGTTACCCGTATCATGATACCGGTAACACTGCGCGGCTGGGGAACCCGCGTCTGCACCTCTGACGCTGACATCGCCGCAGACGCCCCCCGCCACAGACAAAGATAACAACGGGTCGCTGCGCGCATGCGTGAGCCGATCGGGGAGAAAAGAGATGCCATTAGTTATTGTTGCCGTCGGCGTTTTGCTGCTTCTGCTGCTGATGGTTCGCCTGAAGCTGAACGGCTTTATTGCGCTGATTCTGGTGGCGCTGGCCGTGGGAATTATGCAGGGAATGCCGGTGGATGAGGTGATCGCCGCCATCAAAAAAGGGGTAGGCTCAACCCTCGGTAGCCTGGCGCTGATCATGGGCTTTGGCGCGATGCTCGGCAAGCTGCTTAGCGACTGCGGCGGTGCCCAGCGCATCGCCACAACGCTTATCGATAAATTTGGCGTGAAGCACATTCAGTGGGCGGTGGTGCTGACCGGTTTCACCGTCGGCTTTGCGCTCTTCTATGAGGTCGGGTTTGTGTTGCTGCTGCCGCTGGTGTTCACCATTGCCGCATCGGCGCGCATTCCACTGCTTTACGTCGGCGTGCCAATGGCCGCCGCGCTGTCGGTGACCCACGGTTTTCTCCCTCCGCACCCGGGCCCGACCGCCATTGCCACGCTGTTTCACGCCGACATGGGCAAAACCCTGCTGTACGGTACGCTGCTGGGTATTCCAACGGTGATTCTGGCCGGACCGGTATTTGCCCGCTGCCTGAAGGGCATCGATAAGCCGGTGCCGCCGGGCTTGTGGAACCCGAAAACTTTTAGCGATGATGAGATGCCCGGCTTCGCGGTTAGCGTCTGGACCGCGCTGGTGCCGGTTATCCTGATGGCCATTCGCGCGGTTGCCGAGATGATCCTGCCCGCCGGTCACGCGCTGCTGCCGTGGGCGGAGTTCTTTGGCGATCCGGTCATGGCGACGCTGATCGCCGTGCTGATTGCCATCTTTACCTTTGGTCTTAACCGCGGCCGCAGCATGGACGAGGTCATGGAAACCCTCTCCAGCTCGATCAAAATCATCGCCATGATGCTGCTGATTATCGGCGGCGGCGGGGCGTTTAAGCAGGTGCTGGTCGAGAGCGGCGTTGATAAATACATTGCCAGCCTGATGCACGGCAGCAACGTGTCACCGATTTTGATGGCGTGGACCATCGCCGCCGTGCTGCGTATCGCCCTGGGCTCCGCTACCGTGGCGGCGATTACCGCCGGCGGGATCGTGGCGCCGCTGATTGCCACCACCGGGGTCAGCCCGGAGCTGATGGTGATTGCGGTGGGCTCCGGCAGCGTGATTTTCTCGCACGTGAACGATCCCGGCTTCTGGCTGTTCAAAGAGTATTTCAACCTGACCATTGGTGAAACCATCAAGTCCTGGTCGGTGCTGGAGACCATCATTGCGCTCTGCGGCCTTGCCGGCACGCTGCTGCTCTCCACCGTCGTGTAATGGCTGTCGCTCAGGTGTCGTCCGGCACCTGAGCCAGCTGCCTCGCCGCCGCGTTTTCCTCCCCCGTCGCACCGTCAAGCCGCGAACGCCTTTCGCCCTGATGTTTGTTATGTTATAACATGACAAAATTCAGGAGGTCTTATGACTGTTCACACTGCTTCCGGCGATACTCGCCTGCCCGTCACCGTTCTGTCCGGCTTTCTGGGCGCCGGTAAAACCACGCTGTTAAATCACATTCTGCACAATCGCGAGGGGCGACGGGTGGCGGTGATCGTCAACGATATGTCCGAAGTGAACATTGATGCCAGCCTGGTGCGTGACGGCGGGGCCGCGCTGTCGCGCACCGATGAAAAACTGGTCGAAATGAGTAACGGCTGCATCTGCTGTACCCTGCGGGAGGATCTGTTGGTTGAGGTGGCGCAGCTGGCGGAGTCAGGGCGCTTTGACCAGCTGGTTATCGAATCTACCGGCATTTCAGAACCGCTGCCGGTGGCGGAAACCTTTACCTTTAGCGATGAGCAGGGCCGCTCGCTCTCGTCGCTGTCGCGACTCGATACGCTGGTGACTGTCGTTGACGGCTTTAATTTTCTGCGCGATTACGATGCTCAGGACTCGCTGCAGTCGCGTGGCGAATCGCTCGGCGAAGAGGACGATCGCTCGGTGGTCGACCTGCTGATTGAGCAAGTCGAGTTTTGCGATGTGCTGCTGGTTAACAAATGCGATTTGATCGATGCCGCAACGCGCGAGCGGCTGGTCGGACTGCTGAAGGGGCTGAACCCGCGCGCGCGCATAGAGCTAACCGAGTTTGGTCGTATTGGGCTGGAGAAGGTGCTCAACACCGGCCTGTTCGATTTTGACGCCGCGGCGCAGGCTCCCGGCTGGCTGCAAGAGCTGCGCGGCAGCCACACGCCGGAGACCGACACCTACGGTATTAGCAGTTTTGTGTATCGCGCGCGCCGGCCGTTTCATCCTCAGCGTTTCTGGGCGCTGTTTTCCGACGATATGCCCGGCGTCGTGCGCTCCAAAGGGTACTTCTGGCTGGCCAGCCGGCCGCAGTTTGCCGGCAGCTGGTCCCAGGCCGGTGGCATGGCGCGGCAGGGGCGGGCAGGGCTGTGGTGGGCCAGCGTGCCGGACGATCAGTGGCCAGAAGACCCCGAGAGCCTGGCGATGATCCACGAGGTCTGGCAGGAGGGGCCCGGAGATGCGCGTCAGGAGCTGGTGTTTATTGGCCAGCAAATGGATGAGGCGGCGCTGCGGGCGGCGCTGGACGCGGCGTTGCTTAACGACGTGGAAATGGCGGCCGGGCCACTCCTCTGGCAACACTATCCCGATCCGATTCCCGCCTGGTAATTCGCCATTTCGTTATGATATAGTATATCAATCGAGCCGGCCTGCTTCCTCTAGCGGGCCGGCTCTGTCGTATGCATTATCGGGCGCACGCGCCATTCCCTGGCGTGTTTAACCCATTTACCGGCCTATGGCGCGCTTAAGACGGCGAACAGCATGAATAAAACCTTCACCATTAATCAGTGCATTACATTTAACATAACCGATAACACGCTGATCCATCCCCCCAGCGGGCAGCGCCTCACCCTGCGCGCGCCGGCCGCGCTCTGTCTGAAGCTGCTGCTGGAAAACCCGGGCAAAATCGTCGCGCACCGCGAGCTTTGTCAGTATGCCTGGGAACGGTTTGGCATCGCGGTGACCAACAATACGCTGCATGGCGTGATTTACGCATTGCGTAAAGCCTTTAGCGAACTGGGGGAGTGCGGCGAGGAGATCATCAAAACCGTTCCGCGGCGCGGTTTTTTGCTGCCGGAAACCGTTCAGGTGACGATGCACAGCGTGCCCATCGAGGCGGAAGCGGCAGCCATCCCGCCACCGTCGTTCGTCGATGTTCCGCCGCTCCCCGGTCCGCAGCACATCCCCTTTACTCCGCGCCTCGTGGCCGTCGCCTGTCTCACGCTGGTGGCGTCCGTGGTGGTCAACTATGCCGTGCTGGTCAGCCTGCTATCGGTGGACAGCTATGCCAGCCAACACTTTCTCCCCTCGGCCACGCGGGCGTTAGCCAGCGTCGAACACGCGTTCAGCCGCGAGCCGGGCAGTCAGTGTCCCCGGCAGCGTGCACTGCAGCAGCAGCGTGCGCTGCTGCGACCGCTGGCGCCCGTGGAGCTGGCGGCCCTGACGCGGCCCGAGCGCCTCACTGACGAACCGCTGGACGCAGGGATCATTCCCGCTCAGCCGCAGGAACTACACTACGAAGATTAACGCTGCCGCGGCCTGACTCACCGCCGGACATCGGTATTCCTGGGCGGGCGCGGGCTTCACGACCGTTACGGACGCCTGCCCGAACCCGCCGGTCACGCCCGGTGGCTTATCGTGCCCGCTAACCGCGCGGCACTTAACTCAACAGACGGCGTTCCGGAGGGAAGGTGACAGAGAGACGTGAAGTATCAGAAACCGCGGGGGTACTCTTTTTTGACGTCAATGAAACGCTGCTGGATACCGCACCGCTGAAGGCCAGCGTGGGGAAAAGGTTGGGGGGCAGGGCGGATCTGGCCGACGTCTGGTTTACGTCGCTACTGCACTATTCGCTGGTCGATAGCGTGACCGGCTGCTGGCACCCCTTTGGCGATATCGCCGAGGCGGTACTGCAGATGACCGCGGAGCGCTACGGGGTATCGCTGGCGGCGGCAGACCGCCCGCTTGCTAGCGTACTGGCCACGCTGCCGGTCCATCCCGATGTACCGCCGGGGCTCGCCCTCCTGCGCCAGCGTGGCTATACCCTGGTCGCGCTGACCAACTCCTCCGCTACGCTGGCGCAGGAGCAGCTGCGCGCTGCCGGGATTGGGCACTTTTTCACCGCGGTTCTCAGCGTTGAAACGCTAAATACTTATAAACCGGCCCTGCGCGTATACCACTGGGCGGCGCAGCAGATGGGCAGCCCTGTCGCCGCATGCATGATGATTGCCGCCCATGGCTGGGACATAGGGGGAGCCAGGCTGGCCGGTTTGAAGACCGCCTTTATCGCCAGACCGGGGCAGGCGTGCTATCCCCTTGCTCCTCAGCCGGATCTGGTCGCCAGCGATATTACTGCGCTGGCAGCGCGCCTGGCTCCCTGACGGCAGAGCCGGCAGGGCACGAAGTGCGTTAGAGACAATTAAACTGATATCGTAACCTATAGCTTAATAAAACCGATTGCCGGAGAGCAGAATGAATTTGAAAAAACTGAGCCTGGAGCGTTACTCCACCAAATCCTATGACAGCAGCAAAACCATCCCGCCGGGGACGCTGCATGAGCTGATGGCGCTGCTGCGCTACGCGCCGTCCTCAGTGAACTCGCAGCCGTGGCACTTCCTGCTGGTGGGCAGCCACGACGGCAAAGCGCGCCTGACCCGCGCGGTAGGCGATGCGTTTGCTTTCAATCAGAGCAAAGTGCGCGATGCCTCACACACGGTGGTATTCTGCGTGCGTCGCGTTCTGACCGACGCTTACCTGGCGGATATCCTGGCGCAGGAAGCTGCCGACGGCCGCTTTGCCAAACCGGACGCCGAGGCGACGACCGATCAGGTGCGTAAAGGCTTTGTGAATATCCATCGCGAGGCGGGTGACGTCAGTGAATGGATGGAAAAGCAGGTCTATCTGGCGCTGGGATCCGGCCTGCTGGGCGCGGCCGCACTGGGGCTGGACGCCACGCCGATCGAAGGCTTTGACACCGCGGCCGTCGACGCCGAGTTCGGCCTCGCGGAGCAGGGCCTGCGTAGCCTGGTGCTGATGACCGTTGGCTATCGCAGCGAGAGCGACTTTAACGCTGCGCTGCCGAAATCGCGTCTGCGCGAGCAGGCGGTGGTCACCGAGCTGTAATTCCCCCCACGGCGGGATCTTCCCGCCGTGCTTCCGCCCGCCTGGCATCCCTGGCCGCGACGCGTTAAGCTGGCAAGAGTTAACGCAGCCGGAACGGCAAGGAGTCACTATGTCCCTATCCCGTGAGCGTCTGGCCGAAGTCACGGCGTGGCGTCAGGATTTTCACCGCTATCCCGAACTGGGGTATCAGGAGCATCGCACTAGCCAGCGCATCGCGGCCAGGCTGCGCAGTTGGGGGCTGCAGGTGACGGAAGGGCTGGCGGGCACCGGCGTGGTGGCCACGCTGGAGAACGGTCCAGGACCGGCGATCGGACTGCGTGCCGACATGGACGCGCTGCCGATCCAAGAGCTGGGCGAAGCGCCCTGGCGCTCGCAGCACCCCGGCGTGATGCACGCCTGCGGCCACGACGGCCACACGGCGATTCTGCTGGCGGCCGCGCGGGAACTGAGCGAGCAGCGCGCGTTCAGCGGCACGGTGCATTTTCTCTTCCAACCCGCGGAAGAGAATCTCGGCGGTGCCCGCCGCCTGGTTGAAGAAGGGCTGTTCCGCCGCTTTCCCATGGACGCCATCTATGCGCTGCATAACTGGCCCGGCCTGCCGCTGGGCGAGGTGGCGCTGAATGCGGGCGCAATGATGGCCTCGCTCGATCCCTTTGAGATAACCCTCACGGGCCAAAGCTGCCACGCGGCGATGCCGGAAAACGGCGCCGATCCCATTGTCGCCGCCGCCCAGCTGATCATGGCGCTGCAAACCATTCCGTCCCGTCGGCTGGCGCCAACCGCGTCTGCGGTGGTCAGCGTGACGCAAATCAACGGCGGCGAAGCGATTAACGTGATCCCGGAAACGGTGGTGCTCAAGGGGACGCTGCGCTGCTTACAACAACCGGTTCGTAACCGGGTTCGGGCGCTGATTGGCCAGTTTGTCGAGGCGCAAAGCGCCCTGTCAGGCGTTGAGGGCGCGCTCCGTTGGCATCCGGGCTATCCGGTAACCGACAATCATGCGGCGGCGGCGGCGCAGGTGAAGGCCACCGCGCAGCAGGCCGACTGGCCGCTGCGCTGGGACGTTACGCCATCGATGGCGTCGGAGGACTTCGCCTGTCTGCTTGAGCAGTGCCCCGGCGCCTATTTCTGGATCGGGGCGGACGGCCACACGCCGTCGGCCCCGCTGCACAATGCGCGTTACGATTTTAACGATGCGCTGCTGGCGCCGGCGGTGACGTTTCTGCTGCGGCTGGTGCGCCAGTGCTGTCCGCCGACGGCCGCGCAGGGATAATTCGCAAAATACATTAAACTTACTAACCTTTTACAGCCGGGCGGCCGGGTCCGCCGTGGCGTTTAAAAGGAGAATGTTAATGGCCGTGACTCCCTACGCGCCGCCGCTCTGGCGACCGGCGCTCTACGCGCTGTTTACTCCGCTGCCGCTGGGCTGCTTCACCGCCGCGCTAATCTGTGACACCCGCTATCTGTTTAGCTATCAACCGTTCTGGACTCAGGCAGCCAGCTGGCTGATCGTCTTTGCGCTGCTGCTGGCGGCGACCCCCCGGCTGATGAGCCTCGGGCAGGTATGGCCGGGGCGGGCAGTACAGCACAGTGTGGTACAGCGGCGCCGTTTCTGGCTCAATGCGCTGGTCAGGGGGCTGGCGATCATTCATGCCTTTATCCACAGCCGTGACGCCCGGGCGGTGGTGCCTGCCGGCGTGGTGCTCTCTACCCTGACGGTGGTGGCGTTACGGATAGCCCATCTGGATGTGGCGACCGCTGCCCGCCATCGATAAGGAGGCGCCATCAGTCGCTGCTCGCGTCACCTGCGCCCGCTGCTGGCGCTGCCGCTCTGTCTGACCGCCTGCGATAATGGCGCCGCGCTGGATCCGGCGAAACAGATCGGGGCCGACCCGCAACGGCCCGAAGCTCAACGTTTTTTACTGCCGCCGATTCAGGTCCCGACGGGCATCGCCTGGTAACCGGGCGAAGCGCCGCGCGTCGCCGGGGGATTACGCATCGATAAAATTGCCGAGGGCCTGCTGCATCCGCGCCAGCTGTAAACCTTACCAAACGGTGATGTGCGGGGGGTTGAGGCCAGCGGTCCACCGAAACCGGTCAGCCGGCCAAAGCAGCTCGTCATGGGGATCGTTCAGAAGGCCTCTAAAAAGTGCGGCGCCGGCGGCAACCGCATTATCAAACATCAGACCGGGTCGCTCATTACTGAGCCAGGCCCGGGTATACAGCAGACGCTTCAGGCGAAAAGACCGTGAAAAATTGCCAAATTCATGGTAACCGTAATATTGCTTAATCAGCGCAGCATGTTCTCTGAAGGGGAGCCCGCTCTGCGGCGCAAAAGAGAAACGCGAACTGGCCAAAGCTGATGGTCAGACCGTAGCCCAGCGGCAGTTTAAAGGGGATCGTTGGACGCGCCAAAAAGAAGATGGCCGGGAAGGCGACCAGCATAAAACGGATACCGGCCAGCATCAGCAGCGGCATGTTGCGCAGTCCTGATGACCACAAAATTAACCCCCCATACTGCTACCGCCAGCAAAGCCAGCAGCCTGTCTTTACGCGTCATACCCCGCCCTGAATTATTAATAATTTGTTAACGAATCAAGGTGGCAGAAAAAGTACGCTGCGAGAAGATCATTAATTCTGGCAGGCAGTTGAAGCACTTAGGGATAAATCCGGTGCTATACAAGCCCCTTAGGTCATGGTAATCCTGTTAACACACATTTAATAAAAGCAGAAGCAACTGTCGGGCAGGAATATGAAACCATCTCTCAGGCGTTCAACCGCAGCGCTGCTGGCATCGTCATTGTTGTTAACCATCGGTAGAGGGGCAACGCTGCCGTTCATGACCATTTATCTCACGCGCGTCTACAGCATGAGCGTCGAAAATATTGGTTATGCCCTGACCGTGGCGCTGACCATTGGCGTGGTATTTAGCCTGGGATTTGGCATTCTGGCCGATAAGTTTGATAAAAAACGCTACATGCTGATCGCGATCGCGGCGTTTATCGCCGGGTTTATGGCGATCCCGCTGGTCAATAACGTCACGCTGGTGGTTCTGTTCTTTGCGCTGATCAACTGCGCCTACTCCGTTTTTTCGACGGTGCTGAAAGCCTGGTTCTCTGACGTACTCACCTCCAGCCAGAAGGCGCGGGTCTTCTCGCTTAACTACAGCTTCCTGAACATTGGCTGGACGGTCGGCCCGCCGATTGGCACCCTGCTGGTGATGTACAGCCTGCAGCTGCCGTTCTGGCTGGCGGCCTTTTGCGCCGCCCTGCCGCTGGGCTTTATCCATTTCTTTGTACAGAAAAGCGTGGCGTTAGATACCGCAGAGGAGAGGACGCCGTGGCAGCCGTCAGTATTGCTGAAAGACCGCGCGCTGTTCTGGTACACGCTCTCTGGCCTGCTGGCGTCGTACGTGGGCGGGTCGTTCGCGAGCTGTATTTCACAATACGTTCTGGCCGCGGATGCGGACAGTGATTTCGCCGAAAAGGTGGTCGCCGTGGTGCTGCCCGTCAACGCCGCCGTGGTGGTGACGCTGCAATATGCGCTGGGCCGCAAGATCTCAGCCAGCAATATTCGCCCGCTGATGACCCTCGCCACCCTGTTTTTTATCCTGGGGCTGGGCGGCTTTATGCTCTCCGGGGAAAACCTGGTTTACTGGGGCATCGCTGCCGCCATTTTCACGCTGGGGGAGATTATCTATGCGCCGGGTGAATACATGCTGATCGACAACATTGCCCCACCGGGAATGAAGGCGAGCTATTTCTCCGCCCAGGCGCTGGGCTGGCTCGGCGCGGCGGCAAACCCGATGATCACCGGTATTATCCTGACCAACCTGCCGCACTGGTCCTTGTTTGCGATCATGATGGTCGCCATCGTCATGGCCTGGCTGATGATTCTGCGTGGGATGAGCGTGAAGGCCTGGTGCGAAACACCCGAGGTGGCGTGAAAGGTTTAACTGTCGGGTGTAGCGGAAGAGGACTTCCGGACGGCGGCGATAATATGAGAAATAAACTGGAAGTGCTGTTGGTGCATAATTTAAGTTTTCAGTAATTGAAAAATTAACCCCGGTTTCCTGATAAACCTGAGCCATAAAGTGATACAGCCGAAGCTCTGTATTAAGGCGACAACGCTCCAGATTATCGTTTATCTCATCCGCCACCTGCTGGAGAACCTTGTCGCTGACCTTGCGACTATCATATCTTCCGCAACATTGGCAGCGTGATTTTCCCGCCTCCGGGCTTAAGCCTCTCCAGCAACTCAAGCGGATGAAAATGCCACACTGCGCGCTGAGTGGCGAACGACGGCACCTTATCCATCCAGCGCGTGGCGTCCAGAAATCCCCCGTTAGCCCGCTGTACAACTGGACTATCATGCCTGTCTTTAAATACCGATGACCAGCGTGAATCTTCGCGGGTACTGTGCCAGTCGCTGTCATGCCTCACTATCAGCCGTCGCGCATATTCCGGGATGTTCATCTGATTGGTATACAGTGCGCCAAACAGCCATTTGTCCTGGGATTTATCAGGATACGGGTCGGGCGGTCTTCTGTTTTCAGCATTGTGGATCTGGCTGTCCTAAAACATTTTTGCCTGTGCTGATGCGGGGCCTTTTTCGCTGTCAAAGTGCGAGCTGATGCTTTTCAGGACATCAATAACCCAGCGTTCATCCAGCGTGCGGGTAAAATCGGTTGCTTCAATACAGTGAAAGGAGCGTTCTGGCGTGATCGTGCTTATTTGCCAGCACGTCCGCCACGATTTGACGGCTGTTACCGTCGCGGGAGTGTTTACGCATCCGCACCCCGTGGCCTTTTTGCGTGGCGCGGTAAAGGGGGCGTTTCGGAAATTCTGACGGTGGCGCGGTGTGCATCTAGAGCTGATACAGCGTCAGCCTGGAGGATTCATCCTGTTCATCGGGCTTGTACACCGATTTGACCAGCACAAAGGTGCCGGACTGGCGCAGGGGGCGTTCCTGGTAACACGCCATCCTTACGTCATCCCGGTTTACCCGCCATGCCGGCACCTCGCCGGCCATCATGAACTGGAGCGGGACCGATTTTTCCGGCGAATCCGGATCCAGCACCGAAGCCGGAGACGATGAGGTCCTGATGGGGCCCCCCCGTGCCAGTCATGACTAATGCCAAGTCACCACCAACCGTGGGCGTTTTTGCGGATGTCGGTCAGCAGCTCGTCATAGTCCTTATCGTCCCCTCCGTCGGCTCTCCGTAGCGGATAACGTATGGTCATCCTCTTTCCCTGAGTTAAATCGCCATAACCATCCTCATCGCAGGGAGTTAAGACGAAGGGAACATAAACGTATGCAGATGTTATTACTGAGGTAATGACCGAAGTAGACGGCTTCACGCCGTTGGGCTGTTTCGCTTTGACTGTGAGGGTAGGTTTTCGAACGGCTGAGTTAGGGTTCTCTTTAAAACAATAAGCTATGCTGTTGGCGTACGTTTCCGCTCCATTGGCCCTCAAACCCCAATTATGGCATGGGGCAGAGCGCCGAATGTCTGCTTTTCGCTCATAGCTGCCCGTCATGCCAGCTCATTAAACAGGCTTAACGTAGGATATTTTCCCATTTTCCAAGCGGACCCCCTATCAGCGAGCACGGCAGCTGGAACCGGTCGCCGCTGAATGGCTATCGCGTCGTGTGGATTAACTGTGTAAACGGCAAACCGAGCGGGATACCGAAAACGGTGCTCTCCGGCTTTCTGACCGAGGGTGAAAAACCGGTGCGGGGCTTACCGGTAGGACTGGCAGACGATCGCCAGGGCGGGCTGCCGATCGCCGACGATGCCGGCAACAGCGTCTGGCGGGTCAGCGGTAATTGATGTTGCGGCCCCCGTGATGGGGGCCGCTCACGGTCAGGCCAGATGGATACAGGTCATACCCAGCAGCAGCAGCCCCAGTCCGCACCAGCCGCGCCGCGTCAGCCGCTGATTGAACAGGATCCAACCCATTGCCACCGTGGCCAGCAATCCCAATCCGCCCCACAGTGCGTAAGCCACCGTCAGGTCAATGCCTTTTACTGCCTGACCCAGCGCGCTAAAGGCGGCCAGCACCGCCAGCAGAGAGGCGATGCCGGGTAGCAGGCGGCGAAAGCCATCGCTGTACTTGAGTAAAACGTTGGCCACTATCTCCAGCGCAATGGCCAGCAGCAGCCACGCAGCGTGTTGCCAGTCAGTCAGCATCCTGTGCCCCCCGACGCGGCGCCTGAATCACGCCGTATTTGATGAAGACAATGCCGGATACCAGCGCCGCCAGGCCAAAGGCCTTCAGCGGCGGAAACGCTTCATCAAACAGCGCGATACTGAACAGGGTAATCAGCATAATACCTACCCCTTCCCACAGGGCGTAGGCGACGCCCAGCGCTATTTTTTTGATAGAGATGGCCAGCAAAATATAGGACAGGGCAATCATCACCAGCATGACGCCAAAGCCAAGCGGCTGCTGGTGCACGCTGGCCCATTTCATGGCCAGCGTACCGGTAATTTCGGCGACGATCGCCAGAATAAGCACGCTCCAGTAATACATGCACTTCTCCTGCTAAAAAGAGAATCATCATTTCCGTGGTAACCACAGAAAACCGGGTAGACGCCGTTGAGCGTCACAGCAGGGGAGAAGCGCGCTACAGCGCGGTACGGAAATGGCGGTCGCGCAGCGTGCGGACGCAGGAAGGAGAGATAAAACGACACATCATTCTGATTAATGCCTGGGTTATTTCCATATAGGCAACAGTGGGTCCACGGCGTTGCTTTTCATCGGTGTGGACGCATTCAGTCCTCGGTAGTAGAACACCCGCTCAGTGTGCCAGATTTATCCGATGATGCGAAAAATAATGAGTGTATTATCCGCATGCTGTTCAGCCGGGGTTTATTATCGTAGTGTTCAGGTCACTGTTATCCCTTCATCGGAGTCATGCCCATGCCACACGTCACCATCAAACATTATCCTCGCGACCTGTCAGCCGAACAGCAGCAGGCACTGGCCGATGAGGTGACCGCGCTGATTGCGCGCCACTTCGGCAGCCAGCCGCAGTCGGTCAGCCTTGCGCTACAGGAGGTCAGTCCGGAGGCGTGGAAGCAGGCGGTGTGGGATCCCGAGATCGCCCCGCAGCTGGCGACGCTGGCGAAAAAACCCGGCTACAGTCTGTAACGCGCGTCATGACATGGGCTCTGCCTGCCTGGCTTACGCGTATCGGCTACGACGGCAGTCCTGCCGTTAATCTGGCTACGCTGCAGCAGCTGCACCGCTGCCAGCCCGATGCGATCCCCTTTGAAAACCTCGACGTACTGTTGGGACGCCCGCTGGATCTCAGCGACGACGGCATTTTTGACAAGCTGGTGACGGCCGGACGGGGAGGGTACTGTTTTGAACTTAACGGGCTGTTTGCGGCCGGACTGCGTCAGCTTGGCTTTCGGGTTCGCGATCTCGCTGCCCGGGTATTGCTCGGCGATAGCGATGAGGTTCCCCCGCGCAGCCACCGGATGATGATGGTCACCCTCGACGGCGAGCGCTGGCTGGTGGATGTCGGCTTTGGCGGTCAAACCCTGACCGCACCGCTGCGGCTGATGGGTGATGTGGTGCAGCCCACGCCGCACGGCGACTTTCGCCTGCGCTGCGGCCCGCGCGGCTGGCGGCTGGAGAGCCACACGGCATCGGGCTGGCTGCCGCTGTATCAGTTTACGCTGGCGGCGCAGTATCCTGCAGACTACCGCATGGCGAATCACTTTGTGGCCAGCTGGCCCGCATCGCATTTTCGCCACCGGCTGATGGTGGCCCGCTCGCTGCGGGACGGGAGCAGTCGGCGTCTCAACAATCGCTGCCTGAGTCGGGTGCAGGGGAGCGCGCGGCAAACGCAATGGCTCACCGACGCCGCGGCCCTCGCCGATACGCTAAGCCGCGAGTTTGGCCTTCGTCTCGATCATCCGCGGCACGGTATTCCCGCCGCCTGGCTGGCGAGGCTGCTGGCTGGCCTCGGCGAGGATACCTAAGGTTCTCGATCCCGGCGGTCAGCGCGACCGTGCGCATACTCAGTGCAGGCAGCACTGCTTGTATTTTTTGCCGCTGCCGCACAGGCAGGGATCGTTGCGGCCCGGCTTGGCGTCGGCCACGGCGGGCGTTTGCGGCGCTTCGTTGCCGGAGGGCGGCAGCGTTAACCAGTAATCATGCAGCGCCAGCGCCGCCGGGCGAATGGCCTCCATGCTGTCGGCAAAGGCCTCCGGGCTGAGGGCCTCCACGCGGGGAAAATTCGCTTCGCTGCCGTGCAGGCGGATCGCCTCCAGCGCCGGCTGCAGCGCATCTGGCAGCGACGACCAGTCGCTTAAACCGACGCCGCGCAGGTAGCCAAAGCACCACTCTTCCACCACGGTAAACTCCGTTCCTTCCATCGTACGGGTGCCAAACAGCGGCTCAAACTGCTCGGGATAGTCGGCAAGGCGGTCGGCAATGTCGTTCATATGCTGAAATGCCAGATCCATAAAGCGCGACATCTCACGCTCGGAGTGCCAGCGGGGGATGTGCTTCTCGCCGCCCCACAGCGCAACCAGCCAGCGGCTGGGTTCCACCATTGTCGGGCCGGACAGTACCGCGGTCAGCAAGCCGTCCAGTTCGGCGACGTCCTGGATGGACGCCTCGCTGCGGTATTTTTCCAGCGTGTCGTCCAGCCAGTTCAGTTCGTTTTCGGTCAATGGCCCCTGGTTCATGGTGTTGCCTCCTCAGGCAGGTCAGTCAAGTCGGCGCAAATGTACCATTAAATGTCTGCAACGGTAACCGCCGATCCGCGCGTAGCCTCCCGGCCGGGCCGCTTCCACAAGATGTTGCGCCGGGGCGAACGGGACGTCACTGCGGCTCCTGAATCCTCAAAGGCGCTATTCCGTGCAAGCCGTATTGCGGTTTGGCAACAATGCCGTGCGCGATCTTTGCCCGCTTCATCAGGGCCTCGCCGACGGCGTGAGGCCGTTCACTCCCGGCATGCAAACGCCGACGGGCGGGCGTCAAATAGTGACGGTGTCACTGATTGCGCAGCGGGAAAGCGGTGAGGGCGCAGGGCTGTCGGGGCCCCTGCTGGCCGGCCATCGGCGGCGCGTGATGGCTCGCTGCCTGCCGATTGTAGAGGAAACATCACTGTTCGCAGTCGTGCCTGCCGGCCGTCGGCGGAATCGGTCCACCCACAGCCGGCGAGGATCCCGGCGCACGGCGGCGGCCTGGGTCACATGGCGCTGCCGGTGCTGACCTGCGGCTACGGCGCTCGCGCGCTCGCCGCCGCTATTTGGGATGCCAGGCCGGAAGCTGCCGCAGCGCCTGCGCGGATCCGCAGTCAGGTGGATAACGATACTTCACTGGCGTCGGCTGCACCGGCGCCAGACATGAAGGGCAATCTGACGGCGGTGGTTTCGCCGGTCAGCGCTTAACGCGACGGCCCGGCGGACCGCGGCGCCGGGCGGATGGGGCGCTACCGCAGCCCCGTACGTTACTGCTGGTGGGACGGATACGGAAGCGATGCGGCATGATTGATATCCACGCCGGCTGCGATCCGCCGGCGCGGCTGCCGGTCGAATCTGCTGCCGCCGGGCGCCATTGGCGAACGGGCGCCGCGGAAGAGGGCCTGCCGGATCCGGTGATAACCGCGGCCCGCCGTCGGGCGGGGGTTATTCCGAATTATGCCATTACCCCTGGCCCGCACAATAAAGAAAAGTCTATTATTCGCCGCGAAAAAATATCTCAGGCAGACAGTTGCCTCCACGCTGAATAATTCAGCGTGCGTAACAGTGGGATACGATAAACAGTCTGATAAGACAGGAGCGGTAATGGCAAGTCAGCAACGGGCGCACGGCCTGGATTTATTAAGAGCTATCCTAATTTTAATTGGAATACCTTACCATACTGGACTTTTGCTCGGCGATATGAATTGGGTTTATAACAGCGCCCATCATAAAAGCGACGTTATTCCACTATTATCCGCGATATCTCATTTGTTTCGCATGGCGCTGTTCTTTTTTATCTCCGGCTATTTTTGTCATCTGGTGATTGAAAAGAAGGGCAGCGATTTTTTTTGGCACAGCCGCTTAACCAAAATTGCACTACCGCTGCTGACGGCGACGCTGCTGGTTGCCCTGCCGCAGGCGTGGCTGGTCCGGCGCGTCAGCCCGGATCACCACGTGGGCAGCCTGGTATCACACCTCTGGTTCTTGTACTGCCTGTTACTTATGTCTGCGCTGGTGCTGCGCTGGCACGCGCCGCTGGAGCGGCGGCTGCGGCGCCGCTGGCCGGTCGCGGCAGGCGTCGCGGCGATCGTAGCGGTGCTGTATGTTTGCGCGATAATGAACCGCCTGATCCCCGACGGCTGGCCGCTGCAGCTGCGAGAAGTGCTAAAGATTCCCGTGCGCACTCTGCACTATATGCCGTTTTTTCTGCTGGGCTTTGCCCTGAAGGCGCAGGCGCCGTCGGTGCAGCGTATGATGGCTCTCCCCTGGTGGTTGTCGCTCGCCGCGCTGCTGGCACTGATGCTGGTCTGGTTCAACGGCGAGGCGCTGCCGGGCTTTACCTTCGCCAAACCGCTGCTGGAGGCGCTGATTCCACTGCTGGCCATTCCGTTGGTGTTTTCGCTTTTCCTTCGGGATGGCTTTAGCCACTCACCGCTGGTGGAATTCATCACCCGCTCTGCGCTGGTGGTGTATGTCTTTCACCATCCGTTTATTATTCTGTATGGCTACCTGCTGGATCCGCAGCCTGTCAGCGCCTGGGCGTATTACCTCAGCGTTATTAGTCTGTCGGTGGGATCGTCTGTCATCTTATATTGGCTGCTGCGCCAGTTCCCGCTTACCCGGACGGCGTTCGGTATAAAGTCATAATGCTCAGCCCCCGACGCGATCGGGGGCTGAGGTCTATTGCGGTTGTGCGCGATGGCTGGCGTAAATACACCCCAGCGCCAGCGCCAGAAAAACTATCGCGGCGATGCGCCCCGGCGTAAACGCGATTACCGGATTGTGCAGCCAGCCAAAATTATCAATCAGCATACTCATGGTCAGCTGACCGAAAATCACCGCCACGGTGGCCACCGCGGTACCAATTCGCTGCACGGCCAGCACCATAATCACGATGTAGGGCACGCCGAGCAGGGCGCCGACCAGCTGCCACTTTGGTACCTCCAGGAGCGTTTTGGGCTGCGGTGGCGCAAAGAAAAAGATCAGCAGCAGGGTCACCAGCGCGCCGACGGAAAAGGTCAGGAAGGCGCAGCGCAACACCCCCACCCGGCTACCGAGCTGGCCATTAATCGCCGCCTGCACGCTGAGCAGCGCGCCGCCAACGATCGCCAGTAAAATCATTATCAGCGTCATGCTTTACCTCCAGCCACCAGCGCCAGCGCGATGGCAATACAGACCAGCGCCAGCAGGCGACGTTTGTCCACCGGTCGCGGCGTCGTGCCGAACCAGCCGTAGTGATCAATCAGCAGGCTTTTCAGCACCTGTCCGGCCAGGATGCCAATCATGGTCATCGCCACGCCAATGACCGGCGTCGCCAGCGTGAGGATCACCACATAGCCCGGGCCGAGGATCCCGCCGGTTAGCTGCCAGCCGGGCTGAGCAAAGAAAGACGGTGCGTCGCGCGGACTGAAAAACAGCATCAGCAGGAAGGTGAGCGCGGCGCCGACGCCGAAGATACTCAGCGTGGCCCACAGGTCGCCCACCTGACCACTGAGTGGGCCAAGCAGTCCGGCTTCGACCGACAGGCCCATGCCGCCCAGCACCACCAGTACTATCAGTAACAGATTCATTGTTTACCTCCCGGTGAAAAATAGCCCGGGCAGGGTAACCGTCTTTTACTTTGCGAAAAATGGTATAATGTAATAAACACCTATGCAGGAAGTGCACAGATGAACCTGAGCGAAGCGCTGTCCTTGCGCGCGGTACACTACTTTATTGCGGTTTATGAGAGTCAGAGTTTTTCCGAGGTGGCCCGTCGGGAAGGCGTGTCGGCGTCTACCGTATCGCGGATTGTGCAGCAGATGGAGGACGCACTGGGTCAACAGCTGTTTTACCGCAATACGCGCGCGGTGGTGCCCAGCGAGGCGGGCCATCTGCTAATTGACTATGCGCGGCGCGTGCGCGATGAGCTAGCCGCAGCGCAGCGGCGACTGGCGGAAAAAAATCAACAGCCGGCCGGCCTGCTGCGCATCAATGCACCGCAGTTTTTCGGGCAGCACCACCTGGCGCGCTGGCTGCCAGCACTGACGGCGCGCTATCCGCTGCTGCAGGTTGAGCTAACGCTGACTGACGACTTTATCGATCCGCACCGCGAGGGCTGCGACCTGATTTTTCGCATCGGGGCGCTACCGGACTCCCGCCTGCACGCGCGAATAGTTGCCACGCAGCGTTACCATCTGGCCGCGTCGCCCGCCTATCTGCGCCAGTGTGGCGCGCTGCGGCGGCCGGCTGATTTAGTCAGTCATCGCTGTCTGGTGTACCGCGGATCGGCGTCCGGCGCTAACAAGTGGTATTTTCGCCAGGGCGCGACGGCGTGGCAGCATCAGCCGGTCAGCGCGGTGTTTACCTCCAACAGCGCGGAATCCCTGCTACGGGCGGCCGTGGGCGGTATGGGGCTGGTGCTGTTTCCCGACTGGCTGCTCGGCGACAGTTTGCACAGCGGTGCGCTGCAAAGCGTGTTAACCGCGTATCAGGCGGCCGTGGCGATGACGCCGCAGCAGGTCGCGATGCTGTGGCCGGCGACGCGCCATCTCTCCCTCAATGTGCGGGCGACAATTGACTATTTCACTGAGGTGTTTGCCGAACCGCCGTACTGGCAGGCGACAGAGTGAATCACGCGCGCGGGGCGGTAAATCGAGTTAAGGGGACTGACGAACACTCATGCTGGGTAAATCATGCGTGGGGCAACAGAAGAAGCGATCCCCAGCGCCGGTGGTCGGCGCTGGGGGCGGCAGACTTAGAAGTCGGCCTGCAGCACCACGCGGTAGTTCGCCTTACCGGCTTTCACGTGATCCAGCGCGTCGTTGATTTTCGACATCGGGAAAAACTCAACCTGCGGTGCGATATTGGCGCGGCTGGCCAGGGTCATCAGGCTGCGCAGCTGGCCGGGGGAGCCGGTAGAGGAGCCGGTGACCGCGCGGTCACCCATGATCAGGCTGAATGCCTGCACTTTGAACGGCTTCATAACCGCACCAACGGTGTGGAATTTACCCTGCGGCGCCAGCGCGTCGAAGTAGGGCTGCCAGTCGAGATCCACGGCCACGGTGTTGATTATCAAATCAAACTGACCGGCGAGGCGCTTTAGCTCCGCCGGATCGCGGCTGTTGACCACGTGATTGGCGCCCATCTCCAGAATCGATGCTTTTTTAGCGGCGGAAGAGCTGAATGCGGTAACGTCGGCGCCCATTGCCTTGAGAATTTTAATCGCAATGTGACCCAGACCGCCGATCCCTATCACCCCAACGCGGCTCATGGCATTAATGTTGTGCATCAGCAGCGGCTTGAACACGGTTATCCCCCCGCACAGCAGCGGGCCGGCGACGGCGGCGTCCAGGCTGTCCGGCAGCGGGATTACCCACTGCCAGTCGGCGCGCAGCTTCTCGGCGAAGCCGCCTTTGTTCAGAATGGTGGGGACGCTGCCGCGGGTGCAGTTAACGTGACGGCCATTAATGCACTCATCGCAGTGCTGACAGCTTTTCGCCGTCCAGCCGATGCCCACCTTTTGGCCGACCTTCAGGCCTTTGTTTTTCGCTGCCTCGCCCAGCGACGCCACGCGACCAATCACCTCGTGGCCGGCAATCAGCGGGTAGCGGGAAATGCCCCACTCATTAGCAATCATCGACAGGTCAGAGTGACAGACGCCGCAGTAGTCAACGTCTACTTCAACCTCATCGGCGCCGAGCGCTGGCGCGTCATATTCATACAGCTTCAGCGCTTCATCCGGTGCCATGGCGGCATAACTTTTGATTTTCATTGTCTCTCCCATGGGACAGGAAATCCCGTCCATTTTTGCCTGAACGAAGTGTAGCAAATCCGGTGCGGGCGGCGGGGAGAAACGGAGGGGAATCGCAAGCACTGCGTGCTCAGAAAATCCTGAAAGGCGGGAGAAACGGCGTGATGGGCGAAAAAACCACCGCGCCGCGTCGGGTTAAACCGGCTTCACGTTCACTGCGCTGGGACCCTTTTGTCCCTGCTCGGTCTCAAAGGAGACCTTTTGTCCTTCGTCGAGGCTTTTAAAACCGGCGTTTTGAATGGCGCTGAAGTGGACAAATACGTCCTTGCCGCCATCGTCCGGGGTAATAAAGCCAAAGCCTTTTTCTGCGTTAAACCACTTTACGATACCTGTTGCCATAGCTGCCTCTTTCCTGCGTAAAAACGGGATTGTCACTGTCAGTATAGCGGGCTTTTGAGCCGGAGGCGGAGTATGCCCGCCGGCGATTCAGGCAGGCGGCAGAGGCACGGGCGGGGAAGGTGGGCTAAGGTTGCCGTGAGAATCAAGGCAGTGCGCCACCAGATCAAGCGGCTGGTGCTCCTCCCCGGCGCTGCGCAGGCACTCGCGCAGGGTGCGCTGGCTGGGCAACCACAGCCAGTTACCCTGACTGTCACTTTCCAGCCGATCCACCTCGCGGCCACCGTAACACAGCACAATGGTCGCCAGCGCCGCTGCGCGGCCGCGAAACAGCGGCTGAACACCGCGCTCCTCCTCATCGATTATGCGTTCAAACCACGGGGCAGCCGTTGCCTGAGGCGCTGACATGGTTATCTCCTTATACCCAGGCCAGGGGGGCGGGTGCCCCTTAGCATGGCCTGCCCGGCGGGGGTAATACAATCAGCCGTTTCTTGCCCGACGGGAATAAATCGGCGCGGCGCGGCTGTGTAAAGTAAATAAAAGGTATTCTCATTGCGATATAGCCTATGCTATAAAAATTAGCACGGGCTAATTATGCTGTTTTTTTCGACGCCGGCGGGCGTATTGGGGAGAGTCAATGACTACCGCGCTGAGAGGACTGACACTGGCCTTGCTGCTGGCCGCCGCGCCGCTGGCGCAGGCAAAATTTAAGGTGGTGACCACCTTTACGGTAATCGCCGACATGGCACGCAACGTCGCGGGCGCAGACGCTGACGTCATCTCGATAACCAAACCGGGCGCCGAGATCCACGATTATCAGCCGACGCCGGGGGATATTCGCCGGGCGCAGGGGGCGAACCTGATTCTCGCTAATGGTCTGAACCTGGAGCGCTGGTTTGAACGCTTTTATCAGCACCTTCCTGATGTACCGGAAGTGGTGGTCTCGCAGGGGATTACCCCGTTGGGTATCAGCGAGGGGCCCTACAACGGCAAACCCAATCCGCACGCGTGGATGTCGCCGGACAATGCGATGATCTACATCGATAATATCCGCGATGCCCTGGTGAAGTTCGATCCTGACCATGCGGCCAACTATCAGCGCAACGCCGAGCGCTATAAGCAGCAGATTGTGGCGACCGTGGCTCCGCTGCGCGAAGCGATCGATCAGCTGCCGGCCTCGCGCCGCTGGCTGGTAAGCAGTGAAGGGGCGTTCTCCTATCTGGCGCGGGATGTTGGCCTGCAGGAACGCTGGCTGTGGCCGGTAAACGCCGACAGTCAGGGTACGCCGCAGCAGGTGCGCCGGGTGATTGATACCGTTCGCCGCGAGAAGATCCCGGTTATTTTTAGTGAGAGTACCGTTTCGGATAAGCCTGCTCGCCAGGTGGCGCGGGAAACCGGGATTCGCTACGGCGGGGTGTTGTACGTGGATTCGCTCAGCGCCGCCGGCGGACCGGTGCCGACCTATCTGGACCTGCTACAGGTGACCCTCCGCACTCTGGTCAGCGGCCTGCGGGCGGGGGAACCATGATGGAGCACGCCACTCCGGCTATTGATCTGCAGCAACTCACCGTGGTTTACCGTAATGGTCACACTGCGCTGCGCGATGCCACCCTCCGGCTGCCCGGCGGGACAATCGCCGCGTTGCTGGGAATGAACGGTTCCGGCAAATCCACGCTGTTTAAGGCCATGATGGGGATCCTGCCGGCGACGCGGGGCCGTATTCAGCTGCTCGGCCAGCCGGTTGCCCAGGCGCTGCGGCAGAATCGTATCGCCTACGTGCCGCAGGCTGAGGAGGTGGACTGGCACTTTCCGGTGCTGGTGGAGGACGTGGTGATGATGGGTCGCTACGGTCACATGGGAATGCTGCGGATCGCCCGTCAGGCGGACAAGGCGGCGGTTACCGCCGCGCTGGCGCGGGTCGATATGCTGGCGTGGCGGCATCGGCAGATCGGCGAACTCTCCGGAGGGCAAAAGAAGCGGGTATTTTTGGCGCGCGCCATCGCCCAGCGCGGGCAGGTGATCCTGCTGGATGAGCCGTTTACCGGCGTGGATGTCCAAACCGAAGAGAAAATTATCGTCCTGCTGCGCGAACTGCGCGAGGAGGGGCGCACGCTGCTGGTCTCCACCCACAACATCGATGCGGTACCGTCGTTTTGCGACCGTACGGTGCTGATCCGCGGCACTGTCCTCGCCAGCGGCGCCACCGACGAGACGCTGACCGAGGCCAATCTGGCGCGTACGTTTCAGGGGGCGCCGGCGGCACCGGTGGCAGCGGCCGCGATTGACCGCAGGGGGGCAACATGGTCGCTGCGCTGATCGCGCCGTTCGGTTATGACTACATGCTGAATGCCATGTGGGTATCGGCCATGGTCGGTGGTCTGTGCGCGTTTCTCTCCTGCTACCTGATGCTGAAGGGGTGGTCACTGATGGGGGACGCGCTGTCGCACGCCATCGTGCCGGGCGTGGCCGGCGCGCTGATGCTTGGCCTGCCGTTCTCCCTTGGGGCCTTCTTCTCCGGCGGCCTGGCGGCGGGCAGCATGCTGCTGTTAAACCAGCGCACCCGGCTGAAGGAGGACGTGATTATTGGGGTGATTTTCACTTCATTTTTTGGTCTTGGCCTGTTTATGGTGTCGCTGAATCCAACCAGCGTGAACATCCAGACGCTGATCCTTGGCAACGTGCTGGCGATAACCCAGGAAGACATTGTGCAGCTGGCGATAATCGGTGGCGTCTCGCTGCTGATCCTGCTGCTGAAGTGGAAAGATTTGCTGGTGGTATTTTTTGATCCGCAGCATGCCCGCGCGATTGGTCTCAATCCGACCCGACTGATGCTGCTGTTTTTTACGCTGCTCTCCCTGTCAACCGTGGCGGCGCTACAAACCGTCGGGGCCTTTATGGTGATCTGCCTGGTGGTGACGCCGGGCGCGACCGCCTGGCTGCTCACCGATCGCTTTCCGCGCTTGCTGATTATCGCGGTGGCGATCGGCAGTGTGACCAGCTTTCTCGGCGCCTGGCTCAGCTACTATCTTGACGGCGCGACCGGCGGCATTATCGTGGTTGCGCAGACGCTGCTGTTTCTGCTGGCGTTTCTGTTCGCGCCCCGCCACGGGCTGCTGGCGAACCGCCGGCGGGCGCAGAACAACGCGGGGGCCGCATGAATCCGTTCGAGTTCGATTTTATGATCAATGCGCTGACGATCACCCTTATCATTGCGATCCCCTGCGCGCTGCTCTCCTGCTTTATGGTGCTGAAGGGCTGGGCGCTGATGGGGGATGCGATGAGCCACGCGGTCTTTCCCGGCGTGGTACTGGCGTGGATGGCGGGCCTGCCGCTGGCCATCGGCGCATTTGTTGCCGGGCTGTGCTGCGCGCTGGCCAGCGGCTTCGTGCAAGACAACAGCCGTATTAAAAAGGATACCGTGCTGGGGATCGTCTTTTCCGGCATGTTTGGCGCCGGCCTGATTCTGTATCTTGCGCTAAAGCCGGACGTGCACCTCAATCACATTCTGTTTGGCGACATGCTGGGGGTGGGCCAGGCAGACATTCTGCAGGCCGGCGCCATTGCCGCGGCGGTCACGCTGGTTATGGTGATGAAGTGGCGTGATTTTCTGCTGCACGCCTTCGACCCCGTGCAGGCGCGGGCCAGCGGCCTGCGCGGCCGGCTACTGCACTATGGACTACTGGTGATGATCGCCCTGACCATCGTCGCGGCGCTGAAAGCGGTGGGAATTATCCTGACCATTTCGCTGCTGATTGCCCCCGGCGCCATTGCGATGCTGCTTACCCGTGGCTTTGCCACGGCGCTGGCGGTTGCCTTGGGGGCGTCGCTGCTGGCGGGAACCGGCGGGGTGCTGCTGTCGTTCTATCTCGACAGCGCCCCGGCGCCCACCGTCGTACTGCTGTTTACCGCGCTCTTTATCGCTGCCTTTCTGGCTACCCTGGGCCGCGACCGCCCTCGGGCGGCGGACGAGGGATAACCGCCGGTGGCGGGGGCTAACTCCCGCTGTCAAGACACTGTTTCAGCACGCCAAACGCCGCCATCATCTTTTTCTCCTCGACGCAGGCAAAGCCCAGCAGCAGGCCGCGACGCCGCTGCGGCTGCATATAATACTGCGACAGCGGCCGTACCTTTACGCCGCGCCGCAGCGCGCGCGCGGCAATCATCACATCATCCGCGTCGGCCGGCAGGTTTAACACCAGATGCAGGCCGGCGTCGTGATTGAACTCGCGCAGCCAGGCGTCGCCGAGATAGCGCTGGATAAGTCCGATCAAAAAGGCCCGTCGCTTACCGTACAGCAGACGCATGCGGCGGATATGCGCCGCATAGTGCCCTTCACGAATAAACTCCGCGAGGGCGCGCTGGATAAGCAGGTGGCCGCCGCGATAGAGTTCAGCCGCCGCCAGGCGCAGCGGTTCCGCCAGCGCACGCGGGACCACCATATAGCCTATGCGCAGCGCCGGGTAGAGGGTTTTACTGAAGGTCCCCATATAGATCACCGGTGAGTCGGGCTCCAGCCCCTGCAGCGCCGGAAACGGCTGACCGGAGAAGCGAAATTCACTGTCATAATCATCCTCCACAATCCAGCTGCCGTGCTGGCGGGCATAGGCCAGCAGCTGCTGGCGACGGGCCAGACTCAGGTGAGATCCCAGGGGATATTGATGTGACGGTGTCACGCAAATCAGCCGCGGCGGGTGCGGATCGCTGAGGTCGGGAACCAGTCCTTGCTCATCCACCGGCATCGGCCGAATCTCCAGCCCGTTGATGCGGAGCAGATTGCGCGTACCCCAATAGCCGGGATCTTCCAGCCACGCCCGGTCTCCGTTGTCGCACAGCAGGCGGGAAATCAAATCGACCCCCTGATGGATCCCTTCGGTAATGATGATTTGTTCGGCATCGCAGGCGACCGAGCGGGCGACCCGCAGATAGTCGGCCAGCGCCGCGCGCAGCTCGACGCCGCCGCCGCTGCTGCTGTAAATCAGCCGATCAATCTCCGGCTCGCGATTCAGCCGCGCCTGAATGCGGCTGAACTGGGCATGCGGGAAGGCGGTCACGTCCGGCGCCCCGGGCACAAAGGCGCCCCACTGGTGCGGCGAGGCGCCGGCGTGGCCGAGCAGGGTATTGCCTCTTTGTGACAATGTCACTTTTCCCCGCCGCGGGGGCGTGGGGGCGCGTGCGCGGGCCTGGCTTTGCAGGCAGCTTTCCGGGAGCACCTCTGCGACCCAGGTCCCGCTGCCGGTGCGTGCCTGAACGTAGCCCTCGGCGCGCAGCGTTTCATAGGCGTTCAGCACCGTGTTACGCGAAACGCCGAGCTCGCGGGCCAGGTCGCGCGAGGCCGGCAGGCGGTGGGTCGCCGGCAGAACGCCGTCAATGATGGCGCCGCGCAGGCAGCGAAACAGTCGCTCATGCAGCGGTCCGGCCGTTTCCTGTTGCAGACGCTGTAAAAGGTGATCGGCGTGCAGGCTTTGCAATTGGCTCCCCCCGGTGTGTGGTAAATGGCTCTGGTGTTAGTTTGCAAAAGTGCGGATTAATAAACGGTATTCTTTAACTTTTGTAAACAATGAACAACGATGAGGTAACAGGATGGACGGGAAAAACGCAGATCTGAATCAGCGTAAGCTGCAGGCCACTCCGCGCGGCGTGGGCGTCATGTGTCAGTGGTTCGCCGAGCGCGCGGAAAATGCCACCCTGTGGGATGTGGAAGGGCGCGAGTATATCGATTTTGCCGCCGGGATCGCCGTACTGAATACCGGTCACCGCCATCCAACCGTCACCGCGGCGATTGCCGAACAGCTGAATCAGTTTACCCATACGGCCTATCAGGTCGTGCCTTACGAAAGCTACGTGTCGCTGGCCGAGCGCATCAACGCCCGCGCACCGATTGCCGGCGCGGCAAAAACGGCCTTTTTTACCACCGGCGCCGAAGCGGTGGAGAACGCGGTGAAAATTGCCCGCGCCAGCACCGGCCGGCCGGGGATCATCACCTTTGGCGGCGCCTTCCACGGTCGTACCTTTATGACGATGGCAATGACCGGCAAAGTGGCACCGTATAAGCGCGATTTTGGCCCGATGCCGGCCTCCGTGTTCCACGGCCGCTATCCGAACGCGCTGCGCGGCATCAGCGTAGATGACGCGATGGAGAGCCTGAACGCGCTGTTTGCCCAGGCGATTGCCCCGCAGGACGTCGCGGCCATCGTGCTGGAGCCGGTGCAGGGCGAGGGCGGATTCCACATTGCTCCCGCCGAGTTTATGACCCGCCTGCGCGCCTGCTGCGACGCGCACGGTATTCTGCTGATTGCCGATGAGGTGCAGAGCGGCTACGCCCGCACCGGTAAGCTGTTTGCTATGGAGCATTACGCCGTGCGGGCGGATCTGATAACCCAGGCGAAAAGCCTGGCCGGCGGTATGCCGCTGTCGGCGGTGACCGGTCGCGCGGAGGTCATGGATGCGCCTGCTCCCGGCGGTCTCGGCGGCACCTATGCCGGCAACCCACTGGCGGTCGCGGCGGCGCATGCGGTGCTGGACGTCATCGATAAAGAGCAGCTGTGCGAGCGGGCTAATCAGCTCGGCGTAGCGCTGGTGGAAGTGCTGCAGCAGGCGCAGAAGAGCCTGCCGGCGATCGCCGATATTCGCGCCCGCGGCTCGATGGTGGCGGTTGAGTTCTGCTGTCCGCAGAGTGGCCAGCCGGACGCGGAGATGGCGCGCGCGGTGCAGCAGCACGCGATGGCAAACGGTCTGCTGCTGCTGACCTGTGGCCCGGCGGGTAACGTGATCCGCTTCCTCTATCCGCTGACCATCCCGGAGGGGCAGTTCCGTCAGGCGCTCAGCCTCCTGCAACAGGCGCTCACTGCCCAGCAGTAAGGCGCGCGGGCGGCCCGGTGCCGCCCGGCAACCCACACGACACACCACATCAGCGGCACAGCAGGTGCCTCGGGAGAGTTATGTCTTATGAAACCACCTGGCCTGGAGCCAAAAAAAGCGCCACTGCGGCCCCGGTTCAGGGTAAACCACTGAGTTTTATCGAAGGCGTTGCGATGATCGTGGGCACCAATATCGGTGCGGGCGTGCTGTCGATTGTCTATGCATCGCGCAAAGCCGGCTACATGCCGCTGCTGTTTTGGCTGGTGGTGGTCGGGGTCTTTACCACCATCACCATGCTCTACGTGGCGGAGTCGACCCTGCGCACCCGTTCACACCTGCAGCTCAGCGGCCTGGCCCAGCGCTACGTGGGCCGTCCCGGCAGCTGGCTGATGTTCGCCTCGGTTAGCGTTAACTCGCTCGGCGCGTTAACCGCCTACATGAGCGGCAGCGGCAAGCTACTCAGCTCGCTACTGGGGCTGCCCGCTACCGTTGGCAGCCTGCTGTTTTTCCTGCCGGCGGCAGGGATCCTCTGGCTGGGGCTGAAGGCGATTGGCCGGGGGGAAAAGGCGATTTGCGCCTGCATGGTGCTGGTACTGGTGCTGCTGTTCAGCGCTACCCTGCTGCAGGAGCGCACTGACTTCGGCCACCTGCTGGAAGGCAGCTGGCTGTATATGATCCCGGTGTTTAACGTGGTGGTATTTTGTTTTTCCGCGCAGTATATCGTACCGGAGATGGCGCGCGGCTTCAGCGACAAACCGGCCCAGCTGCCCAAGGCGATCATTACCGGCATGGTTATCACGTTTGTCCTGCTGGCCGCGGTGCCGCTGTCGGTGATTGCGCTGACCGGATTAAGCAACGTTTCGGAAGTGGCTACCATCAGCTGGGGAGAGGCGCTGGGGCAGTGGGCATTCTTCTCAGCGAACATTTTCGCACTGTGCGCGATGCTCACCTCCTATTGGGGACTGGGCGGTAGCTTCCTGACCAACCTTGGCGATCGTTTTCGCTGGAACGTCGATGGTGATAAGGGTAAGCGTTTCTGGGCCATGATGCTGGTGGTGGTGCCGCCGTTTGTGCTGGCCTACAGCGGGCTGGTCTCGTTTGTTAATGCGCTGTACATCGCGGGGGTCTTTAGCGGGGTGGTGCTGTCAATCATGCCGATGATGATCCTTAACGGCGCCCGTCGTCGCGGCGATCGGCAGCCGCAATGGCAGTGTCACGCGCTGATAACGCACTGGCTGGTACGGGTGGTTATCGTGAGCATCTATCTGGCCAGCGGCGCCTACGCGATTGCCGCGCTGTTTAATCTGTTGCCGTCCGGTTGGTAAAGCCTGACTGAGGTGGCAGCCGGCGCGGGCTGCCACCCCAGGCCTCACACCCGAAAGGTTCCCACCATGTCACGCAGCGCCCGCACTTGTCCAGAGAGTGACTGCGAGGCGCTGGTCGACTCTTCAACCAGCGCCGCATTACTCTGCGTCACCCCGTCCATCTGCGTAACCGCCACGCTAATCTGCGCAATTCCCTGCATCTGCTCCTGCGAGGCCAGCGCAATCTCATCCATGGCCCCGGCCAGCGTTTTCACCGTTTCCACTACGCGAGTGATGCTGCCGCGAGTGCCTTCGGCGACGCTGACGCCGGTGGCGACCTGACTGACCGCGGTTTCAATCAGCGTTTTAATCTCCCGGGCGGCCGTGGCGCTGCGCTGGGCGAGGGTACGCACCTCACCGGCTACCACCGCGAATCCGCGCCCCTGTTCGCCGGCGCGCGCGGCCTCGACTGCGGCATTCAGCGCCAGGATATTGGTCTGAAAAGCAATGCCCTCGATCACCGCGGTTATCTCACGTACTTTCGCCGAGCTGAGGGCGATATCATGCATGGTTGCCGACATGGCCATCACATCCCGCTCGCCGGCGACGGCGATGGCGGCCATCTCTCGAGCGGTGGCGGCGGTGTGGCTGGCGCCGTTGGCATTGCTTTTCACCGTGGCGGTCAGCTGCTCCATGCTGCTGGCGGTCTGCTGTAGCGCGGCTGCCTGCTCTTCGGTTCGCGAGGAGAGCTCTACGTTACCCTGCGCGATTTCATCGGCGGCATTGCCCACCCCGGCGGCGGCGGTTTTAATTTCGCTAACCAGCCGGCGTAGCTGACTTTGCATCTCACTGAGGAAAGCCAGCAGGCTGTGGCGATCGTTATGGCGCAGCACAATCGGCGTGGTGAGATCGCCACCGGCGATATGCTGCGCCAGCTGCTGTGCAAGGGCGGGTTCACTGCCCAGCTGCTTCAGCAGGCTGCGGATGATCAGCACCCCGGTGAGGCAGGCGGTGAGGATAGAGATAAGCACCAGCCCGAGCAGTAGCGCCGAGGCGCGCGCGGTACGATTAGCGCTGGCCTCCGCCTCGCGCGTGTTTAACGCATCCTGCACGTCAGCCAGCCGGCTCAGGGAGGCCAGCAGTGCCTGCTGCGGCTTGCGCGCCTGGGTTAACAGCGCCTGCGCGGCCTCTTGCGTGCGCCGCGCCTGACCCAGCGCCATCACGTTGCTAAGGGTACTGAACGCCGGCCCCTCCTGTGCCAGAATATCACTCAGCGCGGCGGCACCTTCCGGCGTCGCCGGCGTGGCGCGCATCAGGGCGGTCAGCGATTCGCGCAGCGCGATGTACTGCTGACGCTGGCGGTCAACCCGGCGCACCTCGGCGTTAATGTCCTCCGCGTCGGTAAACAGCACCACGTTGCGCACCGCCACCGCGATATCCCGCATGGCGGCATGCATTTCCATCACGCGCTGGTACTTTTCAAAGTTAACATTGACGACGCGATTCATGCCGTCACGCGCGGTGTGCAGCGTATGGAGCGCCATGGCCGAGCACGCTATTAACAAGACGATCAGGATGCCAAATCCCGTGGTTAATCGAGTGGACACTTTCATGCCTTATTCTCCCGTGGTGTAAAAGGGTGTTATCGGCACGCGCGGCAGGGAGTCCAGTGAATTCTGTGCGGGTTTAGCAATAAAAAAGCCTCCCGCAGGAGGCTGGCAAACTCTGGGGCTGTCAGGACTGGCGATGGGCCGCCTGCACTTTTTGCGCAATGCGGTCGCCGATGGCGCGATCGATATTACGCCAGTACTCAAAGGCGCGGGACAGCACCGGCTCCTGTACGCCATTCAGCAGGTGCCCGGCAACGTTATTCACCAGGCGCTCGCGGGCCGCGTCATCCATCACCTGATTAATCAGCTGGTTTGCCTGGCTAACGTCGTCATCGTCCTTGCGCAGCGAGTAGGGCGCGCGGACCATCTCACCGCCGGACTCCCAGACCGAATCGGTAGGGAAGCGCTCGCCGTCCGCCGCCGGGCCGCCTTTGGAGTTTGGCGCATACACCGGGTCAGAGACCGGGGTAATACGCATCGCACCGTCCTTGCTATAGCTGTTAACCGGCGATTGCGGAGCATTAACCGGAATCTGCTTGTAGTTAACGCCCAGACGGGCGCGGTGCGCGTCGGCGTAGGCAAAGATGCGGCCCATCAGCATCTTGTCCGGGCTCAGACCGATCCCCGGCACCAGATTATTGGGCTCGAACGCCGCCTGTTCAATCTGCGCATGGTTATCGGTTGGATTACGGTTCAGCTGGAGCGTGCCCACTTTTATCAGCGGGTAGTCGCTGTGCGGCCAGACTTTGGTGAGATCGAAGGGGTTGTAGCGATAGGTCTCGGCGTCGGCGAACGGCATGATCTGCATCCACAGCGTCCAGCTCGGGAACTCGCCTTGCGCAATGGCGTTATACAGATCGCGGGTATGGTAGTCCCCATCCTGACCGGCAAGGGTATCCGCCTGTTCCTGGGTCAGACACGCAATGCCCTGGTCGGTTTTAAAGTGATATTTCACCCAAAACTTCTCGCCCTCGGCGTTGACCCACATATAGGTATGGCTGGAGTAGCCGTTCATGTGCCGCCAGGTTTTCGGGATGCCGCGATCCCCCATCAGCCAGGTCACCTGGTGAGCCGACTCTGGCGACAGCGTCCAGAAATCCCACTGCATATCGTTATCGCGCAGGTTGTTGTCGGCGCGGCGCTTCTGGGAACGAATAAAATGCTGAAATTTCATCGGGTCGCGGATAAAGAAGACCGGGGTGTTATTGCCGACCATGTCGTAATTGCCCTCGGTGGTGTAAAACTTCACCGAGAAGCCGCGCGGATCGCGCCAGGTATCCGGACTGCCGCGTTCGCCCGCTACGGTAGAGAAGCGCATAAGCACATCGGTTTTTACGCCAGGCTGGAACAGCGCTGCTTTAGTGTAGCGACTGACATCTTCTGTCACCTGAAAATGGCCAAAGGCGCCGCTGCCTTTGGCATGCGGTTGCCGCTCGGGAATACGTTCGCGGTTAAAGTTGGCCATTTGCTCAATAAGGTAGTGATCGTGCAGCACGATCGGGCCGTCGGGCCCCACGCTCAGGGAGTGTTCATCACTGGCTACCGGAATCCCCGCATCCGTTGTGGTCGGCTTACGTTTATCTTCGCTCATTGCTACTCTCCATTTAATGGCGGTAAATAATCCATCCCTAAGCGTAGATGACCCTGAGAAGAATGGGGAAAATATCCTTTAGCTAAAGTGGCGTTAGCCCTCCCTGATAAAGCACGCGCCCGGTGGGTTTGCCCGCCGGTGCGCCGCCCGGCGGCTCATCGGTTATCGCCAGCATCCCGGCAGCCTGCCTGCCCGCCGGCAGGAAAATTATCCGCGCACGCTGACCGTTAATCACCCCCAGCGATTGCGGCGGCTGCCGATCGGCGATCAGCCACAGCTCCAGTACGCGACCGTCCGGCGGCGTTAGCGGCTGCAGGGGAGTAATCCAGTAGCGATTTTGCTGACGCAGTACGCTCCACGCCGGCTGCTGACTGCTGGTGGTCACCAGCTGGGTGACCGGAAACAGCGGCGGCAGGGACGGCGGTGTGGCCTCACGCCACACCCACAGCGCCGTCAGCACGGCCGCGACCGCCCAGCCGCTCCACCACCGCCGCACGGTCGGGCGAACCGGCGCCTGTGGAGGACTAATCTGCTGGGCAATGCGTGCCCACAGGCCCGGGGAGGGCTGATAGCGCGGAGCACTGCTCTCCTGCGCAAGAAATACCTGCTGCCAGTGAATCACCAGCCGCTGCAGTTCAGGCGACAGCGCCAGCCGACGGGCAAAGCGCCGACGTGCCGGACCACGCAGCGTGCCAAGGGCGTAGCTGGCGGCGAGCAGGCTGTCTCGTTCATCGTGGCGCTTCATCGTCCGGTACACTCTTTTAGCTGCGCCAGGGCGCGGCGAATCCAGCTTTTAATGGTGCCGAGCGGTTGGGCACAGTGAAGGGCAATTTCACGCTGTGAGAGATCCTGATACCAGGCCAGCGAGATGCACTGACGCTGTTCGGGGCTCAGCCCGCGCAGACACGCCCGCAGACGCGCGGCGGCGCTGTCATCGGCTATCGCGTCTTCCTCCCCGACCCATTCAGACAGATCGTGAGGATCGCTGGCCAGCGGCTGCAGCTTCCGTCGCCGCATCTCATCAATCACCCGATGGCGTAAGCGCACCGACAGCCAGGTCAACATCGAGGCGCGCGCCGGATCGTAATCCGCCGGTTCGCGCCACAGCTGTAAATAGAGTTCCTGAAGAAGCTCTTCCGCCAGCGCCCGATCGCGCAGCATGCGCCACGCCAGGCTAAACAGCGTCGGCGAGGTCACACGGTAGAGCAGGGCAAATGCCTCGCGATCGCCCGCCTGACTGCGGGCCAGTAAAGCCTCTAACTGCGGTTGGTTGACCGGCGTCATGACGCTCCTGCTGGGGGGCAAAGATAGACTTTGCCCCAAGTATAGTCAGCTTACGGCATCAGCACGGTATCAATCACATCGATCACGCCGTTGCTCTGCCTGACGTCCCAGATGCTGATATTGGCCACGTTGCCCTGATTATCTTTCAGCTGCAGATTGTGTGGGCCATTTTGCATCACCGTCAGTTGACCGCCGTTGACGGTTTTCAACTCGGCTTTGCCGCCGCCCTCGCGGACTTTTTTCTCCAGCGCTTTCATATCGTAATTACCGGCGACCACGTGGTAAGTCAGAATATTAGCCAGTTTGGCTTTGTTCTCCGGCTTCACCAGGCTGTCCACGGTACCGGCCGGCAGTTTGGCAAACGCCGCGTCAGTGGGGGCAAATACGGTAAAGGGGCCTTTGCCCTGTAACGTCTCTACCAGCCCGGCGGCTTTTACCGCGGCGACCAGGGTTTTGTGTTCGCCAGAATTGACGGCGTTTTCTATGATGTTCTTTGAAGGATACATGGGCGCACCGCCGACCATCACGGGGTGGTCAGCGGCGACGGCGAGGGAGGCAGATCCGGCAAACAGGGTTATCACGAGTACGGAGCGCATCAGCGTTTTCATGGTTAAGCCTCAATCAGTAAAGGGGGTAATCCGTATGATTACCTTCATCGTGATATACGAACGGCGCGCGAAAATGGATGCGATGTTCTTAAAAAAAATTTCGCCGCTGGTCGGCAGGGGGCACTGACCGCTTAGCGCCGCCCGCCCCGGCAGGTTACCGTAGCGCCTCCACTACCACTAAAGGTATTGACTATGCGTAGTGCAGTTCATCATGTTTTCGGTCAGCCCGGCGACGTTTTACAGGTCGAAGATACCGCTATCCCCGCTCCCGGTCCGGGCGAAGTGCGCATAAACATGCGCCTGTCCGCGATCCATAATCACGATTTGCTCACCGTTTCCGGTGATTACGGTTACAAACCCACCCTGCCGGCAATTGGCGGCAGCGAGGGCGTCGGTATCGTTGACGCGCTGGGTGACGGGGTGAGTCACCTCCAAATCGGCCAGCGCGTCGCGGTGGGCGGCTGTCATGGTACCTGGGCGGAATATTTTATTGCCAACGCCGCGTCGGCGGTGCCGATGCCGGAAGCGATAGACGATCGCACGGCGGCGCAGCTGATTGGCATGCCGCTTAGCGCGCTGCATCTGCTGCAGGCGCTGCCGGTCAGTGCCGGCGAGTGGATGATTCAAAATGCGGCCACCGGCGCCGTGGCGAAGACGCTGTCGCTGGTGGCCCAGTATAAAGGCATCAATGTCATCAGCCTGGTGCGTCGCCAGTCGGCGGTTGCCGAGCTCTCCGCGCTGGGCATCCGCAACGTGGTCGCCACCGAACGCGCTGACTGGCAGAAGGATGTCCGGGCGCTGGTGGGCGAGCAGGCGATCGTGGCCGGCGTGGACAGCGTGGGCGGCCAGGCGTCGGCGGAGATGGCCAGGCTGTTAGGCCGCGGTGCGCTGCTGCTGTCGTTTGGCATGATGTCCGGTGAGGCCATGGTCATCCCACAGAGCAGCCTGATTTTTAATGGACTACAGGTGAAAGGATTCTGGTTAAGCCAGTTACTCACTACCACGCCAGCCGCGGAAATGCAGGCAAACGTGGCGGAATTGCTGGAGCTGGTGATCCGCGGAGTGATTTGCCTGCAGGTGAGCGGCGTGTATGACCTGGCGGATATTCAGCAGGCCGTCCGCGCCAGCGTGAAGCCCGGCGCCGGCGGCAAAGTGCTGGTTTCGGCCTGAGAGAACGGGGCCGGCGGCGGGTCTGTGGACGTGCGCGGGCCCCAAAAAGAGTGAAAATGAAACGGTTTGATGCAATTCAGAGAATACTGAACACTTCAGTACTTTTCTCCCTCCGCGTCCCCCGTTAGCATAGGCGCCTGTTTATGCCCGAGGAGAAAAGGCCATTATGTTCCCGCGCTTTACCCTGTTAACCCTGACCGGTACGCTGCTGCTGACCGGCTGCGCTACGCCACCGGCGGCCAGCCCCGCTGACGACTTTGCGACCGGCAGTTCGGTTATCAATGTCTTTCACCAGGTGACGCCGGCCGACGACGGTTCAACGGTGATATTGACCGTGGATGGCAAGGAGGCGGGCAAGTTGAAAAAAGGGGAGAGGCAGTGGCTGCGCGTCAATCCGGGTAAGCATCAGATTGCCGGCTACGTCCCGACCCTGCTGGGGCGGGTCAGTATCCAGGGGGTGGAGGTGACCACCAACGAGCAGGATGTGACCCATGTGGAATACCTGGTGAAAGATAAGCCGCTGTTCAAGCAGGCCGTCCGGCAGGAAGAAGAGAAGACCCCCCAGGGGTAACGCCTCAGTGTTTGCGCGGCCGCCGCGTTCAGGGCCGAAATAACGGTACGCGGCGTCAAGACCTGCGGCAGCACCACCGGATGCTCGCCGCTGGCCGGCCAGATGACATACAGCGGCAGCCCGCCGCGGCCAAACGCACTGAGTGCCTGTTCAATGTCGGGATTAAAGCGGGTGGCGTCCGCCACCATATACAGCGTGCCGGTGCGCGCCATCGCTGCTTTTACCACCGCAGTCGATAGCGTGCGTGGTGCGGTCGTTAACCTGGCAGGTGATGCACCAGTCGGCGGTAAAGTTAACCAGAATCGGTTTGCCCTGGCCTTTGACCGCCTCGACATAGCCCGGTGACCACGCTACGGGCGCCGCGGCTTCGACAGCGTCGCCGCCGGCCTCCGGTGCCCCGGGGCGCAGGGCGGTCAGCGGCGCCAGCAGCAGGAGCAGCAGCAGGGCGCTGGCCAGATGCAGCGGCCAGTGCCGATTACCGCGCAGGCGCCGACGCTGGGCCATACCATACAGCCATGCCGCCAGGCTCAGCGCCAGGCAGCAGGCAAGGATGGTCGCCAGCGCCGCAAAGCCGGCCTGGCGATCCAGCACCCAAATCAGCCAGGCCACCGCGGCGAGCATGGGAAAGGCCAGCGCCTGTTTCACGATCGCCATCCATGCGCCCGGCGCCGGCAGGCGACGCGCCAGCGGCGGGAAGAAGGTCAGCAGGGTGAAGGGTGCCGCAAAGCCCAGCGCCAGGGCGATAAAAATGGGCAGACTTCGCGCCGCAGGCTGCGTCAGCGCATAGCCGATCGCGCCGGCCATAAAGGGCGCGCTACTACTATCGCCAGGATGCCGGTCAGCGCGGCACCGATGAGACCGCGGCGGTCGCACCCCACGCTGCTGACGCGCTGCAGTGAGAGGCCCACATCAAATAGCCCCAGCAGGTTCAGCGCCACCACCAGCATCAGCCAGGCTGAGAAGGGCTATCACCCGCGGTGACTGCAGCTGAAATCCCCATCCCACTGCGGCACCGCCGGCCCGGGCCACCAGCAGGATTGCCGCCAGCGCAATCATGGTCACCAGGACACCGGCCAGAAAGGCCAGGGCTTCACGCCGCGCCTGCTGCGCGCCGCCGGAGTGGCGCAACAGACTGAGCGCCTTCAGGGAGATCACCGGAAACACGCAGGGCATCAGATTTAATATCAGGCCGCCGGGGAAGGCGGCGGCAAGGGCGGTTAGCATAGGCAATCCTGTGTAACTGAGGAAGATCAGACCGGATGAGCCTGACGGTAGCGTTTGACCGCGTCCATCGCTTGCTGAATATGCTGTTCCGGGTTCATGTCGGTGTAGCTCATCAGGATCTGGCCGTCTGGCGCAATCACGTAAGAAGTACGGTCAGAGAGCTTTTTCCCCAGCACCTGCAGGGTGCTCTGGTATTGAGTGGCGACGCTCGCCCCCGGATCGGCGGCCACCGCAAACTTATTACGGCACTCCAGCTGCGAAAATTTCGCAATCTGATCCACATTGCCGGCCGTCACGCCAGTGACCGTAGCGCCCAGCCGGGCAAAGCTGTCGCTGACTTCGGCAAAGTCATGGGCCTCCAGCGTGCAGCCGGCGGTAAAGGCGGCGGGAAAGAAGTAGAGGACCACCGGGCCTTTTTTCAGCGCCTGCTGCAGCGAAAATGTGATGGGTTTACCGGCCAACGCCGCCTGCAGCGGAACATCCGGGGCCTTTTCCCCCGGCTGCAGGGCGGCCAGTACGGAGGTTAATGGCAGGGTAACCGCGAGCAGAGCGGTGGCGGCAAGGCGGGCCAGCGAACGGCAACGGATCATGGTGAACTCCCCGGTACAGTAGCAAACGAGATACGTATGGCTGTAAGCGAAGTACCGCATTCCGGCAGGTAAAGGAACGGGGCGGGGAAAATGTGCTGCGGACTATGTTCGCGGTGAATGATACCTCTGCGGCCCCTGATGATGCCTGCGCAGCCACTTTATGCTATCGCCGTGCGTTGGCACAATATATCCCCGAAAGTGTGTGGCCGTTACCACTACCCTTTTTATCCGGCGCCGCCGTGTCACGGCAATATACATCGGGTGCCCGCCGGTATTAACCGTATGTTAACGTCGATGAGGAAGCGCGCTTGGGAAGAAGAGTACCAATGAAATCCGTTTATATTTATCTCTCAGTCCGGTCGCCGCAGTGGTCAGCGATGCATCAGTTGGCGTTATTTATATTTATTTAGCTTTTTCGTATCAGTACGTTATACACAATTATCTTTCTGTGCTTTCTGATGTTTTACCGTTATACATTTAATCTGTTCACTGGCGGTACTATAATTATAAAAAATAACATTTATGAAATAATTAAAAACAATAATAAAAGTAAAGAGGGAGCTTAAAAAAATAAGAATATTCCTGGTATCTAATTGATTGAAAAGTCTCGTTCCTTTATACTGGTGCGCAAAAATTAGACGGAAGCGCCATGAAAAGAGTTTTCCTGCTGGACGAAAAAATTGAATTTATTGTTTCTGAAAAAAAACTCATTCGGATGGCTGACGCGTACACCATCAGGCTCAGAGCACCTGCCGCATTTTGTTTATTGTTACTGATTGAGCGCCAGGGGGAGCTGGTGGCGCATAGCGACCTGTGTCACTACGGTTGGGAGCGTTTTGGCATGAATGTGTCACCCAACGTATTGCACAACACCATGTTTTATCTGCGTAAGTCGCTGAGCGATGTCGGTGATTTCGATGCCGGATTGATCGAAACCATTCCGCGCCGCGGGTTCGTGCTGTCGGCCAAAACCCGCGTGACGCGGGCGGGCGTTCAAGGTGATGAGTGGAGCAACGACACCGCCGAAGAGGCCGATGCGCATGATGCGTCCGATGCGTCCGATGCGCATGATGATGGCGCGTCGGACAGCGAGGCCGACTGGCAAGCTGGGGAGGCGCCTGAGCACCACGCGGGGGCGGCTCCCCCGACCGGCCGCCGCCGCGCACGCCGCTATGCCGTCGGGCTTGCGGCGCTGGCCGTACTGAGCGTGATCCTGCTGGGGGTCCTGGCCGTTCTGCTGTTCAGTCGCTCGCTTTTTCCCCAGCAATATGCTTATGCCGGCCAGCTGGACGCCTGCGACGTGTACCAGAACAAACTCGGCCGCCACGTTGCCGATATGAAACTGTCCCGGGATCTCCGGCCGTTTTGCCAGCAGAAGCGCTATCTTTACGTCACCAGCTATCTCTACTCCAACCGGGTCTCAGCCATCACCTGTAAGAGCAAGATTACCCTCTTTTCGGAAGACGAATGTATCTCCAACTATTACATCTATAGAAATAATGAGGACGTGTATGAATAAAGGGATGTTGTATGCGCTTGCCGCGCTGTTGCTTGCCATCGCCATACTCGCGCCGTGCGCCTGGTTAAAAACCCGGCCGGTCACTCAGGCGGCGTGCTCGGGCAACATGTCGTTTTACCGCGAAGATACCATCATGCGCATCAGTTCCAAGCTGAACTTTACCGGAGAAAGCGGGGTGCTGTATTTGAGCGGTACGCTCTATCGTGCAAAGGAGCCGCTGGGGAATATTAACCGCGCGATTACCTTTCGCAGCCAGCGAGACGGAGACCGTTTTAGCTGGACCTCGACCGCCATCACGCCCTCCCTTGAACAGGATGTGAGTGAGGAGCTGGCCCGCCGCTGGCTACCCGCCTTCTATCGCTCGCCGGATAACAGCATCGAAATCTACCTGGATCGGGTTAACCTGAACTCGGTGTTAGTTTCCGGCGAGCTTATTCCCTATTACCTCTGCACGGCACAATAGTGCACTCCCTCGTTCGTCCGCCGCATTACGCGGACGGATCGCCATTTCCCACTGCATTCTCTTAACATTTTTCCGCGGGCTATCCCGCTCACATTCCAGTGGTGAATGCCGTCTTTTGATCTTGATCAATTTCCATTTAAACATGATCGATTCTTAACAAGAGACGGCCGGATGAAAAAAAAGACCAAAGTATCAATAAGTAAATAAAAGGTGACAGAACTAAAGATTATTAATATCGACCAACCAGGAAAACTCTTACATCCTGCACCCCCTCAGCAATGAGGCTGTAGTATCACAATGATGTCATTTTTTGATATTAAGGATTGATGATGATGATTAAGAAGAAGTTAACATTTTCTCTGCTGTGCCTGAGCCTGTTCTCCGTCGCCGGCGTCAGCTATGCCGAGGGTGAAACAACCGAAGATCCGCCTGCCTCTACCGCAACCGTTGTCAATGGCGGTACGGTACATTTTAAGGGCGAGCTGGTTAACGCAGCTTGCGCCGTGAGCACCACCTCGGCCGATCAGATTGTGAATCTGGGCCAGTACCGCACGGCGACATTTGCGCAAAAGGGCGATACCTCAGCCAAAATTCCTTTCAACATTCAATTAACTAACTGCGATTCGTCCGTTGCCACCACCGCCGCCGTGGCGTTCACCGGCACGCTGGATCAAACGGACAAAACTCTGCTCGCCATCAGTTCAGGCGGCAATAGCACCACCGCCACCGGCGTAGGGATTGAAATCCTTGATAGCGAGATGAATACGCTGGCGCCGGACGGCAGCAGCTATTCAGTTGCCAAGAACCTGATTAAGGGCAACAACGTCCTGCCGTTCACTGCGCGCTATAAAGCCACCGCGACTACCGCCACCGCGGGTACGGCCAATGCCGATGCCACCTTTGTTCTGAAATACGAATAATTTAACGCCAGCATCGGGAAATGATGGCCCCAGGGAAGGGGCTTTGCCCGCGTTCGTACGGACGCGGGCGCACTTTGACGCGATTAACCAGAGTATTCTCATTATGAAATCATTGCTTTCAGCTGTGCTGCTGACGATGTTATCTCTTACGGCTGTCGCGCCGTCCGCACAGGCAGACGGTGGCGTTGCGCTCGGCGCTACCCGGGTTATCTATCCCGCCGATGCGCGCCAGGTCTCGCTGCCGATCATCAACAACAGTCTGAAGGATCGCTATCTGATCAATGCCTGGGTTGAAAACGGCCAGGAACAGAAAGTGAAAAACTTTGTCGTGACTCCGCCGCTATTCGTCAGTGAGGCGAACAGCGAAAATACGCTGCGTATCGTCTATCTTGGCGGCAGCCTGCCTGAGGATCGGGAATCGGTGTTCTGGCTGAACGTCAAAGCCATCCCGTCGGTTGAAAAAAGCGCCGTAGACGGGAAAAACGTTCTGCAGCTGGCGGTACTGTCTCGCATCAAGCTGTTTGTCCGCCCGGCCGGGCTGGGCACTCCGCCGGAGAATCTGGCCGATCGGCTGCGTTTTCAGCGCCAGCGCGATCGCCTGGTGCTCAATAATCCCACGCCGTTTTATCTTTCGGTGGTTAACCTGCGACTGGGGAGTACGCCGCTGGCCAATGTGATGGTGCCTCCGCACGGCAACGCATCCGTCGCGCTGCCCGGCGCCGCGCAGGGTCGCATTACGTTTCAGACCGTGAATGATTACGGTGGCCTGACCACGTCGCAAACCGGCGTGATGCAGTAAGTCGCTGACTGAACGGGCATGGGCATCCAGATGAGACACCCTCAGGCGACAGCCACCCTGCGGTCGCGGGCATCCGCCGCTGCACTGTTGCTTATGCTGTCGGTTACCGCCCGGGCAGAAAGCTACTTTAATCCGGCGTTTTTATCTGACGATGCCGCAAGCGTTGCCGATCTGTCCCGTTTTGAGCAGGGGCATCACCAGCCGGCCGGTGTGTATCGTGTCGATGTGTGGCGCAATAACGAGTTTATCGCTACCCAGGATGTGCGTTTTATTGACGCGCCGGCGGGAAGCGCTACGGGGCCGGCGTCCGGCGGACTGACGGCCTGTATTGATGCGCAGTGGCTGGTAAGCCTCGGGGTGAATGGCGACGCGCTACCGGCGCTGAAGCAGGCCGAACCGGGAACCTGTCTGCCGGTCAGTCAGATAATCCCGGGTGCGCAGGTTGACGTCAACTTTGCCAAACTGCGCCTTGATATCAGCCTGCCGCAGGCGGCGATGGATAACCGCGCACGCGGCGATATCTCGCCCGACAAATGGGATAACGGTATTTCCGCCCTGCTGATGAACTACCAATTTTCTGGCAATCGCGGCACCGACGGCGACAGCTACTACCTCAATCTGCAGAGTGGTGCGAACTGGGGGCCGTGGCGATTACGCAATACCGGTGCCTGGAGCGCGTCTGCCGGGAACGCGGGCAGCCGCAGCCAGTGGCGAAACATCAACACCTATCTGCAGCGCGCCATCGTCAAGCTGAAAAGCGCGCTGGTTGTCGGACAAAGTACCACCGGCGGAGAGGTCTTTGATAGCATTGGCTTTAGCGGCGCGCGTCTCTATTCGTCGGATATGATGTATCCGGATAGCCTGCAGGGCTATGCACCGGTGGTACGGGGCATTGCGCAAAGCGCCGCCAAGGTAGTGATTCGCCAGAATGGCTACGTGGTTGATCAGCGCTATGTGACGCCGGGGGCGTTTGCTATTGCCGATTTGACGCCCACCTCATCAAACGGCGATCTGGCGGTCACCATCGAGGAGAGCGACGGCCGGATTCAGCGTTATACCGTGCCTTATGCTACGGTGCCACTGCTGCAGCGTGAAGGGCGTTTAAAATACGATTTGGTGGCCGGCCGCTTTCGCAGCGGCAGTGCGGGACAGGGCGATCCGACCTTTGGCCAGGCCACGGCGATCGCCGGATTGGGCCTCGGCTATACGGCCTTTGCCGGTACGCAGCTGGCTGAACGCTATCGCGCCTTCTCGCTGGGGGTAGGCAAAAACATGGGACGCTGGGGCGCATTTTCGATGGACCTCACCACCGCCCAAAGCCAGCTGGCCGACGGTTCGCGTCACCAGGGCCAGTCACTGCGTTTTCTGTATGCCAAGAGCCTGGCGCAAACCGGCACTAACTTTCAGCTGCTGGGGTATCGCTATTCTACGCGCGGCTTTTATACGCTGGACGATGTGGCGTGGCGCAGCATGACGGGGCGCTCACAGCCTGAGCCGCAGCAAAATGCGCTACGGCACACCGCGCCGGTGGACACGCAGTATCACAACCTGCGCTACAGCAAAAAAGGGCGAATTCAGGCCAGTCTCTCTCAACCGCTGGGCCATTACGGTTCGCTCTATTTTTCCGGCAGCCAGCAAAGCTATTGGGGGACAAGCGAAACTAACAGCACCTATCAGTTTGGCTATGCCAGCAGCTGGCACGGGATCAGTTACTCACTGTCCTGGTCACAACACCGTTCGACTGGATTACAGAACCGCGATCGGATTCTGGCCGTGAATCTCTCTGTGCCGTTCAGCCTATTTTCTGGCGCCGGCCAGGCGCGGGACAGCGCGCTCAGCCGGACCTGGGCCACCTCATCCCTGAGCCAGAGCGCGCAAAATGGCAGCAGCTGGCAAGCCGGCGTAGGCGGAACGCTGCTGAAGGAGCGCAATTTAAGTTACAACATCGCTAAGGGGCGTAGCCAACAGGGGGCAGAGAGCGACAGCCTTAGCGCAGACTGGCAAAGCCGCTACGGCCAGCTCGGAGGGACCTGGACCCGCACGTCGCGTCAGCAGGAGGTGAACTGGCAGGCCTCCGGGGGCGTGATTGCTCATAGTGACGGTGTCACTTTTTCCTCCATGCTGGGCGACACGAATGTGCTGGTTAAGGCACCGGGCGCCGCGGGGGTAGGTATAGAGAACCAGAGTAATATCAAGACCGACTGGCGTGGGTACGCCGTTGTGCCGTACGCCACCGTTTACCGTCACAACCGTATAGCGCTGGATAACGCTACGCTCGATGATCATACCGACATTGAAAAAAGCGTCAGTGATGTGGTGCCCACCGAAGGCGCCATCGTCCGAGCCAGTTTTAACACCCGCGTGGGCGTCCGCGCAATGATCACCGTGAAGCGCGGACAGCGACCGGTTCCGTTTGGCGCCGTGGTGCGTGAAGAACAGAGCGGCGTCACCAGCTTGGTAGGCGACGGCGGAGAGACCTTCCTTAGCGGACTACCGCTAAAGGGAACACTGATTATTCAGTGGGGGAAAGGAAAGGATCAGCGCTGTCGCGCCCACTATGCGTTGCCAGAAACCAGTATGCAGCAGCCGGTCACCACGGCGATTGCCACCTGCGCGTCGCCATAATTTTTGCAGAACAGGGTCAACACTATGCGTTTACTGTTTATCGTTTTGCTCAGCCTGTGCTCGGCGCCGCTGTACGCCGCCCACTGTTCGCTGCAGGGGGGCGGGGTGCAAACCTATAACTTCAATCTCAATTTTGATTCTCAGCAAAACTATATTGGCTATAAAACCGGCTGGCAGCAGCAAAAAGCCAGCGGTAGCTATAAGATTGGCGGCGCGTGTAACACTACCGATAATACGTACTTCACCGCCACAACCGGTGAAACGCTAACCTATAACTTCACCGATGGCAACGGTGAGTGGTATGACATCGGCGGCAATGATTATCTGCAGATTGCGTCGCAAATCATGGTGTATAACGCCCGCAACGGGGGAGGATTCCGCAACGTTCCCTTTACCGACGTGCAGAATGACTGTTCCAGTGCGTTAGGCTGCGGCAGCTTTGCTACCACGGGAAGCAGCGTCAAAATCAATCTACGCGTAAAACGGAAATTTGTCGGTGCCAGCTGGGTCAATCATATTCCCATTTTCTATCTGTACGCTAATCAGGGCGGGCGAGGGCAGGGAACCGGCTCGCCATTTGTCATTGGCTATCTGACGGCAAAAATTACCGTTCCGCAGTCTTGCGAGATCAATGCCGGCCAGATCGTCTCATTTAATTTCGGCAATATTCCCGCTCGTCAGTTCAGCGAAGCGGGGCCAGGTGGGCGGCCAGCGGGGATTGCGCCGCAAAGCAAAACCCTGGCTATCCAATGCAAAAACATTGCCGCACAGGCGTTATTATCGCTGCGCATTGAAGCGGATACGGCCGCGGGTAATATGCTGGTCTCCGACAATCCTGATGCAGGCTTTATCATTGCCGATGCCAGTGGGAAGCCGCTAACGCCCAATACCTTAAACAGTCGCATCCAGTTTGCGCTGGATGACAATGCCAGCGCCAGTGTGGGTATCCGCGCGTGGCCGGTGAGCGTTACCGGACGCAAACCGCGGGAGGGTGAATTTACCACCCGCGGTTACCTGCGCGTCGATTTCGATTAGGGGGATCTTGTGAGAAGGTTATCCACGCTGCTGCTCTGTGCCCTGTGCCACGCGCCCGTCGTCGGTGCGCCCCTGGGCCAGGTGAATATCGAACTGCGCGCGACGGTGATCAATTACAGTTGTACCGTTGCCGCTCAGGACAGCGACAAAACCGTCCAGCTGGGGCGCTGGGCAACGCGCGATCTCGGCCAGCCCGGCGGACGTACGCGGGCGATTCCGTTTAGCATATCGCTGACCGGTTGTCCGCCCGCCAGCCAGCCGGCGATTACTTTTGTCGGGCGATCGGCCAGCGCAGAGCCCGCGCTGCTGGCGCTTAACGACAACAGCAGCGCAAAAAACGTCGCGGTAGAGCTGCTCAACAGCGACCGCACGCCGCTGGCGATCAACCGTACGCCCACCCGGGTCAAGGCCAGCGAGCAGGGGGATGCCGTGCTGACCTTTTTTGCCCGCTATGCCTCGCTTGGTGCTCCACAGCCGGGCACTGCCGATGCCGATGCTACGCTGACCATTGACTATCAGTGAAAGTGGCACAAACGGGCGCCAGGCCAGCTGCGGGCGGGAAACGACAACCTGAATATCGGCCCGGGTGCGCGGCACCGCGCCGGTAATGAAAAGAGAGCCGGCGCGCTGGCTGTCACCGTGCCATCAGCGTCCACAGGTATCTCTATTACCGTTCAAAAATATTTCATTAATCACTTTGATAAGATAACTGCTTACTAGCCACTAAACGTTAACCGCTGCTTTGTTTACGCGCTGTTCACCGTGAAGCATGAATGGTGATGTTAAGATAAACGCTGTCAAGAAAAGGCACTGGGCACTGGGGACGTTGAGCGGGCTATTTTCTGTATCATAGCCACTTAATCCTGATGACAAGATGCGATGAACTATTTATCTGATGAGATGCGACAGGTAGGCTTAAAATGAGTTGTAAACAACACGGAAGATTAGGGCCGGCACTTGTCGCCGGTTTGGTTGCCGGCGTGATTTCCGCATTAGTCAAATCCGGATTTGAGGGGTTAATACCGCCAAGAACGGCAGAAACCACACCGCCCCCTATGTTGTTGCTTGAGAAGCTGGGTGTGAATGTGGATGCATTAAACTATCATTGGTTAGGATACACAATAAACTGGGGCGGCAACGGCGTGCATATCGTGTTCTCTGTTGTTATCGCAATGTTTTACTGCGCGCTGGTTGAGTTATTCCCACGCATAAAGTTACTGCATGGCCTGTTTTTTGGTTTTTTAGTGTCAGTTTTCGCCCATGGATTAATTGTTCCATTGTTAGGACTGTCTGGTTGGTTATGGACCGCAGGGTATCAGCCCATAATGTCAGAGTTCGTGGGTACCGCGTTTTGGATGTGGACAATAGAGGCCATCAGGCAAAGTTTTAGAGAAAAACAGAGAGCGTACGTTTAAAACGCCGCAGTCAGAGACAAGGCGGTATCGTCACTCTGGAGAGTGTGCGCAGGAGGGGATTCAGGCGTGGCCGGCGGGGTTAATGTAACGCGCCGATCGGCACAATGGGGTGCTGGAACAGTTCATTCAGGTATAGGGGTATAAAATATCCCGTGACTACCGGAAAATATCAGCGGTATAAACCTCAAACGTCCGGAGTTGGGGCGCTTGCTGAAGGACAGTTACTGCCATCCGGGCAGATCGGACAGGTCGCCTGACACGACTGAGCAACAGCGACGAAAACCAGGTGGCCGGCTGCCAGCTTTAGCGCACGATCGCTTTTGGTATCCACATTGCTTCCTCAGCGATACCGTCAAAGAGGTTACCCGCCAGGATACCGAAAGATGCCCTACGTCAGGGATGTTTTATTCATGTTGAAGTGCGATGCCCCTCATCTTATTGCTCCGGCAGGCATCGCGCGCTGTTAAATTTTGGCCTGGTTAACGCGCTCTGAAAGTGCCTGATGACTTTCCTTACGTTCGCTGTAGCGATCGGCAAGGTACTCCGTATGCCCTTTTAGCAGCAGTGTGATTTTAAACAACTCTTCTGCTACATCCACGATTCGGTCATACCACGAGGATGGCTTCATGCGCCCGTTTTCATCAAACTCCTGCCAGGCTTTCGCCACAGAGGACTGATTCGGGATGGTGAATAAGCGCATCCAGCGTCCCAGAATACGCATCTGATTAACGGCATTGAAGGACTGGGACCCGCCACAGACCTGCATGACTGCCAGCGTTTTTCCCTGGGAAGGGCGAACCGCGCCTTCTGACAAAGGGATCCAGTCAATCTGTGCCTTCATTATCGCGCTCATCGCCCCGTGGCGCTCCGGGGAACTCCAGACCATGCCATCACACCATCTCACCAGTGCGCGCAGCTCCGTCACTTTAGGGTGAGTGTCCGGCGCATCATCAGGCAGAGGTAAACCGGACGGATGAAACGTTTTGACTTCAGCCCCCATGGCGGTCAGTAGCCGACCCGCTTCCTCGGCGGCAAAACGGCTGTATGAACGCTCACGCACTGAACCATACAGGATCAGGATACGCGGTGGTGCCGGGTGTTGTAGACGTTCAGCAATCTGCTTGTCGAAATATTCAGCATTCAGGGCCGGAAACTGATCCATTATTCTTCCTCTCTAAAATCGGCGATGTTCAAAGTAACACATATGATTTATCATATGTATATTCCAGGTTTGCCGGAAGAGAAAATGTTACAGCCCCTCCAGCTTTTCAAAATTCTGTCAGACGAAACCCGTCTGGCTATCGTGATGCTTCTCAGGGAGTCGGGAGAGATGTGCGTGTGTGATATTTGCGGGGCCACCTCGGCGTCGCAGCCCAAAATTTCCCGGCACATGGCAATTCTGCGAGAGGCTGAGCTGGTGCTGGATCGTCGGGAAGGAAAGTGGATCCATTATCGACTCTCTCCACATATGCCCGCATGGGCGGCTGAAACCATCACGACATCCTGGCATTGTCTGCGAGAAGAGGTTCGTCAGCAGCGGAAAAATTCAGCATCCTCCTGCTGATCTGATTCAACGCATACCTTAAGTCATATATAATGGAGTCAGAAATGTTACTGGCAGGTACTCTTTTTATACTGACGCTGATTCTGGTTATCTGGCAACCCCGGGGGCTCAGTATCGGCTGGAGCGCCAGCATTGGGGCCGGACTGGCCCTGGTGTCCGGGGTTATCCATGTGGGCGACATTCCGGTCGTCTGGACTATCGTCTGGAACGCAACTGCGACCTTTATTGCGGTGATTATCATCAGCCTGCTGCTCGATGAGTCGGGCTTTTTCGAATGGGCAGCGCTGCATGTCTCCCGTTGGGGCAACGGGCGCGGTCGTTTGCTGTTTACCTGGATTGTCCTGTTAGGAGCTGTTGTTGCGGCGTTATTCGCTAATGATGGCGCAGCACTCATCCTGACCCCGATTGTCATCGCTATGCTGCTCGCACTGCGGTTCAGCAACCGGGCAACGCTGGCCTTTGTCATGGCCGCCGGATTTATTGCCGATACCGCCAGCCTGCCGCTTACTGTGTCGAACCTTGTGAACATTGTCTCTGCCGACTTCTTCCAGCTTGGCTTTACGGAATACGCATCCGTCATGCTTCCTGTTGCTATTGCTGCCATCGCGGCCACTTTGGGCATGCTGCATCTATTTTTTATCCGGGATATTCCTGCAACCTACAACGTGACGTTGCTAAAAGTCCCTGCCAGTGCCATTAACGACCCCGCGACTTTCAAAGCCGGTTGGGTGGTTCTGGTACTGTTGCTTAGCGGGTTCTTCGTCCTTGAACCGCTGGGAATACCTGTCAGCGCTATTGCGGCCGTCAGCGCAGCGGTACTTGTCGTCGTCGCGAAAAGGGGGCAGGTCATCGATACCGGAAAGGTGCTGCGCGGAGCGCCGTGGCAGATTGTTATTTTCTCACTGGGCATGTACCTCGTGGTCTACGGTCTGCGCAATGCGGGCTTAACGGAATACCTGTCCAGCGCTTTGAATATGCTGGCGGATAAAGGACTACTGACGGCGACGTTGGGTACGGGCTTCCTGGCTGCATTCCTGTCATCGGTCATGAACAATATGCCAACCGTGCTGGTTGGAGCACTGTCGATTGACGGAAGCACGGCATCTGGTGTCATTAAGGAAGCCATGATCTATGCCAACGTCATTGGCTGTGATTTGGGCCCCAAAATCACGCCGATAGGCAGTCTGGCGACCCTGTTATGGCTGCACGTTCTGTCGCAGAAAAACATGACCATCAGCTGGGGATATTACTTTCGTACGGGCATCATCATGACATTGCCGGTACTGTTTGTTACCCTGGCCGCGCTGGCGCTGCGGCTCTCTGTCACTGTGTAATGAGATACTGATATGAGTAACATCACCCTCTATCACAATCCGGCCTGCGGCACGTCACGTAATACGCTGGAGATGATCCGCAACAGTGGCAATGAGCCCACCATTATTTATTACCTTGAAACGCCCCCGACCCACGATGAGCTGGTTAAGCTTATTGCAGATATGGGGATCACCGTCCGCGCTCTGTTGCGTAAAAACGTGGAGCCTTACGACCAGTTAGGACTTTCTGAAGAGACAATCAGCGATGAGCAACTGGTTGGTTTTATGCTCGAACATCCCATTTTGATTAACCGTCCCATCGTCGTAACTTCCCTGGGAACCCGGCTGTGCAGACCTTCCGACGTTGTACTGGATATACTGCCGGAGCCTCAGCAAGGTGCATTCACGAAAGAGGATGGTGAAAAGGTCATTGACGAGTCAGGTAACCGACTGACGACCTTTGAGTGAGTCGTTTGCACTACCTGACGGCATTGCGCTTTCGTACATCGGTAGCGGCTTCTGAAACTGACCGGATCCGTTATTCTTTCAGCGATGGAGTTCCTTCCTCAGCAGGTATTACCCGGGATCGCATTTGTCCTTAACCAGAATAATGAGGTTCGAGGCGCTTGTTATCCGCGATAGCGCACCGATTGAGTTCATAAGCGGAGTAGGGAAGAGGCGCCCGCTAAGCCGGTGTCCTTTTCGTCCATCCGATAGTGGCAGATCTTGACAATCCTCACAAGGACTGGTCGATACATATCAATTGGCGAGACAGAAGTTGCCCGTCCCGTAACGGGGACGGTGAGGAAAATACCTTTGAGCAGATGAGCGCCATTACCCGCGCTGATGCAGGGAAAATTATTCCGTGTGATGCCACGTACCCGTTTACGGATAAAACCGGGGCCACATACTTTCAGATCCGCCCGCATACGTGGATGCACCAGGAAGTTGTGGAACAGTTCAGCCAGCACGATTTAGCCGGACTGGACTTTGACTGTATTGAAGCTGAACACACAACCGAGTAGGCCCGAAATCAGCGTAACGCGTCTTGGTCAGCTCCAGAGTCTGATCCGGTAGCATCACAAAACCATTTTGTGAATGACAGTATATCTACAGCCTCGCTTTCATTAAATTGCTCCTCTTTATGCGCGGCTGTGTTGCCATCCAATCTTATTGCATGTGCCCGGTGATATACTTTTGCTTTACCATTCCTCTCATCTTTCTCTGGATATAATTTATCAATGCGAGTTTTTAATTTTTCAGGTAATTGCTCATTATGGTATTTTTCCTCCCAAATCTTTGCAGTTTTAACATCAATAATCTTCCTGCAAATAATTACTACAGAGCTCCACATTCGCATCTCTACAATTTTTTGTGCTTCAGCTAGCAAACTGCTATTGGTTCGCAGCGGTGGTACATCATACACAATGTGTTGAAGGATAGATTTTAATGACTCTGAGATATTCCCTGTTGCATCACCATAATGGTTAAGCGGCCCCATATCTGGGCCATCATAATCATAGTGAGTCATGCCGGATGATGCTTTTTTACATTTGTCACAACATATAGACAATGAGACTTCGTGGCTGGCCTCTACATCAAATTTATCGCCAATAGAAAATTTATTATTGAGCTCATTCCAGCTTGTAATGACTAACTTATTTATCTCATTGCATTTCGGACACAAACCATAAAAATAATTAGATGCATTCATGATGTTTACTTCTTTTAGCTATTGAGTGATTGACTAGTGTTAATAGATTATTTTTAGATGAATTATTTCTATTATGCGAAACCCAGAGTCCGTCAGACGTCATCCAGTTGCGGACGGTCTCGATTGAAAGCCGGATATCATGGCGCTCTCTGAGTTTTTCAGCGGCCAGCGTGGGTCCAAAATCGCTGTAATTATCACGTATCAGTTTGAGCACGCGTAGTTTGAGAGATTCGGTCAACCGGCAGTTGCTGGTCTGGCCACGTTTGCGGCTGACAAGTCCTTCAGCACCTGAAACTCGGTAACAATTGATAAGCCGTTGCGTCTGACGTTCTGAGATGCCAAGCTGTGACGCTGCATCGTGACGGCGTGGGCGCTTTTCACAAACAGCCTGTATCACCGGTAAACGGTGGATCTCTTTATCTGACATGGTCACCAACATCCGTTGAGCCCCTTAGAATTGCATTCAATTTAGCTTACTCTAAGGTGACGTTTCTATCTGGATAAAAAGTGACATAACTAAATGGTTCTAACACCATTTGTCAAAGCTCGATAGAAATGTCTATTTGCTGGCTCATTAGAAATGTCCATATGTTGAAAAGGCCGCTGCGAAAATCTCTTACGCAGCGGCCTCTTTAGCATAATGTCATCATGCACATCATAGTTAATTATGGATTTAACTCAAAAGCATCCCCATTTATCAACTTCCGCAATAAATCAAGTGCCTCAGGTGAATATTTCCCGACACCACTCTTACCCGATTTTATGAAAACATGATAATTGTTGTCTGATGCTTTAATATTGAAGTCGGTTAGTTTTCTTAGTTTTTCAAATTCTTGATTAACATAGTGCCACGAACCCATGTCGAGAATCTTAGCCAGATCAGACATTGTATATGGGAAACTAGCATTTAAAGCCTGTCCATTATTGAGCTCAGCAATGCCATACATTTTTGCTAATGCATCATCATGCTCTGCAATATCACGGAACATTTCAAAATCGTATGGAAGCTCTTGTTTTACTAATGATTCTGATGCGAAAGTGTACGTTCTGGCTAAAAATGCACGTACAAGCTTTGGATTTACGCTAATCTCTGGTGTATTAGATGAAAGCGCATCAAAAATCCAGCCAAAATCGTTTGCGTATATCACCTTGATTCGAATGCTTTTATTCTCACCAACACCGATTAACAATTCCTTTTGATGAGAACCTGTGGCCTCGCAATCCATACTGAAGGAGACGAGATAAATATTTGGAATTAACGCATTATTGGGCGCTATGATTTCATCTATATCAGAGAGGATTGCCTTTATATTTTCATCATTGATGCTGTACCCAAAGAAAAACAAAGGATGTTCAGCAAAATATGTTAGCAACTTAGCACTTATAATTTCTTGCGTTTATAAAAATCGATATAATCTTCATTTGTAATAACAATGCTTTCAACTTCATGACTGCTACCATGAATTTTCATAATTTCGCCATAAGATGAATAATTCACTTTAACAACGTTGTGACCTACTATTACCTGATAGTTATCAAATATTTTTTCTAATGTATCATCATAATTTGTCGTGATAATTGCATGTGGTTTGACCTTCCGTAACTTCTGAATCTCCTCTGTATATTCCATATTCGAGAAATCAACGGAATTTGATAGTTCATTCAGGAGGGATGCAATTTCATGTTTTATATAAATATCTTTTGAAGTCGTTCCTTCAAAGTATGTTTCTGGATAGCGATCCTTACCCTCATCCCAAGCCCACTCAGCATAAAAGTCGCAAAAATCACTAGCAATCAATGGCTTGTTATCACCCTTTGTTTGGCTATAGTAACCATAAGGGCGTTTGATCAAAGGGCAGATTTCGGCAAGTTGCTTCAATAGACCTTCCCAGTCAGGCGCTTTTATATATCGTTGTGAAATTCCTGCACCCATGAATAAAATGGGTTGGACTTGTAAGCTTTCAAGGCAAGATTTTACATCTTCGATTATTTCTTCTTGATATTCCGTAAAGTCCATATAGTTACCTCAGGGATAGGGGGATTGCTATGTGATGCTCCGTGAAGCGGTACTGGCTTCTGTGACTCCAAAACTTCACTCCGGTTTCCCGAAGCTTTTCTTTGTATATAATATCATTGAAGTTATTTTCATTTCCCAAAAATTTTCTCAGGAAGTGACTCCAATGGCCGCAACACATCGCACATATCGCCGCTGTGCTGTGGGGTCTGGTTTCAAGTTCATCTTTTACCAAAGATGGCCTCAGAGCGCCCTTGGAGCTTTATCATAGCCTCAAACAGGTCATCTTCGTTCAGTAAACGCTGAGATTTGTTAATGCTGGGTGCATGCCGCCTGCGGGAAGCTTCATCGCCAGAAGGTACCGACTGTGACCGGTTATTGTCCCGTTTAGCCTGTACCTGACGGGCAACATCCAGCACATGGCCCAGTCTTTTGTTGTCCACAATCGCGACGGGATCAACTTCCGACAGCCGGTCATAAGTGGAGTAGGGCAGTAGCACTCCATTTAGTCGCAGTTCCTTATGTCCGTCAGGATAGTGCCAGACATCAATATACTTGCCGATAGCCCTGTAAGTATCCCTGCAAAAAGAACCATTCACTTTTAGAGATCTTCCGACATACTGAATATGTCCCCAGAAGGAGATCGTTATGCGTAAAGCCCGATTTACTGAGCACCAGATTATCGCCGTTTTGAAGTCTGTTGAAGCCGGTCGAACGGTGAAAGATGTCTGCCGTGAGGCAGCTATTTCAGAAGCCAGCTATTACAACTGGAAAGCGAAATATGGCGGAATGGAAGCTTCTGATATCAAGAAAATTAAAGACCTGGAAGATGAAAATAGGCGTCTTAAACAGATGTTTGCTGACCNTGTAAGTATCCCTGCAAAAAGAACCATTCACTTTTAGAGATCTTCCGACATACTGAATATGTCCCCAGAAGGAGATCGTTATGCGTAAAGCCCGATTTACTGAGCACCAGATTATCGCCGTTTTGAAGTCTGTTGAAGCCGGTCGAACGGTGAAAGATGTCTGCCGTGAGGCAGCTATTTCAGAAGCCAGCTATTACAACTGGAAAGCGAAATATGGCGGAATGGAAGCTTCTGATATCAAGAAAATTAAAGACCTGGAAGATGAAAATAGGCGTCTTAAACAGATGTTTGCTGACCTGAGTCTCGAATGCAGAGCATTGAAGGATGTCATTGAAAAAAAGCTTTAAAACCAGTGATAAAGCGTGAGCTCGCCCATTATCTGATCTCGCAGTTTGCGATGAGCGTACGTCAGGCATGCAGGACATTATCACTGAGCAGGACGGTATTTTTCTATCAGCCGGATACCCGGCGTGACGAAYCCGTAGTTCAGGCGTTGACTGAAGCGGCTGAACGTTATCCGCGATACGGCTTTAAGAAGCTTTTTCAGGTCATTCGCAGGCAGGGAAATGCCTGGAATCATAAACGTGTTCACCGAATTTACTGCCTGTTAAAACTGAATTTTCGTCGTAAGGGAAAGCAACGGCTACCGGTGCGTAATCCGGCACCCCTGGCTACACCGGAGGCGCTAAACCAGAGCWGGTCGATTGATTTTATGCACGACGCGCTGACATGTGGCCGCCGTTTTCGGACTTTTAATGTTGTTGATGATTTTAACCGTGAAGCGCTGGCTATCGAAATAGACCTGAATATCCCGGCACAGCGTGTCGTTCGAGTGTTGGACAGAATAGTGGCAAACCGTGGATATCCACTGAAATTACGGATGGATAACGGACCGGAACTGATATCATTGACTCTGGCGCAGTGGGCAGAAGAGCATGGTGTGGTTCTCGAATTTATCAAACCGGGGAAACCGACACAGAACGCATTTATAGAAAGATTTAACCGAACATACCGGACAGAAATACTGGATTTTTATCTATTCAGAACACTGAATGAGGCACGGGAGATAACGGAGCGTTGGCTGAATGAATACAACAGCGAGCGACCTCATGAATCCCTGAATAACCTGACGCCGGAAGAATACCGGTTGATGGCTGAAAAACCGGGGATCTCAAAAAGNTGGATAACGGACCGGAACTGATATCATTGACTCTGGCGCAGTGGGCAGAAGAGCATGGTGTGGTTCTCGAATTTATCAAACCGGGGAAACCGACACAGAACGCATTTATAGAAAGATTTAACCGAACATACCGGACAGAAATACTGGATTTTTATCTATTCAGAACACTGAATGAGGCACGGGAGATAACGGAGCGTTGGCTGAATGAATACAACAGCGAGCGACCTCATGAATCCCTGAATAACCTGACGCCGGAAGAATACCGGTTGATGGCTGAAAAACCGGGGATCTCAAAAAGGATCATGGGTTTACCGTATTTCTCGATATAGCCACGTGTCGCTTCAAAATAGGTAAATGTGGATTCAGATTTCACAAACAGCAGGTGCATGAGTCGACTGGTCGCATCGTCAACATAAACCAGAGCAGTACAGGGCCGACCACGATTTTCAAACCAGTGATGGTCGCAACCGTCTATCTGGATCAGTTCGCCGGTACAGGGACGTCGGTAACGGGGCTGATGAATTTTGGGCGGCCGTTGTCTGCGGGGGATCCAGAGTCCGGCTTTTATCATAAGGCGTCTGTTTGAAAACTATAGCCTGGACATTCCTAATGAGCCACAAATAGACATTATCATTGAGCTCCTACACCATTGGTACGCATAATGTATATTATGTTAAATTATAAATGACTGGCGAGATCCACGGCCTATAACGCTTACGGTACATTACTCTATGGTATCCTCCTGTACCTCTTCTGCCCCATGGGCGTTCCGGGGCCTTGCTCAAACAAAACATGCGTTGTGCCCCCGGCTGTTACTGAGTAGCAAAGACGCTATGAACCTCCTCTTTGATGGCTTCCATGCTACAGCGAACTGTACCTGCACGCCGCTCTCGAGGCAAAACGGTTCAAGTCTGCGGAAAAAATAATCTCACACCTTCACTCCCTCGGGGTTGTCACGTATCTCGCCGGACTTTTGCCGGTGAATGGCGTGCATCTTTGAGAATCGTGAGGCTCAACCATCAATCTGACAGGACGGGCGAAACCCGACAGGACTTAAAGATACCAGGTGTTTCCCCCTGGTGGCTCCCTCTTGCGCTCTCCTGCTCCGACCCTGCCGTTTACCGGATACCTGTTCCGCCTTTCTCCCTTGCGGGAAGTGTGGCGCTTTCTCATAGCTCACACACTGGTATCTCGGCTCGGTGTAGGTCGTTCGCTCCAAGCTGGGCTGTAAGCAAGAACTCCCCGTTCAGCCCGACTGCTGCGCCTTATCCGGTAACTGTTCACTTGAGTCCAACCCGGAAAAGCACGCAAAAACGCCACTGGCAGCAGCCACTGGTAACTGGAGATCGCAGGAACGGTGAAGTGAAAAAGTTACTTTTCTCTTGAAGAAGCCCATTTATAGCGGCTAAACTGACTGTACTGATTTGGTGACTGTTCCTGCGAAGATCAGTTATCGCCCGGTTTCAACGAGTTTGCCGCTCGAAGAACCCGAACCAACCCGCCTTCTGGCGGGTTTTTTCGTTTACAGGGCAAGAGATTACGACGATCCATGGAGGATCTCAAGAAGATCCTCCGCATGATTTAATTAACCATCAACTGAACTAACAAAGTTAGACAACAACTTTTTAAGCGAAATCGTTTCATCCAAAACGCACTGTTTATTTAAAAGAATTCCGTTTTGCCCTCCAGTTTTCAGCCACAAGTCACATTTACCATCGATGTATTTACGCTGATTATCAGTGAATGACTTGAGATCTACAGTATTACCATCCTCTGGAGAGGTTATATCTCCATGCTTACCAATGAATGAGTCTATTGACTTGTTCTGTGCATTTATTTCTGAGTCAACGCACTCCGTTGACATGGGATTATTTTCTGTTTTAGATATACAATTAGCATACTCTTTACTATATTCACTCACATTTTGTGAGAATGCAGAAAAAGACATTGCAAAGATAGCCACACCAACAAAATTAATAAACTTCATCATTATTCGACCTCATAATTATATTGAGACAAATCCAATAGCTTAGCTTTCTCACTTACAGCCCTATCCTTCAAGCCAGACCAAAGAGCTGGGGAGCTAGCAAATTTTGTTTCTACATGCGCGTACTTATAATCTTGCACCGCAGTTATAATTTTAGCGTCAGTAGCAGTTTCAAAAGAAAGCTCTTTTGTGGCTTTAATTATAATGTCTGTATATGGTCCATATTGAACTGAAGTAGACCATATCATGTCATGTATAGCCGCTCGCTTATGATTTATATTAATACCTTTTTTAGCAAGGAACCCTAGCTGTACTTCATAATGAGTTTTCTTTATAAAAAGATATTGTTCGTGAGAAAATTCCTCTTTATGTTCGCTAGCTATTTTTTTCCACTCAGTATTAAATTCTTGTGTCCCAACCTGCAAACCGGTGAGTCTATCTTTATATTTTGATTGCTGAATATAATCCTGCACAACGCCTAGTTTAGAAGATAACTGATGCATCCATACGAAGCCCCACCATGATCCCCCCGCCCTGAAGACACAACGCCAGGCCCTCTTCCACCGGACTCATAGTGTTCTGACGTTGTACCCAGCACCCACATCTTAGCGTTCATAGCTATAGCATCAAGAAACACCAGCGGGTGCATATGCCACGGATTTTCCACCATCCCTACCACACGGTACATCCAGCGGATATCCGTCAGGAACTTCATGCTGTAAGCGTACCACTCCGGCGCTTCTTTTTTCAGCTTCGACGTAAAGAACGCTTTCCACACCGGCGCTTCCGACGAGTAGTACCAGTCGCTCGGGTGCTTCACGCACAGCCGGTACAGATGGTCACGCATTGCCGGGTTCTGCACCGCACGCCGGTACTGCTCTGCGTTATACCAGGTGGATTTTCCATCATCAATCTTGTCCAGCAGCTGCCGGTAGTTGAACGCATCCGCCTTGCTGTATGGATTGGCCCCTATATTTCCATACACTTTTTATCACTTAACCCATTACTGGTACGCCGCCGCAGATATTCCCGTGGCGAACGATATCCCAGCGCACTATGCGGATGCCATTCGTTATAATGTTCGAAGGCCTCCGCAAGGTTCTTTACCGCCGTTAACCCGTCGGGCTTCGGCATGATGCTGATATAGTCGCGCTTCATCGTTTTCACGAAGCTCTCTGCCATCCCGTTGCTTTCCGGACTGCGTACCGCCGTATGTTTACTCCAGCCCTACCATTCTGGCGAACTGACGCGTCTGATGAGAACGGTAAGCTGAACCGTTGTCTGTCAGCCATTCAACTGGGGATACTGGCAGGTTGCGGCCAAAGCGTCGTTCCACCGCACCCAGCATGACGTCCTGTACGGTTTCACTGTCATATCCACCGGTACTGGCCGCCCAGTGCAGTGCCTCGCGATCGCAGCAGTCCAGTGCGAACGTTTATACACGTTTAGCATTGATCACCGCCATGTCGTCAGTTTCTGATGGTCTGCGCAGCAGTGCCCATACCCGACGATAACCATAGGTAGGCAGATCGCCGATAACCGTATGGATACGGGCCAGCGCTTCTGTATCATCAGGCTTGCACTTGCACCGGCGATCCTGCCAGTTCTTCGACCGACGGGCCATGGCATGCAGTTGCGCACGTGAGACCCGGAGGTAACGACTGACGAGGCTTATTCGCCATCCTCCGGCAACAAGGGCACGTGCGCTATCCACTTTTTTTGTCGGCCATATTCAACGGCTTCTTTCAGCAGCTCGTTTTCCATAGTTTTCTTTCCCAGCAGGCGCTGCAGCTCTTTAATTTGCTTCATCGCAGAGGCCAGCTCCGATGCGGGTACAACCTGTTCACCAGCGGCAACGGCGGTGAGACTGCCTTCCTGATATTGCTTGCGCCAAAGGAACAACTGGCTTGCCGCTACGCCGTGTTGACGGGCAACCAGTGACACGGTCATACCGGGTTCAAAACTCTGCTGAACAATGGCGATTTTTTCCTGAACACTGCGCCGCCTGCGCTTCTCTGGACCTAAAACATCAATCATCCGGACTCCAACGACTAGTCTAAAAACTAGTATTAAGACTATCACTAACTTAAGTGATACCAGTTGTCTGGAGGTTCATGGGGCCAGTCTAGACTGCTGCGCCTTATCCGGTAACTGTTCACTTGAGTCCAACCCGGAAAAGCACGCAAAAACGCCACTGGCAGCAGCCACTGGTAACTGGAGATCGCGGGAACACTGATGTGAAAAAGTTACTTTTCTCATGAAGAAGCTGCTTTATAGCAGCTAAACTGAGTATACGAATTTGGTGACTGTTCCCGCAAAAGACCAGTTACCACGGTTCAGAAACTTGCCGATTTACTGAACCTTCGATCAAACCACCTTCCAAGGTGGTTTTTCGTTTACAGAGCAAGAGATTACGCTCAGACAAAAAGGATCTCAAGAAGATCCTTTTCATCAGAGTAGTATTTCATTATTGAGATGAATGAAGAAACTGATTTCTATCTTTACATCCAGTATCCGAGAACTGCTTCTCCATAAACTCACAATGACGTTTTATGTAGTCATTCCATTTAGAATCTGGCATTGATTGTGGCACACGTCTATTGGCCTCTTTTGCGATGATGGCTTTTAACTCACGATTCCTCTCGTATGTTTGCTGGGACATGCAAGCATTTTGACTTATTTTATACTCACTCCCATCATCAGGAGTGTATGCGCAAATTTCATCCCTGCTCTTAATCCATAATTTCTGAGAATCCTTCACCTCGGACTTTATATCGGGAAATGATTTAATTATAGTTTGATATAAATAATTAAGAGTATCATCCTGTACTTTATACTCACTATAAGAGCATTTTTCCAATTCATCGGTATTTGCACTTGCACAGTGTGCATGAGCAAACGCAGAAAAGCTCATAAAAAAAAGAAAAATTATTTTTTTCATTCAGATAGCCCTTCTTCAAATAATTTAGCTTCATCTTCTCTCCTGGTCACCAACCCATCGAGCCCTTTCCCAATCCAAAGTCTTTTCATTGAACGGAACTGATTAGGGATATCAGCCAACCGCCCAGAAACAAAGTCATCATGTATATTTTTCATTTCAACACGAGACTCAACATTCGGTTTACTAAAGGACGTCCCACGGTTAATTACCAATGAAAGCATTGCACCCTGACAATGAGGATGCGTTTTTAAAACCTCAGGATATGTATCCACAACTATTTGTGCATATTTTAATTTTATCTTCATAGCCAGAGATACAGCATCTTCATTGCTAATCGTTATATCCCTTAACGAAGGGATAATAGCTATAGCATTACTCCCTGTTAATCCAATGGCTTTTTCTAATCGGCTTAATTGCTCCGTAGTAAAAAAATCTGAAAGCATTGTTTTCATGTTAGATACAGTCTGCTGCCCTAAATCATAACCATATCCAATAGTTACACCACTAGAACCACTACCTTTTGGCACATAAGGAGATTTCTGATAGCCCTCAGCTTTTAAAATTAAATCTGCTGATTTTTTGGATATTCTGTAAACACCTAAACTAGTGTCAAAATTGATCGTGTCACTAAATTTTTCTGCAACAGCATCGAGAAACACCAGCGGGTGCATATGCCACGGATTTTCCACCATCCCGGCCACACGGTACATCCAGCGGATATCCGTCAGGAACTTCATGCTGTAAGCGTACCACTCCGGCGCTTCTTTTTTCAGCTGCGGCGTAAAGAACGCTTTCCACACCGGCGTTTCCGACGAGTAGTACCAGTCGCTCGGGTGCTTCACGCACAGACTGTTCAGGTGATCGCGCATTGACCGATTCTGCACCGCACGCCGGTACTGCTCTGCGTTATACCAGGTGGATTTTCCATCATCAATCTTGTCCAGCAGCTGCCGGTAGTTGAACGCCTCCGCCTTGCTGTAGGGCTGCCCGTCATTATCCGCTACGTTGAAGAACCGCTCAAAAATCGTCTTCACCAGCCCTTTCGGCTGCGTCTTCCCGTCAAGGTGGTCAAAGCTCGCCGGGCTGTCCTCCGTGGTCTCAAAACCCCGACCCGCCAGGTCATACCGGGAAAGCAGCTGCATATCCGACTCCGCCAGCAGCCCGTGCGCCGATCCGTCCGGCCAGTAGCGCTTCCCCGCTTTGTCCGTCACCGCCTGCCCGGACAGCGCCATCACCGTGTCGCTCGTCGTGGTTATCAGGCCCTTCTGTATGTCTCCACTGCTGAATTGCAGGTACACCGGAATACCTTTCGGACAGCGGGCAAAGGCGGGGGTGTCGCGCCCCACGCCTTCCGGGTTGCTCAGGAAGCGCGGCAGGTCGTCGGTGGTCAGGCACTCAATGTGCACCTGATAGCGTTTTTCATGCCCGTCTTCGCTGGGGACCTGAAAATAGCCCAGATGCCCCACCGGGTCCCCGGCCTTAATCGGATAAGGTGCCGGACACACCACCGTATCAAACTGCACAGTTTCACGTGACGGCGGCAGGAACGGGGACCACCACGCCGGGCGGGTGGCGCTGTCGCGGGCCGGAACCAGATTCCCTTTGCCGCATACTGTCCATACCCGATCACCGGCTTTCAGGCTCATGCGGCCCGCAACCGGCTCGGCCAGCGTAACGTGCGCATACTGCCGCCCGTTGCTCCCGGTCATCGTGTCGGCGCTCACCGCCCTGTCCCATGTCACCCGCGTGCCGGGCGGCAAGTCTGCCGCCACCCACTGCCGGGATTCATCGACATACGCCTTCAGGTGCTGGCCGTCTGCCACTTTGAACGCCGTGCTGTCCTGCTCCGGGTAGGCCATCCAGGGCGCAAGGTGCATGTACAGCGTGTAAAAGGTCAGCCCGCTTTCTGCCGTTTTTCCTGGCTGTATACGGTGGCGGACCAGCACAAAGGATCCGGAGTAGTGCAAATCTCCCCAGTACCACGGCACGGTGAGGTAATCCCGGTTAATCCGGTAGGCCACCACCTCACCGTCCGCCATACAGCGCACGGCCTGCTCCCCCTTAAACGGCACCGGGAAATCAACGGCCTCATTCATCGCCTGGCCGCTGAGAGCACACCACGGCGTGGTGGTGTCGGTGATATGAATTCCGCCGTGCCACATGCCATTGCGGCCAATGAGCCAGTGTCCGGTGGCTTCCCCCTCCAGATGCGCCAGCATCTCCTCGAGATGACTGAACTCCCCGCCCCGGTTGTTTTTCGGTACCGGCCAGCGGATGGCCGGGATAAATGGGCCGTTCTCGGGCTGAGACATAACAAATCCTTTTGTTTGTCAGGTTACATTATGCCCACTATACGCCTGACGCGACTCAACTGAAATGGAACAGTCTCTATGCCGGTAGGCGATCCTGCCGTATGCACACCACGATTTACACATGAATGAAAGGAAGGGCCGTCCGTCAAATCACGAAGCACGGCTATGCCTGTGCCCGACGATGTCGATCGTCCAGCCATTTCCGCACCCGGCCTCAACAAGTGGCCGCGAGACATCGCACCCAATCCCCGCGGGAAACAGGCTGGTCGTAACGCTCCTTGTGGCCGAATGCCGGGATGGCGTCGGCCGTTTACTCCCGCTTACAGCGAGGCTTTCAGGCGCCGTACCGCTTCCTGCAGATCGGCATCCGAGGCGCTGACGTATGACAGCCGCAGCGTGGTCCGGTCGGGATTATCGCTATAGAAAAATTCACCCGGTACATACACGACGCCGTTGCTGAGCGTGGTCTGCAGCCAGTCGGTGGTGTTACGCCGATCGCGCAGCGTGGCCCACAGAAACATGCCACCCATGGGCTGATGGAAGCGGATCTGATCGCCCAACTCCGTCTGCAGACACGCGCTAAGCAGGTGACACTTGTGCTGATAGGCATTGCGGATCAGGCGAATTTGTTGCGGCAGGCGACCGCTGTCGAGGTAGCGCCAGGTGAAGGCCTGCGATAAGGTGCTGGTGTGCAGATCCGTCGCCTGCTTCAGGCTGGCTACCGGACGCTTCAGCCACACCGGCAGCACCAGCCACCCTACTCTTGCGCCCGGCGCGAGGATTTTGGAGAAGGTTGAGGTATAAACCACATTTTCGCCTGCGCCCATTTCTGTTGCCCAGGCTTTGATCGGCGTGAAGGTGCGATCGGTAAAGTTGATTTCGCCGTAGGGATCGTCTTCGATGATCACAAAATCGTACTGCTGCGACAGCGCAACCAGCTGCTGACGGCGCGCGTCTGACAGCGTGACGCCGCTGGGGTTACCAAAGGTAGGAACAATGTAGACCGCTTTCACCCGGGTGGTTTTCAGCCGCTCGGCCAGTTCGTCGACAATCATACCGTCGCCGTCGCTGCCCACCGACATGAGGCTGGCCTCGGCCAGCTGCATGACCTGCAGTGCGGCTAAATAAGTTGGCCGCTCTACCACCACCACGTCTCCCGGGTTGATCAGCGCCCGCGCCAGAATGTCCAGCGACTGCTGCGATCCGGAGGTCACCAGTACATCGTCTACGTCGCAGGTGACCGCCCGCTGCTGCATTAGCTGGCAGATAGCCGCGCGGAGTTCCGGAATACCTTCGGTAAGCCCGTACTGGAAGGCCTCCTGCCAGCCGTCTGACAATACTTTGTCCATGGCCAGTTGCAGCCCGTCGCGATCAAACAGTCCGGGGTCCGGAATGCCGCCGCCCAGCGAGAGGACACCGGGCATTTTGCTGTGTTTTAGCAGCTCCCGAATAGCCGATGATTTCAGTTTCTGAGCGTGATGAGAGATTTTACTGTGCGTCATGGTGAGCTACCTTGTGGCATTCCTTGTGAGGGCGCGGGGTCATTGCGTCGGTTGCAGACTATCGCGGATAACTGTTACAGAATTGTGCATTTTAATCAACCGAATCATACCGTTTGGTCCACCGCTGCGCCCGAGGGCGACGGCATTTGGTGAGCGACTGACGCGCTGGGTTTCTTCCGCGACGCTTACAGGCGTGACGCCGGCATCCTCGCCAGAGGGGAAACGCCGTTTGGCTTGCTGCGTAAGGGCGACAGCCCGATAACCTGCGGCGCTGCCTGCGCCTCAGGCGAATTGTTCTGCGCCTCCTGCGTTCACGTTTATCCATCACCGGTCCGGACATGCCGGACCGACATCCGTTTTCGGCACCGCAGCGCGGTGTCGCAGGCCCCCCAAAAGGAGAACCACTATGGCTGACCGGATATCAATCCCCCCGCTAACCCGGCGCATGCCGCACTACCGGGTATGACCGACGGTGCCGAGATCATTATGGTCAAATCTGTGCAGGATATGATTGATTATATGGATAATTTGACTTATCCCCAGGCGGTGTCTACCCGCGCTGTCCGACCGCTGCGTATGTCACTGCTGGTACCGCGTACGACTCAGCTGAAGCCGGCCATCCTCTATGTTCCGGGGGGCGGCTTTATCTCCGCCGAATACGGTAAATATATCGAGATGCGCATGGCCCTTGCCGCGGCGGGGTTCGTAGTGGCCGCCGCCGAGTACCGGGTTATCCCCGATACGTTTCCCGCGCCGGTGGTGGACGGTAAGGCCGCGGTGCGCTTTTTACGCCAGCACGCGGCACCGTGGGGCATTGATCCGCAGCGGATCGGCGTGCTGGGGGATTCCGCCGGCGGCTGGCTGGCGCAGATGCTGGCGATGACCAACGGAGAAACCGCATTTGAACAGGGGGATTTTACTCACCAGTCGTCGTCGGTGCAGGTCGCCGTCAGCCTGTACGGTATCAGCGATCTGCGCAATATCGGCGCGGGATTTCCCGACGCCATACAGCGTGTTCATCAGTCGCCGGCGGTGACCGAAGCGCTGCTGGTGCACGGACCGGCGTTCGGCGAGTTTGCCGGGGCGACGATCCACGATTCGACAGAAAAAGCGCTGCGCGCCAGTCCGATCGGCTGGCTGTCGGGGCCGAAACCTCCCCTGCTGATTTTGCATGGCAGTGCCGATACGCTGGTTTCGCCGCAGCAGAGCGCAACGCTGTATCAGGTGCTGATCGCGGCCGGCAGCCCGGTAGAGTATCGGCTGGTCGCCGGCGCGGGGCATGGCGATCTACACTGGTTCCAGCCGGCCACTATCGACCGGGTCGTCGCCTGGTTCCGGCAAACGCCCGGCGCACCGGTGACTGCGTCGCAGTAAAAAAGGCCGGCGATGATCGTGCCTGGTGAATTCTGCTGACTGGCGGCACCCTGGTTCCCGGGCATTTTTCACCTGGCGCGGCGATGTGTGCAACACGCTTAGCGGCTTGCGACGGTCAGACGCTCGTGATTCAGCGTGACCTGTGCCCCGTATTCGCGGGGTAACCGCCGCGCCTGGTAGTAGACTGATTGCCAGTAGGGATTATCCAGCGACGACCGGATCACGCCCTTGCTGGCCGAGGCGTGGAAGAAGTGTCGCTCGGTGTCGTAGAACCCCACGTGCATACCACCATTAATGCGGAAAAACACCAAATCTCCGGGCTGCAGGCGCGCCGGCGTAACGCGCTCTCCCATCAACAGCAGATCGCCGGTGGTGACGCGATCCATCGGCAGATTAAAGCGATCGCGCAGGGTGCGCCACACATAGCCGGAACAGTCGACGCCGGAGCGTTGCGTTCCTCCCCACTCATACGGCGTATCATGCCAGGTGTGCATCTGGTCATGCAGGGCCGCAACAATCGGGATCAGGTCAGGATTCTGGTTCGCGCCGCCCGCCGCGGGGGGCGCAATGGCGGTTTCATGCGCAGCGTGATTGCCGCAGCCGGTCAGCAGGACGATCAGGCCGGCGATGGCAAGGGACGGGAGTGTGTCATTCATGCAGTGATCCGGATATGGCAAGACAGGTAAGGAGCGTTAATGTCTTTATAGCGTATTCCTCCGCGGGTGAAAACCGCTGCGGTCTGCTTTACGTAACCTTACACAAAGGCGTGGCAGGCGATAGTGAGCGACCAGGGTTAACAGGTTCAACGCGCTGCACCCTGCTTGCAGGGCGGCATCGGAACAGAGCCCGACATCGCCGCCGGGTTCAGCAGGCGCCACGCCAGACAAAGAGAGAGCACGGCCACGGCCGCTGCTGCCAGCATCAGCAGCGTACTACGCATCGATAATCTTTTATTGCTGGCGAGCGGCGTTTGGGGCAGCGGACCGGCCTTCTGCCCGGCCGGCAGCGTGACAGCCTGAACGCGGATAGCATCGCCGATTATAAAGCCGCGGCGCGGAACGGTTTTAATCACCTCATCCCCGTTCAGGCTCAACTGAAATAATGCTTTGCGCAGCGAGTGGATGGCACCGTGCAGCGTGTTGTTACTGGTCGCAATACCAAAATCTTCCCAACCGTACTGAAAGAGTTCTTTTTGGGAGACAATTTCGCCTTTACGCTCCAGTAACACACTGAGGCAGAGCGCCGCAGGCGCACGCAGCATGATCACTTGCTGGCGAGAGTGATGAATTAATTTTCTTTCCAATACCTGGAAGGTGATGTGATCATTAATGATAAATGCTTTACTCATTGCAACTTTTCTCAATGTTTTTATCGCAGGCTACCGGGCCGCAGCGGGCCGACATGGAATAGCGTCAACGTGACGCGAGCAAGGGCGAATCAATAATATAAATATCAATCGGTTACTATGATGTGGCGAATATTTGTTGTTGTCTTTTTATTTTTTCATCCCCGCTCTTTTTATTTATTATTTATTATTGCCTTTGCTTTTATTTTGTTTTATTAACGCAACACTGTCCCGTGAGTCGTCGGTGCGGCGTGCCCTCCATAACGCCACAGAATGGGGTGATGCCGTGCCGTGCAAACAGGAAGAACATACATAAACACTTGCACCAGAAAAGCGTTGCGGCCTGTTTTTCTCGGCATGACCAGGTTAATTAATCATGAAAAAGAGCTTGGTTTAGAAACAGGTGAGGTTATGCACGCTACTATCGCGAAAATAATATGTACTTCTGAAATCGCCATCAGAATTAATGTTAAACACAGGAACAACAACAATGAAAAGCACGCTTGACAATACCTGCACTTCGCCAGTATCGCTATTTTATGCATTGACTTCAGGCGAATTAAAACCGGGGCGCGCGTGGCAAAAGCCGGTATTCCGGCTGAAATTTTTTTTGCGCACCCTGCTCTGCTGGCCTTTTTCCTGGCGGCTGCTGAGCTGGTTTTCGGCCCAGCCGCAGCGGCTGACGTTTCTGCAGGCCCAGCCGGCGATCCCGTGTAAGCTGCACCGCCCCTATTTATCGGTGCGTTTATCGATGGCGGAACGGCTGCAGGCGCTGCTGAGCCACTACGACCTGAGCGCCAAGCGGATGCCCGCGGCGCTGCTTCGCGGTTACCTCAGCGGCCATCCGTGGCCGCTGGTCAGCGTGATCGACAAGCGCGGCGAGACGGTGAACATTGCGCTGGCGTCGCTGGACCGCCTGAATAAAGAGGGCGAAGCGACGCTGCTGGTTGCCAATCATCAGGGTACCCCACTGGTTAACGTCACCTTCACCCTGGTGCAGCGCGACGAGGGGCCAGTGCTGTTTATTGGTGGTATGCAGGGGGCCCACAGCGAGGTAGATCATGAGTCAATTCGCCAGCTGACCCGCGATTGCTATGGTCTGTTTCCCAAACGGCTGGCGATGGAAGCGCTGTCCGCGCTGGCGCGCGGGCTGGGCGCCAGCCAGATTATCGCCGTCGGCAACGACAGTCATATCTATCAGTCACCGCGCTACCGCCGCCGCCGCCGCCTGATGCATGCGGATTACGATGCTTTTTGGCTGTCGCTGGGCGCGCAGGCCGATGAGCAGGGACACTTCCAGCTGCCCTGCACGCTGGGGCGTAAAACAGAGGTGGAGATTCCCAGCAAGAAGCGCGCGGAGTATCGCCGGCGCTACACCCTGTTAGATCAGGTCTGCGCCGGCGTTGAGGCGCATTTCAACGCGGCGGCCTGATTCCCTCTTCTCGTGGCGGAGCCTAGTCTCCGCCACCCCGGCTCACCGCACGCCAATATCCTTCACTTTCCAGCATCATAAAAGTCATTGAGCCGGGGGGGTAAAAGCCCTATATTGGCCGCGCCTGAATGCAGGCAACTCACCTTTTTAACAACATGATTCAACTGCAGCGTCGACAAGTCTGCGGTTGTGGGAGTGATATGATGACGGATAAAGTCCGTATTAATACTTTTGATGCACATGGGAACAACGAATCGTATTTAGCGCGTCAGGCCGAATATGAATCTAATGTCAGGAGTTATCCGCGCAAGCTGCCGCTGGCTATCGCCAAAGCAGAAGGCGTCTGGATAACGGATGTTGAAGGAAATCAATATCTTGACTGCCTTGCCGGCGCCGGTACTCTGGCCCTGGGACACAACCATCCTGACGTTATCGACAGCATCCAGAGTGTTATTACCTGCGGCTTGCCGTTGCATACACTGGACTTGACCACCCCCCTGAAAGATCGCTTCTCAGCTTATTTGCTCTCTCTACTGCCCGGCCAGGGTAAAGCCTACTGTCTGCAGTTCTGCGGCCCCTCCGGTGCTGATGCCGTGGAAGCCGCCCTGAAGCTGGCGAAAAAACATACCGGCCGCAGCGGCGTGATCAGCTTCTCCGGCGGCTACCACGGTATGACCCACGGCGCGCTGGCGGTCACCGGAAACCTCTCTCCGAAAGCGGCAATCAACGGCCTGATGCCGGAGGTGCAGTTTATGCCCTACCCGCACCTCTATCGCTGTCCGCTCGGTATCGGCGGCGAGGCCGGCGTCGAGGCGCACAGCGACTACTTTGAAAATCTGATTAACGACGTGGAGAGCGGCGTGCGCAAACCGGCGGCGGTTATCCTGGAAGCGGTTCAGGGCGAAGGCGGCGTCAACCCGGCACCGGCGGCGTGGCTGCAGCGCATCCGTAAAGTGACCGCGGAACACGGTATCGTGCTGATCCTTGATGAAGTGCAGGCCGGCTTTGCCCGCACCGGCAAATTTTTTGCCTTCGAACACGCCGGGATTGAGCCGGATATCATCGTGATGTCCAAGGCGGTGGGCGGCGGTCTGCCGCTGGCAGTGCTGGGGATTCGGAAGCACTTTGATGCCTGGGAACCGGGTCATCATACCGGAACCTTCCGCGGTAACCAGCTGGCGATGGCCACCGGTCTGGCCACCCTGCAGCATCTGACGGAGCAGCGGATAGCAGAAAAAGTCGCGGCGCAGGGCGAGTGGCTGAAGGATCGCCTGCGCGAACTGCAGGCACGCTATCCGGTTATCGGCCACGTCCGTGGATTGGGGATGATGATCGGTATTGAGATAGTCAAACCACAGGCGGAACCAGACCGCCTCGGCTGCCATCCGGCCGACGGCGAGCTCGCCGCCCTGCTGCAGAAAAAATGTTTTGAAGCCGGGCTGATACTGGAGCGCGGTGGCCGTCACGGCAGCGTACTGCGCCTCCTGCCGTCGCTGCTGATCAGCACTCAGGAACTGGCTATCGTGCTGGATAAGCTCGAGCAGGCCCTGTTAGCCGCCGGCCAGCAGCCCGTTTAACCGGAGAGACCATGTCTGAACAACACCCTATTCTGGCCGCCGCGCCGCACAGCACCGCCGCTTACCGCGACGCCATCGCCCAGAGCAGCGAGGCGGTTGTGCAGTGGCTGCAGCAGCCGGAAATGTACCAGGGCAAAAGCGTTGCGGCCCTGCGCGATCGCATCGAACTGGCCTTTACCGCCGGTGGGCTGGGCAACGCCGCTGCCATTGAGCGCGCGGTAGAATTCTTCCTGAAAGACAGTTTGTCGGTGCATCATCCGCAGTGCGTGGCCCATCTGCACTGCCCGAGCCTGGTGATCAGCCAGGCGGCGGAAGTGCTGATCAACGCCACCAATCAGAGTATGGACTCCTGGGATCAGAGTCCGTCGGCTACCCTGATGGAGATGAAGCTGATTGCCTGGCTACGTGAGCGGGCAGGCTTTGCCGCCGGTGACGCCGGCGTGTTCACCAGCGGGGGGACGCAGAGCAACCTGATGGGGCTGATGCTGGCGCGCGACGCTTTCTTTGCCCGTCAGGGCCACTCGGTGCAGCAGGACGGACTGACCGGCGATCTGCGCAAGCTGACGGTGTTCTGCTCTGAGCAGGCGCACTTCTCGGTGCAAAAGAACATGGCGCTGCTGGGTCTGGGCTATCGCTCGGTCACGCAGGTGAAATGCGATGCCGTCGGCCGCATGGACGTTGCCGATCTGACTGCAAAGTTGGCGCAGGCCCGGGATAACGGCGATCGGGTACTGGCCATTGTGGCCACCGCCGGTACCACCGACGCCGGCGCGATTGACCCGCTGCGCGAGATTGCCAGCCTGGCGCAACAGCACCAGATCTGGCTGCACGTCGATGCGGCCTGGGGCGGCGCGCTGCTGCTCTCGGCGCAGTACCGCCACCTGCTGGATGGGCTCGATCAGGTTGACTCAATTACCCTCGATTTCCATAAGCAGTTTTTCCAGACTATCAGCTGCGGCGCGTTTCTGCTGAAGGACGCCCGCCACTATGAGCTGATGCGCTATCAGGCAGCCTACCTTAACTCCGAGTTTGACGAGGCGCAGGGAGTACCGAACCTGGTCTCGAAGTCTCTGCAAACGACCCGCCGCTTTGACGCGTTAAAACTGTGGATGGGGCTGGAGGCGCTGGGCGAAGAGCGGTACGCGGCGATCATCGATCACGGCGTAAACCTGGCGCAGCAGGTGGCGGCCTGGATCGCCCACCAGCCCGCGCTGGAGCTGGTGATGACGCCGCAGCTGGCCAGCGTGCTGTTCCGCTATCGCCCGACGGATTTCACCGGCGATCATGCGGCGCTGGGACTGCTGAATCAGCATATCGGCGATGCGCTGCTGGACGCCGGCCGCGCGAACGTCGGCGTGACCGAGCAGCGCGGCGTCACCTGCCTGAAAATGACCCTGCTGAATCCGACGGTGACGCTGGAGGATATTCAGCGTCTGCTGGCGCTGGTGATCAGCACTGGCGAAGGGCTACCGCGTTAGCGTTTTGCGGCACGGCGACACAACCAAGCCGATCCCGCGGGATCGGCTTTTTTTTATCGGTGGTCAGCTACTGCACCGGGGCCTGGCGAACGCCGCCGACCGCTCGCCCGCAGAGCGTCAGCGCCGAGATAAGCGTTACCGTCAGCACTATCATCCCAAGCAGCAGGTAAGTGTCCTGAAAGCCGATCCTGTCATACAGGTTACCGGCGAGGGTCGAGAGAAAAATCGCCGCCAGTTGTTTGGCAAACTGAAAGCCAATCAGGTAGATAGTGGCCGACAGTCGGGTATCAAACACCCCGGTAATGTACTTAAATGCGCCCACCAGCAGAAAGGGTACCTCCAGCGCATGCAACATTTTCAGCGCGATCACTTCTGCTGCCGTGGTGGCGAAGGCGGACCCCACGATCCGCGTCGCCATAATAAAGCCGGCAATCAGCAGCGTATTTTTTGCCCCGATGCGGTTAATGATCCACGGCGAGCAGAACATAATGATGGCGTTACAGATCTCTCCCGCGGTGGTGGCAAAACCAAAGGCCCGCGTGCCGGCCTGCGGCGTGGCGAAAAAGGTTTTAAAAAAGGTGGCAAACTGCTGATCGAAAACATCGTAGACGCAGGCTACGCCGATCACGTACAGAACAAACATCCACATTTTGCGCTGGCGGAACAGGTTGACCACCATCGCCCGGGTAATTTGTCGCGAATTGGCGCCCAGTGCATCAATCACCTGTGCTCTCTGGCTGCGCTGCGGTCGGGCCACCAGCAGCAGGCCCATTAGCAGCACCGCCGCCGCCGATCCCATCCAGAAAACCCACGAGGGATCGATACTGAACAGCATGCCCGCCGTGGTCGCACACAGCCCCCATCCGAGGCAGCCAAACATCCGCGCCTTACCGTATTCAAAATGGCTACTGCGGCTGACGCGCTCGATATAGGCTTCAATCGCGCCCGAACCGGCCGAAAAAACAAAGCCGATATACAGGCCACCCGCCAGCGCTCCCAGCCAGATCGTACTCTTCACCAGTGGCGCAAACACATAGAGAAAGAACGGTGCAAAAAACAGCAGCAGCGTGGCGATCACCCACAGCATATGTTTTTTCAGCCCCAGCTGGTCAGAGATAATGCCCAGCAGCGGCTGAAAGGCAATCGCCGAGAGCGAGATACAGGAGAAGACAATGCCGGTATGGGTCTTATTCAGGCCGATCACATCCGACAGCCAGATAGGCAGAAACGGAAAGCAGGTGGCCATAATGAAAAAATAGAGAAAAAAGAACAGCCCGAAGATCCAAAAATTAGCGTTACTACGCGAGACAGAGGCAATGATGTTCATGGTGTGTTCCTCAACGACGGGCCGTGCGTGCGGCCCGATATTAGGGGTAATTACTCACGCGTCAGAGCGATCAGAATCGCGCTTTCCGGATCCAGAATTGGCAGGGACAGACCTGCCGCCTGCAGCCATTCGCCGCTGATGACCTGCGGCTGCTCCATCCAGGCGGGCAGCTTACGCATGGTGTGACCGCCATGTCCGGTCAACTGAATATTTGGATGATCGATCAGGGTAATACGGTAGCGTCCCAGTGGGTCGAGTCCCGGCACGCGCAGCGGTGCCATCAGTGTGTAGTCCGGCATCGCTATCTGACTGACAAGAAACAGCGCCTGCTGCTGATCGTCGCTGACCACGCCCTGGGCGACGGTCGTGCGATCGGGCATATCGACCCGCCACTGGGTGCCGCCATGAATCAGATCGCGCCACTGGCGGTAGAGGGCGCTGTAATGACGATAGCCCGCCTGCTCCTCCGCACCGGCCGTGACCGGATCCAGCTCCAGCCCCATGTGACCAAACAGCGCGGTCAAGCCGCGAAAAGCAATACTGTGCTGGCGGAACGTAGCGTGACAGCGACGATGACCGATGTGGGCGCCCATTACCTCCGGCGGGAAGAAGTAGCTCATGCCGCGCTGAATCGTGGTGCGCTCCAGCGCGTCGTTATTGTCTGAAGCCCAGAAGCGGTGGCAGCGCTGCAACACTTCATAATCGATCCGGCCGCCGCCGGAGGCGCAGGATTCAAATTCCACCGCTGGAAAACGGGCGCGTAACGTATCCAACAGGCGGTAAAACTGACGGGTTTGCGCATCAGCGGCGGCGCGGCCGGCGTGTCCCGGCTGCACCAGTTCGCGATTCATGTCCCATTTAACGTATTCTATGGCGTGATCGCCCAGCAGCCAGCTCAGTCGCGCCACCAGGTAGTCGAAGGCGGCGGGTATGTTCAGATTCAGCACGTATTGGTGACGGCCAGTTGCCTGCGCGTAGCCCGGTAGCGCCAGCACCCAGTCGGGGTGCGCGCGGAACAGATCCGAGTCCGGATTGATCATCTCTGGCTCGACCCAGATGCCAAATCCCATCCCCAGCGCGTTGACTCGCGCAATCAGCGGCGTCAGCCCCTGCGGGTATTTCTGCTCATCCAGGTACCAGTCGCCCAGCGCGGCGAGGTCGTTATTGCGCCCCTTAAACCAGCCGTCATCAATGATGAAGCGCTCCACGCCCAGCTGCGCGGCGGCTTCGGCCATCTGCAGGATATAGTCGGGATCGTGACGGAAGTAGATGCCCTCCCAGGTATTCAGGTGCACCGGCCGGCGCGCGCCCTGCGGGAAGCGGATGACCTCATCACGCAGAAAACGGTGGAACTGCTGACTCATGCCGTTCAGCCCCCGAGGCGAATGACTGGCATACAGCCACGGGGTCCAGGCCATTTCCCCCTGCTCCAGCGTTTTCTCTCCCGGTAGCCACAGCGCTTCCGCCTGCAGATAGCGGCGTCCATCGGTTTTCACCTCAGCGCGCAGGCGGTGGTTACCGCTCCAGCCGAGGTGTACGCCCCAGACGTCACCCTGATTTTCGTTGAAGCCCGGCGTACCGGCGATCAGCGCCGGAAAATGTTCGTGCGACGTGCGGCCGCGCCGGTTTTCAATAACGTAGCTGTCGTGCGCCAGGCTGACGCGGTGCGGCTGAAACTCCCGGGTCCAGCGGCCGTGAAACGCCATGATTTCGCCGGCGCGCTCGGCAATCGGCAGCGTTACCGCCAGCCGATCCAGCTGCCAGGCGCCGGGTTTCAGGTTGCGCAGGCCATGGCGCACCTTCAGCACCCCGGCGGCACTCATCACCAGCTGGCTCTCCAGGGTCAGACCGGCGACGCTATCTTCGGCTATCAGCGTCAGGCTCTCACCGTCGCGGATCGCTGACGTGGTGGTAAAGCGCGGCGAACCATCCAGCCCCTGCCGGTGCCCCTCAATGCCCGGAGACCCAAACAGACCGTGGCTCAGCTCGGCCATCAGGGTGACCGGAGAATCGACGTCCAGCCGGCCGTTGGCGACCGGGCGCGCCAGGCTGGCAATGTATTCTGGGGAAAAGTGCTGCAGACGCGGCCCCCAGTAGAGGATTTCAGCGTGCGGGTGGGTTTTGATGATCAGATCAGCGCTGGCGCTGGACAGACGTTGACAGGTGGTTTCCATGCGTGTTCTCCCCTCATAAAGAAACACATGGTGCATACGAAACGTTTCGGGTCACAACCAAAACGTTTCGGATCTGTGACGCCGCCCGCCGTATTGCCGACAGATGGCGCCTCAGCCTGGGCCAGGCGTTCGCGCGCGGTCACTCGCGGTGGCGCAGCGCCTCAATCAGTAACGCGAAGGCCGGGGGATGCTGTCTGCGGCTGGGGTAATAGAGGTAATAGCCGGCAAACGCCGGGCACCAGTCGTCCAACACCGCCAGCAATGTGCCACTGCGGAGCAGGTCCGCCACGGTATCTTCCGGCACGCAGGCAATGCCAAAGCCTTCCCGCGCCGCGTCAATCCGCGCCGGCAGCGGATTGATGATCAGCTGTCCCTCTACCCGCACGCGTAAGGGTTTACCCGCCTGTGCAAACTCCCAGTGATAGACGCCACCCGACGTGGGTAGCCGCATGTTGATGCAACGGTGATCCTGTAAATCATGGGGGGTGTGGGGAGTGCCATAGCGGGCAAGGTAATCCGGTGAGGCCACCGTGATCATGCGCATATCCGGCCCCACTTTCACAGCAACCATGTCCTTTTCTACGCTTTCGCCCAGCCGCACGCCGGCATCAAATCCCCCACGGACAATATCGACCAGCCCATTATCCGCCACCAGCTCAACGTGAATTGCCGGGTAACGACGCAGAAACGGTTTAAGTTTTGGCCACAGCAGGCTGACAATGGCATGATCCCCCGCCGAAAGGCGAAGATTTCCCGCTGGCAGACCGCTCATCTGCACAATGGTGTCCAGTGCCACATCCAGCTCCCGCAGCCCGGGCTCAAGGCAGGCGATGATGCGCTCACCCGCTTCCGTTGGCGCGACGCTGCGGGTGGTGCGGGTCAGTAACCGGAGATTTAGCCGCGTCTCAAGGGCTTTGACGGCGTGGCTGAGGGCTGACTGGGATACGCCCAGCGTACCGGCCGCTTGGGTAAAGCTGCGCGCTTTTGCTACCGCCAGAAAGCAGTGCAACTCATGAAAATTTTCTTTCAGCATGATCACTCCCTTGCCCGAAATTAATGAATTCTTCTCATAGACTCAATCAGTTTAGACCTGTTACTCAGAATAATGATGCCGTATAGGCTGATAACGCTTATCCCATTGTGCCCGGCGCGCAGCATGAGGGATCACCTTTGCATTGCCCCTGACTGTGCGATCAGGCGGCAGGCATAATACCAGGAGATAGCATATGACCGCTCCCCTAAACGTACCGCAGCAGGCCATGGTTAAGCTCGCTGCACTGACCGCGTACGGCGATCTCGTCGGACTGGAAATGGCGCTGCATCACGGCCTTGACAGCGGCCTGACGGTGAACGAAATACAGGAAATTCTGGTTCAGCTGTATGCCTACTGTGGCTTTCCCCGCAGCCTGAATGCGCTGGCCACGCTGATGGCCGTGGTTAACGCCCGCCGTCAGGCCGGCACCCGGGATCCGGTGGGTCCCACAGCATCACCGCCACCCCCCGACTGGGACAGTCTCGCTGCCGGCCGGGATAATCAGACCCGACTGGTGGGAGGGCCCGTGACCGGTGGCCTCTTTGATTTTGCCCCGGCCATTGTCAGTTTCTCAAATCGCACCTGTTTGGCGACATCTTTCAGCGCGATGTCGTGGACTGGCCAACACGAGAACTGGCGACGGTTGCGGCGCTGACGGCGATGTCAGGCGTAAGCAATCAGCTACGCAGCCATTTCGCCATCAGCCTGCATAGCGGGCTGACGCGGGAACAGTTGCAACAGATCATCACGATGGTGTCTTCAGTCTGCGACGGGCGGACGGCTGCGGATGCGCGATACATTCTCGATACCCTTTAACTCTGCAGGAGAGACGCAATGACTGACCACTTTGATGGTAACGGAATTTTCCCGAAAGGCCCCAGAAATGATGCCTGGGCAGACTACTTTCAGGGGACAAGCTACCTTACGATGCTCTCCACGACCGGGGTGACGATCGGTAACGTGGTGTTTGAACCCGGATGCCGCAACCACTGGCATATTCACCACCAAGGCGGACAAATTCTGCTGGTGACCGGAGGACGCGGCTGGTATCAGGAATGGAACTGCCCCGCCCGGCCACTGGTGGCCGGCGATGTGGTCCACATTGCTCCCGGTACGAAGCACTGGCACGGCGCGGCCAGCGACAGCTGGTTTGCGCATCTGGCGGTGGAGGTGCCCGCTGAGGGGGCGTCCAATACGTGGCTGGAGCCGGTGGATGACGCGGACTACGCGGCCCTGCAAACGCCGGGCGGCGGCGCTGAGCGCTGATCGATGGGGCCGCACGCGGTAGATATCCTCATCGCGACAGCCCGCACCTCCGGGCGGATGCCAGCGCGCTGCGCGATCAGTGCGGTGATGACCAGTGCGCAATCAGCGACGCGCCAAGCCGGGCAATGTGCTGGTTGCGCACGTCCAGCGACGCCGGATTATCAGTCAGAAAAATCACCACAATTCGCGTCGGGGTGCCCCCGGGGCCCAGCAGCGCCACGATGCCGCGCGAACCATGCTCCCCCGCGCCGGTTTTATCGGCAATATACCAACCCGGTGGCAACACCGAGCGCAGCAGTGGACCGCCGACGCTATCGGCCTCCATCCATGCCAGTAGCTGCTGTCGCGACGCGGCCGATAGCGTGTTGCCGTCGATCAACCGGCGCAGGGTGCGCGCCAAACGCTCCGGCGTAGTGGTATCCCGCACATCGCCGGGTTCAGCGCTGTTCAGCGCCGGCTCCCAGCGGTCCAGTCGGGTCTCGGTATCACCGATGCGGCGTAAAAAGGCGGTGAGCGCCGACGGACCGCCCAGCGTGTTGAGCAGCAGGTTGGCGGCCGTGTTATCACTGACGGTTATCGCAGCATGGCATAACGCATCCACCCGCATGCCGTCGGCGAGGTGGCGTTCGGTTACCGGCGACCACGCCACCAGATCGCCGGGCAGATAGCGAATGCGCCGCGCCAGCTGTTCCTGCCCGGCATCAACGCGCGCCAGCACCGCGGCGCACAGCAGTACTTTAAAGGTACTGTTGAGTGGAAAACGCGCCTGTGCCCGCCAGCCGCTGAGCAGCTGGCCGCTGGCCAGATCCAGCTCGGCATACCCCACCCGTCCCGGCAGCTGCGCCTCCACCTGCTGCGCGACTTGCTGCGGCGTGGAGGTGGCACCGGCAGGCTGTACGCAGAGCGTCAGCAGGGTAAGCGCGGTAAGATAAAAACAACGTCGCATCGTTGGGCTCCTTTCAGCCTCGGTAACGCGACCGAAGCACTGTTCTGCCGCGTGGGGGTGCCCTGTCAGGGCGCTCAGGCGGTGACGCCCGGGCGGAAATCCGGCTGCCACAGCACCTGCAGCCGGGCCAAATCTTCGCCGGCAATCAGCGCGCGCACCATCGTGGCAATTTGCACCCCAACGCCGGCGCGGGTGCCCTGCAGAATGGCGGCCACGTCGATATCGACAATGCTGTCCTGCGGCAGACCGTCATACATCACCAGCGCCACCGCATCGTCACCGACCAGCCGGCCACACTGGGCCAGCGCCATTGCCGCGCCATCACCGGTAGCATTGCAATCGGTAACAATGGCGGTCGGCGGCTCGGGCTCAGCCAGCAGCGCCAGCGTCGTCTGGTAACCGGCTTTGCGGCTGGGCGGTAACTGACGCAGCCAGCGTTCCGACAGCCCGGCCTCGCGAAGCGCATCCCGATAGCCATTGCGCCGCTGAGTGATAAACGCCTGCTGATTCTGCTCCCCCAGTAGCGCGATACACCGGTGGCCGCGGGCTATCAGATGTCGCGTTGCCTGCCAGGTGCCGGCGTAGTTATCAAAGTCAAACCACGCGTAAGGCTGGCTGAGCTGGCTGCGCCCCAGAGCCAAAAATGGAAAACGCGCCTGCTGCAGCTGCTGCAGGCGCGGATCCTCATCCAGGGTATGGGCGATAATCAGCGCATCTACGCGCCGACTCTCGACGGTACGCATGTAGCTGTGCTGGCAGCCACGATCGTCATCGGCGATCAGCAGCAGGTCAATTTCATGCCGCGCCAGCTCATGACTGATCTCCCCGACCATCTCCATAAACACGCTGTTGTTGAGCGGCACCGGATTAACCGGGAACACCAGCCCTACCGCGTCAATGGTCCCCATTTTCAGACGGCGGGCGAAGGTATTGGGCCGGTAACCGCGCCGCTGCGCCTCGGCCTCCACCCTGGCGCGGGTGTCGGCGGACACATCCTGGTAGCCGTTCAGCGCGCGACTGACGGTGGTGACGGAAAGGCCCAGCTCTTTCGCGATAGCTTTCAGTGACATAACAATCCGTTGAGCAAGCAATTTGTCCCAGTGTCGCCGATGTGCCGGGCGCCGTCCAGCCCGCACGGGGCGAGACGGGCGGATGGGCGGAAAAAACCGCTTAGCCGCCGTGCCCCTCAGCGCCCGCTATAAGCTATCGAGCCGGTCGCGCAGCTGAGCGGCGCGCGCCGTCATTGCCTGTCGTTCCTCTTCGCTCATCTTGTCGAGGTGGGCCCAGACAAACGGCAGGCGGGCATTATTCTCCAGCCAGTCGCGCTGGCGGGCGAAGAAATCCCAGTACAGCGCGTTAAACGGGCAGGCACGGTCGCCGGTGCGCTCTCCGGCCGCGTAGTGGCAGCTCTGGCAGTAGTTGCTCATTTTATTGATGTAGGCGGCACTGGAGACGTAGGGCTTGCTGGCCAGCAGGCCACCATCGGCAAACTGACTCATGCCCAGCGTATTCGGCAGCTCGACCCACTCAAAGGCGTCGATATAGACGCCGAGATACCATTCGTGAACCGCCTGCGGTGACAGGCCGGCCAGCAGCGAGAAATTGCCAATCACCATCAGCCGCTGAATATGGTGGGCATAGGCGTCGCTGAGCGACTGGCCGATGGACTCCGCCAGGCAGCGCATCCGTGTCTTACCGGTCCAGAACCAGTCCGGCAGCGGTTGCTGATTATCAAAGACGTTCAGCTCGCGGTATGCCGGCATCTTCGCCCAGTAAATGCCGCGCACGTACTCACGCCAGCCGAGGATCTGCCGGATAAAGCCCTCGCAGGCGGCCAGCGGTGCCCGGCCGGCGCGCCACGCCTGCTCCGCGCGATCCACCACTTCCCCTGGCGTCAGCATTTTGCTGTTCAGCGCAAACGACAGCAGCGAGTGGAACAGGTAATGCTCGCCGCGGTGCATCGCGTCCTGCCAGTGGCCAAACTCCGGCAGCACCTGCTGGATAAAGTGATCGAGCTGTGCCAGCGCCTGATCGCGATTCAGCGGCCAGCGAAACCGCTCCGCCTGCGGGTCGCCAAAGGTTACCACCTGCTGATCCACTATCTCCTGCCACAGCGCCGAGCGATCGGCGTGCGGCCGCCGATCGCTCGGCGCCGCCGGCTGGCCGGGCCAGCGCTTGCGGTTCTCTTTGTCGAAGTTCCACTGTTGACCAACTGGCGTATCGTCATCCTGCAGTAAAATGCGAAACTGGCGGCGCATATGGCGGTAAAAATGCTCCATTCGCCAGCTTTTTCGCCCGTCAAAAAAGGTGCCTACCTCATCGCGGTCGGTAAAAAAATGTTCGCTGCTCACGCAGTGGGTTGCCACGGCATGCTGGCTGGCCCAGTCGCGCAGCTGACGATCCAGTCGCCACTCGTCCGGTTCCTGCCAGCTGACGCGCTCCGCCTGATAGTGGGTTATCAGCGCGTCGAGGTTGTCGGTCAGCGATCCGCGATTGGCCGCGTCGCCGAGCTTCACATAGCGCACCCGGTGCCCCTGCGCTTTAAGCTGGCGGGCAAAATCGCGCATCGCGGCAAAGATAGCCAGTACCTTCTGCGCGTGGTGTTTAACGTATGCCGTCTCCTGCTGCAGCTCGAGCAGCAGATAGATCACCCGCTTATCCCGACGGCTAAACCAGCTGTGCTGCGGATTTAGCTGATCGCCTAAAATCAGTCTCAGTTCGGTCAATCCTGCCTCCAGAGTGCGCGGTAAGCCCCCTCGCTATCGTAATGTTCGGCCTGCTTTTGGGTATTGAAATGGCGGCCACCGCGCGGGTCGGTGCCGCGTCCGGCGATATAGAGCCAGTTGCCCTGGTTAACCGCCGGATCAAAATCGATCAGGTGGTGTTCAAACCAGGCGGCGCCGGCGCGCCAGTCGCCGCCGCCGTCGTAAATCAGCGCGCTGGCCACAATCTGCCGCATGCGGTTGCTAAGGTAGCCGGTGGTGCGCAGCTCGCGCATGCCGGCATCCACCAGCGGATCGCCGGTGCGCGCTTCACACCAGGCGGTGAAGGCCGCCGGATCGCCCCGGCTTTCCTCATCACCGCGCAGACCGCCGGCCTGCCACAGCCTGACGCCATATTTTCGCTGCAGAATGTGGAAATAGTCACGCCACAGCAGTTCAACAATCAGCCAGTCGGTGCCCTCATTGGCGCCCTGCTCGTCGTGATAACGCTGGCAGGCGGCGTAAATTTGCCGCGCAGAGAGCGCGCCCTGCGCCAGCCACGGTGAAAACTTGGTGGAAAAATCGATCCCGGTGAGTCCGTTTCGCGTGGCTTTGTAATGCCGCGCGCGCGCGTCAGAAAACCAGCGTTGCAGATGCCCGGCGGCGGCGGCAGAACCGCCATAAAATGTGGGCAAGTGGGCGGGAAAACTGGCGCGTGCATCCCCTTCCGCACTCGCCGGCCAGGGGAGCGGCGCCGCATCGGGCATCAGCCTGGACGGCCAGGGCGGCAGTGCTGGCGGCGGCAGCGGTGCGGCCGGGCGCACCGCGGCTTTCTCCAGCCGCTGGCGAAACGGCGTAAACTGATCCGGCAGCGCGTCGGGTGAAAAAGGCAACCGGGCGGGGGAAAACAGGGTGGCTTGCCAGTGGGTGTTTAACGGTAAACCGGCGTCCCGCAGCCGCTGCAGGCGCTGCGCTTCCTCCGGCGTGGCCGCCGCCTGAGCAACGATCGTCCCACCGCCGAGCTGACGCAGCAGATCGCCGAGGGCCTCTGCTTCATTGCCGGCGGGGAGCACCCGCAGGGCGCTGCCGCGCTCGCGCAGGGCGCGATCGAGGTCGGCCAGCGCCTGACGCTGAAAGCGCGTGCGTCGCGGGTGCGTACGGGTAAATCCCCAGCGGGTCAGCGGCGGCGCGGCGGGCGCAAAACAGACCGGCAGCAGTGCGGAGGCTTCCTGACAGGCGGCGGTGAGGGCCGGGTTATCCGCCAGTCGCAGATCGTCGGTAAACAGATAGAGTCGGGTGTCGGTCATAGCGGCGGTAGCGCCAGCATCGGCAGTGTCATCGCGCGTTCCTTTATCAGGCAGTAATAGCACGCCTAATTATACGCGATCCTGCGGATTTGCCAGGGCGGCTCAGGCGCCTGAAGGCGGCCGGGATCGGGCGCGCCGGCAGCGCTCCGAGCAGTAGCGCACCTGCTCCCAGTTTTTTTCCCACTTCTTCCGCCAGGTCATCGGGCGGTGGCAGACTTCGCAGTATTTAACCGGTAGCGCCTGCTTGTTGCCTTTGAACGCGGTCATATATCCTCCCGTCGGGTTATGACGTCATGGCATAAGGGTAGCCGATCGCGCGGGGTGCCGCAGGCAACACGACGCAATGAAAATGGAGAATATTTAACCTATTCAATGTGATCACCTTCTCAAATTAGGCTGTTCGGTTAACAGCAGGTATACTTTGTGCGCGCACCCTCACCGTTTATGGCAAGCGAGGGTGCTGGATGGTCATGAGGATCATCGTGTTTTCAGCGTGGCTGCAACGCTTTTGCAGTTGAAAACAGTGTATATAACAGATCACAGGGTGTTCTATATGAAACTACGTAGGAAGCGTGTAAAACCTATTGGTTTGAAGGACGTAACCATCATTGATGATGCCAGGTTGAAAAAGGCCATCACCGCCGCGTCGCTCGGTAACGCGATGGAGTGGTTTGATTTTGGCGTATATGGCTTTGTCGCCTATGCCTTAGGTAAGGTCTTTTTTCCCGGTGCCGATCCCGGCACCCAAATGATTGCCGCCCTGGCAACCTTTTCCGTCCCCTTCCTGATTCGCCCTCTGGGCGGCTTGTTCTTCGGCATGCTCGGTGACAAGTATGGTCGTCAGCGCATTCTGGCGATCACCATCATTATCATGTCACTCAGTACCTTTGCTATCGGGTTAATACCCGGTTATGCCAGCATTGGCATCTGGGCACCGATTCTGCTGCTGGTGTGTAAGATGGCCCAGGGCTTCTCGGTCGGCGGCGAGTACACCGGCGCCTCTATCTTCGTGGCGGAGTACTCTCCGGACCGCAAGCGCGGCTTTATGGGCAGCTGGCTGGACTTTGGCTCTATCGCCGGCTTTGTGCTCGGTGCCGGCGTGGTGGTTCTGATCTCTGCCGTGCTGGGTGAGGCGCGCTTCCTCGAATGGGGCTGGCGTATTCCGTTCTTCCTCGCCCTGCCGCTGGGCATTATTGGCCTCTATCTGCGCCATGCGCTGGAAGAGACGCCGGCGTTCCAACAGCATGTAGAGAAAATGGAACAGGGCGATCGCGAAGGGCTGACCGAAGGACCAAAAGTCTCCTTTAAAGAGATTGCCACGAAGCACTGGAAAAGCCTGCTGACCTGTATTGGCCTGGTGATTGCCACCAACGTCACTTACTACATGCTGCTGACTTACATGCCAAGCTACCTGTCGCATAACCTGCACTACTCGGAAGATCACGGGGTGATGATCATCATCGCCATCATGATCGGTATGCTGTTTGTGCAGCCGATGATGGGCCTGCTAAGCGATCGCTTTGGCCGCCGTCCGTTTGTCATTATGGGCAGCATTGCGCTGTTCTGCCTGGCCGTGCCGGCCTTTATGATGATCAACAGCGGCGTGCTGGGACTGATTTTTGCCGGTCTGCTGCTGCTGGCGGTGATCCTGAACTCCTTCACCGGCGTTATGGCCTCCACCCTGCCGGCGATGTTCCCGACCCACATCCGCTACAGTGCGCTGGCCAGCGCGTTTAATATCTCGGTGCTGGTTGCCGGTCTAACCCCAACCGTGGCCGCCTGGCTGGTAGAAGCAACGCAGAATCTTTATATGCCGGCTTACTATCTGATGGTGATTGCGGTTATCGGCCTGATAACCGGTCTGACCATGCGCGAAACGGCCAACAAGCCGCTGCGCGGAGCGACCCCGGCCGCATCGGATATTTCAGAGGCGCGCGAGATTTTGCAGGAGCACCACGACAATATCGAACAGAAAATCGACGATATTGACGAGCAGATTAAGGCGCTGGAAGCCAAACGCCGTAATCTGGTCGATCAGCACCCGCGTATCAACGAATAACCGCGGGTAAACCTCTTCGGGCGAGCGCGAGCTCGCCCTTTTTTTATCCCTGCAGACCAATCAGCAGCGACACCAGGCCGGCGGCGATCAGTGGACCGACCGGCACGCCGCGAAACAGCGAAACGCCGATAAGGGTGCCAACCAGCAGGCCGCCTACCAGCGTGGGCTGGTTACTCATCAGCACCACGCCGCGCCCGCCCATCCACGAGACAACAATGCCGACCGCGATAGCCAGCAGCGATTTCCAGTGCAGAAACGCGTGGATCAGGGTGGACGCGGGTAGCGAGCCGCTGGCAATCGGCGCCATTACCGCCACCGTTAGCATCACGATCCCAAGCGTTAATCCCTGCTTTTCTACCCAGGGAAACAGGGCATTGAGCGGGGTCATGCGAATCACTATCAGGATCATAATCGCTATCGCGACGGTGAGGTTGTGGCTGAAAAAGCTGAGGGCGGCCAGGCAGAGGAGAATGGCCAGGTTGAGGTCAAAAGGCATAGCGTGGACCCGTCGTTGTTACGTTAACAGTGGGTTAACAGAGTAAAGCCTTTCCCGACCGGCTGCGCATTTTTTTCTGCACCAGAGGGATGCAGCTGCACAGGCCAGGGGCGTCGCCGTCTTGCAACGAAAGTTTCCAGACGGCAACTTTCGTTCTGCCGTGCCGATTGGCGTATTGGTACACAATTTGCAGCGTCCAGTCACGTTAAGAAGGAGACGCAGATGAAAGCGATTGTGATTGGCGGCGGTATTGGCGGATTGTGTGCGGCGCTGGCGCTGCGGCGGGCCGGTATCCGCGCCGAGGTGTATGAAGCGGTAAAAGCGATCAAACCGGTTGGTGCGGCAATATCTATCTGGCCAAACGGCGTGAAGTGCCTGAATGCGCTTGGGCTACAAGCGCCACTGCGGCAGATTGGCGGGCCGATGCACAGCATGGCCTATGTAGAGGGCTTCAGCGGACAGATCCTGACCGCCTTCAGTCTGGATCCGCTGGTGCAGCAGGTGGGTGAGCGCCCCTATCCGGTCGCCCGCGCCGCGCTGCAGCAGATGCTACTGAAGGCCTGGGGCGATGACGCAGTGCAATTTGGCAAACGCGTCACCCATATTGCCACCGCCGACGAGCAGGTCACCGCTTTTTTTGACGATGGCAGCGAAGCCCGCGGCGATGTGCTGGTGGCCGCTGATGGGACCCATTCGGTGCTCCGTCCATGGGTGCTAGGCGAGCAGCGCGAACGGCGCTATGCCGGCTATGTGAACTGGAACGGTCTGGTGGCTATCGACGAATCCCTAGCCCCTGCCACCTGCTGGACCACCTTTGTGGGCGACGGTAAGCGGGTCTCGCTGATGCCGGTGGCGGAAAACCGCTTCTATTTCTTTTTTGACGTGCCGCTGCCGAAGGGGCTGGCCGAGGATCGCAGTACGGTGCGCGCCGACCTGAGCCGCTATTTTGCCGGCTGGGCACCGCCGGTACAGGCGCTGATTGCCCGCCTCGACCCGGACACCACCAACCGCATTGAAATTCACGATATCGATCCCTTCCCGACGCTGGTGAAAGGCCGGGTGGCGCTGCTGGGTGACGCCGCCCACAGCACCACCCCGGATATTGGCCAGGGCGGCTGTGCCGCCATGGAAGACGCGATTATCCTGGCGCAAAGCCTGCAAACGCACGCGTCAGACGTTGAGGGCGCCCTGCTGCACTATCAGCGGCAGCGCGCCGATCGGGTAGCGGAGTTGGTGCTGAAAGCGCGCAAGCGCTGCGACGTCACCCACGGTCTGGAGCCGGACGTCACCCGCGCCTGGTATCAGGAGCTGGAGCACGAAACCGGTGAGCGAATCATCAGCGGCATGCGCGAGACCATCCTCGGGGGGCCGCTGGGCTAACCGCCACCGCCGTGGGGCGCCGCGGCGCGGCGCGTCACTCCGTCTGGTAACAGGCAATGATTTCTGCAGCTACCGACACCGCAATCTCCGCCGGACGTTTTCCGCGCACCTCGGCCAGTCCAATCGGGCAGCGCAGCGTGGCCAGCTGCGCTGGTGCGATCCCCTTTCCCGCCAGCCGGTAGTCAAAGCGCTGACGCTTGGTCTGCGAGCCGATCAGGCCAACATAGCGCGCATCGTCACGGCGCAGAATGGCCTCGGTCAGCTGCAGATCCAGCCCGTGATCGTGCGTCATCACCACGTAATAGCTGCCCACCGGCATGGCCGCCACCTGCGCCAGTGGATCGTCGCTGAGGCACAGGCTCACGCCTGCCACCGCTGGCAAGGTGCACGCGGTGCGTGAATCGGCCCAGTAGATGTGACAGGGTAACGTCTGCAGGATCGCTACCAGCGCCTGGCCAACATGGCCGGCGCCAAAGATGGCAATGTGCGGCTGGCATTGCCGCAGTGGTTCAAACAGCACCTCGGCCATCCCGCCGCAGCACTGCCCCAGCCGCGCCCCGAGTGGAAACCGCTCGCTCAGCGGCTGGGCCGTCCCCTCCGCCAGCATCGCCCGCGCCCGGGCGATGCACTGGTACTCAAGATGACCGCCGCCGATGGTCAGGTACTGCGCATCGGCGGTGACCACCATTTTGGTTCCGCTGTCGCGCGGTACCGAGCCGCGATGCTGCAATACGGTAATCAGCACGCAGGACTGGCGCCGGTCGCGCAGCGTCGCCAGGATCGCAATCCAGCAGTCAGCAATCATTCGCCCCTCCCAGCCGCCGGGCGGCCCAAAACAGGCGTTCCGGCGTGGCCGGTGCCGCCAGTAGCGGATGCTGGCGGTAATCCGCTACGCTGGCTACCGCATCCTGCAGCGCCGACCAGACGGCAATCCCCAGCATAAACGGCGGTTCACCCACCGCCTTGGAGTGGTACACCGTCTGCTGCGGATTGCGGCGGTTTTCCAGTAGCCGTATCCGCAGATCGGCCGGCACGTCGCCGATCGCCGGAATTTTATAGCTGGCCGGACCGTCGGTCACCAGCCGGCCGTCGGCGTTCCATACCAGCTCTTCGGTCGTCAGCCAGCCCATACCCTGTACAAATCCCCCTTCCACCTGGCCAAGATCTATCGCCGGGTTCAGCGAGGCGCCGACGTCGTGCAAAATATCGGCGCGCAGCAGACGGTTTTCTCCAGTCTCCACGTCGAGGATCACCTCGGCGCAGGCCATGCCGTAAGCGTAGTAATAGAACGGCGTGCCGCATCCCGCTTCGCGATCGTAGAAAATCCCCGGTACGCGGTAGTAACCGGTGGCCGACAGCGGCACCTGATGCAGCCACGCCATCCGGGCGACCTCAGCAAAGCTGAAGCTGCGCTCGCCGACGCACACGCTGCCGCGCCGGAATACCACCGCGTCGGTCCCGCACTGATACTGTTCGCACAGCATCGCCGTCAGCCGCTGGCGTAGCGTTTCGGCGGCGTTTTGCGCTGCTTTACCGTTCAAATCAGCGCCGCTGGAGGCGGCGGTGGGTGAGGTATTGGGCACTTTACCGGTATCGGTGGCGGTAATCTGAATCGTGGCTATGTCGATTTGCAGCACGTCGGCGACGATCTGCGCCACCTTAGTGTTCAGCCCCTGCCCCATTTCGGTGCCGCCGTGATTCAGCTGTACCGTACCGTCGGTATAGATCAGCAGCAGCGCGCCGGCCTGATTCAGGAAGCTGGAGGTGAACGAGATGCCAAATTTGACCGGCGTCAGCGCCAGCCCGCGTTTGCGCACCGGACTGGCGGCGTTAAAAGCGCGCACCGCCTCGCGGCGCGTCAGATAGTCGCTGCTGGCCAGCAGATCGGCGGTCATTTCCTCCAGCAGATTGTCCTCTACGGTCTGCCCATAGTGAGTGACATTACGGGTCTGTTTGCCGTAGTAGTTACGCTGGCGGATCTCAAGCGGGTCGCGGCCCAGCGTGCGGGCAATATGGTCAATGATCTGCTCAATGGCCACCATGCCCTGCGGACCGCCGAAGCCGCGAAACGCGGTATTTGACGCGAGGTTAGTGCGGCAACAATAGCCGGTAATCTGTGCATCGCCCAGGTAGTAGGCATTGTCCGCGTGAAACATCGCCCGGTCGACTATTGAACCGGAGAGATCCAGCGAATAACCGCAGTTGCCGGCCAGATCGATGCGCACGCCGCTAAAGCGCCCCTCCGCATCCACGCCGACGTCGTAGCGGACATAAAACGGGTGGCGCTTGCCGGTCAGCAGCATGTCGTCACGCCGCGCCAGGCGCATTTTGGCCGGTCGACCGGTGATACCGGCCGCCAGCGCGCACAGGCAGGCGATGCCCGCCGCCTGGGTCTCTTTACCACCAAACCCACCGCCCATCCGGCGCATATCAACGGTGACTTTGTTTTGCGCGATGCCCATCACCGAGGCGACCAGCTTTTGCACTTCGGTCGGGTGCTGCGTGGAAGAAAATACCGTCAGCGCCTGCTCTTCGCCCGGCACCACCAGGGCAATCTGCGTTTCCAGATAAAAGTGTTCCTGGCCACCGATGTGAAACGCGCCCTGCAGGCGGTGCGCGGCGCGGGCCAGCGCCGCATCCACATCACCGCGCTGATGCACGTGCGGCGTTTGCAGAAACGCCCGGGCGTCCAGAGCCTCTTCAACCGTCAACACTGCCGGCAGCGGCGCATAGTCAATGTGCGCGGCCAGTGCGCCGGCGCGTGCCGCCTCCGGCGTGTCGGCGGCAACCACCAACACCAGCTGGCCGACGTACTCGACGGTATCTTTCGCCAGCAGCGGATCGCCGGCCGCCAGCGGGCCGATGTCCAGCTCCCCCGGAACGCTTTGCCAGGTCAGCACGCTGACTACCCCCGGGACGGCATAACAGGGTGCGGTATCGATACCGAGTATGCGCGCGCATGCGTGCTCACTGAGGCGCGGCGCAAGATGCAGCAGACCGGGATACTCCGGCCGGTCGTCCACGTACAGTGCTTCACCGCTCACCTGCAGATCGGCACTGTCATGCTTGCGGCTCTGACCAACGCCGCCGTTCGGCGGCCCACTGAGCGGCGAAGGCTGTGCGGAAGGGTTAGGCGACATAATCGGTAATCTCCACATGATCGGTCTCGCCGCGCAGCTGGCGGAACCAGCGCCGCAGCAGGCTCAGCGCTAACTGCTGGCGATAGGCGCGGCTGGCGCGGAAGTCGCTGAGCGGCTGAAAATCCTTGCTGAGGGTGTGCGCGGCAGCAGCCAGGGTCGGCGCATCGGGCAACTGGCCGGTCAGCAGGCGCTCGGTACTGAGCGCGCGGCTGGGCGTCGCGGCCATACCGCCCCAGGCCAGGCGTACCGCCTGCAAGCGGCCGTTTTCCAGCCGGGCGCTAAACGCGCCCATGACCGCAGAAATGTCATCCTCGCGCCGTTTGGACACTTTCCACGCCGCCAGAGAGTGTGACAACGTCACTGCCGGCAGGATAATGTCTACCATCACTTCGCCGGGCAGCAGTGCGGTACGGCGGTAGTCCAGGAAGAAGTCCGCAAGCGCCAGCCGGCGTTCGCGCACGCCCTGCCGCAGCCGCAGCGTAGCGTTGAGCGCCAGCAGCAGCGGCGCGGCGTCGCCGATGGGTGAGGCGTTAGCGAGGTTGCCACCCAGCGTGCTCTGATTGCGTACCTGCCGGGAAGCAAAGCGCGTTAGCAGCGCCGCAAAGGCCGGGAGATGCGGGGTGATAAATGCCTCCACGGCGCTAAGTGACGCCCCGGCGCCAAGCACCAGATCGCCCTCATCGGTCTGATAACAGCGCTTCAGTTCGGCGACCTCCCCCAGCATGATCAGCTGAGGCAGGTCGCGATACTGCTGGGTCACCTCCAGCATCAGATCGGTGCCACCGGCGATCAGCCGCGCCTCAGGGTGCGCTTCGCTCAGTGCCGCCAGCTGATCCAGCGTGTGCGGGATCCACAGCTGGCGATCGCCGGACCGCAGCCCCGCCGGCGCGCCATCATGCAGCGCGCGCAGGCGCGCCAGCGTTTCCGCCGGGTGTGGGTCAATGCTGTCGACGCAGGGAGCCGCGCAAATTTGCAGCGCGGCGTCAACGATCGGCCGGTAGCCGGTGCAGCGGCACAGGTTGCCTCCCAGCGCCTGCTCAATGGCGTGTCGATCGCTGACGCCGCCGCTTTTAGCCAGAGTAAACAGTGACATAACAAACCCCGGCGTGCAAAATCCGCACTGCGAACCGTGGGCGTCCGCCAGCGCCTGCTGTACCGGGTGCAGCGCACCCCCGTGTCGCAGATTGTCTACACTGATCAGCTGTTTTCCGTGCAGCTGGCTCACCAGCATCAGGCAGCTGTTGGCGCTGTCATAGCGTATTTTCCCGTCCTCGATTCGCCCAACGGCGACGGTACAGGCGCCGCAGTCACCGGAGGCACACCCCTCTTTGGTGCCGGTTTGCCGTCGGTGACGGCGCAGCCAGCCAAGAACCGTCAGGGTAGGATCGAGATCCGATTCGCGGATCAGCGTCTGGTGATATAAAAACTGGATCATGCGGCGGCCTCCTTCTGTTCACGCGACCAGGCACACTGGCCGTTTACCCAGGTTTGCGCAATATTGCGATCGTCGCCCACGGTCATCAGGACAAACAGCTTATCCAGCGCGCTGTGGCACCGCTGCAGCCGCAGAACCTGCAGCGGCGAGGCCGCGGGTTCCAGCACCACGAAATCGGCCTCTTTGCCGGGGGCAAAATTACCGATGCGGTCGTGCAGATCCAGCGCCTCGGCCGCGCCCAGCGTCGCGTGATAGAGTGCTTCACAGGCCGACAGTCGGTATTGCTGTAGCTGACCCACTTTGTAGGCCTCGCCCAGCGTTTGCAGCATGTTGAAGGTGGTGCCGGCCCCGACGTCCGTACCGACGCCCATTTTGACCCCGTGCGCCCAGCGCTTACCGAGGTTAAACAGCCCGCTCCCGAGGAACAGGTTGGAAGTAGGACAGAAAGCGATGGCCGAGTCGCTATCATGCAGGCAGCGCCACTCCGGCTCCTCGAGGTGAATCGCGTGAGCAAATACGCTGCGTCGGCCGGTCAGGCCGTAGTGGTGATAGACATCGAGGTAGCCTTGCCGTTCGGGAAACAGTTCGCGGACCCAGGCGACCTCCTCCGGGTTTTCACTCAGGTGGGTATGCACCCAGACGTCGGGAAACTCGGCGCGCAGCTGACGGACCTTCTCCAGCAGCGCCGGCGATGAGGTGGGAGCAAAGCGCGGCGTTAGCGCATAGTTCAGCCTGCCGCGGCCGTGCCAGCGCTGGATCAGCGCGCGGGTTTGCCGCTCGCTCTCCTCCGGCGTCTCCAGTAAATAATCGGGCGCGTGGCGGTCCATCATCACCTTACCGGCGATCAGGCGCATCTGGCGGGCTTCGGCGGCGCTGAACAGCGCGTCCACCGACTGCGGATGCACCGTACCAAACACCAGCGCGCTGGTGGTGCCGTTTTGCAGCAGCTGATCCAGAAAGATTGTGGCGATGGCCGCCGCATACTCCGGACAGGTAAACTGCCGTTCGGTTGGAAACGTATAGTGTTCCAGCCAGCTGAGCAGCTGCTCGCCGAAGGCGCCAATCATCTCGGTCTGCGGATAGTGCAGATGACAGTCGATAAAGCCGGGTACTATCAGCTTGCCGCGCAAGTCGTGCAGCGGCGTCGCGGCGTCAATCCATCGCTGCCCGGCTTCCCAGGGCTCCAGCGCCACAATCCGCCCGCCTTCGAGCAGCAGCACGCCGTCTTCCAGGCTGCGGACGGCGTCGGGCAGCTCGCCGGCGGTGGTCACCGGGTGGGAAATATCCAAAAAAGTGCCGCGAATGGCGCAGCGCGTAGTAACAGACATCATCGGTTATCCTGTGAGTACAAGGCCATTTCCGGGTGAATGGGATTCATCACCGGGTGTCAGTCTTGCAATTGCCGTGCCAGCAAGACGAGTGCGTATTTGTTATTAAAATCATAGTGTTGAAATACAATCCCCGCCAGGATGCGCGATTGTGATTGTGATAACCGCACGCAATCGGTTGCTCACCCCGGCAACCGATTGCGCAGTCAGAAAAAGTGGGGGCTGTACGACGCTCCCCGCGTCCAGCGGCGCGGACGCAGAGCCACACGCACCGTTTTGTGGCAGCGCCTGCACCAGCAGGGTGCCGCGTTTCGGGTATTGCGTTCAGGCAGAGAACGGCCTACTGTCACCACCAGGAATCACGCTATGGGGAAATCGATGATCATTTTTATCACCGGCGCCACCGCCGGTTTTGGCGAAAGTATGACTCGCCGTTTTATCGCCGCCGGCCACCGGGTTATTGCCACCGGCCGGCGCCACGATCGCCTGCAGGCGCTGCGCGATGAGCTGGGCGAGGCCCTCTGGCCGCTGCAGCTGGACGTGCGCAATCGCGCCGCGATCGACGCTGCGGTAAGCGGCCTGCCCGCCGAATGGCGCGAAGTCGATATTCTGGTGAATAACGCCGGGCTGGCGCTGGGGATCGAACCGGCGCAGCGCGCCGACGTGGATGACTGGGAACAGATGATCGACACCAATACCAAAGGCCTGGTATACATGACCCGGGCGCTGCTACCGGGTATGGTGGCGCGCAATCGCGGGCACATTATCAATATCGGATCCATCGCCGGCAGTTGGCCTTACGCCGGCGGTAACGTTTACGGTGCCACCAAGGCGTTTGTTCGCCAGTTCAGCCTGAATCTGCGCACCGATTTACACGGTACCGCCCTGCGGGTCACCGATATCGAACCGGGACTGGTCGGCGGCACCGAGTTTTCCCAGGTACGCTTTAAAGGCGATGAAGGCAAGGCGGAAAACGTCTACGCCGGCACCGAAGCCCTCAGCGCCGGGGACGTTACCGAGGCTGTGTGGTGGGTGGCTAATCTGCCGGCCCACGTCAATATTAACACCCTCGAAATGATGCCGGTTTGCCAGACCCAGGCCGGTTTAAGCGTTTACCGCAAGTAACGCCGCGACTGGGGGCGCTAGCGCCCCCAGCCCGCAACAATGATTAGCATGCCGCAAAACGCCACGCCGGCGCCCACCCAGTCAAACAGGCTCAGCCTGACGCCATCGATCACGCGCAGCCAGACCAGCGCGGTGAGCACGTAGACACCACCGTAGGCCGCATAGACGCGCCCGGAGGCCGCCGGATGCAGGGTCAGTAGCCAGACAAACAGCGCCAGACTGGCCGCTGCGGGAATCAGCAGCAGCGCCGAGCCACCGCGCCGCAGCCATAGCCAGGGCAGAAAGCAGCCTACAATTTCCGCCAGTGCGGTCAAAAAAAATAACAGGGTCGTCTTCATCATCATTGCCAGATTTCTTTTTTTTACCTCAACCAACGCCGCATGCGCGTGGTCAGCTTTTACCCGGTGGTGATATACTTTTCAGGTATACCGTGTTGGATGTCAGGAAAACAAGGAATCGCCATGAAACAGATTGTGCCTCATCGCCTGCTTGCTGCCGCCCTGCCGGCGCTGCTTTTTGCCGCCGCCTCCTTCAGCCAGCCGGCCGCTGCCCGCAGCGATCGCCTGATTATTGAGAGCGGTAATAACGCCCTCTCCACCGAACAGGCGCGGCAGGAAAAAGAGCAGTGGGATGATACCCGACGCCTGCGTAATAAGGTCAATAGCCGGGTAGAAAAAGAGTTTGATAAGGCGGATACTGCGTTTGATGTGCGCGACGCCTGCGATAAAAGCCTCAATGTAAACGCTTATTGGGAGCCGAAGACCCTGCGCTGTCTGGATCGCCGTACCGGGCGGCCCATCGCACCCTGAATGTGTTGCTCAGCTTTTACGCTGAGTCCTGACCTGAGGAGAGCAGAATGAAAAAACATCTGTGGATCATAAGTCTGACGCTGTGCAGCCTGCCGCTGGTTGCCCAGGCATCGTGCGAAAGCGTGAAGGCCGATATCAGCCAGCGTATTATCAACAACGGCGTACCGGCCGCCAGCTTCAGCCTTGATATTGTGCCAAACGACCAGGCCGATCGGGCGGATGGCCAGGTGGTGGGCCATTGTGAAAATGACAGCCATAAAATTGTCTACAAGCGCGATGGCAGCGAAAGCGACAGCAGCCCTACTACCGGTAGCGGTGAGGATGCCGCCAGCCGCTGACGCCCCGATGACACCGTCATGTGACGGTGTCACTTACTGCCGCCTTTTTTTTCATATTCTCTTCAATACCCGCGCCGCTCTGCCCTCCGCCCCGTTTTACGCATGTTTCATGCCTGTTTATTTTTCGTTAAAAGTTGCTCCCCCGGACGAAACGTTGCTATAGCTTAATCTCGCAAAATACGATTTTACAGCATCTTATGGAGGTATCCTCAGCTTGTGCCCGTCCGGGGTGCGCGGTTTTGGAAATAATGGCATCACATCTGGTTATTTCTGTCGCCATTCCGATAACGCTATAACACACGGACGCTCGCCGCCCACGGCCCGCGCCCGATAATGGCCCGATAATGGCCTGATGTCAGGGAGAAACATCCATGAACGATACGACGCTGCTGAAACGCGCTGGCCTGGCCGTGCTGTTCATTGCCGCTGTGCTGGCCCTGCTGGCGTGGGGACTGGGCCCCGACACCCTGCGAGCCCGCCGGGTCGATCTGATTTACCTCGGACAGCAGCACCTGCTGCTGGTGAGCGGCTCAATGCTGGCCGCGCTGCTGGTCGGCATCCCCAGCGGTATTTTACTGAGTCGCCCCTTCGCCCGCCGCTGGGCCGAATACGCGATGCAAATTTTTAATATCGGTAATACCGTACCACCGCTGGCGGTGCTGGCGCTGGCCATGGTGATCGTCGGCATCGGCGATCGCCCGGCGATGGTGGCGCTGTTCTTTGCCTCGCTGCTGCCGATTGTGCGCAATACCTATTCGGGCCTGAACGCGGTTCCGGGCGCACTGCTTGAGGCGGCAAACGGGATCGGTATGACCAAAATGCAGCGCTTGTGGCAGGTGGAGTTGCCGAACGCCTCGCCGGTGATTTTTTCCGGCGTGCGCATTGCGACTGCGATTAACGTCGGCACGGCCCCGCTGGCGTTCTTGATCGGTGCCAGCAGCTACGGCGAGCTTATCTTCCCCGGGATCTATCTGAACGACTTTCCGACGCTGATACTGGGGGCGGCGGCCACGGCGCTGTTCGCGCTGATCCTCGATTTATTGCTGGCGGGCTTCGCCCGGCTGATTCTTCCGCACACCGCGGCGTGACATAGGGATGCACACCATGAAAAGCTGGCTCACCCGAACCGCCGTCACCGCGGCCACCCTGCTGACAGTGATGTCCGGCACCGCGGCGGCGGCGCCCATCGTGATGGCGACCAAAACGTTTACCGAACAACACATCCTCTCGGCGATGACCGTGCTCTGGCTGCAGAAAAAGGGATTTGAGGTCGACGCTAAAACCAATCTGGCGACCACGATCACCCGCAACGCAATGCTCAATAAGCAAATCGATATGACCTGGGAGTATACCGGGACGTCGCTGATTATCTTTAACCACATCAGTCAGCCGATGTCGACACGCGAAGGCTATGAGACGGTCAGGCGCCTCGATGGCAAGCTGGGGCTGGTATGGCTGGATCCTGCGCCGATGAATAATACCTACGCTTTTGCCATGAAGCGCGCGCGCGCGGATGCGGAACACATCACGACCCTGTCGCAGCTGGTGGCAAAAATAGAACAGGTGCGACAACAGGATCCCGACCATAACTGGATGCTCGGACTGGATCTGGAGTTCGCCGGACGCTCCGACGGCCTGAAGCCGTTGCAAAAAGTCTATAGCCTGTCGCTGGACCGTCCGCAGATCCGGCAGATGGATCCCGGCCTGGTGTACAACGCCATCCGCGATAATTTTGTTGACGCGGGCCTCGTTTATACCACCGATGGCCGGGTTAAAGGCTTTGATCTGAAGGTACTGAAAGATGATAAGCATTTCTTTCCCAGCTATGCGGTCACCCCGGTGGTCCGCGCCGATACGCTGCAGAATCACCCCGGTCTGAAAGAGGCTCTCAATCAGCTCTCACCGCTGATCACCGATGAGGCGATTACCGAACTGAATAAACGGGTGGATATCGATCACCAGTCGCCGCAGCAGGTCGCCCGCGACTTCCTGCAGCAACATGACATGCTTTAAGGAGCACCAACATGGATACGTTGCATTATATGCTGCAAAACGGACACTACCTGATGACGCTGACGCTGCAGCATCTGTGGCTGGTGCTGGTGGCGGTCGGCTGCGCCATTGTGGTGGGCGTACCGATCGGCGTGATGATTGTGCGCGTCAAATGGCTCGCTGCGCCAATACTTGGCCTGGCAACCATTATGCTGACCATCCCCTCCATTGCCCTGTTTGGCCTGATGATTCCGCTGTTTTCGCTGATCGGTCAGGGCATTGGCGTGGTGCCGGCCATCAGTGCGGTATTTCTCTATTCGCTGCTGCCCATTATTCGCAACACCCATACCGCCCTGGAAAATCTGCCGGGCGGGCTGCGCGAAGCCGGCCGCGGCATCGGCATGACCTTCTGGCAGCGGCTGCGCTGGGTGGAAATTCCGGTGGCGCTGCCGGTCATTTTTGGCGGTATTCGCACCGCGGTGGTGATGAACGTTGGCGTGATGGCCATTGCCGCGGTGATTGGCGCCGGCGGTCTTGGTCTGTTACTGCTGGACGGTATTGGCCGGAGTGATATCCGCATGCTGTTAGCCGGCGCGCTGATGATCTGTTTACTGGCGATTGTGCTTGACTGGCTACTGCACCGTTTGCAGCTGGCGCTGACACCCCGGGGGATCCGTGAATGATTAAGTTAGAACACCTGACCAAAACGTTTCGTCAACAAAACGGCCAGACCTTTAACGCCGTAGACAATGTCAGCCTCCACGTACCGGAAGGCGAGATGTGTGTTTTGCTCGGTCCTTCGGGCTGCGGCAAAACCACCACGCTGAAGATGATTAACCGCTTGATTACCCGCAGCAGCGGGAAAATCTGGATTAACGGGGAAGATACCGACCAGATGGATACCGTCAGCCTGCGCCGCAATATCGGCTATGTGATTCAGCAAATCGGCCTGTTTCCGAATATGACCATTGAAGAAAACATCACCGTCGTCCCGCGAATGCTGGGCTGGGATAAGCAGCGCTGCCGCGCCCGCGCGATGGAGCTAATGAATATGGTGGCGCTCGAGCCGGGGAAATACCTCAATCGCTATCCTAAAGAGCTTTCCGGCGGTCAGCAGCAACGTATCGGCGTGATACGCGCACTTGCGGCAGATCCACCGGTGTTACTGATGGATGAACCGTTCGGCGCCGTCGACCCGATTAATCGCGAGGTTATCCAGAACGAGTTTTTGACTATGCAACGCCAGCTGAACAAGACCGTGATGCTGGTCAGTCACGATATAGATGAAGCGCTGAAGCTCGGCGATCGCATCGCGGTATTCGGCCAGGGAAAAATCGTGCAGTGCGCCAGTCCGGACGAGCTGCTGGCCACCCCGCGCAATGATTTTGTTGGATCCTTCGTCGGTCAGGACCGCACCCTGAAGCGCCTGCTGCTGGTGCAGGCCAGCGACGTGACCGACCAGCAGCCCACCATTACCGTTCGCAAATCGACGCCGCTGGATCAGGCCTTTGCCACCATGGACGACCACGATATGCGCGCGATAACGGTAGTGGACGACGACGGCAAGCCGTTGGGCTACGTTAAACGTCGCGAGGCGCGGGACGCCACGGGGGTGAGCGCGGACAAACTGCACACATTTAAAGTCACCGGTCGCGGCGAAGAGAACCTGCGCGTGGTGCTCTCCAAACTGTACGAACACAATACGGTATGGATGCCGATTGTCGACGAAGAGGGACGCTACTGCGGCGAAATTTCGCAGGACTACATTGCCGATTACCTCAGCTCAGGCCGAACCCGCCGCAAGCTCAACCAGTAACCGGAACGGGGAGGTTTGCGCCTCCCAGCCCGATTCAGTCGCCGCGAGTCAGCGGCACAATATCCAGATAGGGCTGCAGATCGCGCTCGGCTATGCGGGGTAAATAGGGGATCTCACCGAGCAGCGGCGCCGCCAGCCGTTCACGCAGCGCATCGACCACCGCGCAATAGTTCGGCAGGCACGGATTGACCCGGTTGGCAACCCAACCGACCAGCGGCAGACCGTCGGCGCGAATCGCTTCGGCGGTGAGCAACGCGTGACTCAGGCAGCCCGGCTTGATTCCTACCACCATGATCACCGGCAGACTTTCGCTGACGGCCCAGCGGCTGAGTGGAAAATCGGCATCCAGTAAGGTACGCCAGCCGCCGCAGCCTTCGACAATGACGCAGTCACTGGCTTTGCGCAGCTGCCGGAGTCCGGCGCTGAGCGGCGGCAGCGCGGCGCGCTGCGTGAGTGGCGGTGCGCTCTCCATCTCCGCGCGGGTCAGAGGATTGATCGCTTCATACGGCCAGTCGGCGCTGCACTGGGCCTGCAGCTGCAGCGCATCGCGGGCGCGCAGCCCTTCCGGTTTACCGAGGCCGCCGGATGAAAAAGGTTTATACCCCGCGACCCGACGCCCCGCGCTGGCGAATTTGCGCATGAGCGCGAGAGAAACGATGGTTTTACCGACTTCGGCATCCGTACCGGTGACGAAATAGCAGTGATTCATGGAGCCCTCCGCTGTGATGGCTGCCCCGCCCGTTACACCGGGCGGGAGAGCGATTGTAAGCTGCCGTTCAGCGTTACAATTTGCGGTAGCGCAATGTTTCCCCGGTGACCGGAAAGAAAATCAGCCCTGTAACAGGCGCACCAATAATGAGCCATTATATAAGGCATCCTTAACCAGCGCGGCACCCGGCATGGTACCGGTGTTGGGAAAATGCGTCGCCTCCACGCTGAGCGCGCGGGTATAGTCAGGAAGCGCCTGCTGCTGAACCGCAGAGTGGATCACGGGATAGAGGATGTTCGCCGCAGGATTCAGCGGCGAACCAATCAGAATTTTTTCAGGATTAAAAATATTCACCATCACCGCCAGAATCCGACCGACATTGCGGCCAACGTCGCAGAGGATGTCCCGCGCCAGCGCGTCACCACTGCGGGCGGCGTCGCACAGCGTGCTAACGCTCAGCGGCTGGCCGTGCAGGCGGGAACTCATCGACAGGCGCATACGCTGCGCCGCCAGCTCCAGCATACTGCTGGTACTGGCCAGCGTCTCCAGACAGCCGTGATTGCCGCAATAGCAGCGTTTGCCCCAGGGATCGACCTGGATGTGCCCCATCTCGACGCGGCTGCGATGACCGGCATGCAGCAGCCGCCCATCGCTGATCACCGCCGCACCGACGTGCTGATCGATAACCACCTGAATCACGTTTTGGCTACCGCGCGCGGCGCCAAACAGCGATTCGGCCAGCGCCCAGGCGGCGACATCGTGCTGAAGATAGACCGGTAGTCCACTGCGCTGTGACAGCGCCTCGCCCAGCGGCATGTCGCTGACGTCATACCAGGGCATGCGGTGCACCACGCCGGTGGTGGTATCGACAATGCCGGGCAGCGTGATGGCAATTGCAGTCAGCCGCTCCAACACCCGCTGATGCCGAATAAAGAAAGCGTCAATCTGCTGAATGATGCGCTGTAGCAGCGGTATCGCATCCTGCTGCGGCAGCGGCTGCGTCTCTTCAACAACCTGACGACTGCTGAGGTCGCGTAGCGCGAGGATCATTTCGCCCTGCGTGATACGCACCGACAAATAGTGCCAGGCTACGGTATCCAGTACCAGTCCCACGGCGGGGCGACCGCGACTGCCCGGCTCCTGGAATTCAGTCTCTTGCACCAGGTGTGCAGCCAGCATTTCCCGTACGATTTTCGTAATGCTGGCCGGGGCCAGCTGGGCCAGGCGCGACAGCGCTATGCGGGAGACAGGCCCCTGCTGATCAATCAAACGGTAGACGGCGCCAGCATTGGTCTGCTTAATCTGGTCAATGTGTCCTGGCTGACTCTCCAACATTTCTGGCCCTGCTCCGCTTATTTTCGCGCTTCAAAATAAAGCTTTTTGGTTATGGTGTAGCAGTTCGGTGGAGGCGTCAACTATTTGATCCCGTTTGTGATTTACCGCACAGAAATGCCAAAAGATTGCCAGTTTTTCACTCTGTCGGCGCGCCGGCCAGCAGCAGCGACCGCATCGTATTGAACGCGGCTCCCGGCTCACGCCCTTTTGCCCACACCAGCCATACCTCTGAGCGCGCATCACTTTCGAGCAGTGGGAGCCAGACCAGATTGTCCAGCTGTGCGCGGCGAAATGCCATCGGTAACAGGGATACCCCCAGTCCGGTCGCCACCAGACCAAGGATTGTCATCGCTTCGCCCACTTCCTGCGTGACAAAGGGCGTAATCGCGTAGCGCTGCAGCAGCGCCAGGATATCGCTGTATAAACCGGTACCGACGTGCGGATCGAAAAAGATAAAGGGTTCGTTAGCCAGCGCCCGAATGGAGATAGCCCCTCTGTCGGCCAGCGGATGATCGCGATGAACCAGCGCCATCAGGGGTTCCCGACGTAACAGCTGCCAGTCGAGGCTCGGCGGCAGCGGCGTATTGCGCATCACGCTAAGATCAAGATGTCCCTCTTCCAGCGGCGTCAGCTGCTGGCGAGTATTCATCTCCCGCATGGAAATGTGCACCGCCGGATAGCGCTGGCGAAAGCGCAACAGCGCATCGGACACCGCCGGAATCAGCGGCGCAGAGGAGGTGAACCCAATGCGGAGTTCACCTTCCAACCCCTGATGCAGCCGGGCTGCGCGTTCGGCCGCCTGCGCCGTTTGCTGGACAATCTGTCGGGCATCCAGCAGAAATTGCTCACCGGCGGCGGTCAGCTGTACGCTGCGATTGGTCCGCGAGAGTAACCTGGCGCCCAGCAGCGCCTCCAGCGCCATGATTTGCTGACTGAGCGGCGGTTGCGATATTGCCAGCCGTCGCGCGGCGCGGCCAAAATGGCACTCCTCCGCCACGGCGATAAAGTACCGCAAATGGCGCATTTCAATATTCATATGTGTAACCTCTTATTTGAGATTATTAATATATTGTACAACTCATTCCGTCACCATTACCCTCTTTACTCATCGTGACTTACTGACCCGCGCTAAGGATCCGCTGTGAATCGCACCGCCCCGTCGACCGACCTGGACGACCTCCCCGCTGTCGCCCCCTCTTCTCCCCCTTCGCCGGCCGGAGACTGGATTTTACGCGGATCGCCGCTGTTTATGCGCGCCACCGTCGCGCTGTTTACCGCCGGTCTGGCAACCTTTGCCCTGCTCTATTGCGTACAGCCGATTTTACCCGTGCTGTCGCAGCAGTTCGCCCTCTCGCCGGCGCAAAGCAGCCTGTCGCTATCGATTGCCACCGGACTGATGGCGCTGGGACTGCTGGTGACCGGCCCGCTCTCCGACGCGGTGGGCCGCAAGCCGGTGATGGTCACCGCGCTGGCCCTGGCGGCCTGCTGTACGCTGCTGGCGGCGCAAATGCATAGCTGGCACGCGATTTTACTGATGCGCGGACTGACCGGGCTGGCGCTCAGCGGCGTGGCCGCGGTGGCCATGACCTGGCTGAGCGAGGAAATTCACCCTTCGATGGTCGCTTTTGCCATGGGGCTGTATATCAGCGGGAACTCCATCGGCGGAATGAGTGGCCGACTGGTGAGCGGTGTGTTGACCGATGTGAGCAACTGGCGTATGGCAATGACCCTGCTGGGCTGTTTTGCGCTGGCCGCCGCGCTGATGTTTGCCCGCCTGCTGCCCGCTTCCCGCCATTTTCGTCCGGCGTCGCTGAGACCCCGGTCGTTATTGATTCACTTTCGCCTGCACTGGCGCGACGACGGGCTGCCGCTGCTGTTTGCAACCGGATTTCTGCTGATGGGCGCGTTCGTCACCCTGTTTAACTACATTGGTTACCGCCTGATGGCCAATCCGTGGCACCTGAGTCAGGCGACAGTTGGGCTGCTGTCGGTGGTCTATCTGACCGGATCCTGGAGTTCACCGCGGGCCGGCGCACTGACCGCACGGCTGGGGCGCGGACCGGTGATGCTGCTGGCTACCGCCGTGATGCTCAGTGGGCTACTGATTACCCTGGCCGCGCCGCTATGGCTGATTGTGACCGGCATGATGCTGTTTACCGCCGGGTTTTTCGCCGCCCACGCGGTGGCCAGCGGCTGGGTCGGCCTGCGCGCCCGCCGCGCGCGGGGGCAGGCCTCCTCCCTGTATTTGTTCAGTTACTACCTCGGCTCCAGCGTGGCCGGCACCGTCGGCGGTTATTGCTGGCACGCCGGCGGCTGGCCGGGCATCACACTGTTTATTACCGCGCTGTTGCTGCTGGCACTGCTCGCCGGCTGGCGACTGCAGCGGCGCACCCCGTAGGCAGCATCCCCGGTACAGAATGGCCGGGGCCTCTCCTCCCCCCCTACCGCGGCCCTGCGTGCGCCTGCCTGTTATCTTGCCAGAACGACCTGTGCACGGCGTTAAGGCTGTGTTATAGTCATCAACCTAATAGTATGTTGTAACTAATGAGGTGCGTATGGACAGTACTACACTGGTGCCACGTCTGCATGAGACGGTGAATGCGCTGGAGCTGCACCTGCAGCAGCTCTGCCAACAGCTGGCGACGCTGCCCGCGATCGCCGCGCGGGTGTTTACCCTGCCGGCAGTTGAAAAAGGACAGGAACATGAGGCCATTAGCCACATTGCCGTCGGGCAGCAGCTGGGGGAACAGGCCCGCCGTCTTGCCCTGGCCCACTACCCTCGGCTGTTTATGCAGCATCAGTCGGAGAAGATCAGTACGAAAGCCGCGGTGCGCCTGCCCGGTGTCCTCTGCCTGCGGGTTCGCGACGAGGAGCAACTGGGCGCCCTGCTTCAGCAGATTGAGCACATCAATCAACTGAAGCAGCGTCTCGAACAGCTGATTACGGTGGAGACCGGTCTGCCGTCCGACGCGCGCTTTGAATTTGTCCATCGCCATCTGCCTGGCTTAATCACCCTGAATGCCTATCGCGGCCTCACCGCGCTGCAGCAGGTCGACAGCGTCCGCTTTGGCTGGGCCAATAAGCACATCATTAAGAACGTCAGCCGCGAGGAGGTCGCCGCGCAGCTGGAAAAAAGCCTGCGCGCCGGACGGGCGGTAGCGCCCTGGACGCGCGAACAGTGGGCGGAAAAAGTGCAGGAAGAGCTGCGGTTAATTACCCGCCTGCCCAGCGGGGTCGGGCTGAAGATTAAACGCCCGGTGAAGGTTCAACCTATCGCCCGAGTCTGGCGCAGCGCCACGCAGAAGCAAACCCAACTGGCCTGTCCATCGCCGCTGCTGGTGTTCTGCCTGCCCCACGCGCAGGTGCCGGATATCGGCGAGCTGCTGAATTATGATGCCGATAACGTTCGCCATCGGCATAAGCCCGCCGCCGCCCCGCTGTCGCTGCTAATTCCCCGGCTGCATCTCTACAGCCATCCGGTCTGACGCGGGCGGCACGCTTTAGTCCGGCCGCTTGCCGACCATCGTCTGCGGCCGGACCCAGGCGTCAAACTCCGCCTCGCTCAGGTAGCCCAGCGCCAGCGCGGCGGCCTTCAGCGTCAGCCCTTCATGATGGGCCTTTTTGGCTATTTCCGCCGCTTTGTCATAACCAATGTGGGGATTGAGCGCGGTGACCAACATCAGGGATTCGTTCAGAAGCTGCGCAATTCGCCCGGTGTTTGGCGTGATGCCGACCGCACAGTGCTCGCGGAAGCTGTTCATACCGTCCGCCAGCAGGCGCACCGACTGCAAAAAGTTATGGATGATCATCGGCCGGAACACGTTCAGTTCAAAGTTACCCGATGCGCCGCCAATGGCGATCGCCACGTCGTTACCCATCACCTGACAACAGAGCATGGTGAGCGCTTCGCACTGGGTCGGATTGACTTTACCGGGCATGATTGAGCTACCCGGCTCGTTCTCCGGCAGGCTGATCTCGCCAATGCCACAGCGCGGTCCGGAGGCGAGCCAGCGAACATCGTTGGCGATTTTCATCAGCGATGCCGCCAGCCCCTTCAGCGCGCCGTGTGCATGAACCACGGCATCGCAGCCGGCCAGTGCCTCAAACTTATTCGCGGCGGTGACAAACGGCTTGCCGGTGAGTTCCGCCAGCGCAGCGGCCACCCGCTCAGCGTACTGGGGCGGCGCATTCAGCCCGGTGCCGACCGCGGTACCGCCCAGCGCCAGTTCGCTGAGGTGCGGCAGCGCCTGCTGCAAATGGCGTTCTGCGTGATCGAGCATCGCTACCCAGCCGGAGATCTCCTGACCGAGGGTAAGCGGCGTGGCGTCCTGTAGATGGGTCCGTCCGATTTTGACCAGGTCGGTAAACGCGACGGATTTTTCCGCCAGCGTGTCCCGCAGCGCGCTCAGTGACGGCAGCAGATCATCATGCATCGCCAGGGTTGCCGCCACGTGCATAGCGCCGGGAAAGACATCATTGGAACTCTGGCTTTTATTCACGTCATCATTGGGATGAACGCAGCGCCCCATCCCCCGCTCGCCGCCGAGCAGTTCACTGGCGCGATTGGCCAGCACCTCATTCATATTCATATTGGTTTGGGTGCCGGAGCCGGTCTGCCAGACCGCCAGCGGAAAGGCCTCGCGGTGCTTTCCGGCCAGCACTTCATCGGCGGCGGCAATAATCGCACCGGCGCGATCGGCGGGCAGCAGCCCCAGCTGCTGGTTCACCGCGGCGGCGGCGCGCTTGGTTAACGCCAGCGCCCGAATCAGCGCCAGCGGCATTTTTTCCACTGAAATGCGAAAATGCTCCAGTGACCGCTGGGTCTGGGCGCCCCAAAGCGCGTCGGCGGGCACCGCGATGCTGCCCATGGAATCTTGTTCACTGCGGGTTGCAGACATCGTTCTCTCCTTTGCTTCAGCCAGTACTGACAATCCTCAGCATAGACCGCCGGAGCGCACAGAGCGCGCATCACGGCATTTTTTGCCTGCTACCCGGCTGAAATGACGAAAAAGGCGGCCATCTGGCAGAGTAAGTCGCGTAATTGTCGCTGTACCACTATTCTTGCTGTGTGCCGCGAAGGCTATTGTCGAGACTGGCACCGCGCTCGAGCCGCGTGATATAGTCAGTCGTTGGGTAGAGAGTGTTTTCTAATCAAGCGATTACATTCAACATTTTTTGTATATTATGCTGACAGCCTGTCGGCAACCACAGACATCTAAAGGACGAAACAGATGAAGAAAACCAAGATAGCCGTTGGCGTGGTCGTCGCGCTGGGCCTGATTTGGACCGGTGGCGCCTGGTATACCGGCAAACAGCTGGAAGCCAACATGGATAAACTGGTGGCGCGCGCCAACGTCCAGCTGGCTAATATCTCGCCCGACGCGCACCTGACGCTGAGCTATCAGGATTTTCAACGTGGCGTTTTCACCAGCCACGCCCGCTTTATTCTGCAGGCCGACGCGAAAGCGGCGAATAATCCGCTGCTGCAGCCGGGCCAGCAGATCGTGCTCAATGAAACGATCGATCACGGTCCTTTTCCGCTGGCGCAGCTGAAAAAACTGTCGCTGGTGCCGGCAATGGCCTCAGTACACAGCGAGCTGGTGAACAATGACGCGGTCGCCAAACTGTTTGCCCTGACCGACGGCAAGTCTCCGCTGGAGATGGAGACCCGCATCAGCTACGCCGGCGCGACCCGATCCGATGTGCGAGTGCTGGCGATGGATTACCAAAACGGCGAGACCGGCGAACGCTACGCGACCGGCGGAGCGACGATGACCATCGAGGCCGATGAACAAGGCGATCAGCTGGCGTTCAATGGCGAGGTTGGCTCTCTCTCAGTAACGCGTAAAAATCAGCTCGACCAGCCAGCGCTGTTTACCTTCAGCAACCTGAAGGCCGATGCCAAAAGTCATTTGACTGCGGCCGGGATCCGCGTCGGTGACCAGGCGATCGGGCTGGATAAATTTACCATCAGCGTTGAGGGCAAAGAGGTCGCTGCCGCTGACGGGCTGAAAGGGAGCGCGTCGTTCAGCGACAGCGACGCGCAGAAAATTGCTGGTACTCTGGATTACAGTCTGGATGCGCTGCGCATTGATAACAAACCCTTCGGCCAGTTCGGCCTGACGATGAAGCTGGATAATTTCGACGCGGTGGCGATGAAAACCTTCAGCGAAAACTATCAGGCGCAGCTACAGCAAGTGCTGCAGCAGCCGGGCATTGCGGATAATCCGGAGTTGTATCAACAGAGCATTGATGCAGTGCTGGCGCAGAATCTGCCTACCCTGCTGAAAGGCAATCCGCACCTGGCGGTAGCGCCGCTGAGCTGGAAGAATGACAAGGGTGAGAGCACCTTTAGTCTGGACATCACCTTCCGCGATCCGGCCACCTCCCCCGGGGAAGCACAAACGCTGGACCAGGCCGTTGCCCGCGTACTGACCTCGCTCGATGGCAAACTGGTGATCTCTCAGCCAATGGCGATTGAGATCATGAAGCAGGTTGCCATTACCGAGGGCAACCCGGAAGAGCAGGCGGCGAAGCTGGCCGAGCAGCAGGTGAAAGGCGTGGCCGCGATGGGGCAGATGTTTAAACTGACCACGCAGCAGGACAACAACATTGTCAGTAGCCTGCAGTACAGCGGCGGCCAGGTGACCATGAACGGCGAGAAAATGACGCTGGCGCAGTTCCTGACCCGCTTTATGCTCGGCGGCGTGGTGCCAGAGGGCGGTCAGCCCTGAAGTGATCTTCACGCTCCCGCGTCATAACCGGCCAGGGCCAGGCGGCCCTGGTTTTTTATGCGCCGCGGTGGCTGGTCCCCGGGCGGACTAACGCCCCTTCTTTTTGCGCCCCGGCTGGGTAAAGCGCTTGCGTCCGGCGCCCGCAGCCGGGGGTCTGGCGGGGCTTTTTGCGGTCGGCTTTGCCGGCATGGCGGCGGCCGGGGATTTCTTCTTCGCCGGCTTCTCTTCGGAACTGGAATGTTCCAGTAATTTAAACAGCGCGATCAGTTCATCGTCATGCAAATCGCGCCACTCACCCAGCGGAATGCCCTTCAGATTGACGTTCATGATCCGCGTACGCTCCAGTCGGGTCACCTCAAAGCCAAAGTATTGACACATACGCCGGATCTGCCGGTTTAGCCCCTGCACCAGCACGATACGGAATACGCAGGGCCCCTCACGCTTCACTTTACACTTTTTGGTCACCGTACCGAGAATCGGTACACCGGCGGCCATTCCCTGTATAAAATCATCACCGAACGGCTTATCAACGGTGACCAGATACTCTTTTTCATGCTGGTTACCGGCGCGCAAGATTTTATTCACCAGGTCACCGTGATTGGTCAGAAAAATCAGTCCCTGAGACTCTTTATCCAGCCGGCCAATTGGAAAGATGCGCTTACTGTGGTTGACGAAGTCGCGGATATTGTCGCGTTCGCCCTCCTCCATGGTGGTCACAATCCCCACCGGTTTATTGAGCGCAATCAGAATCAGATCATCCGCTTCGCGTGGTTCGATCGCCTGTCCATTTACCTTTACCTCGTCGCCCGGAAAGACCTGCGCGCCCACCGCGGCCCGTCTGCCGTTGATGAACACATTACCCTGTTCAATGTAGCGATCGGCGTCGCGTCGCGAGCAGATGCCGCTTTCGCTGATGTATTTGTTTAGGCGTGTAGATGGCGTCGACATGGTTCCTCCCGAAAAACGCGGACTATACCTTACCGGCGCGCGCTTGCGAAGTGGGTCTGCGCGGCGCGGGCTGCATTGCGCCGGGGATTCGTTATATACTGGCCTGCACCTGTAAATAAAAAGCGAGTGCGCTCATGATTCAACACGATCTTCCCCTTACCGATATTCATCGCCACCTCGATGGTAATATCCGCGCACAAACCATTCTTGACCTGGGCCGGGAATTTTCTCTCCCTCTGCCCGCGAACACCCTCGAAACGCTGCGCCCCCATGTGCAGGTGACGCAGACCGAGCCGGACCTGGTGAGTTTTCTGGAAAAACTGGACTGGGGCGTTAAAGTGCTGGGGTCACTGGATGCCTGCCGCCGCGTGGCGCTGGAAAACATGGAGGATGCCGCGCGCGCCGGGCTGCACTATACCGAGCTGCGCTTCTCGCCGGGCTATATGGCGATGACTCATCAGCTGCCGATCGCCGGCGTTGTTGAAGCAGTGATCGATGGCGTCAGGGCCGGCAGCCAGCAGTTTGGCGTGCAGGCCAGGCTTATCGGCATCATGAGCCGCACCTTCGGTGAGGAGGCCTGCCTGCGTGAGCTGGAGGCCCTGCTGGCGCATCGCGATGCCATTACCGCGGTCGATCTGGCCGGTGATGAGCTGGGCTTTCCCGGCAGCGCCTTCCTGAGCCACTTCACCCGCGCCCGCGATGCCGGCTTTCGGGTCACCGTTCACGCCGGAGAGGCTGCCGGACCTGAAAGTATCTGGCAGGCCATTCGCGAGCTGGGCGCCGAGCGGATCGGCCACGGGGTAAAAGCGGTCGAGGATCCGGCGCTGATGGACTATCTGGCAGAGCATCGCATCGGCATTGAGTCCTGCCTGACCTCCAATATGCAGACCAGCACCGTGCCCTCGCTGGCCGCGCATCCGCTGAAGCGCTTCCTCGATCACGGGATCCTGGCCACGCTAAACACGGATGATCCGGCGGTGCAGGGAATCGAACTCGCGCACGAGTATGACGTTGCCGCGCCGGCGGCCGGCCTGACGCCGGCGCACATTCGTCAGGCCCAGCATAACGGGCTGGAGATTGCGTTCCTCGACGACGATGAGCGCCGTGCCCTGCGTCAGCGCGTCGCCGCTTCCCGCTGAGTTCGCAACGGAGGACGGCCCGCGTCAGACCACTGGCAGCACCCGGCGCTCCCGCGCGGCCTCGATGCCTCGCTCAATGAGCGCCATCACCGCAATCGCCTGCGCGGGCGTCACCGGATTGTCCGCGCGGCCGCGAATGGCTTCGCCCACCGCCGCGTAATAGGCGGGGTAATTTCCCGCCTCGGTTGGCCAGCCCAGCGCCCGGACGCCACCGGCATCGGCACGGGTCAGCGTGCCGTCGCGATCGTCACGTCCCCAGCCGGCCGCCGGACGCGCACCGGCTTTCAGCCGTTCCTCTTGCGGATCCATGCCCCATTTGACATAGCTGCCGGCGGTGCCGTGAACCTGAAAGCGCGGCGTCTCTGCCGCCGCCAGCATCGTTGCACTGAGCACCACGCGCCGATCGGCATAGTAGAGCACGGCCTGGAAATAATCGGTGGTCTGCGCGCCGGGACGCAGCTCGGCTAAATCGACGCCCAGCGCCTGCGGGGGGCCAAACAGCTGCAGGGCCTGGTCCAGTAAATGCGGCGCCAAATCATACCAAATACCGCTGCCCTCCCCGGCCATTTCCCGCCAGCGCTGGCGCACTTCCGGCCGGAAGCGATCAATACGCGACTCCAGATAGCGTACCTGTCCCAGCTCGCCGCTGGCCAGTAGCGCCTTCAGCGTTAGAAAGTCGCTGTCCCAGCGGCGGTTATGGAACACCGACAGCAGGCGCTGCTGATGCGCCGCCAGCTGTTCCAGGTCCTGCGCCTCGGCGACGGTCAGGGTAAAGGGCTTGTCGACCACCACGTGCTTGCCCGCCAGCAGCGCGGCTTTAGCTAACGGATAGTGCGTATCGTTTGGCGTCGGGATAACAATCAGATCGAGCGTCGGATCGGCAAACAGCACAGCCGGATCGGCGGCCACCGTCACCGCCGGCCAGTCAGCGTGAACGTTGTTCGCGTCGCGGCTGGAGATGGCCGCCAGCGTCATGCCCGGCGTGGTGGCAATCAACGGGGCGTGGAAGGTTTTACTGGCAAAGCCGTAGCCTAACAGGCCAACGCGGATCGGCTCTTTCATGGTTTCTCCTCGATATGCAGCGTGGTCTCTGCACCGCAGTGTAATCGATTACTTCGCAAAGTCAGTGCTACCGGACCGGCTTTTTTCGGGTTTTTCATCTGCAAACTCGCGTGCCAGCGTATTTTCCAGATTCACGGTAATTTTCTGAACTTAACGTGCGGGAAAACTCTCAAAACTCCCAAAACGCCCCGGCGGCAGCGATTCTTACTACTGACCAGAATGCATTTTCAGTTACACTGCCACAGCCCGTTATCCTGTTTATATTTTTGAATGGAAACCATGACTGTTCAGGACTATTTGTTGAAATTTCGCAAAGTGAGCAGCAGTGAGAGCCTTGAGAAATTGTTTGATCATCTCAACTACTCCCTCAGCGATACCCACGACATCATCAATATGTACCGCGCCGCCGATCATCGCCGCGCCGAACTGGCGTCCGGCGGCCGGCTGTTTGATATTGGCTGCGTGCCGAAAACCGTCTGGCGCTACGTCCAGTAACCGCGCTTTTATTGCCGCAGTGCTCTGCCGTATACTGTGTCCAAATCGGGCGTGACCTGTTTGGACCTTACCGGATCGCCCCTCCTCCAACCGAGAGTTGTTTATGTCTGGTACATCCCCTGACGTCGCCGTCGCTCCCCGCATTGCCGGCTGGCTGCTGCTGCCGCTGGCGTGGCTGGTATTAACGTGGCTATCCAGTACGCTGGCGCTGGCCAACTATATGACGGCCCTGATGCATCCGGCACTGCGCGAGGCGCTGTTTGCTCTGCAGGAGCGCTTTGCCTGGCAGTTTTTGCTGTCGCTGCTGATCGCGTTGGCCATGTGGCTGTATACCGGCTGGGTGACCTGGCTGTTTTGCCTGCGCCGCCGCACCCTGCCGCGCCACTATATCGTCTGGCTGCTGGTAAGCGTACTGCTGGCGCTGCGCAGTTTTGCCTTCAGCCCGGTGGCCGACGGTGCAGCGGTGCAAAACCTGCTGCTGGTGCTGGCCGCAGCCGCGGTACTCGCCCCCTATTTTCGCCGCTCTCAGCGGGTTAAGGCCACCTTCCTGCGCGATTAGCGGCGTAAAACAGCCTGGTAATTTAATCCTGAGTGCGCTTTGCCCGCCGCCGATTGGGTGAACGGTTGTGGTAACGCACTCAATAGCTGATAATGAGCCGCTTTTACCGTTTCAGGCGAAAAAATGACCGAATACCTGCTTCTCTTTATTGGTACCGTGCTGGTGAATAACTTCGTTTTAGTGAAGTTTCTCGGCCTGTGCCCGTTTATGGGCGTTTCCAAAAAACTGGAGACGGCCATTGGCATGGGACTCGCCACCACCTTTGTCATCACCCTGGCGTCGATCTGCGCCTGGCTGGTGAATCACCTGATTTTACTGCCGCTGGATATGGTCTATCTGCGTACCCTCGCCTACATTCTGGTGATTGCGGTCGTGGTACAGTTCACGGAAATGGTGGTGCGTAAAACCAGCCCGGAGCTTTATCGCCTGCTCGGTATCTTTTTGCCGCTGATCACCACAAACTGTGCGGTGCTCGGCGTACCGCTGTTGAGCGTTAACCTGAATCATACCTTTCTGCAGGCCGCACTGTTTGGCTTCAGCGCCTCGGTGGGCTTCTCGCTGGTGATGGTGCTGTTTGCCGGTATGCGCGAGCGCCTGGTGCTGGCTAACGTGCCGGCCCCGTTTAAAGGCAATGCGATTGCGCTGATTACCGCCGGGCTCATGGCGCTGGCATTTATGGGCTTCAGTGGATTGGTGAAATTCTGATGAGTGCGATTTGGATTGCGATTGCGGTACTGAGCGCAATCGGCCTGCTGTTTGGCGTACTGCTGGGCTACGCCTCACGCCGTTTTAAGGTGGTAGATGACCCGATCGTCGAGCAAATCGATGCGGTGTTGCCTCAAAGCCAGTGCGGTCAGTGCGGCTATCCCGGCTGCCGTCCCTACGCCGAGGCGGTGGGACTGAACGGCGAACAGATCAATAAATGTGCGCCGGGCGGCGAGCAGGTGATGCTGAAACTGGCCGGGATGCTCAACGTTGATCCCCAACCGCTGGAGGGCGACGAGCAGGCGCAGTCTCCGGTGCGCACTGTCGCCTGGATTGACGAAGAAAACTGCATTGGCTGCACTAAATGCATCCAGGCCTGTCCGGTCGATGCCATCGTCGGCGCCACCCGCGCCATGCACACCGTACTCAGCGATGTCTGTACCGGCTGCGATCTTTGCGTCGCCCCGTGCCCAACCGATTGCATTGAAATGCGCCCGGTAGCCACCACCACAGCTAACTGGAAATGGGACCTGAATAGCATCCCGGTTAGGGTGATAAGCGTAGAAAAACATGCGTAACCTGCTTAACTTTTTCAAAAAAGAACCGCTCTGGGACTTTGCCGGCGGCATCCACCCACCGGAAAATAAGACCCAGTCTAACGGTACGCCGCTGCGCCAGCTGCCGCTGCCGGCGCGGTTCATCATCCCACTGAAACAGCATATCGGCCACGAAGGTGAATTGCGGGTCAAGCCCGGCGATCGCGTGCGGCGCGGTGATGCCCTGACCCGGGGTACCGGCCGGATGCTGCCGGTTCATGCGCCCACTTCCGGCACCGTGTACGCCATTGCGCCGCACATGACCGCCCACCCCTCCGGGCTGGCAGAAATAGCCATTTTTCTGACGCCGGACGGCGAAGACCGCTGGGGCGATCGCCAGCCGATCGCTGACTATCGCGCCGTGGATCGGCGCGAGCTGGTTGATAAAATTTTTGCCGCCGGCGTCGCCGGCCTTGGCGGCGCCGGCTTCCCAACCGCCACCAAGCTGCGCGGCGGTTTGCGCGGGGTTAATACGCTGATCATTAACGCAGCCGAATGCGAACCCTACATTACCGCCGATGATCGGTTGATGCAGGATCACGCCGCCGAAGTGCTGGAAGGCAGCCGAATTCTCGGCTGGATTTTGCAGGCCGGCCAGATTCTGATCGGTATCGAAGACAATAAGCCGGCGGCGATCGCCGCGCTGCGCCGCGCGCTGGGTTCCGCTGGAGACATCACGCTGCGGGTGATTCCGACCAAGTATCCCTCCGGTGGTGCGAAACAATTAACCAAAATACTGACCGGTAAAGAGGTGCCTCACGGTGGGCGCTCGGCCGATATCGGCGTACTCATGCACAACGTCGGTACCGCCTGGGCGGTGAAGCGCGCAATCCTTGACGGCGAAGCGCTGACCGAGCGCGTCGTGACCCTCACCGGGGAGGCGGTGAGCCAGCCAGGCAACGTTTGGGGGCGGATTGGTACGCCGGTCAGCCACCTGCTGAACCACGCCGGCTTCACCCCCGGTGCGCGGCAAATGGTTATCATGGGTGGGCCTCTGATGGGATTTACCTTACCCAACCTGGACGTGCCTGTGGTGAAAATCACCAACTGCCTGCTGGCCCCCTCCGCCGCCGAAATGGGCGAAGAGACGCCGGAAAAAGGCTGTATTCGCTGTAGCGCCTGCGCCGATGCCTGCCCTGCCGGACTGCTGCCGCAGCAGCTCTACTGGTATAGTCAGGGCGGCGATCACGACAAAGCACGCGCACATCATATTGATGATTGTATCGAATGCGGTGCCTGCGCCTGGGTCTGCCCCAGCAACATTCCGCTGGTGCAGTATTATCGTCAGGAGAAAGCCGAAATTCGCGCGATCGACCTGGAAGCAGCGCGCACCGCCGAGGCGAAGGCGCGTTTTGAGGCCCGACAGCAGCGGCTGGAACGTGAAAAACAGGCGCGTGACGCGAAGCACCAGCAGGCGAAGCGCAGCGTGACCGCGCAGGAACAGGATGCGGTACAGGCCGCGCTGGCGCGGGTGAAAGCCAAACGCGCCGCGGCGGGGGAAAGCGTTAGCGTCACCGCCGGCGCCGAACCGGACAACACGGCGGTCATTGCGCAGCGCGCGGCGCGCAAAGCCGAAGCGCGCGCGCGCCAGGCCGAACGTCAGGCCGATACGGCACCGCTGGCGCAGCAGGCGGCCGATCCGCGCAAGGCCGCGGTAGAAGCGGCCATCGCCCGCGCGAAAGCCAAACGGGCCGCGACCGCCGCCGATGACGCCCCGGCCGCCGACGCCGACGCCGCACCGGCCGATCCGCGCAAGGCCGCGGTAGAAGCGGCCATCGCCCGCGCCAAAGCCAAACGGGCCGCGACCGCCGCCGATGACGCCCCGGCCGCCAACGCCGACGCCGCACCGGCCGATCCGCGCAAGGCCGCGGTAGAAGCGGCCATCGCCCGCGCCAAAGCCAAACGGGCCGCGACCGCCGCCGATGACGCCCCGGCCGCCAACGCCGACGCAGCACCGGCCGATCCGCGCAAGGCCGCGGTAGAAGCGGCCATCGCCCGCGCCAAAGCTAAACGGGCCGCGACCGCCGCCGATGACGCCCCGGGCGCCGACGCCGACGCCGTCGCCGCGCCGGCCGATCCGCGCAAGGCCGCGGTAGAAGCGGCCATCGCCCGCGCCAAAGCTAAACGGGCCGCGACCGCCACCGATGACGCCCCGGGCGCCGACGCCGACGCCGTCGCCGCGCCGGCCGATCCGCGCAAGGCCGCGGTAGAAGCGGCCATCGCACGCGCCAAAGCCAAACGGGCCGCGACCGCCGCCGATGACGCCCCGGCCGCCGACGCCGCGCCGGCCGATCCGCGCAAGGCCGCGGTAGAAGCGGCCATCGCCCGCGCCAAAGCTAAACGGGCCGCGACCGCCGCCGATGACGCCCCGGCCGCCGACGCCGACGCCGTCGCCGCGCCGGCCGATCCGCGCAAGGCCGCGGTAGAAGCGGCCATTGCCCGCGCCAAAGCCAAACGGGCCGCGACCGCCGCCGACGCCGCGCCGGCCGATCCGCGCAAGGCCGCGATAGAAGCGGCCATCGCCCGGGCGCAGGCCCGTAAAGCTCAGCACGCTGAGTCACAAGAGGATTAAATGGCTTTTCGTATCGCAAGTTCGCCTTATACACACAATCACCGCAGCACCCGCAATATTATGCTGGTGGTACTCTTGGCTACCCTGCCGGGCATTTTGGCCCAGTGGTGGTGCTTCGGCTGGGGAACGCTGGTACAGCTGGTGCTGGCCGCACTGACCGCCCTGCTCTGTGAGGCCACGATCCTCACCCTGCGCAACACGGCGCCGCGTGAACATCTGAATGATTATTCCGCGCTGCTGACCGGCGTCCTGCTGGCTATCAGCCTGCCGCCGCTGGCGCCGTGGTGGCTGGTGGTGGTTGGGACGGCTTTTGCAATTATTATTGCCAAACAGCTGTACGGTGGCCTCGGGCAAAATCCGTTTAATCCGGCTATGGTCGGATACGTGGTGCTGCTGATCTCCTTTCCGGTGCAGATGACCAGCTGGCTGCCGCCAGAGGGGCTGCAATCCATGCATCCCGGGCTGGGTGATACGCTGAGCATGATTTTCAGTCAGCATACGCTGGCCGGCGAGACCCTGCTGCAGCTGCAGCAGGGAGTAGACGGCATCACGCAGGCCACGCCGCTGGACGGATTCAAGACCGGCCTGCGCGCCGGCCACAGCGCTGAGCAGCTGCTGGCGCAGCCGATGTACAGCGGCGTACTGGCCGGTCTCGGCTGGCAGTGGGTGAACCTTGGCTATCTGGCCGGCGGGCTGTTTCTGCTGTGGTATCGCGCCATTCGCTGGCATATTCCGTTGGCGATGCTGCTGTCACTGCTGGTGTGCGCGACGGTCGGCTGGCTGATAGCCCCCGGAAGCTTCGCGTCACCGCTGATGCATCTGTTTTCCGGTGCCACCATGCTGGGGGCGTTCTTTATTGCCACCGATCCGGTCACTGCCTCCACGACCAATAAAGGACGGCTGATTTTTGGTGCGCTGATTGGGCTGCTGGTGTGGTTAATTCGCAGCTTCGGCGGCTATCCTGACGGCGTGGCCTTTGCCGTACTGCTGGCGAACATCACCGTGCCGCTGATTGACTATTACACTCAGCCGCGCGTTTACGGCCACCGTAAGGAGTAATCATGCTCGATGCAATGCGTAAGAACGGGCTGCGGCTGGCGATTTTTGCCGCCGTCACCACCGGGCTGACCGCGGTGGTCAATACCGTCACGAAACCCACCATTCGCCATCAGGCGCAGCTGCAGCAGCAGGCGCTGTTCGATCAGGTGCTGCCGGGGGATCGGTATGATAACGATTTGCAGCACGCCTGTTACGTTGTCACCGATCCGGCGCTGGGCAACGCCGCTCCCCACCGGCTGTGGCTGGCAACCCGTCAGCAGCACCCGGTGGCCGCGGTGGTGGAGAGTACCGCACCGGATGGCTACTCGGGTAATATTCAGCTGCTGGTGGCGGCCGACTTCAGCGGTAAGGTGCTGGGGACCCGGGTCACCGAACACCATGAAACACCCGGACTGGGCGATAAAATCGAGACCCGCGTTTCCGACTGGATTTTAACCCTGACCGGTCGCCACATCGCCGGCGCGCAGGATCCGCGCTTTGCCGTACGTAAAGACGGTGGCACAATTGACCAGTTTACCGGCGCGACCATTACCCCGCGTGCGGTCGTCAACGCGGTGAAGCGTACCACGCTGTTCATCGGGACGCTGCCGCCGCGGCTGTCCTCCCTGCCCGAATGTGGAGATACCCATGAGTGAAGCGAAAAATCTGATAACCGGTGGCCTGTGGAAAAACAACTCCGCGCTGGTGCAACTGCTCGGATTGTGTCCGCTGCTGGCCGTTACCTCCACCGCCACTAACGCGCTGGGTCTGGGGCTGGCCACCACGCTGGTGCTGACCATCACCAATAGCGCGATCTCCGCTTCGCGCCGCTGGGTGCCTTCTGAAATCCGCATTCCGATTTACGTTATGATTATCGCTTCGGTGGTCAGCTGCGTGCAGATGCTGATCAATGCCTACGCCTTCGGTCTGTATGCGTCGCTGGGGATCTTTATTCCGCTGATTGTTACCAACTGTATCGTGGTGGGGCGGGCGGAGGCCGTGGCGTCAAAAAGCAGCGTGTCGCTCTCGGCACTGGACGGGCTGGCCATTGGCCTCGGCGCTACGGCGGTAATGGTCGTCCTCGGCTCCCTGCGTGAAATCATCGGCAACGGCACGCTGTTTGACGGTGCGGACCAGCTGCTGGGCCCGTGGGCCAGGGCACTGCGTATTGAAGTGATTCACTTTGACTCACCGATGCTGCTGGCCATGCTGCCCCCGGGCGCATTTATCGGCCTGGGCCTGCTGCTGGCAGCCAAATACGTGATTGACCAGAAAATGAAAGCGCGGGCGGCGCGGCAGAAAGCCCGTGATGCCCTGCCGCCCAATGCGAGTACCGGAAAGCTATGAACAAGGAGAAACGCCTGGCGATCCTCACCCGCCTGCGCGATAACAATCCCCATCCCACGACCGAACTGGTGTTTCATTCGCCGTTTGAACTGCTGATCGCCGTTCTGCTCTCCGCGCAGGCGACTGATGTCAGCGTCAATAAGGCGACCGCGCGCCTGTATGCGGTCGCCAATACGCCGGCCGCCATGCTGGCGCTGGGCGTCGATGGGGTAAAAGCCTACATCAAGACCATCGGCCTGTTTAACACCAAGGCCGAAAACGTCATCAAAACCTGCCGCATCCTCGTGGAGCAACATCAGGGACGCGTGCCGGAAGATCGCGCGGCGCTGGAGGCCCTGCCGGGGGTCGGCCGTAAAACCGCAAACGTAGTATTGAATACCGCGTTTGGCTGGCCGACCATCGCCGTTGATACCCATATTTTTCGCGTCTGTAATCGCACCCGCTTCGCCGAGGGCAGCACGGTTGAGCAGGTCGAGACGCGCCTGCTGAAAGTGGTGCCCGCCGAATTTAAAGTCGACTGCCACCACTGGCTGATTCTGCACGGTCGCTACACCTGCATCGCGCGTAAGCCTCGCTGCGGTTCCTGCCTGATTGAAGATCTCTGCGAGTATAAAGCCAAAACCAGCGATTAACCGCCGCCGCTGATGGCCGATTCGCTCTGCCCCGCATCAGAGCGAATTGCAATGGACAGGCGACTTTTTTTACTGGAAAAAGTAATCGCTTGTTTCGTGATCCCTGTCACTTTTCGCGCACGGCATGGTCACCACAGAAGCAACATATTGATTTATATCATTTTACGGAAAATTTCAGCTATGCATGCTAATAAAATGCACAGATGCGACACATAAGACTGACTAAAGGCAGTTTAGCCGTTCCTCCCACCTGACGCAGCGTGCCGCGAAGCAGAACAGCAGTAATTTCCAATACAACGAAATAAATCAGATTTAAATTCCATTTTTAACGTAACAATTAAAAATTTAACATCGTACCTATTGCTATTAACAGAAGATGAAAAAAATCTTGCCTGATCGCTCAGGATCAGCGAAATTAACCGCCGCTTTACCGATCCACACTTAGAACGCCGCGAATACTCCGGTATGACGGGCGCTTAATTCCTGTTGCAAAACAGGATCGCAACACAGAGGTCTACGTGTCTACTGCAAACAAACACACTGATGAGGCGATAAGCCTCAACGCGTTCAAACAACCGAAAGCGTTTTATCTGATTTTTTCAATTGAACTGTGGGAACGCTTTGGTTACTACGGCCTGCAAGCCATCATGGCCGTTTATCTGGTCAAGCAGCTGGGCATGTCGGAGGCCGACTCCATTACCCTGTTCTCCTCATTCAGCGCGCTGGTCTACGGCCTGGTGGCGATTGGCGGCTGGCTGGGCGACAAAATCCTCGGCACCAAGCGCGTGATTGTCCTGGGTGTACTGGTGTTGGCGCTGGGTTACGCGCTGGTGGCCTTCTCCGGCCACAATACGGATATCGTCTATATTGGCATGGCGACCATTGCCGTCGGCAGCGGCCTGTTTAAAGCGAATCCGTCGTCGCTGCTGTCAACCTGCTACGAGAAAGACGATCCGCGCATCGACGGCGCGTTCACCATGTTCTATATGTCGGTCAATATTGGCTCACTGTTCTCGATGATGTTGACGCCCTGGCTGGCGGCAAAGTATGGCTGGAGCGTAGCCTTTTCGCTGTCGGTGATTGGTCTGGTGATCACCCTGCTTAACTTCCTGTTCTGCAAACGCATGGTAAAAGATTTCGGTTCAAAAGCCGATTTCGCCCCACTGCACGTCGGTAAACTGCTGGCCACGCTGGTGGCGATTGTGGCGCTGGTGGCGATTTCCGCCTGGCTGCTGCACCATCAGGAGATTGCCCGCCTGACGCTGGCGGTGGTCGCGCTGGGTATCGTGCTGATCTTCGCTAAAGAGACGTTCGCCCTGCAAGGTGCCGCCCGCCGTAAAATGATTGTCGCCTTTCTGCTGATGGTGGAAGCTATTGTGTTTTTCGTGTTGTATATGCAGATGCCGACTTCGCTGAACTTCTTTGCCATTCGCAACGTCGAGCACACGCTGTTTGGCCTCACTTTTGAACCGGAGCAGTTCCAGGCGCTGAACCCTTTCTGGATCATGGTAGCCAGTCCGATTCTGGCTGCGGTCTACAACAAACTGGGTGACCGCCTGCCGATGCCGCACAAATTCGCTTTCGGCATGGTGCTCTGCTCTGCTGCCTTTCTGGTTCTGCCGCTCGGGGCGAAATTTGCCAGCGATGCCGGCATTGTCTCGCTCAACTGGCTGATTGTTTGCTACGGCCTGCAGAGTGTCGGTGAGCTGATGATCTCCGGTCTCGGCCTGGCAATGGTGGCGCAGCTGGTGCCGCAGCGTCTGATGGGCTTTATTATGGGCTCCTGGTTCCTGACTACCGCCGGTGCGGCGATGATTGCGGGTAAAGTTGCAGGCCTGATGGCGGTGCCGGAAAACGTCACCGATCCGCTGCAGTCGCTAAGCGTTTACAGCCACGTGTTCATGCAGATCGGTATCACGACCGCAGTGATTGCCCTGCTAATGATTGTGACCGCTCCGCGGCTGAACCGCATGACGCAGGACGATGATGCTGAGCGCGCGCTGAAAACCGCCCGCGCCTGAAGGCTTACGTCGTAACAGCAGGCCACCCGGTAGGGTGGCCTTTTTTTTGCCCTCGCCCCCGTCCCGCAGGGCAATACCGGTCACTGACATTTGTCGCCGACGGCAGTAAGATGTTTTTTTAACCATAACATTGCCGAAGGAGTGCGCTATGAAACTGTATGCTTCACCGGGTCTGTGTTCGCTCTCTCCCCACATTGTATTACGCGAAGCCGGACTGGACTTTACGCTGGTGATGGTCGATATCCAGACGAAAAAGACCGAACGGGGCGAGGATTATCGTCGTATCAACCCTAAGGGCCAGGTACCAGCGCTGCTGCTGGATGATGGCACCGTGCTGACCGAGGGCACGGCCATCGTGCAGTACCTCGCCGACCGTAAGCCCGATCGCCAGCTGCTGGCGCCGGTGAATACTCCCTGTCGCTATCAAACCCTGGCGTGGCTGAATTATATCGCGACCGAGCTGCATAAAAGCTTTACGCCGCTCTATCGTCCGGAGACGCCAGAGACGCTGAAGGCGCTGGTGCGTCAGCAGCTGGCAGATAAATTTCGCTGGGTGGATGCGCAGCTGGGGGGAAAAAGCTGGCTGATGGGCATGCATTTTTCCATCGCCGATGCCTACCTGTTTACGGTCACGCGCTGGACCGCATCGCTGGGCATTGATGTCACTGCGCTGCCGCACTTATCGGCCTGGATGGCGCGGGTGGCAGCCCGACCGGCGGTGCAGGCGGCGCTGAGCGCCGAGGGGCTGGCCTGAGCAATCCGGGACGGGGCAGCGCGCACGTTGCCCCGTACTGCATCAGGGAAGCTTCACCGCCGCAAAATGGTGAACCGGCTGAACGATGCGATCCTGCGCGGCCACCAGCTGCAGCTCATACTCACCCATTTCGTGCGTGGCGATCATCACCTCATACACCGCCGCAGTGATATGCTCCAGCGCCCGATCCAGCGGCAGCCCCTGGAGCAAATCCACCAGCAGCAGACCACTGGTCAGATCGCCCACGCCCACCGGCTGGCGCACGCCAAAATCCACCAGCGGGCGACTGATGTGCCAGGCCTCGTCTGCGGTCACCAGCAGCATTTCAAACCGATCGCTGCGGTAACCGGCGCGGGCCAGGTGCTTCACCAGCACCACCCGCGGTCCGCGGACAATCAGCTCGCGCGCCGCCGCTACGGCGTCCTCCACCGAGGCGACGCTGCGCTCGCTGAGCATCTCCAGCTCCAGCAAATTCGGCGCGATAATGTCGCTGGCCGGAAGCGCAAAGCGACAGTGAAACTCCGCAACGCCCGGTGCCACAATGCAGCCCTTTTCCGGATGGCCCATCACCGGATCGCAGAAGTACCACGCCTGCGGATTGGCCGCCTTGACCCGCTTGACGATGGCCAGAATTTGCTCGCCCTGCTCGGCTGAGCCAAGATAGCCGCTGAGCACGGCATCGCAGGTCTTTAGCCGGTCAATATTACTGATGCCTTCAACAATCTCACCGAGGTGCCCGGCGGGCATCACGGTGCCGGCCCAGTGACCGTACTGGGTATGATTGGAAAATTGTACGGTGTTCAGCGGCCAGACGTTAACGCCCATACGGCGCATGGGAAACTCCGCCGCGCTGTTACCGGCGTGGCCATAGACCACGTGAGACTGAATGGAGAGAATATTTTTTATCTTCATTGGGGGGTAACCTGCTTCTTCCTGCCGAAACAACGCGGGGCCGGTTTTCACCGGCCCCGCTTAACTACATCCTGTTACTGCCAGCACGCCAGGCAATAATGTTTTTTACCGCGACGCAGCAGCGTGTAGCGGCCAAACAATTTATCCGCCTCGCTGAAGCGGTACTCCGCGTCCGCCTGTTTTTCACCATTTACGGTGACCGCATTGGACGCGATCATGGTACGTGCCTGACCGCGTGACGGGACCAACCCGGCGCTGACCAACGCCTGCATCAGATCCGCCTCTTCCGTCAGGGTAATGCTCGGCATACCGTCCTGCTCCAGCTGAGCAAAGTCGGCCGCGGTCATGTCGCTGAGCGCGCCGGAGAACAGGCTGGCGGTAATACGTTTTGCTGCTTCCAGCCCGGCCTCACCGTGTACCATGCGCGTCACTTCATCGGCAAGCACATACTGCGCGCGCGGGGCTTTGCCGCTGTTTTTGTCCTCTTCTTCGAGGGCGTTGATCGTCTCCATCGGCAGGAAAGTGAAGAACTTCAGGAAGCGATAGACGTCAGCATCAGCGGTATTGATCCAGAACTGATAGAATTTGTAAGGACTGGTTTTGCTCGGATCCAGCCACACCGCACCGCCCTCGGTCTTACCAAACTTCGTACCGTCCGACTTGGTGATCAGCGGAACAGTCAGACCGAACGCCTGATTCTGATGCAGGCGGCGGGTCAGATCGATGCCGGAGGTGATGTTGCCCCACTGATCGGAACCGCCAATCTGCAGCACCACGCCGTAGCGGGCATTCAACTCGGCAAAATCGTAGCCCTGCAGCAGGTTGTAGGAGAACTCGGTAAAGGAGATGCCCTGATCGTCACGGTTCAGACGCTGCTTCACCGCTTCCTTGTTAATCATCTGATTCACTGAAAAGTGTTTGCCGATGTCACGCAGAAAGGTCAGCACATTCATTCCGCCAAACCAGTCATAGTTATTGGCGGCGATGGCGCTGTTCGCTCCACAGTCAAAGTCAAGGAACGGCGCGACCTGACGACGAATTTTTTCGACCCACTCCTGCACGGTGTCGGCGGTGTTCAGCTTGCGCTCGGCGGCCTTAAAGCTGGGATCGCCGATCAAACCGGTGGCACCGCCCACCAGCGCCACCGGCTGATGACCGGCATCCTGGAAGCGTTTCAGACAGAGCAGCGGCACCAGATGGCCCAAATGCAAGCTGTCCGCGGTGGGATCGAAACCGCAATAGAGGGCGATTGGCCCTTGCGCCAGCCGCTCCGCTAACGCGTCTTCATCCGTCACCTGGGCAATCAGCCCACGCTCTTGCAATTGTTTAATCAGGTTACTGCTGGTCATTAATGACTCCATCAACAATGATCTGCACCTAAGCTGGTACACAGCGTTCCGCCATTCGCGGAAAAATAAGGGCTATAGAATAAAGCGCCGGAACGCATCGTGCCAGCGCTTCGGCCGGTTTTTAACACCTCAGGGAGCGAGTCGGTCAACTTTCCAGCCGTCACCATCGCGCTGCCAGAAGAAGCGATCGTGCAGACGGTGTTCCCCCCCCTGCCAGAACTCCATGCTGTCAATTCGCACCCGATAGCCTCCCCAGAAGCTGGGCAGCGGGATCTCTCCCTGCTGGAACTTCTGCTTCAGCTCAAGAAATTTGCTCTCCAGTACCGCGCGGGCGGAGAGGCGACTGGACTGGCGCGACACCCAGGCGCCAATTTGGCTGTCGCGCGGACGGCTGTGAAAATAGCGCAAAACCTCACCCATGCTCAGCGGTTCCGCCTGACCGGTGACCATCACCTGCCGCTCCAGCATATGCCAGGGAAACAGCAGGTTAATGCGCGGATTGTGCGCCAACTGCTGCGCTTTGCGGCTGCCAAGGTTGGTATAAAACACCATGCCCTGCTCATCCACGTGCTTCAGCAGCACGATGCGCTGCCACGGCTGGCCGCTGGCGTCTACGGTGGCCACGCACATGGCGGTCGGGTCAGGCAGCCCCGACTCGCAGGCCTGGCCAAGCCACTGCTCAAACAGAGTCAGTGGACTGGCGGGAAGATCGCGCCGCCGCAGGCCGCCGCGGGTGTATTCGCGGCGCAGGTGGGCGATATGCTGCAGGATGTCGCTGTCGCTCATAACCGTAAACTCCGTTCAGGGGATTAACGCTATTGTGCTCGCCATTTCCCGACTGTTCAATCAGTTAGCCGGCTGAAGTTCACAGTCATCGATGATAACCTTGTCGTTGCGTTCGACAAAGGCGCCGTTACCCTTCGACCAGAAGGTATAAGTGCCGTTACTGTAGCGGGCACCGGAAGCGGCAATCTGCTCCTTGAGCGTCACCGACTGGCCGTCAATCACAAAGGCGACTTCACTTCGGGCGTTATCCAGACTGACCGTCAGCGGCAGCGTACCGCAGCGGTAGTGCAGCGTTTGCACCGGTGACGGTGCGGGGGGCATCAGGCTACAGCCGGACAGCAGCAGCGTGGTCATACACAGCACTCTTCTCATGATTGGTTTCCTCACCAACAGGTTAATGGCGGTCACCGGCGCACAGCTGGCCGGGTTACGCCGTTGTCGCCGGGCCGAAATCGGGCGACGCGGGAAAGATGGCCCCGATGATGGATGCCGCCGAGGCGCCGGTGACCGAGGGCAGATTGCCCGGCAGCCCCGACAAGGTGCGGTACGCCAGCCAGGCAAAAGCCAGCGCCTCCATATCGTCGCCGCGAATGCCAGCGCTGTCGGTGGTTTCCACGGCCGTCCCGCTGAGCTGCGCAGCCAGCCGCTGCATCAGCAGGGGATTGCGGGCGCCGCCGCCGCACACCAGCAGGCGATCGCAGCCGCCGCTGAGCAGCACCTGATCGGCTATGCTGCTGGCGGTCAGCTCCAGCAGGGTCGCCTGCACGTCTTCCGGGCGCCGCGCCGGCTGAGCGCTGAGCTGCGCCTCAATCCAGCCGTAGTTGAAGTATTCCCGCCCGGTACTTTTCGGCGCGGGTAGCGCAAACCAGGGGTCGGCACGCATTTTTTGCAGGAGTGCCGGAACAACCTGACCGCGGCGGGCCAGCATCGCATCGCGATCGAACGGCTCACCGCACTGACGCCACACCCAGGCATCCATCAGCATGTTGCCCGGCCCGGTATCATAACCGCGTACCGGCTGATGGGGGATCAGCAGCGACAGGTTGGCAATTCCGCCGATATTCAGCACCATCCGCCGCTCCTGCGGATGCATCAGCAACGCATGATGAAACGCCGGCACCAGCGGCGCTCCCTGCCCGCCCAGCGCCATATCACGGCGGCGAAAATCGCCGACGACGGTGACGCCGGTAGCGGCAGCGAGGTGATTGTTATCGCCAATTTGCAGCGTTCCGGGGGCCGGGCCGCGCGGTTCGTGCCACACCGTTTGTCCGTGACAGCCAATCGCTGTCACGTCGCTGGCCTCCAGCCCCTCGCGCTGCATCAGGGTCAGCACCGCTTCAGCAAACAACCGGCCAAGGCGAGTATCCAGCTGCACCAGCTGCGATAGCGTCAGCGGCTGTCCCTGGCAGACATCAAGAATTGCCTGCCGCAGCGGCCGCGGGATGGGATGGGTATAGCTGGCCTGCTGGGCCACCATTTCCGGGCAGATAGCCGCCAGCACCACGTCGATGCCGTCGAGGCTGGTGCCGGACATCACGCCGATGTAACGCCCTGATTTCATGACTTCCTCGCTGCACGCCAGGCGTGCGAAATGATCAGGAGAACAGCCTGGCAAAATCTTACGGGTAATTCTATGATTGAGAGTGTTTTTTTATAAAAACCTCGCGGGGCTGACACCGCTGTTCGCGTCGCTCGCAACATTGAATGATTGTTTATTCTGCTTACGCTATGCTGTGCGTCACTCGATCGCTGTGCCCGCCCGGGCCGACATCATAGCAGCGGTTTCGCTGCCGCGCCGCGTTCTCTACCGAGCAGCATGGATGGATGATGAGTATACTGATTGTGGTGTGGCGGCGGGTTTCCGCGCAACCCTTAGATGAAGGAGTTTCTAACGATGTTCAGGCGTGTATTTATCGTAGCTCTGGCCGGTTTAACGCTGGCAGGTTGTACTAATACTGACACTCTGTCCGGTGACGTTTACAGCGCCTCAGAGGCAAAACAGGTGCAGACCGTCAGTTACGGTACGGTGGTCTCCGTGCGTCCGGTAAAAATTCAGGCCGGTAACGACAGCAACGTGATTGGCGCCATCGGCGGTGCGGTGCTGGGCGGCTTCCTTGGCAATACGATCGGCGGCGGCGCCGGACGCAGTCTGGCAACCGCCGGAGGGGCGATCCTCGGCGGCGTAGCCGGACAAGGCGTTGAAGGGGCAATCAACAAAACCGATGGCGTTGAGCTGGAAATCCGTCGCGATGACGGTAACACCATCATGGTGGTCCAGAAACAGGCCGCCAGCCGCTTCTCGGTGGGGCAGCGCGTGGCGATGGCCTCCAACGGCAGCCAGATCACCGTCTCGCCGCGCTGAGCGCGCTGACGGGCAAAAAAACCGGCCGCTGGCCGGTTTTTTTTAGCTGCGGTGCTGTAGCTCGGAGATATTTCGCTCCAGCCGGGCGATAAGCGTCACCATCTGCTCCACTTCCTGACGAGAGATCCCCTGCAGAATGTCATCGCGGGTCTCGTCGATCACCTTTTCCATTTCGTCTATCAGCGGTCTTGCCGCCTCGGTCAACCGGATACGCTTAGCCCGGCGGTCGCTGGTGCAGGTGATACGGGTAATCAGCCCTTTCTCCTCCAGCTGATCCAGCGTACGCACCAGCGACGGCTGCTCAATACCGATCGCTTTAGCCAGCTGAATTTGCGACTGCTCCGGTGGCAGCTGATGGATGTTATGCAAGGTGACCCAGTGCGTCTGGGTCAGGGCTAACGGCTTCAGGCGCTGATCGATGAGGGCGCGCCAGATGCGGACCAGGCGCGCCAGGTCGGTTCCCAGAGGGGTTTCCATTTCAACTCCTTATAATTAGCTTGCTAGCTATCAAGCGTCATTTTAGACTATTTTCTGCGTTTGAAGCAGTAATTACAATCGCGCCCCCTCGCCCGGCAGGTTTGCACACTGCAGCGCCAGGACGCCGACGGTCACCTCGAAGGAAAGTTAAAATTGACTCATGCATTCCCTGCCTCTCCCAGCGCCTTTACCGATCTGCTCTTTGGCGCCTATCTGCTGTTTCCACCGCTGTTTCGCTCGGTGCTGCTGGGGCTGCTGTTCTGGCTGCTCGTCCACCCACTGCTGCGCGACGCGCTCTCCTCGGGGGCGTTCTGGCACCCAATGCTGATGGAGCTGTCAGTCTTCGTTCTCTGCGTTAGCGCCGCATTCTGGCTGTTGAGCAGGGGATAAACGATGCGTCTGTCCCGCTTAAAATACTTCAGTACTCTGCTGGTCGCCAGCGCCGCCCTGCTGGCAGGCTGGTGGCTATGGAACAGCTATATGCAGTCGCCGTGGTCGCGTGACGGCAAGGTCCGCGCCGAGGTGGTCAGCATTGCTCCGCAGGTCGCCGGTCAGCTTACCGCGTTGCCAATCCGCGACAATCAGTTTGTCCATCGCGGCGACCTGCTGTTTGCGCTTGACGAGGTACCCTACCGCATCGGGCTGGAGGACGCGTTGGCTCAGCAGGCCAGCGCCCGCGCCCGTCGCATCAACGCGCAGCATGAGGCCACCCGGCGCAGCAGCCTGCGCAATACCCTCTCAGCGGAAGAAATTGACGTCGCCAATCAGACGCTGGCCGAGATGGTGGCGGCGGAACACGCCGCCGAGGCGAAAGTGGCGCGGGCGCGCTGGGAGCTGCAGCAAACCCGCGTGCTGGCACCTACCGATGGCTGGATAACCAATCTGCGGCTGCGCAACGGTAACTTTGCCAGCCAGGGCGAACCGCTGTTTGCCCTGGTCGACAGCCACTCGTTTTACGTAATGGGTTATTTTGAAGAGACCAAGCTGCGCCATATCCGCATAGGTGCCCCGGCCAGTATCGTGTTGTACGGCACCGGACAGCGGCTGCAGGGGCACGTCGACAGCATCGGCCGCGCCATTTACGACCAAAGCGAGGCCGGAGACAGCGGCCTGCTCGCGGACATTAAGCCTACGGTACCCTGGGTACGGCTGGCCCAGCGCGTCCCGATCCGGATTCGCCTCGATGATCTCCCGCGCGGGGTGACGCTGATTGCCGGCACCACCTGCAGCATCACCATCGCCGGGTAACCGCGCATGAGGCTGAAACTTTCGCGCCCGGTGGCTCTGCCGTGGGTCGTCGCCACCGCCGCGCAGTGGAAAAGCGCACTGCGCAGTACGCTGGCCATGTGCCTGGCCCTGACTTTTGCCTATGCGCTTCAGCTCGACCAGCCGTGGTGGGCGCTGACCTCTGCCGCAGTCGTCAGCGGCATGAGTTCGGTTGGCGGCATCATCAGTAAAAGTCTCGGCCGCCTTGCCGGCAGCCTGCTGGGCGCCTGCGCCGCGCTGCTGATCGCCGGCAATACGCTTAACGAACCCTGGCTGTTTACTTTTTATATCGCCGGCTGGCTGGCGATCTGCACCTGGGCCGCCAGCCACCAGCAGAACAACGTTGCCTATGCCTTCGCGCTGGCCGGCTACACCGCGGCGATCATCGTCTTTACCCTGGTAGAGCTGACCGATACGGCAGCTATCTGGAATACCGCACAGGCCCGCTTTTGCGAGGTGATTACCGGGATTCTCTGCGGTGGCGTCATGATGATTATCCTCCCTGGCAGCAACGACGGTGAGGCGCTGATTGGTTCGCTGCGCGCGCAGCACCAGCGGCTGCTGGAGCACGCCAGCTGGATGCTTAACAGCGCTCCCTCCGGCGAAACGCGGCACGCGCATCAGGCCATGATTGGCCAGGTACTGACGCTGAATTTGCTGCGGATCCAGGCGTTCTGGAGCCACTACCGCTTTCGCCGCTACAACCCGGTGGTCAATTACCTGCTGCATCAGCAGCTGCGGATGACCAGCGTCAGCGCCGGACTGCGGCGCATGCTACTGAACTGGCCAGCCCCCCCGGCCCGGGTCTGTCGCGATACGGCGAGGATTTTGTCCGAACTGGCGCGCCCGGAGAGTGATAAGTACCGGCTGGCCCGGCTGTTGCAGCCCCTGCTTGCCGCCGGGGCAACGGATTTCCGCTATCGCACCTGGGGGCTACAGCTGCGCAGCTTCTGCTGGCTATCGCTGAACGTCAGGCGCTGGCTGCGGCAGCTTGAGCAGGCCGACAGCGAGACGCGCTTATCGCCGCCGCGCACGCCGCCCTTAAGCCGGCGGGCCGACAGCACCGAGGCCGCCTGGAATGCACTGAGGACGTTTGTCGCGGTGGTAACGGGCTGCGGCTTCTGGATAGCCACCCAGTGGGAGAACGGCGCCGCCGCGCTGACGCTGCTGGCCATTACCTGCGTGCTCTACGCGTCAACGCCGTCGCCCACCCGTACGCTGTCGCTGCTGATGAAGACCCTGGTGGCGCTCTCCGCCTTCAGTTTTGTGCTGGTATTTGGCGTGATGATTCAGGTCAATGATATGGGGCAGTTTCTGCTGCTGTTCTTTCCGCTGGTGTTAACGCTGTATCTGTTAAAAGCGCAGCATCCACGCCACGCCCCAATGCTGGGGCAATTTATCGTCTTTATGGGCTCGTTTATTGCCGTGACTAACCCGCCGGTGTTCGACTATCCCGAGTTTATCAACGATAACCTCGGGCGGGTGCTGGGCGTGATGCTCAGCATTGTGGCGTTCTACCTGCTCAGCCCCAGCTCGGATCGGCGCCGCAGCCGTCGCCATATCCAAACGCTGCGGCGCGACTTTCTTGATCAGCTGCGCCCGATGCCCACGCTGAGCGAACAGCAGTTTGAATCCCGGGTGTATTACCTGATCAATCCGCCTGCCGGCAGCGTCGATCACCCGGCACACCTTGCACTGCTTCGCTGGGGCGTGGTGTTACTGAACTGTAGCCACCTGCTCTGGCAGCTGCGTGACGGGTCCTGTGCCGAACCAGCCCTGCTGGCGCAGCGCCACGCCTGCGTTGCCGCCCTGCGCCGGGTATTCACGCCGCGCGACATCTCCGCCGCGGCGCTGGAGGGTGTCCTGCAGGATTTACATTGGCAGATCGCACAGCTGGCCAGCCGGCCTGAACCGGCCGCCGGCGAGCTGGCGGGCATGCTGTGGCGACTCTACGCCGCGCTGACACCGCTGCGCGGCGCCGATTCGGGAGCCGCCGATCAGGGCACGTCGTAGCCCAGTGCCGCTTTGCGAATGCGGAACCACTGCTGGCGATCGAGGGTCAGCTGCTGCGCTGCTACCGCCTCCCTCACCCGCGCAATTTTACCGGACCCGATAATCGGCAACGGCTGCGAAGGCAGGCACATCACCCAGGCGTAGACCACCTGCTCGATGGTGTCGGCACCCACTTCCCGACGCACCTGCTCGAGCGCGTCGCGCAGCGGCTGGTAGGCGGGATCGTTGACGATTGCGCCGCCGCCGAGGCATGACCACGCCATCGGGTGCAGGCGTAACTGCTGGCACTGGTCGAGGGTGCCATCCAGCAGCACCGCCTGCTGAATCGGTGAGATTTCGACCTGGTTAGTCACCAGGCCAAACGGCAGCCGCGACTGCAGCAGATCAAACTGCGCCGGCGTAAAGTTAGAGACGCCAAAATGCCGCACTTTCCCGCTGTGGTGCAGCGCTAAAAAGGCCTCTGCCACCTCGTCGGCCACCATCAGCGGATCGGGGCGGTGAATGAGTAGCACGTCAAGGTAGTCGGTGGCGAAGTGGCGCAGGGCGTTTTCGGCGCTGCTGGTGATGTGTCCGGCATCGGTGATGTAGTGACCCAGCGCATGCTGCGCTCGGGCGGTAGTGGCAATACCGCACTTGGTGACGATTTCCAGCTGCTGACGCAGGGACGGCGCCAGGCGCAGCGCATCGCCAAACGCCGCTTCGCACTGGTAGTCTCCGTAAATATCGGCATGATCGACGGTAGTCACCCCCAGCTCCAGGTGCTGACGAATAAAATCCGCCAGCGCCGCCGGGCGCAGTTGCCAGGTCATCAGCCGCCAGTAGCCCATCACCATGCGTGACAATTCCGGCCCCTGCGGCGAAAGTTGGATACGTGCTGTCATCAGAGTGTTCCTTATTGGAAAACGCCGTCCGCTACGGCGAAAGCGTCCCCAGTATAGCCGGCGTGCGGCGCTAAAACAGCCGGTTAAAACAGCGTAGGCTGCTCTGGCGGCTGCTCATCGGCCGGGGTGGTGGCTCGCCGCAGGCGCAGAAAGCGCTGCCGGCACAAGCGCAGCACGTCACGTTTTTGCGCGTCGCTGAAGCGCTGCCACTGGAACCGCTCCTCGCGGCTGCGAAAGCAGCCGCGGCAGTAGCCACGCTCATCGCTCTGACAAATCCCCCGGCACGGACTGGGCACCGGAAAAAACTCGAGTTGTTCCGCCACAGGACCTCCTCTAACACTTGCTTTATTGAAGCCATCCCGCCGCTAATCTGCAAGCTTTGCGCGTAAATGGCGCAGAAAAGCGTGATCGCCGGCGGCGCAGGAAGCCGCGCTACGCGTAAGCTGATGTATTAAGGTTTTATTAAGGCTTCCTGCTTACGCTGCTCCACAAGCTAACCCGTTCACTGTGGAAAAAATGAAAATCCGGTCTCTACTGAGCTGTCATGAAATGACCTTTACCCTGCTGGCGGCGCTGTGGTTTACCGCGGTAGGAAATGGATGGTTTATCTGGCGCGCATGGCAATTGATTGATTATCAGAGGATAGTCAGCTATCTGTTCGCCCTGTCCGTGCCGCTGGTACTGTTTTGCGCGTTTACGGCGCTGTTCAGTCTGTTCGCGCTGCCGTGGATCCGCAAGCCGCTGCTGACCCTGCTTCTGCTGGTCAGCGCGGCAGCTAACTACTTCAGCGTGAGTTACGGCACGGTCATAGACACCAACATGGTGCAGAACGTATTTGAGACCAACTGCCAGGAAGCGCTGGCGCTGATCACCCCACGCTATCTGCTGTGGATGCTGCTGGCCGGCCTTTTACCCGCCGTCTTGCTGTGTAGTCTGCACATTATTTGCCAGCGCCCATGGTGGATGGGGCTGGCGCTGCGGCTGGCCACAGCGCTGGCGGCGCTGGCGACTATCCTGCTCATTGCCGCCTTTTTCTTTAAGGATTACGCGTCGCTGGTGCGCAACAACAAGCCGATTGTCAAACTGGTGACGCCGGCCAATGCGATCAGCGGCGTCGGGCACTATGTACAGGATCGCTGGTTCTCCGGTAGCCAGGCGCTGGTACGCCTCGGGGAGGACGCGCGCACAGGCCCGCGGATCGCCGCCGCCGATAAAAAAACGCTGGTGGTATTGGTACTCGGTGAAACCGCTCGCGCGGAGAACTTCTCCCTCGGTGGCTATGGGCGCAACACCAATCCGAAACTGGCCCGGCAGGACGTTATCTATTTCCCCCGGGCGACCTCCTGCGGTACGGAGACGGCCGTGTCGGTGCCCTGTATGTTTTCCGGCATGACGCGTAGCCACTACGATGCCACACTGGCGCGCCATCGCGAAGGGCTGCTGGACGTGATGGCACACGCCGGAGTCAGCGTGCTGTGGCGCGAGAACGATGGCGGCTGCAAAGGCGCCTGCAACCGCGTACCGCATACCGACATGACGCAGTGGCAGCTGCCCGCGCCGCGTTGCGGGACTGAGGGATGCCTTGATGAGGTCCTGCTGTATCGGTTAAATCACTACCTCGACGGCCTGGATAACAATGGCGTGGTGGTGTTGCATCAAATGGGCAGTCACGGGCCGGCCTACTATCGGCGCTATCCCGCCGGTGAGCGCCCCTTTACACCGACCTGCGACAGTCATCAGATTCAACTCTGCGATCATCAGGCGCTGGTTAATACCTACGACAACAGCGTGCGCTACACCGATAGCATGCTGAGCGATACGCTGGATTTGCTGAAGGGCTATGGCGATCGCTTTAACATTGCGCTGATTTATCTCTCCGACCACGGAGAGTCACTGGGCGAACACGGCATGTATCTGCACGGCGCCCCGTGGCTGTTTGCGCCCAGTCAGCAGACCCATATTCCGTTCCTGATGTGGCTATCACCGGGCTGGCGTCAGGCGATGCACGTTGATGGGCACTGCGTCAGCCAGCGCGCCGCCCGTGAGGCAGTCTCTCAGGATAATCTGTTTCATACCCTGCTAGGGATGCTGGATGTGCACACCCGCATCTATCAACCACAGCTGGATATTCTGGCTGCGTGCCGACAAAGCTGAATTTCCGTGCTCTGGTCATCTGCTGACCAGAGCATGTGCTGCTAAGTGGCCCAAACGCAACTTCACTACCCTGTCTGCCTGATGTTAAACCCAAGCAGGAGTTGTTATGTCCATCTCATCTCTTTTCACCCCACTGAAACTGGGGGCGATTAGCGTACCCAACCGGGTATTTATGGCCCCGCTGACGCGCCTGCGTAGCATCGAGCCAGGCGACGTGCCAACCCCGCTGATGGGTGAATATTATCGCCAGCGCGCCAGCGCCGGACTGATCATTTCCGAGGCCACGCAGATCTCCTTCCAGGCGAAGGGCTATGCCGGGGCCCCCGGCCTGCATACCGGCGAACAGATTGCCGCCTGGAAAGCGATTAACGCCGGCGTTCACGCCGACGGCGGTCATATGGCGGTTCAGCTGTGGCACACCGGCCGCATCTCGCACAGTACCCTGCAACCGGGTGGCCAGGCGCCGGTTGCCCCGTCAGCGATTAACGCCGACACCCGCACCTCACTGCGCGACGCTGCAGGTAACACCATTCGCGAAGCCACCTCAACGCCGCGCGCGCTGAGCACGGCGGAAATCGCCGGGATCGTTCAGGATTTCCGCCAGGCGGTGATCAATGCGCGCGAAGCGGACTTCGACCTGGTCGAGCTGCACTCGGCGCACGGCTACCTGATTCACCAGTTCCTCTCCCCGGCATCCAACCAGCGCGATGACCAGTATGGCGGCAGCATTGTTAATCGCACCCGCTTTGCGCTGGAAGTGGTCGACGCGGCGATTGACGGCTGGCAGGCAGACCGCATCGGTATCCGCATCTCTCCGCTGGGGCCATTCAACGGGCTGGATAACGGAGAAGATCAGGAGGAGGCCGCCCTCTACTATCTGAAAGAGTTGGCCAAGCGTAATCTCGCTTATCTGCACGTGTCTGAGCCCGACTGGGCGGGCGGTAAACCTTACAGCGAGGCCTTCCGTCGCCAGATGCGCGAGGTCTATCCGGGCGTTATCATCGGCGCGGGCGCCTACACGCCGGAAAAAGCCGCCGATCTGATTGACCGCGGCCTGATCGACGCCGCCGCCTTTGGCCGCGACTTCATCGCCAACCCGGACCTGGTTGAGCGCTTCCGCCTGCAGGCGCCGCTCAACGCGCAGCGTCCGGAAAGCTTTTACGGCGGTGGAGCGGAAGGCTATACCGACTACCCAACCCTGTAAAATTACCGCCGCGCGGCGAAAACGCCGCGCGCTTCTGGTATCCTTATCCGTTCAACTTTCTGACGACAGAGGACCTTATGCGTCTGTTACACACTATGCTCCGCGTGGGCGACCTGGATCGCTCACTCGATTTTTATACCCGCGTGCTCGGTATGCGCCTGCTGCGTAAAAGTGAGAATGCCGAGTACCAATACACCCTCGCCTTTGTCGGCTACACCGAAGAGAGCGACGGCGCCGTGATTGAGCTGACGTATAACTGGGGTGTGGATAGCTACGACCTCGGCAACGCCTACGGTCATATCGCTCTGGGCGTGGATGACGTGGCCGCGACCTGCGAGCGCATCCGTAACGACGGCGGTAACGTAACCCGCGAAGCCGGTCCGGTGAAAGGCGGTTCGACCATTATTGCCTTTGTTGAAGATCCGGATGGCTATAAAATCGAACTGATCGAAAACAAACAGGCGGGCCAGGGCCTCGGCCACTAACTCCGCAGGGCAGGTGCGAACCTGCCCTACTCCCCGCTGCAAAAATTTGCCATAATGCGCTGCCTTTTTCTCGTCACTTGAGTAACTAATGTCTGAATCGAACGACCTGAATACGTTACATGCCCGTTTTCGCGGCTTCTATCCCGTGGTGATTGACGTTGAAACCGCCGGATTCAATGCCAAAGGCGATGCCCTGCTGGAGATTGCGGCCGTGACGGTCAAAATGAGTGAAGCGGGCTGGCTGGAAAAAGATGAAACGCTGCATTATCACGTAGAGCCGTTCGAAGGGGCGAATCTGCAGCCGGAAGCGCTGGCGTTTAACGGCATCGATCCGTGGAATCCGCTACGCGGCGCCGTGAAAGAGTACGACGCGCTGCACGCCATTTTCAAAGCGGTGCGCAAAGGGATGAAGGAGAGCGGCTGCAGCCGGGCGATTGTGGTCGCGCATAACGCCACCTTCGACCACAGCTTTCTAATGGCCGCGGCCGAGCGCGCCGGCCTGAAACGCAATCCGTTTCATCCGTTCGTTACCTTTGATACCGCCGCGATGAGCGGACTGGTGCTGGGTCAGACGGTGTTAGCCAAAGCCTGTGTAGCCGGGGGGATCCCCTTTGATAACAGTCAGGCACACTCGGCGCTGTACGATACCGAACAAACCGCCGATCTGTTTTGCGAGTTAGTGAACCGCTGGAAACGCTTGGGCGGCTGGCCGCCAGAACCGCTGCCGACAGCGGACGCCGGCGATTCGGCGCCCTGCTGAAAAAGGCCCTTACGGGCCTTTTTTTTATTCCGCGTTCGGGTATTTCGCCGCGGTGTCCTTGATCAGGGTCTGCAGTTCGCCGGCCTGATACATCTGAATAATGATATCGCAGCCGCCGACCAGCTCGCCGTCCACCCACAGCTGCGGGAACGTCGGCCAGTTAGCATATTTCGGCAGCTCAGCGCGGATATCCGGGTTCTGCAGAATATCCACATAGGCAAAGCGTTCGCCACAGGCGGAGAGCGCCTGCACCGCCTGGGCGGAGAAACCACAGCTCGGCAGCTTCGGTGAGCCTTTCATGTACAGCAGGATTGGGTTTTCCGCGATTTGGCGTTCAATTTTTTCAACAGTACTCATCTTGCCTTCCTCAATATAAACAACGGCACGTCAGTGGGTCCATTGTAGCGATTCCCCGCGCCCGGGGAAATTGACATTTTAGGTCTTAGCCATCGTTCGAACGTTAAGCCCGCCGCCGCTGACATACAAAATAACATTTTCCTGCCCCTGCCCCGGCGATTAGATCTGGCGTTCATCGTAAGTTTTGGTAATTTAAGCGACTGAAATAGCAGGATTAAATGATTAATTATTGTACTTAATTAATTCATAACTATAGTGTTTAGGCAGGTGGGCTTTTATCCACCGCCGGGCTTCTCCTGACAATGGACTCTCTATTTAACCCGCTCTCGCGAGCCTAACCTGTTACCGGATGATGCGTTTACTGATTACTTTTTTGATGCTGCTTTTTTTACCGTTAAGCATGCCGGCGGCGCAGGCGTCACCGCAAACGACGGAAAAATCTACACAGCTTAAAGTGAAACCGCGTGACGCAGGCGAGGAGCATCGCCGCAAGCGTCGCGCCAGCGCCTCCCCGGTAAGCAAGGCCGCGGCGAAACCCGCGCGCGCCGCCGAAGCCCGCCGCGCGCAGGCCGCGGCGAAAAAGAAGTCGGCGCCCGCCCCCCGTCGCAAAACGCGCCGCACCGCCGAAGGGCCTCGTGCGCCGACGCCGGCGGCCCTTAAGGGGGCAAAAACGACGCTCAGCAAGCTGGCCCTTACCCGTAAGTCGGGCGGCCTGCGCGGCAAAAAAAACCGGCGTCGGGATCGCGACGATCCGGCGGCGCGTAACGCCCCGATTCGCATGAGCGCCGCTCACCACGCCCGCTATCAAAAGGCGCGGCAGACGGCGATGAATAAGCTGATGGGACAACTCGGGAAACCCTATCTGTGGGGCGGCGCTTCGCCCAGCACCGGCTTTGATTGCAGCGGTCTGGTATGGTACGCCTACAAGGACCTGCTGAAAAATCGCATCCCGCGCACCGCCAATGAAATGTTCCAGTATCGGGAAGCCTCGCCGGTGCGGCGGGAAAAACTGGAACGCGGCGATCTGGTGTTCTTTCGCATCAACGGCCGGGGCGCGGCGGATCACGTTGGCGTCTATCTCGGTCAGGGGAAATTTATTCAGTCACCCCGCACCGGTAAAGATATCCAGATCAGTCAGCTGGCGGACACCTACTGGCACAAACACTATGTGGGGGCTCGGCGCATCATGACGCCGGACAATATTCGTCTGGTGCAGCAAACAGGCGGGACAGAACCGCCCCGCCGGTGGGTCAGTGCAGCACGGCGGTAAAGCTGAAGGTGATAATAATCAACAGTGCAAAGACGGTCATGCCCAGTGCCAGGCGTAATTCAGTGCTCATCATTCCAACTCCCTGGGTTAATCCCTGCGGGGTGCAGGGATTTAAATTTTCTCACAGTTTTCGGTAAAAATCTCGTTTTCTGTTCACGGCCTTGATAGAATTCACCTTTTCTGTTGCGCAACGGGCGCCGACACGCGCGCAACGGCGCGGCTTTGGGCATGTTATCCCGCCTCAGTGCCCTTTCACTCGCCGACACATCAGCAATTTTTGCGCACAGTCACTGCCGCAGAAGGCAAACGATTAACAGACTGCTTATCAATAAGATAGGTACTCAGGAGTACGGTTTTAATGGCAACCATCAAAGATGTAGCGAAACGCGCCGGGGTCTCCACGACCACGGTTTCGCACGTCATCAATAAGACCCGCTTTGTGGCGGAAGAGACCCGCGAAGCGGTCTGGGCGGCAATCAAAGCGCTGCACTATTCTCCCAGCGCCGTTGCCCGCAGCCTGAAGGTCAACCACACCAAAACCATTGGTCTGTTAGCCACCTCGTCAGAGGCCCCCTACTTTGCCGAAATAATTGAGGCGGTAGAGAACCGCTGCTTCGCCAAAGGCTATACGCTGATCCTCGGCAATGCACATAACGACCGTCAGAAGCAGCAGGCGTATTTGTCCATGATGGCGCAAAAACGCGTTGATGGCCTGCTGGTGATGTGTTCTGAATACCCCGATGAGCTGATTGCCATGCTGGAGGAGAGCCGCAATATCCCGATGGTGGTGATGGACTGGAGCAAGTCGCGCGGCGATTTCACCGATACCGTGCTGGACAACGCCTTTGAGGGCGGCTACCTGGTGGGCCGCTATTTGATTGAGCGGGGACACCGCGACATCGGCGCGATCCCCGGTCAGCTGGAGCGCAACACCGGCGGCGGGCGCCATGCTGGCTTTTTAAAGGCGCTGCACGAGGCGGGCATCACGCCGCGCGAGGAGTGGATCGTGCAAGGCGACTTTGAGCCGGAGTCCGGTTACCGCGCGATGCAGCAGATTCTCTCACAGAAGCAGCGCCCCACCGCGGTGTTCTGCGGTGGTGATATCATGGCCATGGGTGCCATTTGCGCTGCCGATGAGATGGGGCTGCGGGTACCGCAAGATATTTCGGTGATCGGTTATGATAATGTGCGCAATGCGCGCTATTTTACGCCGGCGCTGACCACCGTTCACCAGCCGAAAGAGCAACTCGGCGAGCGCGCCTTCGATATGCTGCTGGATCGCATCATCAATAAACGCGAAGAGTCGCAAACCATCGAAGTCCATCCGACGCTGATTGAACGCCGCTCGGTAACCGACGGCCCGTTCCGCGATTACCGGCGCTAATCCCCAGCGCGCAGCCACTCGGCGTTCAGGGTTTCGCTGTCGCCCAGATACTCCAGCAGCCAGCTGAGCGCCGGCGACAGGTGCTGCGCCTGCCAGCTGACGCAGCACGGACTGTCGGGAAATGGCGCATCCAGCCATACCTTGACTAACTCACCGCGCTGCAGCAGCGGCGTGGCCAGATGATCGGGGATCATACCGACGCACAGGCCCTGCTGCAGGCAGGCCAGCGCAGATGACCAGTCAGGCACCACCAGCCGACGCTGGTTGTCCAGCGCCCAGGTGGTCCGTTTCGGCAGGGTACGGGCGGTATCCTCCAGCACCAGCGATGGCCATTCCCGCAGGCGATCGTCACTCAGTGGCCCGGTCGCGCGCGCCAGCGGATGCGCCGGATGCACCACGCAGTTCCAGTGCAGCGATCCCATATCGCGGAAGGCGAAGCGCCCACCCACCGGTATCGCCTGGGTTGCGCCAATCGCGACCTCAACCCGCCCATCGGCCAGCGCGTCCCACACGCCATTAAATACCTCGAGGCTGATCAACAGCTCCATGTCCGGATGATGACGATAAAAATCAATAATTAACTGGCGCATCCGCGCCGGTTTCACGATCCGATCAATGGCGATTTGCAGCTGTCCACGCCAGCCGTTTGCCACCTGCTGACAGCGCAGCCGGGTCGCAGCCATCCGCTTGATGACCTGCCTCCCCTCCTCAAGAAAGACCTGGCCAGCTTCGGTGAGCACCACATCGCGATGGCGCCGCTCAAACAGCGGTACCGCCAGCCAGTGCTCCAGCTGGCGTACGGTATAACCAATCGCCGAGGGCACGCGATGCAGCTCGGCGGCGGCGGCGGTAAAACTGCCGGTTTTGGCCACCGCATCCATCACTTCCAGGGCGTGTTCTGACCACATAGCGTTTGCCTTCAAAATTTTTCATCGCAAAATACAAATATTACCGTTTCACAAGCGCCTGTACAGCCCGCTACACTCTCCACCGCCTGAAAATAAACCAAATGAGTAATCCATCGTGCCTGCAAAAAGTTTTCTCCTCTACCTCGCCGGCTTAAGTATGCTCGGCTTTCTTGCCACCGACATGTACCTGCCGGCGTTTGGCGCAATGCAGCAGGACCTGGCCACCTCGCCGGGTCTGATTGGCGCCAGCCTGAGCCTGTTTCTCGCCGGCTTTGCCTGCGCGCAGATTTTTTGGGGCCCCCTGTCTGACCGCATCGGTCGGAAGCCCGTGCTGCTGATGGGGCTGGGCCTGTTTTTAATCGGCTGTCTGGGCATGCTGTGGGTCCGCTCGCCGGCCGTTCTGCTGCTGCTGCGTTTCGTGCAGGCGGTGGGGGTCTGCTCTGCGGCGGTCAGCTGGCAGGCGCTGGTGATCGATCGCTTTCGCGGTGCGCAGGCGAACCGCATCTTTGCCACCATCATGCCGCTGGTCGCCCTATCGCCGGCGCTGGCCCCCCTGCTCGGTGCCTGGCTGTTAAACCACTTTAGCTGGCGCAGCATCTTTATTGCGCTGCTGCTGATCGGGATGGCGCTGTGGCTGGCGACCCTGCGCTTACCCTCAACCGCGCGCAATGCGGCCACCCACGCGCCGGTCTCACTTTGGCAGTTGCTGAGTAATCGCCAGTACAGCGGCAATGTGCTGATTTATGCCGCCTGTTCGGCCAGCTTTTTTGCCTGGCTGACCGGTTCACCGTTTATTCTGGCCGCGCTGGGGCTGACGCCGGGGGATATTGGTCTGAGCTACGTGCCGCAGACGCTGGCCTTTCTGCTCGGCGGCTTTGGCTGTCGCGCGCTGCTGTCCCGCCTCAAGGGCGCACAGATGTTACCGTGGCTGCTGGCCGGCTATGGCGTGAGCCTGCTGGCGCTGCTTGCCGTGGCGCTGTTTAGCACACCGACGCTGCTGACCCTGCTGATCCCATTCTGCGGTATGGCGTTAGCCAACGGTGCCATCTATCCCATTGTGGTTGCCAATGCGCTGCTCCCCTTTCCGCAGGCCACCGGCAAAGCTGCCGCACTGCAAAATATGCTGCAGTTAGGCCTCTGCTGCCTGGCCAGCCTGCTGGTTTCACTGCTGCTTCCCTGGGCGCTGACCGCCACCACCAGCATGATGGCCCTGACCGTGCTACTGGCCGCCATCGGCTTTTATTGGCAACGCACCGCCGGCAGCGGGGAAAGCGCGCAGCGGGCAGCTCAAGAGTGCTAAACGCTTAGTTCCCTAATAGTGAATCGTTGAACTATCCCTCCGGCGAGCCTATACTTTCCGGAGGTTTTTTGCGACCAGGGTTCTGGTTCTGGCCTACAGGATCACAAGGAGAGTGACGCTGTGACCTCCCATTATTACCGTGCGGCTACTGGCTTAGCTGCCGTCCAGTCTCCCTCTGCGCGTGCCTCCATTCGGGCCAATGCAATTTCTGTGAAATTACTCACAACCCTGAATAAATTGTCTATCATTTTTTTCAGGTATCAGGGCGGATGCGTCCGCGCGCCCTTCACAACGTGATGGAGAAGCTATGAGTTCATCGTGTATAGAAGAATTGAGCCTGACCGATAATCCGTGGTTTCGTATTGCCCGGGAGATGCTGGCGACGGCGGGAATAGAAGTGAATGGATCCCGTCCCTGGGATATCCGGGTCAGCCACCCCGATTTTTTCAAGCGCGTGCTGCAGCAGGGCTCGCTCGGTCTCGGTGAAAGCTATATGGATGGCTGGTGGCAGTGTGAGCGACTGGACATGTTTTTCCACCGCGTGCTGGCCCACCGCCTGCAGGAAAAATTACCGCACCACCTGCGCGATACGCTGCGTGTCGCCGTAACTCGTCTGACTAATCTACAGTCGCGTAAGCGCGCCTGGCAGGTGGGCAAAGTGCACTACGATCTCGGTAATGACCTGTTCACCCGCATGCTCGATCCCTATATGCAGTATTCGTGCGGCTACTGGAAAACGGCTGACGCTTTAGCGGACGCGCAGGAAGCCAAGCTGGCGCTAATTTGCGACAAGCTGCAGCTGCAGCCGGGTATGACGCTGCTGGATATCGGCTGCGGCTGGGGCGGCCTGGCGGCCTTTGCCGCCCGCCACTACGGCGTCAGCGTCACCGGCGTAACCATCTCTGCGGAACAGCAAAAGCTGGCGCAGCAGCGCTGCGCCGGACTGGACGTAACCATTCTGCTGCAGGACTACCGCGATTTGCAGGCGCGCTTTGACCGGATTGTCTCGGTGGGTATGTTTGAACACGTTGGCCCCAAAAATTACGCCACCTACTTTCAGGTGGTGGATAGTAACCTTGCCGAAGACGGGCTGTTTTTACTGCATACCATTGGCGCCAACCACACCGATGAGAATGTCGACGCGTGGATCAATAAGTACATTTTTCCCAATGGATGCCTGCCCTCAGTGCGCCACATTGCCGAGGCCAGCGAGCCGCATCTGGTGCTGGAGGACTGGCATAACTTCGGCGCGGATTACGATCTGACGCTGATGGCCTGGTACCAGCGCTTCCTGGACGCGTGGCCGGAGATTGCTGACGCCTACGGCGAGCGGTTTAAACGCATGTTCAGCTATTATCTCAACGCCTGCGCCGGCGCTTTCCGCGCGCGGGACATCCAGCTGTGGCAGGTCGTATTTAGCCGCGGCGTGGCCGGGGGCCTGCGGGTTCCGCGCTAGCCCAATCGGGGCGACATGCCGCCCCGACGTCCGGTTACGCCTCTTCGCGCTGGCTGGCCGCCAGGGCCACCGCGTCGGCCAGCGCCGCTTCACGCTTGGCCAGCACCCGCTCGACGGTATCCACAATCGCCTGCGTGTGCGGATCAATTTCGATATTCACCCGCGCCCCCAGCTTTTTGGCTCCCAGCGTGGTGCGCGCCAGCGTTTCCGGGATCAGGTGCACGCAAAAGCGGCTTTTACTGACGTCGCCTACGGTCAGGCTGATACCGTCGATGCCGATAAAGCCTTTGTGCAAAATGTACTTCATCTGGCTCTGATCCTGCGGTTTAAACCAGATTTCGCGGTTATTTTCCGCATTAACGATTTTCACAATGTCCGCGGTCGTCATGATGTGCCCTGACATCAGATGCCCGCCGATTTCATCGCTAAAGCGTGCCGCCCGCTCAATATTCACCACGTCGCCAACGCGGATCTCCCCCAGGTTGGTGATGCGCAGCGTCTCTTTAATCAGATCGAAACTGATGCGATCGCCGTCGATGGCAGTGACCGTCAGGCAGCAGCCGTTGTGGGCCACCGAGGCCCCCAGCTCCAGACCGGGCAGCAGCGCCGGCGGCAGCGTCACGGTATGGGTGCGAAAGTTGGGCTTTTCTTCAATGGACACCACGCTGGCGGTACCCTGCACAATTCCGGTAAACATAATCAGGCTCTCCTTCAGTTTGCAACATACTATCACAAGCTGGCGCGCCCGAAGAGCCGCAGGGCATCTGAAGATGATTCCTGCGGCATACGATCGGCGCGCGGGCGGGGAACCGCGCTCAGCGGTCAGTCACCGCCGGCCTGAAACCGGTGACAAACGCCGTACCCGGGCTGAGAAATGGCGGTGATGCGGACAGAGCATCAAGAAACGCCGCGTGCGACCGACACATGGCTGAAATACCGTCATTAACTCGTCGGGACCTTCGCCGGCGCGGCGATAGGTGATAATAGGGTTGTTTTGAAACAGGCCACCGCCGGCGATCGCCCTGGTTACGCAGACCACGACGAGGCGCGGCGCGATTACCCGGCGTGGGTGATGACGCAGGCCGGCGGCGCGATGCGTTTTGCTGCAGCACGGCAGCCGCAGATTGAGATTGACCGCCAACGGATTACCGGGCAGCCCTCTGTTCTGACCGGGCATCAGCCCGCGCCCGGATTGCCGGACTGGACGCGCGCTGATGCCACGTCAACGGCTGCCGGTGCCGGCGCGGCGCAGATAACACTTTTCTCGTTCCGCATTTGGCTTGTGCGGGCCTACAGGCTACACTGGCAGCGGATTTTTTCCATTTTAACCGGCCCATCGCGACATGCGGCCGGTTTTCCTCGTTTTTCTCCACCCCTATCTCGCTAAATAAAGGTGTTCACGTGCAGAAGTACATGACAGAAGCGCGTCAACTGCTGGCTCTGGCAGTTCCGGTGATCCTTGCGCAGGTTGCGCAAACCGCCATGGGCTTTGTTGATACGATTATGGCCGGCGCCGTCAGCGCCACGGACATGGCCGCCGTGGCTGTCGGCACGTCAATCTGGCTTCCCGCCATCCTGTTTGGCCACGGCCTGCTGCTGGCGCTGACGCCGGTGGTGGCGCAGCTGAATGGCTCCGGACGACGGAATCGGGTTGCCCATCAGGTGCGTCAGGCCTACTGGCTGGCGGCCATCGTTTCGCTGGTGATCATGGTAGTGTTGTATCATGCCGGGCACCTGATTCACGCGATGAAAAATATTGATCCGCGAATGGCCGACATCGCTACCGGCTACCTGCACGCACTGCTGTGGGGCGCGCCGGGCTATCTGTTTTTCCAGGTGCTGCGCTGTCAGTGCGAAGGGCTGTCCAAGACCAAGCCGGGGATGGTCATGGGCTTTATTGGCCTGCTGGTGAATATTCCCGTCAACTACGTTTTTATTTACGGCAAGCTGGGCATGCCGGCGCTGGGCGGGGTTGGCTGCGGAGTGGCTACCGCCTCGGTCTACTGGATCATGTTTTTTCTGATGCGTGCCTGGATCCGCCGCGCGGCCAGCATGCGCGACGTGCGCAGCAACGAGCGCGCCGGCAAACCGGATCGCCACGCCCTGTGGCGACTGTTTACGCTTGGCCTGCCGATCGCCCTGGCGCTGTTTTTTGAAGTCACGCTGTTTGCCGTGGTCGCCCTGCTGGTCTCCCCCCTTGGTATTGTCGAGGTCGCCGGTCATCAGATCGCGCTGAATTTCAGCTCGCTGATGTTTGTGCTGCCGCTGTCGCTCGGCGTGGCGGCAACGATTCGCGTCGGTTACCGCCTCGGGCAGGGATCGGCCGACGCGGCCCGCGTCGCCGCCTGGACCTCCCAGGGCGTGGGCGTAGCGATTGCCTGCTGCACTGCCCTGCTGACCGTCGTGTTTCGCGAGCAGATTGCGCTGCTGTATAACGATAACCCGGCGGTAGTGACGCTGGCCGCCCAGCTGATGCTGCTGGCGGCGATTTACCAGGTCAGCGACTCGATTCAGGTGATCGGCAGCGGCATTTTGCGCGGTTATAAAGATACCCGGGCGATCTTCTTTATTACGTTTATCGCTTACTGGTTACTCGGACTGCCGATCGGTTATGTGCTGGCGCTCACCGACTGGCTGGTGTCACCGATGGGGCCGGCCGGCTTCTGGACCGGTTTTATCATTGGCCTGACCTCAGCGGCGCTGATGATGATTTGGCGCATTTTGCGCCTGCAGCGTCTGCCGGCAGCGACCCTGCTGCAACGCGCAGCACATTAATTTTTCACTGTTTTAGCGGGTGGCGCGCCTAAAAAAGCGCCACCCCGCACACTCTGCCAGCGGTTGAACATAAATTTGTGCGTTTCTGCTTGCCAGCGCTGCGGGCTGCCGCTAATATTCGTCCCCGCTGTCACCCGGCAATAGCGCGTTCTTAGCTCAGTTGGTTAGAGCACCACCTTGACATGGTGGGGGTCGGAGGTTCGAGTCCTCTAGAACGCACCATATCGTGCGTCCGTAGCTCAGTTGGTTAGAGCACCACCTTGACATGGTGGGGGTCGGTGGTTCGAGTCCACTCGGACGCACCAAGCCGAACAGCCTGTTTCCCGATGCGTTCTTAGCTCAGTTGGTTAGAGCACCACCTTGACATGGTGGGGGTCGGAGGTTCGAGTCCTCTAGAACGCACCACCCTTCGCTTTCTCTCGCTCCTGTGCTCTCTATTGCTGACCGGCCCTGCCGGACTCGCGCTGCCTGCTCTCGCCGCTTGTGACTCCCTTGCGATTTTTTACGTACGTTCCGCACGGATTGCGCGCTTACCGGTTCGCGTCGTGCCGCCCGACGGGTGACGAAATCCAATGGCCTTGCGATCCTCTGGCGCCGCTGATGCACCGCTGGTGCCCGCTTACAGCCATCACCGCCGCCCCGCCGCCGGTGCGCCCGTCGATTTTCCCCGCCCTGCCGGCGCGGCGGGGTCAGCGGCAGCGATCGCGCGGTTGCGCAACGGTGGTTTTTCATTGGTTTTCAGCGCATCAGCGATTATACTGTCGGGGTCACTTTATACGAATGGTTTCAGCCAATTGACGTGTCGCTATCGAACAGTTTACCGCTTTGCGCAACGCTTTCTGATGGATTGCCGCGCCCTTATGCGCCGCCGCTCAGCCTGTTCGCCGCCCGTCACCTCACCTCTATCCTTACGCGAAACCAGCCTGCGACCCCATTTCCACTCGTCGACCCCGTCGACGAATCTTGCTTTATTCATTCATCACAACTTACAAGATAACCCGTCATGAAAAAGACTAAAATCGTATGCACCATCGGTCCTAAAACCGAATCGGAAGAGATGCTGACCAACCTGCTTAACGCAGGGATGAACGTCATGCGTCTTAACTTCTCCCACGGCGACTACGCCGAGCACGGTCAGCGCATTGCTAACCTGCGCGCGGTGATGCAAAACACCGGCCTGCAGGCCGCTATCCTGCTCGACACCAAGGGGCCGGAAATTCGCACCATGAAACTGGCCGGCGGCAACGACGTGTCGCTGAAGGCCGGACAAACCTTTACTTTCACCACTGATCAAACCGTGATTGGCGATGCGGATCGCGTGGCGGTGACCTATCCGGGCTTCGCCGCCGACCTGAAAGTCGGTAATACCGTCCTGGTCGACGACGGCCTGATTGGGATGGAAGTGGTTGAGGTTACCGAGAGCACCGTCGTCTGTACCGTGCTCAACAATGGCGACCTGGGTGAGAACAAGGGCGTGAACCTGCCGGGCGTGTCCATCCAACTGCCGGCGCTGGCGGAGAAGGACAAACGCGATCTTATCTTCGGCTGTGAGCAAGGGGTGGACTTCGTGGCCGCATCCTTTATCCGTAAGCGTTCTGACGTGCTGGAAATCCGCGAGCACCTGAAAGCCCACGGCGGAGAGCACATTCAGATCATCTCCAAGATTGAAAACCAGGAAGGCTTGAACAACTTCGACGAAATTCTCGATGCTTCCGACGGCATTATGGTGGCACGCGGCGATCTGGGCGTAGAAATCCCGGTGGAAGAGGTGATCTTCGCCCAGAAAATGATGATCAAAAAATGTAATCAGGCGCGTAAAGTGGTGATTACCGCGACGCAAATGCTGGATTCGATGATCAAAAACCCGCGTCCGACCCGCGCTGAAGCCGGCGACGTCGCTAACGCCATTCTGGACGGTACCGATGCGGTGATGCTCTCCGGTGAGAGTGCCAAGGGCCGCTACCCGCTGGAGTCGGTCACCATTATGGCCACTATCTGCGAGCGTACCGATCGGGTCATGAAGCCGCGGATTGACACCCTGAATGACAACCGCAAAATGCGCATTACTGAAGCGGTGTGCCGCGGTGCGGTAGAAACAGCTGAGAAGCTGGAAGCCCCGCTGATTGTGGTTGCTACCGAAGGCGGCAAATCTGCGAAGTCAGTGCGTAAGTACTTCCCGCACGCGACTATCCTTGCGCTGACCACCAACGAAACCACCGCGCGTCAGCTGCTGCTGAGCAAGGGCATTGTGACCCACGTGGTGAAAGAGATTGCCTCGACCGATGATTTTTATCGCATTGGCAAAGAGACCGCGCTGGCCAGCGGCTACGGGCTGAAAGGCGAAGTGGTGGTGATGGTCTCCGGCGCGCTGGTGCCGAGCGGCACCACCAATACCGCCTCGGTACACGTGTTGTAACTCAGTTTTTTAACTGTTTTTTTTAAAAGCGCCCAACCGGGCGCTTTTTTTTCTGCCTTTAATTCAAATCTTAAAAAAATCCAATCGGTAATAACGATAAAATAGCAGCAGGATTTAAGATTAACCCGATTAAAATCGCCTGTTTTTCCTCTTTTTTTTCGACTTTTACCGCGGGCAGATGCTTCTTTGAGCGAACGATCAAGTTTAAGCATCTTCTCATCAAAAATTTATTCTCATTGCAAAAAACTTTGTGTAATACTTGTAACGCTACATGGAGATTAACTCAATCTAGAGGGTATTAATAATGAATCGTACTAAACTGGTACTGGGCGCGGTAATCCTGGGTTCAACTCTGCTGGCTGGTTGCTCCAGCAACGCTAAAATTGACCAGCTGTCTTCCGACGTTCAGACTCTGAACGCGAAAGTTGACCAGCTGAGCAACGACGTGAACGCAATGCGTTCTGACGTTCAGGCTGCTAAAGACGACGCAGCTCGCGCTAACCAGCGTCTGGACAACCAGGCTCACTCTTACCGCAAGTAAGAGTTCTGGTTTGAAAATGGCACACTTCGGTGTGCCATTTTTTTTGCTCATTCCCTGCTGCCTGACGGCTCCCCCACCGCGCCCAGCGCTCTCCCCTTAGCAACCAGTACCGGCATGCCCGAACGACGCGTCAGCGCCTGTTCGACGACCTGTCGATCGTTTTGCTCACTGCGCAAAAATTGCCGGGTCCCGGCGGTGAGCGCCAGCGGCGCAGTTTGCGGATCGTCACGCTCGCTGCGCGACAGCGGTTGATGCACTTCCATGTAACGCTTCCCGTCCGGCTCCTGCGCTACTTTCACCGGCTGATTAATCACCTGGACCCGCGTACCGACCGGCACGGCATTAAACAGCGCAGCAATGTCATCCGGACGCAGGCGAATGCAGCCGGAGCTCACGCGCATCCCTATCCCGAAGTCGGCGTTGGTACCGTGAATCAGATAGTGTCCTTTGCCGTAAGCCAGCCGCAGAGCAAACTGCCCCATTGGATTATCCGGTCCGGCCGGCACCGTTCCGGGCAGGGTAATGCCCTGCCGGGCATAGCGCTGGCGGATGTTAGGGGTTGGCGTCCAGCTCGGGTTAGGGATCTTTTGGCTGATGCGGGTGACCATTGACGGCGTTATCGCCCCCAGCTGGCCAATGCCAATCGGATAGACCACCACCCGGTTCTCACCCGCCGGGTAGTAGAACAGCCGCAGCTCGGCGAGATTGATGACAATCCCCTCGCGCGGCGTCTCCGGCAGCAGCATTTGCGTTGGTATAGTCAGCTCATCGCCGGGTGTCGGCAGCCAGGGGTCGGTACCGGGATTGGCCTCCAGCATGCCCAGCAGCCCAACGCTGAAGCGCGCGGCGATATCCTCCAGCGGGCGCTTATCATCCGGCACGATGTAGCGCTGATTTTCACCAATTAAGCGGCTGCCGGCCGGTGGCAACGGATAATCGGTGCCGGCGCGCACCGGGAGGGTGGTTAACAGTGACGCCAGCAGCCATCCGGCCAGGGTAAACGATTTCATACCGACTCTCTTATCAGGTGGCGTTCAACCGGCCCGGGTGCCGGGCCGGTTGAACAGCGTGTATGCTCAGATCAGGGCTTGCGCCCGCTGACGAATCGCCCGGATCATCGCTTCCAGCCCCTGCGAACGCGACGGGGTGAGGTGCGCGGTCAGCGCCAGATCGCTGAACCATGGGCGCACGTCGACGTCGAGGATCTGCTGCGGCGTCAGCTGATCATAGAGGCTGAACACGACCGCAATCAGCCCTTTTACAATCGCCGCATCGCTGTCACCGGCCAGCGCCACGCGGCCATCCGCCTGCTGCGTCATCACAATCCACACCTGGCTCTGGCAGCCGGCTATCTTGTTATCACTGCGCCGATCGCTGTCCGCCAGCGGCGGCAGCGCGCCGCCCAGCTCGATGATGTACAGATACTTCTCTTCCCAGTTGGCGCAGCGGTGAAAATTGCGCACCAGTTTCTCTTTATCCGGCAGTGTCGCCATGGGTACTCCCTCTGTCGCCGTGGTTAACCACCCAGCAGGCGGTGGATCCGCGTCAGCCCGGTGACTAAGCGGTCAATCTCTTCTTCGGTGTTGTACAGCGCGAGCGATGCGCGGCACATAGCCGGCACCTGATAATGTGCCATCAGCGGCATCGCGCAGTGGTGACCGGTGCGGATGGCAATGCCGTAGCGGTCAAGGAAGCTGCCGACGTCATAAGCGTGGTGCTGGCCAAGATTGAACGACAGCACGCCGACGCGCGCCGGCGGGCCAAACAGCGTGATGTCAGGTACGCTGGCCAGTCCGGCCTGCGCGTAACGCATCAGCGACGCTTCATAGTCGATCATCGCCTCCCAGCCGAGGGCGGTCACCCAGTCCAGAGCGGCGCCCAGGGCGATAATGCCTGCGGTATTTGGCGTCCCCGCCTCAAAGCGCCACGGCGCCGCCGACCAGCGGCTGCCCTCGCACAGGCTGACCGAGGCAATCATCGCGCCGCCGCCCTGCCAGGGGGGCATGGCATCCAGCAGAGCCTTACGCCCGTACAGCACCCCGATGCCGCTGGGACCATACAGCTTGTGGGCAGAGAAGAGATAGAAGTCGCACTCCAGCGCCTGCACATCTACCGGGGCGTGCATCACCGCCTGCGCACCATCAATCACCGTCGCCACGCCTGCCGCTTTGGCTTTCGCTACCAGTGCGGCCACCGGATTGACGGTCCCCAGCACATTGGAGACGTGGGTGACGGCCAGCAGCCTGGTGCGCGTATCAATCAGCCGGTCGAGGGCGTCCATATCCAGCGTGCCGTCGGCCAGCAGCGGGATCACCCGCACTTCGGCGCCTACCCGCTGGGCCAGCATCTGCCAGGGCACGATATTGGCGTGATGTTCCATTTCGCTGATGATCAGATTATCCCCGGGGCCCACCTGCAGCTGGCCAAAGGTATTGGCCACCAGATTGATGCCTTCAGTGGTACCGCGAACAAACACGATCTCCTCCGGCGAAGCGGCATTCAGAAAGCGCGCGCAGCGGGTGCGCACGTTTTCCATTGCGGTGGTTGCCTCCGCGCTCAGCGTATGGATCCCGCGGTGTACCGCGGCATAGCCGTGGCAGTAGAAATCGCGCTCGCTGTTAATCACCGCCAGCGGCTTCTGCGCGCTGGCCGCACTATCGAGATACGCCAGCCGCTGACCGTGAACCTCACGCGCCAGAATCGGAAACTCAGCCCGCAGGCGTTCAGGATTGAGGGTCATGCACGCCTCCCGGAAAACGCTGCGCGATGCGCTGCATCACCGCCTGTTTTACCGCTGGATCGGTCAGCGCCTCGGTCAACTCAGCGGCGAAGGCGAAGATGATCATCTGCTGCGCAGCCGCTTCGGCAATCCCCCGCGAGCGCAAATAGAACAGCTGTTCATCATCAATGCGCCCCACCGTGGCGCCGTGGCTGCACTTAACGTCATCGGCATAAATTTCCAGCTGCGGTTTGGTGTCCACTTCCGCGAGTCGGCCAAGCAGCAGATTATTATTGGTCATCTGGCCGTCGGTTTTCAGCGCGTGCTCAGCGACCTTGATCATGCCGTTAAACACCGCACGGCCTTTATCGCGCACGATGGTTTTGTGCAGCTGGCGGCTCTGGCAGTGGCCGACGCGGTGCTCCAGCCAGCTGCGGGTGTCACACACCTCATTGTCCACCGGCAGCGCCAGGCTGTTGATCACCACATCGCCGCCCTCACCCTGCAGCTGGGCGCTGGTGTGGTGGCGACTCAGGCCCGCACCGAGTAAAAAACTGTGGCTGCTGGCGCGCGCCGCGCGCGCCAGCGTGAGATCGTTATGCGCGAAGTGCACGCTGGCCGCCTGTTCGAACGCCAGCTTATAGTGCTGCAGTGCGGCATTATCGCCCACCGCCAGCGTGGTGCGACCGCCGGTAAAGTGCGGGCGATCATCAAGTGACACATAGTGTTCTACCACCGTCGCCTCCGCCCCGGCCTCCAGCGCCACGTGGTGACGATAGTGATGGGTCGCCAGACCCTGCGGTGCGCCGCTGCTAATATGCAGCAAATAGAGCGGGCGAGGGGCGCGCTGATGCCGCGCGAGACTGATCACCGCCACCTCGGCCGCCAGGCTCTCGGTAAGGTGCAGAAAGGCTTCCGGTTGGATAGCCGCCGCCAGCGGCGGGCGTTCGCCGCCGCGGTAGACCCGAAGCTGGAACGCATCGAGGTCACCGTCACTCAGCGTCGGCTGATAGTGACCGTCGACAAACACCAGCCGCACTGCGTCCAGCGGCAACGCCAGCCCCCGGCAGCGCGCCGCGTCGGGCAACCGCGGCGCCGGCTGGACCAGTTCCGCCGTCAGCAGGGTGTTCAGCGGGGTGTATTTCCAGTCCTCATGGCGCGGCCCGGGAAGCCCGTGACGTTGTAACTCTTGCCAGTGTTCACGCGCCTGCTCGCCGCGATCGGGCGCGCCATCAAACAGCTGCTGCCAGCGCGCGGGAACCGGATTATGCTTCGTCGGTAAGCCAGCCATATCCCTGCTCCTCCAGCTGTTTCACCAGCGTAAAATCGCCGGATTTGACTATCCTGCCCTGATACAGCACGTGCACGTAGTCCGGCTGGATATAGTCAAGGATCCGCTGATAGTGGGTGACAATGATAAAGGCACGCTGGCCGTCGCGCAGTGAATTTACACCGTTGGCGACGATTTTCAGCGCATCAATGTCCAGGCCAGAATCGGTTTCATCCAAAATGCACAGGCGCGGCTCCAGCGCGGCCATCTGCAAAATATCATTGCGTTTTTTTTCCCCGCCGGAGAAACCGACGTTAACCGAGCGGGTCAACAGATCGTCCGGCATTTTCAACAGCGCCAGCTTTTCGGCCATCACATCCTGAAAATCGAAGCGATCCAACGCGGGCTGCTGACGGTAGGCGCGCACCGCGTTGACCGCGGTGTGCAGAAAAAACTGATTACTGACGCCGGGGATTTCAACCGGATACTGGAAGGCCATAAAAATGCCCTCCCCGGCGCGCGCTTCCGGCGCCATCTCCAGCAGGTCATGGCCATTAAAATCGATGCTGCCATCCGTGACCTGATACTCCTCACGGCCGGCCAGCGTCGCCGACAGGGTGCTCTTGCCCGATCCGTTTGGCCCCATAATGGCGTGCACTTCGCCCGGCCTGACCTCGAGATCCAGCCCGCGTAAAATCGGTTTATCTTCAATACTGACCTGTAAATTTTTGATGCTTAACATAAGGGCTCCAGGCGTCGACAGGCGTTAACCCACGCTGTGTTCAAGGCTAATGGCCAACAATTTTTGCGCTTCCACGGCGAACTCCAGCGGCAGCTCGGAAAAGACGTCTTTACAAAAGCCGTTGACTATCATTGAGATGGCATCCTCTTCCCGGATGCCGCGCTGCAGACAATAAAACAGCTGATCTTCACCGATACGCGAGGTGGTGGCTTCATGCTCCAGCTGCGCGGTATTGTTACGCACTTCGACATAGGGGAAGGTGTGAGCGCCGCAGGCCTCGCCGATCAGCATTGAATCGCACTGGGTAAAATTGCGCGCGTGGGTCGCGGTGGGCATGATCTTTACCAGTCCCCGATAGGTGTTCTGACTTTTACCGGCGGCGATGCCCTTGGAGATGATGGTCGAACGGGTATTTTTGCCAATGTGGATCATTTTGGTGCCGGTGTCCGCCTGCTGCACGCCATTGGTCAGCGCCACCGAGTAAAACTCGCCGATGGCGTTGTCTCCGCGCAGGATACAGCTGGGGTATTTCCAGGTAATGGCCGAGCCGGTTTCCGACTGGGTCCAGGACATTTTGCTGTTTTCCCCTTCGCACAGCGCGCGTTTGGTGACAAAGTTTAGAATGCCGCCCTCGCCTTCGCCGCCGGGAAACCAGTTTTGCACCGTCGAGTATTTCACCTCGGCGTCTTTCAGTATGATAACCTCGACCACCGCGGCATGCAGCTGATAGCTGTCGCGCACCGGCGCGGAGCAGCCTTCGATGTAACTGACATAGCTGCCTTCATCGGCAATCAGGATCGTGCGTTCGAACTGGCCGGTTTTCGCAGCGTTAATGCGGAAGTAAGTTGACAGCTCCATCGGGCAGCGAACCCCCTTGGGGATATACACAAAGGTGCCGTCGGAGGCCACCGCGGAGTTGAGCGCGGCAAAGAAGTTATCGTTGGCCGGCACCACGCTGCCGAGATACTGCTGCACCAGCTGCGGGTGTTCCTGAATCGCCTCGCTAAACGAGCAGAAGATGATCCCCTCCGCAGCCAGCTTGTCGCGATAGGTGGTGGCCACCGACACCGAGTCGAAAATCGCATCCACCGCCACGTTCTGTCCCTCGCGAACCGGCACGCCGAGCTGGTCGAACGCCTGCTCCACTTCCCGGGTCAGATAGCTGCCGGCCGGCCGATCGCCGTTGCTCTGCCGCGCGCCGGGCTCGGAGGCGCAGTCGTCGTCGCAGTGGCCGCAGGAGGGAGCAGAGTAGTAGCTGTAGTCTTGATAGTTGAGCGGCTGATAATTGGCTTTCAGCCAGTGCGGCTCCTCCATTTCAGTCCAGGCGTGGTAGGCCTTCAGGCGAAAATCAAGCATCCACTGCGGCTCGTTGCGCCGGGCAGAAATGGCGCGCACCACCTCTTCGCTGATGCCGTGCGCCAGCTCATCGGTTTGCAATGGCGTGAAGAAGCCCTCTTTGTACTGATGACCGCCTTCCCAGTATTGAACATCATCGCTTGCATCATGGTGTCGGGACATAATGGTTACTCTACGCCAAAGCTTTCACCACAGCCGCAGGCGTGTTGCGCTTTGGGATTGTTGAATTTGAATACCTGATTCAGCCCGTCACGGACAAAATCGACCTCGGTACCGTCAAGAAACGGCATGGCCTGCAGCGGAACATATAGCCGTGCGCCCTGGTGGGTGAACATCAGGTCGTCGCTGGCCGGCGTGCTAATCAGATCAAACGTGTAGCCAAAGCCGGCGCAGCCGCTCTGCTTAACACCGAGACGCAGCCCCTGCAGTTCCGCATCGTGCGCGATCAGCGCAAGGATGTGCTGCGCCGCGCGGTCGGTCAGGGTCACGCCTTGCCAGATAAAGTCGTCCGGTGAAAACGTGTCAGGGTGGGTCTGGTTCATGGTCAACTCCTCACATAGGGGCCACGAGGCCCGTCCCTCTATGGTAGTGCCCGCCGCTATCACTTCAACCGCTTGTTGAGCAGGGGTTTTGCCCGCTGTACGCATCGGCGCGCCTGATCTTAAGTTTAGACGCTGTGGTCGGCGGCGCGCCGTTTGCCGTCTGTTCGTAGCAACTTGTTAATAGGTATAATTATTTTTGTTGCCACGGCTGCTTTTTACTGCGTGCTGCCGGCATCGGTGACCGCGATCGATTGCTGTCACCCATCGCAATAACAGAGCGCATTTATCGTTCAGCGGCGCCGGCCGCTGGCGCTGCGTGGCTGCGATGGTCAGCAACAGACGTGGTTAATCGCCGCGCAGTACGGTGACGGGCTGGCGGGGGGCAGGAAGATACGAGGGAAGACCCGCCACCGCGCAACGCGCGGTGGCCGGACCTGGGGGGTCAGCGAACCGAGGTGGTCAGCCGCGCCGTGCAGCAGAGCTGGCCATCTGCATCGAAAATATCGGTCTGCCAGACCTGGTGGCGCCGCCCGAGGTGCAGCGCGCGGCAGTGACCGCGGACCACACCATCGCGTACGGCGCGCAGGTGATGGGCACTGATCTCCAGCCCCACCACCTGCGCATCGCCTTCGGTACACAACCAGCCAGCCAGCGAGCCGAGGCTCTCTGCCAGCACCACCGAGGCGCCGCCATGCAACAGGCCGAACGGCTGTCGGGTGCGGCTGTCTACCGGCATGGTCGCCTCCAGGGCCTCTTCCGTCAGCGCGGTAAAGCAGATCCCGCAGTGCGAGACCAGGGTGCCGGCGCAGCCGGCATTGAGGGCTTCCAGCGTCGCCTCACGTCGCCAAATACTCATGATATCAGCTCCAGCAGCGCCTGCAGGGGATGGCGCATGCCTCCACCCTCAATGCGCTTTACCTGACTGCGGCAGGAGTAGCCGGTCGCCAGGCAGCGCTGGCGCGGCAGCTTACTGAGCGCAGGATGCCAGGAGAGCGCGTAGATGCCTAACGAGTTGTCCAACTGTGCCGCCTCGTGACCGTAGGTGCCGGCCATCCCGCAGCAGCCCACACTGACGCTCTCCAGCCGCGCGCCCAGTCGGGCGAAAATCGTCTGCCACTGCTGGGATGACGACGGCAGCGCGGTGACTTCGGTACAGTGGCCAAACAGGTACCAGGCTTCGCCGCTGAGCGGCACCGTCTCCCCGGCGGGCAGCACCTGCTGCAGCCACTCATGAACCAGCTGCACGTGAAAATCGCCGCGCGAATCGCCAAGCACCTCGCGGTACTCATCGCGGTAGCAGAGCACCAGCGCCGGGTCGACCCCCACCAGCGGCATGCCCAGCTGCGCCACGCGGTTAAGCATGGCCGCGGTTTTCTGCGCGGTACGTGCAAAGCGCTGTAAAAAACCTTTCACGTGCTGCGGTTTACCGTTGGGGGAGAACGGCAATACCACCGGACGCCAGCCCAGTGCGTCAATCAGGCGGACAAGATCGCCGATCAGCTGCGCTTCGTAGTAGCTGGTGAAGGGATCCTGCACCACCAGTACGGTCTTCGCCCGCTCGGCGGGGCTCAACTGTTCCAGCTGCTCCAGCGTCAGGCCGGCACTGCGGTGGCCGGCCAGCTGCTGCTTCAGCGTCGGGGTCGACAGCAGCGGCAGATCGACCATGCCAATCCGCTGACGACTAAGCTCGCGCAGCCAGGGTTGGCGCAGGAAAAAGTTGAAGGGACGCGGCGCCCGCGCCATCAGCGGAGCGTACTGCTCCACCCCGGCCACCAGCCAGTCGCTGACCGGGCGCAGATAGCGGGTGTGATAGAGCTGCAGGAAGCGCGCGCGAAATCCCGGCACGTCAATTTTAATCGGGCACTGCGTGGAGCAGGCCTTACAGGCGAGACAGCCGGACATTGCCGCTTTCACTTCGTGAGAGAAGTCATATTCGCCGCGGCGGGCATGCCAGCTGTTGCGGGTGCGGGCGATCAGGTCGCGCAGGCTGACGCGCTGTTCCGGCAGCGCCTGCTCCAGCCGGCTGGGATCCACGCCCTGCTCCGCCAGCAGGCGCAGCCACTCGCGCACCAGCGTAGCCCGGCCCTTTGGCGAGTGGACGCGGTTGCGGGTCACCTTCATTGACGGGCACATCGGCGTCAGCGTGTCGAAGTTAAAGCACAGGCCGTTACCGTTACAGGTCATCGCGCCGCGCCAGTCGTCACGCACCGCGATCGGGATCTGCCGATCGAAGCGACCGCGCGTCACGTCGTCGACCTGATGCAGCGGGGCATCGACGCCCCACGGCGTACAAATTTTCCCGGGATTCAGTCGGTTATGCGGGTCAAACGCCGCTTTAATTCGCCGCAGCTCGCCGTACAGCGTCTCGCCGAAGAAGGCCGGGCTGTAGGCCGCGCGGAAGCCTTTACCGTGCTCCCCCCAGAGCAGCCCGCCGTAGCGGGTAGTCAGCGCCACCACTTCGTCAGAGATCTGCTTCATCAGCCGCTCCTGCTGCGGATCGCACATATCCAGCGCTGGCCGCACGTGTAGCACTCCGGCGTCAACGTGGCCAAACATCCCGTAGCTGAGGCCGTGGCCGTCAAGCAGCGCGCGAAATTCAGCGATGTAGTCGGCCAGGTGTTCCGGCGGCACGCAGGTATCCTCGACAAACGGAATCGGCTTGGCGCCACCTTTTGCATTGCCCAGCAGACCGACCGCTTTTTTACGCATCGCGTAAATGCGTTCAATACTGGCCGCGTCTTCACACAGCTGCCAGCCGATGACGCCGGCCTCACCGGCGGCCATCAGCGCGTCCAGCCGCTGACAGAGCGCGCTGACCTGACCGGCGATCAGCGCGGCATCATCGCCGGCGAACTCGACGATATTCAGCCCGAGCATCGCCTTATCCGGCACCGGCGCGATCAAGGATTCTACCGAGTGCCAGATGATATCTTCCCGCGCCAGATTTAACACCCGTGAGTCGACGGTTTCCACCGAGAGCGCCCGCGCCTCGACCAGAAACGGCGCATTGCGCAGGGCCGAATCAAACGCGTCATATTTAATGTTTACCAGCCGGCGGACTTTCGGCAGCGGAGTAATGTCCAGCCGCGCTTCGCAAATAAACGCCAGCGTCCCTTCGGAGCCGCACAGCAGCCGGGTAAGATCGATCTGCTGCAGATCGTCACTGAGCACGTGGCGTAAATCATAGCCGGTAAGAAACCGGTTCAGCTTCGGGAATTTTTCCAGAATCAGCGCCCGCTGCTCGCGGCAGCGCGTTAACACATCGCGATAAATCTGCCCTTCGCGCGTCTCTTCGGCGGCCAGCGTTTCCGCCAGCGTCACCGGCATCGCGCGGGTATCGAGGATCTCCCCACCGGTCAGCACCGCGCGCACGCCCAGCACGTGATCGGAGGTTTTTCCGTACACCAGCGATCCCTGCCCGGAGGCGTCGGTATTGATCATGCCACCGAGGGTTGCGCGGTTGCTGGTTGAGAGCTCCGGAGAGAAGAAAAAGCCGTAGGGCTTCAGCCAGGCATTCAGCTGGTCCTTCACCACGCCGGCCTCCACCCGCACCCAGCGCTGCTCGACATTGATGTCCAGAATGCGGTTCATGTGGCGCGACAAATCGACCACAATGCCGTGGTTCAGCGCCTGGCCATTGGTGCCGGTTCCGCCGCCGCGCGGGGTAAAGACGAGACGCTGAAAGCGCGGCTCCTCCGCCAGGCGGGCAATCAGCGCCACATCACCCGTTGAGCGTGGAAACACCACCGCATCGGGCAGACACTGATAGATACTGTTATCGGTGGCCAGCGACAGGCGGTCGGCATAGCCGGTGGCGATATCGCCGGTGAAACCGTGCTGTTTTAGCGCGGCGAGGTAATCAAGCACCGGCTGAATCAGCCCCGGCGCCTGAGCAATCTGTGGGATCATTATCGGGTGACCAAATGTTGGGTTAATCGTTTGCTTATCGCTGACTTCACTCAGACAGTGCATTTCGTTTTATCATATTTTTTCGCCGTGTGCCGGGTTTTGCCGCCGCCCCGACGAGAATATCCCCGCGCCCCCCTGTTGCGCATCGGGGAAATACCGCATGATAAGCCCAGCCCGCACGGCGAGGTGCTGTCCCCCCTGCCGCGCGGAGGGTTTTCTTTAACGCAACGTGGATGTTGACGCATGAATAGTTTGCAACGGCAGAAGGATTTACCCCAAATCATCTTCTCCCTGATGTTTATTGTCTTGATGCTGGTCGCCTGCTTTTGGGTCGTACAGCCGTTTATTTTAGGCTTTGCCTGGGCCAGCATGGTGGTGATCGCCACCTGGCCACTGATGGTCCGCCTGCAGGGCTGGCTGTGGGGACGACGTTCGCTGGCGGTGCTGGTGATGACCCTGCTGCTGCTGCTGCTGTTTATCATCCCCATCGCCCTGCTGGTGAACAGCCTGATCGACAACAGCCGGCCGCTGATCGCCTGGGCGACGTCCGGCCACCTGACGCCGCCGACGCTTGACTGGCTGCGCCGACTCCCGCTGGTTGGAGAGAAGCTATGGAACGCCTGGCACAATCTGCTGGCCGGAGGCGGCAGCGCGGCGCTGGCCAAAGCGCAGCCCTATATCGGGCGTACTACCGGCTTTTTCTTTGCTCAGGCCGGTCACTTCGGCCGCTTTATTATGCATCTGGGGCTGATGCTGCTGTTCTCCATACTGCTGTTCTGGCGCGGTGAACAGGTGGGCATGGGGATCCGCCACTTTGCCTGGCGCCTCGGCGGCCGGCGCGGCGATGCGGCGGTGGTGCTCGCCGGGCAGGCGGTTCGCGCGGTGGCGCTCGGCGTAGTGGTGACTGCGCTGGTGCAGGGGGTACTGGGCGGTATTGGCCTCGCCATTTCGGGTATTCCCTATGCCACCCTGCTGACGGTGCTGATGATTCTGTTTTGCCTGGTGCAGCTGGGACCACTCCCGGTGCTGATTCCGGCCATTATCTGGCTCTACTGGAGCGGCGATACCACCTGGGGCACCGTGCTACTGGTGTGGAGCTGCGTCGTCGGCACGCTGGATAACGTGCTGCGCCCGGTGCTGATTCGCATGGGGGCGGATCTGCCGATGATCCTTATCCTGTCCGGGGTGATCGGCGGCCTGATTGCTTTCGGCATGATTGGCCTGTTTATCGGCCCGGTCGTGCTGGCCGTCTCTTACCGTCTGCTGTCGGTCTGGATGCATGAGACTCCGCTGCCGCCCCCGGCGCAGGACGGTGACGTGCTCTCCGCAGCGCCTCCCCCACCGCGCTGAATGTGATTGCCCGGCCCCGGCCGGGCAATCGCTGCACGCCCTATCGCCAGGCAACCTCGTGCGAAAAGCCTGCAAAATTACTTAAGAAAATATTAATAAAAAATCACCGCTTTTCCGCCCGGATAACAGATTTGGCCACAGGCGATCGCTTTTGAGGCGCCGTTATGCCGTCCACCATTATTTTTACGGCCTAAAATATTATCAGTGCTAACGAATAAGAGGATTCTTAAAGACGTCAGCTCCCCGACTGCCCTACTATCCTTAGCGCAATGAGTGAATGAATCTCACTCCCGGTTACCCCTGAGTAGCGTCAAGTATTGCTGTGTGTAGTCTTTGCCCATCGGATGATGGGCTTTTTTTTGCCCGGTAGCCAGGCCGGTCGGAGCCGGCCTGGCGTAACGCCGTACCGCAGCCCGTCGCTCAGTTGCCTGCCGATGCGTGCTGCGCCAGACTTAGCCAGGTCTGGACCACCGTATCCGGATTCAGTGACAGACTGTCAATGCCCTCGGCCATCAGCCAGGCGGCAAAATCAGCGTGATCGGACGGCCCCTGACCGCAGATACCGACATATTTGCCCTGCTGCTTCGCGGCGCGAATCGCCATCGACAGCAGCGCCTTCACCGCCGCATTGCGTTCATCAAACAGCGTCGAGACCACGCCGGAATCACGATCCAGCCCCAGCGTCAGCTGAGTCATATCATTGGAGCCAATGGAAAAACCGTCAAAATGGGCGAGGAACTGGTCCGCCAGCAGCGCATTGGAGGGGATCTCACACATCATCACCACCTTCAGGCCGTTCTCACCGCGCTTCAGTCCCTGCCGCGCCAGCTCGTCAATCACCGCCTCCGCCTGCGCCACGGTGCGAACAAACGGCACCATGATCTCGACGTTGGTCAGCCCCATGTCATTACGCACCCGCTTCACCGCGGCGCACTCAAGGGCAAAGCAGTCGCGAAAGTCGTCAGACACGTAGCGACCTGCACCGCGAAAGCCCAGCATCGGATTCTCTTCATGCGGTTCATAACGCTCGCCCCCAACCAGGTTGGCATACTCATTGGATTTAAAATCAGACAGTCGCACGATCACCCGCTTTGGCGCAAAAGCCGCGCCCAGCGTTGCAATGCCCTCGGTCAGGCGGGCCACGTAAAACTCCACCGGATCGTCAAAGCCCTTCATTAGCGTGCGGATCTCAGCCTGTACCGCCGGGGGCTGCTGGTCAAATGCCAGCAGCGCCCTGGGATGCACGCCGATCATCCGGTTAATGATAAATTCCAGCCGCGCCAGTCCGACCCCCTCGTTCGGCAGGCAGGCAAAGTCAAAGGCGCGGTCGGGGTTGCCGACGTTCATCATGATTTTTAGCGGCAGCGTCGGCATCGCTTCAACCTGCGAGCGACTGACCTCAAAGTGCAGCAGGTCAGCGTAGACATAGCCGGTGTCGCCTTCGGCGCAGGAGACCGTGACCGGGCTTCCCTCCGCCAGCCGCTCCGTGGCATCACCGCAGCCGACCACCGCCGGAATACCCAGCTCGCGGGCGATGATTGCCGCATGGCAGGTGCGTCCGCCGCGGTTGGTGACGATAGCCGCGGCTTTTTTCATGATTGGCTCCCAGTCCGGATCGGTCATGTCCGTCACCAGCACGTCCCCTTTTTCAATCCGATCCATTTCGCTGATGTCGCGAATCACCTTGACCCTGCCGGCGCCGATACGGTGGCCAATCGCCCTGCCTTCCACCCGGACCGTGCCGCGCGCCGTGAGCGTATAGCGTTCCATTACCTGGCCATTGGAGCGCACCGTTTCCGGCCGCGCCTGCACGATATACAGCTTGCCGGTGTGACCATCCTTTGCCCACTCGATATCCATAGGACGCTGGTAGTGCTGCTCAATCAGCAGCGCCTGCCGCGCCAGCGCTTCCACCTCGTCACTGCTCAGACTAAAGCGATCGCGTTCGGCCTCCGCTACCTCCTCAACGGCCACCTGCTTGCCGTGCTCCTGCGTGGGTGCATAGACCATGCGAATTTTTTTAGAGCCGAGATTGCGCCGCACAATCGCCGGTCGACCGGCGTTGAGGGTGGGTTTATGTACGTAGAACTCATCCGGATTTACCGCGCCCTGCACGACCATTTCTCCCAGACCGTACGCCGAGGTGATGAACACCACCTGGTCAAAGCCGGATTCGGTATCAAGGGTGAACATCACCCCGGCAGCGCCGACGTCGGCGCGCACCATCCGCTGCACGCCGGCGGACAGCGCCACGCCGCGATGGTCATAGCCCTGATGGACGCGGTATGAGATTGCCCGGTCGTTAAACAGTGAGGCATACACGTGCTTGATAGCCACCATCACCGCGTCCAGGCCCTGCACGTTCAGAAAGGTCTCCTGCTGACCGGCAAAGGAGGCGTCCGGCATATCCTCTGCGGTGGCCGAAGAGCGCACGGCAAATGAAGCGCCGGCATCGTCGGCCGCCAGCTGCTGATAGGCGTCGCGGATGGCGGCTTCCATCGCCGGCAGAAACGGCGTGTCCACGATCCACTGCCGAATCTGCCTGCCGGCCTGCGCCAGCTGGTTAACGTCATCGACGTTGGTGCTGTCCAGCAACGCGTAAATACGCTGATTGACTCCGCTTTGTTCCAGAAACTGATTAAAGGCGTCAGAGGTGGTGGCAAATCCGTTGGGAACCGCTACCCCCAGCGCAGAGAGATGGGTAATCATCTCACCCAGAGAGGCGTTTTTGCCGCCCACGCGATCAACATCATGCATGCCAAGCTGGTTGTACCAGAGCACCAGCGGTAAATCACCTGTGATGGACATTGAAGCAATCCTTTTAAAATGAGTGAGGGCAAATGACAGCACCCGAGGGAGGTGTTTTTCAGCGATTCCAGCCTGGCACATTCGCCAGACAAAGATAAAGTGGTGAATCGTTCAAGCAGGAAAAATAAGAATTTCTCCGCCAACCGGCGGGGCCTGCCTCACACTTGCGCAACGACAAACCAAAAAAAATCCATCATTTTCATATGGATAAATTATAATTGCATTTCGTAGCTAATCTGCGTTGCGCAACCAGATAATGCCTGGCCGTTCCCCCTGATGCCGGCCATATAAAATAATCCGGAGAGGCATCACGACAATGAATCCCGCCTTAGAGTAGAGTTAATATTCCCTGTTTTATTTTGCTGAGTAATGTATTTTATTCCGCCCCGGACGTTTCGTTTTCGCGCATCTCACCCTGCGCCCGATCGTGGAGAAGAACAGTATTATGGAGTCTGGTAACGAACGCAGCGTATTCTACATCTCTGATGGCACAGCGATTACCGCCGAGGTGGTCGGCCACGCGGTGCTGTCGCAGTTTCCGGTCGCCACCCACAGCGTGACCCTGCCTTTTGTCGAAAACGAACAGCGGGCGCTGGCGGTGAAGGCGCAAATCAATGCTATCTGGCAGCGAAGCGGCATCCGGCCGCTGGTCTTTTTTTCCATCGTGTTGCCGGACGTACGGGCGATCATTTTGCAAAGTGAGGGATTTTGTCAGGATATTGTGCAAAGCCTGGTGGCGCCGCTGCAGCAGGAGCTCGGGCACGCGCCGGTGCCGGTGGCTCACCGCACCCACGGCCTGACCGCCAGCAATCTCGACAAGTACGATGCGCGCATTGCCGCCATTGACTACGCACTGGCCCACGATGATGGTATCTCCCTGCGCGGGCTGGAGGAGGCACAGGTCATTCTGCTGGGGGTGTCGCGCTGCGGCAAGACGCCCACCAGCCTCTATCTGGCCATGCAGTTTGGTATCCGCGCCGCGAACTACCCGTTTATTGCCGATGATATGGACAACCTGAAGCTGCCCGCCGCGCTGCGTCCCTGGCAGCAAAAACTATTTGGTCTGACCATTGATCCGGAGCGCCTGTCCGCCATCCGTCAGGAGCGGGCAGAGCATACCCGCTATGCCTCGCTGCGCCAGTGCCGGCTGGAGGTGGGCGAAGTAGAGGCCCTGCTGCGCACCCACCAGATCCGCTACCTGAACAGCACCAACTATTCGGTCGAGGAGATCGCCACAAAAATTCTCGACATCATGGGCCTCAGCCGGCAAATGTTCTGAGGCAGAGGCGGCGGCGCAAGAAATGCGCGCGGTTTATCCGGCTGGCAGGTTGAATTCGCCGCCAGTTCCGATAAGGTGATGGCCATCACTTCCCGGCACTCCCGCCGTTGCGAAGTCCCCAGTTGACGTATTCAGAGATGACCATGAATAAAACGGATGAATTGCGCACCGCGCGCATCGACAGTCTGATCACGCCGGCCGAGCTGGCCACCCGCCACCCGATTACGCCGGCAATTGTCAGCACCGTCACCGCCGCTCGCGATCGTATCAGTGCGATTCTGCGCGGCGATGATCCGCGCCTGCTGGTCGTGATGGGCCCCTGCTCAATCCACGATCCGGCCGCCGCCCTGGAGTACGCCGCACGCCTCAACGTCATGCGTGAACGTTACCAGCACCGGCTGGAGATAGTGATGCGCACCTACTTTGAGAAACCGCGCACCGTAGTGGGCTGGAAAGGCCTGATCTCCGACCCGCAGCTTGACGGCAGCTGTCGGGTTAATGAGGGATTAGGCATTGCCCGCCAGCTGCTGATTGACGTTAATGCGCTGGGCCTGCCGACCGCGACTGAATTTCTCGATATGGTGATCGGCCAGTTTATTGCCGATCTGATCAGCTGGGGCGCAATTGGTGCGCGCACCACCGAGAGCCAGATCCACCGCGAGATGGCCTCAGCGCTCTCCTGCCCGGTCGGGTTTAAAAACGGCACCGACGGCAATACGCAAATCGCCGTGGATGCCATCCGCGCGGCGCGGGCGAGCCACCTGTTCCTGTCACCGGATAAAACCGGACGCATGACCATCTATCAAACCAGCGGCAATCCGGCCGGACACATTATTATGCGCGGCGGTAAGCAGCCGAACTATCACGCCGCCGACATCGCCGCCGCCGCGACCCGCCTGCGCGAGTATGGCCTGCCAGAGCAGCTGGTGGTCGACTTCAGCCACGGCAACTGCCTGAAACAGCACCGGCGCCAGCGCGATGTCGCGGCGGATATCGCCCAGCAAATCCGCCGCGGTTCGCCGGCCATTGCCGGAGTGATGGTGGAGAGCTTTTTGCAGGAGGGAACGCAGAAAGTGGTGGCCGGCCAGCCGCTCACCTGGGGGCAGTCGATCACCGATCCCTGCCTCAGCTGGGATGACAGCGTCGCGGTGCTGGCGCAGCTGGCCGACGCGGTAGACAGCCGCTTTTAACGGGCCGGGGCGGCGCAGGCCGCCCCGCCGAACGGCCTAGCTGGAGCAGCTCACTTCCAGACCGGCCGCCCACTCCGGGGGGCGCTGGCGGAATACCGCCGCGCTCTCCGGCTCGTCATAGGGCGCGCACAGCGCCTGATGCAGCGCCGCCAGCGGGGCGCTATCGCCCTGCTCCACGCCGCTGATTGCCTCCTGCGCCAGCCAGTTACGCAACACCAGCGCCGGATTGGCACGCTTCATCACCGCCTGACGCGCCGCATCTTCCACGCCCTCCTGCTGCAGTCGCTGCTGATAGCGCTGATACCAGTGATCAAAGGCGGCACGATCGATAAACTCATCGCGCAGCGCCGATGCCGACTGCCGCTGCTCTGCGTGGCTGAGCAGGCGAAAAGTCCGCGTGTAGTCGCTGCGCTCGCGGGTCATCAGCGCCAGCAGCTCGGTTAGCAGATCGTTGTCCTGCGGCTCTGCGCGCAGGAAACCGAGTTTGGCGCGCATTGCATCGCCCCACGCGGCCATCAGCGTGGGCTCGTAGACGGCCAGCGCCGCGCGCAGGCCATCGGCGTCAATCAGGTCCGACAGCGCATGAGCCAGCCGGTTCAGGTTCCACAGACCGACCGCAGGCTGATTATCAAAAGCATAGCGGCCCTGATGATCGGAGTGGTTAAGACTGCGATCCGGCTGATAGCCATCCAGAAAACCGAACGGCCCGTAATCCAGCGTCAAACCCAGCAGCGACATGTTATCGGTATTCAGCACCCCGTGAGCAAAGCCAACGCTCTGCCAGCGGGCAATCAGCCGCGCCGTGCGCTTCACCACGTCGGTAAACCATAGCCGGTAGCGATCGCCCTCGTCGACCAGCTCGGGCCAGTGGTGGCGAATCGCGTACCCGACCAGCTGGCGCACCTGCTCCGGCTGCTGGCGATAGTAGAAATGTTCAATATGCCCGAAGCGCAGGTGGCTTTCAGCGACGCGCAGCAGCATCGCCCCGCGCTCTTCGCGCTCGCGCCACACCGGTTCGTCGCTGGTCACCAGCGTCAGCGCGCGCGAAGTGGGAATGCCGAGATGGTGCAGCGCCTCCGAGGCAAGGAACTCGCGCACCGTCGAACGGATGACCGCGCGGCCGTCGCCCATCCGCGAATAGGGCGTCAGGCCGGCGCCTTTGAGATGCCAGTCCATTTTACGGCCATCGGCCAACCGCTGTTCACCCAGCAGCAGGCCGCGGCCGTCTCCCAGCTGGCCGGCCCAGACGCCAAACTGGTGCCCGCTATAGACCTGCGCCAGCGGCGCCATGCCCGACAGCAGCGTCTCTCCGCTCCATAAGCCGTCTGCACCGGCGGTAAACAGCGTTTCCGGCAGGCCCAGCGTCTGCGCCAGCGGCGCGCTGTGATACATGAGGCGCGCCCCGGCCAGCGGCGTGGGCTGTGTGGCCGTATACGTGCCGGGAAGCTCCCGGTGCCAGGTATTGTCAAACTGAGGCTGCATCGCCGTTATCCTGTTAAGCACATTTCGCCACAGTGTAACCGCCCAGCGCCGTCAGGCACAGGAAAAGCGGGGATGGCTAACCCGGCGGATCAGGAAAAGACGTCCGGACAGCGCGTCAGCGCGCTCAGGGTGTCGGGCGTGGCATTAGCAAACAGATCGCCGGACACGGCGTGATAGCCAAGGTGGCGCACCTTCTCCAGCATGGTCACGTTATCAATGCCCTGAATCACCAGCTCATCGCAGAACGGCGCAAAGTTGTCGCGCAGGGTCTGCATAAACGGACGGAAAGCGCCGCGCTTCATCATTTGCTGCACAAAACGCTTATCCAGCCGCACGCGATGAAACATCCCATCATAAATGGCGGTTGGCGGCGCTTTTCCGGCCCCGGCGTTCTCAAGGCACAGCATAAACGCCTCACTCAGCTGGCGAAGCAGCGGGTCACGCAGCCCCTGGGCGAGATGGGGGAAATCTTCCCGAATCAGCAGAGCAACAAAAGGCAGGCGTTCGAGGGTCTCGCGCAGCGGCGGATGGGTCAGTAGCGCGTCGGCCACCACGGCGTCAATCGCAATACCGGCCTCGACCCGATGCTGCGTGAAAAACGCGCGGTGCTTCTCAATGTCCTGCAGCTGGGCCAGCAGCAGGCGTTCGCGCTGCGCCAGCGTCAGCTGAGCGTTATGCATCTCCTGCGGCAACAGGACATTAGCGGACGCATGCTGGAAGGGGGTGGTGACCGTCACCGCGGCCAGCTCGCCGTTAAAACGGTACATCGGTGAATAGATTGCCTGACTCAGAGAGTCGGCTTCCAGATGGTTATTCATGTTAATCTGCCGGTAAAAATGGCGACTCCGCTCGCTAAGGCGTTGAAATATGACAAGGAAACGGGCGGCTGTAAAGCGAATTATATCCCATGAACCGCTACAGCCAGAGCTTTAACCTGTCACATCCTGTGTAAAAGCCAATTATCCCGATATTATCCGCCAGCGCCCCGCCCGCGCAGCAGCCAATCGTGCGCGGGTTGGGCATCGCCGCAGGCGCACCTCGCCCGGCTTAAATACGCCGCGCCTGCCAGAAGACTTTGCGCCAATAGACATTATCCAGTGAGGATCGTATCACGCCCTGGCTGGTCGACGCGTGAATAAACTGGTTATCAGTATCGTAGATACCCACGTGCAGCCCGTTTTCACCGCTGCCGGTCTTAAAAAAAACCAGATCGCCCGGCAGCAGCTCCGCTTTATCGATGCGCGTCCCCAGCTCCGTCTGTGCGCGGGTCGATCGCGGCAGCTGCAGGTCAAAGCGCTCGCGGAACGTCAGCGCCACAAAACCTGAACAATCGACGCCGCCGCGACTCATCCCACCGTAGCGATAGGGCGTGCCGCGCCACGCGCTGAGCTGATCGTTCAGTTCGGCAATCACGGTGATGGAATCGGCAAGACGCCCGTTTACCGGCGGCGCGCGATGGCTACTGCAGCCCGCCAATATAACTACCCACAGTACGACCGCAAAACGCATCCGATGCTCCTGTCTGGTCAAAAAGAGGCAACACGTCTTTATAGCGGGAAACCCGACGACCGGGCAACGTTTTCCTGCGCATTAGCGTTCGCGCAGCAGAAACGCGCCCTCAGGCAGGCTCACCCGGCGAAACGGCACGCCAAACACCTCGGCCAGCAGCGCCGGCTGTAGCAGCGTCGTCGGATCGCCCTGCGCCCGCAGCCGCCCCTGCTGCAGCAGCCAGACCGTATCGGCCTGCTGCAGCGTGTGATTCAAATCATGGCTGCTCATGATGATGCTGAGCCCCTCCCGGCGGCGGGCGGCCAGCCACTCCTCCACCGCCTGCTGATGGGCAACATCCAGACCGGTAAGCGGCTCATCCAGCAGCAGCAGAGTCGCCAGCGGATTGAGCTGAGGGTCACACTGCAGCAGCACTCCCGCCAACCGCACCCGCTGCCACTCCCCGCCGGAGAGCTGCCCCACCGGCCGGCTGAGCTTATCCTGCAGGTGCAGCGCCGCACACAGTTCGGCGACGCGCACCTCCGCCTCTGGCCCGCACGCGCCGGGCAGGTGCTGCGCCAAAAAGTGCCAGACCGGCAGCGGTCCCGCCGGGGTCTGCTGCTGATGCAGCCAGGCGCGCCTGGCCGCCAGCTCGCGGCGTCGCCAGGCGCTTAGCGAGCGTCCTGCCAGCTGCACCTCGCCTACCGCGGGCAGCAGGCCGGCGAGCAGAGCCAGCAGTGTACTCTTGCCGGCGCCGTTGGGGCCCAGCAGATGCACCATTTCACCGGCGGCAACCTGCGCCGACATGGGCTGCAAACGCGGAGGAAACCCGGCCTGGTTCAGCGTCAGCACCATCAGCCGAGCGCCTGCTCCAGCTGGCGCAGCACTACCGCATCATCCGGTGCCATGTCCGGGGAAAAGCGCGCCAGCACGCGGCCATCGCGGCCGATCAGGAACTTCTCAAAATTCCACAGAATATCGCCGGGAGCCTGCGGCGCCTGTCCCTTATCCACCCGACGCTGATAGAAGGCGCTGCCGGCCGGTGCTTCCGCCTGCGGCGCCGCCGCCGTCAGCCACTGGTAGAGCGGATGCCGATCGGGGCCGTTCACTGCGATCTTGCTGAACAGCGAAAAGGTCACGTCCCAGGTCGTGCGGCAATACGCCTGAATCTCCTCCGCGCTCCCGGGCTCCTGCTGCAAGAATTGATTACAGGGAAAACCCAGCACGCTGAAGCCGCGCGCCTGATACTGCCGCTGCAGCGCTTCCAGCGCCGCATACTGTGGGGTCAGGCCGCACTGTGAGGCCACGTTCACCACCAGCAGCACGTTGCCCTGCCAGGGCGCCAGCGTGGTGGCCTCGCCGGCCAGCGTGGTCAGGGGGATGGAATACAATGACATCGGGTTACTCCTCAGTGTGAAACAACGGCGGCTAGCGGTGCTGACGCACCAACAGCCAGATAAACAGCGGGGCGCCGAGCGTGGCGGTGACCACGCCAATCGGCAGTTCGGCGGCGCTCAGCAGCAGCCGCGCCAAAATATCGGCGGCCAGCAGCCCGGCAGCGCCGGCCAGCGCGCTGCAGGGCAGCAGGGCGCGGTGCTGGCTAAGCCCGCACAGCCGAAGCAGGTGCGGGATCACCAGCCCAACAAAACCGATGCTGCCGGCCAGCGCCACGCAGATCCCGACCACCGCCCCGGTGGCCAGCACCAGCAGGCTGCGCCAGCGCGCCAGCGGCAGCCCCAGCTGCTGCGCGGCAAGCTCGCCCAGCGCCAGCCGATCCAGCACCCGCCAGCGACCCAGTAGCCAGAAAAGCAGCGGCAGCAGCGCCAGCATCAGCGGAGCATATTGCCAGCCGATGCCGCTAAAGCCGCCCATCATCCAGTACAGCAGCTGGCGTAAATCAAGGCTGCTGCTGAAATAGACCGCCCAGGTCATCAGCGCACTGCCGATCATGCCCAGCGCCACGCCGGCCAGCAGCAGCCGCGCACTGGAGAGATGCCGGCGGGCAAACCGCAGCAGGATCCCCGTCACCAGCAGCGCACCGGCGATGGCAAACAGGCTGAGGCTGCCGCTGCCGGCCGTCGGCAGCAGCAGCACGCCGGCCACCACGCCGACCCCGGCGCCGCTGGAGACCCCCAGCAGTCCGGGTTCCGCCAGCGGATTGTCAAACAGCGCCTGCATCACCGCGCCGGTGACCGCCAGCGCCGCCCCCACCAGCAGCACCGCCAGCGTGCGCGGGAGTCGCAGCTGCCCGACCCACAGCCATGCATCACGCTCCCCCCAGTGAACGGGTGAGATCCAGCGCTCGCCCGCACTCAGGCTCAGCAGGGTCAGAACAATAAGCAGCAGCCAGAGGCCGAATTGCCAGCGGCGCGCCCGCCGCGCGGCCTGAGTCTGAAGTGGCGTAATCAAGAGCATCCCCGTCAGGTGAAAAAGTGCTAACGAGAGGATTGTACGGGGTGAGTAAAAAAAAGAAAGCGGCGGCGGCGTCCTGCGCCATTACGCGGCCAGCGCGTCCGCTCTCCCGCCCTCCCCGCGGCTGATAAGATCTGTGCCAGCGGCTCCTCCCCCCCCGCTACAAGGCTATGCGTTCCATCAGCCCGGCGGATCGGCGGTGGTTATCGCATCGCGCCGGGCCTGCTGATAAGGCGGGACTTCGGCGACCTGCCGGTACGCTACCCCGGCGCAAACCGTGACCAACGGCAAAAAAAAGGCCCGCTGCGCGGGCCTTTTGCTGGCTGAAATTATTCGCTCTTCGGAGAGGCGTTTTCCACCCGGCTTTTCAACTTCTGCCCCGGACGGAACGTCACCACACGGCGGGCCGTGATGGGAATATCTTCGCCGGTTTTGGGGTTACGCCCCGGGCGTTGATTTTTGTCGCGAAGGTCAAAGTTGCCAAAACCAGACAATTTAACCTGCTCGCCATTTTCCAGAGCCCGACGAATCTCCTCAAAAAACAACTCCACAAGCTCTTTGGCATCCCGCTTGCTAAGCCCAAGCTTTTCAAACAGGTATTCTGACATTTCAGCTTTTGTAAGCGCCATAGGTTCAATCCCTCAAGGTTGCCTGGAATCGCTCTTTTAACACCGCAACGCATTTGGCGACGGTTGCGGCAATCTCATCTTCTTCGAGTGTCCGGCTGGTATCTTGCAAGATCAGGCTGATCGCGAGGCTCTTTTCGCCCTCTGTCACGCCCTTACCGCGGTACACGTCAAACAAGTTTACGCCAACTACCTGATTTACGCCAACTTTCTTAATCTCAGTTATGATATCTGCGGCGGGCACCGATTCAGGTACCACCACAGCGATATCGCGACGGTTCGCCGGGAAGCGTGAAATCTCGCGCGCAGCAGGCAGGACGCGGCTTGCAAGGCTTTCCCAGTCAAGTTCAAACACCACGGTGCGGCCGTTCAGAGAGAGTTTACGCTCCAGTTCAGGATGCACCACGCCGATGAAACCAATCACTTTTTCGGCTAAATAAATCGCCGCGCTCTGGCCCGGATGCAGGGCCGGGTGCGCCTGCGCCCGAAAGGCGATCGCGTCCAGCTTACCGGTCAGCTCCAGCACCGACTCCAAATCTCCTTTCAGATCATAGAAGTCAACCGTTTCGCGCGCCAGATCCCAGTGCTCTTCAACCCGCGCGCCGCTGATCACCCCGGCCAGCATCCGATCCTGACGAATGCCCAGATCGGCCTGAGTATCCGGCACAAAGCGCAGGCCGCTCTCAAACAGACGCACGCGGCTCTGCTGACGGTTCTGGTTCCACACCACCGCGCTCAGCAGTCCGGTCAGCAGCGACAGGCGCATCGCCGACATATCAACGGAAATCGGGTTCGGCAGCAGCAGAGAGTCTTCACCCGGATGCAGCAGGGCCTGCACCTTAGGATCGACAAAGCTGTAGGTGATCGCTTCCTGATAGCCTTTGTCTACCAGCAGATTTTTCACGCGCTTCAGTGACAGCGTGCTCTCCTGATGACGGGTCATGACCAGACTGGCCTGCACCGGCACATCGGGAATATTGTCGTAGCCGTAAACCCGTGCCACCTCCTCTACCAGGTCCTCTTCGATGGCCATATCAAAGCGCCAGGAGGGAGCCACCGCCGTCCAGCAGCCTTCGCCAACCGTAAGCTGACAGCCAAGGCGGGTCAGGATATCGCTGACGTCAGCATCCGGGATCGCATGACCAATCAGCCGATCCAGCTTGTCGCGATGCAGGGTGATGGTCGCCGGAGTCGGCAGCGCAGCGGTATCGGTCACGTCCATAACCGGACCGGCTTCACCGCCGCAAATGGCCAGCAGCAGCGCGGTCGCCCGCTCCATTGCTTTATGCTGTAGCTGTGGATCCACGCCGCGTTCGTAGCGGTGCGAAGCATCGGTGTGCAGGCCATAGCGACGGGCGCGGCCGGCAATCGCCAGCGGCGCAAACCAGGCGCACTCCAGCAGCACGTTTTGCGTCTGCGGATTCACCCCGGACTGTTCGCCGCCAAAAATCCCGCCCATGGCCAGCGCCTGTTGTTCGTCGGCGATCACCAGCGTATCGGCCGTCAGCTTCGCTTCGCTGCCGTCCAGCAGCGTCAGGGTTTCGCCCTCCTCCGCCATCCGCACCACGATGCCGCCCTGCAGGCGGTCCAGATCAAAGGCGTGCATCGGCTGGCCCAGCTCCAGCAGGACGTAGTTGGTAACGTCAACGACCGGATCGATGGAGCGAATGCCGCAGCGGCGCAGCTTCTCGCGCATCCACAGCGGCGTGGCCGCGCTGACGTTTACCCCTTTGACTACCCGGCCGAGGTAGCGCGGACAGGCCTCCGGGGCCGCAACGCGAATCGGGAAAGTGTCGCTAAGGGTGGTACTGACCGGGGTGAACGTCGGTTCACTGAGCGCCAGCTTGCTGATCACCGCCACATCACGCGCCACGCCGAGCAGGCTCAGGCAGTCGGCGCGGTTTGGCGTCACACTGATTTCGATCGTGTTATCATTGAGCGTCAGATAGTCGCGCAGATCGCGACCAACGGGGGCGTCCTGCGGCAGCTCAATGATGCCGTCATGATCGTCGCTGATGCCGAGCTCAGAAAAGGAGCAGAGCATCCCCTCCGACGGCTCACCGCGCAGTTTGGCCGCCTTAATCTTAAAATCGCCCGGCAGCACCGCACCGACGGTGGCAACCGCCACTTTCAGGCCCTGTCGGCAGTTTGGCGCGCCGCACACAATATCCAGCAGGCGATCGCCGCCGACGTTCACTTTGGTCACCCGCAGCTTATCCGCATTGGGGTGCTGGCCGCACTCGACCACCTCGCCGACCACCACGCCGTGAAAGGCGCCCGCGACGGGCTCAACACCGTCCACTTCCAGCCCCGCCATGGTAATTTGTCCGCAGAGCGCCTCGGTATCAATGGCCGGGTTCACCCATTCACGCAACCAGTATTCACTGAACTTCATTGGTCATCCCGTCCTTACTTAAACTGTTTGAGGAAACGTAAATCATTTTCGAAAAAGGCGCGCAGATCGGTCACGCCGTAGCGCAGCATGGTCAGGCGCTCCATCCCCATACCGAAGGCAAAGCCGGAATACACTTCCGGATCGATGCCGACGTTACGCAGCACGTTTGGATGCACCATTCCGCAGCCCAGCACTTCCAGCCATTTGCCGTTCTTGCCCATCACATCCACTTCCGCCGACGGCTCGGTGAACGGAAAATAGGAGGGACGGAAGCGAATACGCAAATCTTCCTCAAAAAAGTTGTTCAGAAAATCGTGCAGCGTGCCCTTCAGATTGCTGAAGCTGATGTTTTTATCTACGATCAGCCCTTCCATCTGGTGGAACATCGGGGTGTGGGTCTGATCGTAATCGTTACGATAGACGCGGCCCGGGGCAATGATGCGAATCGGCGGTTGCTGGTTTTTCATGGTGCGAATCTGCACGCCGGAAGTTTGGGTACGCAGCAGGCGGGTAGCGTCAAACCAGAAGGTATCGTGATCGGCGCGCGCCGGGTGGTGACCCGGAATATTCAACGCATCGAAGTTATGGTAGTCATCTTCAATTTCCGGACCGTTCACCACCGCAAAGCCCAGCTCACCGAAAAAGGTTTCAATGCGATCGATGGTGCGGGTAACCGGATGCAGGCCGCCGTTCTCTATGCGGCGTCCCGGCAGCGAGACGTCGATGGTCTCCGCGGCCAGCCGCGCGTTGAGCGCCGCCGACTCCAGCAGCGTCTTGCGCGCATTCAGTGCCTCCTGCACCTGCTGCTTCGCCTCATTGATCACCGCGCCCGCTGCCGGGCGCGCCTCCGCCGGGAGCTCACGTAGGGTGGTCATTTGCAGGGTCAGGTGGCCTTTTTTGCCCAGATATTCAACGCGAACGGCATCCAGCGCCGCGACGTCCTGCGCCGCTTCGACGGCCGCTCTGGCGCGAGCGACCAGTTCTGCGAGTTGTGACATGGTATCCTCTTCTTTTGACCCGGTGGTCAGTCTGTTCGTTGAGCCGCAAATTCTCGGCGCCGATAAACGAAAAAAGCCTCCATACAGGAGGCTTTCAGCGCGATTTTTCGTTTCTTTTCTGTGCGCAAAAGCCCCGATGATCAGGTGCTAAAGTAAAAAAAGAAACGGAAAAGAGCAGCGTGCATGCTTGCAGTTACCTTATCGCGATGGCGTCAGGGCTCTATTGAAAAGCCAGCCGACGAAAATGTCAATCATTTGCTGGAGTTAGCGCTCTGAAAAGCAAAAGAGGGAGCACGCTCCCTCTTTCAACCGGCTTACGCCAGAGCTGATTTCGCTTTTTCGACCAGGGCAGTGAATGCCACTTTGTCGAAGACCGCGATGTCGGCCAGGATCTTACGGTCGATCTCAATGGACGCTTTTTTCAGGCCATTGATGAAACGGCTGTAGGACATGCCGTTCTGACGAGCCGCTGCGTTGATACGCGCGATCCACAGCTGACGGAACTGACGCTTACGTTGACGACGGTCGCGGTAAGCATACTGACCAGCTTTGATAACAGCCTGGAAGGCAACGCGGTATACACGCGAACGTGCACCGTAGTAGCCTTTAGCTTGTTTTAAGATTTTTTTGTGACGTGCGCGAGCAATTACACCACGTTTTACGCGAGCCATGTGAGCTCTCCTGTTTCAACATTCTGAGTGTACCCCGTACCTGACGTCAGGCGTCAGCCAGCGGGGAGAAAAAAATTAACTTAAGCGTACGGCAGGCAGGCAATAACCAGACCCAGATCGCCTTTAGACACCATGCCTTTCGGACGCAGGTGACGTTTACGCTTCGTTGATTTCTTGGTCAGAATGTGACGCAGGTTGGCGTGCTTACGCTTAAATCCACCGCCACCGGTTTTTTTAAAGCGCTTCGCTGCACCACGTACAGTTTTAATCTTTGGCATGTTAAAAATATCCACTTCGCATTGTTAATAAAACGAAACAACGGGCGAGTCGAAGACCGCACGGCACGCGACCGCGCGGCTTCAACTGCTTGTTTGCCCGTTATTTCTTCTTCGGGGCGAGCACCATGATCATCTGGCGGCCTTCGATCTTCGAGGGGAAGGATTCGACCACGGCCAGTTCACTCAGATCGTCTTTGACGCGGTTTAACACTTCAATGCCGATCTGCTGGTGCGCCATTTCACGACCGCGAAAACGCAGCGTGATCTTGGCTTTATCACCCTCTTCCAGAAAACGAATCAGGCTGCGGAGTTTTACCTGATAGTCGCCTTCGTCTGTACCAGGGCGGAATTTAATTTCCTTCACCTGGATAACTTTTTGTTTCTTCTTCTGTTCCTTAGAAGATTTACTCTTTTCATAGAGGAATTTGCCGTAATCCATGATGCGGCAAACCGGCGGTTCGGCGTTAGGGCTGATCTCGACCAGATCGACACCTGCTTCTGCCGCTTTCTCAAGCGCTTCATTCAGGCTGACAATACCGATTGGTTCGCCATCGACACCGGTCAAGCGTACCTCTGTTGCACGGATTTCGCCGTTGATTCGGTTAGGACGCGTTGGTTGAACTCGTTTTCCGCCTTTAATACCTTATTCCTCCAATTGATGAAGATTGCGGCTGCTAATCTCTTGCTGCAGCGCTGCGATCAGTTCATTAACGTCCATGCTCCCGAGGTCTTTACCGCGGCGGGTGCGCACGGCCACTTTGCCTGCTTCCACCTCTTTGTCACCGCAAACCAGCATGTAGGGAACACGACGTAATGTATGCTCGCGGATTTTAAAGCCAATCTTCTCGTTTCTCAAGTCCGCTTTTACACGAATGCCCGCTTTCTGCAATTTTCGCGTCAATTCGTTGACGTAATCGGACTGGCTATCGGTGATATTCATCACCACCACTTGCACCGGCGCCAACCACGTTGGGAAGAAACCGGCAAATTCTTCGGTCAGGATGCCGATGAAGCGCTCAACAGAACCGAGGATCGCACGGTGAATCATCACCGGAGTCTGACGGTCATTGTTTTCGCCTACGTAGGTGGCATCCAGGCGCTTCGGCAGCGAGAAATCGAGCTGCACGGTGCCACACTGCCAGGCACGATCGAGGCAATCATACAGCGTGAACTCGATTTTCGGACCGTAAAAGGCGCCCTCTCCCGGCTGGTAGTCAAACGGGATGTTGTTCTCTTCCAGCGCCGCGGCCAGGTCCGCCTCCGCCCGATCCCAGGCCTCATCGGTACCGATGCGCTTTTCCGGGCGGGTGGAGAGTTTCACCACGATTTTCTCGAAGCCAAAGGTGGTGTACATGTCATACACCATGCGGATGCAGCCGTTCACTTCATCACGCACCTGATCTTCCGTACAGAAAATGTGGGCATCGTCCTGAGTAAAGCCACGCACGCGCATCAGCCCGTGCAGCGCGCCAGAAGGCTCGTTCCGATGACAGCTGCCAAACTCTGCCATACGCAGCGGCAGGTCGCGATAGGATTTTAGCCCCTGGTTGAAAATTTGCACGTGCCCGGGACAGTTCATTGGCTTAATGCAGTATTCCCGGTTCTCTGAAGAGGTGGTGAACATCGCATCTTTATAGTTCTCCCAGTGCCCGGTTTTCTCCCACAGCACCCGGTCCATCATGAACGGACCCTTAACTTCCTGATAGTCGTACTCTTTCAGCTTGGTCCGTACAAACACTTCCAGCTCGCGGAAAATGGTCCAGCCGTCGTTATGCCAGAACACCATGCCCGGCGCCTCTTCCTGCATATGGTAGAGATCGAGCTGCTTACCGATTTTACGGTGATCGCGCTTGGCCGCCTCTTCCAGACGCTGAAGATACGCATTCAGCTGCTTCTTATCCGCCCAGGCCGTTCCGTAAATGCGCTGCAGCATCTTATTGTTGCTGTCACCGCGCCAGTAAGCGCCGGAAATTTTCTGCAATCGAAAGTGGTGGCAAAAACGCATGTTTGGCACGTGCGGGCCGCGGCACATGTCCACGTACTCTTCGTGATGATAGAGTCCGGGACGATCATCGCGGCGGATATTCTCGTCAAGAATGGCCATTTTATAGGTTTCACCGCGCGCGGCAAATGCATCGCGCGCTTCCTGCCAGCTCACCTTCTTCTTGATGACCTCATAGTTGGTCTCGGCCAGCTGGTGCATCCGCTTCTCCAACACCTCGAGGTCCTCCTGCGTCAGCGCACGGTCAATGTCGACATCATAATAGAAGCCGTTATCGATAACCGGGCCAATGGCCATCCGCGTATCCGGCCACAGCTGCTTGATGGCGTGACCCAGCAAATGCGCACAGGAGTGGCGGATAATCTCCAGTCCGGCATCGTCTTTGGCGGTTATGATCGCCACGTGGGCATCTTCAGCGATTGGATCGACGGCGTCGACCAGGTCACCATTCACGCGTCCGGCAATGCAGGCTTTCGCCAGCCCGGGACCGATGTCCTGAGCGATATCCATGACCGAGACGGGATGATCAAACTGACGCTGGCTTCCATCAGGAAGCGTAATTACTGGCATGTTACATCCTTAATTGCAGTGGTAACCCCTACGTAAGGCTACGTACAAGAGCGAGTCGTGAATTTAAACGCGGGTTATCGCATCTGTTTGGCTCACTGTTGCCGAATAGGTTCATAACCCGAAACAGACTTCAGGGCCGACGGAGCAGCATCCTGAAGAGGGTAGTCTACACATAAATAGCGGAGGGATAAAGAAACGGGCGTCGTTGGCTCAGGAAGTGAACGGCCGCCGCCAGCGGCGACGGCCCGCCCGGTTTACATGGCGTAAGAGAGCGAAATGGTCGTACGGGTATCAGTGTGGTCCGGTGCCGAAGCCGGTGGTTTCGTGTTGTATGTCACGTTGTAAGCCAGTTTCAGCGCAAAACGATCGTTAATACCGACCTGCAAACCGGTCTCGGAGTTGACGGTCGTATCTTCCGCGCCCAGTACCGATACGCCCTGCACAAAGCGGGTATTATCGGTCAGCTGCCACTGATAGCTCAGCGCACCGTAGCCCAGTGCCTGAGTCTGATGACCACCTTCATGGAATTCATCGTAACGCACGCCGGGGCCGGCTTCCACGCGCAGCGAGTGCACCGGTCCGTTGAGGATCTGGCGACCATAACCGGCCGCGGCATAGGTACGACCGTCGTAACCGTTGAAGCGATCGCTCAGCCAGCTCGCCTGACCAAACAGGTAGTTGCGATCGTCCATGTTATAACGGGTACGCCCTCCCACCTGATAGGTCTCTGAAGAACGTTCATCATTAGATGAGGTGTTCGCCGCGCTGCCCCACAGGCTGTACGCCATCTGGGATTGATACCAGGTCGCGTTCAGGTTAGCGGTGGCCGATGAGCTTTTTGTGTTACCTGACTGCGCCATGTAACCGGCGGCGGCATTACCTTCAAATGGTTTTTTGGCCGTGGACGGATCGTCCATGACGGTAAACACATTGTTATCTGCCAGCGCCATCGAACTGAACACGGAAGCAGAGAGCAGAAGCAGAGCGGGGAACTTGTATTGCGCTTTCATTACATTGTGGCCTTAGCAACAGTTTCAAAGGGGTGAGTCTGAAAGAGAACCTTCTTGGAATCAAGACCATGCAGGGCAAGCGCCGTCGTGAAATTTAACACTTTATGTTACTACCAACATGGCCGGTGCCGCCCTCAGGGTGGACTGAACCGATTACCGCGGCGCATTATAGAGAGTCGTAACGTGAATTACATCACACCGCGCTGATAATTTTTTGCACAGCATCATTAACCTGTAAACGTTACTTTTTTGACTATGCTAACAGGGATGAAAAAACAACGAGGTAAATCATGAGTGAGGAAAACATCGCCCGTTATGTGGTAACACTGCGCTATGAAGGCGGTAATCTGAATGACCTGAATAACCTGACCAGCGTCTTCACGCTGGCCCACTACAGCACGCGAATGACCGACGACGACGGTAAAACCTGGGAGCTGGGTACGAACAGCTTTGGTATCACCAGCGGACAGGATGCGGAGACGCTACGCAGCCACGCCGCCGGACTGGCTGAATCAGCGCTGCACCGCGAAGTGCAGGTCGAGGTGCAGCCCTGGGAGCGCTGGTTACAGAAATGCCCCCCTGAAGGGCTTGTCATGGGGTAAAAGTTGCGCTTAGCTGTGAACAAACACGGGTTTTACTGTCGTCTTGACGCGTCAGGTCACTGCGTACACTGCGAAAAGAGGAGTAACCGGTATGTGGTCAGCCATCAGTCAGATTCTCAGCGAGAAGTTCGGCAGCGCAACCATTGTGTCGCGCAAAAAGCTGCAGCGCGGCGATGTGCATCCGGCATGGCATATTCGCTTCGGCGAGCGCGATGTTTTTGTCAAAAGCAATCAGCGTGAGATGCGTGAACTGTTCAGCTGGGAAGCGGATCAGCTGGCGCTGCTGGCGCGGACGCACACTGTCAACGTGCCTGAAGTGTATGGCGTCGGTGAGGACAAAGAGCACAGTTTCCTGCTGCTCTCCTGGCATGACGCCCTGCCGCTTGATGCGCAGGCCGGTCATCACCTTGGAGCCCAGCTGGCCCGGCTTCATCAGTGGAGCGATCAGCCGCAGTTCGGCCTCGATTTTGACAATAACATCACCACCACGCCGCAGCCTAACGGCTGGCTCAAACGCTGGTCGGTCTTTTTCGCCGAGCAGCGGATTGGCTGGCAGCTGCAGCTGGCGGAGGAGAAAGGCATCCGCTACGGGAACGCCGATTTGATTGTGCAATGCGTTCAGGCGCTCCTCGCCAGCCATCATCCTCAGCCCTCACTGCTGCACGGCGATCTCTGGCCGGCTAACTGCGCCGGAGGCGCGCACGGCCCGTGGGTGTGCGATCCGGCCTGCTACTGGGGCGATCGGGAGTGCGATTTGGCGATGCTGCCGCGCTTCCATGATCTGCCGGTCGCGGCAATCATGGCAGGATACCAATCGGTAAACCCGCTGCCGGAGGGCTATGCGCGGCGTCAGACCGTCTATCAGCTCTACTACCTGCTGAACCGGGCTAACGTCTTCGGCGGTGAATGGCTGGATGCCGCGCAGTGTGCGATTGGCGATCTGCTCGACGCTGAACCACTGGGAGAGCGCCAGGCCAGGCCGGCCTGACGCCCGGGCATCAGGGCAGAAAGCCGACAAGCTTCAGGATGAAATAGCCCACGGCGGCGATCAGCAGCGGCAGGATATACAGCGGAAAAAACTGCAGCAGGATAGTATGCCGCGGCAGCACTATTTTTGCTTCCAGCTCGTCGCGGCTGCGCCCTTCACTGCCCTTTGCGCGCTCGAGGATCAACTGGTCTTCAATGCCCTCGCGCACGTGGCGGGCCTGGCGACTCATCCGCGCGCCGGAGGCGGTCAGCGCCAGACCGACAAAAATCAGAAAATAGACCAGCCAGAAGCCGACGTTGGCCGCCGTGCGAAAATCCGGCACCGGAGAGTGCTGCCACAGCGGCGCCAGAAACGGCGTATTAAACCTGATCATCTCCACCATCACGCGAATAAAATCCAGCAGCACGGCGTCGAGCCCCTGCAGCGGATGCTGGCTACGCTGATATAAAAAGCCGAGCAGCGACACGGTGGTCGACAGCAGCGCAATCAAAAACAGCCCCCAACCGGCCAACCGCTTTACCACTGCGATCCTGCTCGCCTGTTGATAAGTCATCGTAATTCCTCTCCAGATTTCAGTGGCTGTAAGTCTACCCGCAGTTAGCCCATCACGCCTGAAAAATCGCTCTTTTTTGCCCACGGGAGCACGGCGCATGCCTTCCCCCCGGCGGACATGTTACAGTAAAGCCTCTCTTCCCAAACAGGAACGTCGCATGCGTTATCATCTGCCTTGTGAAGCCGCCATTTTTGATATGGATGGTCTGCTGATTGACTCCGAGCCTCTGTGGGAGCGTGCCGAAGAGGAGGTGCTGGGTGAACTGGGCGTTGATCTGCGCTGCCGCGACCGGCTGCCGGAAACCACCGGCGTGCGTATCGATCAGGTCGTGGCGATGTGGTACGCCGTCTCGCCCTGGCGCGGCCCGTCGTGCGAAGCGGTGACCGAGCAGATCAGCGCCCGCACCCTGGCGCTGATACAGGCAGCCCGCCCGCTCATGCCCGGAGTCCATCATGCGCTTGACCTGTGCGCGGCGCAGGGGCTGAAAATCGGCCTTGCGTCCGCCTCGCCGCTGGCGATGATTGAGCAGGTGCTGACGCTGTTCGCGCTGCGCGATCGCTTTGCCTTTCTTGCCTCGGCAGACACGCTGCCGCTGAGCAAGCCGCATCCGCAGGTCTATCTTAACGCCGCCGCCGGGCTGGGGATCGATCCGCAGCGCTGCGTGGCGCTGGAGGACTCGCTGACCGGCATGGTGGCGGTCAAGGCTGCCCGCATGCGCGCCATTGTGGTTCCTGCCGCGGCGCAGCGTACCGATCCGCGCTGGGTGCTGGCCGAGGTCAGGCTCAGCCAGCTTTGCGCGCTTCGCGCCGCGGATCTGCACGGCTAAAGGCCGCAACGGCCGCCCGCGCGGGCGGCTGCCGGGAAAAGCAGCAGATAACTTTAGTTACAGTGTAACCACTTCAAACCACTGGATAAATTCCCTATACTGGATGGATTACCAGAATCCTCCAGGAATCCGCGATGACCGCCGAAGGCCACGTTATCTTTGCCCTGGCCAGCGCCATCTTCGCCGGGCGCGCTGAGCTGACCCCTGAACTGGCCAATGGCGACTGGTGGCACATTATCCCGGCAGCGCTGTTAACCTGCCTGTTACCGGATATTGATCACCCCAAATCCCTGCTCGGCCAGCGGCTGAAGTGGTTATCAAAGCCTATCGCGCGCATCTTTGGCCACCGTGGTTTCACCCACAGCCTGCTGGCCGTCGCCGGCGGGGTGTTTCTGTTAAAAGTGAAGCTGCCTGCCGACAGCTGGCTGCCCCCCGATGCCCTGCAGGGGATGGTCGTCGGCTACCTCAGTCATATCATTGCCGACATGCTCACCCCCGCCGGAGTGCCGCTGCTGTGGCCGTGCCGCTGGCGCTTTCGCCTGCCGCTGCTCAACAGCCAGCGCGGCAATCAGCTGGAACGGGTATTGTGCAGCGCGCTGGTCGCCTGGTCGCTGTGGTTCAGCCCCGGCACTCCGCCGTTCGGCACTACCGCCTGGCCAGAGCAGACGCTGACCGCACTTCATGACACGTTTAACCGGCTAATCAGGTAGCACATCGCTCAGTCAGTGTACAAATTCACGCGTTCGGTTATAAGCCATACTTTTTGGATATAAGTCGCCCACGGGGCGAACTGATACCATGCGCGAACTGTTACGCTGCTGGCGTAATTTATCATCACAAGATGCCCGCTTGCGTCAGGCGAGACGGGCGCTAAGGAGAACTGGGGATGAATCTGCCGTTGATTCTGAATATCGTCGCGTTTGTCGCGCTACTGCTGCTGTTGGCGCGTACCGCGCGCGCTGACTGGAGCCTGTCAAAAAAAGTCCTTGCCGGCCTGGTGGTCGGCGTGCTGTTCGGTCTGGCACTGCATACCGTGTACGGCGCCGACAATCCGGTGCTGAAAACCTCGATCAGCTGGTTTAACATCGTCGGCAATGGTTACGTCCAGCTGCTGCAAATGATCATTATGCCGCTGGTTTTTGCCTCTATTCTCAGCGCGGTGGCGCGCCTGCACAACGCCTCCTCGTTGGGTAAAATCAGCATTCTGACCATCGGCGTGCTGCTGTTTACAACGGCAATTGCCGCCGCGGTAGGCATTTTCGTTACCTGGCTGTTTGGCCTTAATGCCAGTGGTCTGGTGCAGGGTGCTCAGGAGAGCGCGCGTCTGGCGGCGATTCAGAGCAACTACGCAGGCAAAGTGGCGGATCTCACTGCGCCGCAGCTGCTGCTGTCATTTATTCCGAAAAATCCGTTTGCCGATCTGACCGGCGCCAGCCCGACCTCCATCATCAGCGTGGTAATCTTTGCCGCCTTCCTGGGCGTCGCGGCGCTTCAGCTGCTGAAAGACGATGCCGGTAAAGGTGAACGCGTGCTGGCGGCGATCGATACCCTGCAGGCCTGGGTGATGAAGCTGGTCCGCCTGGTGATGAAGCTGACGCCGTATGGCGTGATGGCGCTGATGACGAAAGTGGTTGCCAGCTCTAATCTGCACGACATCATCAAGCTCGGCAGTTTTGTTATTGCCTCCTACCTGGGCCTGGCAATCATGTTCGCGGTACATGCGCTGCTGCTCTCCGTCAACGGCGTCAGCCCGCTGCGCTTCTTCCGTAAAGTCTGGCCGGTTATCACCTTCGCCTTCACCAGCCGCTCCAGTGCGGCCAGCATTCCGCTGAGCGTAGAAGCACAAACCCGTCGCCTCGGCGTACCGGAATCCATTGCCAGCTTCGCCGCCTCCTTCGGCGCGACCATCGGCCAGAACGGCTGTGCCGGTCTCTATCCGACGATGCTGGCGGTGATGGTGGCCCCCACGGTGGGCATTAACCCCTTTGATCCGCTGTGGATGGCCACCCTGATCGGAATCGTCACCCTGAGCTCCGCGGGGGTGGCCGGCGTCGGCGGCGGGGCCACCTTCGCCGCGCTGATCGTCCTGCCGACGATGGGGTTACCGGTCACGCTGGTGGCGCTGCTGATCTCCATTGAGCCGCTGATCGACATGGGCCGCACCGCGCTGAACGTGAACGGTTCGATGACTGCCGGCACCCTGACCAGCCAGTGGATGAAGCTCACCGATCGCCAGGTTATGAACACCGATAAAGAGGACGAGGCGGAACTGGCGCATCGCTAACGGTTCACGGCTTGTTACCCTTTCAGGGCGCCATAAGGCGCCCTTTTGCTGTCTGCCGGGGGGGATGTTCTATAGTTAAGTGACCTTGGTACCCGACGGCAACAGGAGCATCAGGCCATGTCGAAAGATAACGCGTTTACGCCCCCGCAGCACCCGGCCTCCGCCAGCGGCCCGGAATCCGCCAGGCCTGGAACGGACTCGCCGGTGCCGGCGGACGGTCCGCACCGTCCCGGCGCCCCGGGTAGCCAGCCCACCGCCCCCGACGGGCGCGGGGCCCCTGACGTCAGCTCGGCGAAGCTACAGGCGCTGGACACCTTTCGCCGCCGGAGCGAAAACCAGCCGCTCACCACGAATCAGGGCACCCGGATTGCCAACGATCAGCGTTCACTGCGCGCCGGGGTGCGCGGCCCGACCCTGCTGGAAGATTTTATCCTGCGGGAAAAACTCAGCCACTTTGGCCACGAGCGCATTCCGGAGCGGGTGGTGCACGCCCGCGGCGCGGCGGCCCACGGCTGGTTCCAGCCCTATCGTTCGCTGGCGACACTGACCCACGCCGATTTTTTGCGATCGCCAGAGCAAATCACGCCGGTATTTGTGCGTTTTTCCACCGCGACCGGCAGCGCCGGCTCCGCCGATACCGTGCGCGACATTCGCGGTTTTGCCACCAAGTTTTACACTGAGGAAGGGAATTTTGATCTGGTGGGCAACAGCACGCCGGTTTTTTTTATCCAGGACGCGCTTCAGTTTCCCGATTTTGTCCACGCCCTGAAGCCGGATCCGCGCAGTGAGATGCCGCAGGGACAAAGTGCGCACGACAGCTTCTGGGACTACGTCTCACTGCAGCCGGAAACGCTGCACAACGTGCTGTGGATGATGTCGGACCGCGGCATCCCGCGCAGCTACCGCACCATGGAGGGCTTTGGCATCCATACCTTTCGCATGATTAACGCCGCGGGCGACGCCACGCTGGTACGCTTTCACTGGAAGCCGGTGGCCGGCAAAGCCTCGCTGGTCTGGGATGAAGCCCAAAAGCTGGCCGGCTGCGATCCGGATTACCACCGCCGCGACCTGTGGGACGCAATCGAAGCCGGCGATTTTCCGGAATATGAGCTGGGCGTTCAGCGTATTCCGGAGGAGGACGCCTCGCGATTCGATTTCGACTTGCTGGACGCCACCAAGCTTATCCCCGAAGAGCTGGTGCCGGTCGAGCTGATTGGCAAAATGGTGCTCAACCGAAATCCGGATAACTATTTTGCCGAAACGGAGCAGGTAGCGTTTCACCCGGGCCACATCGTACCGGGGATCGATTTTACCCACGATCCTCTGCTGCAGGGGCGCCTGTTCGCCTACACCGATGCGCAAACCGGACGCCTGGGTGGCCCGAACGGCCACGAGCTGCCGATCAACCGGCCGCTCTGCCCATGGCATAACCACCAGCGGGCGGGGCGTCACCGCAGCGTCATCGACAGCGATCCGGTGAACTATCACCCTAACTCGATTAACGATAACTGGCCACGCGAAACGCCGCCTGGCCCGCACCGCGGCGGGTTTGCCAGCTACCCGGAGCGGAGCGAGGGCCTACCCACCCGCGAATCCAGTCCATCCTTTGGCGAATACTATTCGCAGCCGCGTCTGTTTTGGCACAGCCAGACGCCGGTTGAGCAGCAGCACATCGTCGACGCCTTCGCCTATGAACTGAGCAAAGTGCGCCGCCACGCTCTGCGCGAGCGGGTCGTGGGCGCGCTGGTACACATTGACGTGGGCCTGGCCCACGCGGTCGCTGAGCGACTGGGCATTCGCCTCGCAGATGATCTGCTGCACACCCTGCCGCCTAAGGACGTCAACGGCCTGCGCAAGGATGCCAGCCTGAGTCTGTACGCCATTCCCAGCGGCCACATTCGCGGTCGACAGGTCGCCATCGTGATTGATAACGGCGTCAGCGCGGCGGATCTGCTGGCGATGCTACAGGCGCTGCGCGCCGAAGGCGTGTATGCCAGGCTGGTGGCGCCGGGTCTGGGTGCGGTGACGGCCGATGACGGGTCGTCGGTCACGCCAGATGGCACCTTTAGCACTCTGCCGTCGCTGCTGTTTGACGCCGTGATGATGCCGGACGGTGACATGGAAGGGCTGTGGTTAAACGGCGCGGCCCGCTATTACCTGATGGAAGCCTACAAACACCTGAAGGTCATTGGCCTGAGCGGCGAAGCGCGCCGCTTCAAGGCCCCCTGGGGCCTTGCCGCAGGAGAAACCGAAGAGGGGGTGATCGAAGACAGCAAGGCGGAGGGCGTCCTGATGAGCGAATTCCTCTCCGCCCTCACCTGCCACCGCATCTGGTCGCGAAGCGCGCGTTCGCGGCTCATTCCGGCCTGATCCTCCGCGCGCGGCGCAGCGGGCAGCGCGCGCCGGTGGTTTACTCAGCCACCGCGGCGGAAAGCGCCGCGCGGGTGTGAGCGCCGGGCTGATGCGGGCGTCGGTCTGCCCGCCGCCGCCCCACGCGCAGCCGACCGGAGACGTCCTCCTGCCCGCCCGCCGCCGCCGGGCACGACGCGCGGGATTTTCGGGCGCCGTGCCCTCTTCGCGCGGGCGTAAAAAAAGCCACTGACGTGGCTTTTAGCGAACTGCAGACACTTACTTCTGTGGCACCTGCGGATCGGTATCGTACTCTTCACAGCTCTGGAAGCCGTAATTCATTACCCGACCGGTGTCGCTGTAGCTCACGAAATAGGTTTGCGCTTTACCATCGCGCTGGCCCAGCACGTAGGTCTGGCAGGTACCGCGCGCGTGCACCATGGTAATCTCCGTGGACGGCGCACCGGCAATCTGGCGAACCTGGTCACGGGTCATGCCTTTTTTCACATCTTTCACGACCGGCTTGGTGACATAGCTTTCTGCACGATCGTAAGCGGTACAGCCGGAAAGCAGTGCCAGCACCACTGCCGCACCTAAAAATCCTGTTACTTTTTTCATCATTATTCCTCTCACTGAGTCCATGTTCAGCATAAGCCTGGCGCAGGAATCATATTTTTTCAAATTATCCGCCTGTTTTCGCTCAAGGTTCCGCCAGCCGGCGCGCAGAAAGGGTGGGGTTAGGCGGTCAACTTACGTATAATTATGTCAACTTTTCGCATCCGCAGGCATATCACGGATGCGCGTTACCGTTTTAGAGGCTGTATGACCGCATCCACTCCCCACCGTTTAGGCTTTGCCATCGTCCTCGGTCTGCTGGCCGGACTGGGCCCGCTGTGTATCGATCTGTATCTGCCGGCCCTGCCGGCGCTGACCGCCGATTTACACACCGTCACGGCCACCGCGCAGCTCAGCCTCACCGCCGGACTGGCCGGCATTGGCCTTGGCCAGCTGCTGTTTGGCCCGCTGAGCGATAAATATGGCCGCCTGCGCCCGCTGCTGGCCTCGCTGCTGCTGTTCCTGCTCGCTTCGCTGGCCTGCGGCCTCGCGCAAAACATTGAACAGCTGCTGCTGGCGCGGCTGCTACAGGGGATGTTTGGCGCCGGAGGGGCAGTACTGTCGCGCGCCATGGCCCGGGACACCTACAGCGGTCACGATCTGACCAAATTTTTTGCGCTGCTGATGCTGGTTAACGGCCTGGCGCCTATCCTGGCGCCGGTGCTTGGCGGCGCGCTGCTCACCTTCCTCAGCTGGCGCGGGCTGTTTGCCGCGCTGTCGCTGATTGCGCTGGCGCTGCTGTTGATGGCCTGCCGCTTTCTGCGTGAGAGCCTGCCCGCGCCGCGGCGGCGTCAGGGATCCTTGCTCAGCACCTGGGCCGGACTGGGACCGGTACTGGCCAGCCGCACCTTTATGGGCTTCTGCCTGACCCAGGGGTGTGCGATGGCCGGTATGTTTGCCTACATCGGCGCTTCCCCCTTTGTGCTGCAGCTGATTTACGGCCTGTCGCCGCAGGCCTTTAGCTACTGCTTTGCCGCCAACGGCGCCGGGCTGATCATCGGCTCGCAGGCCGGCTCCCGATTGAGTGGGCTGTGGGGCGAATATCGCGTCCTGCGCGGCGCGCTGTGGCTGGCGCTCAGCGCCGCCGCGGCGCTATTGCTGACGGCCCTGCTGGCGGCACCGTTACCGCTGGTGCTGCTGGCGCTGTTCTGCGCCATTGGCAGCCTGGGCGCCATCGCCGTCAACGCATCGTCGCTGGCGATGCAGAGCCAGGGAGAGCGGGCAGGTAGCGCCTCGGCGCTGATTGGCGTCACCGGCTTTACTCTCGGCGGCGTGGCCGTCCCGCTAACCAGCCTTGGCGGCACCTCGCTGCTGAGCATGAGCCTGACGCTGTTTGGCTGCTACCTGCTGGCGATGCTGACATTCCGGCTGCTGGCGCGACAACCGACCGGCGCCTGACCTTTTGCCAGCGGCCATCCGGCAGGCGCAATGACGCTTGTCGTTTGCCACCGCAGGCGCTAACGTTTAACGTTGATAGCGGGCCCGATGGCCCATCCATTCACGGGGGAACCAGTATGGCATTGCAGCAGGAGATTATCGCCGCCCTTGGCGTCAAGCCCACCATTGATCCGCAGCACGAAGTGCGGGTCAGCGTCGATTTTCTGAAGTCCTATCTGAAAACACATCCGTTCCTGCGCACGCTGGTGCTGGGCATCAGCGGCGGCCAGGACTCCACCCTGACCGGAAAGCTCTGCCAGCTGGCGATCGGCGAACTGCGCGAGGAGACCGGCATTCATGACTACCAGTTTATCGCCGTGCGCCTGCCGTATGGCACTCAGGCCGATGAGCAGGATTGTCAGGATGCCATCGCTTTTATCCAGCCGGATCGCGTGCTAACCGTCAATATTAAACCGGCGGTGCAGGCCACCGAGCAGGCGCTGAAAGCGGCGGGCCTGACGGTTTCCGATTTCGTTCGCGGCAATGACAAAGCGCGCGAGCGCATGAAAACCCAGTACAGCATCGCCGGCATGACCCACGGCGTCGTGGTCGGCACCGACCACGCCGCGGAGGCGGTCACCGGCTTCTTCACCAAGTACGGCGACGGCGGCACCGACATCAACCCGATTTTCCGCCTGCACAAGGGTCAGGGTAAGCAGCTGCTGAAAGCGCTGGGCTGCCCCGCGCATCTGTATCTGAAAGATCCGACTGCCGATTTGGAGGATGACCGTCCCGGCCTGCAGGACGAAGTGGCGCTGGGGGTAACCTACGCGCAGATTGACGCTTATCTGGAGGGACAGTCCATCGACCCCGCCGCGGCGCGCACCATTGAAAACTGGTATCGCAAGACTGAGCACAAGCGTCGTCCGCCCATTACCGTCTTTGACGACTTCTGGCAAGCCTGACTGCGCTGACCAGCCTGCCGGCTGGTCACGCTTTGCGCGTTTCCCGCGGCTTGCTATACTGGGTTTATCTACAGTATCAGGAGCCACCGTGGTTAAACGTTTTACGCAATACGGCCCCGTCGCCGACGACGCCGATATCTATCAGTATCCCGAACACCTGCGGGACCAGCTGGCCGATTTGCCGCGCGGGCCCGGCGTGTATGAATTCCACGGCGACAGCGATACGCTGCCGCTGTATATCGGTAAAAGCATTAATATTCGCACCCGCGTCATGTCCCACTTTCGCACCCCTGCCGAGGCCAGACTGCTGCGGCAAACCCGGACGATCCGCTACACGGAAACCGCCGGTGAGCTGGGTGCGCTGCTGCTGGAAGCGCAGCTGATCAAGACCCGTCAGCCGCTGTTCAATAAGCGGCTGCGCAAAAATCGCCAACTGTGCTCCCTGCGACTGCAGGACGGCGCGACGCCGGAGGTGGTCTCTGCTAAAGCGGTGGATTTTGCCCACACGCCGGACCTGTTTGGCCTGTACGGCAGCCGCCACGCGGCGCTGGAAACCCTGCGCAGTCTCGCCGATGACCACCAGCTCTGCTACGGTTTGCTGGGCCTGGAATCCCTGCGCGCCGGCCGCCCCTGCTTTCGCGCAGCGCTGCAGCGCTGCGCCGGTGCCTGCTGCGGTCGCGAAAGCCGCGCGGCGCACGATGCGCGTCTGCGAACAGCACTCGAGCGCGTGCGGCTGGTGTGCTGGCCGTGGCAAGGCGCCGTAGGCATGGTGGAACAGGGGCCGACCATGACGCAAATCCATGTTATTCACCACTGGCTGTGGCTGGGATCGGTCAGCGATCCGCAGGCGGCCCAGGCCCTCAGCCGCACCGCCGCCAGTTTTGATCAGGATGGCTACAAGATTTTGTGCAAACCGCTGCTCCGCGGTGATTACCCGTTAATTTATCTCGACAAACGATAAATTATCCGGCGCGATCGTCAATCGTCGACCAGGCTTAAGGTGTTAAATCCGTGGCCCGCACTCTGCGGGCCGATTGTTTTTACACTTCAGGGAGGTCATATGAACCCGTCAGATCGCAAGCCGCTACTTGACCCACGCGACGCCGGGCCGGCGCCGGCATTTTCGCGCCAGCCCCAACAGCCTCCTGGACTGGCCAGTGAGATGCGTCCACTGCCGGACCATGGGGAGACCAGCTACCGCGGCAGCGGCCGGCTACAGGGGCGTAAAGCGCTGGTGACCGGCGGCGACTCCGGAATCGGACGCGCGGCGGCCATTGCTTACGCGCGTGAAGGGGCCGACGTGGCCATCAACTATTTGCCCGCCGAAGAATCCGACGCCCGCGAGGTGATTGCCCTGATTGAAGCCGAAGGAAGAAAAGCGGTGGCCCTGCCCGGGGATATTACATCGGAAGCCTTTTGCCAGTCGCTGGTGGAGCAGGCGGCGGAGGCGTTAGGCGGGCTGGATATTCTGGTCAATAACGCCGGCCGCCAGCAGTTCGCCAATCACATCAGCGAACTGAGCAGCGAGGCCTTTGATCTGACGTATAAAACCAACGTCTATGCGATGTTCTGGATCACCAAAGCGGCCGTACCGCTGATGAAGCCAGGCGCGGCTATCATCAACACCTCCTCGGTGCAGGCCGGGAAGCCCAGTGAAAACCTGCTGGATTATGCGTCAACCAAAGCCGCCATTGCCGCGTTCAGTCAGGCGCTGGCGAAACAGCTGGCACCGCAGGGTATCCGCGTCAATGCGGTCGCGCCCGGCCCTTACTGGACGCCGCTGCAGTCAAGCGGCGGACAGCCGATGGAAAAAGTGATGAGCTTTGGCGAGTCCGCGCCGCTGGGCCGTCCGGGTCAGCCGGCGGAGATTGCCGGCATCTATGTACTGCTGGCCAGCAATGAGAGCAGCTACACCACCGGGCAAATCTGGTGTTCCGACGGCGGCAGCGGCGTGTTCTGAGCCCAACGCAAAACCGCCGACGCTGCTCACCCCCGCAATCAGGGATGGTGAGCAGCGCCGGCGGTCTCAAGGCGGGAGCCCCGGCCGCACTGGCGGCGGGGCAATAAGCGGCCCGACGTTATTCCGCCGGTGTCAGCATCTTATCTTTATGCTTACCCATTTCTGCCAAATGCTTCTCAAAATTGGCATCGTACTGCTTTTTCTGTTCCGCGGTCAGAACGTTGTAGATTTTGTTCTGCGTCGCCATCATCGCCACCGCATTCTCTTTCGCGTTAGCGGTCATTTTATCCGCCTGCAGCGCTGCTTTAGCCTGATCAAAGCTGCTGGCGGCAATAATGGCGTGGTTTTGACGCATCTCCTCAACCGACGGACGCTTCATCTCTTTACGGCCGGCTTTCATGATGTCGCGAATCTGGGTTTTCTGCGCGTCGGTCAGGTTCAGGTCTTTCAGCATGGCCATCGGGCCGTGTTTGTGACCGTGCATGCCCGGTTTGTGCGCCGGTTTTTCCGCGCCGGCCGGCGGCGGTGTCAGATTATCGGCGGCGGCGTGAACGATATTTGCTGCTCCCAGCGCCAGTGACATTGCTACAACCAGAGAGGTGAGTTTACGCATGATATTGTCCTTTCGTTTCGGATGTATGACGGCACCATGTTGAGGTGTCGTGTGTTCGAAAACAAGTTTACGGGGTCGAGTGTCAATCAGTCAGAACAACCGTAAAGCCCTGCAAGGGTAAAAGACACGAACTGAACAACCATGAAGAAAATGCGAAGATTGGCGTGAAAAATTGCAACGAAAGATGTAACAGTGCGGAATCATGCAGAAATTCGGCAGAAGTGTAATCCAATTGCCGGCGCAGGGAAAGGCGTGCGGGTCAATCGTTCATCAACTGATACCACTATCCCTCTGGACACTCCGGCACCACTGTGGTGATATGGCCCCGGAACCAACCTGAAATGATTATCACTCTTATTTTTTAACGTATTCCCCATCAGGACGGAAGGTGCTATGCGTCTGCAGCCCAACCACAGCTACACCCTTACCGGCTTTGCGCCGGAAGCGCCGCCGGCGTGGCGGCAAAAACTGCTCTCTCTCGGGTTACTGCCCGGCAGCCACTTTGCGGTGATCCGCGTGGCGCCGCTGGGCGATCCGGTCGAGATCAAAACTCGCCGCGTCAGCCTCGTGCTGCGTAAAAAAGACATTGCTTTGTTAACGCTGGAAGCTTGCTGAGATGTCTCTGCCCCGCCTGACCGTCGGCCTGATTGGCAATCCCAACGCCGGCAAAACCACCCTGTTTAATCAGCTTACCGGTGCGCGGCAGCGGGTCGGCAACTGGGCCGGCGTTACCGTTGAACGAAAAAGCGGCGAGTTTACGACCGCCAGCCAGCAGGTCACGCTGGTGGACCTGCCCGGGACTTACTCGTTAAGCCACGGCGATCGGCAGACCTCGCTGGATGAAGAAATCGCCTGTCGCTATGTCGACAGCGGCGAAGCGGCGCTATTTATCAACGTCGTCGATGCCGCTAACCTGGAGCGTAACCTGTGGCTGACGCTGCAGCTACTGGAGCGTAACCTGCCCTGCATCGTGGTACTGAATATGCTGGATGTCGCCGCCAGCCAGCAGATCCGCATTGATGTTGCGGCGCTGTCGGCGCGGCTCGGCTGTCCGGTGGTGCCAATGGTCTCGACCCGGGCGCAGGGACTGGCGGCACTCCGCGAGGCTATCGACGCCTTTCAGCACCGCCGTTCGCCGCAGCAGATAGCGGTGCGGTCGCTGCCCGCCGGCGCCGACACCGATACCGACGAGGCGCTGGCGCGCTATCAGCGCATTGACCAGCTCTGCGCGGCGGTCAGTAACAGCCATCAGGCGCAACCGCACCGCGCCACGGCGCGCATTGATCGCTGGGTACTGAACCGCTGGCTGGGCGTGCCGCTGTTTCTGCTGGTGATGTACCTGATGTTCCTGCTGGCGATCAACGTCGGTGGCGCGCTGCAGCCGCTGTTTGATATCGGCTCGGCCGCACTGTTTATTCAGGGCACCCAGTGGCTGGGCGCCACCCTGCACTTTCCAGGCTGGCTGACGCTGTTTTTGGCCCAGGGGATCGGCGGCGGCATCAATACGGTGATGCCGCTGGTGCCGCAGATTGGCCTGATGTACCTGTTTTTATCGCTGCTGGAAGACTCTGGCTATATGGCCCGCGCGGCCTTTGTCATTGATCGACTGATGCAGGCGCTCGGCCTGCCGGGGAAATCGTTTGTGCCGCTGATTGTTGGCTTTGGCTGCAATGTGCCGGCGGTGATGGGAACCCGTACCCTGGAATCGCCGCGCGAACGGCTGACCACCATCATGATGGCACCGTTTATGTCCTGCGGGGCGCGTCTGGCCATCTTTGCCGTCTTCGCCGCGGCGTTTTTCGGCCAGGGCGGAGCCGCCGTGGTGTTCTCACTCTATCTGCTCGGGATCCTGGTGGCGGTATTCACCGGCCTGATGCTGAAAGCCACCCTGATGCGCGGCAGCGCCTCACCCTTCGTCATGGAGCTGCCGGTCTATCACCTGCCACACCTGAAAACCCTGCTGCTGCAGACGTGGCAGCGGCTGCGGGGGTTTATTTTACGCGCCGGCAAGATAATTATCCTTGTCAGCCTGGTGATTGGCGCGCTGAACAGCTTTTCGCTGCGGGGAGAGGCGGTGGATAACATCAACCAGTCTGCGCTGGCGTCGGTTAGCCAGCAGATTACCCCGCTGTTAGGGCCGATGGGGGTCAGCGACGATAACTGGCAGGCCACCGTTGGGCTGATTACCGGCGCGATGGCAAAAGAGGTAGTGGTGGGGACGCTGAACACGCTATACACCGCGGAACAATTGCATCAGCAGCCGTTTGACCCCGCCACTTTCAGCCTGACCAACGCGCTGCGCGCTGCGCTGAGTCAGACCTGGCAGGGGCTGCGTGAGATTGTTAGCCTGAGCGTGCTGGCCAACCCCATCGAAGCCAGCAAAGGTGACGGTGAGATGGCCACCGGCGCGATGGGGATCATGAGCAGCAAATTCGGCAGCGGCGTGGCCGCCTACAGCTACCTGATCTTCGTGCTGCTCTACGTGCCCTGCGTATCGGTAATGGGGGCGATTGCCCGGGAAGCGCATCGCGGCTGGATGCTGTTCTCGATTGGCTGGGGGCTGAACGTCGCCTGGTCAATCGCCACGCTGTTCTATCAGATCGCCACGTTTTCCCAGCATCCCGGCCGCAGTCTGCTGTGGGTAGTCGGCATTGTGGCGGTCAACCTGCTGCTGCTGCTGCTATTGCGCCGCGCCCGCCACTGGCGCAGTCTCTCCGGTCCCGGCCGCGTCGCGGCGCCGACCTGTTCAGGATGCGATAAGGGCTGTCACGGAGGATAATCCATCAGGCCGCTCACTCCGCGGGTTCCTCCACCAGCATCAGTCCCGCCCGCAGCCCCGGCGCCACGCCGGGGTTAGGAAACAGCACATACTCCCGCGGCTGCTGCACGTAGTAGCGCTGATCCCCCTCTTCTGCCAGCAGGGTCCCCTGCTCGAAGGCGGTAAAGTTCAGCGTATCCGCGCGCATGTGCAGCATAAACTGCTCGCTGTTTCGGGTAATCTGTTGAGTGACACTGTAACGTTTTGGCCGCGCGGTGATGGCCGGCAGCGGCGTCGCACTCAGCAGCGCCGCCAGCGCCTGTGCCGTGCTGCGGAACTGCGCCAGGTCGTTCGCGCCAAACGGCAGGGCCTTTCCCAGCTCCAGCGTACAGCTGGCTGCGGCAAACTGCGCGCGGCTGAAGTGGCTGAAGGTACCGCCCGGCGCCCGGTGATACACCAGCGCTTCCATTCCGGCCGCCGGCAGCCAGTCGATAAACGCGGTCGGAAACGGCTGGGAACTGAAGGGCAGTACGCCAAAGCGGGGATGGTGCGAGCCGCGGATGGCGGTATGCAGATCCAGATGCCAGCGCGTCTCCTCCGCGTGCCCGGCCTGATAAAAACGCTCCAGCGCCTGCTCCAGCTGCCAGGCCCGCCGCGACTCAATCCCGTCGCGACAGCGCTGCCAGCGGCCGCCAAACAGGCGGTTCATATCATCATGCAGGTAGCGCTTTCCGGCGCGCAGCGCGGCCGGATTGCCAAACACCACCAGCAATCTGACCCGCAGCGGCGCATCGCCGCGCAACAGCGCCTCCACCAGCGCCGCGACCATCTCGACCGGCGCGGTCTCATTACCGTGAATACCGCAGGAGAGCACCAGCGACTGACTGACCGGCCGGCGTGGCTCCAGCTCCAGGATCCCCTCTTCCCGCCACTGCCACTGGAGCGTCGCGGTTTCACCGCAGGGATCGCCAACCATCCCGGGCTGTAGTAACGTCTGTAACAACGGTTGCATCGTTCTCTCCTGGGCGTTCAGGCCGCCATCCTATTGCTGAAAGGCATAAATATTGCCAAGATTCAAAAGGGTAGTTAGCGCATCCAGCGCGGTACGACTCTCCTGCAGCAGCTGAGGGTCGGCCAGATCGGCCTGACTGAGGCGATCGCGATAGTGATCGTCGATCCACTGATTCAGGCGGGTAAACAGCGCCGCATTCATCCACACCGCCGGATTCACCGCCGCCTGCTCTGCGTCGGTCAGCACGACCCGCAGCCGCAGACAGGCCGGGCCGCCGCCGTTGCACATGCTCTCGCGCAGATCGAACACTTGCAATTCGTCGATTGCCGAATCGTGCACTACCCGCTGATTGAGCCAGCGCCAGACGCCGGCGTGACGACGCGCCTCCTCCGGCAACACCAGCAGCATGCGGCCGTTATCTTTGCTCAGTAGCTGGCTGTTAAACAGGTAAGTCTGCACCGCATCGGCTACCGAAACCGCGCGGTCAGGCACCTCAATCACCTGAAACCCCGGTACCCGTTCGGCCAGCGTTGCCAGCAGAGCCGGCTGATCGACAAAGGCCTGCTGGTGGCAGAACAGCACCGGACCGTTACTCACCGCGATCACGTCATTGTGGAATACGCCCTGATCGATCACCGCCGGATTCTGCTGCGCAAACAGCGTCCGCTGCGGATCGAGACCGTGCAGTCGCGCTACCGCGGCGCTGGCCTCGCGGGTTTGTCGCGCCGGATAGCGGCTGGGCGCGAGTCCTGCGCCGCTGGCTTCGCGGCCCCAGACGAACAGCTGCACGCCGGGGTCGCCGTGCTGTTCAGCAAAGCGGTTGTGGTTAGCGGCGCCCTCGTCGCCAAACAGCGTCACCTGCGGCAGCGCGCCGTGCACGCGAAAATGCGCCGGGCTGGCAAACAGCGCCCGCAGAATCGCTTCGGTACCCGGCGCCTCGATAGCCCGATGGAATTTATTATTCAGGTTAGCCACGGTGAAATGCACCCGGCCATCGCCGCTGTCGGCCGAGGGGGATACCGTGGCAGCATTGGCCACCCACATCGCCGACGCAGAGCTGGCGGCGGAGAGCAGCGCCGGTGCCTGCGCCATCGCGGCGCGTAACACGGCTTCATCGCTGCCGCAAAAGCCAATCTGCCGCAGCACCGGCAGACAGGGGCGCTCATGCGGCGGGATCACGCCCTGTAAAAACCCGCGATCCGCCAGCGCTTTCATCTTCAGCAGGCCCTGTTTGGCCGCCAGTTTCGGATTTGACACCTGATGCTGATGCCGGGTCGACGCGACATTACCGAAGGACAAGCCGGCGTAGTGGTGGGTGGGCCCCACCAGGCCATCAAAATTCGCTTCACGCGCGCGCATGATAATCTCCCGGGGTAAAGTCGAGGCCCGGCGACAGGGTCGCAGGCAGGGTTAAATCCGGGCTCTCCAGCGACGCCAGCGGCCAGGCGCAGTAGTCCGCGGCATACCAGGCGCTGGCGCGGTGGTTACCGGAGGCGCCGATACCGCCAAAGGGCGCGCTGCTGGCGGCGCCGGTCAGCGGCTTATTCCAGTTGACGATGCCGGCGCGCGCTTCCAGCAGCAGCCGCTCAAATTTATCACGCTGCGGCGATATCAGCCCACAAGAGAGGCCGTAGCGCGTCTGATTCGCAAGGGCAATCGCCTGCGGGTAGTGGTCATAGCGAATCACCGACAGCAGCGGACCAAAGACCTCTTCATCGGGCAGCGCGGGCAGTCCGGTGACGTCAAGGATCCCGGGGGTTAACAGCGCGCTCTGGCGATCGGGCCAGCGCATCGGCAGCAGTACCTGCGCCCCGGCCGCTATCCGTCTCTGCCACTCGTCCATGATGCGTCCGGCGGCCTGCGGCGAAATCACCGTGCCCATGAACGGCTGCGGTTCGGCGTTCCACGCGGCGGGCTGCAGCCGTCCGGCCACCGCCACCAGGCGGGCCAGAAATGCATCGCCCTCGCTGCCGCGTCGGACCAGCAGGCGCCGGGCACAGGTGCAGCGCTGTCCGGCGCTGATAAACGCGGACTGAATGGTCAGGTGAACCGCGGCGTCGATGTCCGCCACGTCCTCTACGATCAGCGCATTATTGCCGCCCATCTCCAGCGCCAGCATCTTCTCCGGCTGGCCGGCAAACTGGTGGTGCAGCTGAAAGCCCGTAGCGGCGCTGCCGGTAAACAGCAGGCCATCGATCTGCGGATGCCGGGCCAGCGCCTGGCCGGTCTCACGTCCGCCCTGCACCAGGTTCAGCACGCCGGCCGGCAGCCCGGCCTCCAGCCAGAGCTTCACTGTGGCTTCGGCGGTGGCGGGAGTCAGTTCACTCGGCTTGAATACCAGCGTGTTCCCGGCCAGCAGCGCCGGCACGATGTGACCGTTGGGCAGGTGACCGGGGAAATTATAGGGGCCAAAAATCGCCATCACGCCGTGCGGACGGTGGCGCAGCGCCCCGTCGGCGTGGGTGGTGGTACCGGTACGCTGATGGTAGGCCTGCACCGACCACGCCACTTTGTTGATCATTGCGGCCACTTCAGTCAGCGCTTCCCAGCGCGGCTTGCCGGTTTCGCGCGCCAGCGTTTCCGCCAGGGCACGCTGATTGGCGCTGAGCAGTCCGGCAAAGCGTTCGCACAGCGCCTGACGCGCGGCGAACGTCTGCCGTGCCCATTCGGGGAAGGCGCCGCGCGCCGCACTTACCGCGGCGTCGACCTGCCCATCGCTGGCGGCCTCTCCCTGCCAAAGGCACTCCCCGCTCAGCGGATCGCATTTCGCAAAGGGGGCCGCCTCGCCGGTCTGCCACTCACCGTTAATCAGATGCGTCATGCTGTTTTCTCCTCCTCACAAAGTTTAACCACCCGCACGGTATCGCCCGGCTGGATCTGCAGCAGCCCCCGGGCGCGCGCGTCGATGGCGATCGTATTCGCCCGCGGATCGGCGCGCAGCAGGGTCGCGCGGAACTGGTGAAAGTCCTCATTCGCCACCAGACAGAGCGGCAGCGTGGTGTCGATGACCGCGGCGTCGGTGACGGTCAGCAGCCGGCTTTTACGCACCGCGCGAATATGGCGGGTGTCGCACTCCAGCGTCGGACCACCGTCAAAAATGTCGATATAGTTGCGGTAGCGAAAGCCCTCAGCCTCCAGCACCGCACGCGCTGGCGCGGTGTGCGGATGGGTTTGACCAATCACCGCCTGCGCGGCCGGTGACAGGTAATCGATATACAGCGGATGCTTGGGCATCAGCTCGGCAATAAACGCCTTCTGACCGGTACCGGAGAGGTAGTCGGCATCGCGGAACGACATCGAAAAAAAGCGCTGCCCCACCGCTTCCCAGAACGGTGAATGGCCGTGCTCATCGCTGACCCCGCGCATCTCCGCCACCACTTTGTCGGCGAACTTATCGCGGAAACCGGCGATAAACAGGAAGCGCGATTTTGACAGCAGATAACCGTTTTTGCCGACGCGCCAGTCCGGATCGAGAAATAGCGAGCAGAGTTCGCTGCTGCCGGTGTGATCGTTACTGAGCGACAGGGTCGGCATACTGTTATAAACATTCAGCTCTTTTGAGGCGTGTACCTGGTTGCCGACGTGATAGTTATACCAGGGATCCTGCAGCCCGACCGCGGCTTCGATGGCGCAGATCCCGACGGCGCGATCTTGCCCGGCGTCGACCATCACAAACACAAAGCCCTGCTCGCCGCGCGGCAGCGTCCCCTGCCAGCTCTGCAGCGAGCGCTCAATGCGCGCCGCAAGCGTCTCGCGGTCAACCGGTAGCGAGGTCATACCGCCGCCGGTCTTCTCCGCCATTGTCAGTAGCTGCGGCAGATCGTCGCGGGTGACGGGACGGATTAGCATCATGATGCGCCCCCCTCCAGCCTGTTTTCGCAGGCGCGCTCAAAGCGGCGCAGCCCCTCGGCCACCTCCTGCTCGCTGATGTTGAGCGCCGGTGCGAAGCGCACCACGTTAGCCCCGGCAATCAACACCATCACGCCCTCTTCGGCGGCGGCGAGCGTAAACGCCTTTGCCTGCCCCGCCCACGCGGGGCTGAGTACGCAGCCAATCAGCAGCCCCAGCCCGCGAATCTCACTGAATACGCCCAGCCGCTGGTTGATCGCCTGCAGCCCCTCTTTAAACCACTCGTGGCGCTGCTTCACCCCGGCCAGCATCGCCGGCTGGTTAATCAGCTCCAGCACCTTGCCGGCCACGGCACCCGCCAGCGGGTTACCGCCATAGGTGGTGCCGTGCGTGCCCACCACCAGCGCGGTGGCCAGATCGTCGCGGGTCAGCATGGCGCCAATTGGGAAGCCGCCGCCCAGCGCTTTGGCGGTGGTTAAGACGTCCGGAGTCACACCGTAATGCATATAGGCATACAGTTCGCCAGTGCGGCCCACCCCGGTCTGCACTTCATCAAAAATCAGCAAGGCCTGATGCTTATCACACAGCGCGCGCAGCCCCTGCAGAAAGGCCTGCGTGGCCGGCAGTACGCCGCCTTCCCCCTGCACCGGCTCTACGATCACCGCGCAAGTGCTGTCGTCGATCAGCTGGCTGGCGGCGGTCAGGTCATTAAACGGTGCATGGCTAATGGCGCCCGGCAGCGGCGCAAAGTCTTTCGAATAGGCTGGCTGACCACCGGCGGAGACGGTGAACAGCGTGCGGCCGTGAAACGCATTACTGAACGCCACGATGCCGCTTTTGTGCATGCCTACCCGATCGTGCGCCACTTTACGCGCCAGCTTCAGCGCCGCTTCATTGGCCTCGGCGCCGGAGTTACAGAAGAAGGCTTTGTCGGCAAAGGTGGCGTCGGTCAGCGCCTGCGCCAGCCGCAGGATTGGCGCGTTAGTGTAGCCGTTACCGGTGTGCCACAGGCGGGTAGCCTGCTCCTGCAGCGCCGCCTGCAGCGCCGGGTGGGCGTGGCCCAGCGCATTCACCGCGATGCCGCCCGCAAAGTCAATATACTCTTTGCCAGCCTGATCCCACAGGCGAGAACCGGCGGCCCGATCCGGTACAAAAGTGGCCGGCGCGTAGGTGGGCACCATCAGGCGATCGAAATCTTGACGTGACATGGACTGTTGCATAGCGGCCTCGCGCTCCTCAGCTGACAAGTTAATCAAAAGTTCTAATAATGTTACTGAAATGATTAGGTACGGTTCTAATGTAATTTGCAGCGTTCGTGCCAGCTAGCGAAATAAATGCATAAAATCGCTGTGCTGAAGTAATATCAATGAGTTAGCCCCGCCAGTTATTCAATTAAAATGCATAAAAAGTGAATAACTCTCCGAATGCCGGCTTTCGCCATGCATTAATCAGCAGAGTTATGCAAAATGGGAAGAAAATGATGGAGTTGTGATCGCTGCCGGGAATGGGTCAGGTTTTTTGCCGGCGGCTGCCCCACCGAGAGGCAGGGCTGCACGCTTTTGTCGCACACGCGGACGTTTTCAGGGGGCCATCAGATTAAAACGGGCGTCTGCGTCACCGTCGTCGAGCGTGACCGGTGGCGTGAGGCTCAGGGTTATCCAGTTCGAGGTCACTTTTTGCCCGGTATCGTCCTCCAGCGTCACCGAGAGTCGCCAGCTGTTGCTGGCCCCCGGACGGCCGTCCCAGGCCGGCAGAATGATTGTCCAGCCCTGCGGATCGCGATTATCCGGCGGCGGCGTCAGGCTCAGCTCGCGGGTGTCGCCCTGCCAGATCACCTGGCGAATGGGGTGGGCGTGGTGAATTTGCACTTTCAACGCCAGCGTCTCGCCGGGCGCCAGCTGCCACGGCGGCGTAGCCAGAAACACCGACAGGGTTTTCCGCTGGCGGTAAGCCATCACCGGATCCTGACGGCGTTCGACGCTGTCATAGCGGCTGCCGCGCAGCGAGCGGATGGCGTCCACGTTATCCGGACGCAGCTGCTGCTCCAGCGCCACGCCGAAACGGTAGTTAAGCTTCAGGCCAAACTGATCCTGGGTTTCTCCCCCCTCACCCTCTTTATGGCTGGCCGACAGGGTCACCAGCGGCACCGGCGTCCAGGTTACGCCGAGCTTGACCGCCGAGGGATTGTGATAGGGATTACCGCTGTTAAACAGGTCCACCCGATCGCCGAGGTACTGCTCATAGCTCAGCGACACGCCCAGCTGTCGCCAGAATGGCAGGTAGCTTTGGGTTGTTATGTCATATCCGCGCGCCATTCGCTGCTGCTGTCCGGCGCCGGCGTTTTTCCAGCCCGACAGCGGCAGATAATAGTTGGCGGAAAAGCGTAGCGCGCGGTTCCAGGCTTCGGCCCCGATCGAGCCGCGGTTGCTGCCGTCGCGAAAGCGGTGATCCACAAAGGCGTTATAGCCCAGCAGCCAGCGTTCGCTTATCCAGCGCTGACCCAACCCGGCGTTACCCAGCAGGCCTTCATCCTGCTCCCGGACGCTCAGCTGGCTAAAAGTCAAACGATCGTCGCGATCCTGCCACGGGGTGAACAGCTGAGCGCCGGTGCCGCTAAAATTGCCGTCCATATCCACCTGCAGGTCAAGCGTGGCGTTGCCCAGCGGCGACAGCAGCGCCTCCCCGCGATCGCTGACCTCGCCGGCAACCGTGTCGCGCAGCTGGTTAAAGGCCCAGATCTCCGCCTGATCGCCCAGCGAGCGATCGTCGCTGCTGTTCATACTGGCTTCGCCAATGTCGCGCGCCATTTCGGCCAGCCGGCGGGCCAGCGCCTGATCGTCCTGCTGACCGCCCAGCTCGGGCAGCCCCTGCTCCCGGGCCTGGAAGCGTGCCGGATCGGAAAACGGCGCCTCCGACACCCCCGGGGCGGCAGAGAGCACCGGCACGGCGGGCAGCAGCCCGACGACCAACAGAGTCATACAGCGGCGTAAGCGCGGACTAACGATCATCACAGCGGGTCCGTAGCGGTAAACGCGTTATCTCAATCACAACATTAAACGTAAGCGTAACATAAGCGGATCCATTTCTCAGGGCCGCCTGGGGATTATCAGACAGTTCGCCGCGACGTCAGGGGCAATCGGCGAACCATTAATCACAGCGAGAACCAGATCAGGGCGGCCACGCCACCGAACAGCAGCCATTTCACCAGGTAATAGACGCGTCGGTTCCACGCCTTCAGCCGCTTGCCGACCAGACGGATCGGGTAGATGTATTTAAAGGCGCGATTGACGCCGCCGGTGCGATCGCCCTCGCCGTTAGGCGCCGCGGCGGCGCTCATCAGGTGCCGACCCAGCCAGTGATTGACCGCCTGGGCCCAGCGATAGCGCATCGGGCGTTCAATATCGCAAAACAAGATAAGCCGGTTGGCACCGCTGTGATTCTCGGCAAAATGGATGTAGGTTTCATCAAAGAGTACCGCTTCGCCGTCCCGCCAGCTGTAAGGCGTACCGTCCACCTCGATGAAGCAGCGGTCATCATTCGGGGTCTCCAGTCCCAGATGATAGCGCAGCGATCCGGCATAGGGATCGCGGTGACGCGGCAGGCGGCTGCCGTCCGGCAAGGTGACAAACATGGCCGCCTTTACCGACGGAATATCGCGCAGCAGCGCCGAAGTCAGCGGACAGAGCGCGCTGGCAGAGGGATGGGCCTCCTCATACCACTTCAGGTAAAAACGTTTCCAGCCGGTTTTGAAAAAGGAGTTAAATCCGGCGTCGGTATACCCCTCTGCGGCTTTAATCTGCTGCATCGCCATCAGCTGACGCCCCTCATCGCGGATCGCCTGCCAGTTATCGCGCAGTACCTGCAGCTCGGGAAAGGTTTGTGGCGACAAAAACGGCGTATTAGGCACGCCGGAGAACAGGTACATAAAGCCGTTAAGCGGCGCGGTAAAGGTGGAGTGATCGGACAGCTGGCGCCAAAAGCGGTAGCGCACCCGGCCGCGAAAATGCACGTATAACACGGAAAGAAGAAAGATCGCGAGGATGAAATATTTCATGACTGACCCTGTCTTTTTCATCGGTGGCGGGCAGCGCGCGGGCGCACCCGGTCATAAAAAAGCGCCGCGATCGGCCGATCGCGGCGTCGGGTAGCAGTATAATCGGAATTTTCCGGGACAACATGGCCAGAGCACGTTTCGCCCAGCCGGGGCGATCACTGCGCCAGCCAGCCTCCATCCATATTCCACGCCGCGCCGCGCACCTGTGCGGCGCCCTCACTGCATAAAAACAGCGCCAGTTCGCCCAGCTGCTGCGGGGTGACAAACTGCTGCGACGGCTGCTTCTCCGCCAGCAGCGCGGCGCTGGCCGCCTCCGGGCTGGCCCCGGCGGCAATGCGTTGATCAATTTGCCGCTGCACCAGCGGGGTCAGTACCCAGCCGGGACAAATGGCATTACAGGTGATGGCGGCGTGCGCCGTTTCCAACGCCAGCACTTTGGTCAGCCCCACGACGCCGTGCTTGGCGGCTACGTAGGCAGCCTTCTCCTTCGAGGCGACCAGTCCGTGCACCGAAGCGATATTGATTATCCGCCCCCAGCCGCGCGCCTGCATCATCGGCAGCGCCAACCGGCTGGTGTGAAACACCGAGGAGAGATTAACGGCGATAATGGCGTCCCAGCTGGCTACCGGAAACGCGGCCACCGGCGCGGTATGCTGTATACCGGCATTATTAATCAGAATATCAACACCGCCCGCCTCCGCTCCGGCCCAGGCCATCATGGCGGCAATCTGTTCAGCATCGGCCATATCGGCATCGTGATACAGTACGCGCACGCCGTGCGGCGCCAGCGCCTGCTTCGCCTGCGCCACTTCGCCAAAGCCGTTAAGAATAATATTGGCTCCGGCGGCGGCCAGAGTATGAGCAATACCGAGGCCGATTCCGCTGGTCGATCCGGTGATCAGCGCGGTTTTTCCATGCAGTTGCATAAGCGTCTCCTGATTCAGACAATGCCGGTGAGGTAGAACACCCCAATCACAAACAGCACTGCCAGACTTTTGATGATAGTGATGGCAAAAATGCCGCCATAAGCCTGTTTATGGCTCAGGCCGGTAATGGCCAGCAAAGTAATGACCGCGCCGTTGTGCGGCAGCGTGTCCATCCCGCCGCTGGCCATCGACGCCACGCGGTGCAGCACTGCCATCGGAATGCCGGCGGCGTTCGCCGCGGCAATAAATTCGTTAGCCATCGCCGCCAGCGCGATGCTCATCCCGCCGGAAGCCGAGCCGGTGATCCCGGCCAGCACGGTAATGCTCAGCGCTTCGTTAATCAGCGGGTTGGGGATCGCCTGCAGCGCGTTGGACAGCACCATAAACCCCGGCAGCGCGGCAATCACCGCGCCAAAACCGTATTCCGACGCAGTATTCATCGCCGCCAGCAGCGCACCGCCAACCGCCGTGCGGCTGCCCTCGGCCAGCCGGCCGCGAATATTGCGCCAGCCGAACAGCAGCACCGTTAGGATACCGCTGAGCAGCGCCGCCTGTACTGCCCAGATGGCGGTGCTTTTTACCACGTCGGTAACGATCGGCGCGCGGCTGCCCGGCAGGCTGGTGGTGTGCTCCGCGCCGTACCACTGCGGGATCCAATGGGTAAACAGCAGGTTTAACACGCCCACTAACAGCAGCGGCAGAATGGCTATCAGCGGATGCGGCAGCGCGATATCTTCGGCCGTCTCCGGCTCATTTTTCAACGCGCTGCCGTAGCCCTCACCGCGCACCTGCGCCCGGCGGCGCTGGCGCTCCAGCCAGCTCAAGCCAATAATCACGATAAACAGCGAGCCAATCAGTCCCAGCCACGGCGCCGCCCAGCCGTTCGTGCCAAAAAAGCTGCCGGGAATGATGTTCTGAATTTGCGGCGTACCGGGCAGCGCATCCATGGTAAAAGAGAAGGCGCCGAGCGCCACCGTGGCCGGAATCAATCGCTTGGGAATATCGCTTTGGCGAAACAGCTCGGCGGCAAAGGGGTAGACCGCAAACGCTACCACGAACAGCGAGACGCCGCCGTAGGTCAGCAGCGCGCAGACCAGTACAATCACCGGAATGGCGTGGCGCTGGCCAAGCAGCCGGATAGCGGCGCTGACGATGGCGCGCGAAAAGCCCGACAGCTCAATCAGCTTGCCGAAAATCGCCCCGAGCAGGAACACCGGGAAGTAGAGCTTCACGAAGCCCACCATTTTTTCCATAAACAGACCGCTGAACACCGGCGCTACGGCGCTGGGATCGGTCAGCAGTACCGCCATCAGCGCGGCGATAGGCGCAAACAGAATCACGCTGTAACCGCGATACGCGGCGATCATCAGCAGCGCCAGCGCCGCCAGGGCAATAGTGACGCTCATGGTGTTGCCTCCGACACTGGCGCGGTGCCCGGGCGCTCGATCGCCAGCGCCACGCCCTGGCCACCGCCGACGCACAGGGTAGCCAGCCCGCGCGTCAGGGCGCGCTGCTGCATGATGTGTAACAGGGTCACCAGGATACGGCAGCCGGAAGCGCCGATCGGGTGCCCCAGCGCAATCGCACCGCCGCGCAGATTGACCCGCGAGGGATCCCAGCCCAGCGCGGCCCCCACCGCCAGCGCCTGTGCGGCGAACGCTTCGTTTGCTTCAATCACCTCCACGTCCTGCAGCTGCCAGCCCGCCTGGCGCAGGCAGCGCCGACTGGCTTCGACCGGGCCGATGCCCATGAAGGCCGGATCCACACCGCTGATACCGCTGCCGCAGAGGCGCGCCAGCACCGTCATCCCCAGTGCCTGCGCCCGCTGTGCCGACATCAGCAGCACCGCCGCCGCGCCGTCATTCAGGCTGGAGGCATTGCCGGCGGTGACCGTGCCGTCGGGCAGAAACGCCGGGCGCAGGCGACCAAGCTGGGCCAGCGTGGTCTCCGCCCGCGGCTGTTCATCCTCACGGATCCAACGCGGAGCATCCCCCTTTTGCGCTACCGCGACGGGGGTGATTTCGGCGACAAAGTCACCGGCCTGGCGCGCCGCGGCAGCCTTCTGCTGCGACGCCAGCGCAAACGCATCCTGGCTGGCGCGATCGATTTGAAAGCGCGTCGCCACATTCTCCGCGGTGACGCCCATCGCGCAGTCGTAAAACGCATCCCACAGGCCATCATGCAGCACGCTGTCCAGCAGCTGGCCGTGCCCCAGCTTGCGACCACCGCGCATCTCCGGCAGCAGATAAGGCGCGTGACTCATGCTCTCCTGACCGCCGGCAATCACGATATCAGCACTGCCGCAGGCAATCGCCTGCGCCGCCAGCTGGACCGCCCGCAGGCCAGAGCCACACACCATATTCAGAGTGCTGGCCGGCACGCTGTCCGGCAAGCCGCCCCGCCGCGCCGCCTGCCGCGCCGGATTTTGCCCGCAGCCGGCGGTCAGAACCTGCCCCATCAGCACGTCATCAACCGACGCCGGATCGATACCGCTCTGCTGCAGCAGGCCAGCAATTACCGTCTCACCCAGCGCTACCGCACTGAGCGAGGCCAGCGCGCCCTGAAAGCGTCCGATCGGCGTTCGCGTTGCCGCCACAATCACGACGTCTTGCATCATTCACCTCCCGCCGTGGGAAAAAAGGACATCTCACGTACGTCGTCCGGGATAACCAGCCTCCCGGCCGTTTTCGCCTGAATCTCCGCCACGCTGACGCCCGGCGCGCGCTCACGCAAAATAAACGCGCCGTCGGCAATTTCCAGCCAGGCCAGTTCGGTGATCACTTGGCGAATACAGCCCACCCCGGTCAGCGGCAGGCGACAGGCCGGTAGCAGCTTCGACTCCCCCCCTTTCGATGCGTGGGTCATCATCACGATGATGTTTCCGGCGCCGGCCACCAGATCCATCGCTCCGCCCATGCCTTTCACTCTCTTACCGGGGATCATCCACGAGGCGATATTGCCGCTGACATCCACCTCCAGCGCCCCCAGTACGGTCATGTCCACATGGCCACCGCGGATCATCGCGAACGACTGCGCGGAGTCGAAAATGGCGGCGCCGGCGCGCGCGGTGACCGTCTGCTTTCCGGCGTTAATCATGTCGGCGTCCAGCTGCCCGATATCGGGAAATGCGCCCATGCCAAGCAGCCCGTTTTCGGATTGCAGCATCACATCGATATCGGTCGGTACGTAGTTGGCCACCCACGTCGGCATCCCAATACCCAGATTGACGTAATCGCCGTCGCGCAGCTCCTGAGCCACGCGCTGCGCCATCTGCTCACGGGTTAGCATGATCGCCTCCTGCACGCAGGGTGCGCTTTTCGATCCGCTTCTCAAACTCGCCCTGGATCAGACGATCAACGTAGATACCGGGCGTGTGAATAGCGGCGGGATCCAGCGTACCGGGCGGGACGATCTCTTCCACCTCTACCACGGTAATCTTGCCGGCGGTGGCCATCAGCGGATTAAAATTCTGCGCCGTATGGCGGTAAATCACATTGCCAAACCAGTCGGCTTTCCAGCCCTTAACGAGGGCAAAATCGCCGCGAATAGCCGGCTCAAGGATACAGTGCCGACCGTCAAACTCGCGTACGTCTTTGCCCTCGGCCACCGGGGTACCGTAGCCGGTAGCGGTAAAAAACGCCGGAATACCGGCGCCGCCGGCGCGTACCTTTTCAGCCAGCGTGCCCTGCGGCGTTAACTCGACCTCCAGCTCTCCGCTGAGCATCTGCTGTTCAAACAGCGCATTCTCACCGACATAAGACGCGACCATCTTGCGGATCTGCCGATTTTCCAACAGCACACCGAGACCGAAGCCATCCACCCCACAGTTGTTGGAGACCACCGTCAGACCGCGCGTACCGCGTCGGCGAATTTCAGCGATCAAATTTTCCGGGATACCGCACAGGCCAAAACCGCCGGCCAGCACCGTCATATTGTCCTGTAACCCCTCAAGCGCCTGTTGATAACTGGCCACGCGTTTATCCAGCCCTGCCATACCGCCTCCGCTATTGCTGTCGCCCCGCAGGGCGCGTTGTCGGCATAGTCGCGTCACAAAAATGATTTGTTAATTTTGTTTTTATGCAAAATTGATTTAATTTACTTATTAATTAAATGTTACCTATTGTTTTCAATCAGGTTAAAAAGAACAGCGATGAAAATGAGTATCAAGCAGTTACGCGCGTTTTTAGCGGTAGCTCACACTCTGAACTTTGCCCTGGCCAGCGAACGCCTGAATATTTCCCAGCCGGCGCTCAGCCTTGCCATCCGCGCGCTCGAGGACGCGCTGGGCGGCGCACTGCTGCTGCGCACCACGCGCCACGTCACTCTGACGCCCGAGGGAGAAGCCTTTTTTCCACTGGCGCGGCGGCTGCTGGCCGACTGGGACAACGTCGAAGAGGCAATGCACCTGCGCTTCACCCTGCAGCTGGGCAAAGTGTCCGTGGCGGCGATGCCGTCGTTTGCCGGAAATCAGCTGCCGGCGGTGCTAAAGGCGTTTCGCCAGCGCTATCCGGGCATCAACGTCGCGGTGCACGATGTGATAAACGAACAGGTCGTGGAGATGGTGCAGGAGGGACGCGTCGAGCTGGGCATTGCCTTTGAACCGGAGCCGGCGAATTCGCTGCATTTTACCCCGCTGGGCAGCGACCGCTTTGTGGCGATTGTCGCCGCTGACAGCGCGCTGGCCTCGCGCGAGTACATTAGCTGGCGCGAGCTGCTGCAGTGGGATTTCATCACCCTGCAGCGCCCCTCGGCGGTGCGCCTGCTGTTAGAACAGGCGCTGGCGCGGGACGGGAAACGCCTCGACGTGGCCTTTGAAAGTCATCAGCTGGTGACGGTGGGAAAAATGGTGGCCTGCGGGCTGGGCGTCAGCGCGGTACCGGCACTGTGCGTGCAGCAGATGCGTGAACTGGGCGCGGTCTGCCGGCCGCTCACCCACCCTGCCATTGAGCGTCGGGTAGGCCTGCTGCAGCATAAACAACATCGTTTATCGCAGGCCGCCGCCGCGCTGGCGCAAACGCTGAGCGCCGAAAGCCGCTGGCCAGACGCATAACGACGCGACGCGGAAATTCTTAAATTTCACACTGTTAGCTCTGGGCACGCGCGGCGGTGAACCGCGCTTTCCCGTTAAATTGTAAGCTTTTTTGCGCCTCTTTCCCCGATGTAACGGCGGCGGCAGGGCCGGATCATAACTTGCCCCGTTGCGCAATTGTTTGAATTCCCAAAGCGGTCAGGTAGACTAAACGCCGGTATTATCTTCATGTAATTTGAAGCAATTTTAGCCAGTCCTGGCACCCGTTATTTATCGCCTGCGTCCCGTTCCGTCTTAATTTTGTTAAGTATGATCGGTAAATAAAACAGTTAATGTTCCCGAGGATCATTGTGAAAATTCGCGCCGCGTGCATTCTTGTCTCAATTCTGGCTCTGGCGAGCTGTAAAACCGCCCCGCCGCCGCCGACGGATGACACGCTCATCACCAGCGAGGTGGACGGTGTGACACTGCTGCACCGCTATGCCATTCAGCCGCCGGCGCAGTTTACGCCGGTGAACGGTGACTATCGCGCCCTCTATACCGCCTCGGTCATGTCCCGGCCCGATTTTGGCGGCAGCGTGGTGCAGCAGCTGGAGAATGGCGCCCACTACCGGCTGCTGGGCGAGGTGGAAAACCAGTGGTACGCAGTGGCTGATGCCGGTGCGTCACAGCTGCTCGGCTACGTGCCGCGCAAAGCGCTGGTCTCCAGCGATCGCTATGCCGCCACCCTGCGCAGCGATCGCCCGCGGCCGCGCAGGGCGGTGAAAAAAGAGTGCGTCGACGTCGGGGGACAAAGCAAAGCTTGCCGCAGTCACGCCAGCAGCACCTGGATCCTCGAATGAGCCGATCCCGCCCTTTACCTCCGGACGTCGCGGGCCGTCGGCGACCGCGGTCTGCCCTCCCCGTTCAGCGACAGCATCGCCAGTGCGGCGACGCGTTCCGCTGGGCCTGCCGGACGTGAACGTGCCAGCGCGTCGCGCGGTGGGCGGCCATACCGCTAACGGTGATAACCCTTTGCTGCGGGCGGCCACGCCGCTGCTGAACACGGTTGTGCAGCTGCGCATGGCGGCCACCCATGACGATCCCGCCGGTCTGCGGTTGCAGCTGATCGACGAAGTGCGCCTGTTTGAAACCCGCTGCAAACAGGCCGGACTGCCTTTCGATATGCTGATCGGTTGCCGCTACTGCTTGTGCAGCGTGCTGGATGAGGCCGCATCGCGCACGCCCTGGGGCAGCCGCGGCGTATGGTCCGGCAGCGGCCTGCTGGTCACCTTTCACACTGAGAGCGGAGGGGGAGAAAAGTTTTTTCAGCTGCTGTCCCGCCTCTCAGAACAGCCGCAGCCAAATCTCTGGCTGCTGGAAGTGATGCACTACTGCCTGCTATTGGGCTACGAAGGCCGCTATCGCGGGCTGGAAAACGGCCGCGCCGAGCGTGAGGCGACGGTGCAGCGGCTTGGCGCGCTGCTCGCCGCGACGCACCGTCCGCTTGCCGCGGCGCCGCTGGCCAACCTGGTGGTTCCCCCGGCGCACACTGCTCTCTGGCGCCCGCCGGTGCCGCTGTGGGCCGCGCTTATGCTTACCGCCCTGCTGGCTGGTTTGGTCTATACCGCGCTAAACTGGCGGCTGGGCAACGCCGCCGAGCCGGTGTTACGCGAAATCTATCAAAGCGCGCGGCCGATTGCCGACCGCCGTAGCGGCACGCCGCTGCTCGCGCTGCGCGACGCGCTGGCGCCAGAGGTGCACCGCCAGGCACTGCAGGTCAATGACGGCCCGGTTAGCAGCAACGTGATCGTACCGAGCGATACCCTGTTTGGTCGCGACGCCAGCGTATTAACCGCCGAAGGGCGTGCCCTGCTGCTGCGCGTCGCCCGGGTGATGGGCCCAATCGACGGCACTCTGACTATCAGCGCCTATACCGATGACGGTGCGCACGCTGACGGGCGTTTCGCCTCCAGCTATGAATATACCCTCGCCCAGGCGCGGGCTGTCGCGACGCTGCTGAGCCAGCACGGTCAGGGCGCGCGACGCGCGCTGAAGACCGAGGGCCGCGGCGATAGCGGTGCGCTGCTGCCCAACGACACGGCGGAAAACCGCCAGCGCAACCGCCGGGTTGAACTGGTCCTGTCCGCCGCGCCGCCGGCCGATGCTGAACGCGCACACGAGGTTCCCAATGCCGACTAAACGTCACGCCCTCCTCACGCACCCGCTGCTGTGGGGACTGCTCGGGATCACCGCCCTTTGCTCGCTAATTTGGTTAGTGGGCCCGCTACTACCGCTGGGCGACGGGCACCCGCTGGCGTCGCCGCTAAACCGCCAGCTGGCAATGGCGGGATGCTGTTTTGCCTGGGTGCTGTTTCAGCTGATTCCCCGCCTGTACGCCGGCTGGTTTAACCGCAAGCTGCTGCGCCATCTGCAACCCCCGCGGGGTGATGATGCGCTGCAGGCCACCGAAAGAGTGTTGACCCAGCGCTTTAACGATGCGATCCAGGTACTCAAGCGGGCCCACTTTACGCCCGACGGCCAGAGCCGCAGCGGACGCTGGTCGCGATTCAATACGCAGTACCTCTACCAGCTGCCCTGGTACATGGTGATTGGCGCCCCCGGCGCCGGCAAAACCACGGCCCTGGTGAACTCCGGGCTGCCGTTTCCGCTGAGCGAAACGCTGGGCAACGCCGCCGTGCGCGGCATTGGCGGCACCCGCCACTGCGACTGGTGGTTTACCGGCGAGGCGGTGCTGCTGGATACCGCCGGACGCTACGCCCTGCAGGAGAGTATGCGCGAGCGCGACGCCAGCGAGTGGCAGCGTTTTATCTCGCTGCTAAAGCGCTATCGCGCGCGCCAGCCAATCAACGGTGTGATCCTCACCCTGTCGGTGGCTGATTTACTCAGTGATACTGCTGAGATGCGCCAGGCGCAGGCGCTGGCGCTGCGGCAGCGGCTGGAAGAGCTGCACCAGCAGATCGGGATTCACTTTCCGGTCTACCTGATGGTGACCAAAACCGACCTGCTGAAGGGCTTTATGAGCTATTTTGCCGGACTGGATAAAGCAGGACGCCAGCAGCACTGGGGCTTCACTTTTCCGTGGCAGAGCGTGCCGCAAAGCCGCGATGCGCTGCACGCGCGCTTTAGCCAGGGCTTTAGTCAGATGCACCAGCAGCTGATGCAGGGGCTGGCTGCCCGCATGGCCGGTCAGCACGAACTGCAGTCGCGCGCCGACGCGTTTCTGTTTCCACAGGAGTTTGCCTCGCTGCAGCCGCTGCTGGCCGAATATCTGGAGCGCGTCTTTACGCCTGAACAGCCGCGCCTGCCGTGGTCGCCGCGCGGCCTTTTTTTCACCAGCGGCACCCAGGAGGGACTGCCGTTTGACCGGATTATGGGCGAGCTAACGCGCAAGCTTCAGCTGCCCGGTACGCGCAGCCAGACGCTGGCCAGCTGGGACAGCGTGAGCCGGCAGGCGCCGATTCCCGCCCCCCGCGGTCAGAGTTATTTTATCCACCACCTGCTGCGCGATCGGGTGTTTCGCGAGCGCGGACTGGCCGGCAGCGATCGCCGCTGGGAGTATCGCCACCGGCGCCTCCACTGGCTGGGCTACGGCGCCCTTGCCGCGATGCTGGCCCTGCTCTGCAGCCTCTGGACGCTCAGCTACCTGCACAACCGCAGCTACCTCGCCCGGGTGGCCGAACGCCTGCCGGCGATGCAGCAGGCGGCAATGCAGCAGAGCCGCGACGTTCGCGGCGATCTGTTCGCCCTGCTGCCGTTTCTCAATCAGCTGATTGCGCTGCCGCAAAGCCCTGACTTTACGCTGGATAATCCGCCGCTGAGCCTGCGCGCCGGCCTGTGGCGCGGCGAACAGGTTGCCAACGCCAGCTGGGCGCTGTATCAACACGCGCTGCGCGCCCTGCTGCTGCCGCGCGTGGCGCAAAGCATCACCCAAACGCTGCGCCATGATAACGGCAGCGATGATGATTTTAGCCGCGCCGCGCTGCGCGCCTATCAGATGTTGTATCAGCCGCGCAGCTACGACGGCGAGTTCCTGCGCGGCTGGGTGATGCAGAATGTCCAGCGCTCGCTGCCGCCGGGCGCGACGCCGCGCGATTTGCAGCAGCTCGACTGGCACCTGAGTCAGCTGCTGGACAAGCAGATCCAATCCTCGCCTTATGCGCGTGATAATGCGCTGATGATGCGCAGACTGGCCAACAGGCTGGAGGGCGCCGGTCTGCCACCGTCCGATGTCCCCGCGCCGCGGCGGCCAATCACGGCGGTGGTTGAGCCATCACTGACGTCGCCATAAGGGAGGGAAGAGATGGCTGAACGCTACGGTTTGGGGTGGTACGGCAAATTACCCGGCGCCGGCGATTTTTTACAGCGCCGCGTCTCAGATGCCACCGTATCAGCCTGGTCGAACTGGTTTCAGTCCGGCCTGAGCCACTGGCATCAGTTCAGCGGTCTGGCGGGCGATCGCTTCGGGCTCGCGCCGATCTGGAACTTCGCCCTGCCCGCCACGCTGGGGATCCAGCGGGTGCAAATTGGCTGCCTGCTGCCGTCGCGTGATCGGGTGGGCCGCGCCTGGCCGCTGCTGGCCCTGCGCAGCTTTGCCCCCGCCCACTGGCATCCGGCGCAGCTGGCGCTGGCGGGCGAGTGGTTTGACGATCTCGGCGAGACGCTCGGCGCCGCGGTGCGCAACCGGCTGGATGCCGAACAGCTCGACGCGCAGCTAATGGCACTGCCGCCGCTGACGGTGCCGGACCCGCGGCCATCGGCTATTCTGGAGGTACTGGGCTGGCAGAGTCTGCCCGGCTCGCTGCGCTGGGATGAGGTCGGCAGCCATTTTGATCCGATGCAGTACGTGAGCTACTGGTGGACAAATCAGCGCGACGGGTATCCCCTGACCACCCATAAACACAGTGGCAAGCTGACCGCCCAACTGTTCACCACGCTGTTTCATCCCGCGGCGGGATCGCGTCCCGGGCAACACGGGCTTTATCCACCGATGTTCGACTAACGGCATCGGCCATGATTCGGAAATCACCATGCAATTTACCCTGATAGCGGCACCGCCAGCGTGTCCGACCGACAGCATCACGTTCCGCCCGCCCGGCGGAACGATTGGCCGAAGTTCGGACAACGATCTGGTGCTGCCGGATGACGATCGTGCTATCTCGCGCCTGCAGGCGGTGGTTCATCTCAGCGCCGCGGGCGACTGCCGGCTCACCAACTACGGCAGCGTCACCCCGGTGCTGCTGAATGCGCAGCCGCTGGCGTGTGGCGACCAGGTGGTACTGCGCAACGGCGATGTGCTGACCATTGGCCACTACGCCATCCAGGTTGGCGAACCGGCTGCGCCGCACGGCAGCGGCGAGCCGCAGGCCGCGGAGCTCTGCCCGCCGCGCCAGGCCGCCCCCTCCGGGACGACGCAGAGCGCGGCCCATCAGCGCCTGAGTATCGATCCGCTGGCCAGCATGCCGCCGGATCGTGCCGCCCCGGCGGCCGATCAACCGCGGCTGGTGTCAGCCCTGCTGGAGGGCATGGGCCTCGATCTGCACGGCCAGCCTGGCGGCCTGGATGAGGAACAGATGCGCATGACCGGCAGAATGCTCAGCCTGTTCGCCCAGGGCACCGTGGCCCTGCTCTCCTCGCGTTCAATTCTCAAACGCGGCGTCAAAGCGGAGATGACCCTGATTCTCAATGAGGCCAATAATCCGTTCAAGATTTTGCCCTCCGGCAAAACCGTGCTGATGCAGATGTATCAGAGCGAGATGCCCGGCTTTATGGCACCGGAAACGGCGGTGCGCGATGCGCTGGTGGATCTGCAGGCCCATCAGCTCGGCATGATTGCCGGCATCCGCGCGATCATTGCCGCCATGCTGCAATCATTTCATCCTCAACGGCTTGAGGAACTGGCGCAGCGCGAGGGGCTGGCGCCGAAATTTGCCCTGAGCGGCGGACGAAAAGCGGCGATGTGGTCGTTTTTTGAGCGCCACTATCAGCACACCGCCGGCGAAATTGAAGATGACTTTCACACCCTGTTTGGCGAAGCCTTTCTCCACGCCTACGATACGGAAGTGCATCAGTACAAGGATTCACAAAACCGGACTGACGCGTCATGAACATTACCTGGGCAGCCGACAGCCTGCAGGGGCTACGCGACAGCAATCAGGATCTCACCGGCGCGCGGCTTGACGCCGACAGCGGCTGTTTTTTGGTCTGCGACGGCGTGGCCGGCACCCCCGGCGGTGATCTGGCGGCCGGGATCGCCCGGCAGGTGCTGCTCGCGCCGGCGGCCGGCGAGGAACGGTTCAGTCCGCAGCAGACGCGGCAGCGGGTGGTGCAGGCCGATGCCCGGATCCGCCAGTGCCAGCGCCGCTCCCCGCAGCATGCGCAGATGAGCACCACCCTGGCCGCGCTGTTTATTGATCGCCATCAGCAGCAGGCCTGGTGGGCGCACGCCGGCGATAGCCGGCTGTATCACTTCCGCCGCGGCGAACTCTGTCAGGTGACCCGCGACCACAGCCTGGCGCAGCAGCTGCGCGAAGCCGGACTGGAGGTCTCCGATCGCAGCCGCCACCTGCTGGTCAACGCGCTCGGGGCGCAGCCGCCGCGCGAGGCCAGCTACAGTGGCCTGCTGTCGCTGGAGGACGGCGACGCCTTTTTACTCTGTACCGATGGCTTCTGGCAGCAGCTTACGCCGGCGGATATGGTGCAGACGCTGCACGGGGTTAGCTCACCGCAGGCGTGGCTGACGCGGATGCTACAGGCCAGCGCCGCCTCGCCGCCGCGCGATAATTTAAGCGCGCTGGCGGTTTGGATCGGTGCGCCGCAGGCGGTGGCTCTGCGGCCGCTGCCGGGCGCTGCCGCCCACTCTCTTCCGTCCCAACACTGAACCGGAATACGCATGAAACCTGCTCTGATAGCTCCGATCCTGCTGGCGCTGGCCGGCGCGGCCGGTGCGGAAAATTACCGCGCGGTCTGGTCGCCCAGCCTGTCGCTGGAGGTCTATATTGACCATGTTGCCGACAGCGCACCGGAGAGCTGGTGTCAGCCAACGCTGCCGCTGCGCATTGTGACCGGCGAGGCGGCCAGCCCGGCAGTGCTGCAGGATTTTCTGCCGCGCGTGGGTAATTTGCTGCAAAACCAGTGCCCCAGCCTGACTCTCCTGCCCTGGCAGCTGACGGATAAAACCGGCGCCCGACTGGCCAGCGGCAGCGCCAGCCGCGCCGAGGGCTGGCGGGTGGAATTGGCGATCGCCCCGGCGGCGACGCTCACCGCCTCCGCGCCGGCTAACCGCCAGCCGCTGCAGCATTTTGCATTACCGGACGGCTGCCATTTTCGCACCTGGTGGGACGCCAGCGGCTCATCGCTGTTTATCCCACAGGCGCCGGTGCTCCGCTGTAGCGCCGAAGGGTGGCTGGAGGGGGCCGCCACCCTGACGCTTCACCGCGCGGGACAGACGCAGTCCCTGCCGGTACTGTTCCTGGCCGGTTACCCGCTCTCCGGCCTGCGCAGCGACGATCGGCTGCGCGTGGCGGCGATTAACAATCAGCGGCTGCTGCTGGCCAGCACCGCGGCCCCCGACAGCTGGCTGCTGCTGCCCTTTGATCGCGAGCGCCACGTCTGGCATTTTACCGGCGCTCTGCTGCTGTTGCAGGCGGCGTCCCCGGCGCTCTCCAACGCCGCGCTGGCCAGTCGGGTCAGCGCGGTGGAAGAGGCCTGGCGCCCGGTGCTGGGCGCCAGGCCGCTGGATAGCGTGTATCTGGTTGACGCACTGCCGGTGACCGCGGCCGATCCCAGCGCGGCCGCCTGGCGCCGCCTTACGCCGGCACCCTAAGGCGCGGTCAGCATAGCGCACCACTCGCGGCCCTTTGCCGCTTACAGGGAGACAACGATGACGACGTCAGAGCTCACCGCGCCACACGCGCTGCCTGCCGGCTACCGTTTTAATGAATTTGAGATTCTGGAGGTTATTGGCGGCGGCGGATTTGGTCTGGTCTATTGCGCCTGGGATCACCAGCTGGAGCGCACCATCGCTATCAAAGAGTATTTGCCGGTATCGCTGGCGGAGCGAAACGAGGCGATGAACGTGGAGGTGCGCGGCGAGCGCTGGCAAAAGCTGTTCAGCGCCGGCCTTAACAGCTTTATGCAGGAAGCGCGCCTGCTGGCGCGCTTTAATCACCCCGGCTTGCTGCACGTACTGCGCTTCTGGGAACAGAACGGCACCGCCTACATGGGCACCGTCTACTACAGCGGGATGACGCTGAAGGCGTGGTTAGAGCAGCGCCGCGAGATGATAGATGAAGCCTGGATTCGCCGTCTGCTGCCGCCGCTGTTTGGCGCCATTGCCACGCTGCACCGGGCAGGCTACCTGCACCGCGATATCTCGCTGGATAACATTCAGGTACAGGATAATCAGCTGCCGGTGCTGCTCGACTTTGGCTCGGCGCGCAAAGCGATTGGCAACCTCAGCGATCAGACCGACATCATCCTGAAGCCGGGATTCGCGCCAATTGAGCAATACAGTGAAGAGCAGGATAACCGACAGGGGCCGTGGACGGACATTTATGCGTTGGGCGCCGTGCTGCATACGCTGGTCACCGGCGAACCGCCCAGCGCCAGCGTGGTGCGCTGTATCGAAGATAACTATCAGCCGCTGGCCACGCGCCGCCCGGCGGGCTTCTCCCCGCCGCTGCTGCGCGCCATTGACCAGGCGCTGGCGATGCAGCCGGATCGTCGACCGGCCAGCATTGAGGCCTTTGCCGCGCTGCTGGCCCTGCCGGTCGGCGAGGCGGCGGCCGGCGAGACGCTGGAGGTCGGGGCCATCGTCACCCGGCAGAGCGCCGCGCCGGCGCGCCGCCGGCCCGCCGCCGCTCAGCCGCTGCCGTCAGCCGCGCTGCCCGGCGAAGGTTTGCGGCCCCGCACGCTGGTGCTCGGCGGCGTCGCGCTGCTGGCCCTGCTGGCGATGGGATTCGGCCTGTGGCGGGCCATCAGCCCGTCCGCCGTAGCGCCGGTGGCCAGCGTCCCCCTCGCCGGCCAGCCCGCCGCCGGAGGACCGACGCTGGCCACGGTTTACCTGCGCCTCAGCCACGGTGAGCGGTTGCGGCTAAACGGTGAGGCGATCGCCGTTACCCCAAACGATAACGGCTATGCGGTGCTCAATCTGGCCGCCGGCGACTACCAGCTTGAAGTACAGGGCGGCAGCCAGCGGCTGACGCAGCGGCTGCAGGTGGATTCACCCGGCACCTGGCTTATCGCTCTGCCCCGCTAGCCGCGATTGGCGGGCGGAGCGTGCAGAATACGTACCCGCTCCACCAGCTCCCGCAGGCTGCCGTCGTCAATACCGCGCCTGACCAGCTCCTGCTCCAGGGCAAACAGATACTGGGCGTTACTGCCCAGTGGTCCGCTGGCGCGGGCAATCAATGGCGCCACCGCCTGCGGCGTAACGTCCTGTTCATACAGGGGATGGGTCGGATCCATCACGAACGCCAGCGCGGTCACCTGCTGCCCCGACTTAAGCGTCAGCGCACACCAGGTCGGCACGTAGCAGCCGATAATCATTTCGCGCTTCCACAGCAGCCGCAGCTCTGCCAGCAGAGTCGCCTCGGGCAGGCGAAAGGCCAGTCCGTGGGTGCGGCCGCCGTCGCGCAAGGCCAGCATGCGCCCGGGACTGTCCGGCGTGCCGCGCCCGGCGGTCAGCCGCAGGCAAAAAGCCCGGTGCCAGCCCTCCAGCGTAGCCGGCGCCACCTCCTCGGCCTCAAATAGCGGGTTCCACATTAGCGAACCATAGCCAAACAGCCACACCGGACTGCGATCGGGCCGCGCGGCCAGCGTATGGCGCAGGGACGCCTCGCGCTGTGCATCGCTCCACAGCAGCGCCTCATCAATCTGTCCAAATGCGGTGCGATAATCGGCCTGTTGTAACCAGTCTCGTGTTAGCACTGCTTTCCCCCGTACAACGTTCTCAGCGGTCACTTCAGCCGGTGCGATGCCTCGCACCCGGTGAGGCTACCACCATAGGGTTTTCACCCGGCGCGATCAAGTTCGGGCTCTCTGGCGGCAAACCTGTTTACCGGCGGAGGGATACCTGTGACTTATTGCTGTCATCGAAATAAACGATGAACAATGCCTTATTCCAACCGATATTTAAGGCGATTATCGGCCAGCCAGCCTGAGATAAGCACCAAAACCCTCTTTATCATAACCATTACTATCAACAAGTTAATTAGTCACTTCGCAATAAATCCCCTTCATGTTCGAAAATCAACTGAAGTAAATAAAAGTAAAAAAAATTATTCAGTGTGGTGAAATTCGCTACACTTATTGCGTTCGACCCTGCGCCGCTGGCGCTTTATCCCGCACTGCGCGGTTTTGAAGTCTTTTTTCAGGAATTCTGGTGTAAGGAGATGTTGCCTATGAGTGCCGCAGACAGCACGAAAACCCGCCATACCGAATACTCACTGCTTTTCCCACTGCTCGCGATCGGGGTCCTTATCCTGTTTGGTGCGACCACCGATCTGCCGGCGCTGATCGGCATTAACCTGCTGGCGTTGGTGGCGATCCTCAGTAGCGCCTTCAGCGTGGTGCGCCATGCTGACGTGCTGGCTCACCGTCTGGGCGAACCTTACGGATCGCTGATCCTCAGCCTGTCGGTCGTGATTCTGGAAGTCAGCCTGATCTCCGCGCTGATGGCCACCGGTGATGCCGCCCCGGCGCTGATGCGCGATACGCTGTATTCCATCGTGATGATTGTGACTACTGGCCTGGTCGGCTTTTCGCTGCTGCTGGGCGGACGGAAATTTGCGACCCAGTACGTCAACCTTGGCGGCATCAAGCAGTATATGATTGCGATTTTCCCGCTGGCGATTATCGTGCTGGTGTTTCCCTTTGCGTTGCCCGGCGGCAATTTTACCCCGACCCAGGCGCTGATCGCCTCGGCCATTTCTGCCTCCATGTACGGCGTCTTCCTGCTGATCCAGACCAAAACGCACCAGAGCCTGTTTGTTTATGAGCATGAAGATGACGGTGACGATCCCCATCACGGCAAGCCGTCGGCACACAGCAGCCTGTGGCATGCGCTGTGGCTGGTGGTGCACCTGATTGCAGTGATCAGCGTTACCAAAATGAACGCCAATCCGCTGGAAGAGCTGCTGACGATCATGAACGCTCCGGCGCAGTTTACCGGCTTCCTGGTGGCGCTGCTGATCCTGTCGCCGGAGGGGCTGGGCGCGTTAAAAGCGGTACTGGCTAACCAGGTACAGCGCGCCATGAACCTGTTTTTCGGTTCGGTGCTGGCCACCATTTCGCTGACCGTGCCGGCGGTGACCATCATTGCCATCTTGACCAACCAGACGCTGATCTTTGCCCTGCAGCCGCCGCAAATGGTGGTGATGGTGGCAGCGCTGGTGCTCTGCCATATTTCGTTCTCGACCGGCAGGACCAACGTGCTAAACGGCGCGGCACACCTGGCGCTGTTTGTCGCCTACCTGATGACCATTATGCTGTAAGTCAGACCCCATCACATCAAGCCGCCCACCGGGCGGCTTTTTTATTCCGCCAGCGCGCGCGACGGGCTGACCGCCACCTGCTGCCAGAAACGCAGCAGCAGTTCGCGCGCCCAGTGCGGCTCTTCCTGATGGCACATCAGGCTCACGACGCCGCCCGGCGGCAGCGCGTGCGTCAGGCAGGCCGTCATCATCTCGCCGGTGAACTCCGGGTGAAACTGTACCGACAGCGCCCGATCGCTGTAGCGCAGGATCTGGCAGCCATCCAGCGCCGAGCGCGCCAGTACCTGTGCCTGGCGCGGCGGCGTAATGACCGACTGCCGGTGCGACAGCCACGCGGAAAACTGGGCGGGAAAGCGCTGCAGCAGCGGATCGCTCGCCAGCGGCGGCAAGGCCAATATCTGCTGTAACCCGCGCTCCCAGCCGTTGGGGTTATCCGCCACTTCACCACCCAGCGCCCAGGCCATCAGCTGATGGCCATAGCAGACCCCCAGCAGCGGGAGATCGGTGCTCACCGCCAGTCGCACCCAGTCCGCCATTCGATCGCACCAGGCGTCATGGTCGGTGACCATTGCCCAGGAGCCGCAGATGATTGCCGCGGAGAGAGAGCTGGGCGCTGGCAACGCCTCGCCGAGATCCGGGCGGCAGACCTGATAGTCGCCCGGCTGTAAATCGAGCGCGGCAATAAACCACTGGTGCTGCTCGCCAATCTGCTGGCGCACGCGCTCCGGAGGGGGTTGTAACTGAATAATCGCTAACGGGGCAACAGACTCTCGACGCATGGGCTCACTCCCAAACAGAGGCGGCATAATTAATGCACGGCAGGGTATTTTTTGCTTACCGCAGAAAAAATACCAGACTTGTTCCGCGCGGTGAATCCTTTCCTGCGGTTAATTATTCCTCATCATTAGGCGGTGAAAAAAACGTGCCAGAATGCGATAGTATTCTTTTATCTGATTTACCGCCCGCTGGCGTTTTTTTATCCGCCAGCGCCGCCTGACTATAAAGGATTTCCTTTGGCTCCCCGTCATCAATTATTGGTTCTCTGTATTGTTTCGCTCTGGGCATTTAATTCTGTAGCGATTAAATGGGGACTGGTCGATTTGCCGCCGCTGTTTTTAACGCTAATGCGCTTTGTCGTCGTCTCCGTGCTGCTGGTGCCGTTCTGTCGCGTCAGGCGCGCCGAACTGCGCTATCTGGTACCGCTGGCCTTTACCTTTGGTTTTATGCACTTTTCACTGCTGTTCGTCGGTACCCGCTACACCGACGCCGGCACCAGCGCCATTCTGGTGCAGCTCGGCACGCCGTTCTCCATGATCCTCGCCATGCTGGTGCTGAAAGAGAAACTGAGCCTGCAGCAAATTGTCGGTATTCTGTTATCCCTCACCGGCGTCATGGTGATCAGCGGCAGTCCAACCATTCCGCACTGGTGGGTGCTCTGCCTGTTATTAACCAGCGCCGCAGGCTGGGCGATCAGTAATATGATTGTGAAAAAGTCCCCGCCCATCAAGCCGCTGACCATGAGCGCCTGGGTGTCATGTTTGGCCATTCCCATTGTCGGCGCCGCCTCGCTGCTGTTGGAACAGGACCAATGGAGCGCGCTGCAGCATGCCAGCTGGCGCGGCTGGTTTGCGATTCTGTACAGCGCCATCGGATCCTCCATTCTGGCCTATTCTCTCTGGTATGGCCTGATCCGCAAATACACGGTGAATATGCTGATGCCCTGGTCTTTATTGACCCCCGTCCTGGCGGTGCTGTTTGGTATTCTGGTACTGGGAGACAGTCTGAATCAGTTTAAATTGATCGGTGCGGCGCTGGTGGTCACCGGTACCTGCGTCGCGGTGGTGAATCGCAGCCACCTGCGTGCGCTGTGGCGGTTCCAGCGTGCCCGCCGTTCCTGAGCGTCGGGGTGATATAAAGAGCCAAAGCCTGTCTTCACAGACCTCACGGTGGCAAACCCTCTGGCCGCAGCCATTTACCGATACGCTCCCGGCCAGCATACCATTGCGGCGAGCAGCGGCTCGGCTGCGCCTGTGCAATCGGTGAGCCGGCGGCCAGCAGCCCGGCTGTAGCGATCAGCGCCGCAGCGCGCCTGGCCGGCCCGCACGCCGCAGATTGATGTGCGGCTGGCCTCGCGCTGGTTCGCGCCGCGCGTTATTCCGCTAAACCGGCCGGCTCAGGCCCTGTGGGACCCGCTGGCCGGAGATACCGCCGCTGCCGGCGGCGGGATCCGTCTGCTGACGACTGCCCCGAATCATCGCGCGGCAATGCGGGCGGTGCGGGGCGCTCACGGCGATAACACCCGGCTGGCCGCGGCGGTAAGCCCGGGGGCGGCAGCGGCGCTGGAGGAGCCATCCTGGCGTCTGGCGGCTGTGCCGCACACCTGCGCAGCCCTGCGGCGTGACGGCAGCCTCCCCGGGGTATTGCCGGACAGCAGGCCCCGCGGATCGCCCACGCCGCCATTGCCGGCGCCGCCGTGGCCAGGCGCCCATCGGGCCGGCTGCCGGCCCGGTCATCGCCCGCTTTTTTGCCGGAGTGGACGCGGAGGTGCTGCGCATTGATCCATCCGGCTGGCAGAAGTCGGGCAGCAAGGAGGCGTTGACGCTGGGCAAACGCTGCGCCCGTCTCGATGGACGGCCGCGTGACGACAGCGCCGCGTTTGCGCGGCTGCTGGCGCAGCCCGGGATGATCGCCCACGCCGCCATTGCCGGCCCGGTCATCGCCCGCTTTTTGCCCGGAGTGGACGCGGAGGTGCTGCGCATTGATCCATCCGGCTGGCAGGAGTCGGGCAGCAAGGAGGCGTTGACGCTGGGCAAACGCTGCGCCCGTCTCGATGGACGGCCGCGTGACGACAGCGCCGCGTTTACGCGGCTGCTGGCGCAGCCCGGGATTCGGGTTCACGGCTAGCGCGCCGCTGCGCTGGAGCGGTTGCGATATGAAGCTGACAGCCTGCAGCGACTGGCGCCAGGGCTGCCTGACGTTTCGCTGAACGCACGGGGCTGGCCGGGGGCGTGGCATTGACAGCCTGGTACACATGGCCTGCGGCATGGACGAAGCCGGTCAGCGCTGGCAGCAGGCCAACCGGCCGGTGCCGCTGCCGGCGCGGGATCACGCCGCCGGTTATCTGATGGCCGCCGCCGTGCTGCGCGGCATCAGCGAACGCCTGCAGCAGCCGCGCGACGGGCAGGCGCGGCTGTCGCTGGCCGCCCCCCGGCGTTTCTGGTTGCGCGCAGCGGCCAGCGGCGCCGCCGGTCACCGGCACGCCGGACGATGTGAACGCCGGGATTGCGCTAACGGCGCGGGGGGAGGACAGCGTCTGCGCGCACCCTTCTGGCTACCCGGCACCCCGTGGTGCTGGTCGCGCGGCACGCTGGGCGACCTGACGACGTCAGGCGCCGCGATCGGCGGCCGCGGTTTCCACTTCCGCCAGCTCTTCACGCATCGCCTGAATAGCTTCGCGGCTCAGGCCGGCCAGCGCACGATAAAACGGCGTCTGAGCGTGCGCTTCGAGCTTACCCAGAAACGTGCCGCACCACGGCAGCAGGTAGCTGTCAAACAGCCTCACCTGCGCCGCGTATTCATCCTCCTGCGACTGATCTTCCAGCCAGGAGGCGGCCAGCAGCAGCTGGCCGATGTGATCCGCCGGCGCCTCGCCAAGCGACATCCCGCGCGAGGTTAAAAAGGCGCGCACCTCCGCTTCCTGTGGCCCGTTCGGCCACTGCGATCCGCAGGGCGGGACCGCGCACTGCTCACCGACAAACAGCGCCGCGTAATCCCCTGCCAGCGCGGCCGGTTCGGCGTTCTGCTCCAGTCGCTGCAGCAGCGCATCCTGCTCCAGCGGCCACTGCGCCCGCAGGGTGCCTTCACGCAGCAGGGCAAACAGCGGCGTCAGGATCGGATCCTGCGGCGGGCGGTGATACAGCGAGCCCAGCACGCGGCAGAGGATTGAAAACTCATTCATGATGTTATTCCGTTATATGTGACAACGTCACAGTTCAGCCAGTTCGGCGATGGGTTTCCCGGTGCGCAGCTCAAGAAAGTTCAGCAGGCGTCGGGGCGTCACATTTAACACCCGATCTTCCGGAAAATCCACCTCGCGCAGAATACGCAGGCAGTGCTCAAAATGACCGAGAGTAAAGGCGGTATGGGAATCTGACCCCAGCGCCAGCCAGCCACCGGCATCGCGAACCGCCGCCGCAATCGCCCGGCAGTTTGGCTCGCTGCCTTTGCGGGAATGGGTGAAGGAAGAGTTATTCAGCTCAAGGGCAACGTTGTGCCGGGCCGCCGCCGCGGCAATTGCCGGGATATCTACCGGATAGCGCGGATTGCCAGGATGACTAATGATGTGCACCTGACCACTGGCCATCGCGGCGATCATCGCGGCGGTATGGGTATCGCTATCCTGCGGCGGGAATACCGGCTCATGAAAGCCGGCCACCACGATATCCATCGCGTCCATCATCGGACCGCTACAGTCGATCTCCCCCGCAAGGTTTTTGATGTTGGCCTCAATGCCGCGCAGGATGCCGACGCCGTCAATCATCCGCGGCCAGACGCGCATATTGACGAAGTGCCAGTAGTGCGGCGCATCGGCCATATCCGGACCGTGATCGGTGATAGCCAGCAGGCGGATGCCGCAGGTTTGCGCCTGCAGGACGTAGTCCCGCAGCGTGCTGTAAGCATGGGTGCTGGCCACGGTGTGCATATGTAAATCAACCGGGTACATTGCCTTCTCCTGATGTGAATAATACGGGGCACGCCCGGCGCCCCGGACTGCAATTAATAGCCGCGCTGGCGGTCAACCCACCCTGCCGGCATTTTGCCCGCTTCGTACTCGCCAATCGCGCGGGCAATATACGCCATGGCCTCTTCCGGCAGGGTTACCGCCGCATTGTGCGGCGTGATAGCGATTCGCGGATGGTGCCAGAAAGGGTGATCTTCCGGCAGCGGCTCGACGTTAAACACGTCCAGCGCCGCGGCCTGCAGTTCGCCGGCCGCCAGCGCCGCCAGCAGATCCGCCTCGACCACGTGTACGCCGCGCGCGAGATTCAGCAAATAAGCCTGCGGATTCAGCTGGCGCAGCATGGCGCGATTGATAATGCCCTCGGTTTCAGCCGTCGCCGGTAGCAGGTTAATTAATACCTGCGTACCGGCGAGAAACGCCGGCAGCTGTTCCCGTCCGTGAAACGTTTGCATTCCGGCCCACTCCCGCGGCGAGCGGCTCCACAGCCGCAGCGGAAAGCCCCACGCCTTCAGGCTGGAGGCCACCGCCTGGCCCAGTACGCCGGCGCCGAGCACGCCGACGGTAAAGGATTCCCGGCGGTGAGGCTTCAGCGGCTGCCAGCGCCCCTGCGCTTGCAGCTGCTGATACTCATCAAAGCGGCGGAACCAGCCCAGCACGCGCTGTACCGCGTACTCCTGCATTTGCAGGCTCATGCCCGTGTCTTCCAGGCGGAACAGCGGCACCGCGGGGTCCAGCATATCCGGGCAGGTGCGTAGCTGGTCGAGAATATCATCCACACCGGCGCCCAGCGCAAACACGCCCTTCAGCCCCTGACGCCCCCGCAGCATCTCCGGCGGCGGCGTGCGCACCAGCGCATAGTCGGCGGGGGCATCATCGCCGGGTTGCCAGACGCGCACCTGCGATCCGGGCAGCCGCGTCTGTAGACCCGTTATCCAGCGGTCACTGTTGAAAAATGGATGGTAAAAGATAAGTTCCATGCTTCCTCCTTTTTCCTCAAGGCTCTGAGAAAAGCCGCGCCGAGGCAAGAAAAATATGCCGCGTAGCATCGCAAGCGCACCACCCCGGGCCGCTGTTTTCCTTTCCCGCCGGGTAAAAGCGCACACTTTCAGCGCACAATGACGAAATAGTAGCTAAACGCATCAACATCCTGAAAAAGGGGATTGACCCCCGCCGCCGCTTCCCCTACATTAGCGCCCGTCGACAGCCTGCTGTTGATAACAAACAATATGGTGAGGTGTCCGAGTGGCTGAAGGAGCACGCCTGGAAAGTGTGTATACGGCAACGTATCGAGGGTTCGAATCCCTCCCTCACCGCCATATTACGAGCGCATGTTATCAATGAACATGCGCTTTTTTTTGCGTTTCTGTTCGCTATGCCATTCGGTATGCCATTGCCGTCTGGCTTGCGCTGGCTCACTGGCGAACGCATCAGACAACTCACTCCCCTTGCATCTTGCCGCCAGCGCTCCCGGATAGCGCCGGGCGATGATGTCACGCTGAAAATGCCGCCGGTTTATACGCGGCTCCGTCAGCAAGCGGTGACAATCCGTTTATCACCATCGACACTGCGCAACCGTGCCCCCGCAGCGCTGGTCTGCGAGGCTCTCACCGTTACGCTGAGCGCCTGATCAACCCTGCGGCTTCTCCGCACGGCAGTCGCGGAGCTTTTTAACGCATGGCGTTAATCAGAAGCTGTATACACGCATCCCTTATCATCACGTTTCAACAGTTTTCAGGGTCGTGACGCAGAGTGAGTGTTGTTTTATGCTCATCTTTTGGGATGACTGATGGCGAAAAGTGATGTTATTGGTCCCCGCTGCGCCGAAACTCATGGCGTTATCCGCAACGGTATCTCCGGTGCCGTCGATGAGCGGCGCATGCCAGCCCAGCGTGCCACCGGCCGTCGGCTTCGCCATCCGCAGCCACAGGTAACCGTAGCCGGGTTCCGTCCCCTCCCGGTCGAAGTCCAGCTTCACCCGGTAGCGCCCCTGCTCGTCCAGGTGCGCGTAGGTATCGCTCTTCTCCCGGCTCTCGACGCGGGCCGGCAGCGTACCCGGGATGACCGGGCGCGGGACTTCCGCCGGACGGAAGCAGTAACGCTCGGTGTAAGGCAGGCCCCAGACCGACACGTGCAGGCGGGAGTCGCGGGCCCCCCGGTAGGTCACCCGCGTGAGGAGCACGCCCTCTTGCAGGGCGGCAATGACGTCGCCCTGCGGCTCCAGCACCTGCCCGGGCGTGAGGTGGGCAGCGTTGCTGAACAGGTGAATGCGGGCCGATTTGTTCAGCTCCCGCTCGTGGTGAAGCCGCGCGTAGAACGCGCCGGTTTCGGTTTCCGCCTCCGGGTCGCTGTCGTCGCCGGCTTCCCGGTACGGCTCTTTGTAGCGGTAGTGTTCGCCCGTCGTCACCGCGTCACTGCGCACGCTGGCCGCCGCGTCCATCGGCGCGCAGGCGGCGCGGTAGTTGTAATCCCGCGTGGCGACGGCGCCGGTGGCCGGGCCGTGCCAGGTCCGCACGTCCCAGACCGACTCCGCCGCCCCGTCGAACAGGCCCGAAGGCTCGCGGTACGGCAGGCGCACGTCAAAATGGTAGCTCAGCTGGCCGTCGGCAAAAATGTACGTATCCAGAGCGCGCACG